>NZ_JBIPCO010000006.1:0-403925 GCF_044005885.1 Flavobacterium sp. FlaQc-30 | reverse complement strand
AAACCACAGGCTATATTTGACAATAGGATTTTGTATGTCATTTCGATCCCGAGGCTTCGGGAGAGAAATCTTCGTACGCTGAGCACGCATTGTTGCGGAGTTTCTTTGTCATGAACGGATTAAAATCCGCCCCTACAATATGATTTGTTCCTATGGAACGTTTTTAGCCACAATATTGTCATTTCGATCCCGAAGCCTCGGGATCGAAATGACAAACTAGAGAGATAAACTTTAAATTTATGAGCTAAACCTCAATTGAACGTAACAAAAAACCTCCCATTTCTGAGAGGTTCTTCTATATCAATAAAAAGATAAAAATCCTACATATTCCTTCTATACTGCCCGCCAACTTCAAACAACGCCGAAGTAATCTGACCTAAAGAACAAACCTTTGTAGCTTCCATTAAATGATCAAATAAGTTTTCGTTTTTAATAGCCGCTTCTTGCAGTTTACTTAAATGCTCGTTTACTTTTGCTTCGTGAAACTGGTGTAAATTATCCAGCATCGTGATTTGATATTGTTTTTCTTCTTCGGTGGCACGAATTACTTCTGCCGGAATTACCGTTGGCGAACCTTTTGAACTCAAGAATGTATTTACACCCACAATTGGAAAATCGCCATTGTGTTTTAAGGTTTCGTAATACAAACTTTCTTCCTGAATTTTAGATCTTTGATACATCGTTTCCATTGCGCCTAGAACTCCGCCTCTTTCTGTAATTCTGTCGAATTCCTGTAAAACCGCTGCTTCCACTAAATCAGTTAATTCTTCGATGATGAACGAACCTTGAATTGGATTTTCGTTTTTCGCTAAACCTAATTCTTTATTAATAATCAGCTGAATCGCCATGGCACGACGTACAGATTCTTCTGTTGGCGTTGTAATCGCTTCGTCGTAAGCATTGGTGTGAAGCGAATTACAGTTATCGTAAATCGCATACAAAGCTTGTAAAGTGGTTCTAATATCGTTGAAATCAATTTCCTGTGCGTGTAACGAACGTCCAGAAGTCTGAATATGATATTTCAACATTTGTGCTCTTTCATTGGCTCCGTATTTGTTTTTCATGGCTTTTGCCCAAATTTTACGTGCCACACGACCAATAACTGAATATTCAGGATCAACTCCGTTTGAGAAGAAGAACGATAAGTTTGGTCCAAAATCGTTAATGTTCATTCCGCGGCTCAAATAATATTCCACGTAAGTGAAACCATTTGAAAGCGTAAATGCCAATTGCGTAATTGGGTTTGCTCCCGCCTCTGCAATATGATATCCTGAAATTGAAACCGAATAGAAATTACGAACGTTTTTAGTAATAAAATATTCCTGAACGTCTCCCATTAATCGCAACGCAAATTCAGTTGAGAAAATACAAGTATTCTGCGCCTGATCTTCTTTCAAAATATCAGCCTGAACCGTTCCACGAACTTGCGATAACGTTTTTACTTTTATTTCATTATAAACCTCCAAAGGCAAAACCTGATCTCCGGTAACGCCCAAAAGCATTAATCCTAAACCATTATTTCCTTCTGGTAAATCGCCTTGGTATTTTGGTCTTTCAATACCTTTAGCAGCATATATTTTGTTGATTTTTGCCTCAACTTCTTTTTCTAATTCGTTGGCTTTGATGTACAATTCGCATTGCTGATCGATTGCCGCGTTCATAAAAAAGCCTAACAACATTGGCGCAGGCCCATTAATTGTCATACTTACAGATGTTAAAGCATGAACCAAGTCAAAACCTGAATACAACTTTTTAGCATCGTCTAAACAACAAATTGAAACTCCCGCATTCCCGATTTTCCCATAAATATCTGGGCGTAAATCTGGATCGTTTCCGTATAAAGTAACACTGTCAAAAGCAGTCGAAAGTCGTTTTGCAGGCAATCCTGCACTTACATAATGAAAACGTTTATTAGTTCTTTCTGGTCCGCCCTCGCCCGCAAACATTCTTGACGGATCTTCGCCTTCACGCTTAAACGGATACAATCCCGAAGCAAACGGAAATTCTCCAGGAACATTTTCCTGTAAATTCCAACGCAAAATATCGCCCCAGCCTTCATATTTAGGTAAAGCAATTTTCGGAATCTGTAAATGTGACAAACTTTCAGAATGTGTTGCAATCTTGATTTCTTTATCGCGAACTTTAAACGAGTAGACTGGATTTTTGTATTTTGCTACTTTTTCATCCCAATTCAGAATAATTTCCCAATTGTACGGATCTAAGTCCATTTTTACTTTATCAAATTGATTTAGTAAAAGATTTAAAAAGATTCTGTTTTCGTCAAGTCCTTCGACTCCGCTCAGGATGACACTATTGTCGTCAATTCCTGCTTTATTGATTTGAGGAACTTTACCAGAAACCGATTCTATGGTTTTGAAAATTCCGTATAATTTCTGCGCTACTTTTTGCTGCGAAAGTGCTGTTTCATCGTAAGACCTGTTATTCTCTGCAATTTCAGATAAATAACGTGTTCTGTGTGGCGGAATCACAAAGATCTTCTCGCTCATTTCTTTTGTGATTTCAAAAGTCGATTTCAAATCTGAAGCCGTTTTTTCAACCACTTTATCCATAATCGCTTTATAAAGCGTATTCATTCCAGGATCGTTAAACTGCGAAGCGATTGTTCCGAAAACAGGCATTTCGTCAGGATTTTTATCCCAAAGATTATGGTTTCTTTGATATTGTTTTTTTACATCGCGCAAAGCATCAAGTGCGCCGCGTTTATCAAATTTATTTAAAGCTACTAAATCGGCAAAATCAAGCATGTCGATTTTTTCCAATTGCGTTGCCGCTCCAAATTCTGGCGTCATTACATATAAAGAAACATCAGAATGATCCATAATTTCGGTATCAGATTGTCCGATTCCCGAAGTTTCCAAAATAATCAAATCATATTTTGCTGCTTTCAAAACCTGAATTGCTTCGGCTACATATTTAGATAAAGCCAAATTAGATTGACGTGTTGCCAGCGAACGCATATATACACGAGGATTATTAATAGCATTCATTCGGATTCTATCCCCTAAAAGTGCTCCTCCAGTTTTTCTTTTTGATGGATCGACAGAAATTAATCCGATTGTTTTTTCTGGGAAATCAATTAAAAAACGACGAACCAATTCGTCTACCAAAGATGATTTTCCTGCACCTCCCGTTCCTGTAATTCCTAAAACCGGAATTTTAGAATCGGCGTTGCTTTCGTGAATTTTATCAAAAACTGGTTTTGCAATCTCAGGAAAATTCTCTGCAGCCGAAATTAAACGTGCAATTGCCGTTGGAACTTTATTTTCGATATGATCGATTTCTCCATTTAATTTGTCTCCAATAGGAAAATCAGCTTGCTGAACCAAATCATTAATCATTCCTTGAAGTCCTAACGAACGTCCGTCATCTGGTGCATAAATTCTAGTAATACCATATTCATGCAATTCTGAGATTTCGCTTGGGAGAATTACTCCGCCGCCGCCGCCAAAAATCTTGATATGTCCTGCTCCTTTTTCGCGAAGCAAATCATACATATATTTAAAATACTCATTATGGCCACCTTGATAAGAAGTCATTGCAATTGCATTAGCATCTTCCTGAATTGCGGTATTAACCACTTCTTCGACACTGCGGTCGTGTCCTAAATGAATTACTTCAACTCCTGTTGACTGAATAATACGACGCATGATATTGATCGCAGCATCGTGTCCGTCAAAAAGTGAAGCAGCTGTGACAATTCTTACTTTATTTTTAGGAATATATGGTATTTGTTGTTCCATTTTATGAATATGATAATTTTAAGGGAGCAATTTACAAAATATTTTAATATTTGGTTACTCTAATAGCTTTATGTTAACAAAAAAAGATTCACTATTCCTAAACTACTGGGGTAACATTTTAAATCTCTTATTGATCTATAGTATATAAACCTACAACATGGCAATTTTGATAAATCTATATTTAATAAAGAAACTCATTTTCAAGATCTTAAAGTAATTTAGTAAGGTAGAAAAAGCCCCAAATTTTTACCAAACTTAAAATCTAAGTAATAACGTAAAAATTTAAAAAAATGAAAACTACATATCACCTAAGTATAATTATTGCTCTTACTTTTACTATCGTATCTTTTAATAAGTACGAGAACGTTGAATCTAAGAATTATAAAGCTAACGTTTTGGCTTTTTACAATAATTCAGATAATGATGATGTAAAAGACAATGTTTCAAACGAATTCTTCAAGAAATATACTGATTTAAAAAAGTATAAATCTGATGTCATGTCCTTATACAAAAACCGATCTCTTGGAACTATTTGGTACGACGAGAATGAAATCAATCAGTTTGGCACCATTTTATATGACAAAGCAAAAAAAACAAACGATTTGGTTATTCCTTACCAAAAAGAAATAGATCAGCTTTTTGATTCTTCATCAGAAACCAATCTCTCTACAATCGATGCTGATATGCTTTTAAGTTCTTTATACATTGTATATGCTCAAAAAAGCAATTCAGATACAAATAAAAAATTGTCTTATGATGCGATGCTGAAAGATTTTCTAAACTATAATACAATCGAAAAAGCAACAGCAAAAACTGCGGATGATGGAAATCTTTATGACCAATACTATAAACTGCAAGGCGTTTTAAAACAATATAAAAAAATAGAAAAATCTAACAAATGGAAACCTATTACAACAGAAACTCCATACAAAGATTTGCGTCCAGATGCAGTTTCAAATACAATTGCTCAAGTTAGAACACGTTTGTATTTATTGGGCGATTTAAAACAGGATTCTAAAAGTGATGTTTATGATCGTGAACTAATGGATGCTGTTATGAAATATAAAGTTCGTAATGGTTTTAAACCAAATTACATTTTGGCAGAAGAACATATTAAAGAAATGAATATTCCAATTTCTGACAAAGTAAAAACCTTGGTACTTAATATGGAAAGAGTTCGTTCTATTTCGGCTGACTTGGTAAACAATGACGAATATATTATGGTAAATGTTCCGTCCTACGAATTGATTTATGTTAAAAACGGAAAAATTGAATTAACTTCAAGTGTATTTGTAGGCTCTCCTTTGACTAAAACTACCATTTTTAACGGTCAAATCGAAAGAATTGTTTTTAGTCCTTACTGGACAGTGCCGCAAAGTATAGTTGAAAATGAGTTAAAATTAAAAATAGCTGCCAATAAAAATTATCTTGCGGAGCATAATATGGAAATGATAAACGGTCAGATACGACAAAAACCTGGACCAGAAAATTCTTTAGGTTTAGTTAAATTCATGTTTCCAAATCCAGACGATATTTATATGCACGACACGCCGTCTAAAACTTTATTCGATTTTGAAAAAAGAACTTTCAGTCACGGATGTATTAATGTAAAATTAGCCAAAGAATTAGCCGTTGCCATGTTGAAAGATTATCCTGAATGGACTAAAGAAAAAATTGACAATGCGATGGCTGGAAAAGCAGAAAACAGTTTCAAACTTTCTAAAAAAGTTCCAATTTATATCTGCTATTTTACTTCGCTTGTAAATCAAAACGGAGAAGTTGGTTTTTTTCAAGATGTTTACGAAAAAGATGCTGATTTAGCTCCTGAAAAATCATCTGTTGCTGTAAACTAAATTTTGTTCAAAATTAAAAATCAATCGGAAATTCATTAAGTTGAGTTTCCGATTTTTTCATTAAAAAAAACCTTAAACTGCTATTTTTAAAACTTTTACAAACACAAAACCAAAATAATTAATCTGAAATTTGCAAAATATTTAATGTTCTATCTATTTTAAGTAAATTGATTATGAAAACAAATAATACCGAAGGACTAACAACGTTTGAAATAAATGTATTGGTACAACAAGGAGGAAGATTTGTTATTTTTCCTAATACTATTTCAAAACTGGTTAAAAAATTTAAAGGCTCAAATATTTACTTCGTTCGACCTGAAGAAAGCACAATCAAATATGCTTTAAAACATTTCATATTGAATTTAAAATCTTGCTGGAGTGAATCTTTTTTTCAGCCAATTTACATTATCAAATCCCTTTTTTATTTAATGAAAGGCGGAAAAGATTATACAGAATATGTACTAAATGATCTTAATCGAAATAATCCGGTTTACAATACAAATTTTCATCGTATAGAATTCAATTAAAGTATTAAATCCTAACGAAATATAAGTTCATTTTTTTTTCATTTAAAAATATTTAATCTGATACTATATTTATCTGTCATAATCATATATTTGACAAAAATAATCCTATGAAAAAAATTACCCTAATCTTATTACTAACTGCATTAAGCAGTGCATCTTATGCCCAAAAAGCAGACACTAACAAGAAAAAAGTTAAGATAACGATTCCTAAATCTGACTTTTTCAAAAACATTAAAACATACAATATTATTGTTCAAGGAGATGATACTTGGAACGCAGATTACGCTGACAAGACCACAAAAACGTATGAGCATAATGTAGTAAAAAACACTATTGAAGATTACTCTAAAAAAGATGTATCAAACCCAGATGTTCGCGTTTTAATGGGATACAAAGGAGCTACTTACAAAAGAGCTGATAATGGTACTTATCTTTTAGACGGAGATTTCAAATATTTGGTTTTAGGAAAAAACAATGAAATCATATACGAAAAAGGCACAAATGCTAAAATGTATTCTGGAACTTATGTAAACGGAAAGCCAAATCAAAGTTTAGCAAGTGACCTAAATAACATTGGATATAAATATCTTGCTGATAATAATATTTTTACAACAGAAAAAGAATTCACATTAAACTACGGTGTATTCGAAAAAGCGGATGAGTTTCCTGAACTTATTGAATTTAATACTAAAACAAATGAGTTTTTAGACAAAATTGCAAGCAATTCTTTAGATCAATCTTATCTAACAGAACTTGAAAAATTCTACTTGGGTTATGTAGGTAAAGAATACAAAAAATTAAAACCAAAAGATTACAACAAAGTAATTTACCTAAACTTATCACTGACACAATTGTTTCTTTTAAATTTCAATAAAGCTTCAGAATACCTAGAAACTGCAAAACAAGGTGCAGGTATGATGAGTATGTGGCCAGACGAAGCTAAAGCAAACATTACAAGTTTAATGACAGTAAACCAAAGTAACTTTACTGCAAAAGTTGAAAATCCAACATTTGACTCTGCTTACTATATCTATATTAACGGAACTGTATCTCAAAACGGAAAAACACAAACAGGAAAACTTAAAACGGATCGATTTGCTAATCGTACAGAAGGAAGTATTCTATCTTCAAATGATCCAACTGAATCAAAAGTTTGGATTTATAAAGATAATGGTGAAACTGATTTTGTTGTAGTTAACGACAAAACAACTATTACTACGGATAAAGGATTAGAATTGAAATTTATTAAATACAACAACGCCTTTATTTTAGTAGAAAAAACAGCAGATTCATCTTTTAAGAAATACGAATCTTCTGCTACTGAAATTTATGCAGAGAAAGACGGAAAATTTGAAGTAAAGCAATAAGCTCATTTTTTATACCTAATTAAAAAGATTCAACTAAAAGTTGAATCTTTTTTTTTTGCAGTATTGTCGTCTCTCCTATTCATCAAATTTCTATCTCCAAGAAATTGAAAGCTGTTCTAATGTTAATTATAAAACAAATTGTTACAGCTCCTCAAATAAAATTGTGGCTTTATTTTTGAATAAGTAGTATTTTTGAAACTTAAATAAAAACCCTATAATGAAAAAGATTTTAATTCTGTCTCTCCTATTTTCTCTAAGTTCTCAGGCTCAGGTAAAAGAAACCTTAGCTCAAAAAATATCAAAACTATCTACTAAAGTTTCAGGAGTTGGCGGCGTTGATATTGCATCTGGACTAAAAGAAGCTCTAAATAAAGGAATTACAGAACAAGTAAGTAAATTAACCGCCGTAGATGGTTTTTATAAAAATGAAGCTGTAAAAATTCTAATGCCCGAAGAACTGCAAAAAGTCGATGCCACTTTAAGAAAAGTTGGATTGAGTTCGCTTGCCGATGAAGGTGTTAAAATGCTGAATCGTGCTGCCGAAGATGCTGTGAAAGAAGCAACTCCAATCTTTGTTTCGGCAGTGAAAAATATGTCGATTACCGATGCAAAAAATATTTTGCTGGGAAATGAAAGTGCCGCAACAACGTATTTACAAAGCAACACAACTAAATCTTTATACGGAAAATTTAATCCCGTAATTAAAAGCTCTTTTGAAAAAGTAGGTGCCGATGTAGTATGGAAAAACATTATAAATAAATACAACACAATCCCGCTTGTGAAAAAAGTAAATCCAGATTTAACGGATTACACAACGACTCAGGCGTTATCTGGTGTTTTTAAAATGATTGCTGTCGAAGAAAAAGATATTCGTACTAACATTAGCGCAAGAACAACGCCTTTATTGAAAAATGTTTTTGCAATGCAGGATAAAAAATAGTTTTTTTTTGTTTAACTGTTTAATCGTTTATTCGTGCAATCGAACAAACGATTAAACAGTTAAACAATTAACCGATTAAACCAAAAAACGAAATGCAAAAAATAACCATTCTGATTCATTGCAAAGACCAAAAAGGAATTATCGCTGCAGTGACTACTTTTATTGCTAAAGTTGAAGGAAATATCATTTACATTGATCAGCATGTTGATGTAGAACAAAATGTCTTTTTTATGCGATTGGAATGCGAATTGACCAATCCGAAAACTACAATTGAAGATTTTAAAACTGATTTTGATCAATCTATCGCCGCCGACTTTAATATGTCTTGGGATTTGTACAATCAGGAACAAAAACCAAAAATGGCATTGTTCGTTTCTAAATACGATCATTGCTTATTTGATATTTTAGGACGTTACAGCGCTGGCGAATTAAACATCGAAATTCCGCTTATTATCAGCAATCATAACGATTTAAGATCCATTGCAGAGCGATTTGATATTCCGTTTCATTGCGTGCCTTTTACAAAAGACAATAAAGAAGAAGGCGAAGCTAAACAAATTGAGCTTTTAAAAAGATACCAGATCAATTTTATTGTTTTAGCACGCTATATGCAGATTATCACACCCAATTTGATTTCGCTTTACGAAAATAGAATCATTAATATTCACCATTCGTTTTTGCCTGCCTTTCCAGGAGCAAAACCCTATCATTCGGCTTTTAAACGCGGAGTAAAAATTATTGGCGCAACAAGCCATTATGTCACCGAAGAATTAGATGAAGGACCAATTATCGAGCAGGATATTGCAAGAGTTTCTCATATTCACTCTGTTGAAGATTTTATCATGAAAGGCCGCGATTTGGAACGTATTGTTCTTGCAAGAGCAATTAAACTGCATGCAGAAAGAAAAACAATGGTTTATAGTAATAAGACAGTGGTTTTTTCTTAAGGCTCAAAGTGGCAAAGGTTCAAAGGAACAAAGGTTTTTCTTTATATTAAAACGAAACAAACCCGACAGATTTCAAAAATCTGTCGGGTTTGTCATTTTTTTACATTTATACATATCAAACAAACCGGACTGAAGTCCGGCCGTACAATATAGATCGAGACCAAAGCTCTTTTAAAGTTCTAAAGGAAAAAATTATATTGTAGAGCTGGACTTCAGTCCAGTTTAAATAAAAGACAATAAAAAATTAACCCGACAGGTTTTAAAACCTGTCGGGTTAATTTTTAAAATCATGAAGCAAACCTTTGCTCCTTTGTTCCTTTGCACCTTTTTTAACGAACCACAATCGACAATCTTGGATCGTCAAAAGCATCTACTTCAGCCATTGTTAAACCAAGAGCGTTTGCAACTCCTTCTCCATACGCTGGATCCGCTTTAAAGCAGTTTCTGATATGGCGAATCTGAATAAACTTTTGTGCGCCGCCAACTTGTCCTGCAGTATTTTTAAACAACAGTTGTTTCTTTTCTGGAGTTAACAGGTTGAATAATAATCCCGGCTGTGTGAAGTAATCATTATCATCATCTCTAAAATTATGTGCCCACGCATCGCCGTGAAGTTTCAATGGCGGTTCTTTAAATTCTGGCTGTTCTTGCAATTCGCCAAAACTATTTGGCTCATAATGTTTTTTCGAACCGTTATTCCCATCAACACGCATTGCTCCGTCTCTGTGGAAAGTATTATAAGGACATCTAGATGAATTTACAGGAATTTGAAAATTGTTAACTCCTAAACGATATCTATGTGCATCTCCGTAAGAAAACAAACGGGCTTGCAGCATTTTATCTGGTGAAAAGCTAATTCCTGGAACAACATGCGCCGGATTAAATGCGGCTTGTTCTACTTCGGCAAAATAGTTTTCTGGATTTTTGTTCAATTCAAACTCTCCAACTGGAATCAATGGAAAATCTTTTTTCAACCAAACTTTAGTTAAATCAAAAGGATGAAAACGATACGTTTCGGCTTGTTCTTCGGTCATGATTTGAACAAACAATTTCCATTTCGGAAAGTTTCCTTCTTCAATAGCATCAAACAAATCTCGTTGGTGGCTTTCTCTATCTCCTCCTACTAATTTAGCCGCTTCTTCATCAGAAAGGTTATCAATACCTTGCTGTGTTACAAAATGAAATTTCACGTAATGTCTTTCATTTTGTTTGTTTATAAAACTAAAAGTATGACTTCCAAATCCGTGCATTTGTCTGTACGATCTCGGAATACCTCGATCACTCATTACTATCGTAACCTGATGCAAAGCCTCTGGCAGTAAAGTCCAAAAATCCCAATTGTTATCAGCACTTCTCAAATTGGTTTTTGGATCACGTTTTACAGCATGATTTAAATCAGGAAATTTCATTGGATCACGGAAAAAGAATACTGGTGTATTGTTTCCTACTAAATCCCAGTTTCCTTCGTTTGTATAAAATTTCAAAGCAAAACCTCGAATATCTCTTTCTGCATCTGCAGCGCCTCTTTCTCCTGCAACTGTAGAAAAACGAGCAAACATTTCTGTTTTTTTACCAATTTCCGAAAACAAATCGGCTCTTGTATATTTAGTAATATCGTGAGTTACTGTAAAAGTTCCGTAAGCGCCAGAACCTTTAGCATGCATTCGTCGTTCTGGAATAACCTCGCGATCAAAATGCGCCATCTTTTCTAAAAACCAAAAATCTTGTAACAAAACAGGTCCGCGAGGGCCCGCAGTTTGAATGTTTTGATTGTCTGGAACGGGAGTTCCGGTAGCAGTTGTTAATTTTTTGTTTGATTCCATATTGCTGATATTTAATGTTTTATCAAATATACAAACTTATCTTTAGTATATTGATAATCAAAATTGATTGTTATTATATTTTAATAATAAAAAACTATATACCGTTGCAGAAAGCTCAAAATCAACACTTAAAAAATCTTAACGTATGTCCAACAAAGTAATAACAAAACCTTAACAGCAAAGCATCCATATATACCTGATCTTTGTAGTGTAATAAACTGGTTATTTATTATTTTGGTTTTGGTTAGTTAAATGATGCCGGCGTCTTCGAGATGCCGGCATTCTTTTTTGGGTTAAACTCCAAATAAAAAAATTCCAAATCCCAATTTAAGCAAGTTTGGAATTTTGATTTTGAAAATATTAGATTTTTAAATTAAGACATTAACTTATATCCAACAAAGTAATAACAAGATCTTAACAGCATAAGATCGATATATGTCGGATCTTTGTAATGTAATAAACTGGTTATTTATTATTTTGGTTTTGGTTAATTAAACAATGCCGGCGTCTTCGAGATGTCGGCATTTTTTTTGTTTCTCCCGACGCTTCGGGATCAGCTTTAATATTACTTTGCTTTGAACATAATTTAACCGCAAAGAGCGCAAAGTTTTTATCTACGAAGCTTCGTATAAAACACAAAGTTCGCAAAGCTTTGTGTAAAAAACTTTGCGAACTTTGCGTAAACCTTTGCGCTCTTTGCGGTTAAATATCTCCGTACAACTTGAAACAAAAAATTAATTTTTCAATCTTTCGTGGAGTAACTTAAAATAGGAGAAAGCCTTTAATAATCGGCTGCCGTGCCAAGAGAACATTTCGCCGTCTACAAAGATTGTTTTGGCATGATGTGTAAACCTGCCTATTTCAAAAGCATCTTCTTCTTTAAAAGGATAAGGTTCTGAAGAAAGAAAAACAACATCTGGATCGCCCTCTAAACGCATTTTCTTTAATTCGATTTCAGGATAACGTCCTTTAACACTATAAATATTCTCAAAATGATTTAGTTGCAGCAATTCATTAATATATGTATCATTTCCAGCGACCATATAGGGGTTTTTCCAAATGAAATACGCTGCTTTTTTTACTTCAATATCCTGAATGTATTTTTTGAAATCGCTCAAGGCGAAAGTCAATTTATCATTCCACTTTTGCGATTCAGTTCTGCAATTGAATAATTGACCAAAATCTGAAATCATCTGAAAATTATCTTCTATAGAAACTATGTTGGTAACCCAGACTGGACAAATTTCTTGCAGCTGATTTACTATTTCCTCTGTATTCTCTTCTTTATTACAAATGACAATATCAGGCTGTAACAGTTTTATTTTTTCAAAATGAATTTTCTTAGTACCGCCGACAATCTTCTTGGTCGATTTTAAATGATACGGATGAACACAGAATTTTGTGATTCCGATTATTTTATCTTCTAAACCCAAATCATAAAGCAATTCTGTTTGAGATGGAACCAAAGAAATAATTCGTTTGGGAGCGGTTTCAAAAGAATGAACGGTTCCTATTTGATCTGTTAACTGTTTCATTTATTAAGATATCTTTTTAACCGCAAAGTTCGCAAAGATTTACGCTAAGAGCACAAAGTTATTTTCCTTGCGAACCTTGCGAAAAACCTTAGCGAACTTTGCGGTTAATCTATTTATAAAGTTATTTAAAACTTAGCATTAATAATATTTTCCATTTCTTTTTGAACTGATAAAGCCTCTTCTCTAGCCTTTTCAGCAAAGTCAGTTCCTTTTGAAGCGTAAATAATTGCTCTTGCGGAGTTTACCAATAAACCAATTTTATCGTTCATTCCGTATTTGCATACTTCAGACAAACTTCCGCCTTGAGCGCCAATTCCCGGCACTAATAAAAAGCTGTTTGGAACAATTTTTCTAATATCGGCAAAATATTCTGCTTTTGTCGCTCCTACAACGTACATTAAATTTTCACTATTTTTCCATGTTTTAGAAGTTTCTAAAACTTGTTTGTACAATTCTGTTCCGTTTGTATTTAAAGTCTGAAAATCGAAAGCACCTTCGTTAGAAGTTAAAGCCAGCATAATAGTATGTTTATTTTCGAAAGCTAAAAAAGGTTCAACAGAATCTTTCCCCATATAAGGAGCAACAGTTACACTATCAAAATTTAAGTCTTCAAAAAAAGCTTTGGCATACATGCTCGAAGTGTTTCCAATATCGCCGCGTTTCGCATCGGCAATTGTAAAAATTTCAGGATAATTTTCGTTTATGTAGTTAATTGTTTTTTGCAGCGACATCCATCCTTTTATTCCGTATGCCTCAAAAAAAGCGGTATTTGGTTTGTAACCTACCGTTAAATCATGAGTGGCATCGATTATCGCTTTATTAAATTCAAAAATTGGATCTTCTGTTTCTAATAGATGCGGCGGCATTTTACTTAAATCAGGATCTAAGCCAACGCATAAAAATGATTTTTTTTGAAGAATTTGTTCGTGTAGTTGTTGTGTTGTCATATTACATTTTAATAGTGCAGCAAAATTACGAATTATAATTGTGAATTGTAAATTGTGAATTGTGAATTGTTGTCAGGCTGAGCGCAGTCGAAGCTCATTGCGAGCCCTTCGACTTCGCTCAGGGTGACAAGTAGGATATTTCAATTTTCTAATTGCCATATTATCTAATTGTCCAATTAACATTGAATTTTTATAACAACTGCAAAAAATTATGTAAGAAAAAAGAATCGCTTCTTTTTAAATTTGAAAGAAACTCTAAAAAACAGATACTTATGACCCCGAATATTGGAATATCTACACGAAATTTAAAAAAGAGCACAAGTATATTAGCGACTATATTATCTAATGAAATGATTCTGTATGTAAAAACCAGAAAATTTCACTGGAACATTTCAGGAAATAGTTTTATGGAATTGCATAAATTATTTGAAGAGCAATATCGAATTCTAGAAGCTCAAATCGACGAAGTTGCAGAACGCATCAATCAGCTTGGCGAAAAAACAATTGGAACGATGAAAGAGTTTATTGAAAATTCTACACTAAAAGAATCTCCAAAGGAATATGCTTCGCAAAAACATATGCTCGAGGAACTTCTAGAAAATCATGAACAATTGGTAACGGAATTTCGAGCTTATATTCCGATTTTTGAAGACGAAGCCAATGATGCTGGCTCCGCAGATTTTGTGACGAACTTATTGCAGGAACATGAAAAAATGGCTTGGATTCTGCGCCGTTATCAAGTTTAAAAAAAGCTTGAAATGTGAATTATGCAACGATTTCCAAAATAAATATAACACGAAACTCAACATTAATACGCAACTTTACCATGTAATAAGGACCCCACATTCTATTTACAAAAATAAAAAAGGCTTGGTTGAATAAAAACAGAATCTAAAGCTATGAAAGCTTTTCTGACGGTTAATGATTTAATTTTTGCTAAAGATAAAAGTTGCGACGTACCAAAAACTTTAGCAAATACAGAAAAAAAAGAATTTTATCAAATCCTGTCAGAATTATGAAACTTTCTTATTCGATCAGAAGTACCGTCTAGTAGCAAAATATTAGACGGTATTTTTTTGAAAATTTGGTTTTTATACGTTAATATTTCCTTAATACAAAGAGCAAGAAAGACTATAAGCCAAAATAAATTAATTATCTTTAACCAAATTTGTATAAAATGAAACTGTTTATAAAGTTTGACATTAACACCATTTGCTCTCTTTATCTGAAGCAAAATCTCGAGCAGCAAAATATAAATTTTACTACTTTAGGTTTTGGAGAAATCGAGGTTGATGATAGTCTAGATTCTGATGCACTTGAAGCTTTAAAAAACAATTTAAGCCCTTGCGGATTTGAAGTTGTTGAAAATCAAAAGAGTGTTCTAGTTCAAAAAATTAAAGATGCTATAATTGAGCTTGTTTTCATGGAAGACAATAACAATTACAAAAGTTCCGTTTTCTTAGCAGAAAAGCTGAATCATAGTTACGGCTATTTATCGAACGTTTTCTCTGAAGTAACTTATTCTTCTATTGAAAACTTCATCATTTTACAAAAAATTGAAAGAGCAAAGCAGTTAATTATCATTAACGAAATGAGCTTAACAGAAATCGCGTTCTTATTAAACTATTCAAGTGTTGCTCATTTAAGCACACAGTTTAAAAACACAACCGGCATTACGCCATCGGCTTTTCAGCGAATAATTAAGAAACGAAGAGAAAATTTAAAACAAAACTAAATACCACATAAAAATGCAAAACGCATTACATATTTTACTCGCAGATGATGATGAAGATGATCGTCTTTTTTTTAAGGATGCTTTTGAAGAAGTAAAAGTACAAACCAATGTAAATTTTGTTCATGACGGAATGCAGTTAATGGATCATTTAATGAATCCAAACACAAAAATTCCTGATATTTTATTTCTCGATTTGAATATGCCTAAAAAAACAGGAAAAGAATGTTTGATCGAAATCAAAAAAACAGAACATCTTAAAAACATTATTATCGCCATTTATTCAACTTCATCATCTGAAGAAGATATTGAAGATACTTTTATTCAAGGTGCCAATATTTACATTAAAAAACCAAGCGATTTTAATACGCTTAAAAAAATAATCAACGAAGTTGTGACTGTAAACTGGCACTATCATACATCAGGATTAAATCGTGATAATTTTTTACTGCGTCTAAAATAATTGTAGATCAATGAAATGGATACCAAATTTTAATTCTTCAAACTCTTTGAGAGTTATTTTTGTAATCGCAGTTTTCATTCTGTTATTTCTTTCCTCTATTGCATACAAGCACAACCAAGATTTAAACGAATCGAGTAAGCTTGTTATGCATACTTATGAGATAAATATTCAGCTGGAACGTTTAATGTCGGCTATTAAAGATGCCGAAACGGGTCAGCGAGGTTATATCATTACCAGAAATGCACGCTTTTTAACGCCTTATATTTATTCGCGGGATAAAGTAAATACTTCCTTTATCACCTTGCGAAAATTAACGGCTGATAATCCTGTCCAACAGGAAAACCTTCGTAAACTTTTTAAGTTAATTATTCAGCGTTTTGTTTCGTTTGAAAACTGTTTAAAATACAGCGATCCTAAAACATATGACAAACGCAGACTTGACAATCATATGTTTGGCGGCCGAATCCTGATGGAAAATATTCGTTTTAAGGTCGACGAAATGAATGATATGGAGAAAAAGTACTTAAACAAAAGGCTGAAAATCTATGATGCCGAAATATCTTTAAGTCCGCTTTTTTCTATTTCATTATTTTTAGTCGCTATGAGCTTTATTTTATTGGCTTACAGACAAATAAGCAAAGATTTCGAGCGTTTGAAAATTTTCAATAAGAAACTCTTAATTTCCAGCGGTTTAATCGCACAATCTGAAACTATTGGTAAATTCAGTACATGGCAATGGGATTTAGACTCTAATAAAATTGATTATTCTGATAACCAATTTCGCTTATTAGGTTACGAGCCAGGTTCATTTGTACCTGAAAAAGATACTTTTTTAAATTTTGTTCATCCAGATGATAAAGAAACGGTTGCTAAATCTATTGAAGGTATTATAAACAGCGGACGACTTCCTTTTGTTTATTACAAAATATTGCTTCCAAGCCGTGAAGTTCGATATTTTAAATCAACAGGAAAATTATTGACGGATCAACAGGGAAGCAAAATTTTACTGGGAATTAATTTTGATATTACCGATGAGCATCTGCTTAATATAGAATTGCAGGAACGTAATCACGAATTAGAAAAAAGCAATAAAGAACTGGCTTCTTTTAACCATGTTGCGAGTCATGATTTGCAGGAACCGTTAAGAAAAATCCAAACTTTTATTTCGAGAATTTCTGATGCTGATAAAGCTGTAATGTCGCAAAGCGCGAACGATTATATTACTAAAATTCAGATTTCGGCTAAAAGAATGCGCGTTTTAATTGATGATCTTCTTTTATTTTCGAGAACGAATACCACGAAAAAAGAATTTATAAAATCGCAGTTAAATGAATTGCTTCAAAATGCCGAAGCGGAATTAACAGAAATTATCGAGGATAAAAAAGCGGTTATTACAGTTTCAAAACTGCCTAAATTATCTGTGATTCCGTATCAAATAGAACAGCTTTTTATTAATTTAATTGGGAATTCTTTAAAGTACAGCAAACCTAATGTTGTACCTGAAATCGTAATTGAAAGCACTAAAGTACTTTCTGAAGATTATCCTGAGTTGCTGGATCAAAATGTAAAAAAATACCACAAGATTACTTTTACAGATAACGGAATGGGATTTGATCCTCAATTTAAAGACACGATTTTTATATTATTTCAACGTTTACATTCCAAAACAGATTATCCGGGAACTGGAATTGGACTGGCGATCTGCAAAAAAATTGTCGACAACCATAAAGGCTTTATTATGGCGGACAGCGAGCCGGATAAAGGCTCGGTTTTCACCATTTTTCTTCCTGATTAATTCTTTACAAACAGCATCATAAAACATTGTAAAATAACGTTATATAATTTCTTTATGGGAATTATATAACGTTTCTTTTTTATGCTGTAAAGCAAAATACGTCATTCATCGCCAACTTTGTAATATAATACTTTATGAAGTAATAATGAGAGCAACATCTATACTAAAGGGTACATTTTTTAAGGTGTGTTTTTTTTTGATTATCATTTGTGTTTCATCGTGCAAAAAGAATAATCCAATTGAGACGACACTAAAGAAAAATGAAACTTTTGCAAAAAATGAAAAGGAAGAAACAGAAGCCTTTTTTTTTATAGCTGCTGCAAATGTTAGTAAAACGATTATTTCAAAAAGCAAGATTGCACAACAAAAAAGTTCAGAAAGTTCAATAGTAATTTTGAGTTTAAAAATCGAAACGCAGCAAAATCGGTTATTAGAAGATATAAATGAATTAGCTACTAAAAGGCTCATTATTATATCTGAAATAGATGCAGCGCATAGAAGAGATACCTACAATTTGGTTAATGTAAATGCTTTTGATTTTGATACTGTTTATCTAAATTCTATGAAAGAATATTTAGAAGATCAAATCGAATTACTGGAATCGATCTCTAAACAAACAAATGACAAAACAATTTTAAAATTAGTATTGACCTATTTGCCTGAACAATTTGATCTTTTAAGAGAAACGGAACTAAACCTGAAAAAAGAAATAAAATAATGGTTAACCAATTTATTGGCAGCTATTTTAATAATGAAAATAAATCTAATACTAAAGACTTTTTAAAGGCTGGAAACGTAAAAAATGAACCCTTTTTAAATTAAATATATTAATCACTAAAATTCAATTATTATGAAAACGAGTAACACCATTTTAGGAATTGTTGGAGCTGCTGCAGCAGGAGCATTATTAGGAGTATTATTTGCACCAGATAAAGGTTCAAATACCAGAAAAAAAATCAAGGATAAATCAAGAGACTACGGCGATAATCTCAAACATAAGTTTGACGGCGTTGTACACACAATCACTTCAAACGGTAAAGAAATTATTCAAGAAGGAAAAGCAAAGTTTAATGAAGCAAAAGAAGACTTTAATGCGCTTAAAGACGAAGCTAAATCTGTAAAAACAAATTACTAAAAAGTGATTCTTTCAAACCATAAATACCACTATCATGGAACCAAATGCAACAACAAATGAAGATCTAAATCTTTATGAGAAAGCCGAAAATTATACCAAAACGAGTTTAGAATTACTAAAACTTAAAACGGTATCGTCTGTGGCCGATGTTGTTTCAACACTCACATCAAAGATTGCGGTTGCGGTTGTTGTTGCATTTTTTTCCTTGTTTCTCAATATTGGTATTAGTTTGTGGATTGGAAAAGAACTTGGAGAATATTACTATGGCTTTTTTATTATGGCACTTTTTTATTTAATTGTTGCCATTGTGATTCATAAAATGCACCATAGCCTAATTAAAACTCCAATTGGAAACACAATTGTTTCCAGTATTCTAAAAGAAACTAAAAACTGATTTATTCGATTAATAACTAAAAAAGACTACTATGGAGGCTATTTACACTATTGACGAATTGAATCAGAAAATACAACAGCTCGAAAATCGACAAGATAAAGAATGGGATTTGATTAAAGAGGAAATCGAGGATATTAAAGATAACTTGAAACCTATTAATCTAATTCGGAATACGGTCGAAGAAATCAATGAAACAATTGGTTTTAAAAGTCATTTGGCACAATCTGCGATTAGTATTGGAATTGGTTTTCTGGCCAAAAAACTAGTAGTAGGAAAAACCCCTTCGACATTTAAAAACATCTTCGGATCATTGTTGCAGCTTGTTGTAACCAATTTAGTTTCGAAACCGCATGAACCCTCGCGCGAAACAGCAAAAGAGGAATCATGACATAATGAACCATCATAAAGAGTGATTGTCTAACTAAATACATACGATTATGGAAAAGTTAAATGAAATAATAGTCAAAAATAGTGTGAACATCTACTCTAACTTATATAAATGTTTTGAATTTACAAGAGTATTTTTAGGTATCTAACTTGTTTATACGTTTTAAATTATAACAAACGATTAAACGGTTAATACATCACTATAGACCCTGAGGTACTGAGGTACTAAGGGGCTGAGATTCTAAGTTTTTTCTTGAAAACTTAAACTTATCTTAACCCAAAAGCGCGAGTTTCACAAAAGTGAAACTCGCGCTTTTTTATTCTCTAAAATACATCTCAGCAAATAAATTATGACATATTACCTCCCAATGGTTGAAACCATTGCCTATTTATAATCACGATTAATCATTTATCACAAAAAAGCCGAACTTTGTTCGGCTTAACTATTTACAGACTCAAAGAAAAGCCTTTGTGCCTCTGCTCCTCTGCACCTTTGCACCTCAATAAAAAAAAACCTCAGAACCTCAGCACCTCAGTCTCTCAACTCCTTAGTTATAATTTTGATAAATAGGAAATTTCAAGCCTACGTAAAGGTTACAGCCTTTAGAATTGTTTGAAAACAAATTGCTGATTAAAGATCCTGAACCAATAAACAACGGGCCGGCTCTAAAACCAGTTCCAACTTGAGTTCCACCATATTCCATCCAAGTTACAGGAAAGTAAAAACTAAATTTTCCATCTTCAAATCTAGGCGTAAATGTAACCGAATTAGTAATTGCTGTTCCATTTGTTTTTTTAGCGTCAATTAATCCAAAATCACCGCTTAAATTCAGGTAAAATTTGTTATTAATGTTCCAGTCAAAATTGGTGTGCAAAGCCGTTGGTAAATTAGCCTGCATTCCTTTTCTTGTTGCTGTTTTTACATAATTAGCATCAAAGAACTCAAAAATATTATCGGCATTATCAATATCGTCCTGCGTAACTCTTCCTGACAAATCGTAGGTGTTTTCGACCATATTTTTGTAATTAAGCTTTCCAATATCTGTTATCGAAACTGCAGTTTTAAACTTGTATCGATTTCCTCTGCAAGTATGGCAATTGGTACGATATTCATATGTAAACCCTAAATCAACACCAACGCCAGCCGAACTTCCGTCAAACTTAGGATCATTACCGTTTTGATAATCATAACTTGCCGCTGTTTTTAATGTTCCCGTTGAGTAATATTCACTCAAAGCGGGATTTACATCATTTTTATTAAAAGCAACACTCAAATTACTTCCGTTAATATAGCCGTTTACTCCTGCCATCAAATATTTCAGCGTAACACCGCCTTTTATAAAATGTTCTTCCTCATCGAGTAAAACTGTACCATAGCTCGCGCCAATCTCTGCCCACGAATTCGTAACAGCATTTGGATTTCCTCCTGTTATTAAAAAACTATTTGAAACATCTAGATCCTTATTTACCTCATCAACAAGTTGACCATTTACATCGACAACATTAGTTACACTTCGTACACGCGTAAAAAGTGCAACGCTGTGAGCTGGCGTAATATTGAACATAACGGACGGACCTAAAATATCAACATTAAAATTCCCCTTATTATTCGATTTAATATTCTTCTTTCCGTCTCTTTGCAAATCAAAACTGCCATCTAAAATCTCGGCAAAATTAACTCCATACAAGTCATTCTGTCCTGTTGCGCTAGCCGAAAATACGTTAATGTCAACTTGGTATTTAGAATCAACAACAGCCGAAGGGTTAAATAGCACACCTTGAATTCCTGCATAATTATCATCCCGAAATCCAAAATACGATTGCCCTTGGGCATAAAAAAAGCTTCCAAAGAAGCAAAATAATAGTAAAGTTCTCTTCATAAATTAGTTTTAAACAATTGGTTAGTTATGCCTTTTATGGTTGAAAGGGCACACAAATATTAAAAGAAAAATGTTAAAAAAAAACTTTTTTTATAAGGAACAAAGAGGCAAAGGTGCAGAGACTCAAAGGTTTTAAGATTTTTCTTAGAATTGATAAAAACCAAAATATTGCTGATGTCTCAAACTATGGAAAATATTTCGGGAGCTATATTGTGGGAAATGTTTTTTGAAAAATGATTTGCAAATACATTGCGTCCCAATGTTTGAAACCATTGGCTATATTTATATTTTTTATCGAGAATCATCACGATCATAAACAAAAAAAGCCGAACAAATGTTCGACTTTTAATATAGTTTAAATTCAAAGAAAACCTTTGAACCTTTGTATCTCTGCTCCTTTGCCCCTAAGTTTAAAAACCTTAGAACCTCAGCATCTTAGTACCTCAGAACCTTAGAATACCTCCGAAGCCTCTTTCAATTTCTCCATATTGTTAACCAACTGAAGCTCGGCAACAATTTTATGAATATCACCATTCATGATATTTCCTAAATCGTAAAGTGTTAAACCAACACGGTGATCGGTTACACGACCTTGCGCATAGTTGTACGTACGAATTTTAGCCGAACGGTCTCCAGAACTAACCTGAGATGTACGTTTTGTAGCATCTTCAGCTTCTTTCTTAGCCAATTCCATTTCGTACAAACGAGAACGTAAAACCGTTAACGCTTTATCTTTATTTTTGTGCTGCGATTTCTGATCTTGACATTGCGCCACTAATCCTGTTGGAATGTGCGTTAAACGTACAGCCGATTTCGTAGTATTTACCGATTGTCCTCCAGGTCCAGACGAACAGAAGAAATCTACACGAACATCGTTCATATCAATTTGTACATCAAACTCTTCTGCTTCTGGCAAAACCATAACAGTAGCCGCCGATGTATGCACACGACCTTGTGTTTCTGTCTGCGGAACACGCTGTACACGGTGAACTCCTGCTTCAAACTTCAAAGTTCCGTAAACATCCTCTCCCGAAACCTCAAAAATAACCTCTTTGAAACCTCCAGAAGTTCCTTCGTTCATATCTACAACCGAAGTTCTCCAGCCTTGAGATTCACAATATTTAGTATACATTCTGAATAAATCTCCTGCAAAAATACTTGCTTCGTCTCCACCCGTTCCCGCGCGAATCTCCACCATTACATTTTTAGCATCTTCAGGATCTTTAGGAATCAACATAAATTTGATTTCCTCCTCCAGCTGCGGCAAACGCTCTTTTGCTTCGTCTAGCTGCATTTTGGCCATTTCAACCATATCTGCATCGCTTCCGTCAGCAATAATTTCGTTTGCTTCGTCAATATTTGCTAAAACAAGAATGTATTCTTCTCTCTTTTCAACCAAAGCTTTTATGCTTTTATATTCTTGGTTGAGTTGCACATAACGTTTTTGATCAGCAATAACATCCGGCTGAATAATCAAATCCGAAATCTCATCAAAACGCTGCTTTACATATTGAAGTCTATCTAACATTTTCTAATTCCTTTTATTGGACTGCAAAATTACAAAATTTTTGTGGAAAATTCTAGTGGTTATTTTTCGGGAATTTTGATGATGAAATTTAGTGGAATTAGGATGGTTTTTAGGAGCTGTTTCCTGCTATCCGTTACGATCTTTTGTGTCGAACACCAGAACGAAAGGATTTCAACTCTAAATGACAACTGAATTCATTTTGATAATCATAATTTAAAAATACATCATTTGATAATTATCGCTGTAATCTAATCCTAATTGGCTGGCAAATAATGATTTCTTGAATATAATAAAGAAAATATCTTCAATTCCATTAACACATTGTTAAAAAAAAAGTTTTTTTTTATATTTTTACAGAAAATTATTATTATAATGAATGATATTAAAGAATTTTTCAAATTTGCAGAATCTCTAAAATTAAATCAAAAAGCAGAATTAACCGACAACAAAGGAACAAGTTTAATTTCACTCGTATATACCGATTTATTTCCAAATAATGCTATCAATGATAAAGTTAATTTACCAAATACAACAATAATTATAGGTCGAAAAGGCACAGGCAAATCTACAATATTTCAAAAATCTATTGAGGATCAATTTGATTCAAGAAAAGCTTTTCCAATTTATATTGATGTAAAAACCATATTCGACAAAGCTACTCCTACGCTTGACTACAATCAAGTTCAATATATATCTAATAAAGAAATAACTAAGTATTTAATTTACAAAAATTTCCTTAAGGAAATAATTAAGGAGATTAATAAAAAAATCGAGAATTTTATTTCTTCTGGTTTCTTTTCAAAGTATTTATTACTTGATACTGCTAAAATTATTAGAATTCAAGAACAACTGACAGAAATTGATTTAAATTTAAAAAATGTTTTTGAAAAAATTGATATTAACTTATTTGACTCAATTGGTACTGAGCTTGAAAAGCAGACTACAAATAATTCAAATTTCGGTGTTAAACTATCAGAAAAACCGGAAATAAACATATCGGATGATTCTTCTAAAACCAAGAAAATTAAAGAACAATTTAATAGTGTTTTTTTAAATTTCCTTAATATAAAAGAATTAATCATCGACAATTTCTTGATTATTAAGGATATTCTAGAAGTTAAGAACCTTTATTTATATTTAGATGATTTTTCTGAAATTGAAATAGAAGCTCAATCAATATTCATTGATTGGTTTATAGCTCCTCTAAATAATTTGTCGGAAAATTTTATTAAATTTAAAATTGCTACGTACAGAGGTAGACTTTATTTAGGTAAAATAGATCGATCTAAAATCGACTTTATACATTTAGATTTTTTCGAAGCTTATAATATCTATAAAAATATTTCTAAGTCTGAAGAACTTGCTTTAGATTATAATATTAGATTAATTGAAAATAGATCTTCACAATTTTTTAAATCATCAAATTTTTATGATTTTTTCGATATAAAAAAAGAAGAATTACATGAAATACTATTTGAAATATCAATGAATATCCCTAGAAAGCTGGGGTATATTTTATCATATTGCTATGAATCAAATTTAATACACGATCAAAAAGTCACAAAAGCAGCCTTAGGAAATGCAGCACAAAGATATTATGAAGAAGTAACAGAAAGTTATTTCATAGCTAATCAATACATAACACGCCCATTTGACGATAAAATAAATATTGCAAGTCAAATAAATTTACTAGAAAAAGTAATTGAAAAGCAAAAATTTAATAAGCAAAATATAAATAAGTCAACAAGTAAATTGTTTGATGGTAGAGATCAGCCTACAAGTCACTTTGTAGTCAATGAAGATTTTGCACAACTACTAAACAATCTCGAGTTAAATGGTTTTTTAAGTACATACAATAAAATCAAAGATAAAAGTAATATTTCATCCACCTTATTTGCCTTAGACTATGGTTTATGCCGAAAACATAATTTAATTTATGGTAGACCCAAGGATACTGAAAAGAGAAAATATTATAGTGATTCCAGATTTAGTCTTAATCACATTATCAGAGAGCACTTCAATTCAACACAAGTATTTAAATGTATTAATGGTCATGAATTTAATTTCGAATTAAAGAAGAATTTAGAAATGTTCGACATGAGTTGTCCAACATGTTTAAAAGAAGGAACAATGACAAAAGTAAGTCTGTCAGTTTCTAGCGAAGAACTATTGCAAAAAATAAAACGAATAGAGTCTAAATCTCTTATAAATATTGATTATGACGAATTTAAAATTTTACATTCTTTAAGTCAATTTTCACCAGTCTCTTTACCTTGCAAAAAATTAGGTGAACTGACAGATTTCTCATATCAATATGTATCAAAAAGAATTCCTAAACTAATTGAATTAGGTTTAGTTGAAGTAGATTCAGAAAAATCTTTAGCTTTAACTAAAGAACATTATTTACTTACTGCAAAAGCAAAAGAAAATATTATCGATCCGATTTTAAAAAGAGTTAAGGAAAAACTGAATGAAATTGAAAATTTCGAACATTTGGACCTGAATATATAATAAAAGGCCCGCGCTGGCGCGAGCGTCCCGCTCCTGAACGCAATCTACATCAATTTTGAAAAACTAGAAAGGCACGAGCGAGACGCTCGCGCTAGCCGGGGCGTCTCGCTCGTGAACGCAATCTAAATCAGTTTTAAAAACTATACGGGCACGAGCGAGACACTCGCGCTAGCGGGAAGGAGTAAGGGAATTGCCAATATACCACCCAAATTACGCTATTGAAGCAATGACAATGCTGAAACTCAAAAAATGATTGATTTAATTGAAACAGAATAAAAAATGCCATTCTCAGCTAGCAAAAAAACATTAAAAAACAAAATGAATACTATATTAACTGACTTAATTATTGCTCTTAATAATATTGATAAAAAATATTATGAACTGCAAAATGTTGCATTCAATAATGGAACTCTTGAATTTGATTCCGAAGAAGACCTAAAGAACTACGAACGCAGATTTATGATTGAGTTCACTGTTCAATATTCAAAATTAGTTCAATTAGATACAAATCAAATCTACAATGCAACACAAACAGATTTTGAAATTCCAAAAAAATATATGTACTCGGATAAGTCTGACGCAAAAATTAGAGATACCTATGAAAAATTAAATAAGAAAGAATCCAAAAGTGATTCAAATTCTGAAATAATGTTTAAATATTTCACAACTATTCCTGACTTTCTCATTCACAAAAGCCAAAATAATTTTGATGAGGAATTTCAAAAACTAATTATTGAAGCCAAGACAAACCAAAGTCCTTCAAAAATTGAAATATTTAAAGACATCTTCCATATAAATATTTACGCTGAAAAATACAATTATCAAAATTCGGTTATTCTGTTAATTAACTACCCGAAAAATAATTGGCTAGCTGACTTGAGAGGATATTTAGCTAATCGATACTACTTAGCATGTACCGAAAAACAGAAAAAAATATTTGTAATATTTAAGGAAAATTATGAAGCAGAACCGATAGTTAATTCTTTATTTGATTTAAAAAGAATCTGCCAACAATTGCTATAATTATTGGCTGTAAAATCTACTAAATAAAAAGATAAAGAAAAGAAAATCAAACCCGATCGCGCAGATCTATCTCTACGATTCATTAGCTCGGATTTGTAATCCGTGCCCGCAACAGTAAGACATCATAAAAATCATCAAAACAAAAAGCTACAAATCATGTAGCTTTTGTTTTATATTTACAAAGTTAACAAACCAATCTTTGCGGGCACGGATTACAGATACGCGCTATCGTTATGCAACAAACGTTTTTTAATGAACAAAAAGAAAAATTGGCTCAAGATTTTTATCGAAAATTTACTTGATTTCATCTTAATGTGGAAATAAAAAAACTAGCAACTGAAAAAAAATGAAAAAAATTGTATTTCGGTTTTGGATCATTAATTTCTTGATAAGCATTTCATTATTTTTTATTTATAGAATTGTGATTTCAGAAACAAATGTGATCGCGGGAAATTCCTTTGAAAAATTTCTACAGATTTTAGATCTCATAATAAATCTAGGTTTTTCTGCTGTATATTTTATTGTGATGATTATCTCTTCGTTTGCAATTCTTCTAAATTTGAAAGAAAAAATCAGAAATAATTTTTACTGGTCGCTTTTGGCATTTTTAGGAATACCATTATTTTGTGTCATTTTTATCCTTATTAATTTATTAATCGATATTTCCGTACACAATGTAACTATTCTAAAAAGGCCTGCCTTTTTTTCAATAATTTATCTATTTCTAACCACAATAGAATTTTTATTGTTCCGAAAAAGAATCAACAAATTCAAAACTGAATAAACAAGATTCCCTAGCTCTGCGAAGGTTTCTGATTTCAAACAAACCATATAAAACATTCCAAATTCAGCATTATTTACATCAGGCATCAATTGTAAATATGCGTACAGAATTGTCTCAAAATGAAGCTAAAAAATCATCCGTTTTTCAAAAAATATAAAGTCATCAAGGTCGTATTATTAGTTCATCTCGCAACTTCAGTACTTGTATTAACTACTCAATTAGTTCATGGTTTTATAAATCAGGATATTGCAGGCAGTTTCAAAAAACCTTTTGAAAATTATAAAGCATTATACAATCCCGAAAAATATCTTAAAAAAGATATTTTTGTAGTTGACACGGCTTTTGTTCAGAGTGAAGTTTCTTCTAGTCAAGGAAAATCTACTTCAAAAGACCATACCATAATTCGCGGTAATTTATTGCATTCTAAAACAAAAAAAGAAATAGATTGCGCTTACATCAATTCGGCAGTGATTACAGGAGCATACACTTACAATCAAAATGTAAAAACAATCAAAGTGCTTAGAAATACGCTTAATGATGAAGTCTTTTATAACGATAAAACAGATCTTAAATCGCAAAAAATTGATGCTGTTTTGGGGTTGTATTTTTATTATTCTTTTATTCCGCTTCTTATAATTCTATTCCTTTTAAAAAAGAAATCACAAAATTAGAATTTGATCTTAATTGTAAAATTGTCTTCTCGTTTAACCTTTCTAAAAAGTTCTAATGCAAAGTAAAATCAATCCCGAAAGCTTTTGAGATTGCGCAGCGAGGCATTAAATACTAACAAAAACAAACATATTGAAAACACTACTGCTTTTTTTATTTTTTTGCGCAGCTGCAAATGCACAGGACAAGCCAATTGGTAATTTTGAACATAGGTATTTTACAGATCCTGCTTATGACGGTTTTAGTTTTGGACAAATTTTTACTCTTCAATTAAATCAAGACAATACTTATACTTTGATCGAAGACATTGAAAACGATGTCCTTGCTGAACCAACAAAAATTATTGGTTCCTATACCTACAATGGACGCATTTTGACTTTGCAAACTCCCGCTATCCGAGCATTTAAGGTGAATAAAAAAATGACCAAATTAAAATCTGTTCAAAAAACGGAAGCGTTCGGAAATAAAATTCGGGAAATCTATATTAAAAAATAAACGATGCAAAATACCTTATAAATGCTGACTGTTAACACGAGATTATTCTTCTAGATTTTGAACTTTTTTAAGAAACAGTTCATCTATTTCATCCAGAAATTCAAATGCATCCAAAGGAAAAAGCTGGTGCACAACTTCTAAAATTAAAGGCAGATTAATAGTTGTTCTTATATCTGTTTCTGAAATTTTATGCACGTCGTTTTCTACACCTAAAATACATAGTTTCAACATTTCATTAATAGTGCAGCCAAGTTCATAATAACTTGAAAACGCAACTTTGGCAACATACTGCTCATTTTCTTTATTAGCCGATTTTAGAGTTTCAAAATAATAACGCATTAATTTTTTGAATTTTTCTTCGTTTTCCACTTCCATTATTATATAAGATTTAATTTACAATTTTAAACAAATATATAAAAAATCAGTCGCATACAACCCCTTTTTTACATTCACTTAAAAACAATCGATTACTTGTAATTTCATTTCTATGAAAAGAGAAAGAAAAAGTGAAATTCCAGAAGTTGTAAAAGACCTAGGAATCAAGATTAAAGATATAATTGAAGAAAAGAAATTCAAGCGACGAGAGGTTGCTCATGATGCAGAAATGGATGTTGAAAGTCTAAGAAAATATATTAAAGGCTCACAGGAAATGAAAATAGGAACTTTATTTAAAATTGCACAAGCTTTAAAAGTTCATCCGAGCGAATTAATTAAGGATTTGTAATACTTCTTTGATTTTTAATTGCTCGACGAAGAGTTCTAATGAAACTCTGCGCAATCTCAAAAACTTTCAAGATTGATTTTGCGTTTTTTCTTCTTATAAATTATTAAACTTACAAACCAAAAAAGCATGACGCTAATTGCAATTTTCTTTCCCTTTGCTTCTTTCTTTTTGAGAGGAAAAATATTCACTTCTATTGTTTGTCTAATCTTACAAATAACTTTAATTGGCTGGATTCCTGCGGCAATTTGGGCTGTTATTTCTTTACAGAATTCAAGAGCCGATAAACGTAATGAGAAACTAATAAAAGCGATGAAAACCAAATCTTAAAATAAAAATGCTATAAACATATCGTCCCGCTGGGACTTTATTACTTTCCAGACTTTAAAAAACAACTTCCTTCTGCTTCAATATTATTTTATAAAATAGTACGGCTTTACGTAAGGTTTTTCAGTAGAAACGAATTACTTTTAAAAAAACTTTTTAACTCGTTTTTAAAACAACCAAAACCAATGAAACTAATACTTAGCATTTTACTTTTTATTTTCAACTCGATTTTATTCGCACAATCCAGTCAATTTGCAGGCGATTATACGCGTTCACTTTCGGACGACGCAAAACAACATATTATCGAATACAAACTGAGCTTAAATCCCGATGGAACTTTTGAGTTTCATTCCTATTCCAAAATACAAGGCGGAACTCCGCCAGAATCTAACAAATACGGAAAAGGAAAATGGACTGTAAAAGACAATATGATTACCTTTTCTACCAACAAAAAAGAAGATCTTAACGAAAAATACACTTTAGATTTTAATACTTCGAAAGCGAGATTTGTAACCAAAAATCCTAGAGACAAAACAGACCAAATTGTTAAAACAAAACTTCAATTTTTAGATTCGCAAATTCCGTGGATGAAAAAAATCGATATTTTTAAGATATAACAACATACAAGAACAAATGCTTATCAAGAAAGCTGCAGGAAATTATTTTCTGCAGCTTTTTTTTAGTTTATTAACAAAAAAAATCAATCTTTGCGAATGAGATTGTAAATTCATAAAAAATCAAGTTCCAGCAAGTAACTTTCTAACACCTATTTTAATTATGGAAACAAATTTTGAAGCAGGAATAAATATCGCAATTAAAATTCCAAAGCAAAAATACGATCAAACTGTAGCTTTTTATCGTGACATTTTAAAACTAGAAGTAAAAGAAGTGGCTATAACAAATCCGACCGTTTCAAAAACACATTCGGTTAAATTTGGTCACAATGTTATTTGGCTGGATTGTGTGGATAATTACACCCATTCTGAAACTTGGCTTCAATTAACGGTTCCCGATGTCGAAAAAGCGACGGATTATTTAAAACAAAATGGCGTAGAAACCTGCGACGAAATTGAGGAAATTCCAGAAAATATGCATTGGATTATGGATCCTGCAGGTACGGTTTTTAATTTGCAGAAAAACTCAAATCGTGAATAACTAAAAAAACAATTTTACAAGCATCACAACTACTACTAAAAGCAAACGCTAAAAATCTAATCTATAAACCACGAAAAAAAGAATCTATTAACATGACAAAATCTGATACCGAAATTTTAAAAACCAAACAACATTTTGAAATCCTTGACGGCTTAAGAGGAATTGCGGCTTTGGCAATCGTAGTTTTTCATTTTATGGAAATCGTTTATCTGCCCAACGAAAATTTTATTGCACACGGTTTTTTAGCCGTTGACTTTTTCTTTTGTCTCTCAGGATTTGTTATCGCCTACGCTTATCACGATCGTATTGACAAAATGGGAATTAAAGAGTTCTTTAAATCAAGGTTAATACGATTACATCCGTTAGTTGTTTTTGGTGCTGTATTGGGTTTTCTAGCCTTTCTTTTTGATCCTTTCAGCGGTCATTCCGCAACTTATGATACTGACAGATTAATTTTGTTGTTTATTACTTCGCTGCTTCTAATTCCTTTTCCTGTAATGCCAGATCGTTATTTCAATATATTTGGTTTAAATGCACCCGCATGGTCTTTGTTTTGGGAATATATTGCTAATATTCTTTACGCACTTTTCCTGCATAAATTAAGTCGTAAATGGCTTTTTATATTAACCCTTTTGGCTGCTGCAGGAATTTGTTTTGTTAGTTATCGCGCGGGAGGTTCGTTGATGGGCGGATGGAGCGGAGAAACTTTTTGGGATGGCTGCGCTCGTATTTCGTTTTCTTTTTTAGCAGGAATGCTCATTTACCGTTCCAACTGGATTATTAAATCAAAACTTGGATTTATTGGGTTATCTGTATTATTGCTGTTAACATTTGTAATGCCGTTTTCTGGTTGGAACTGGCTTACAGAACCTTTGGTAGTTTTACTGTATTTCCCTTTATTGATTGCATTAGGAGCTGGAGCTTCATTAACAGAAGGTTTTAGAAAAATTTGTGTTTTCTTCGGAAAAATATCCTATCCTTTATACATGACGCATTATGCCGTAATGTGGATTTTTGCAGGTTATTACACCAAATACAAACCCGCAGTTGGCGAACTGACTTTGATTATAATTGCAGGAACTACACTTTTGCTTGGTTTCGCTTATTTGACAATGGTTTTGTATGATACTCCAATTAGAAAATATCTTACTGATAGAAGAAAGAAAGTTTAATTATTTGAAGTACACGAAATTTACTATGTGAAAGAAATATATTTCTTTTACAAACTCCTTTTTTACACCTAAAATCTATGTTTCTATGTGTTAAAAAACAACTATACGCAACAGCTAAGTTAAGTAGTTTTGTATTTTCGTGGTAAAACACTTGTTAGGTATGAGCAACGACTTCTATTATAATTTTCTTTTGCCAGAAGAGCCGCTTGCTGACTTTGTAGAAAACATTGGTATGTTCTGCAATCCGTCAGACAAAGCAAAAGAAGTCGTTTTAATGCCAGACGGAAGAGTCGATTTGTTTTTTCTGCAATCCGATCAAGCGCCTTTTCAGATTCTATTAATCGGGTTGGAAACAATACCCGAAGAACGAGTTATTCCGTCGCACACACTTGCGTTTAAAGTAAGTTTTAAACCGCTTGGTGTCGAGTATCTTTTACAGACTTCGATTGCCGATATTTTAAACAGTGCCAAAGAGCTGCCTAAAGACTTTTGGAATATTAAGACTAATGATTTGAAAGATTTTGAAGCTTTTCAGCAAAAAATAACAGCGCAATTAAAAGAACTTTTGCCTCATTCAATAGACGAAAGAAAACGGCAGATTTTTGAACTTATTTATGCTTCAAACGGCGAAATAAAAGTAAAAGAACTTTCAGAAAAAATAGCTTGGAGCAGCCGAGAAATAAACCGATATTTTAATAAGCAATTTGGACTTTCTTTAAATGCTTTTTGCAAAATTCTACGTTTCAAAGCTTCTTTACAGCATATTGCAAAAGGCAGACTTTTTCCCGAATTAAACTTTACCGATCAAACTCATTTTATAAAGGAAATAAAAAAATTCTCGGGCGTTGTTCCCAGCGAACTTTTAAAAAATAAAGATGACCGATTTATACTATTATCGGTCCTGAAACAACAATAATTTTGCCTCGTATTACTAAAACTATACGAGATGTTACTACAAAATAAACAAGTAGCCATCATAGGCGGCGGTCCCGGCGGACTTACATTAGCAAGACTTTTACAACTGCAAAACGTGAATGTAAAGGTTTATGAAAGGGATTTGAATAAAAACGCAAGAGTACAAGGTTCGCTGCTCGATTTACACAACGATTCTGGACTTGCCGCGATTCGAAAAGCTAATTTGTTTGAAGAATTTAAAAACAATTTTCTACCCGGTGCCGATAAAACTCTAATCGTAAATGAGCAGGCTGCTATATTTTATAGTGACCATGATACTAATCTTGATGAAGATTTTGACAATGAATATTTTCGTCCTGAAATTGATCGTGGTACTTTACGAAAAATACTGCTCGAGTCTTTACAACCTGAAACTGTAATTTGGAACAGTCATTTTGATTCAATGGAAAAACAAAATAACGGCTGGTTGCTGCATTTTAAAAATGGTTCGTCTGCTTATGCAGATGTTGTTATAGGTTCTGATGGAGCAAACTCTAAAATACGCCCTTATATTACAAATATCAAACCTATTTACTCTGGCATAACCATGCTTGAAGGCAATGTTTACGAATCTCAAAAAGCAGTTCCTAACATTGATTCGTTATGCAAAGGCGGAAAAATAATGGCTTTTGGGAATAACAAAAATATATTGCTTGGACAAAAAGGCGGCGGCGATCTTGGTTTTTATGCCAGCTTTAGAGACAATGAAAACTGGACTGCTGAAAGCGGTTTAGATTTTTCGGATAAAACACAAATACTAAATTGGTTCAAAAATGAATATCCAGAATGGAGTACGATTTGGTACGAATTATTCGAAAATGTCACAACGCCATTTATTCCGAGACCTATTTATTGCATGCCTTTAAATCAAACTTGGGAAGCTTTGCCAAATGCCACAATTATTGGAGATGCTGCACACGTAATGCCTCCTTTTGCTGGCGAAGGTGCAAATATGGCGATGCTTGATGCTTTGGAATTAAGCGAATGTTTAACTTCTAACAAATACGATACACTGCAAGAAGCCATTTCGTTATATGAATTGAATATGCGTGAAAGAGCTTCTAAAGCGGCGCAAGAATCTCTTGAAAACGGCGATAAAATGCATTCAGAAAACGCCTTGAAAATGATGTTGGATTTTTTCTCTGAGGGACTAAGAGGCTAAGATGCTAAGGTTCTGAGGTACTAAAATGTTGGAATTCTTAATTCTCTTGTATTTTTGCTGGATCAAATCGTTTTAAATTCTACTATTGCCAATAATCTTGTCAATTCCGATGAACAAGGAATCACCCTCGGGATTTGACAAAAATTGACGATTTAGATTGTGGAATTCCTTGTGTGATCTCTCCTTCGTCGAGATGACATAAAATGAAATAAAAAAAGTACCAATACGTGATTAAAAAAAACTTTGTTCCTTTGTTCCTAAGAACCTTTGCGCCTTTCTTATAAAAAATTCTTAATTTGCGCCTTCAAATAAGAAGGAGAAAAATGAAGGTCTGTATTGCTGAGAAACCAAGTGTAGCACGTGAAATCGCATCCGTTTTGGGTGCCAATACCAAACACGATGGGTATTACGAAGGCAATGGTTATGCTGTGACCTATACTTTTGGGCATTTATGCACCTTAAAAGAACCTAACGATTATAAACCGCACTGGAAAAGCTGGGATTTGAACAACTTGCCAATGCTTCCTGAGAAATTTGAAACCAAAGTAGTTCAGAATTCAGGAATCCAAAAGCAGTTTAAAATTATAAAAAGCCTTTTTGACAAAGCCGAATTGGTTATAAACTGCGGGGATGCCGGGCAAGAAGGAGAATTAATTCAGCGCTGGGTAATGAACGAAGCAAATTACAAAGGCGAAATACAACGTTTATGGATTTCATCTCTAACTACTGAAGCTATAAAAGAGGGTTTTGACAACTTAAAACCTTCTGAAAACTACGATAATTTATTCTACGCCGGATTTTCAAGAGCGATTGGCGATTGGTTACTTGGTATGAATGCCACTCGTTTGTACACTGTAAAACATGGCGGTTACAAACAAGTTTTGTCTATCGGGCGCGTACAAACGCCAACATTAGCAATGGTTGTAGATCGATTTAAAGAAATCGAAAACTTTAAACCTCAGCCCTATTGGGAATTACAAACTTTATATAGAGAAACACTTTTTAGTTATGAAGAAGGTCGTTTTCTGAAAAAAGAAGATGGTGAAATTCTAGCAGAGAAAGTCAAAGAAAGTGATTTTGAAATTGTTTCTGTTGATAAAAAGAACGGAAACGAATATGCTCCAAAACTTTTTGATTTAACTGGTTTACAAGTGTATTGCAATCAAAAATTTGGATTTTCGGCAGAAGAAACACTTAAAATTGCGCAGTCATTATACGAACAAAAAGCCATTACATACCCAAGAGTTGATACTACTTTTCTACCAGGAGATATTTATCCGAAAGTAACTGGTATTTTGCAAAAATTAACGCATTACGCAGAACTGACACAGCCGCTTTTAGGAAAAAAAATAAAAAAATCGCCTAAGGTTTTCAACGATAAAAAAGTAACAGATCACCACGCTATTATTCCAACCGGAATAGAAATTAATCTGCAATACAATCAGCAGCAAGTTTATGACATTATTACAAAACGTTTTATTGCGGTTTTCTATGATGATTGTTTAGTTGCAAATACTACCGTTATTGGAAAAGCTGCCGATGTAACTTTTAAAGCAACAGGAAAAGAAATCTTAAAAAAAGGATTTCGAGTTGTTTTTGAAGATCCAAACGCAAAAGAAAAAGAAGCCGATTTACTGCCAAGTTTTGTTGTGGGCGAAAAAGGTCCGCATGAACCTTCGTTTCTGCAAAAAGAAACTAAACCGCCCAATCATTTTACCGAAGCTACTTTACTGCGCGCCATGGAAACGGCAGGAAAACAAGTTGACGACGAAGATTTGCGCGAATTAATGAAAGAAAACGGTATTGGTCGTCCGTCAACGCGAGCGAATATTATCGAAACTCTTTTTAAACGTCAATATATTGTTCGAAATAAAAAGCAGGTTTTACCCACAACAACAGGAATTCAGTTGATTGATACAATTCAGAATGAATTGATAAAATCAGCAGAGCTTACGGGTTCTTGGGAAAAACAACTGAAAGACATTGAAAAAGGCAGTTTTACCGCTTCGGCCTTTATAAAAAACATGAAACGTATGGTTGAAGCTTTAGTCTATGAAGTACGAAGCGAAACTAAACATGCCAATATTTCGCACGCAGCAACAATCCAGAAACCTGTTGTTAAAGCAGAAAAAAAGAAAGCTGCTGGTATTTTGTCTGAAACCTGTCCGAAATGTAAAAAAGGAAATTTCATCAAAGGAAAATCCGCTTTTGGATGCAGCGAATACAAATCTGGCTGCGATTTTGTCCTTCCTAATGTTTTTGCCGATAAAAAAATTACCGAAAGTCAATACTTGCGACTGCTTCAAAAAGGTTCTACCGTAAATATAAAAGGCTTTAAAACAGATTCTGGAACGGTTGAAGGTTTGATTCGTTTTGAAGAAAATTTCAAACTTAAACTAGAACCAAAGAAAACTGAGGCTAAACAGACTACAAATGAATCATCTGATTCTTTAATCTGTCCGAAATGTAAAAAAGGAACAATCTTAAAAGGAAAAACGGCTTATGGCTGTGCCGAATACAAATCGGGCTGTGATTTTAAAGTGACTTTTGATGAAGTCCGCGCTAAACTAAAAGATCAAAAACCTACTAAAGAATTGGTTTATTCTATTTTGAAGGAAAGCGTTTAGTTTTTTCTTGCCACAGATTAATGGGATTAAAATGATTCTTTACTTTGTGTGTTTGTTGCCACTAATTACACGAATTTCCACGAATTAAATTTTACGCAGATTTAAAAAGATTTAAGCAGATAATCGCAGATCTATTTAACACAGAATCAAAAATAAATCTGCCTAAATCTGCAGAATCTGCGTGAAACAAAATCATTTTAATCCTTTTAATCAGTGGCAAAACATTCTCAATTTTTCAAAGTTTAATTCTTGGGAAAATGGATTCTTTACTTTGTGTGTCTGTTGCCATGAATTTCCACGAATTGATTTTTACGCAGATTTAAAAAGATTTAAGCAGATAATCGCAGATTTATTTAACACAGAATCAAAAATAAATCTGCCCAAATCTGCAGAATCTGCGTGAAACAAAATCATTTTAATCCTTTTAATCAGTGGCAAAACATTTTCATTTTTTCAAAGTTTAATTCTTATAAAAATGGATTCTTTACTTTGTGTATCTGTTGCCACGAATTGCACTAATTTCCACAAATTAATTTTTACGCAGATTTAAAAAGATTTAAGCAGATAATTGCAGATTTATTTAACATAGAATCAAAATTAGATCTGCCCAAATCTGCAGAATCTGCGTGAGACAAAATCATTTTAATTCGCCAATTCTACGACAAAAAACATTACAATTCAAAAAAAACAATTCGTGTAAATTCGTGTAATTCGTGGCATCAATTTTTTTCATACTTTAGTACAATCAAAACTCATAAATATGTTTCAGAAAATTACTCTTTTAGCACTTGTTATAACAGCTGTTTCTTGTCAAAAAAAAGAATCTGTAGAAAAGGATAAAATCAAAATTGCCGACTGGCTTATTGGTAACTGGGAAAACAAATCGACTGACGGTGTTCTTACTGAAAACTGGCAAAAATTAAACGACAGTACTTTTAGCGCTTCCTCTTATTTTATAAAAGGCAAAGACACTATTCATTTTGAGTCTATTATTCTAGCTCAGCTTGGAGAAACTTTAACGTATAAAGCAACTGTAAAAGGACAAAATGATGATAAACCAGTTTCTTTTGCATCAACTTTAGAGTCTGACAAACAATTGGTTTTTGAAAATACCAAACACGATTATCCTCAAAAAATCACTTATACAAAAGGTGTAGATAATACTATAACCGCTGAAATTTCTGGAAACTTGAATGGAAAACCAAGTTCTGAGAAGTTTGTTATGACGAAAAAATAAGTTCTATGTGAATCGAAGATTTGATTTACAACTTTATAATACTCAACAGAAACCTAACAGGTTTTGAAAGCCTGTTAGGTTTAGCCAAAAACAGATAAATTTTGGCTAAAGCCTCCAATCTAAATTTTACTATTTACATCCAACTAAAGCTGGACGCTATTCATTTTTATAGAATACAAAAAAATCAAAAAATTGGTGCCTTTGTATCAAAAAACCTCAGTCTCTTAGTAACTTAGAACCTCAGCACCTTCAAAAAAGCACCTTCAAAAAAAGCTACTCATTCTCCCCTATTTTATTCACCATAAAAATCATAAGTATTCCTAAAAGTGCCATTACTAAAAAGGCCCATTTCATACTTAAATATTCAGAGATAAAACCAACCATTGGCGGCACTAATAAAAATCCGAGATAGCCAATAGTAGATATCGAAGTTAATGCTGAACCGCTGCTTAATGTGGAGGATCTTCCGGCAATACTAAATACAAGCGGAACTACACAAGAAACTCCAAAACCAATTAAAACATAACCAAAAATAGTTGGATAAGCATACGGCAGGATAAAGCAGATACCAAATCCTACTGTGATTAAAACGCCGCTGTAAAACAAAATTCGTTTGGTACCAAATTTCATTACACCATAATCACCAAACAAGCGTCCTAAGGTTACGGCTGTTGCAAAAAAGACAAATGCGGCACTGGTTAACTTTGGCGAAGCTTTTAGTATATTTTCAAAATAAATTCCGCTCCAATCGTACATGGTATTTTCGCAGGCCATTGAAACAAAGCAAATCAAGGCAAATTTTACCAGATTTTTTTCGGGCATCGAAAAGAACTTCTTTTTTACCGGAACGGGTTCATTATGAATACTCATTGGATAAAAACAAGCTGTAAGTGCCATCATAAAAACACTTACTCCTAATAAATGATGTGATGGTGCGATTTGCTGCGTTACCATAACATAACCTAAACCTGCACCTGTAAAAACGGCAATACTCCAAACGGCATGAAAACGTGTTATAATCGATTTGGGATATAATTTTTGAACCTCAAGAGATTGTGCATTTATAGATAAATTGAAAATATTACGCGAAGCTCCAAAAATTAAAAGTACAAAAACCAGCTGCCATACAAACGCAACCAATCCTGGAAGCGACAATACAATATTGAACATGATCGCTCCTAAAAGCATAATGTAACGACTGCTGTATTTGTTCAACAATTTTCCAGTAAAAGGCATTGTAAGCATTAACCCAATTGGAAATGCGAACAAAACTGCTCCAAATTCGGCTTCAGATAAATGCAGTTGTGCTTGTATATGCGGGATTCTAGAAACCCAAGAAGAATATCCAAAACCTGAAAGGAAAAAAAATACAGTATTGGCTATACGATATCCTCTAGGCGTGTTTTGAATTTTTTTAAAGAATGGTAAAATCATGAAGGCTTTTTTCAGATTGCAAAATTAGGGCTTTTTAAAAGGAACTGCGCCCCTTTTTGCTTTTTCTATTTGCAAAATACCAATTCAACTGTTTTAGTTTCAAAAACAGAACAACAACTTCCTTTTTAATAATAAATAATGGCTTTAAATACATAAAAAACAAAAAATACTTAAATGCGTTTTACTTACAAATACAAATCAAAATCAAGGTTTTAACAAGCCAAATAAGAATTAGTTTTAAAGATTTTTACTTTTATTTTTAATTGTTCTAAATAAATTTTAAGTTTGTACCATTATCATACTTAACAAATTAATCTTGATCATATGAAATCAAATACTTTAAAAACACTAACATTTTTATTTTTAGCATTTTTTGCAGCACCTCAGCTTTTTGCACACGCGCTTTGGATTGAAACTAAAGCTGCTGGAACAAAAGGAAAAGCACAAGAAATCTCAGTTTACTTTGGAGAATTTTCAGATAATGACATTACAAAAGCAGACAAATGGTTTTCTGATTTAAAAGATTTTAGTTTAATATTGGTTTCTCCTTCAAAAAAAGAAACTAAACTTACTGCAAAAGCTTTAGACAATAAATACCAAGCCTTTTTTACTCCTGATGAAGACGGAGTTTACACGGTTGTAATGCATCATAAGGTAAAAGATGTTTACGGAACTATGGTTCTTGATTACAACTCTAGCGCAACTGTTGTGGTTGGAAACAAATCTGCTGGAAATTCTGCTTCTGCCAACAAAAATGTAATCAGCGTATTTAGTGAAAATGCTGATAGTACAAAAAAAGACGCAAAAATAAATGGTGTGGCTTTATATGATGGTGCAGCTGCAAAGGAGCAAAAAATAAAAGTTATCGCTCCAAATGGCTGGGAAAAAGAATTATGGACAAATGATAAAGGCGAGTTTTCGTTTACGCCAATCTGGTCTGGAAATTATATGGTAGAATTTGCTTATACTGAAAAAGCTGCTGGTGAACACAATGGCAAAAAATACGATGAAATCTGGAAAATGGCTACTTACTTAATCGCGGTCAAATAATTTTCAATCTTTTTTTTAGATTAAATCACGAAGTTAATCTTCATGAAACCTTGCTCTTCTGAACAAGGTTTTTTTTAGTGTCAAACCGCCAACATTAAAATAACATTAGAACAAACTTATAATAAAATTAAATTAATATTAAAAACTCTTAAGCTAATCTTAAGACAAAACTAAGAATATTTTAAGCGATAAAACACCTCTAAAAATTTTGTTAAAGGCTTTATGCAGTGTTATATTTGCAAAAATTATTTTTATTAAATCTAAATAAGTAAAATGAAATATAACTTACTACTCGCTTTATCCTTGATTAGTTTAGCGTCTTATAGTCAAGATTATTCAAGTGCCGACAATACCACAACTCTTAATGATACGGTAAAAAATAAAAAAGGAGAAATTCTTAATGAAGTTTTAATAACAACAAACAAACCTAAAAAACCTATTGAAGCTGCTCGTTCTGGTATTAAAGTAATGGACTTGCCTCAAAGTGTTCAAATTATCGGAAGCGATGTGATTGCACAACAGCAAGCTATTAGATTGAGTGAAGTTGTTAAAAACATGAACGGTGTTTATGTAGGTTCTGCTCGTGGTGGTGCTCAAGAATCATTCTTTTCAAGAGGTTACGATATGGGTGCAAACAATATGTTTAAAAACGGATTCCGTTTTAGCAGCGGATCTATGCCTGAAGTTTCTTCATTAGAAAAAGTAGAGTTTTTAAAAGGTAGTGCGGCTTTATTATACGGAAACGTTGCTCCGGGTGGAATTTTAAACATGGTAACTAAAACTCCTCAATTTACTAAAGGCGGCGAGGTTTCTATGCAAATTGGAAGTTTCTCTTATTACAAGCCTTCTATTGATATTTATGGGCCTTTAAATAGTTATATTGCTTACCGTTTTACTGGTTCTTATGAAAACTCTGAGAGTTTTAGAGACGTTGTAAAAAATGAGCGTTACTACTTAAATCCTTCATTTTTATTTAAGTTGAGCGATAAAACTCAAATCACGCTTCAAGGTGATTATTTAAGCTACGACTGGACTCCAGATTTTGGAACGGGAATAATTGGAAAAGAAATTGCTGATGTGCCAAGAAACAAATATTTAGGAGCACTTTGGTCTTACGGAAAAACGAATCAAACTAGTGTTTCGGCTTTACTTAACCATAATTTTAATGACAACTGGAAGCTTAATTTCAATACGTCATTCCAAAATTACAAAAGAACTTCTAAAGGAACTGAGCGTGTATCTATCGACAAAACAATTCCAAATTACGTAGATGGTGATTACATTCGCCCATTAGGACAAAATCAAAACTTTGAGCAAATCATTGGTGAGCAATTAAGCTTACAAGGGATTTTTCATACTGGAAAAGTTAAACACCAAATTTTTACAGGTGTTGATTTAGAAAACTCATTCACTCAAGCTTACACTTATGCTTTTGACGAAAAAGCGGTAAAAGATGCTAAAGGAAAATACATTGTTAATGCTTACGACCGTGTAAACATCTACGATCTTACTTATGACGGACAACGTATGGATATTCCAAATGCAAATGCTACAAGACTTGTAAATACAGATTCAAATCGTTTTGGAATTTATGCTCAGGATTTAATTTCTATTTCAGAGCAATTTAAAGTTTTGGCAGGATTACGTTGGTCATGGCAAGAAACTCAAGCTGAAACAACTGATTATACAAAAGCTACAATAACTAAAGGACAAAAATTAACAGATGCTGCTTTTTCTCCTAAAGTTGGTTTAGTTTATCAGCCTACAAAAAACACTTCATTATTTGCAAGTTATGCAAACTCATTTACTCCAAATACAGGAACAACTGTTGATGGTGAAGCTATTAAACCATCTATCATTGACCAATATGAGGTGGGTATTAAAAAAGATTTCTGGAGAGGTTTATTAAGTACAAACGTTACTCTTTATCAAATCACAAACAGTAATTTAGCACAAACTGCTGAATTTAAAGCTGACGGAACTCCTAATACTGATACAAACGTAAAAGTATTAAGCGGTGAAACTAAAAGTAAAGGTATTGAAATCGATGTTACTGCAAGACCAGTTGAAGGTTTAAACATTATTGCTGGATACAGCTACAACGATATGCGTTACAGCAAAACTTCAGGTTTAAACGGTAGTTTTATTGAAGGTGATCGTTTGGCTAGAACTCCTGCAAATACTGCAAACTTAAGTTTCTTTTACACACTTCAAGATGGCTTATTAAAAGGTGTTTCTTTTGGAGCAATCGGAAATTACATAGGTAAGAGAATTGGAGGATGGAACAATTTAGTTGTAATTGATCCTAAAACTGGAGTACAAACTATAAACGACAGAGAAATTCCTCTAGAAGGCTACACTACAATTGATGTATCTGCTGGATATACTTGGAGAAAAATCTCAATTTTATGTAAATTATCAAACATAACAAATGAGTTGAATTATACTGTTCACGAAAACTATAGTGTGAATCCAATCGCACCTCGTCAAATTATGACAAGTTTACGTTACAAATTCTAAAAATTTGAATTAGATTACAATGAACCAAAGCTTTTTCTGCCTTTTCATTTTTTGAAAAACGGAAAGAGTTTTGGTTTTTAAATACACAAACCTTATCTACAACTAGATAAGGTTTTTTATTTCTATAAACAAGGAAGTATTCTAATTGTATTACTTTTGCTGAGCAGATACCTCATATTCCAAAAAACAAAAAATCCAAATATGTCAGATTTCAAGAAAAATCAATTGCAGAAAAGTTTAGGTCTAAGTTTTAATATTGCGGTATTAATTGGAGGAACTATTGGAGTTGGTATTTTACGAACACCTGGAACAATTGCCGAAATGCTTAGTAATTACTGGCTTATAATTGCTTCATGGCTTTTTGGAGGTTTATATGTTTTATTGGGTGCCAATTCGTATGCTGAACTTGCGACAATGTTACCAAAAGCCGGTGGTTCTTATAATTATATTAAAAGAGCTTTTGGAGAATATGCCGGTTTTCTGTCTGGATGGTTCGATTATATTACAAATGTTATTCCGCCCGCTTTTTATTGCATTGTCATCAGCGAATATATTATTATTCTATTCCCTTCGCTTGCAAACTACTCTACAGTAATGGCAATTTCCTTGCTGCTCGCTTTTGTACTAATACATTTAAGCGGTGTAAAAAACGGAAGTGTTATTCAGCAGATTACAAGCTTACTAAAAGTGATCTGTTTTGTTGCTTTAGTAGTGGCCTGTTTTATGTATTCTGGCATTGAAACTGCACCAATAAAAACGGATAGTTCATTTTTTCAAATTGGTTTAATATTCGGTTTTTTCAAATCCTTGCAACTCATCATTGGTACTTATAATGGATGGAACAGCGTTTGCTTTTTTGCTGAAGAAAATGATGATCCTAGCAAAAATATTCCTAGATCATTGTACAGTGGCGTTTTGCTTGTTATGTCAATTTATGTTTTGGTAAATGCCGCTTTTTTTCATGTTTTGCCAATTGAAACTTTAGCCAAATCAAATCTCGCTGCTGCCGATGTTGCTAAAATTCTTTTTGGAAAAAACGGAGCTGTTATAGTTACGGTAATTTCTATTTTTTCGTTAATCAGCATCTTAAATGCTTTTATGATGATTCCGCCAAGAATCCTTTACGGACTGAGTCGTGACGGATTTTTTATTGAAAAAGGAACGCAGGTAAATAAAGGCGGAACTCCTATTGTTGCACTTTTAGTTTCATCACTTTTCAGTTTATTTTTAATTTGCATCGGCTCATTTGAAGTGTTGTTCTCCTTTGCCGCTTTTATCTCGATTATCGTTTGGGGATTGGCTTATTTTTCACTTTTAAAATTAAGAACTCAAGAACCTGATCTGCCAAGACCATATCGTTCTTTTTGGTATCCGTGGACAACGATAATTGCGATTATCATCTCAATTGCTTTATTAATGGGATTTATTTACAGCGACCCGAAAAGCTTTATAATTATTATGGGAATTACGGCGGTTTCATATCCTTTATTTTTGGTTTTGAGAAAGAAAAAATAACTTTTTCGCCACTAATTCACAACTTAGTTTTTAAAATCTATGTGTGAAATAATTCCTGACTATAAAAAATCTTAAAGCTGTATTTCTGCTGACATACTGTTGTCACTTAATGTGATTTAATTTGTTCTATAAAAATAAAAAAGATGAGCAAACTAGATCTAACAAAAACGGACAAAATATATTACAAAGCTAAAACGAGCCCTGAAATACTTCATATCGAAAAAACAAATTATGTATCGATTACAGGAAAGGGAGATCCTTCGGGAAAAGAATTTTCAGAAAAAATTCAAACTTTATATGGTACCGCTTATATTATCAAATTCATGTTGAAAGCTGTAAACAATGATTTTGTTGTTCCAAAATTAGAGGCTTTATGGAGTTTTGATACTGAAAAATACGCTGCTATTTCGATGGATGAAGCACCTCTGAAAATACCTCGAGCGGAGTGGAATTACAGGATCATGATTAGAATGCCAGATTTTGTCACGAAAGAACAAACTGAGGAAGCTATCAATACTGCTGTCAATAAAAAACAAATAGAATTAGCGAAGTCTATCGAATTTTACGAAATGAAAGAAGGTAAAGTTGTGCAGATTCTTCATATTGGTCCTTTTGAAGATGAACCACAGACTTTGAAGAAAATTCAAGAATTCAGCATCGAAAACAAGCTGCAGCAAAATGGGCTGCACCATGAAATTTATTTATCAGACTTTCGTAAAACTGCTCCCGAGAAATTAAAGACTTTACTAAGAGAACCTGTAAAATGACTTTTTTTTGACAGTCACGAATTCACGAATTATTTACAATCATATTATAACCCAATATTTTCATCCAGAAGAACTTGCGATCTCTACAAGCAGCTCAACAAAGATTGACGACTTTAGAAACGAATTTACGTGTGTGATTTCTCCTTTCAGTCGAAATGACAAAGCACAAAAAAAGCTGTCCAAATGGACAGCTTTTATATTCAAAAAGTAACTCTGATTCTTACTTCAAACCAGCTAAACTCTGCTCGATTGTAGCAATTTTTGCTAAAGCATCGGCTTGTTTTTGTTTCTCTATGTTTAGGACTTTTTCTGGAGCTCCGTTTACAAATTTTTCATTAGAAAGTTTTGCTTCTACAGATTTCAAGAATCCTTTTGTATAGTTTAATTCTTCTGTCAGTTTTGCAATTTCTGCTTCAACATCAATATTTCCTGTAATTGGAATGAAATATTCATTTGATTTCACACGGAAAGATAATGCACCATCCACTTTTTCAGCAACATATTCAAAAACAGAAACGTTTCCTAATTTCGTTATAACTGAATCAAAGTAAACAGAAACATTTTCGCTGTTAATTCCTTTTAATTCAATTGCATCTTTAAACGGAATATTTTTGTCTTTACGAATAGTTCTAATTCCAGAAATTACTTCAATTGAATTTTCAAAATCAGCAATTAACTTTGCATCAAAAGGTTTTAATTCTGGCCAAGTTGAAACGATTAAAGCTTCTTCCGGAGTTCTTTCAGCAATTAATTGCCAAATTTCTTCCGTTAAGAAAGGCATGAAAGGATGCAATAACTTCAAGTTACTTTCTAACATTTCGATCGCTTTCGCGAAAGTAACGCTATCAATTGGCTGTTGATAAGCCGGTTTGATCATTTCTAAGAACCAAGAACAGAAATCATCCCAAACCAATTTATAAATTGCCATCAAAGAATCTGAAATTCTGTATTTCTCAAAATTATCTTCAATATCAACTAAAGTCTGCTGTAATTTCGCTTCGTACCATTCGATTGCTACTTTTGATGATTCTGGCTGAGCGATAGTTTCAGAAACTTCCCAACCTTTAATCAATTTGAAGGCATTCCAAATCTTGTTTGAAAATGCTTTTCCTTGATTACATAATTCTTCATCAAACATAATATCATTTCCTGCAGAAGCACTTAAAAGCAATCCTACACGAACACCATCTGCACCAAATTTATCGATCAAATCTAAAGGATCAGGAGAATTTCCTAATGATTTAGACATTTTACGACGTTGTTTATCACGAACTAAACCAGTCAAATAAACATTTGTAAATGGTTTTTCACCAGCGTATTCGTAACCAGCAATAATCATTCTGGCAACCCAGAAAAATAAAATATCCGGACCTGTAACCAAGTCATTTGTTGGATAATAATATTTATAATCTGCACTTTCAGGATCCATAATTCCGCCAAAAACGGACATTGGCCAAAGCCAAGAAGAAAACCAGGTATCTAACGCATCAACATCTTGTTTTAAGTTGTCGGTTGTTAGTTGTTGGTTGTTGGTTCTTTCTTGTGCTAAAACTAATGCATCTTCAATGTTTTCTGCAACTACGAAATCTTCTTTTCCGTCTCCGTAATAGTAAGCAGGAATTTGCTGTCCCCACCATAATTGACGAGAAATATTCCAATCGCGAATGTTGTTTAACCAATGCGCATAAGTGTTTTCAAAACGTTTTGGATGTAACTTAATATCTCCATCAACTAAAACTGATTTAATCGCTGGTTTTACTAAATCTTCCATTTTCAAAAACCATTGATCGGATAATCTTGGTTCGATTACGGCTTTGGTTCTTTCAGAAGTTCCTACTTTATTTAAGTGAATTTCAGTTTTTGCTAAAGCGCCAATTTCTTCTAATTCTTTTGCAATTTCTGTACGAACCACAAAACGATCTTTTCCTTGATAATGTAATCCGAAGCTGTTTAATGTAGCATCTTCATTAAAAATATCAACGATTTCAAGATTGTGTTTTTCTCCTAACGTTTTATCGTTCATGTCGTGCGCAGGCGTTACTTTCAAACATCCTGTTCCGAATTCAACATCTACATATTCATCTTCGATAATTGGAATTACTCTGCCACAAATCGGGACGATAGCTTTCTTCCCTTTTAAATGAGAAAAACGCTCGTCGTTCGGGTTGATACAGATTGCAGTATCTCCAAAAATAGTTTCTGGACGTGTTGTAGCAATCGTCAGAAAATCTTCTGAACCTTCAATTTTATATTTTAAGAAAAATAATTTTCCTTGTTGTTCTTCGTAAATAACTTCTTCGTCAGATAAAGTTGTTTTAGCTTCCGGATCCCAGTTTACCATTCGGTATCCTCTGTAAATTAATCCTTTGTTGTATAAATCTACAAACGATTTAATTACAGATGCAGACATATCTGGATCCATTGTAAATTTAGTACGTTCCCAATCACATGAAGCACCTAATTTTTTAAGCTGCTCCAAGATTGTTCCGCCATATTTATCTGTCCATTCCCAAGCATGTTTTAGGAATTCTTCACGAGTTAAATCATTTTTATTGATTCCTTCTGCTTTTAATTTTGCTACAACTTTTGCTTCTGTAGCAATCGATGCGTGATCCGTTCCCGGAACCCAGCAGGCGTTGAAACCTTTTAAACGTGCTCTACGAATTAAAACATCCTGAATAGTATTATTCAACATATGTCCCATATGCAAGACACCAGTGACGTTTGGAGGAGGAATTACAATAGTATACGGTGTTCTATGATCTGGTTCTGAATGAAAATAATTGTTTTTCATCCAATACTCATACCATTTGTTCTCAATCGTCTTAGCGTCAAATTGTGCTGGAATTGTCATTTAAATAGGTTGTTTAATCGTTGATTTTCTGTTGATTCGTTTAATCGTTGATTCGTTTAATCGTTAATTTCTGAAAGCTTTAGTAAAATCTAAACTCAATCCAAATCAATTAAACAATTAAACAGTTAAACAAATAAACGAAACTTTGGTTCAATTTTTGTAATTATAACTGACAGCAAAAGTAAATAATTAAAGACACTATAAAAAGCGAATTATTAATTTGTGTGTTAATTAAAAGAATGTATATTTACTTACAATTAAAAATAATTTCAAAATGAAAAATGTTGCCTCTTTTATTGCAGTCGTATTGTTTAGCGCAATAGGCTATGCACAAAATGGCCCAAAGATTGAATTTGCAGCCTCAGACAATACGATTGATTATGGAAAAATTTCAAAAAGTGATAATGGAGTTCGCTCCTTTGAATTCACTAATACTGGCGATGCACCGCTTTTAATTATTGGCGCTGAATCAACAGTTAGTTCTATCGTGGTTACTAAACCTGCTGCGGCAGTAATGCCAGGAAAAAAAGGTAAAATCGATGTTAAATACAACATGGTTTCTGGCCCAATTCGTAAAACAATTACGGTTGAAACAAATGCAGTGAACTATCCTGACGGCCGAGTTGCCCTTAAAATTAAGGGAGAAGTTTTATAAAAATAATATCTAAAAATAGTAAAAGCCGTTTCTTTAATTAGAAACGGCTTTTTTTTTGATGAATTAAAAGTCACATTCGTCGAAATGACAAGATTGCGGCTACTTTTCTGTTTTCTCAGCGCATTCCGAGATTTCGAATTTATATTTTACTTTTTCAAAATCAATTGGTTTGTCTTTTACTATATAAGTCACACCCATTGTCGTCTGCATGGTTCCGTTTCCTAAAATAAGCTGTTTGTCTCGTTTTAATAATGCCATTGGGTTTTTGAATGTTGTATTTTTATTGACATTGTCTCTAAAAGTATAATCTACAAATAATGTATCACCGTGAAACTCACCAGCAACTTCGCCTGTTCTTACGGTCGAAGGAGCAACTTTCATAATCATATCACCTGATAATCTGCCGTTTTTTAACGTATTCAATTTTAAATCTATAGTATCTTTCTCGTATATCGCTTTATAACATTCGGTACTTACAACTTTTTCACCTTCGGCTTTTGCTGCTTCGGCTTCTTTTTGTTTTTCTTCATTTTTACAGCTTTGAAATCCAATGCAGATTACAAGCAGACAAGGCAAAACTAGATTTTTCATATTTCGATATTTTATTCAAGGTTATTGCATAAAATTAATAAAAAAGAAACTAATTTTATAGTCTACAGTAAAATTAAAACTTAACATCTTTTAAAATAAGGATTAACCTCTAAGCCAAACCCTTGTCTAAAGTTTTAAATTTAAAAGACTATTTTTTTTAAACAAAAGTAAAATTACAACTCATCTTCAAGCTTAAATCGAAATTTTAAAACAAGACTATTTCTCTCGACTTCTAGATTAATAAATATATCTTCCTCTGATTTCAAAAGCTGATTTATCTGCTGTAAAGTAAACTTATAAGGTCTGTCACCATTAATACTTATGATAATATCCCCTTTTTGAAGTCCGCACTTTTCAGCTGCCGAATTTTTCCGAATATTAACAATCTCAAAAACAGGTTTTAGTGAAAATTTATATCTAAAATTGCCTCCCCCGCCTCTTTCATTTTTTTCGATATCACTTACTGTCGAAGCAAGCTGAACTGTTTCCAGATGCACTGTTTCCTGAACCCATTGCAAACCATTATGCTGAACAGTAATTCCGCTTTTATTATAAGTAAAAGGCTCGGCGTATTTATTGTTCTTTTTAAGATACATCTTTCGGTCTGTATAATCCATTACCAAAGTAAACCTTTTTAAAATTTCTCCGCCTACAGATCCAACTCTTCCAGGAACCATCTTTACATTTCGAATAGATGTCGAATCAGGAAAAGCAACAATTGGTTTTTTAAAATTAAAATCGGCAATCGAAAAACTCTTAATTCTAGCACGATGACCTTCAATATCGCCGCTAAATCCTTTTCCTAAAAAATCAGGAAAATTCTTTTCTGGAAGCTTAATTTTATTGTTTTCAAAAACCCAAAAAGCATCACTATTGCCAATATCAATAAGCAGCTTCGCAGGAATATCAATGCTGTCTAAAACAGCCGAAGCATTAATATAAGGTTTAGATCTTTCTATTGTAATTGGAATTGCTTCAAATTTTGCATCCAGCTTTTTTTGAATCCCCTTTTTGTTGTCGTAAACTGTAATTTTCTTTCTTACGTAATTCACTTCAACAATGTTGTTTTTAAAAAACTTATAGCCAATAATTCCATTAACAGGAATACCAATATGCGATGACAAATTAAAACCTTGATCTAAAATAACATACAGCATGTGATTTTCTGATTTTAATCCATGTGTTTCTAATGTATTATTGGTTGATTTAAGTCCCTCTATTTCCTCTTCGGCGCCAAGCCCTCTAAGTTTTATTTTCTGGACATTATTAAACTTCACTTCCTGCATTTCATCCATACTAAAAAGAATAGTTTCTTCAACACCGGAATCTAAAAGGAAATTAAGTTCTATTCCGTTTACTTTAATCGGAATAAAAATGAGGTTATTTATCAATTGAAAGGGAACAACTACCTTTTTACTATTGTTTTGAATTATGAAATTATCTTGAGCCAGCAGGTTAAAAGATAAGAATAACCCAAAAAACAACATAATATATTTTCTCATCGACAATATTTTATTATAAAATTACTAAATATATTTATAATTGTTACATTTTCATAAGTACTTGTATTGTTTACGTTAAATTCGAAAAAAAAATGCAAATTTGCACTTCAATAATAAATCTCATGCCAACAATTTCTAACAAAGGCAGAAACATGCCCGAATCTCCGATACGCAAGCTTGCTCCTTATGCTGATTTAGCAAAGCAAAAAGGACACAAAGTGTATCATTTAAACATTGGTCAACCGGATATCAAGACACCCGAAGTGGCCATCGAGGCGGTAAAAAATATTGACAGAACTATTATAGAATACAGCCCATCTGCTGGATATGAAAGTTACAGAAAAAAATTAGCAAAATTTTACCAACGCCAAAATGTAAACGTTAACTCAGAAGACATCATTGTAACTACTGGTGGTTCTGAAGCCTTATTGTTTGCGTTGGCCACAATTACAGATCCGGGAGATGAAATCATTATCCCTGAACCTTTTTATGCTAATTATCATGCATTTGCTTCATCTACAAGTGCTACTGTAGTGCCGCTTGTTTCGACTATCGAAACGGCATTTGCTTTACCAAGTATTGAGGAAGTTGAAAAGTTGATTACTCCAAAAACAAAAGCAATTTTAATTTGTAATCCAGGTAATCCAACAGGATATTTATATTCAGAAACTGAAATTAAACAATTAGCAAGTTTAATTAAAAAATATGATCTCTATTTAATTGCTGACGAGGTTTATCGTGAGTTTTTATACGATGGAGATGACATTCATTATTCTGTAATAAATCTTGAAGATGTACAGCAAAATGTAATTATGGTCGATTCCGTTTCAAAACGCTACAGTATGTGCGGCGCAAGAATTGGCTGTTTGGTTACTAAAAACAAAGAAGTACTGGCAACGGTAATGAAATTTGCTCAGGCACGTTTAAGCCCGCCAACAATTGAACAAATTGCCTGCGAAGCTGCGATTGACACTCCGCAAAGTTATTTTGACGAAGTTATCTCTGAATACAAAGAACGTCGTGATACTTTAATCAATGAATTAAATAAAATTGAAGGCGTAATTGTAACCAAACCTAAAGGTGCTTTTTACTGCATTGCTCAATTACCAATTGATAATGCTGATGATTTTGCCCAATGGCTTTTAGAAAGTTATGATTTAAACGGCGAAACTGTTATGGTTGCTCCCGCTGCTGGATTTTATTCTACTCTAGGAATGGGATTGAATCAGGTAAGAATTGCTTATGTATTAAATAAAAAAGATTTAATTACTGCTGTTAATATTTTAAAAGAAGCTCTTTTAGTTTACAACAAAAAATAAAATCATAAAACACAACCCTTTTAAAAGACAATAACCATTTAAGTTATTGTCTTTTATGTTTTAATACCATACTGATTTAGTCTTTATTTAAACTATATCTTAAAAGGATCGATTAAATAATAAAAACCATAGAAAAGGTTTCCTATTTATTAATTATCTTTACCGCCTTAAAAAGATATACCCATTATAATAGTAGTTTTTAATGATAAACAACGAAGATTTTTTAGACGAAATAGGTGACAGTCATTTCAGCAGTAATGCAAAAAACCCTCTAAGAGAGGATGCTTTCGACTTAAGCGATGACGAAAAAATAGAAAAAATTAAAAAAGATGTTGAAAACATTCTCCAAACTCTTGGAATGGATTTGACAGATGACAGCATAAAAGGTACTCCAAACCGAGTTGCAAAAATGTTTGTAAAAGAAATTTTTGGAGGTCTTAATCCTTCAAAACAACCAAAAGCTTCAACTTTTGACAATAATTACAAATACGGTGAAATGCTTGTTGAGAAAAACATTACTGTTTATTCTACCTGCGAACACCATTTACTGCCAATTATTGGGCGCGCTCATGTTGCTTATATTTCAAGCGGAAGAGTTATTGGTTTGTCAAAAATGAATCGTATTGTTGAATATTACGCTAAAAGACCTCAGGTTCAAGAGCGCTTAACAATGCAGATTGTTCAAGAACTTCAAAAAGCTTTAGGAACAGAAGATGTTGCCTGCGTTATCGACGCTAAACATCTTTGCGTAAACTCAAGAGGAATTAAAGACATCGAAAGCAGTACCGTAACGTCTGAATTTGGTGGAAAATTCAAAGATCCTCAAACTAAAAGAGAATTTCTTGACTATATTAAGTTAGAAACACAGTTTTAGTTTAATCGGTAAATCGTTAATTTGTTTAATCGCTTCATCGTAAATATCTTTTTGATTAAACGATTAAACAAATCAACAGTTAAACAGAAAAAAATGTACATTTTTTCCTTTGAGAAACTTGAAGTCTGGCAAAATGCAAGATTGTTTATTTTGGATATTTATAAATTAACTAGTAAATTTCCATCAAATGAATTATTTGGAATAACTTCTCAAATAAAAAGAAGCTCATCATCAATTGCTACTAATATTGCGGAAGGAACCTCGAGGAATACAAACAAAGATAAAGCTCATTTTTTAACAATTTCATATTCATCTGCAATGGAAACTTTAAATCATTTAATTATTTCAAAAGATTTAAATTACGTATCAGAAATAGAATATTTAGAATCTCGAGAGAAAATTGAAAAAATCTGCAATCAAATTAATAGTTTAAAAAAGTATTATCTTTCAAAAGAATAAAAAGAATCAAACGTTTAGACGATTAAACAAATAAGCGGTTAAACAAATAAACGATTAAACAAATAAACAGCAATATCAAATATGCCACTATACAACAGTCAACCCTTAAAAATATACAATTCACTTTCGGGTGAAAAAGAAAGTTTCAAACCAATCCATGAAGGAAATGTTGGAATGTATGTTTGCGGACCAACGGTTTATAGTAATGTGCATTTAGGAAATGTTAGGACTTTTATGTCTTTTGACGTTATTTTCAGATATTTTTCACATCTGGAATACAAAGTTCGTTACGTTCGTAATATTACTGATGTTGGTCATATTGTAGATGATGTTGATGAAGGTGAAGATAAAATTGCTAAAAAAGCACGTTTAGAGCAATTAGAACCTATGGAAATTGTACAACGATATACTGTTGATTTTCATAATATTCTAAAAGCTTTCAACTTTTTACCGCCAAGTATTGAGCCAACTGCAACTGGACACATCATAGAACAGATTGAAATCATCAAGAAAATTATTGATAAAGGAATTGGTTATGAAGCCAATGGATCTGTTTATTTTGATGTTGTTAAATACAACGAAACCAATAATTACGGTATTTTAAGCGGCAGAAATATCGAAGATATGCTTGCTAACACTCGTGATCTTGATGGGCAGTCAGATAAGAGAAACCCACAGGATTTTGCTCTTTGGAAAAAAGCAGAACCAGAACATATTATGAGATGGCCTTCGCCTTGGAGCGATGGTTTTCCAGGCTGGCACTTAGAATGTACAGCAATGAGCACCAAATATCTTGGAAATCACTTTGACATTCACGGCGGCGGAATGGATTTAAAATTCCCTCATCACGAATGTGAAATTGCTCAAAATGAAGCCTGCACTGGTCAATCGCCAGTAAATTATTGGATGCACGCCAATATGCTTACTTTAAATGGTAAGAAAATGGCAAAATCTACAGGAAACAACATTTTACCTGGTGAGATTTTGAGTGGTGAAAACAATATTTTAAGTAAAGCTTTTTCAGCATCTGTAACACGTTTTTTCATGTTACAAGCACATTATAGGAGTATTCTTGACTTTTCTGATGATGCAATTGTCGCAGCAGAGAAAGGATACAAAAGATTAATGGAAGCCGTTGATGCTTTGTCAGAAATTAAAGCTGGTACAACAAGTTCTTTAGACATTGCTTCTTGGAGACAATTGTGTTATGATGCGATGAATGACGATTTTAACACTCCAATTTTAATTGCTCAATTATTTGAAGCAGTTCGATATATTAATTTACTTAAAGAAGGAAAAGAAACCATTTCTGAAGATGATTTAAAGACATTAACATCTACTGTCAATGGTTTTGTTTTTGATGTTTTAGGCTTAAGTAATGAAAAAGGTGCTGACGGTAATAATGACAAATTAGAAGGTACTGTAAATATGCTTATCGGAATGAGAAATCAAGCTCGTGCAGATAAAAACTTTGCTCTTTCTGACCAAATTCGTGATCAATTGATTGCTTTAGGTATTCAATTAAAGGACGGAAAAGAAGGTACTTCTTTTAGTATTTAAAAACGAAGTGTTCAGTAATCAGTTTAAAGTGTTCATATTTAAACTGATTACTAACAATCATTGATTACTAAAAATATGTTTTCAAAAATTCTAATATATCCGTTTGTATTATTGGTACGCTTTTATCAAACAGCGATATCGCCTTTTACGCCTGCTGCATGCCGTTTTGAACCAACGTGTTCTACGTACATGATTCAGGCATTACAAACACACGGATTGTTTTATGGCGGATATTTGGGAATGAAACGAATTTTAAGCTGTCATCCATGGGGAAGATCAGGTTATGACCCAGTTCCTGAGAAAAAATGCTCGCATAAACATTAACTTTAAATAAAGACTTACTCTGTTTTAAATATTTATTTTTACAAAAAACAAAAACTCTTAACATATGACACATGCCTTAAATATCATTTGGAATCCTTCAGAGGGAATAGACTTAGGATTCTTTATGATTCGTTATTACAGCTTAATGTTTGTAATTGCTTTTGGTTTAGGATGGTTTATCATGAAAAAGATTTTCGAGCGCGAAAATGAACCAATTGACAAACTAGATTCATTATTTGTCTGGACTGTTTTAGCTACTTTAATCGGAGCACGTTTAGGTCATGTATTATTCTATGATTGGGAATACTTTAGAAATCATTTACTTGAAATCTTTTTACCTGTTAAATTTGAACCTAAATTTGAGTTTACTGGGTTTCAAGGTTTAGCAAGTCACGGGGCGGCAATTTCGATTATTATTGCGATGTACTATTACAGCAAAAAAATCCTAAAACGTCCATTATTATGGATTTTAGACCGTGTTGTTATTCCAGTTGCGAGCGGTGCAATTTTTGTTCGTTTAGGAAACTTCATGAATTCTGAAATCATTGGTCACGAAACGACATCTCCTTTTGGAATTCGTTTTTTACACGACCAATTCAGCAAAGGCGAAGCTGTTAATGCAACACAAATCGCAAATCCAAAAGATGCTTACACTGCGATTGCAACAGATCCAAAATTTGCTAATTTATTAGCACAAGTACCTGCAAAACACCCAACGCAATTGTACGAGGCATTTTGTTATGTATTTGTATTTGTAATCTTATTTTTCTTGTACTGGAAAACTAATGCAAGACTTAAATCAGGATATTTATTCGGATTATTTCTAGTACTTTTATTTGTTGTGCGTTTTGTAGTTGAGTTTGTAAAAGAAAGCCAAGGCGGTTTTGAGAACGAATTGGGCCTTTTCTCAACAGGACAATGGCTTAGCATACCTTTTATCATAATTGGTCTATTCTTCGTTATTAGAGCTCAAAGAAATCCTTTAGCTACTTCGTGATTAAACATAAAATATTTTATAATAAAAAGTCCAGTATCTAATAAATACTGGACTTTTTATTTATAGCAACTATAGAACCAATCTCGAAATTTCTTTATTGCAAATCGCTTTATTTCTGCTCATCCTCACTTTCAAATACATCTACGCTCACGTCATACTCAAATTATAGTTTCTTTCTTTTTCTCAGAAGAAGCAAACAGAGAAACAATTACAAAAGCAAAACCTAACTCCTTTTACACTTTAAACGCAAAGCTTTTTACCTTTACCAAAACATAATCCTAAAATCTATTCTCTACTTTCCAACTTACATTGTAATCCAAAATTAAGAACAAGAAAAAATCAAGATCAATTCTTTAGTTCTTAAGCACCGAAAACATCAAGAAAATTTTTACTAAACCTAAAATTATATATTAGAACAGCATAAAAAAAAGATCCAGCTTTCACTGGATCTTTTCTAATATAATTGAAGCAATTAATTATGCTTTATTATGCTTGTCTTCGATTGTATGTTTTTCATCATTTGAAATCGTATCTACCAATACTGGTGTTGCGATAAATAATGAAGAATATGTTCCTACAATAATACCAATTAACATTGCAAAGATAAATCCTCTAATAGATTCTCCACCAAAGATAAACATCGTTAATAATACAATGATCATCATTAATGACGTATTCAATGTTCTTGATAATGTAGTATTAATAGAAGCGTTTACAATATCTTCAAAACTTCCTTTACGGTTTCCGATAATAAACTCTCTAACTCTGTCAAATACAATTACAGTATCATTCATTGAGTATCCAATTACAGTAAGAATCGCAGCAATAAAGTGCTGATCCATTTCCATGTGGAAAGGCATGAATTTGTAACATAAAGAGTAAACCCCTAATACAAAGATAACGTCATGCGCTACAGCTGCAATCGCACCTAATGAATATTGCCATTTACGGAAAGAAACCATTAAGTATAAGAAGATAACCGCCATCGCACCAAGAACCGCCCAGTATGAGTTAGTTTTAATATCTTCAGAGATAGATGCTCCAACTTTAGAAGCTTGTAAAACTCCAATTTTCTTACCATCAAAAGAGTTGATGAATTTATCGTAAGAAGTGTTTGGGTAATACTTTTGTAATGCAGCGTATAATTTTTGATTTACTTCTTCATCAATCGCTACACCATCTTCTTTAATTTTGTATTTAGTTGTGATTTTCAATTGATCATCATCACCTAAAATTTTAGCTTCAACCGGAGTTCCAAAAGCAGTAGATAATTCATCTGAAACTACTGTTGCATCGATTGGTTTTTCAAATTTAACTTGGAATGTTCTTCCTCCAACAAAATCAACACCTTCATCTAATCCGTTAACGAAGAAGATAGAAGTCAAACTTACAATTACAACAATTGAAGAGAAGATGTAAGTGAATTTTTTAACTTTAATAAAGTCAAAGTGGAAATTAGTAAACCAGTTTTTAGTAATATTTGTACAGAAAGTTAAATCAGCTTTTCCTGCAATATTTTTATCAATAAAAATTCTTGCAATAAAGATTGACGTAAACAATGATGTTACGATACCAATAAGTAATGTTAATGCGAAACCTTTAATTGGTCCTGTACCAAAGATAAACAAGATTGCTCCAGTTAAAACGTGTGTAACGTTTGCATCGATAATAGAACGCATTGCACCGTGCCATCCGTAAGAAGCAAGTACAGCTTCAGACAATGATTTACCATCACGTAATTCCTCTTTTGCTCTTTCGTATATAATAATGTTAGCATCTACCGCAGTACCCAATGTTAATACGATACCTGCAATACCTGGTAATGTAAGTACAAAACCAAAACTTGCCATAATTCCGAATAAGAATAATAAGTTTAATAATAAAGCAAGATTTGCATACCAACCAGCTTTACCATAATAGAATACCATCCAAACACAAACTAATAAAAATCCTAATACAGCCGAAATTGTTCCAGCATCAATTGCCGCTTGACCTAAAGATGGTCCAACTACAGTAGATTGTACAATGTCTGCAGATGCAGGTAATTTACCAGCATTTAATACGTTTGCTAAATCTTTAGTTTCAGCAACATCAAAAGAACCTGTAATTTCAGATCTTCCACCAGCAATTGGTCCACTTGTAACACCTGGCGCAGAATAAACGATGTTATCTAAAACAATAGCAATATAACCTTTTTGAGAAAAAGCTCTTCCTGTTAATTCTTCCCAAACTTTAGCCCCTTGGCTGTTCATTTGCATAGAAACAGCTGGTTTACCCATTTGGTCAAAAGTATCTTTTGCATCAGTTACAACACCACCGCTCATTGCAGGAACGTTATCTCTGTTTCCTTTTAAAGCGTATAATTCTACCGCCTCAACATCTTTTGCTTTCGCATCTTTTATAGTCGTTGGTTTGCTCCATACAAATTTTGCATTGTGTTGGTCAGCAGCCAATAAAATTCTAATTTCTGGTCTTTTAAAATAACCATTGATAGCAGCAGTATCTTTAGTAGCAAAATATCCTAAAACTGGACCGCCACCTTGAACAATCATTTTATCAAATAAAGGATTGTTTCCTTTTTTAGTATCAAGTGAATCTTTAGAATTATCTGTTAATAAAGCATTCAATGAATCTTTAGCTACAGCTTTAGTTTCTACTTTCTTAACTTCAGTCTTTTTTAAAGCTTCGTTTGCAGCAACTAAGAAGTTACCAACTTCTTCGATTTTGTAAGTTTCCCAAAACTCTAATTGAGCTTTTCCACCTAATAATTTTTTAATTCTATCAACATCTTTAGCACCTGGAAGCTCTACTAAGATTCTTCCTGTTTCTCCTAATTTTTGAATGTTTGGTTGTGTTACACCAAATTTGTCGATACGCTCTCTTAATACTTTGTAAGCACTTTCAACAGATTCATCAACTTTTCTTTTGATTACTTTTTGAACTTGAGCATCTGTCATTTGAAAATCAACACCACCATCACCTTGTAAACTTCTGTTTGCAAAAATATCAGGTGAAGCTAACTTTACAGTTCCGTTTGAATTTGCTTCAAAAGCTTCAAAAAATTTATTTAAATAGGTCTTATTTCCTTCTACATTTGCACTTGCATCTGCTAAAGATTTATTAAATACTGGATTTTTAGAGTTGTTTGCTAATCCTTTTAAAACATCTTTAATAGAAATTTGAAGAATTACGTTGATTCCTCCTTCTAAGTCAAGACCTTTGTTAAGTTGTTTGTTTTTTACTTCATTATAAGTAAAATCTGTAAACCCAAGATTGAAAACTTTTTCTTTACCAATAGAATCTAAATATTTTAGCTCTTTATCAGGATTATCTCCTGCAAAAGCTTTAGCTTCACTTTTGACATTATTTGCCACAAAAGTGAATGATAGTTGGTAAATACTTACCAATGCAAATAGAATTGCGAAAAATTTAATAAGTCCTTTATTCTGCATTATTACTAAAAATTAATTATGTTTTATTGTTTGTTTTTGGTTCTAAATTCCCTAAAAATAAGCCCTGACATGAGATTTTAAAACTAAAAAATCGAGATCACGAATTACAACATTTTTTTTAAACCGAGCAAATATATAATTCTCGAAATGATTAAGCAATTTATTTATTAATTAATCTCAAAAAAAAGACTGCAAAAGTGCAGCCTTTTCCTTTTTTTATCAAATTCTTTATACTAAAATCGACTTTAAAGCGTCATTCATGCTGCGAACCGCATCTGCACTTTTAGCAAACAAAGCTTTCTCTTGATCGTTTAATTTAATATCTACGATCTCTTCAACTCCATTTTTACCAATTATACACGGAACTCCGATACAAATGTCGTTTTGCCCATACTCGCCTTCTACAAAGACAGAACAAGCAATCATTTTTTTCTGGTCGTTTAAAATACTGTCTACTAAATACGCTACAGAAGCTCCTGGTGCATACCAAGCTGATGTTCCTAAAAGCCCTGTAAGAGTTGCTCCTCCAACCATTGTATCGGCAGCAACTTTTTGCAATACTTCTTCTGAAAGAAATTGCGAAACCGGAATTCCGTTATAAGATGCTAAACGCGTTAATGGAATCATAGTAGTATCACCGTGTCCGCCAATTACCATAGCAGAAACATCATTTGCAGGTTTATCTAAAGCAAGAGAAAGATAAGTTCTAAAACGAGAGCTGTCTAATGCTCCTCCCATACCTATAATTCTGTTTTTTGGTAAACCTGTTGCTTTTAAAGCTAAGTATGTCATAGTATCCATAGGATTTGAAACTACAACTATTATGGTATTTGGAGAATGTTTTAGTACATTTTCCGCAACTGTTTTTACAATTCCGGCATTTATACCTATTAACTCTTCTCTAGTCATTCCTGGTTTTCTTGGAATTCCTGACGTAATTACCACTACATCACTTCCTGCAGTTTTAGAATAGTCATTGGTTACACCTGATACTTTGGTATTAAAACCAGTATTAGTGGCGCATTGCATAATATCCAAAGCTTTACCCTCAGCAAAACCTTCTTTAATATCCAACAATACTACTTCACTTGCAATTCCTCTATACGAGATAACATCTGCACATGTAGCTCCAACATTTCCTGCTCCTACAATAGTAACTTTCATATTTTTTACTTTATCGGTTATTAATCTGTTTATTTATAAATCAACAATTCGTTTAATCGTTTAAGTAAATTTAAACAATTAAACGAATTGAAGGTTCTATTCTGTTTTATTATGCATCAATATTTGCGTAAACTGCATTTTTCTCGATAAATTCTCTACGCGGCGGTACTTCATCACCCATTAACATTGAGAAAACTCTATCAGCTTCAGCTAAGCTATCAATGGTTACTTGACGCAGTGTTCTAAAGTTTGGATCCATAGTTGTTTCCCATAACTGCTCTGCGTTCATCTCTCCAAGACCTTTATAACGTTGGATAGCTGCACTTCCTCCCATTCTTTCATTCGCCTGATCACGCTGAACATCATTCCAAGCATATTCTTTCTTTTGTCCTTTTTTAACTAAGTATAAAGGTGGTGCTGCAATATATACGTGTCCTTCTTCAATAAGCTCTTTCATGAAACGGAAGAAGAATGTTAATATTAAGGTAGAAATGTGACTACCATCGACATCGGCATCACACATGATGATTACTTTGTGGTATCTTAGTTTTTCAAGATTTAATGCTTTACTGTCTTCTGCAGTACCAACTGTAACTCCTAAAGCTGTAAAGATATTACGAATCTCTTCATTTTCAAATACTTTATGATGCATCGCTTTCTCCACATTCAAGATTTTACCACGTAATGGTAAAATCGCTTGAAAGTTACGATCACGACCTTGTTTTGCTGTTCCACCAGCCGAATCTCCCTCGACTAGATAAACCTCACATCTTGCTGGATCTTGTTCTGAACAGTCAGATAATTTTCCTGGCAATCCGCCGCCGCCCATTACAGTTTTACGCTGTACCATTTCACGCGCTTTTTTTGCTGCGTGACGTGCCTGAGCTGCTAAAATTACTTTTTGGATAATTACTTTTGCATCATTTGGATTTTCTTCCAAATAATTTTCTAACATTTCTCCAACTGCCTGCGAAACCGGAGAAACTACTTCTCTATTTCCAAGTTTTGTTTTGGTCTGTCCTTCAAATTGAGGCTCAGCAACTTTTACCGAAATAATAGCTGTTAATCCTTCACGGAAGTCATCTCCCGCAATTTCGAATTTCAATTTATCCAACATTCCAGAAGCATCTGCATATTTTTTAAGGGTTCTTGTTAAACCACTTCTAAAACCTTGCAGGTGAGTTCCTCCTTCGTGTGTATTGATATTATTTACGTAAGAAAAAATATTCTCTGTATAACTTGTATTATAAATCAAAGCAACCTCAACAGGAATTTCACCTTTGTCGTGATCCATGCTGATTACGTGAGAAATAATTGGCTCACGATTACCATCTAAATAACGAATGTATTCTTTAAGACCTTCTGTTGAATGGAATACTTCACTTTTAAACTCGCCTTTTTCGTCAACTTCTCTTTTGTCTGTAAACGTAATTGTGATTCCTTTATTTAAGAAAGAAAGCTCACGCATACGAGCTGACAAAGTATCATAAGAGAACTCTGTAGTTTGTGTAAAAATGGTATTATCAGGGTAGAAAGTCTGACGTGTACCTCTTTTTTCAGTTTCTCCTATTTGTTTAACTGGATATAAAGATTTTCCTCTTTCGTATTCTTGTTCGTAAATTTTACCTTCTCTAAAAACTGTCGATTTCATATGAACCGAAAGTGCGTTTACTACAGAAACCCCAACACCGTGAAGACCTCCAGAAACCTTATAAGAATCTTTATCAAATTTACCTCCGGCACCAATTTTAGTCATTACAACCTCTAGTGCAGAAACTCCTTCTTTTTTATGCAAATCAACAGGAATACCACGTCCGTTATCTTCAACTGTTACAGAGCCATCTTCGTTTATTGCAACACTAATCGCATCACAATGTCCTCCCATCGCCTCATCAATTGAGTTATCGACAACTTCATAAACCAAATGGTGCAGCCCTCGAACCCCTACATCTCCAATATACATCGATGGACGCATTCTTACGTGCTCCATTCCTTCTAATGCCTGAATACTATCTGCTGAATAATTGTTCTTCTTGATTTCTTCGCTCATATAATTTATTCTAAAAAATGTATTTATTGTCTAACACGCAAATATATAAAAACGCGGACTATATACCCATAAAATTCCGACTTAAAGCACTTAAGTTATCAACACAATTGTTTAAAAAATCAAAAAATAACTTCTAAATTCCAAAATTTAGCCGCTAAAAAAAATAAAACCAAAAAAATCGTCAATTTTTTCAAATTCCAATCCCAAAGCTTAGGGACAAATTCCAAATACCAAAACTAAAAACAACATAAAAGCAAAATCCGAAATAACAATTTAATGTTATTTCGGATTTTATAATTCATCCAAATTGGAATTTGAATTTTATAAAGCTGAGGATTTTATCCTTTATTATTTTTTGTTAAAATCTCCCGCATAAATTGAAGTCATTTTATCCAAGCTTATATACTTTTTCAAAACTGCATTAATTTCTTCAATTTTCAATGCTTTTACTTTACTTTCAAGCGTATCATAATCCTCAAGTGGTGTTCCGTATTGAAGATATGCATTTGTTAAAGCAATCAAAGTGCCATCATTTCCTAATCTGGTTTTTCGTTCGTTAAGCCAGCTTGTTAAGTTTGATTTTAATTCTTCAGCCGTAAAACCATCTTTTAATGCTTTTGAGATTTCTTCTTTAGCCGCAGTTTCAACTGCATTTTTTTTCGTTGGATTTAAAAAAGCATAATACAGCCAATATGCCGCATCATTTGTAGTTGGAATATTTATAAACGATCCCGCTCCATAACTAATTCCTTCTTTCTCTCTTAATCGCATTGGAATTCTAGCTGTTAAAAAACCGCCGCTTCCTAACATTTCATTTGCCATAACAAATGCCGGATAATCAGGACTTTTTAAATTCATTTTAAAACTTATTTTTCCTATTGCAACAGCATTTTCTTTATCAGGCGTAATAAATTCTTTGTCTAATTTTTTCGTTTCAAAAAAGGTAGGCTGTGCCATCACGTATTTTGATTTAGAATTCCATTTTCCAAATGTATTTTCTAAAATTTCTGCTGTAGTTTTTGCATCCAAATCTCCAACTACACTTCCAAATCCATTGTTTCCTCCTAGAATATTGTTATAAAAATCAACAATTTCTGATTGTTTTATCTTTTTATAAGCATCAATTTGTTCCTGAACTGTTGACGTATAAAAAATACTTTCTTTAGAATATTCTTCCGTTTGTTTCGAAACTTGTACAAAAGCAACAGCCTGAGGATCATTTAAACTAGATTCTAAATAAGTATTGTATTCATTAATTGTTTTGGTTAACTCGTTTTGAGGAAAAGTTGAATTCACCAACAAATCACCCAAAATTTCCATAACTTCTTTGAAGCTTTCTTTGTATGTATTAACGTTTACTGACAAATTCTGCCCAGAATAACTAAAATTCAAACTAGACTTTAACTGATCTAATCGATCACTTATTTGTTCTTTTGTTTTGGTTTTAGTCCCTGTTTTTAGCAATTGAGCAAGGATCGCTCCTGTATCTGTTTTTCCTGCCAAGTCTTTTTCATTACTTACAGGAAACTTGAAACTAGCTTGAACTTTTCCGCCTTTTATTTCTTTTTTAATAAGACCATATTTTGCTCCATTGCTTAATTTTCCTTCAACAAAATTTTGTTTTAAGTTTTTTATAGAAGCTTCAAAAGCTGCCGTTTCTTTCTCTAACGCTTTTCCTTTGTAGTCTTTAGTAAAAGCGGCTAACTGCTCATCTGTATACTCTGAAGGTTTAACTCTTTGCTCGTCTTTTGATGGAATAAATATCCCGATTGTTCTGTTATTGCTTCTAAAATATCTTTCTGCAACTCTTTGAATATCTTCTTTTGTAAGATTTTCGATTGCATCTCTGTACAAAAAGCCCAATCTATAATCACCTGCACCAATAATTTCGGTAAGATTTATGGCAAATGAAATGGTATTATTTTTTACACCTTCAATTTGCTTAATAAGCTTTGCTTTAGCTCTGCTCACATCTTCGTCTGTATATTTCGTAGAAGCTATTTTGTCTAACTCTGTTCTTACCAGATCTCTTGTTGTTACCACATCTTTATCATTAGGAACCGCAACTCCAAAATACATAAAACTAGCATCTCTAGTTGTTGGCTGCCAGAAATATATACTAGACACTTTTTGAGTTTCTACTAACGCTTTATACAAATATCCTGAAGGATCTGCAGTCAAAATCTCACCTAAAGCATCAATCGCTGCATAATCTTTATCGACATAAGCTGCTGTGTGATACAAGGCTCCAACATTTTTGCTATCACCAGCTCTTTTAAGTTCTACATACTTTTCACCATCTTGCGCTGGTTCAATCGTATAAGTTTTATTTAGAACTCTTTTAGGTTTGGCAATTGCTCCAAAATATTGTCCGATATATTGCAGTGCCTTTTTCTCGTCAAATTTACCCGCTATAATCAGAGTTGCATTGTCCGGCTGATAATATTTCTCATAAAAAACTCTAAGCGTATTCGCTTTTACTCTTTCTATATCTTCTTTACTCCCAATAGTACTATTCCCGTAATTATGCCAAAGGTAGGCTGTAGATAAAATTCTTTCTTGCAAAACACCGTCAGGATTGTTTTCCCCGATTTCAAATTCGTTTCGAACTACCGAAAACTCTTTGTCTAAATCAGTTTGCAAAATAGTAGCATTTATCATTCTGTCCGCTTCCATCTCAACACTCCATTTTAAGTTTTCATCAGTTGATGGAAAAACTTCATAATAATTAGTACGATCTAACCAAGTAGTTCCGTTTGCACTTCCACCTTTATCAGAAAGCATTTTCTTAATATCACCTAGATTTTTTGTGCTTTTAAAAAGCATGTGCTCTAATAAATGCGCCATTCCTTTTTCGCCGTAACCTTCATGTCTAGATCCTACGTTATAGACAATATTTACAACCATATTGCTTTGTGAGGCATCTGGAATCAGCAGCACTTTTAGTCCATTATTCAAAGAATATTCCTTTACACCTTCAACATTTTTAATGTATTTTGGCGTTTCAATCTTTTGTGCATTAACAGGACTCATGGAGGCAAATGCACAATACAACGCTCCACTTAGTAATAGTTTTCTCATAGGTAATAGTTAGTGATTAAAAAAGCAGTAATTTTTTTGGTACTCAAATATAGTATTTTTCCTAACCAAGGCAAATTGAAATTAACTTAGTTTTAGCATTTTATGTTTTAGCTAAACTTCTAACTGTCCACGCAATAAAACTCAATAATTCTAAACAAAAAAATCCGAAACTCACCTTTAAAATGTGGTTTCGGATCTTGTACTTTATATTTTTAATCAACTTAAAACAGACTTCTAACTTTAGATTGCCAATCCTGATTTTACAGTTTCAACATCATCAGAAATGTGCGCTGCATTTGCTCTTCCACTTGGATCAAGATTGTCCTGCCATTTCGGAATCCATTTTCTAACGGTTTGTCCGGCACTAACCTGTGGATAGTATTTATGGAATATTGATCTGTAATAATAAGCTTCTTTTGTTGTTGGTGTATTGTATGGAAACTCAGCAGCTGCGCCAGCCAATTGTTCATCTGAAACTTGAGACGAACAATATTCTATAAGTTCATCAACCCAGCGATACCCAACTCCATCAGAAAATTGTTCTTTCTGTCTCCATAAAACGCTCTCTGGTAAATATGGATCTTCTGGTGTATCAAAAGCTTTACGTAAAATGTATTTTTCAATTCCGTCGTACATTTTAGGTTGTTTTTCTTCGGTTTTAATTCGAATTGCAGCATCTAAAAAATGAGAATCGAGAAATGGAATTCTTGCTTCTATTCCGTTTGCCATTGTAGTTTTATCTGCACGAAGTAAATCTGCTGTAAACAACTTTTGAACTCTTTCGATTGTTTCGTCTTGAAATTCATCTGCCGAAGGCGCATTTCTAAAATACAAATGACCTCCAAAAATTTCATCTGCACCTTCTCCTGAAAATATTATTTTTATTCCTTTTTCGCTGATAACTTTCGACAATAAGTACATTGGAACTCCTGAACGCACTGAAATAATATCATATGTTTCAATGTGATATATTACTTTTTCTAATGCTTCTACTCCTTCTGCAACAGTAAAATGAATCTCATGATGATCTGTTCCTAAAAATTCAGCAGCTTTTCGAGCCTTTTTATTATCTGGTGAATCAGCATCTAAACCAATAGAAAATGTTGGCAGTTTTTTGCCTTTTTCTTTAAAGAAACGTGAGGCAATCGAGGATATTAAAGAAGAATCTAAACCTCCTGATAATATAGCACCAACCTGCACATTACCCATCAAACGTTTACGAACGGATTCTACTAATGTATTACGAATCAAATCTAAATCAAGAGACTTATTAGCCTTTGCTCGATCTTCATATTCTGGATTATAATATTTTACAAAACCTTTCTTTGCTGTATAATAGTGTCCCGGAGGAAATGTTGAAAATGATTTACATTGGTCTGCGATCGATTTCATTTCTGAAGCAAAATAAATTCTTCCTCTTTCATCTAAACCATAATACAAAGGTTTAACACCAATTGGATCACGTCCGGCAATATAATTATCACCGTCGATAATCACAAAAGCAAAATCACCGTCTAACTTATTACAAAAATCATATCCAAATTCTTCATACAAATGCACGATAACTTCAGAATCTGAATTTGTTCTGAATGTATGCTCTTTTAAAACTGTATTTTTTAATTCCTGATAATTGTAAATTTCACCATCATGAACCATCCAGGCCTTTTTAGTTCCTTGAATAGGCTGTTTCCCTGATTGCAAATCTATAATGGATAAACTTTCATGACAAAGTATACTGCCATTTTCCATAATCTGTAAATCACTCTCATCGGGACCACGATATGACATTCTTTTAGAAAGCTCTTTTACAAGCTGCGGGTCTTTTCCTTTGCCAATAACGGCTAATAATCCAGACATACTATTCTATTTTTTTATTACATTCCTTTCAATGAAAATTCAAATTGAATCCAACATTAAAAAATCATTAAAATTTCTATTAAAAGCAAAGCTAAATATTAATTCTTTCTTTTCTAATTTTTTAGTATTAAAAAATGCGTCGATTTTATTTTATTTTGATAAATATCAAATATAAAACGAAAGCTAAATCAATTTTCCCTTTTTCACCCCTAAAAAACTAAAAATCAAACAATTTAACATTCTTAGACAAGAAAAACGTCCTCGGTTAGAGAACGTCTTTCATCAAAATATACTAATTCTAAAATAAACTTTTTTATGCTTTAGCATAAGCATCATCATGAACGCTTGCAACTGCTCTTCCAGAAGGATCGTTCATGTTTTTAAATGCTTCATCCCATTCTAAAGCGATTTTTGTACTACAAGCTACACTTGCTTCTTGAGGTACACATAATGCTGCTGCGTCACTTGGAAAGTGCTCTGCAAAAATAGAACGATAGTAGTACTCTTCTTTTGACGTTGGCGTTTGCAATGGGAATTTGTATTTAGCATTTGCCAATTGCTCATCCGAAACTTCTCTGCCTACCACTTCTTTCAAAGTATCAATCCAGCTGTATCCTACTCCATCCGAAAATTGCTCTTTTTGTCTCCATGCAACACTTTCTGGAAGCATATCTTCAAAAGCTTTACGAACCACCCATTTTTCCATCGGATGTTCTTTGTTGATCATTTTATCTTGCGGGTTGATGCGCATTGCAACATCCATAAATTCTTTATCTAAGAAAGGAACACGTCCTTCAATTCCCCATGCAGCTAAACTTTTGTTAGCACGCAAACAATCGTACATATGAAGTTTTCCTAATTTACGAACGTTTTCTTCGTGAAATTCTCTTGCGTTTGGTGCTTTGTGGAAATATAAATATCCTCCAAATAACTCATCTGCACCTTCACCAGACAATACCATTTTAATTCCCATTGATTTGATAACTCTCGCCATTAACCACATCGGAGTTGAAGCTCTTACTGTAGTAACATCATAAGTTTCAAGGTTGTAAATTACATCACGAACAGCATCCAAACCTTCTTGAATGGTGAATTTAATTTCGTGGTGAATCGTTCCAATATGATCTGCTACTTTTCTCGCTGCTGCTAGATCAGGCGAACCTTCTAAACCAACTGAGAAAGAGTGCAATTGCGGATACCAAGCATCTGTAGTATCATCTGACTCAATACGTTTTTGCGCAAATTTTTTGGCTACAGCCGAAGTAATAGAAGAATCTAAACCTCCTGAAAGTAAAACTCCGTAAGGAACATCACTCATTAATTGTCTATGAACCGCAGCTTCTAACGCTTTTTTGATTTCTGGAATACTAGTCTCGTTATCTTTTACTGCATCATATTCTGTCCAGTCTCTTTTGTACCATTGTACAAATTCGCCGTCTTTACTTGTCATATAATGTCCTGGAGGGAATAACTCAATTTTTGTACAGTATCCTTCTAAAGCTTTTAATTCTGAAGCTACATAAAAAGTTCCGTGCTGATCCCAACCGATATACAAAGGAATAATTCCCATATGGTCACGAGCAATAAAATACTCATCTTTATCGACATCATAAATAGCAAATCCAAAGATTCCGTTCATTTCATCAACAAAATGAGGTCCTTTTTCTTTGTAAAGAGCCAAGATCACTTCGCAGTCACTTTCAGTTTGAAAGTTATATCTTCCTTCAAATTGTTTACGCAAATCTCTGTGGTTGTAAATTTCACCATTTGCAGCCAAAACCAATTTTTTATCTTCTGTAAATAAAGGTTGTTTTCCTGAAGCTGGATCTACAATAGCCAAACGCTCATGTGAAAGAATTGCTTTATCATTGCTGTAAATTCCGCTCCAGTCCGGTCCGCGGTGACGAATGATTTTAGACATTTCTAATACTTGAGGTCTTAAAGTCTCGGCTTTTTGTTTTAGATCAAAGGCACATACAATTCCACACATAATCTTATATTTTTATTTTTAAATTTTAATTTGATAAGGCAAAGATGCGATATCAGTTACAATTGAAAAACACAAATATCAAATTCAGTTACAATTTAAAACCATAAAACAAATTTTACATATAAAATGTAAAATTTTAACATCAAAAAAAGGGCTAAACTTATAATTTTTAATTTCAAGCCTAATTAAAGCACAAAACACAAGGTTTTAAAGCAATATTTGAATTAAACTCCGAGATATTCAAATATTAATAAAAAATTCTCAGGAAGATTAGAAAAAGCTATTCGCAAATTATTCTATAGTTAGTATTGTCATTTCGACTGAAAGGAGAAATCACACTAGAAACTCCGCAAAGAAAAGCACCAATCTTTGTCGATCTGCATGTGCGATTTCTCCTTTCAGTCGAAATGACATACTTTGTGATTAAGGCATCGCTTTAAAAAAAAAGATTATTCCTAAAACTATAAACGTAATTATAGTAGTCCAATTTTTGAACGTCTTAAAATTAACTTCAGATTTATATCGTTTATTTTTTTCTAGAATATCTTTTTTCCACAGTTTATGAAGTTTATAAAAAGCAAAAGATGCTCCAAAGAGCGAAAAGCTGCATATTAAATAAGGATAATCCATTAGCTAATTTCTTGAATGAGATACTTTGTACCGTTAATCTCAAACTCAAAACCTACTTTATTTCCCATTAAATGATTTCCCAACGGAGATTGTGGAGAAAGTGCAATAACATTAATACCGTCAATTGTAATTTTAGGAAGCGCAACACTCAAATACAAATAGATTCCGTTTGCTTTTACCAGACTTCCTAAAATAATATTCTCGGTAGTTTTTGATGGATCAATCTTATCTAAAATGGCTTTCTGCGCAATTGCTTCTTTCAATTTATTGGTCAATTTTTCCTGTTCAATATGCATCATCGACAAAGCCGTTTCGTGCTTATCGCCTGCAGATCCTTTTGCATCGTTTTTAGAATCTTCTGTCAATCCCGAAATCATGTCTTTAAAAACATCAATTCGATCCTGAACCATTTGTAGATAATGATTGTATATTTTTTGTTTGAATTCCATTCTTTAAAGGTACTGAGGTTCTGAGAAGCAAAGGTGCAAAGGTTTTTTCTCTTTGTCTATTTTTTTTATTCAAAAAAAGTACTTGGATAAACCACATTTCCGCTGACACCTGATAATCCATTTTCAGTCAAAGAAATTACCATACAGTTTTCAGCAGGAACATCAAAAGGCATTTTGATATTGTATTTTTCACAAAGCTCATATCCAAATCTCGGGTAATAGTCTTGATGCCCCAATAAAATAACCGATTTATATCCTAACTTTTTTGCCGTTTCATGACCGAATAAAATAAGTTTTGAGCCAATTCCTTTTCCTTGAAATTCTGGCAAAACCGAAACTGGAGCCAATGCCAAAGACTCAAATGATTGAGATTCATTTTTAATCTCCAATTTTGTAAATAAAATATGCCCGACGATTTTGTTCTCAACTTCGGCAACAATAGATAACTCAGGAATGAAAGCTTCCGATTTTCGCAGTCTTTCAACCAAAAACTGTTCTTTGTGATCGCTGTATTCTTCCTTTTCAAAAGCCTTTTCAATCAGCTGAAAAACACTTTTATAATCGTTTTCATTTTCTTGTCTCAGTTTGATTTCCATCTTTTATAAAGTTACAAAGGTTCTAAGTTACAAAGATGCAAAGGTTTTATACAGTCTCAAAAAAAGTTAGCCGCGAATTCACGAATTTTTTAATTAATTCGTGAATTCGCGGCTTAAAATTTATGCTAAGAACTTTGTGTCTTTGCGCCTTCGTAGCAAATAGCTTTTAAAAATCGAATTTATAATTTCCTCCAGCTAGAACCTGGAATCCTTGTACTGGATAATTCAACCATCTTTCATAAGCTTGATTTCCTATATTATTCAGTTTTAAGAAGAAAGTCAAACGTTCGCTGTATTTGTATCCTAAATGTGCATTGGCATCAAAATAACTTTTTAATGTAATTGGAGTTCCCAGAGCTGCCACATTCAAATTAGTCTGCATGTCTTTACGTTCGCCCACATAAAAAACATTTAAACCAGCATACCATTGTTTTGTAATATTAACATCTAGATTTGAACTCAATTTCATAGAAGGCAGATTCCATGCTTCTAAACCATCTGTTTTATAACTATTAAAAGTACCATTAATTCCAAAAGAAACATTTTGAGAAAAATCAGCTTTTAATTCTCCGTAGAAACGCAAAGTTCTAACATCATCATAAATCACCCCAAACGAGTTTCCAAAAGCATAATTCTGATTCGAAAAATCTTCTGTATAATCATTGCTTTTAAACAATGCTTTGTCTTTTTCATTCAAATAAGAAGCTGTTAAATTATAATTGATATTATTTGCCAGTTTCCCTTTTAATCCTGCAAAAACATTATATTGAGTACTGCTTGGCTTCATATTTAAAGTTGGAGACAAAAATGGATTTTGAGTAACAAAATCAGCATAAGAGTTTTGATTCAAACTTCCGTTTACTCCTGTATAAAAAATCATTAAATCGCCTACCAATTTGTATGAAGCATTTACTTTTGGGTAAACATAAAACTTATTACCGCTGTTTTCAGAATCTAAACCATAAAATAATCCAGCACCTAACTCAAGCGTCCATTCGTTTTCATGAATCACAAAACTAGGTTCAACTCCAAAATTTGTTAAACTATATTTTAATGGCTCAACATTATTATACGCATAATTATGATCGAACGAACCACTAACATGATCTATAATAATATTGGTATTGATTGCCTGATCCATAACATCAACTTTAAAAGTCGGCTTCACATAAAAACGATTCTCAGAAGAAGAAAAACTATCTGAAAAATGCGTAAATCTTGCATCTATTTTATTGAAAATACTTTCGCTAAACTCTACATTTCCTCCTAATGAAATAGTGTTATAAGAATGATTTGGATTAATTCCTCTTATCAAATCTTCTTGTGTTGCAGGCGGCAGCGTCATTCCAAAATCAGAAGGAAGACCGTACCAGTTATAAATTTGGTTTTGATACCCCAAATCAACTCCCCATGATACATCACGATTAATTACACCATAACCTACATTCAATGCCGTATCATAAAACTCATCGTTCAGATTAACATCTTTAATTCCACCTTGCGAAGAATGATGACGAAACATTCCTGCTAAATAATCATTATTTCCTAAATCCTGTGTTACAAACAACTCTGCGTTTAATGTTCCGTAATTTCCAACACCTAAAGTTGCGTAATTATTAAACAATCTTTCCTTTTTAGATTTTTCAACGCCTTCAGCTTTTCCTTTTGATGGTGTAAAAGTCGACGCCACGGGAACTGATAAAATGCTATATTTTATAGTTTCTTTAGGCTGATTTCCAGCGTCGTCCAGCGAAGGAGTTTCTTTTACTTTAAAAGCGTCTGAGATTGTCGGCGAATAAGGTTTTACCACATTTACAGTTTCAGTTCCGATGTTTTCATTTTTCTTTTGCGAAAACGAAAGCTGACCAACAAGCAACACAAGTAAAACGATGATTTTATTTCGGCAATTAATTTTCATATTTATTTTATTTTGTGAAATGTTTTCTGCAAAATATAAACTGTTAAAAACAATCCTATATAGATTCGCATTTTTACATTTTACCATTCACATTTCACAATTATCTAATTTTCTAATTCTCTCAATTTTCTAATTATTAAGCTTCCCACTCGCCTTTTGCAACAAACTGCGCTTTTCCGCCTATATTAATATCAAACTCATTCTCTTTTAATTCTCCTTTAAAATAAATTTCTGAGGGACGGTTAATATAATCTCCTTGATAATTAACTATTTCAAGTTCTGGCTTGTGATATTTTAATAAAAATGCTTGTAAACAAGTGCTCGCGCTTCCTGTTGCTGCATCTTCAACTAATTGGTTATGCTCAATACACAACATTCTGCTAAACAATTTTGATCCTTCTAAATAATAGAAATACAAGGCTCTATGTGGAGTTTTGCAATTCTTCTTCAACCATTCATCGGTTTTATCTTTATCTAAAACCAGATTTTCTAATGCTCTTTTGCTGCTTAATCCAACCATCACAAAAGCGCTTCCGGTTGTAACTTCCTGAATTGGAAATTGATTTTCAAAATCGTGGTTTTTCAAATTACTGAATACCGAAAAATCTTCTTTCGAAAAAATGTCCCAAAATTTTGGCTGTGCTGCTTTTAACCAAATCAAACCTTCAGATTGTTGAATTGAAATAGGTCCAATTGGCACATTTAGTTTTATACTCTCTGGCGAATTATCAAATACTTTATTCATCAAAACCCATGAAGTTCCAATTATTGGATGTCCTGCAAATTGCATTTCATGAGCAGGTGTAAATATTTTTATCTCTGCTTTATTATTTTCTTTATCCAGTTTGGTTACAAATGTGCTTTCTGCAAAATTTATTTCTCTTGCAATCTGCTGCATTTGATCCTTACTTAAATTTTCACCCTCTAAAAAAACCGCCAGCTGATTTCCAGCATATTTTTTATCAGCAAAAACATCAACTATATAAAAAGGTAAACTCATTTCTTTTTCTTTCTTTACTTAACGAATCTAGAGGAAAGAGACAAGACTTTTATAGAATCTTGCATCTTGCATCTTTTTCTACAACTTTCTTATTTATTAATAGACGAATTGGTTTTAGATTCTTCCAATTTAATCGCACTCAACTCTTTTTTAGCCTCTTCAACAACATCTGGAAAATCAGTAAAATTGTTAATTACGTTATCCAAAATATAAGTTGCCTGATAGCTGTCTTTTAATCCGTAGAAATTTTTAGCCATTAAAACCAAACCTTTCGCTCCATAATATTTGTAAGCCGAATAATTCTTCGCTAATTTTTGTACAGACACATTTGAAGCATCAAATTTGCCTTCTTTTGTTTTAAAATAAGCATCATAATACAAAGCCTCTGCTGCTAATTCTCCTTTTGAAGTTGCCGAAAGTTTTGCATAAGCCGCTTTCGCTTTTTCTTCGTCACCAGTCTGCATTGCTGCACGCGCAACTATAATTTGTGCATCCGCTTTTACGTTTGCATCCGTTTTTGCATTCTGTAATACTTTATCAGCATAAACAACTGAATTATTATAATCCTTTTTGTCATAATAACATTTCATCAAATTAGCCTGTGCAAAGCTTTTGTTTTGAGGAAAATCAGCTTCATTCTCTAAACGAACTAAAACCGGAATCGATTTGTCGCAATCTTTCGCTTTTAAGTAAATTTGAGCCAATCTGCTTAATGATTGTTCTGTAAATTCACTTCTTGGCTGATCAATAACATATTGATAATTTGTTGTAGCTTTTGTTTCAGAACCCTCTGCATAAGTTAACTGCGCTAAATAAAAGTTAGCTTCAAGTGCGTGCAATCCTGATGGAAATTTACTCACATAACCTGCAAAACCAGTAATTGCAGCTTTATTGTTACTTTGGCTGTATTGTTTAAAAGCGGCATCGTAAGTATCATTATCCAACTCAGCATCTGTAACCGAAACGAAATCGAGCGTTCTAACCCAAGTTGCATATTCGTCTACTTTTCCTGAATCTACATAGATTAATCTCGCAGTCGAAACAGCTTCAAGCGCTTCTGGTGTTTTTGGAAATTCAGCAGCTACTTTTTTGAATTTTGTTAAAGCTTGTTCGTCACGATCTGAATTGTAATAAATCAAACCTTGCTTTAAAATCGATTTTGAAGTAAACGAACCATTTTTATATTCTGAAATCAACTGATCGAAAGTTTTAATCGCTAGATCATTCTTTTTATCAGCCACATACGTATTTCCTAATTCATACAAAGCATCATCACGATACTCTGATTTTTTATACATTTTAAGAAAGTTATTCAACTCAGCAATTTTCTGATCGTTTTTAGACATAAAACCGTAAGAAAGTGCTTTTTGAAATTGAGCATAATCAGCATCAACTCCTTTAGCATCAATTGCTTTTCCGTAAGCTTCATTTGCCTGCGCATATTTTGAAGTCACAAAACGAGAATCTCCTAAACGCAAATATGAATCGTTTAAACGACCTTTATCTTCTTTTGAATTATCAATTTGAGCTTGAAATGAATTGGCAGCTTGATCGTATTCTTTCAGTTTAAAATAAGTATAACCAATATTATAATTGATGTTTTTATATTCAGCAGTAGATTTCGCCGCAGCAAGTCCTGCAAACTGCTTGTAAGTCAATAATGCATTTTGAAAATCATCCGTAACATACTCTGTTTCTGCTTTCCAGAAAGTAGCACGTGCTGTAAATTCGGGTGTTTTTTGTTCGCTGATTGCGTTTTTAAACATTTTTGCAGCCTCAGCATAATTCGATTCATTAAACAATTCTACACCTCTATAAAAAAGCACTTTTTGATATGCTGCTTTATTTTCTGCTGTTCTGTTTTTTTCTAATAAAGTCAAAGCTTCCTTGTAGTTTTTAGTCGAAATATAAGAATCAACTAAAAGTTTCTCTACTTCTGCTCTGCTGGAATTATTTGGATATTTTTTCAAGAAATCAAGTAAAACACCAGGAACCGTTTGATAAGCGTTTCCAATATCATAACTTACTTTAGCGTAATTTAATGCGGCATCTTCCTGAATCTGCGCATTAAAATCCATTTCCGAAGCATTTTTAAACGCATTAAGCGCTTCTTGTTTTTTACCCGTATTCAAATAACTCAACCCTAAATGATAGTAAGCATTTTGGGCCACAAAATCTTTTCCTTCAATAATTTTATTGAATTGCGAAATTGCTTTTTCGTAGTTTTTCTGCTCATAGTACGCATAACCTAACTGATAAAAATCGGTATTATTCCACTTTCCTTTTTTACCTGCATATTGCTCTAAAAACGGAATGGCTTTATCGTATTGTTTTAAATTGAAATAACTTTCGCCAATAATTTTATTCAATTCAGACTTTTCCATTTCATTTGATTTCGCCATTGCTTTTTGACCCAAATCGATTGCTTTTTGGAAATTTCCAAGTTTAAAATTCATATCAGCCTGATAATATGAAAGCTTTTCTTTGTATTTTTCTTCGCCCGAAACTTCATCAAAATATTTGGTTGCTTCTTTGTAATCGTCGCCTTCATAAGCCATAAATCCTAAATAGTATTTAGCCTGAGAACCAAACACAGGAGAATTCACCACTTTATTAAAATAAGTTGTCGCTTCTTTTTTCTTTTTAGCAGTAAAATAACTGTATCCTTTTTGGAAATTAAATTTATCTGAGTCAGATTTACTCATGTAACTTTCATCTACTTTATCAAACCATTGCAACGCTTTTGGATAATTTCCTTGTTCGAAGAAATATTGCGCAACTTCAATATAAGCCTGATTTTGCTTTGTACTTGTTGGATAATCGTCAACAAACTTCGCCATTAACTCATCGGCATTAACCTGATTTGTTCTAATAGCGCAATTAGCAATGTAATAGGCGCAATCAGATTTTACTTCTTCTGTTGCAGCATGATTTTTTACATACTCAAAAATATGTTGTGCCGAAGCATATTGTTTGTCATTATACAAAGCCAGTGCTTTGTCAAAATCCTTTAAATCGTAAGTATAAATAGCTGATTTTTGTGCTGAAATCGTGGTCGAGATAAGGATAATTTGGAATAAAAAGAACCAGGAAAGTTTACGCATTTTAGTTTTATTTAGTATTCAAATTTATCATTTTATACCGTTTATAACGAAACGTTTCAGACTTTTATTATGAACAAAAAATTAAGATCTACAGTTTAAAAGCATAATTCAAACCATATAAGTCTTATAAGTAATTATAAGTCAAGAGTTTTATAATCTTTTTCCAATGCCGAGAAATCATATAAGCTGCCGTAGTAAAAATCTCAAACAAACATCTTTAAAATGGACTTATATGACTTATATGGTTTAAAATCAGATTTCGTTTTTTTATAAGAAATGATTGAAATTTATTTTGAATCCAACCGTTATCTTATTACTTTTACCAATCAAATCAATTTTATTATGTCACAAACCGTACTATCTCTTAAAGAAGTCACTATATATCAAGAAGGAAGAAAAATTTTATCTCACATTAATTTAGATGTTCAGCATGGTGAATTTATTTACATCATTGGTAAAACTGGTTCTGGAAAAAGTAGTTTCTTAAAAACTTTATATGCAGATTTACCGCTTACGGAAGGTGAAGGTCACATAGTTGATTTTGATTTGGCTACTTTAAAAGAAAATGATATTCCGTATTTAAGACGTAAAATTGGAATTGTTTTTCAAGATTTCAAATTGCTTCCAGACCGTTCTGTAAAAGACAATATGCTTTTTGTTTTAAGAGCAACTGGCTGGGTTGACAAAGAAGGAATGGAACGCAAAATTGATGAAGTTCTGGATAAAGTAGGCATGAAAGAATATCTTAACAAAATGCCTCATCAACTTTCTGGAGGAGAGCAGCAGCGTGTTGCGATCGCTAGAGCTTTACTTAACGATCCTGAATTTATTTTAGCTGATGAACCAACAGGAAATCTTGATCCTCAAACGAGTTCAGAAGTTTTAGAAGTACTAAAAACGATTAATGCCAATGGTAAAACTATTATCATGGCAACTCACGATTATGCATTATTGATGAAATTTCCATCTAAAACATTAAAATGTGAAGATGAAAGAATCTTCGAAGTAGTGCAAAGAAACGTGTAAATGCTTTCGATTTTAATTCCGGTTTACAATCAAAATGTTTTATCGCTCGTTAACGAACTCGTAAAGCAATGCAGTTTATGTGGAATTAATTTTGAAATAATTGCTCAAGATGACGCCTCAAATTCTTTATTAAACAAGGAAAATGAGTCTATAAATTCTTTGCAGAATTCCTCTTTTATTTCTTTAGAAAAAAACATTGGATTAAGTTCTAATCGAAATTTACTTGTTTCAAAAGCTAAATACGAGAATCTTCTTTTTATCGATGGAGATTCTCTTATTATCAATTCCCGTTTTATACAAAATTATCTAGATAATATTTCTTTTGACATCGTTTACGGCGGCAGAATTCATCCGCTGAAAGTCGAATTTAAAGAACAAAAATTAAGATGGAAATATGGACGATTGATTGAAGATAAAACGGTTTCTCAAAGAAATTCTTTTGTTTTCAAAACCTTGATGTTCAACAATACTTTGATCAAAAAAGGTTGTTTTAACACCATACAATTTGATGCTGATTTAACAAAATATGGGCACGAAGACACTCTTTTTGCTTTTCAAGTCAGTAAGTCAAACTTTAGTGTAAAACATATCGATAACGCTATTGAACATGGAGAAATTGACAGCAGCAATACTTACCTTTCTAAAGTAAAAAACAGTCTAGAAAACCTAATTATTCTAGATCAAAAAAAACAAATTGACGCTCGTTTTGTAAAAATATTGTACACGCATAATCTGCTCAAAAAATACAAATTGAAATTTGCTGTAGGATTGTTTTACAGCGTTTTTAATCGAATAATTTACAAACAATTAAACTCTAACAATCCTTCTTTAACGCTGTTGAATGTATTCAAAATAAGTTATATCTGCAGCTTAAAATAAAGTTACAACTACAAACTTTCCAGCAATTTTTTCCATTTTTCCATTACCGCATCGATCTCGTAAAGCTGCATCGATTCTTTTGCATTTGAACCTAGTTGTTTTCGTAAATTTTCATTCTCAATCAAAACTGAAATTTTCTCTGCAAACAATGCTATATTTCCGTCAGGAACCAAAAATCCATTTGTTTCATTATTAATAATAGATCTTGGACCCGCTGGACCATCGAAAGCGATACAAGGCAAACCAAAAGACATTGCTTCGACCAAAGTCATGGAAAAAGCTTCAAATCGAGAAGTTATGACGTAAATAGATGCTTCTCTATATATACGTTCAATATTTTTTTGAAAGGGGAAAAAATTAACTACAGAACTTAATCCTAAACGAACAACCTCTTTCTTCAACGAATCGATTTCATTGGTATAAATATCCAAAACCCAGTCAGAATGCTTTTCATTTACTTTTGCCCAAATGGGTAATAATTGGTCTAAACCTTTTTCGTATGAATTTCTGGCAATGGCGATTACTTTTTTGTTTTGTAAAGAAGCTGTTTCTTCCGTTTTAACCCAAGACGAATTTGGAATTACAACTGCATTTTTCACATTCCATTCGTTTAAATTCTCATTTGATAAAACAACAACCTGTGTAAACTTTTGTGCACCAAAATCTTTAAAATGATATTTTATTCTTGAAACTAACTTCGATAAAAAATTTGATTTCAGTTGTTTCTCTTCAATAAATTTAGAACTGTGACATTCTAGAATTATTGGACGTTTTGTACTAATTAAAAAAGGAAAAGCAAATGCTTTTAAACCGTTATCAGCGACTAAAATAACATCGGGATTTATTTTTTTTACTTTTTGATTGATTTGTTTTTGATAGAATTTTAAGAACCTAAAAGCATTTCTTTTTAATTCAATAGAATGAAATACAACTTTAGAATTGAAGTCATAAAAAGGCAATTCAGTGTTTTCGTTTTGAGATAAAATATGCACTTCATAATTAAAATGTTCGATAAAATAATTGGCTTTAATGGATAAAACTCTTGCAACGCCATCGGCATTTTTTATTGTGGGAACAATATAAAGCAGTCTCATTTTTTAGACTTCAAAAAAGTTTCATAATCCCTGATATAATCCATTTCCTCAAAAACATCCGAAGCTAAAACAAGACAAACTGAACCTGAAGAAAAATTTTCTAATTCACGCCAAATGCCATTTGGTAAATGCAATCCAACATTTGGTTTATTCAGCAAATAGCTTTTTTTCTCAATTCCATCATTTACAATCACTTCAAAACTGCCGCTCAAAGCAATTAAAACCTCGTGTTGGTCAATATGCGAATGTCCTCCGCGAAAAGCTGTGCTTGGAACATCAAAAAGATAATAAACCCGCTTGAATTCAAAAGGTAAAATTCCGTTTTGAATAAAAGCCAAATTCCCGCTTAAGTCTTCTACTACAGGAATTTTAACCAATGTTACATCTTGAATTGTGGTCATAATTTTAGTTCAAATTCATTAAATTCAACCATTGTTCACCTATTTTTTCTAATAAAAAAGGGCTGACGCTTTTAGTTGCATTTTGTTTACAACGCAGATATAAATTTTCATCTGAAACAAACAAATTGATGGCGCTGGTTAATTTTTCCCAATTTTGATTTTCTACTAAAATACCATTTTCAAAAGAAGAAATCATATTTCTGGGACCAAAATCACAATCGAACGAAACAACTGGAGTTCCGCACGCCAAAGCTTCTAAAATTACATTTGGGAAACCTTCATTTTTACTACTTAAAACCAAGAATTTTGCTTTGCTGAGATATTTAAATGGATTGTTCTGAAAACCTAAAAGATGAACAAATTCCTCAATATCATTCTCAAAAGCTGTTTTTCTAAGTTTTATACCATTTCCCTTTCCTACTATTATCAAATGAATTTGCTTTTGCGGTAAATCCGATTTTGCATAACTTGAAATTAATTTATCAAATTGTTTAATTTCATTTTCATATTGCCCAACTGCAACAATAAAATCAAATCTAATTTTGATATCCTCTTTTTGTTTTTCTAAAATTTCTTCTAAACAAACTGGATTATGAATCGTCACCACATTTTTTAATTGATGTTTGGTTTCAATCAACGTTTTCATTTCTTCAGTAATGGCAACATTCGCAAAACAATGATTGTACATTAATCGTGTCAGCCAAGAATTATTAGGCATATAATGATCGATTAAAAAGCTGTGAACTGTAAAAATAGTCTTTGTATTGTAAATAAATCGAGCCAAAATAAGCTCTTGAATAACCTTAGTCCGAAAGCGAAAATCAATAATAAAATCAAATTGATTCTGATTCAAATAATCTCGTAAAGCCTTTAATCTTCTAGCTTTATTAAAAAAACCATTGCTTTTATTTTTGAGTAAACCCAGGTTTACCAATTTCCCAGAATAGGGATAACTTACTTCGTCTAAAACAATAATTAAATCAACTTCAAAACCTTTACTTTCAAAAAAAACAGACAAATTTGCCATTACTTTTTCACTTCCGCCTCCGCTTAAGCGATAACCAATCAGCGCAATTTTCTTTTTTTTGTGAGACAATATCATTCGTGATTTCTTATTTTCGTATCAAATATAACTTTTTAAAACAACATGCCGGATAAATCATTAGTGACTATAATTTGCTTGTGTTATAACCACGAAAGGTTTATTGTCGAGAGCTTAATGTCGGCTGTTAATCAAGATTATCCATACGTTGAATTAATTATTGTTGATGATTTCAGCACCGATAATTCAAGAAAAGTCATTAAGAATTGGCTGACCAATTATCCTGATATTTTATTTATTGAAAATAAAACGAATCTAGGAAGTACCAAATCGTTTAATAAAGCGCTTCGACATGCACAAGGCAGTTTTATAATTGATTTAGCCTGCGACGATATTTTAGCACAAAATTGCGTTTCGCTGCAAATAGAAGCATTTCAAAAAAGTCAATACAAAAACCTTGGCGTTGTTTACGGTAATACGGAACTAATTACTGAAAATGGAGAATTTGACTCTTATTACTTTCCTGTTGATTCGGCAAAAAAAACAATCGAAACTAGAGCAACCGGCGATATTTATTTAAGTGTTATTTCTGGTGGTAATAGTATTTGCTCTGTTTCATCAATGGTCAAAAAATCTGTTTTTGATGATTTACAAGGTTATGACAAAAATCTAGCTTATGAAGATTTAGATCTTTGGATTCGTGCTTCTCGTAAATATGATTTTGATTTTATTGATGCCATTTTGATCCAAAAACGAATTGTCTCAACTTCTCAAGGAACTCATTTTTTTCTTAAAAACAACGAAAGATCTAGAAAAATAAATCATTCTACATATCTGATTATTCAGAAAGCAATTGCTTTAAACAGAACAAAAGAAGAACACAAAGCCATTTTAAAACGAATGCATTATGAAATGATTTTGGCGTTTAAAACTTCGAATTTTAAATTGTTGTTTCGATATATTTTATTGGAAATAAAACAGCGTATCCGAATTACAATAGAACGCTGATTTTACGGATTTACTTTGTAAAGACGCGGATAAAAACGGATTTTTTTAAATGCATTAATCAAAAAAAAATCGTTTTAATCCGCGTCTTCGTTTTAGCGAATTCGTGTCATCTGTGTCCATTTTTTTTAGATTGTCAAAAAATTATCTAATTGCTGTTTTTCTCCCTGCCAATCTCTTGATATATTAGTTCGGATTAATTTAGCCGGAACACCGCCAATTAAAATATTTTCGCCTAAAGCCGTATAGTCTTTTGTACATAAACTATTTGATGCAACAGTACAAAAATCAGGTGTTTGAGTTCCTTTAAGAATCGAAACTCTGTTGCTCATAAAATTATAATTTCCGATACGAATTGGAGCCGATTTTTTAAACTTCTCCCCTGTTTGAGTATCAATTAAATCATGAAAATTAGTATCAATAATCTGCGATTCAGAACCAAATCTGGCATAATCTCCTAAAACAACTTTTTCGGTACAAATTAGTTTTGAACTTGAAGCCATTGAAGCCATATTGCCAAGCTCACAAACGGCATTTTCACCAACAAATAGAAAGTAATCTTTTCCAAATTGAAACTTTCCTTTAAAGATTAAAGTTCCATAAACAGTAATTTCAGCAATTCCTTTGTGAACAGAATTCAATTCATAAGGCTGACCAAAACCTATCATCCCTTTTTGAATTTTTCCATCAAGCTGAATCTTGCCTTTTATCGAAGTAAACTTTACAGGTCCGTAAAAGAAAACAGGAAGTTTTTTTGCTGTTTTAAAAGGGAATTTCTTGAAATTAAAATACAGCGTTTTGATCCAGTTTACTTTGCAGTAAAACTTGGTTTTATTGTAAAAAGAATGGCATTTTTTATAACTGCTCTGAATCATTTCTGTCTTTTTTTCGCTTCACAAATGAAGTAAATATTTCGCTTAAATTTATCTTTTTATTGATTTGAAACCAACTAAACCAAAAGGAAAGCAAAATCATAATGGATAATAAAGTGTATTTTAAAACCTCTATTTCAATATATCTAACTAAAAATGCTGTAATGCATATTACAAAACAAACAAGGTAAACAGAGTAGAAATCTTTCTCAAAATAAAAATCATAACGCTTTTTAGTGATTATTTTTAATCCGATAAAATGGAATAAAAAATAAAAGCAGAAACTAAAACCAAGACCTTCTAAACCATAAAAATAATAGCCTGAAATATTCATCAATAACGACAGTACATTGAATCCAATAGCAGTTTTTACAAACATTTTCGAATCGCCTTTGGCAACTAAAATAAATCCCATTGCCCATGAAACAGCACGAAACAACATTCCTAAAATCCCAATACAAATCATAGGAATTACAGCTTCAAATTTTGTGGTATAAATAAGCTGCACAATTACCGAACTAAAACTCAAAAACAAAACAATAATTGGCGTTATCAATAGGATTGAAATAAAAGCTTGTTGCTGCACGCTTGTTCTAACTTTAGCATTATCCGTATTTATAGAAGCTAATTTTGGGAAATAATCGGTGCTCATCACTGTAAAAATAATTCCAACATAAGAATTCAATAATGTAAATCCCGCATTGTAAAAACCTACTTGTTCTAATCCACCCGTTTTACCAATATAAATCTGAACTAAATAGGTTGACAAAAATGTTAAAACACTGCTTATAGTCAGCATAAAACCAAGTTTTACAATCCCTTTTCCTTCGGCGATAACTGCAGTTTTAGGAATTCTTTCTTTCTCTGTATTTATTTTATTGGAATAATAAAAGGTAAAAATTAAAGCAAATAATGACGCAATGAAGATCGTAGGAACTATGGCATTAATTCTTAAAAAATAATACAACGGGATAGAAAATAGCAATCCAAATAAATTACCATATAGATTGGCTTTGGCTAAAAATCGGAATTGACGTAAGCCTTGCAAAACAGCCAATTGTCCTGAAGATAATTGTTTAAATAGAACGGTTACAGAAAGTAATGCAAACGAATAGGTTTGACTTGAATCGCCAAAAGTAATGACACTTAAGGCTTTTGAAAAAATTAAAGCGAGCAGCATTCCAGCGATTCCAGTTACAAAAACAATCTTTTTTACAATTTGAATTGTTCTTGAAACGGTATTTATATCATTATTTTTATAATTTTCGGAAATGCTTTTTACCGCGCTGGTTTCAATTCCTAAACCCGAAATACTATTTAAAACACTTAAAGTCGAGCTTAATAAAGCTACAATTCCCATTCCTGCGGGACCAATAAAAACAGCAATTAATTTGGTTCGAATTACAGAAATTAAAATCAAAAAAAACTGTACTCCTCCAAAAACCGAAGTCGTTTTTAAAATATCCTGATATGATTTTTTACTATCAGACACTTATTAATATTGATTAAGTATTTCAATAATAAAATCAACCTCTTCATCTGTTAAAACTGGACTTATTGGTAAACTCAAAACTTCGTTGTGAATTTTTTCTGTAATAGGAAAAGATAGATTATTCCATTCTAAAAATGCATTTTGCTTGTGCGGCGGCACTGGATAATGAATTACGGTTTGAATATTATTATCTGTTAAATAACGTTGTAAATCAGTTCTGTTTTCAGTTCTAACAACAAATAAATGAAACACGTGATTATTAGAATTATCCCAATAAGGCAATATGATTTTATTGTTTTTAATTTCAGTCAAATATCGTCTTGCAATTGCTCGTCGTTTATTATTATCCGCATCTAAATTGGGTAATTTTAGATTTAAAAATCCAGCCTGCAGTTCATCTAATCTAGAATTTACGCCGATATAATCGTTATAATATTTTTGCTGCGAACCATAATTTCGAAGTGCAAAAAGCACTTCTGCCAATTCTGAATCGTTTGTCGTAATCGCGCCGCCATCACCCAAACAACCAAGGTTTTTTCCCGGATAAAAGCTGTGGGCTGCGCTTGATTTTAGATTTTTGAGCGCTGATTTTTGATTGCCCATTTTATCTTCCTTTATGTTTGGAATTTGGAATTTGGAATTATTAGAATTTTCAACCGCTCCATGCGATTGTGCGGCATCTTCTATTACTAAAAGATTATTTTGAACAGCAATTTCATTTATTTTCTCCATTTCGGCCAATTGTCCGTAGAGATGAACAGCTAAAACGACTTTTGTTTTTGATGTAATTTTCTCCTGAATCAAATAAGGATTTAAATTGTAGGTTTCTAATTTTGGTTCGACTAAAACGGGAACTAAATCGGCCTGCAAAATGGCTAAAATACTGGCTATATAAGTGTTTGCGGGAACAATAACTTCATCGCCTTTTTGCAGGTTGCCAAGCTGTATATAACCTTTAAAGATTAAAACTAAAGCATCAAAACCATTCCCTACTCCAATACAGTATTTTGTTTGGCAATATTCGGCGAAAGCCTTTTCAAAAATTTCAACTTCTTTTCCTAAAATGTACCAGCCATTGTCTAAAACCAATTTCAGTTTTTCCTGAAAAGCAGTTTCATAAGGCTCGTTAATTTTTTTTAGATCTAGAAATGGTATCATATTTTGTATCAGCCACAGATTAAAAAGATTCACATTGATAATTCTAAAAATCTATTTGAATTAAATTGTGATCTCAAAAATAAGTATTTCGCTTATCAAAATACATATAGCGTCTAATAGAAATTATTTTATCTCGATTTTATAAAAATCCTGATTGTAAACCGTGCAGCCTAACTCTTCTTTTTGTTTAAGTAATCCAGCGTGGTAACCTGAATCATTGTCATCATTTACAATTCCCATATCAAAAAAGTGTTTTCCTTTTCGTTTGTATTTATGAATCAAATTGATGAATAAAAAGTCGAGTGCTCTTACTTCTTCTCCTTTTTTTGAGGTGGCACCGTATTGTGATTTTATAATGTTCTTGGTTTCAAAAATGGTAATTCCAGCAATAATTTCATCATTTTGGTATACCGAAAACTGCTTTATATTTTGAGGAAACCTGTTTCTTAACAAAGTAATTTCTTCTTTTGAATGAACTGGTTTTACATTAAACTTCTCTGATAATCTTGGTTCTAGAACTCCATTCCAAAAAGGTTGAAAATCTTCTTCTTCAATGATGTCTAAATCAAGATTTTCAATTCGTCTAAAATGCTTTAATTTGCTTTTAGAAATTTTTAAAGGCAGATTTAAATTTACGGCCAAATTCATTTCTTTCCGTTCTAAAACGGCACCTCTTTTAAACAAAAAGAAGTCTATTTCTTGATTTCCGCCTGAAAGATAAAAACTCGGAATTGGCTTGTAATAAAAGGTTTCAATGCTATTTTCATTCAAAAAAAACAAAACAGCATCTAAAATTGATACTGCTTTTTCTCCGTTTAATTTGGCTGAAAAAACCAAACCTCCGTATGTAAGTCCTTGGTGTGAATAAACGGAATTTGATCGTTTGTTTGCAGGCAGAATAGCTCGTAATTTGTTCTCTTCAAAAATTAAAAGAGAAAAATCTTCAAAACGATCTGCGTGATATTCCATAAAATCACGATGAAACAAAAACGTAGCATTTTTGGCCTGATCGACAAAATCATTCCAAATGTCATAATCGCTTTTCGTGTATTTTTTTACTATAAGATTTTTCATTTTTTCTTTTGCCGCGAATTTCACGAATATTCACTAATTATTTTTCAATTATACTCAATGGTACCAAAATTATAACTTTTTTATAAGCATACTGCTTATATTCCTAAAGTATAATTTGTGGAAATTAGTGTAATTCGTGGCAGAAATAAATCTTATTTATGATCAAATGCTTGTAAATGCCATTTGTATTTTACTGCAAGTAAACGTACGGAAATAATAACTACAGAAGTTACTAAATACAGCGCATCGTCTGCCAGATTCCATTTTCTTAAAACAAAAAACACAACTCCTCCAAAAATACAGATCGTTGCATAAATTTCTCTTCTAAAAACTGTTGGAATTTCATTGCATAAAATATCTCGAAGTACACCGCCAAAACAAGCTGTCATTGTACCAAGCGCTACGCAAATTACAGGATGCAGACCAACCATGATTCCTTTTTCAAGGCCTATCAAAGTAAAAACACCTAAACCAATTGTATCAAACAAAAACAGAGAGGTTCTAAGTTTATCAAACTTTTTTCTAAAAAGTATAGCTAGAAAAAAACCTAAAATAATCACATATACATATTGCAGATTGAGCATCCAGCCCACAGGAGTTCTGCCTATTAAAACATCGCGCAGGGTTCCGCCCCCAACGGCGGTTACAAAAGCAATAATAAAAACGCCAAACGGATCAAGCCTTTTATGCATTGCCGTTAAAGCGCCAGACATTGCAAATGCCATCGTACCGATAATATCTAATAAATGAAACATTCTTTTTTAAAGTTGCAAAGGTTTAAAGATGCAGAGATACAAAGATTAAACCATTTGCAACTCTATAATCTGCTATTTTTTTACGTAAATCGGACTTCTTTTTAGCAAATACTGCACAGAATCGATCCAGCTGTCTTTTACCGCCAAGAATGGTTTACGTGTTTGCGAATATATTTTTGATGCATTTTTATACATATCAAAATATACAGTGTAATAGTAATACTCTTGCGTATTGGCTGTTGTAGTCGAAATATCGCTGGTTTTTACTTTCTTGTTATTGTCACTTACTTTCGCATTTCCGCTATTATAAGTAGTTGCTGTTGTACCAGAACCAATAGTATATGACACCTTAGCCGCTACAATATTATCTACGCCTAGAATTTTTTCAAGATCTTCAATTGGTGTTTCATCAATGTTTTTATAATCAATACCAGCTTTACGAAGCAGACTGTTAGTCGTTCTCAAATCCTGAACGGTTAAAGGAAAAATATTTGATGATTTATCCAACAGTTTATTGTAAAGATCGTTTTGTGCAAATTTGGCCATATCTTCAGAACTTTCTTGTGTATCTGAATTTAAATAAGGAACTGGAAGTACGGCTATTGTATTTTGTTTCATTTCAGAAGAAACAACTGCTGTTGATCTTGCTGACGAAGAACTGCTTGCTGAAGAACTGCTTGCTGGAGTTACATCAAATGTTTGAGAACGCCCACTGGCAAAATCAATACGAGCAATTAGTCCCGTATCAAGCGAAATTTGCATTGTTTCTCCTGGCAGAGAGTATTCAACTGCTTTATCAGACATTTTACTAATTGTACATTCAATTACCTGATAGTCTCTTTTTATGATTTTATCTAATTTTTTTGTGTTCTGAGCAAAGGCTGAAATTGATACCAAAAACAGTATTGCAACAACATATAAGCTTTTAATTTTCATGATTTTATATTTAAATCTTCCTACTCTTTGGCTTTTCGGTTACGCCATTTTAAAGAAACTTAGTGCTAAGTTCTTTAACAAATTTAAGAAATCATCTAACCCGTTTTGAGCTTAAAAGCATTTTTTTTCTGCGATTTGCGAAGTATGTTAAAAAATTATGCTAAAAATTTGAAAACTATTATTTTTCTAAATAAACTCTGCAGTATCGCACGACTAATTACAAAAAAAGTAACATTACATGTTTTGAGTGTAAAAATTGTAATCTTTTAACACTATTCTAATGAAATCAACATTGTTTCCGGATTGATTCTTAATTCCTGTTACACTTTCAATCTTAGCGACTAATTTGTAAATCACTTCATGATCGTTTTTTGCCTCGGCTTTTTGATAGGTTTCTTTGATAATTCTCATATCATTATCTGACAATTTAATAACCAAAGGATAGGTTGGCACATAAGCTTCTCCAATTTCCTCAAGAATAGTGTGACTTATATTGATTTTGTTTTTTAGTGTAATTACTGCCGTTCCTGCAGCCATATCGCCTAAACGCTGTGCTTTTTTGCTCGAAACAACTGCAATTAAACCTACAAGTCCGTAAAATGATGAAAAATCAATTATTCTAAAAAACCATCTCATTAAATAATCACCAAATCCTGCTTGGTAACCATCTATTTTAACCACTTTTATTTTGACTAATTTTTTTCCGAAAGACTGACCTTCAAAAATACTTTCTAAAGTAATAGAGTAAATAATTAAAGGAAAATAAAGCATTAAAAATATGGCACCTCGAGACCAAGTATCTAATTTATCCATCAACGGACCAAGATCAAGCCAATAAAAAACAAGCAGCGAAACAACAATTATGTATGATAATTTAATGCCTAAATCTATAAAATAAGCACCCATTCGCTCGCCTACCGTGGCGGCGATAAAATTTATTCGAACATTTTGTGTCGTATTAATAGATAATTCTGACATATTTTATATTTTAGCCTTCAATGAGAGAAGTTGCATTTATAAAACAAAATAAAGAAAAATGGCTGGAATTTGAGCTAGCTATTTTCGGCAAAGCTAAGAAAAATCCTGACGAATTAGCTAATTTGTACGTTCAATTAATGAATGACTTGTCGTATGCGCAAACTTATTACCCTAAAAGTAAGACGGTTGTATACTTAAATCATCTTGCTTCGCAGATTTACCAAAAAATTTACAAAACGAAACGAACTGAAAAAAATAGAATCGTCGAATTTTTTAAAACCGAAGTTCCGCTGCTTTTATTTGAATACAAAAGATATTTGATGTACGCCTTTGTTTTATTTTTTGTGACTGTCGCAATTGGAGTAGTTTCTGCACGATATGATTCCAATTTTGTTCGTTTGATTTTGGGCGATGATTATGTAAATATGTCTCTGGATAACATCAAAAAAGGAAATCCAATGGCGGTTTACGGATCTGGATCAAACTGGGGAAGTTTTATCGGCATTACGATGAATAATCTTTATGTTGGTGCAAAATGTTATATGTTTGGAATTACAGGCGGTATTGGTACATTTTACATCTTTCTTCAAAATGCAATAATGCTGGGATCTTTTCAGTATTTTTTCTACGATCAAGGCGTATTCTGGAAAAGCGTCCGTGGTATTTGGATTCACGGTTCAATGGAAATTTTTGCAATAGTTATAGAATCGGCAGCAGGATTTATTTTGGGAGCTTCTATCCTATTTCCTAAAACTTTTTCGAGAATGAATTCGTTTAAAATTGGTTTCAAAAACAGCTTTAAAATATTCTTGAGCACTTTCCCTTTTACTATCGGTGCAGGTTTTTTAGAAGGTTTTATAACCCGATATTCTATTGATATGCCTAATTGGTTAAGCAGTTTTATCATCCTGTTTACGTTAGCAATAATTTCATTTTATTACCTGATTTATCCTTTTATAGTTCATAAAAAAGTACAAAAACTATCTGCCAAATCGAATTAATCTACACCAATAATGAATAAATTTTTATTTATTTTATCTTTTCTTTTTTTCTGCGGCATCTCGCATGCTCAGGATTCTTTGGTGACAGAAGAACCTCCAAAAATTAATTCAGTAAAATATACCGAAGCTGATATTCAAATTGATTCGAGTACTGTAGAAGCAAAAACATTTTCTAAAAATTTCAAAAAGAAATATACCGATCAAGATTTTATCTACGAGCAAAAAGCACCAGAAAAAAGCTATTGGGACCGTTTTAAAGATTGGCTTGCCAGTATTTTACGAAATATTTTCTCTTTCAGTACAACGGAAGCGTCATTAAAATTCACCGTTCTTTTTCTAAGAATCATTGCTATTCTGGTCATTGTTTTAGTGATTTATTTAATTGTAAAAGCCATTATCAATAAAGAAGGTCAATGGATTTTTGGCAAGAACTCACAGAAAAGAACAGTTCATTATTCTGATATTGAAAAAAATATTCATCTTCTTGATTTTGAAAAACTGATAAAAGAAAGTCTTGCTTCGGGAGAAAAACGCACCGCTGTTCGATACTATTATCTTTGGCTTTTAAAAACGATGGCAGAGCATAATTATATTGAATGGGATATTGAAAAAACCAATTCAGATTATTTATACGAACTTCAAAAACCAGCTCACAAAGAAGAGTTTACCTATTTATCTTATCTCTATAATTATATTTGGTACGGCGAATTTGAAATTAACGATACAACCTTCAACAAGGCTGAAAATCGATTTAAGAATGCTTTAAAAACCTTTAGCTGATGAGTAAAAATATCAAAATTTACATTGGAATTCTGGTTTTTATCTTGATCTTAATTTTAGTTTCAGATTACAATAAACCAAAACCTGTTGATTGGAGACCAACCTATTCTGTCAATGACAAAATCCCTTTTGGGTTGTATGTTTTTGACAAAGAAATTGGTGGTATTCTTAAAAATCAAAAAATTGAAAAAATTGCTAATGTCACGCCGTATGAATTTTTAGATTCAAAATACGATGAAGATACTTTGGTGCAAACTTATACTGCAAAAGGAACTTTTCTAAATATTTCGGCACAAAACACTATTGATGATCAATCGATTAAAGAAATCATGTATTTTGTCTCGCATGGAAACAATGCTTTTTTAAGCATGACCAATTTTCCAAAACCTTTATTAGACAGTCTTAAAATAGATTATAATTCTGGTTTTCTTCAAACTGAAAATAATTCTGTTTGGATGGCAAATAAAAAACTGAGTTCAAAAATCTATAAATCATCAGGCAATATTGTTGATTATTTTACTAAAATTGACACTTTAAACACTACTGTTTTAGGTTATCAAGGAAACCCAAAAGAGAAAAAAAACATCAACTTTATAAAAGTTGCTTACAAAAGCGGTTATTTCTATCTGCACATGAATCCCGTGGCTTTTACCAATTATAATTTGCTAAAAGAAGATCGATATCGATATACTGAAAATGTATTATCATATATTCCAAAAGGCAATATTTACTGGTATACCAAAGGACAAAACAATGAAAATATTTCAGAATCACCGCTTCGTTATATTCTAAGTCAGCCCGCATTAAAATGGGCTTGGTATTTATTTTTAATCGGAATGCTGATTTTTATGATATTCAATGCAAAACGAAAACAGCGTATTGTTCCTATTTTGCAGCCATTAGCAAATTCAACTATTGATTTTACTAAAACAATAGGCAATTTGTACTATCAAGAAGGAGATCACACCAATATTATTGATAAAAAAATCATTTATTTCTTAGAAAAAATTAGAACTGAATATTTAATCGATACCACAAAGCTTGATGATGATTTTGTAAAAAAACTGCATCATAAAACGGGAAAGAACGAAACGGACATTCAAGAACTTATATTTTTAATCAACGAACATCGAAATGGTTATCATGCCAGTATTGAACAAGATTTAATTAGAATTAATACTGCAATTGAAAAGATTTTAAACTAATATTTTATACCAATTAAATAAAAAACATACACAATCATGGACGATATTAATACTCAAGAAACTGAAATCACCAATGAAAATGTGAATTTTGAAGCCAGAATAAATCTAGCTCCGCTTTTAGAACACGTAAATGCGATTAAAAAAGAACTAGAAACTGTAATTGTTGGCCAGCATAAAATGGTCGATCAGCTTCTAGTTGCCATTTTATCAAACGGTCACGTTTTATTAGAAGGTGTTCCTGGAGTTGCGAAAACAATTACCGCGAAACTACTTTCAAAAACATTAAACATTGGCTTTAGCCGAATTCAGTTTACGCCGGATTTAATGCCTTCGGATATTCTGGGAACTTCAATTTTTAATTTGAAAAGCTCAGAATTTGAATTTAAAAAAGGCCCGATTTTTTCTAATTTAATTTTGATTGACGAGATTAATCGTGCCCCAGCAAAAACGCAAGCCGCTCTTTTTGAAGTTATGGAAGAACGCCAGATTACAATTGATGGTTCAGCCTATCAATTAGAAACTCCGTTTTTAGTAATTGCAACCCAAAATCCAATTGAGCAAGAAGGAACATACCGTTTACCTGAAGCACAATTAGACCGTTTCTTGTTTAAAATCACGATTGATTATCCAAAATTAAACGAAGAAATTTTAATTATCCAGAGAGAACATTTATTGCAGGATCATGGCAAATTAGAAGCTATTAAAACTATTCTTTCATCATCTGAAATAAATAATTATCAAGCTTTAGTAAAACAGATTAGAGTAGAACAAAACTTATTAGAATACATTGCCAGAATCGTAGTTAACACTCGCGAAAATGCCTTTTTGTATTTAGGAGCTTCACCTCGTGCGTCTATTGCGATTTTGAATGCTTCGAAAGGATTTGCTGCTATTCGAGGACGTGATTTTGTTACGCCCGAAGATATTAAAGAAGCCGCAATTCCTGTTTTACAGCATCGTGTAATTGTATCTCCAGAACGTGAAATGGAAGGAATTACAAGCTCTGAAATTATCAAACAAATTATCGAAACAGTCGAGATTCCGAGATAAAATGTTAATGGTGAATTGTAAATTTCAATTCTGTCCTGCCGAGAGAAGTCGAAGCAAACTTGAAACCTGAAACTTTAAACCTGAAACTAAAAAAACAGTGAATTTTATAAAAAGTCTATACCTGAATAATTTCTTTTTCTATGTGCTTTTGGGCATTATAGGATTGTTTGTCTGTGCTTTTATTTTTCCAAATTTATACAATGCTGTATGGTTTGTATTTTTGATTCTATTCACTTTCTTAGCCCTTGATATTCTAATATTATATCTCACAAAAACTGGAATTGAAGCAGAAAGAATTACACCAGAAAAGCTTTCAAATGGAGATTTAAATCCTATCAATATTCAAATAAAAAACTATTATACCTTTCTTATTTTAGTTAAGATAATTGATGAAATTCCATTTCAATTTCAAGTGCGCGATTTTAAAATCGTAAAAAAAATCAAAGCTTCAGATCAAAAAGAAATTGGCTATGATTTACGCCCAACAGAACGCGGTGAATATTATTTCGGCTATTTGAATATTTATGTTTCATCTCCTTTACGATTAATTTCCCGCCGATTTTCGTTTGCCAAAGATCAAATGGTTCCAACATATCCATCGTATATTCAATTGAGAAAATACGATTTGTTGGCGTTCTCCAATAATTTATACCAATACGGAATCAAAAAAATACGCCGAATTGGTCACACAATGGAGTTTGAGCAAATTAAAGAATATGTTCAAGGCGACGATCTTAGAACCATAAACTGGAAAGCCACTGCAAAGAAAAATACTTTGATGGTGAACCAATTTCAAGACGAAAAATCACAATCAGTTTACATGGCAATTGATAAAGGGCGCGTGATGCAAATACCTTTTAATGGATTAAGTTTATTAGATTATGCGATAAATTCGACTTTAGTTTTATCCAATGTAATTCTGAAAAAACAAGATAAAGCTGGTCTTTTCGCTTTCTCTAAAAAAGTAGAAAACAGAGTTTTTGCTGAAAGAAGAGGCTCTCAAATGCAAAAGATACTCGAAACTTTATACAACATTAAAACTGATTTTTTTGAAAGTGATTACAGCAGATTGTATGTCGATATTAAGAAAAATATCAACCAAAGAAGCTTAATTATCCTGTACACCAATTTTGAAACTATGGATGGTTTAAATCGCCAATTACCTTATTTAAAAGGAATTGCAAAAAGTCATTTATTGGTAGTTGTCTTTTTTCAGAATACAGAATTAAACGATATCATCAACAAAAAAACGGACACTATTCAAGAAGTTTACGATAAAGTTATTGCCGAAAAATTCATGTTCGAAAAACGCCTTATTGCAAACGAATTAAAGAAATACGGAATCCATTCCGTTTTAACACAGCCTGAGAATCTGACTTTAGACGCCATTAATAAATATTTAGAAATTAAGGCGCGAGGAATTTTGTAGTAAATGATCAGGTAAATTGATTCAATAAATAGGCAGATGGAAAAAAAATACATTCCTTTTTTATCATTTTTATTACTTTTCCTTGTTGCAACTCCATTTGAATCAGGGCTCACAATTCAAAACCCAGGATGGAACACTGTTATTCCGTCAACATCTTATTTAGAAATAATTGTATGGAGCATACTTTTAGTAATCCTTATAACTTATTGGATAATACTTCGAAAAGGAAAAATAATTTCTTCTAAAATTTTTGCAGTACATTTTATCCTTTGCCTTCCTTTTGTATTTTATGCAAGATTTAATATGTTTATCCGCATGACAACTGCCGAAAATTCAAAAGCTATTCTTGAATTCATCACATTACTTGACATTGTAGCTTATGCTTCGCTTTTTCTTTTTTTATTAAGTCAAATAATCTTTATTGTTTACATTATAAAAAACAAAAGATAATACAAATGTTTATTTTTAAAATCGTGAATATTTCGACCTTTACAATTCAAAAAAACTATACTATGAAAAAACTATTTTTAACCGCATTTGTTTTAATAAGCCTTTTAAGCAGCGCACAAAAAACAGAAAACATTATTGTAATCACCACAGACGGCTTTAGATGGCAGGAAGTTTTTAAAGGACTAGATCCTGCAATTGCCAATGATAAAAAATTCAATCAAGGTGACAGCACTTATATTTATAAAAACTACGCTGGTACTGATTATGCTTCATCTCGTAAAAAAATAATGCCTTTTTTCTGGTCAGAAATTGTTTCAAAAGGACAAATTTATGGCAATCGTGATCTTGGCAACAAAGTCGATGTTGCAAATCCGTATTGGTTTAGTTATCCTGGATACAGCGAAATCATGACTGGAAATGTAGATCTTAAGGTAAATTCAAACAGTTATAAAGCCAATCCGAATGTAAATATTTTAGAGTATTTAAATCAGCAGCCAAAAATAAAAGGCAAAACTGCAGCTTTTGGAGCTTGGGATGCTTTTGATAGAATTTTAAACGAAGAACGAAGCGGTTTTCCAGTTATTTCAGCTTTTGATAATGTTGGAGGAAGTAAACCAACGGCAACTCAAAAATTATTGAACGATATGCGTAATAACTCGTACAAACCTTTTAATGAAGGTGAATGTCTTGATGTTTTTACACATTATCAAGCGATGAACGAGCTAAAAACCAACAAACCAAAAGTTCTTTATGTTGCTTATGGTGAAACAGATGAATGGGCACATCACGGACAATACAAATCGTATCTTGACGCTGCCAATCAGGTTGATAAATGGATTAAAGAAATCTGGGATTTTGTACAAAATGATCCACAATACAAAAATAAAACAACCATTTTTATAACAGTCGATCACGGACGAGGCGACAAAATAAAAACACAATGGACGGATCATGGTTCTGATATTGCCGGTGCATCACAAATTTGGTTTGCTGCAATGGGCCCAGAAATTGCTCCAAAAGGTGAAATCAAAACAGAATCTCAAATTTATCAAAAACAGTTTGCGCAAACTATTGCTAAAATTATGGGCTACACTTTTAGCGCAGATCATCCTGTAGATACTGAGGTTAAAGAAGTTTTTAAGAAATAATCTAGTTTTTTAGCCGCAAATTTCACGAATTTTCACGAATTAAATTTTTACTTGTCACTGGTAAAAAATTTGTGTAAATTCATGAAATTCGTGGCTATTCTTTTTTTTATCTCACTACTTTGCAACTTTTAACCTTTGCAACTTTTAAAAAAAACTCTGTACCTTTGAACCTTTGCAACTTTGAGCCTTTAAAAAAATGAAACAAATTACTTCAGTACAAAATCCGTTTATAAAATCGCTTGTTTTATTACAAGAAAAAGCAAAAGCCCGAAAGCAAACCGGAACATTTTTGATTGAAGGACAACGCGAAATTTCACTTGCTATAAAAGGCGGTTTTGAAATCGAAACGGTTTTATTTTTACCTGAATTAGTTACAGAAAATCAAATCCATGAACTAGTTTCTAAATCAGTTCAATTGATCGAAATCAATAAAGAAGTTTACCAAAAACTAGCGTATCGAGATACAACTGAAGGTATTTTGGCAGTAGCCAAAACCAAATCTTTAAAACTGTCTGATTTAAAATTATCAGACAACCCTTTAATTTTAGTAGCCGAATCTCCAGAAAAACCAGGAAACATTGGCGCACTATTACGTACCGCAGATGCAGCAAACTTAGACGCCGTATTAATTGCAAATCCAAAAAGCGATTTGTACAATCCAAATATAGTACGTTCCAGCGTTGGCTGTTTGTTTACCAATCAAATTGCAACAGGAACCACAGAAGAAATCATTACTTTTTTGAAAGAAAAAAAGATCGATTTTTACTGCGCTACATTACAAAATTCAACTTCTTATCATACCCAAAATTTCACAACTCCAACCGCTTTAGTTGTTGGTACAGAAGCCACGGGATTAACGCAGGACTGGCGTGATGCAGCAACACAAAATATCATTATCCCGATGCAAGGCGAAATAGACAGTATGAATGTTTCTGTCGCTGCCGCGATTTTAATTTTTGAAGCCAAACGCCAAAGAGGATTTAACTAAAAAAAACTTTCTATCATGAATTACAAATTATCACTTTTAGCATTATTATTTAGCTTTTCTGTTTCAGCACAAATAACCAATCAAGAAGTAGATGACTTGGTAAATCGTACCATAAAAACTTTTGATGTTCCGGGAATTGCAGTTGCAATTGTAAAAGACGGAAAAGTAGTTTTATCCAAAGGATATGGCGTAAAATCAGTTCTAACACAACAAAAAGTAGATGCAAATACGTTGTTTGGAATTGCTTCAAACAGTAAAGCTTTTACATCTGCGGCATTAGCAATGCTGGTTGACGAAGGTAAAATAAAATGGGATGATAAAGTAATCTCCTATCTTCCAGATTTTAAAATGTATGATGATTTTGTAACTCGTGAATTTACAATCCGTGATTTATTAACTCACAGAAGCGGACTTGGTCTTGGCGCAGGCGATTTGATGATTTGGCCTGACGGAAGCGATTTTAAAGCTCAAGATATTATTCATAATTTACGTTATTTAAAACCCGTTTCGAGTTTTAGAACAAAGTACGATTACGACAATTTAATGTATATAATTGCGGGCGAAATTGTACACGTGGTAAGCAAACAAACTTGGGCTGATTTTGTTGAAGAACGAATCATGAAACCATTAGAAATGAACAATAGTGTGGCATCGGTAAAACGCTTAAAAGATACCACAAACGTAATTACGCCACACGTACCGATTGATGGAAAATTGAAAACGATAAAACGTTACGAAAATCAGCTTTTCGATGGTGCTGCGGGAATTTATTCTAGTGTAAACGACATGAGTAAATGGGCAATTCTGCAAATCAATAACGGAAAATACGGCGACAATAAACAGTTATTTTCTGAAAAAGAACATGACGAAATGTGGCAGTTGCAAACTATAATCCCTACCAAAACGAGACCTCCTTACAACACTCATTTTAACGGATATGGTTTAGGCTGGTTTTTAAGCGATGTAAAAGGATACAAACAAGTTTCACACACAGGCGGATTAGAAGGTAATGTTACACAAACTACTTTAATTCCAGAATTAGGATTAGGAATTATTGTTTTAACCAATCAACAGTCTGGAGCAGCATTCAGCGCCATTACAAATACAATTAAAGACAGTTATTTAGGCATAAAATCTGATGATTATGTTACGGTTTACAGCAACCGAATGAAAGCCAGTGAAGAATCTGCAGATAAAGTTACGGACGAAGTTTGGGCTGTTGTGGCAAAAAATAAAAAAGACAAACTAAAGGTTGATTTTTCAAAAATCATTGGTACTTACAAAGACAACTGGTTTGGCGAAATAACGATTACAGAGAAAAAAGGAAAGTTGTATTTTGCTTCAAAACGTTCGCCGCAGCTTGCTGGTGAAGTCTTTTTCTATAAAGATGGTAATTATGTTGTAAAATGGAATAATGCCTTTTTTCATGCAGATGCTCATTTGCTTTTTAAATACGATGAAAGTGGAAATGTGGTTAATTTAAAAATGCTTCCAATTTCTGATCTGACTGATTTTAGTTATGATTTTCAAGATTTAGATTTTTCTAAAAAGTAGTTTCAAGTTTCAGGTTTCAGGTTTCTCATTGAAAACTTAAGGTATAAACAATCAGCAAAAACTTGAAACTTTAAACTTGAAACAAAATAATTTCATTCCAAAATCAACACCCTATTCCCTTGTGTATATTCTTTTTTTTTCCTATTTTTAGTACTTGAACCATGCCGTTATGATAGAAATAGATACAGAAAAAGAAAACAAAGCGATTGCGCAGGAGTACAAAGAATTACTACGAATTAGTTATCAGACTTTATCACCTACTGATAAAAAACTGATTAGAAAGGCTTTTGATGTTGCTGTAGATGCTCACAAAGAGCAAAGACGCAAATCTGGAGAAGCGTATATCTTTCATCCTATTGCAGTTGCAAAAATTGTTGCCTCAGAAATTGGTCTGGGAGCAACTTCTATTGCCGCGGCTTTATTACACGATGTGGTCGAAGATACGCCAATGACTGTAGAAGATATTGAGCGATTATTCAATCCAAAAGTAGCACAGTTAGTTGAAGGCTTAACAAAAATTTCATTAGTCCAAAAAGATCTAAATGCGTCGATGCAGGCAGAGAATTTTAGAAAAATGATCTTAACGCTGAATGATGATGTACGTGTTATTTTGATTAAACTCGCGGATCGTTTACATAATATGCAGACAATGGATTCGATGGCGGAATACAAACAGACCAAAATCGCCTCTGAAACGCTTTATATTTATGCTCCTCTCGCCCACCGTTTAGGACTTTATAATATTAAAACTAAATTGGAAGATTTAGGTTTAAAATATACAGAACCTGCCGTTTACAATGATATTGTAAGCAAAATTAGAGAAACTAAGGAAGAACAAGATGCTTACATCAAAGATATTTCGGATGTTTTGAAGAAATCTCTTGATGCAGAGAATGTTGATTACATTATAAAAGGTCGTCCAAAATCCATTTATTCGATCCGTCGAAAAATGCGTGCTCAAAATGTAAGTTTTGATGAAGTTTACGACAAGTTTGCCTTGCGAATTGTTTATAAATCTGATCCGCATGACGAAAAATTTATTGCTTGGAAAATCTACTCGATTGTAACAGATCATTACAGACCAAGCCCTAGTCGTTTACGCGACTGGATTTCATCACCAAAATCAACTGGTTACGAAGCACTTCACATTACCGTTATGGGACCAAAAGGCCGCTGGGTTGAAGTTCAAGTTCGAAGCGAGCGTATGGATGAAATTGCCGAAAAAGGATATGCAGCGCATTACAAATACAAAAATGGCGCAACTGAGGAAAGCGGTTTAGATACTTGGCTGAATTTACTTCGCGAAGCGCTAGAAAATCAAGAAACCAATGCGGTCGATTTTGTTGAGGATTTTAAAATGAATTTATATTCTAAAGAAATCTTCGTGTTTACTCCAAAAGGAGAAATCAAATCACTGCCAAAAGGTGCAACATCTCTTGATTTTGCATTCAGTATTCACTCTGAAATTGGAATTAAAACTAGAGGTACTCGTGTAAACGGTCGTTTAGTTCCTTTAAATCATGAACTTAAAAGCGGCGACCAAGTTGAAGTTATAACTTCTGCAAACCAAAAACCAACGGTAAACTGGCTCGAGTATGTAACAACTTCGAGAGCAAAAAATAAAATTAAAAACGTTCTAAACGAGAACACCAAAAAAATTGCCGAAGAAGGAAAAGAATTACTTACCAGAAAACTAAAACATTTAAAAATTACGCTTAACGAGCAAAGTACAAATGAGTTAGTTAACTTTTTTAAATTAAAAACAAGCTTAGATTTATTTTATCGCGTTGGAATTGGCGCAATAGAAAATCAACAGTTAAAGGATTATGCTGCTCAAAAAAGCAATACGTTTATCAATTTCTTTAAGAATAAAATTAAAAGAAATAAAGACACGACCGCTTCAGAGGATATACACAAACCTGTTATCAGCAGTAATTATGATATGTTGGTTTTTGGTACTGAACATGATAAATTAGATTATAAACTATCTCAATGCTGTAACCCTATTCCAGGCGATGATGTATTTGGTTTTGTAACGATCAACGAAGGTATCAAAGTCCACAAAAAAGATTGTCCGAACGCTATTGGAATGCAGTCTAATTACGCTTACCGAATTATGAGCGCCAAATGGATCGATTCTTCTCAAGAAGAATTTAAGGCGATTATTAATATTACCGGAATGGATGTTTTAGGACTTACCAATCAATTGACTCGTGTAATTTCAAACAATATGAGCGTTAATATTCAAAGTATTTCATTGAGTACTGATGCGGGAATTTTTCACGGACAGATCGCGGTTATTGTTCAAAACAATACTATTCTGAAAAAAATGATCAATGCAATTAAGAAAATTGACGGTGTTGACAAGGTTACGAGAGAGTACAGAACCTAACTTTTTAGGGAAACTATAAGAATTTTGTAACGAAACTTTAAACCCGAAACTTTTATTCATTAAAAATAAAAAATTATCTTTGCCGGATATGACACTCATTTCAACTGACAACACTAAGAATCAAGAAATTGTAAAAAATGTTTTTACAATGTATCTTGAACAAAAAGGGCATCGCAAAACTCCTGAGCGTTATGCTATACTTCAGGAAATCTACGATAGCGAGGAGCATTTTGATATAGAAAATCTATACATCAAAATGAAAAATAAAAACTATCGTGTGAGCAGAGCTACGTTATACAACACGATTGAACTGCTGCTGGACTGCGCTTTGGTTAGAAAACATCAATTTGGACAAAATCAGGCTTATTACGAAAAATCGTATTTCGACAAACAGCACGATCATATTATCATGACTGATTCTGGCGAAGTAATTGAATTTTGCGACCCAAGAATTCAAACCATCAAAAAAACAATCGAAGAAATATTTGATATCGAAATTACGAATCATTCACTTTATTTCTACGGAAACAAAAAGCAAAAACAATAATCCCGAACAGGCATTATTAAAAAAATAAAAAAAAAGAAAATTAACTACATTAATCAGTAGGACAACTTAGCTTGTCTCAACGCAAATTAAAACAGAATGACCGTAGATTTATTACTAGGATTACAATGGGGAGATGAAGGTAAAGGAAAAATTGTTGACGTTCTTACCTCAAATTATGATATTATCGCACGTTTTCAAGGAGGACCAAACGCAGGACATACACTAGAATTTGACGGAATTAAACACGTACTTAGAACCATTCCTTCAGGAATTTTTCATAAAAACTCAGTAAACATCATCGGAAATGGAGTTGTAATTGACCCAGTAGTTTTTCAAAAAGAAATTGAAGGTTTAGAGAAATTTAAACTTGACATCAAAAGCAAATTAATCATTTCTAGAAAAGCACATTTAATTTTACCAACACACCGTTTACTTGATGCCGCTTCTGAAGCTTCAAAAGGAAAAGCTAAAATTGGTTCTACTCTTAAAGGAATTGGACCAACTTACATGGACAAAACAGGTAGAAACGGTTTACGCGTTGGTGATATTGAATTAGAAGATTTTAAAGATCGTTACAGAGCTTTGGCTGACAAGCACGAAGCAATGATTGCTTTTTATGATGTTAACATTCAATACAACTTAGCAGAACTTGAAAAAGAATTTTTCGAAGCTATCGAAGAATTGAAAAAATTAGATTTTATTGATAGTGAAGAATACATGCACCAAGCTCAAAAAGCTGGTAAATCTATTCTATGCGAAGGCGCTCAAGGTTCATTATTAGATGTTGATTTTGGAACATATCCGTTTGTAACTTCATCTAACACTACTGCTGCTGGAGCTTGTACTGGTTTAGGAATTGCTCCTAACAAAATCAAAGAAGTTTACGGAATTTTTAAAGCTTATGTAACACGTGTTGGAAGCGGACCTTTCCCAACTGAACTTTTTGACGAAGTTGGTGCTACTATGGCAAAAGTGGGTAACGAATTTGGATCTGTAACAGGAAGACAAAGACGTTGCGGATGGTTAGATCTTGTAGCTTTAAAATATGCCGTTCAAGTTAACGGAGTTACTCAGTTAATGATGATGAAAGGTGATGTACTTTCTGGTTTTGAAACTTTAAAAGTGTGTACAGAATACAACTATAAAGGACAAAACATTGCTCATTTTCCTTACAACATTGAGCCAGAAAACGTTACTCCAGTTTACAAAGAATTTAAAGGCTGGAAAGCTGATTTAACAGGTTTAACAACTTACGATCAATTGCCAATTGAGCTAAAAGAATATATTGAGTTTATTGAGAAAGAAATCGAAGTGCCAATCAAAATTGTATCGGTTGGACCAGACAGAAAGCAAACAATAACAAAATAATACATTTAAACGCTCTGATAATCAGGGCGTTTTTTTATACACATTTATTCGCCATATGAAAAATCCAGAAATTAAAATCACAGAAACATCCTTACTCTCAGACAATTGGTACATTTTAAATAAAGTAAATTTTACTTATCAAAAAGAAAACGAAAAAATTCAGACGCATGTACGCGAAGTTTATGACCGCGGAAATGGAGCTGGAATATTATTATACAATACCACAAAAAAAACTGTTATTTTAACGCGTCAATTTCGTTTGCCAACTTTTTTAAATGGTAACAAAACAGGAATGATGATTGAAGTTTGCGCAGGACTTTTAGACCAAGATAATCCTGAAGAATGCATCATTCGTGAAACAGAGGAAGAAACAGGTTATCGCATAACAAAAGTTCAAAAAGTTGTAGAAACCTATATGTCTCCAGGTGCCGTAACCGAAATTCTATATTTGTTTATAGGTGAATATGATGAAAGCATGAAAGTCAGTGATGGCGGCGGATTGGATTCTGAACAAGAAAACATTGAGGTTCTTGAGTATACTTTTGATGAAGCTTATGCTATGATCGAATCTGGAGAAATTGTTGATGCCAAAACTATTATTTTATTGCAGCATGCTAAAATAAAAGGTTTGATTTAAAGTTTTTATTTTCAACTCAGAACTAGAAATACAAAAAAAGGCAAATCAAATTTTTAGAAAGGGAATTATGCACTAATAAGAAATCAAGTAAACTTTAAAAGATTTTCCACAAAATAAGAATACATATTTTGAATATATTCCGAAATTAATCGAAGAGAAACTATATGAATATCTGGAATGAATTTGCAAACGAAATTGAAGGAACATTCAAGGAAGGTTATTCTTGGCGTTCTGATTCAACAGAAATTAAATATAAACACTGGAAAATTACATTTGACAATTATACATTGTGGTCTGGAAAATTCAGAGCAATAATGACTAGAATTATTGTTCCGATTACTTTACATGATAATTTTAATTTTGAAGTTTACAACGAAGGATTCATCCGAAAAGTAGAAAAACTATTTGGAGCACAAGATATAGAAATTGGTTATCCAGATTTTGACAAAACTTTTACAATCAAAAGTAATAACGACACTAAAACAAAAGCATTACTACGAAACAAAGAAATTAGAGATCTTATTTCATCACAAAAAGAAGTAAACATACAAATTTGCAATCAAAAAGGCATATGGGAGGAAAAACTTCCAAAAAATGAATTTGAACTATCTTACTATTGCGACGGTAAAGTTCTAGATTTAAACATCTTAAAGAGCCTACTAGAACTTTTTAAACTTCTTTTGGACGAAATGCTCCAAATTACTGCTATAACGGTAAAATAAAAGGTTTGATTTAAAGTTTTTTTAGTATTTTAGATTTGAAAAACAATAAAAATGTCTAAATACAAAACAATCTTTATTTTACTTTTTTCATTTTTTCAACTATTCTCACAAAACAAAATAGATTCGTCTGAACTTAAAAAAACTGATTCTTTGCAAATTTTTCCAAAAAACAATTTAATGAGTGAATTAATTGGAAACTGGAGAATGATTGATGACACACCGTCATGGGTTATGAGAGAAGACGATGCTATTGTTGGGCAAATGATAACAATTACTACAGAAGAAATCCAATTTTTCGACTTAACCAAACATGCTAAAAGTTGGAAAAAAGTCAATACTGAAAAAATAACATATTTTAACCAATTAGGCAATCAATCCTCATATTCAGAATTAGTTTATGCAAATAATCAAATTTGGCTATTTTACATTGATAAAAAATCAGGATATTTAAAACTAACACACACAGGAGATAAACTATCCGATTCTGATACAGGAAGAACTGAATTTCTTTGCTCAGTGCTTACAAAAAAATATTTTAAGCTACTTTGATTTTCTCAGATAAAAAAACAGGTAGATGAAAATCAAACAAACATTTCTAAAAATTATGTAACCCTTTTATTCCATTCTATTTTTAACTTTATTTTCATAAAAGTTCATCTTATGAAAAAGTTATATTATACAGCGAATTTATCGTTCTTCTTAATGTTAGTTTTATTAGGAGCGTGCAAGAAAAACGACAAAGCAAACCTAACCGAAAATACTAAGCCTAAAAAAACGATTGAATACAAGAAACCAAAATCATCTGTTTCCTTTCAAATTGAAAAAACAAAAGACTGGTTAAAAATCAATGAAGCTGACAGCAGCAAACTTGATATTGTTTACGCTTTAAACAGAACAGACAAAGCAAACTTCAAAAAACTTGACTCTGTTGTTATTCCAAACGATTTTAGTGGGGATTTGGTTTATTATATGCCATTCCCTCTGCATGTTTCTGCTTTGGAAGGGGTCTCTAAAATCATTCTTTTCTCTTATCCTGCACAAACTTTTGGCGCTTATGAAAACGGTGAATTAGTTTATACCGGACCAACAAATATGGGAAGAAAAAAAGATCCGACTCCAACAGGATTATTCTTCACGAATTGGAAAGCCGAAAAAACAACAAGTACTTTTAATGACGAATGGGATTTAAAATGGAATTTCAATATCGAGAATAAACTAGGTGTTGGTTTTCATGAATACGAACTTCCCGGTTATCCAGCATCACATTCTTGCTTAAGATTATTAGAAAAGGATGCTAAATATCTCTACAAATTTGCTGATGAATGGATTTTGAAAGACAAGGAAAATGTAAAAGTAAAAGGAACTCCTGTTATAGTTTTTGGAAGTTATGATTTTGACAGTCCAAAGCCTTGGTTGCAATTATCATCTAATCCTAAAACTCTAAATATATCTGAATCTGAAATTGAAAATGAAGTAAAACCATATATCCCACAGATCTTAGAGAATCAAAAATTGAGAGAAGCAGAACATAATACTTCACTATAAAACTAAAAAAAAGGCGTAAGAATTAAATCTTACGCCTTTTGCTTTATATAATTAAAACTAAAAATTATCTAGAATAATTTGGAGCTTCTTTTGTAATTGTTACGTTATGCGGGTGACTTTCAGTAATTCCGCTTGAAGTAATTCTAACAAAACGTCCTGATTCTTGCAAAGTAGGAATATCTTTTGAACCACAGTATCCCATTCCTGCACGAAGACCTCCAATAAATTGAAGCATACTTTCGTTTAATTCTCCTTTGTAAGGAACACGTCCAACAATTCCTTCTGGAACTAACTTTTTAACATCGTCTTCAACATCTTGAAAATAACGATCTTTTGAACCAGTTTGCATTGCTTCAACAGATCCCATTCCGCGGTAAGATTTGAATTTTCTTCCTTCAAAAATAATAGTTTCACCTGGAGACTCTTTTGTTCCTGCTAATAATGAACCCAACATTACACAGTCAGCACCTGCAGCGATTGCTTTAGGAATATCTCCTGTATAACGAATTCCACCATCAGCAATAACCGGAACTCCAGTTCCTTTAATAGCTGCAGCAACTTCTAAAACTGCTGAAAATTGAGGAAAACCAACACCTGCAACGATACGTGTAGTACAGATTGAACCTGGTCCAATTCCAACTTTTACACCATCAGCACCATTTTCTACTAAATATTTAGCCGCTTCCGGTGTTGCAATGTTTCCAACAATTACATCTATTTGAGGGAATTTTGATTTTACTTCTTTTAAAGTATTTACCACACCTTCTGTATGTCCGTGTGCAGTATCTATAATGATTGCGTCTACACCTGCATTTACTAAAGCTTCAGCTCTTTGAACTGCATCTCCAGTAACTCCAATTGCAGCAGCAACTCTTAAACGACCAAATGAATCTTTATTTGCGATTGGTTTTTGAGTCAGTTTTGTAATATCTCTGAAAGTAATCAAACCAACTAATTCATTATTAGCGTTTACAACTGGCAATTTTTCAATTTTATGCCCTTGTAAAACAACTTCTGCCTGCTCTAACGAAGTTCCTTCGGCAACAGTCACTAAATTTTTACTTGTCATTACCTCAGCGATTGGTCTTGCACCATTTTTCTCGAAACGTAAATCACGATTGGTAACAATTCCTTTCAAAATTCTATTTTCATCAACGATTGGAATACCGCCAATTCCAAATTCTTTCATAGCATTTTTTGCGTCTGCAATAGTTGAAGTTGTTGGTAATGTTACCGGATCGATAATCATCCCAGCTTCTGCACGCTTTACTTTTCTAACCTCTGCAGCTTGCTGCTCGATAGTCATGTTTTTATGTAAAACACTAATTCCTCCTTCTTGTGCCATAGCGATTGCCATTGCACTTTCGGTAACAGTATCCATAGCAGCAGATACGATTGGAACGTTTAATGTTATGTTTCTTGAGAATTTCGATTTGATGCTCACTTCGCGGGGAAGCACATTCGAGTAGTTAGGTACTAATAATACATCGTCGTAAGTTAAACCTTCGCCGATAATCTTGGAGTTGTGTGCTATCATGTTGCAATTTCTAGTTGAATTGCGTGCAAATATAGTGAATAAATTGGAAACTTGAATACTAACTTATTCATAAATTTACTTTTACAGGAAAATACTCCTGATTTAAATTCCAATTTCTGAAATTCCAAATCCCAACAAAAACGAAGTTAAGACCTTAATTTCTTGGGGTTTTATTTTTGATTTTTAATTCTTTGAATCTTGAAAAATAAAATTAAAACCGAATTGAAATGCAATACTATTTGCCTTTGAAACATCTCTATATTCAAAAACATTATCTACAAGAAGATACATATTAAGTTTTCCAAGAGTTCCAGAAACACCTAAACCGATGTTCGTATAAGAATATGGATCAACTGTATAAGTTGCTTTTACATCCAATTTCTCCGTAATATTGCGTTTATAAAAAGCGGTTAATGCTACGTAAGGATCTTTTGGCATCGTCATAGCAAATAATTGTGCACCAACTGCATTAAGATATTTTCGTTCGCTTGAACCTTTGCAATTACAATCTTCGTCTGGTCTTGTTTCTCCGAAAGAATATTGAATTGAAGAATTAAATTTAACAGGACGCCAAGTTGTATATTTATTATATAGTTTTTCTTCTGGAATAGCTTCTTCAAAATCATCTATAATATTACTTGGTTCATTAGTTGCATCAAAACTAGGATTTACTCCATCGTACTTATAGCTTCCTTTATAAGTTCTTGTTTCAACATCTTTTGATTGTCTAATAAAACCTACATCAAGCACACTTGCCGTAAACTGAAGATTATCTTCGATATTATAAGTAAGTCCGGCATCAAATCCTAAACCAAGACTTCCATTAAAAAATGTATTGTGCGCAATATCCTTAGGAATACTGCCATCGTACTCGTCTTTTGTAAATTTTGCTATTCCGGCAGTTTTAAGCTCTAAATTCGATTCAATTATTTGGGTATACATATTTGTTCCCGTGCCTTGCGCTGTATAAATGTATCCTGAATTTTTGGTTGAAGTTGCATTAGCACCGCTCGAATAAATTTTAGCACGTCCGCCTAAAACGAGTTTTTTGTTTAATTTTTTATGAAAACCAACATGAAAAACAGAAAGTACTTCGGCACGAACATTTATATCGGCTAAATTAAAAGATTTACCCATATAATTCTGATTTCCATCAACAGCCAAAATTGCAGCATCTTTTGGAAAATACATTAAAAAATCAAATTCCTGATAAGCTCCAAATGAAATATAAGACTTACTTTCCTGCCCCCCTACTCTAAATCCGCCAGAGAATATTTCAAGCTGTTGATTAACCTGTGTTTTATCATTTGCCGATGATTTATTGATAACATTTCGGACTTTATCATTAAAATCTACCCCGTTGTTAGCAAACAAATCATAAGCAGAAAAACTGCTTGAACCAACATTTCCTGAAACTCCTGACAGAACTGGAATCCCAAAATAGAATTTATAAGACACATCGGCACCTGGATTAACGAGTGAAGACTGCGGAATCGATGTAAAGTTGTATAATACTTGTTTGTTCTGAGCGAAAGATGAAAATTGAAAAATCAAGATTACAATTAAAAGTGTTTTTTTCATTGTATTTTCATATAAACAATTGCACCTGATTTTAGTTTTAAGTTACCTGAAATGGTTCCTGTTCCTGATCCTGGAACTACCCGCACAACAAAGGCAATTTTTACAGACTTTTTCAGCCTGACTAATCGCTCTCCTTCAAAAACCTCAGTTGGATATTTTATAATATTTGAACCTCCTGTATAGGTTGGAACATTTAAAGGAATAGTTTCTAAGGGCGCATTATTAGCATCAAGCAGAATCAAATCAACCTCAAAACCTCTATTAATTGTATTTTCGATTTCAAAATTAAACTCGGCTTTCATCAAATTTTCATTGAAGAACTTGTTTTTAAAAACATCAAAATCTTCTACAGCCGGAGGTATCGGAAATCCAGAACCATTGTCTACAATTTGATCCGCAGCAATAGTAAAATAAGCCAAATTGGCAACAAAAGTTGGCTGAAGCACTAGATCATCGACCTGATCAAAATCTAAATCACTCGAACAGGAGAGAAATAAAATCGACGAAAACAAAACTATAGAGATTCGATTTATGAAATTTGATTTCATGTGTGTTTTATATAGGATAAATAAAAACGTCTTTCTTTAATTAGATATTGCTTAATTGCTAAATTATTGTAATCTTTTTCAATGGAATTTTCCAAACAATTTTGATGCCTCGTTATAGGCACTTTCAAAACTTAAAGAATTAAGTCCAGTTGTTTTTTTATTGGCAGTAAAATAAGAGATTAGTTTTTCGGTTGGCATATTTCCTGTAAGTTTATCTGTTGCCATCGGACAACCGCCAAATCCTTGAATTGCTCCATCAAAACGCGCACATCCAGCTTTTGCAGCAGCATCAATTTTTTCAAACCAACTATCAGGAGTTGTATGCAAATGTGCTCCAAACTCAATTTTCGGGTATTTCGGAATTAAGTTGGAAAAAAGATAGGTAATAACTTCTGGTGTCGAACTTCCAACGGTATCTGAAAGTGATAAAATTTTCACGCCCATTCCTGCCAATTTTTCTGTCCATTCAGCCACAATTTCAACATTCCACGGATCTCCATAAGGATTTCCAAAACCCATTGAAAGATAAGTAACAACCTCTTTCTTTTTTTTATCGGCAATTTCTAGAATTTCTTCAAGAGTTATCAAAGATTCTGCTATGGTTTTATGAGTATTACGCATTTGAAAATTCTCTGATATCGAAAATGGAAAACCTAAATACTGAATTGACTCATGTTCTGAAGCCAAAGCTGCTCCTTGTGTATTTGCAATTATCGACAAAAGCTTACTTGTAGTTTGAGATAAATCCAGTTGTGCTAAAACCTCAGCAGTATCCTGCATTTGCGGAATTGCTTTAGGCGATACAAAACTTCCAAAATCAATAGTATCAAACCCTACACGAAGTAAAGCCTGAATATAGGTCACTTTATTTTTTGTGGGAATAAATGCTTTAATACCTTGCATGGCATCTCGCGGACATTCGATAATCTTGATTTCTGTATTCAAAACTTACTCTTTTGTAAAGGCTAAGTTAGTTCCTTTTTTAAAGAAATAAAAATTAAGTCGTTTTGTATAATTCGTTTTTTTTAACCATGTAATCCTCATAACTATTAGTCACATTTATTTCTGTACTATTACCAAAAATAGTAATAGAAACAAATATTCCTAAAAATGGTAATAAATACAAACATTACTTATAAATGTAATATTTAAAAATATTACCTATATTTGTAATAGAAATTTTATCATTTTTTAATTATATTTGATGTTATGATTAGTGTAATTACAGGCGACATAATTGATTCAAGACAACAGCAATCAAAACATTGGGTCGAGGATTTAAAAAAAATCCTAGCTCAATTTGGCGATACACCAAATCAATGGGAAATTTACAGAGGTGATGAATTTCAAATTGAAGTTGAAAATCCCGAAGAGGCTTTATTAACTGCTATTTTAGTAAAAGCACGTTTAAGAGCTATAAAGCTAGATGCCCGAATGAGTATTGGTTTTGGCAGCAAAACACATAATGCAGCAAAAATATCCGAAAGTAACGGAACTGCCTTTATTCATTCCGGCGAACTTTTTGGAACTTTAAAAAAACAAAAGGTAACACTAGCTTTACGAACTGCCGATATTGATTTTAATGAAAAACTGAATCTAATGCTGCAGCTGGCTTTAACCTTTATGGACAACTGGCTGGTACAATCTGCTGAATTTACTGCCTTGGCAATAGAAAATCCAACTCTGTCTCAGGAAGAAATTGGTCAAAAATTAGGCATTAACCAAGCCGCTGTCAGCCGCAGACAAAAGCGAGCTCAATTTGATTTGGTTATGACTTTAGACCGCTATTTTAGAACGCAAATAAAACAACTTACAGCTCCATGATTTTATTTATAAAACTGTTTTTAGCTCATTTATTAGGAGATTTTATATGGCAGCCCAACAAATGGGTCGCTGATAAAGAAACGAAGAAACATAAAAGCTTTTATTTATATCTTCATGTTTTACTGCACGGAATTTTGGCAGCAATTCTAGTGGGAGAAATCAGTTTTATACCTTACGCAGCATTCATAGCCATTACCCACGGCTTTATAGATTTTATCAAACTTAATTTTCAAAAGAAGAAAACGAAACGTACTTGGTTTGTTGTCGACCAAATTGTACATATTTTGATTCTTATTGGCATCAGCCTTTTATACCAAAATAAAAATATGATTCATTTTTGGCTTGATGATAAATTTTGGATTTTAGTAACAGGGATTATATTTATAACTAAACCTACTTCTATTTTTATAAAAACCATCATCTCAATTTGGAGTCCTGAAAGTCAAAACAGTAATCAAGACAACTCACTTGCCAATGCAGGAAATTACATTGGCATATTAGAGCGTTTATTTATATTCTGCTTTATCCTCTTAGGACATTTTGAAGCAATTGGATTTTTGCTGGCTGCAAAATCTATTTTTAGGTTTGGAGATTTGAAAGAAGCCAAAGATCGAAAACTTACTGAATACGTTTTGATTGGCACTTTAATCAGTTTTGGAATTGCAATACTTGTTGGACAAGTTGTTCAAATGCTAATTTTATAACTGACTTAAAACTTTCTTGTTTATAGCTTTTATAAGCGCAGGACCTTCATAAATAAAACCTGTATACAATTGCACTAAACTTGCACCTGCATTTAGTTTTTCGATTGCATCATCTGCAGAATGAATTCCTCCTACTCCAATAATAGGAAATGCTTTATTGCTTTTTTCCGAAAGAAAACGAATTACTTCTGTAGAACGTTTTGTTAACGGTTTTCCAGACAAACCTCCTGTTTCAGATTGGTTTTGAGATTGTAAACCCTCTCTCGAAATAGTCGTATTTGTAGCAATTACACCCGCAATTTGAGTTGTTTTTACAATATCAATAATATCTAACAATTGCTCATCTGTAAGATCTGGAGCAATTTTCAAAAGAATTGGTTTTACTTTTTGAGTGCTTGTTTTTTGTTTCTCGATATTTCTATCTTGTAAAGTCTGCAATAAAGCCGTTAAAGGCTCTTTGTCTTGTAATGCTCTTAAATTTGGTGTGTTTGGAGAACTTACATTTACCACAAAATAATCAACATGATTAAACAAAGCATCAAAACAAATGATATAATCGTCAACTGCGTTTTCATTTGGTGTCACTTTATTTTTTCCGATATTTCCACCAATCAAAACTCCTGAATTCTTTTTCAAACGTTCTACGGCTTCAATAACTCCGCCATTATTAAAACCCATTCGGTTAATAATAGCTTGATCTTCTTTTAAACGGAACAAACGTTTTTTAGGATTTCCTTCTTGACCAACCGGCGTTACAGTTCCAATTTCGATAAAACCAAAACCAAAATCAGAAAGTTCCTTATACAACTTGGCATCTTTGTCAAATCCAGCTGCAAGTCCAACCGGATTCTTGAATTTAATTCCAAAAACTTCTCTTTCTAAACGAGCATCTTTTACTTCATAAATTCCTTTTATAATTGATGAAACACCAGGGATTTTTGAAATGAATTTTACAAATGAAAAAGTAAAGTAATGCACTTCTTCTGGATCAAACCAAAAAAGTATCGGACGGATTATCAATTTATACATAAGAGTTGTGTTGTTGTTATTTTGGCTGCAAATTTAAATATTATAGTTTAAAAAGGTACTTTTTTATAAAAAACAAATATTTTGAATTTTGTTCTATTCTTTAATACTCCAATTTTTTTTTTAGAAAAAACATTCAAAAACGTGTTTTTTAGGTTGCAAGTTATAAAATGAAACATGTCCCTCCCCTGAAAAAGAGCTCCTTGGGCTATAGATTGTTTAATTTTGAAGAATTGACACACAATATTTCTAATCTAAAATTATAAACCCTAAAAAAATCTCTTGACTTAGGAAAACAGAACTGCATTTCATTTTATATTAAATTTTTACATAGAAATTCATTATACCAATAATAAATTAATAATTAATACCAAATAACCATGAAAGCAAGCAATAACTCCATACTCAAAAAGAGTATATTACCACTTCTATTATTCCTCTCAATAGGCATAACCACAAAGCTGTCAGCACAAGCTGATCCGCAGCAAGTGACCAAGGAAACTTTTAAAGGAAAAATGGCACTTGATATTAGAGATTCAAAACCAGACTGGAAACCCTACACCAAAAAAGCAGCGCCAGAAGGTGCACCAAACGTATTGTTTATCTTATACGATGACACAGGACAGGCTGCTTGGTCACCTTATGGAGGAGCCATCAACATGCCAACTCTACAAAAATTAGCAGACAATGGTATTACGTATACCCAATGGCACACTACAGCCTTATGTTCGCCAACTCGTTCTACTTTATTAACGGGTCGTAACCACCACTTAAACGGTATGGCATCCATCACCGAAACTACAGATGGTTATCCTGGAGCAAACGGACAAATCCCAGCTCAGTGCGCTACTATTGGTCAAGTATTGCAACAAGCAGGATGGAGTACTTTCTGGATTGGAAAAAACCACAACGTACCAGAACAAGACGTTTCTTCTGGAGGCTCCAAAGCACAATGGCCAACCCAAATGGGCTTTGACCGCTATTACGGATTCATAGGAGGTGAAACCAACCAATGGTATCCTGATTTAATAGAAGACAACCATTTTATTGAGGCACCTTACACTCCTGAAGAAGGGTATCACTTATCTAAAGATTTAGCCGATAAAGCCATTGAATATATCAAAGACCAAAAAGCCACCAACCCTTCTAAACCATGGTATATGTGGTATTGCCCTGGAGCTAATCATGCACCACACCATGCACCAGAAGAGTACATTGCTAAATACAAAGGAAAATTTGATGCTGGTTACGATGCGTACCGAGAATGGGTATTACCTCGTATGATTGCTAAAGGAATTTTACCTAAAGGAACTAAAAACACCGATTTCAATTTCTTACCTCCTAACGTTGCTAATCCTGGTGATTATGTAAAACCTTGGAATACACTAAGTGCTGATGAGAAAAAATTATTTTCTAAACTAGCCGAAGTGTATGCCGGTTTCTCAGAATACACTGATGCTCAAGTGGGGCGTGTTATTGAGTATTTAGAAAAAACAGGTCAGTTAGAAAATACTGTAGTTCTTTATGCTGCCGATAATGGTGCTTCTGGTGAAGGTTCTCCAACTGGATCTGTAAACGAAAACAAATTCTTTAACGGTTATCCTGATGAATTATCTGAAAATTTAAAATATTTGGATAAACTAGGAGGTCCAGATACGTACGAACATTATCCAACTGGATGGGCTGCGGGTTTCTCTGCGCCTTACAAAATGTTCAAACGTTACAGTAACTATGCAGGAGGAACTTGTGATGCATTAGTAATTTCGTGGCCAAAAGGAATTAAAGCACGAGGTGAAATCCGTAATCAATACCATCACTCTACAGATATTGTTCCTACCATTTTAGACATCTGTGGTTTAGAAATGCCTAAAACATTTAATAATGTACCACAGTACCCTCTTTCTGGAGTTTCTATGAAATACTCCTTTGATGCCAAATCAGACGCTCCTACTCAAAAACACATTCAGTATTACGCTATGTTAGGTACTAGAGCCATTTGGAAAGATGGTTGGAAAGCAGTGGCTGTACACGTACCACTTACGGGTAAAAGCAACTTTGACAAAGACGAATGGGAATTGTACAATGTAGATGTGGACAGAGCTGAGTCAAGTAATTTGGCTAAAAAGAACCCTGAAAAACTAAAAGAACTTAAAGATGCTTGGTTTCAAGAAGCGGATAAAAATTTAGTATTACCTCTAGACGACCGTTCTCCTATGGAATTATTAAGCACGGAACGTCCTTCTCAAGAAAAACCAAAAACTCGTTACATTTACTATCCTGGAACTGCTGCCGTACCAGAAGGTGTAGCAGTAAGCGTACGTGGTCGTTCATACAAAATTGTAGGTGATGTAGATATTAAATCGGGAGCTTCAGGAGTAGTTTTTGCTCACGGATCTCGCTTTGGAGGACACTCTTTATTCATCAAAGACAATAAATTATACTATGTATATAATTTCTTAGGAATTCAGCCAGAACAAACTTTTGTTTCATCGGCTACCTTAACTCCTGGTAAACATGCCTTAGGATTTGAGTTTGTAAGAGAAAGTACTGGTAAAAACGGAGAACAAATTGGTACAGGTCATTTATACATTGACGGCAAAGAAGTAGCCAAAGGTCCTATGAAAACACAACCAGGTAAATTCACACTTTCTGGTGATGGTCTTTGCGTAGGATTCGATAGTGGTGACGCTGTAAGTCATCAATATAAATCACCAGGCACTTTTAAAGGTGGAGAAATCTTAGGTGTTGGTGTTGATATTAGCGAACAAAGCTATGAAGACCTTAACAAAGAAGCTTTAAGAATTATGAAAAGCGAATAGTCTATAGAAAAATAAATTTAAAGAGGTATTTATATACTTAAAAAAGTGAATAAAATACCTCTTTTTTATTAAAGATTTAAAACCAAATCACAATGACTAGTACAAGCCATCTTAAAAAAGCACTTTTTCTAACAGCCATTTTGTACTTAATCATTCAAAACAAAATCTCAGCTCAGGAAAATGAAGAAAAAGCTTTTAGTCCGCATCATCAAATTGGACTTTCTATTAATCACGTTCATGTTTTTGAAGGAATAGACACTGATGGAAATCGGGAAGTTTTAAGTCTTCCAGCATGGGGATTAGACTACACATTTCAATTTCATGAAAAATGGGCCATTGGCCTTCACACTGACTTTATTATTGAGAAATTTAAAGTCGAAAAAAATCTGGAAAGCGGAGACGAAAAAGAAACCGTTGAACGAAGCTATCCAATTGCTCCTGCCGTTATGGGAATTTATAAACCAAATGAACATTGGAGCGTTCTTTTAGGTTTTGGGGGAGAATTTGCAAAAGAAGAAAATTATTTTCTTACAAGAGCCGGAGTTGAATACGGTTATGAGCTTCCAAGTAACTGGGAACTTTTTGGAACTTTTAGTTATGATTTTAAATGGAATGCATATGACAGTTGGGGAATTGGTTTAGGAATAGCAAAAAACTTTGGAGGAAAATAAGCGCATTAAACAACTAAATAAATTATACAAACATTCTAAGCATATGCATAACGCAAACATTCTAACTAACATATCGAATACTCTTCTTCTCAGTTTATTACTATTATTTAGTTTAAATGGATTGGCACAGCAACTGAAAGAAAAAGACACCACTAAGCTAATAAATGTTCGTTATGGCGATAAAGGAATAGAATTACAAACCAAAGACAACAAATTTCTATTTCAATTACAAAGCCGATTTCAATTTAGATTTTCTACCCCAAATGATACTGATCCTTTAACTTATGACGATTACAGCCAAGACAAAAAAACTACTTTTAAGATAAACCGCGCCAGACTAAAAGTTGGCGGTCATGCTTTTGAACCTTGGCTAAAATACTATTGGGAATACGAACTCAGCCAATCAAACTTGTTAGATTTCAGATTAATGATTGAAAAATGGGAATGGTTAAGTTTTAAAGTAGGACAATGGAAAGTAGAATATACTAGAGAACGTTTTATAAGCAGCGGTGAACAGCAAACTGTAGAACGATCTTTGATTAATAGACCTTTTACTGTAGACAGACAAATGGGAGTTGAAGTTAACGGTCATCTTAAAGGAGCAGGAATTGCCGATTTTAATTACTGGGCAGCAGCATTGACAGGGACTGGTAGAGGAAACACAAGTAACGACGATAATAATTTAATGTATTTTGGACGTGCTCAATGGAACTTTTTAGGGCGATTTTTAGAATTTGAAGGCAGTGACCTAGAATTTCATGAAAAGCCTACTCCAATTATTGCTTTCTCAGCCTTAACAAACCGAAGTCCATATACCCGATTCTCACAATCTGGCGGAGGTTCTTTAGAAGGTTATGAGAATGGCGCACCCGGTCAATATCGAGTAAATCAATGGAATCTGGAAACTGCTTTTATGTACCGCGGTTTTTCTTGGCAAAGCGAATGGCATACCAAAGAAATTATTGACAAGTTGAACAATAATGACACAACAACCTTAAAAGGGTATTACTTTCAGGCTGGTTATTTTTTTCATAATGTATTTAATTGGTGGCCGCAGCATCTAGAAATGGCTGGCCGACATGCAGCGTATCGCCCGGATAACAGCTTAAGACAAAATTTACAAAACGAAACAACAGTTGCTTTTAACTGGTTTTTTAAAGGACATAAAAACAAACTCACTTCAGAGGTTTCCTATTTTAGTTTTCAGGACAAAACACTGCCTTTAGAACAAGGCTGGCGATTTAGAATACAATGGGATATTTCTTTATAGAATTTAAGTTTTAATCTAAAATGACATTACGAAAATTCAAAATATTCGATTTAATACGCTATACAAATTATATTTTTTTAATAACTTTAACCAATATAAAAATCTGAAAATGAAAAACTTAACTAAAACCCTAAAAAAAAGTGCAATACTATTTTTAGCTGGATCATTTTTTTTGATTTCAATAGATAGTACAGCACAGCGTCGAGGAGGCGGTGGCGGCGCACATAGACCTGCCGGCGGAATGCAGCGAGGCGGCGGTGCTATACAAAATAGACCCGCAACCCAAGCGAGACCAGCAGCAAATAGACCCGGTGCAAATAATTCCGGTACTAAAATAAACAGACCTTCTAACTCTTCCAACTCAAAAATTGGAGGTAGAACTACAACCAACAATAGAAATTCAAATACTGTAAATAGAAACAAAACAGGAAATAGAAATACCAATATTAGCGGTAATACCGTAAATCGAAACAGAAACAATGTGAACATCAATGTAAACAACAGCGTTCACGTTCGCAACAACCGTAATACAGTAGTTAGACCAGGTTATAGACCATATACGCGCCCTCCTTATGTTTATGGAGGATATCGATACAACTGTTATCACCCATATTATCCAAGACCTTACGCCCCATTCTATTGGGGACCGGTTTGGCATCCTTGGGGGTTTTTCGTAGCAACACTGGCCGTTACAGCAATCGTAGTTAGTGTAGAAAATGAAAAATATCATTACAATCAAGGTGTTTGGTACAGCTCTACAAATGGAGGTTACACAGCCGTTCCTGCACCAGTTGGAGGTACAGTAAATAATATTCCGAGTGGAGCCGAAACAGTCAATACAGGAACTGTCAATAACTATTATTACGGAGGAACATATTATGAAAAAGACGGAAGTAACTATAAAGTTGTTGCACCAACGGCAGGAACTTTAGTAGACAATCTCCCTGAAGGCGGTGAAGAAGTAACTATTGGAGACAATAAATACGTAAAATTTGGAGAAACCTACTACCAATCCGTTCAAGTTGATGGAAAAAACAAATATGAAGTTGTGAATGTTGAAAAAGACAATTAATTTTTAAATTCTACTAATTCAGTATACTATTAAAAATAATTTTATTTACTTTTATGCCTATCTATTAACAACCATTATCAGCTTAAAAATTTTACAATGAAAAATAAAACCTACTGGATATTTGCCGTGCTGACTATTTCTATTATTTCAATTGCTTATGGTTATACTAAATTAATTTCGCCAAAGCAAAAAATGGCAGTAATGGATTGTGCCGAAAAGCCTGATACATCAATAGCTTCAGTTTTTACACCAACTATCGAAAATAAAAATAAACCATCAGGAAAAACTCCAAAAGGAATGGTTTGGATTCCGGGAGGCGAATTTTCAATGGGAAGCAATGTCGAAGACGAAAGCTTATGCAGTATAAAAGGTGTTACAAAAGATGCCGCTCCTGTACATAGAGTTTATGTTGACGGCTATTATATGGACGAAACTGAGGTCACAAATGAACAATATGCTGAATTTGTAAAAGCTACAGGATACGTAACTGTTGCTGAACAAAAACCAACTAAGGAAGAATTTCCAACAGCTGCCGAAGAAGATCTAGTAACGGGTTCTGTAGTATTTAATCCGACTGATGCTGCTGTAAATTTGAACAATTTTCTGCAATGGTGGGCCTATATTCCTGAAACAGACTGGAAGCATCCGCTTGGTCCTCAAAGCTCTTTAAAAGGAAAAGAAAAATACCCTGTTGTACATATTACTTATGAGGACGCCGCTGCTTATGCAAAATGGGCAGGAAAAAGACTTCCAACTGAGGCGGAATGGGAATTTGCTGCAAGAGGTGGTAAAACAGGAGAAATTTACGCTTGGGGAAATGTTTTAAAACCAAAAGGAAAATTTCAAGCCAATATTTACCAAGGACATTTTCCAATTAAAGACGGAGATACAGGCGAAGATGGTTTTAAAGGTATTGCTCCAGTGAAACAATATGCTCCAAACTCATACGGACTTTATGATGTTGCTGGAAATGTTTGGGAATGGACAAGCGATTGGTACAGTGTAGATTACTATAAATCCTTAAGTGAAAGCGGAAAAGTAGCTAGAAATCCACAAGGTCCCGATGCTTACAATGACCCTGCAGATCCAAGCCAGATAAAACGTGTGCATCGAGGCGGTTCATTTTTATGTACAGATCAATATTGCACCAGATATATGGTTGGAACCAGAGGAAAAGGAGAAATTCGATCTGCAGCCAATCATCTTGGTTTTAGATGCGTTAAAAGTATTTAAAGAAAAAAATCATATTAAAAAAAGGATTCTGAAAACAGAATCCTTTTTTTGTTTTTAGAGACAACTTACTAAATATATCTGCTGAAAAAATTACTTATATTTGCTAAAAATTAAAAAAAATGCAACACATCATAGATCGTTTTATCAGTTATGTAACAATTGACACCGAATCAGATCCGAATTCGAAAACTACTCCAAGTACAGAAAAACAATGGAATCTTGCTAACAAATTAGTTGAAGAACTAAAAACTATAGGTTTGACAGAGGTTACTATTGACGACAAAGCGTATATCATGGCAACTCTGCCAAGCAATGTTGATCATGAGGTGCCAACAATTGGATTTGTTTCTCATTTTGATACTTCTCCAGATTTTAGCGGTGCAAACGTAAAACCACAGATTGTAGAAAATTATGATGGAAAAGACATTGTCTTAAATGCTGAAAAAAACATCATTTTATCTCCAGATTATTTCAAAGATTTATTGCAATATAAAGGACAAACTATCATTACAACTGACGGAACTACTTTGTTGGGTGCCGATGATAAGGCTGGAATTACAGAGATCGTTTCTGCAATGGAATACTTAATTCAGCATCCAGAAATTAAACACGGGAAAATCCGAATTGGCTTTACACCAGATGAAGAAATTGGCCGCGGTGCACATCATTTTGATGTTGAAAAATTTGGTGCTCAATGGGCATACACAATGGATGGTAGCCAAATTGGTGAATTAGAATACGAAAATTTCAATGCAGCTGGTGCAAAAATTACTTTCAAAGGAAAAAGCGTTCACCCAGGATATGCCAAAGGAAAAATGATAAACTCAATGCTGCTGGCAAATGATTTTATCAATGAACTTCCAAAAGGTGAAACACCGCAAGAAACAAAAGGTTACGAAGGTTTTTTCCATGTACATCATATAAAAGGCACTATCGAAGAAACTGTTTTAGAATTAATTATTCGTGATCACAACAAAAAGAAATTCGAAAAACGTAAAGAGTTAATCGCAAAAATTGCTAAAAAATTCAACAAGAAGTTTGCTAAGAAATTTGGTGAAGATATTGTAATTGCTGAAGTAAAAGATCAATATTACAATATGAAAGAAAAGGTACTTCCTGTTAAACATATTGTAGATATTGCAGAAAAAGCGATGCGAGAACTAGACATAAAACCAATCATAAAGCCAATTCGAGGCGGAACTGATGGTTCTCAATTGTCTTTCATGGGATTACCTTGTCCAAATATATTTGCTGGTGGACATAATTTTCACGGAAAGTACGAATATGTTCCTGCTGAAAGTATTCAGAAAGCAACAGATGTTATTGTAAAAATTGCAGAACTTACTGCAATTCCAGGAATTTTTGAAGCAGCCGAAAAACCTAAAAAGAAAAAATAATTGGAGCCTAATTCTGATAAAAAACACGTTTGGGACAAAGTCAATAATTGGCAGGAAGAATTACTTTTCCTGAAGTCAATTATTGATAAAACCGAACTAGTTGAAACGATAAAATGGGGCGGCTCTATTTATGTTTACGACAAAAAAAATGTTATTGGAATTGGAGGTTTTAAAAATTACTTTGCTATTTGGTTTCTTAACGGAGTTTTTCTAAAAGACGAAAAAAAGAGACTTATCAATGCTCAGGAAGATAAAACAAAATCTATGCGTCAATGGCGTTTTACTTCGAAAGAAGAAGTAAACGAAAAAGAAGTTCTAGAATATATCTTAGAAGCTATTGAAAATGAAAAGCAGGGTAAAATCATTAAACCTTCAAAAAAGGAAATGATAATATCTGAACTTCTTGAAAAAGAAATGATTCAAAACCCAGCTTTAAAAGAAGCTTTTCAAAAGTTTACTCCTTACAAGCAGTACGAGTTTTTAGAATATATCGAAAGTGCCAAGCAGGAAAAAACGAAGCTTTCGAGAATCGAAAAAGTGATTCCGATGATATTAGCAAATGTTGGACTGAATGATAAATACAGGTAGTATTTAAAAATTTAAATTCCACGTTATACAAAACCTTTGTCAAAGTTTTAAACTTTGACAAAGGTTTTTCTTTTTTTTTTTGTCATTTCGAGGAACGAGAAATCACACTAGAAACTCTACAAAGATTGACGACATGCTTTGCGGAATTTCTAGTGCGATTTCTCCCTTCGGTCGAAATGACAAAAACAACAAAAAAAATCCCAAACTCCATTGTGGAATTTGGGATTTTCGATATTGTAGTTAAAAAATTAAGCTTTTTTATTCAAAGCAGCGCTCATTTCCATAGAAATAGCCGAACGCTCTATTTTTAATTTTCCAGACATTGTTTCAATGATAACTGAAGTTTCAGCAAGCTCAACAACTTTACCGTGGAAACCGCTTTTTGTAATTATTTTATCACCTACTTTTAGGCTGCTTTCAAATTCTTTTTCGTTTTTTGCTCTTTTTTGCTGTGGTCTGATCATGAAGAAATAGATTACCACAAACATTAATAGAAATGGCGCAAATTGAGTTAATTGTCCCATAATTGAAATTCTGTTTTTGATTTATATTAATATTTTCTTTTGGAATTTATAAACTGGAATTTATCCTTTTTACATTAGTCCTCTTCCAACTTTAACCATTTTTTTATTGGCTGTAAGTTCCTTAACAAGATTATCTAAAATTCCGTTGATAAAAATACTACTTTTTGGTGTAGAATACTCTTTTGCAATTTCTAAATATTCGTTAAGAGTTACTTTTACTGGAATTGAAGGAAATTTCAAGAATTCGCAAATTGCCATTTTTAAGATAATCGTATCAATTTCAGCAATTCTTTCACTATCCCAATTTGGTGTTTTATCATCATATTCTTTAGCAAAAACAGATTCGTTTAAAACTGTTCTTCTAAATAAATCTTTAGCAAAATCCTTATCTTCAACATCTTTATACAATTTAGGAACTCTAAAATCGTCTGGATCTTCGGTTTTAATTGCTTTTAATTGTTTAATGATATGTGTATTTACAACCGGAATATCATCAACCCAAGTTAATTTATCGTCTTCAAGATATTCGTATAATTTATCGTTTGGAACAATAACTTCAGCAAATAAATCAGCAATAAACTGTTTATCTTCCTCAAAAGTATTAACGTTGTTGCTCATGTATTTTTTATACAAATCGCTTGCTTTAATATCATTTAAAAGTAAAATGATATAATCGTCGTTTAAAGTCCAGTTGTTGATTTTACGATTTTCTAAAGCGATACTTAGAGAATTGCTCTCGGCAAGAAGTTGAAAAATTTTGTTTTTGATGAATTTTTCATTCGGATTACGTTCTGCAGCAGTTGCAAGATGTTTTTTGCTCGAAAGATGTAAAAAAACAGATTCTTTTTTGCAAATTTCAATCAACGAAGAAAGCATTATAAGATATAAATCCTGAATATTATCAATGCTGTAAAAAAGAAACTTCTCTTCTTTTTCCATATTATCAGAACCGCTTTGATGCATTGCATAAATGGACTGCATTACTTTAACGCGTATGTGTCTTCTATTTACCACCTTGTAAGAACATTTAAAAATTAGTCTGCAAAATTAGGAATTTCAATCCTTATATTAAAATTTATTCGCAAAAAAGTAATGGTTTTAGTGGTCAGTTTTCAGAATTTAGTGGTCAGTCTCCGTTTATAGTGATCAGTAATCCTTATTTTAGTAGTCAGTCTAAGTATGCAGATAAAAAAAATCTCAGTTTACAGAAAAACTGTAAACTGAGAGTTACTAATATATTTTCTGAACACTAAAAAAAGTGAACACTGAACACTAATTATTTCTTAGCGTTTTCAATTTTTCTTGCGTCAATACGATTTTGAGCAATTGTAAGTGCAGCTTTATGAGTAGTCATTCCGTTTTTCACAGCATAATCGATAATCTCTAAAGTAGTATTATAGATATTTTCGGTTTTTGCCATAATTTCTGCTTTACCATAATGCTCTAATTCAGCATAAACATTGATAATTCCACCAGCATTGATTAAGAAATCTGGCGCATACAAAATTCCTCTTTCTTGTAATCTCGCACCGTGAACATTCTCGTCTGCCAATTGGTTGTTTGCAGCACCAGCGATAACTTTAGCTTTAATTTTGTTAACTGTATTATCGTTAATCGTCGCTCCCATTGCACATGGCGCATAAATATCAACATCTGCAGTATATAAATCCTCACCAGTATAAATTGTCGCATTGTATTTTGAAGCGACCTGATATAATTTTTCTTCGTTAATGTCAGTAATCGTTACCTGAGCTCCTTCTTTAGTTAAATATTCAACCAAAGTTTCACCCACGTGTCCAATTCCTTGAACTAAAACTTTTTTACCGTCTAAAACATCAGAACCAAATTGGCTTTTTGCAGCCGCTTTCATTCCTAAATAAACACCGTAAGCTGTTACAGGAGAAGGATTTCCAGAACCACCTCTTTCTTCAGAGATTCCAGTTACGTAAGGAGTTACATCTCTTACAGTATCCATATCTTTAGTTTCCATTCCAACATCTTCAGCCGTAATATATCTTCCGCTTAAAGAGTGAACAAACTCACCAAATTTTCGCATTAACTCAGGTGTTTTTTGCGTTTTAGCATCACCAATAATTACTGCTTTACCACCTCCGATATTCAAACCGGTGATAGCTGATTTATAAGTCATACCTCTTGAAAGACGTAAAACATCGTTTAACGCTTCCCATTCAGTATTGTAATTCCACATTCTAGTACCACCTAAAGCTGGACCCATAACCGAATTATGAATACCAATAATTGCTTTTAAACCTGTATCTTTGTCATTGCAAAATACAATTTGTTCGTGATCGTCAAAAGATAATTGACCAAAAACAGGATCCATTTTTTGAAGTTCCTTTCCAGTTGCGAAAGCTGCATCCATAGCGCTAGTATTAATTAGTTAAAATTATGAATTTGTCAAAAAGACTTCTCAAACTTAAACAAAAAATACACTTGTGCTAATTTTTTATCTATATAATAACAATTATACAATATATTATTTCTGATTTAATTGCATTTTATTATAATTTTAATTAAGAATAATTCATAAAATTAAATCAATTCAATATTGAATCTCTTAAAAAAATGAAAGAATTAAGCTATTTAAACAAATATTTCATTAAGTACAAATACAGTTTTTCTTTAGGTATTTTAATCACCATAATCGCACAAATATTTTTCTTATTTACTCCAAAATTAGTCAGCAAATGTTTTGACGTAATTGAGCGCTTTCTAAAATTATCAGAAACAGATCGAAACTCTGCAATCATTGTCGATTTCTATCAGCGAGAATTAATTCATAATGCACTATTAATCACCGCAAGTGCCATTGTCGGAGGATTTTTAACTTTTTTAATGCGCCAAACTTTAATTGTAATGTCGCGTCATATTGAGTTTGATTTGAAAAACGAGGTTTTTAAACAATACGAAAATCTTTCTCAGAACTTCTACAAGCAAAACCGTACCGGAGATTTGATGAACAGAATAAGTGAAGACGTTTCTAAAGTTCGTATGTATGTAGGTCCTGCAGTAATGTATTCTATAAATACTTTTATTCGTTTTGCAATTGTTATACTATATATGTATAATGTTTCGCCTTTACTTACCTTATATACTATTCTGCCTTTACCAATTTTATCGTATTGCATTTTCAAACTAAGTTCCGAAATCAATAAGCGAAGCACAACCTTTCAACAATACTTATCAAAAGTTTCAAGTTTTTCGCAGGAAATATTTTCAGGAATTAGAGTTATAAAAGCCTATTCCTTAGAAAATCAACATCAAAACAACATGATTGATCTTGCAGAAGAAAGTAAACGTAAAAGCTTAAGTCTAGCAAGAGTTCAATCGTTATTTGGTCCTTTAATGATTGCTCTTATTGGAATAAGTAATTTGGTTGTGATTTATTTTGGAGGCGTAATGTATATTAACGGAACCATTCCGAATATTGGAACTATTGCCGAATTTATACTATATGTAAATATGCTTACATGGCCTGTTGCTTCATTAGGATGGGTTTCATCTATGGTTCAGGAAGCGGAAGCATCTCAAAAACGTTTAAATGAATTTTTGAAAATCGAACCAGAAATCAAAAACAACAATCCAAACTCATCTGATATTCAAGGTTCAATTGCTTTTGAAAATGTAAATTTTACTTATGCAGATACCAATATTGAAGCTTTAAAAAATGTCACTTTTACGGTAAAAAAGGGAGAAACATTAGCTATTTTAGGAAAAACTGGTTCTGGAAAATCGACTATATTATCCTTGATATCACGTTTGTATGATGTTACTGATGGAAGAATAACGATTGACGGAAATGAAATCAGTACTTTAAACTTAAATGATTTGCGAAATAATATTGGAATTGTTCCTCAAGATGCTTTCTTATTTTCGGATACGATTAAAAACAATATCAAATTTGGCAATCAAAACGCAACAGATGAAGAAGTGATTGAAGCTGCCAAAAGTGCCGTTGTACATGATAATATTGCCGCTTTCAACAAACAATACGATACTGTTTTGGGCGAAAGAGGTATAACACTTTCAGGCGGACAAAAACAACGTGTGTCGATTGCGAGGGCAATTATAAAAAATCCAGCCATTTTACTTTTTGACGATTGTTTATCTGCGGTAGATACCGAAACAGAAGAAACAATCCTAAATAACCTTTTTGAAATATGTAAAAATAAGACTACAATAATAGTGAGTCATCGAGTTTCCTCTGCAAAGAATGCTGATAAAATTATAATTTTAGAAGATGGTAAAATCATTCAACAAGGCTCTCATAATCAATTAATAAATCAGGAGGGCTATTATTCATCGTTATATTTAAAACAACTTTCGGAAAAAGAATTACTTTAATTGTTGCGTAATAGATAATTTTTTATGATTTTTGAGTACTATTAATTCCAAAAAATGATAGAACGTATTATGAGAGAAAATGACATGTTAGAAAAAGAAGAGATTTTTTCTAAAGTATTACGAGCAGGAAGAAGAACTTATTTCTTTGATGTGAGAGCTACTAAAGCTGACGATTATTATATCACAATTACTGAGAGTAAAAAATTTACTGAAGAAGATGGTTCTTTTCATTTTAAAAAACACAAAATTTATTTATACAAAGAAGATTTTAGTGCTTTTGCCGAAATATTAGAAGAAATGACTTCATACGTTTTGAACCACAAAGGCGAAGAAGTAATTTCTGAAAGACATCAAAAAGATTTTAAAAAAGAATACAGTTCTGATAAACCTGAAGGACAAAGATCTAGCTTTACAGATATCGATTTTGACGATATTTAGTCCTATTATAACTTTTTAAAAAGTACAAGTCCAAAATGATTCGCATTTTGGACTTTTTTTATATATTTAAACTCTATAAATTTAGTCGAGATAAAACTAAATCTAAACTTTTAAACTAACCATTTTAATATATAAAAATTCCACGAAATGGAAATACAACTATTAATATTACCCGGCTTGGGAAACTCAGGCGACAAACATTGGCAGACCTTTTGGCATGAGAAATTTAAAAATTCTATCCGTTTAGTTCAGGATAATTGGGACGAACCTGTTCGCGAAGATTGGATATTCCGCTTAAATGAAGCAGTTTCAAAACTTGACAAACCAACTATTTTGGTCGCCCACAGTTTAGCCGTTTCTTTAGTATTACACTGGGCAGAAACAAATAACAACAAAAATATCGCAGGCGCATTATTGGTCGCTCCCGCCGATGTCGATTCGCCCGAACACACTCCTGATGTTATTAGAAATTTTTCGCCAATGCCGCTTTACAAATTACCATTTCCGTCTATAGTTGTAGCCAGCGAAAATGATCCTTACTCTTTGTTTGAAAGAAAACAGTATTTTGCTGAAAAATGGGGAAGTGATTTTGTAAATATTGGAAGACAAGGCCACATTAACTCCGATTCTGATTTAAAATATTGGGAAGAAGGGCAAGCGATTTTGCAAAAGCTGATATCGAATATTAATAAGTAACAAGTAATCATTGTTCAGATTTTTAGCGTTCAATTATTTACTTATCTAAAACCGAACACTCAAAATCTGAACACTGAACACTATCCAATACGAAGCCCATTTTCAATCTTAAAATCGGGAGCTAACAAAATAACATCTCCCTCCTCGCCTACAGCGCCAAGAACAAGACATTCGCTCATAAATTTTCCTATTTGTTTTTTAGGAAAGTTTACAACTGCCACAATTTGTCTGTTTACTAAATCTTCTTTTTGGTAGCGTTTTGTAATTTGTGCAGATGATTTTCTAATGCCAATTTCGGCACCAAAATCTATGGTTAGTTGATATGCCGGTTTTCTCGCTTCAGGAAAATCATTTACCTCGACGATAGTTCCAACTCTCATATCTGTTCTTTCAAATTCGTTCCAAGTTAAATCCATTTTTTAATTTTTGATTATTTACAAACCTATAAATTTTGTTCATAATTTCATTATTTCTGCCACCTATTTTTTAGAACTGCCTTTCCTCTTAAAAGCAGCTTGAGAAGAATTATTCTTGTGCTCTTTTTTTTACAGAAATTAAACCCTATTTTTGAGAACTAATTTTTTATAAAAATGGCACGAACTCCTTCAAATATGATTCCTTTGGGAACAATTGCTCCCAATTTTTATCTAAAAGATACCAATTCTAATAATGAATATTCATTTGAAGATTTGAAAGGATCAAAAGGAACTCTTGTTATTTTTATGTGTAATCATTGCCCGTTTGTTCTTCATGTAATCAAAGAAATCGTAATGATTGCAAATGATTATCGCGTTCAAGGACTTGGTGTAATAGCTATTTCAAGCAACGATATTGAAAAATATCCTGAAGATTCGCCGGAGATGATGACTGAATTTGCTTTTAAAAATAAAATTGATTTTCCATACCTATTTGATGAAACACAGGAAATTGCAAAAGCTTATGACGCCGCTTGTACTCCTGACTTTTATTTATTCGATAGTCAAAATCGATTATTTTACAGAGGACAGCTTGATGATTCAAGACCCGGAAACGGAATTCCGTTAAGTGGAAGCGATTTAAGAAGTGCCATTGATGCCTTGATTTACAATCGTTCTTTAAATACAATTCAAAAACCAAGTATAGGCTGTAATATCAAATGGAAATAAAGAGTGTACACCTTTAAAAAAGTTTACCTATCTTTGTACTTTCTAATAAACAAATACTCATTTTGAGCACTATAACAATATTTACAGTTTACCTGTTGTTGTCTTCTTTAAGAAGAGAACTGTCTGGTGCTGTTTTTATTTCACATAGTAAGGCCTTTATTAATTAGGCCTCCGTCTATTCCAATTTCTTCTTTCAGGCGGAGGATTTATACCACATTTTAATATTTATTTTTATTTGAAAGAGTAACTTCTCTCAAATAATTTTTTGCTTTTTTTAATCCAACAATTCCAAAAACATCTATTGTACTAAATCTACAATTTGATTTTTTTGAATTAACAAATTATCTAACCAGCCTGAACGAAGAACAAAACTAAAGTACAAACATTTAAATTATAATAATAAAATATAGATATATGAAACCGACACCCACATTCTGTAAAACAGATTATCAATTTTTAAGAGAATTGATATTAAAAAGTAAAAACTCAACAAATACTAAAGAAGCAAATCAGCTTTCACAAGAATTGGACCGCGCAGTTATTAGTAAAGAAGGCGAACTGGATAGTTCAGTAATCCGAATTAATTCTTTTGTAACGATTGAAGATGTAAAGGCAAACAAACAAATGAAAATTCAAATCGTTTTACCTTCATCTGCAGACGTAAAACAATCTAAAATTTCGATTCTTGCTCCATTAAGCGTTGCTATCATCGGATTTAAAGAAAATGACGAAGTCGATTGGGAATTACCTGCCGGCATAAAGACTTTGAAAATAATTGCAGTAGACAATACGGCTGTACATAATTTATAACTTTTTAAACACCTCATTCTGTGACGGTGTTTTTTTTATATCTATCTAAAACAAAAAAAAACTATTCAATAGACTTACTGAATAGTTTTAATTATCATTTCTTAAGAGCAAATTATAATTGCGAATGAATATAATTTGTTATTGATGCCATTTTCACATCATCTAACTTTGCTTTCTTCTGCATACGCACCAAAATTGGCTGCCAATCTTCTTTCGTAAAATCTTTTGGTTCGTACAATTTGTGACATCTCGCACAACTATTATCATACAAATTTTTACCCTCTGCCAATTCAGGAGTTAATTCGGCTTTTACCGTTTTAGAAGCTGGAGCAGAAGTTTCTGCTGTTGCAGCACTTGTTTTTTTTGTACCGCACGACGCTAAAAGTAACGTTACAACTGCTAAAGTTAGATTTTTTGTTTTCATTGCCTTGATTTATTTTTAAGTAAATATAAAAAAAATCCCATTCGACAAGGCGAATGGGATTCTATTTAAAATCAATTTAAACTTTATCAGTTTTATTATTTTACATCCATTAATTCAACGTCAAAAATCAAAGTTGCGTTTGGCGGAATTACTCCTCCTGCACCTGATGGTCCGTAAGCTAAATCAGAAGGAATTACAAAACGAGCTTTGTCTCCAACTTGCAATAAAGCAATACCTTCATCCCATCCTTCAATAACTTGACCTTGACCTAATCTAAATTCGATAGGTTTTTTACGTGGGTAAGATGAATCAAAAACTTTTCCGTTTTCTAAAGATCCTTCGTAGTGAACAGAAACTGTTTTTCCAGCTTCAGCTTGTTTACCGTCACCTTTTTGAATCATTTTGTAACGTAAACCGCTTTCTGTTTTATCAAAACCAGCAGCTAATTGCTCCATTTTTGCTTCAGATTCTGCTTTTAAAGCTGCTTCACGTTTCAAACGAGCACCTTTTAAACCAATAAAAGCTTCAATTGCATTCCATTTTTGAGCTTCTTCACCAACTCTAATAATTTCTAAAGTCTCAAGTCCGTCACCTTGAGCAACAGCATCAACTACATCTTGTCCTTCGATAACATGACCAAAAACAGTATGTTTCCCGTCTAACCAAGGAGTTGGAACGTGAGTAATAAAAAACTGAGAACCATTACTTCCTGGACCAGAATTTGCCATAGACAAAACTCCTGGACGATCGTGTTTTAAGCTTGATACAAATTCATCATCAAATTTATAACCTGGATCTCCAGTTCCAGTTCCCTTTGGACATCCTCCTTGAATCATGAAATCAGGAATTACTCTATGAAAGTTTAATCCGTCATAAAATTTTTGTCCTTGAGGTTTTACTTTATTCTCCATATTTCCTTCTGCAAGAGCTACAAAATTCCCTACGGTTCCTGGTGTTAAATCGTGTGTTAGTTTTACTAAAATCGAACCTTTACTAGTGTTGAATTTAGCGTATATTCCGTTTTCCATTGTTGTTATTTTTAATTTGATTGCAAATTTACAAATTAATTTTTTATCAATTTGTGCTTTCTATTTTTTTAGATTTTGATTTATAAGTAAGTCCGTAAACGGCTAATGCTAATAATGACAACACCATACAGCCAATTGCCACAGCGTGCCATCCGCCTAATTTCCACAACAATAATCCGTATGCAGATCCCGCTGCGGTTCCTAAAAAGCTAAATGACATAAATACGGTATTTAACCTGTTTCTTGCTTCGGGTAATAGAGAATAAACTCGGGTTTGATTTGAAATGTGCACTCCTTGAATTCCAATATCAATAAACACAATTCCAATCGCAATTCCGATTACACTTTCTATAGAAAAATAGAAAATCAAAAAGCTTATTAAAATCAACAAACAGCCATAGCCAACTGCAATTCTAGAATTTCCTTTGTCTCCAATTTTTCCAACCAAAGGCGCGGCCAATGCACCAGAAGCACCAACAATACCAAATAAACCAATTGTTGCACTATTAAAATGAAATGGTTCTCCTGAAAGCAATAAAACCATAGTGGTCCAGAACGCACCAAATTGAGCAAAGCTAAAAACATTGATCATTGTTGCTTCACGTAATACAGGCTGTGTTTTTATAAGTGTAAACAAAGATTTTATCAACTCGCCATAAGTACCTTTAAACTGAGGTTTATTCACAGGGAATTTACTTTGAATAACGAAAAAGATCAAAAGACAAATCCCGGCTGCGATATAAAACATCGATCTCCATCCTAAAATCTGACCGATAAAACCACTTAAAGTTCTAGAAAGAAGAATTCCTACTAACAAACCACTCATAATGGTTCCAATTACTTTTCCTCTTTGTTCAGGAGTGCTCAATGAGGCTGCCAAGGGCAAAATAAGCTGTGGCACAATTGATGTAATTCCAATCAGCAAAGAAGCAATTTGCAAAACTAAGAAACTTTTTGCTGCTGCGGCAATAAGTAATGCTATTACAGAAGCAAAAGTGGTTATTAAAATTTGTTTTTTACGTTCTAGTTTATCGCCAAGCGGCACCATAAAAAACAACCCAATAGCATAACCCGCCTGAGTTAAATAGGTTATAGTTCCAGCGCTGGCTTCTGGAATTTTAAATTCGTTGGCAATTAAAACAATTAAAGGCTGGCAGTAATAAAGATTTGCAACTATAAGACCAGTGCAAACTGCCATAAAAAGGACATTCGTTTTGGATAAATTCATTTTGCAAAAATACTATTCTAATTGGAACCAAAACTTTAAAAAAATTATAAAATTTCTAAAGTCTCCATTAAAACCAAGCCTTTTTATACCAATTATGCAGTATCTGAAAACTGTTTTATTTCATAAAATCTTCACGCATTGGACTAAAAACATCCGTTAAAAGACCGCTTTCTAAACAAACAACACCATGAACAGCATGAGGTGGAATATAAAAACTATCTCCTTCTTTCAAAGTCTGTGTAACACCGCTTATTGTAACATCAAATTTACCGCTTGAAACGTAAGTAACTTGAGAATGATAATGTTCGTGTAAGACACCAATTCCTCCTTTTTCAAAATGTACATTAACAAGCATAACGCGATCATCAAAAGCCAATATTTTACGTTTGATTCCTTCGCCTACTACTTCCCATTCTATTTCATCTCCTTTAATAAACTCTTTACTTGTACCGAAACTCATATTATTTAATTTTTATTGAATGCTTTTAAGGTCTTTTTTTGTTAACTGTAATCCTTCAGCTAAATTGTTATCCTTAAAATATTTTTCTAATTCTTTTAACCTTTTTACATTATCATACTTAAACCCCGAATATAATTTTCTTTGACAAAGGGAACATAATCTAATAGAATGTTTATCTGTTTCTACCATACTATTGGTTCCATTCATGACGCAATTTACTTCAATACAATGATGCAAACCAAACATATGCCCAATCTCATGCGAACAAATTTTCAGCAATCGATCTAAGCATAAATTAAAATCAGCCTCTTTCTGCATTCTGTAAATAGAACTTACCGCAATTTTATCTCTGTAAGATGCCAGCCCAAAAACATAATTCCATTCTGGTTTTGGGTACAAATCCTTTTCAGTTATTGCCATTAGTGCAATTCTTTTATCAGGACTTTCTTCTTTCAAAACATCTGTCAAAATATATCCCGCTAAAAATTGTTCTTGTCCAACATCTCCAATTCGTCTGGCATGATTTGGAATAATATCATTTGAAACCGTTTCCAAAACCTTGGTTTCAAGTTGAAAAAATATTTGTAAATATTGACGAACCAATTCAATTTGTTTTAATTGTGAAGAATTAAATTTTCCAATTGGTTTCAAATAGATAATATTCTCTTCTTTTGTTGGGACAACATGTTTAGTTCGAACAAATTGCTCAAAACTTTGTCCTTTCTCTTTATGAGAAAACAACCAATCACCAAAAACTGGTTCCTCAAGCTTAACATCATTAACTTTAATATCTACAAAATAAGGTTGAGGCGGTAAAATTGGTTGTGCGTTTAACTGTGACTTTGACTTTGAATTATTTTCTTCTTTCTTATTCGAATGACAAGAACAAAAAATTACTAACACCAACAAAACAAGTTTCTTCATAAATTGCTTCTTATTCAGATTAAGTTTTTTGAAATGAAATCACAGCTGGTTTTAATTGAATCAATAGCATTAGGAACATAATTGTTCTCCTGCTCTACAAAAAAATACGTCATTCCCGCAATTTTTCGCTGCTTGAAAAAAGGCTTAAAATCAATAGATCCTGAACCAATTTCAGTATTCAAACTCTGGTTTTCTTTATCCATATCTTTTACATGCCACATTTTAAAACGCCACGGATTTGCAGCAAACAAATCAAGAGGATTGTTGCCTGAGCGGGCAACCCAGTACAAATCTAATTCAAAAAACACTAAATCTTTTTCTGTTTCCTTTAGCAAAATATCATAACCTGTAGCACCGTTTTCTAGTTTTTGAAACTCAAAATCGTGGTTATGATACGCAAATTTTAATCCTTCTTGTTTACACATTTTAGCGGCTTCATTCAAACGTGCGGCAATTTTTTTATAATCATCACTATTTTTTCTATACGCTTCGTCAATCCATGGAACGGTTAAGAAATCACTTTTTAAAACTTTTGCTGCCTTAATAGCGGCAACCAATTCTTCTTTATTTCCATCATAAAGAAAACTTCCTAAATTATAATGACCGCTGACGGCTTTCAAATCATTTTCATCCAAAATCTTTTTCAATTCTGAAGGAGTTAATCCCCAAAACTGATCTTTGATTGAAAATCCGTAAGTTTCAACAATAGAATAACCAGAATCTGATACTTTCTTTAAAGTTGATTTTACATCTTTTGGAAGTTCCTCACGCAGCGTATATAACTGCAGGCCAATTTCTTTTTTTTCCATACTAAATGCTAATGACGGCAGAACTAAAACTGCCGCTCCTGCCAAACTGCTGTTTATTATAAAATTTCTTCTTGTTACCATCTTTATAAGAAAAAGTAAACTTAAAACTACACAAATTGATTTTCAAAATCACGAATAAAGTCATCTAGAGCAATTTCATTGTCTTTATTTGTAATTTCTCCTTTTTCATTCATTTTTCCTCACTCTATTTTACTTTTCGCCTTCTTCTTCAAAGTTATCAAAATAAGTAAAATCTTTTGTAATCATTCCATTTTCGATTGTAAAAATAGTACAGATTGGCAGTTCGAACTTTGAATTATCAGGAGCAGTACCAGTTGAAACAAATTCAACAATTATGTGTTTCTCTCCTGACGGATATATTTGAACAATACTGTCTTTTAAATCTGGAAAAACTTCATTTAATGCTGCATATTTTTCCTGAATTTGCTTGCGAGTTTGCTTTACAATTCCTTGTCCTAATGACGGATCTTTAAAATCGGCTGTTTCAGTATACATTTCGGCCATTTTTTCCCAATTATGGCTATTGAAATATTCAAAATATTGCTTTATTACTTTTTCATTTTGTGTGATATCCATTGGTTTTGATTGATTTTGGTTGTTACAAGAAACAAGTAAAAAAATTACAGCAAGTATAATTATTCCTTTTTTCATCTATTATTGATTTTAAGCTTCAATAAAAGTAGTTAAATTTAATAATAATTCACTTAAACAAACAACCTTATTCCATTGATTACAAACTACTAAAAAAAAAAGCATATTCAAATTAATTCGTAAAAACGATTTGCTGAGGCGGGTAATTCTGCTTTTCATTTTTATATGAATACACTTTTCCTTCGAAATCAATGTATATATAGGTATAATTCCAATAACTTGGTCCAGCAATTCTCGATTCTGTATTATTAGAATTTTTATAAACTTGATCTGCATAAACCAATATCTGCCCTTGAGCATTGTTAACAGTTCGAATAGGAAATCCCCAGCTTTTAATAAGGCTATGTCTCGTTTTACCCGTCAAACCGTCTAAAGTATTTTTCGAACTTGAGCACGAGGCAAGAATTACGATCATGGTTAATAATACATATTTTTTCATCTTTTATATTTAGGCTTATTACTTTATAAAAATAACCTTTCTCTAAAAAGAAGAAACAAACCAAGGATTATCAATAGTTTAAATAAACATTAACTTAAACTATTCTCAATGTTCAAATATTTCTGTTTAACACACCTAAAGGTTTCAAATATTAAATCATTAAAACTTCAAATATTAACTTTGTATCTTTGCAGCAAACTTTTGAAGAAAAACAATGCGAATTGACATTATAACGATTTTGCCGGAATTATTAAGAAGCCCGTTTGAGGCATCGATTATGAAACGTGCTATTGATAAGGGTTTAGTAGAAGTACATTTTCATAATTTACGCGACTATACAACCAACAAACAAAAAAGTGTTGATGATTATCCTTTTGGCGGAGGTGCAGGAATGGTAATGACTGTACAGCCAATTGACGATTGTATCACACACTTAAAAAGCCAACGCGAGTATGATGAAATTATTTATATGTCGCCGGACGGTGAAACATTAAACCAAAAAATGGCCAACAAAATGTCGATGTATGAAAATATTATCATTTTATGCGGACATTACAAAGGTGTTGATCAGCGTGTAAGAGATCATTTTATTACTAAAGAAATTTCTATTGGCGATTATGTTTTATCTGGCGGTGAATTAGGTGCTTTAGTTTTATCTGATGCTTTAATTCGATTAATTCCAGGAGTTTTGAGCGATGAAACCTCAGCTTTAACAGACAGTTTTCAAGATAATCTACTTTCAGGACCTATTTATACAAGACCTGCTGATTATAAAGGATGGAAAGTTCCTGATGTTTTAACGAGCGGACATTTTGCCAAAATTGATAAATGGCGTGAAGATATGGCTTATGAACACACTAAAAACAGAAGACCTGATTTGCTGGAATAATCTAGAAAATTTTAGAGTCTTAAGTCATAAAGTATACAACTCAGCATATTCATTTTTAGAACATTACAGCTTTACAGACTTCAATTTTATATCTTAAAAAATAATTCACAATTTATAATTCATAATTTATAATTATTTTTTACATTTGCACCCGAATTGGACTAACCTCTGGCGAGATCCGTGAATGTTACTCTAAATAAAACTATAATAATAAAATTATCATGGCAGATTTATTAAAATTCGTTCAAGACGAATTCGTTGCTAGAAAAGATTTCCCTGAATTTGGAGCTGGAGATACTATTACAGTATTCTACGAAATTAAAGAGGGTGAAAAAACAAGAACTCAGTTTTTTAAAGGAGTTGTTATTCAAAGAAGAGGTTCTGGTAACACAGAAACTTTCACGATTCGTAAAATGTCTGGAGCTATTGGAGTTGAGCGTATCTTCCCAGTAAACTTACCAGCTTTACAAAAAATCGAAATCAACAAGAAAGGTTCTGTTCGTAGAGCTAGAATTTTCTACTTCAGAGAACTTACTGGTAAAAAAGCTAAGATTAAAGATAAAAGAAGATAATCATTTATCTAATTGTTATAAAAAACTCGTTTCATATCATTTGAAACGAGTTTTTTTTTGCTCCAAATTTCCGAAATAATAAAACTGCAATTTTTTAATATCAAAATCATCGATTTGGCAATTTAACGTGTGCGAATTAGCAATCTGATAATTCCAGTATTTCTCGGTAAAACTATACCGTTTTCGGACTGTTTTTATTATATTTGCTCCGCTCATTTTGAGCCGACTATATCATTCACATCGCCATTCCTTGACGACACGATTATAAAAAAAAAAAAAAAAAAATGACACAGAATTCAAAAATTTTTTACACCTTAACTGATGAGGCGCCGTTATTAGCGACTTACTCTTTATTACCTATTGTTCAAGCTTTTACTTCCACAGCTGGTATTGCTATTGAAACTAGAGATATCTCGTTAGCAGGAAGAATTTTATCTAATTTCCCTGAGTCTTTAACAGATGCTCAAAAAACAGGTGACGCTTTGGCTGAATTGGGTCAATTAGCGACAAAGCCAGAAGCTAATATTATCAAGTTACCAAACGTTTCTGCATCTGTACCACAATTAAAAGTTGCTATTGCTGAATTGCAATCACACGGTTATAACATTCCTAATTTCCCAGAAGATCCGCAAAACGATGCTGAAAAGGAAATTAAAGCAAAATATGCAAAAGTATTAGGTTCTGCAGTAAACCCAGTTTTACGTGAAGGAAACTCTGATCGTAGAGCTCCAAGAGCCGTTAAAAACTTTGCAAAAGCAAATCCGCACTCTATGGGTGCTTGGTCTGCTGACTCAAAAACTAAGGTAGCTTCTATGCCAAATGGTGATTTTTACGGAAGTGAAAAATCACTTACGGTTACTGAAGCTAATGATGTAAAAATTGAATTTGTTGCTAAAGACGGTTCTACAACTGTTCTTAAAGCAAGTACTCCTTTAAAAGCTGGTGAAATTATCGACAGCTCTGTAATGCATTTAAAAGCTTTAAAAAGTTTTGTTGCTGAAGCAATTGCTGAAGCTAAAGCTGCTGGAGTTTTACTTTCTGTGCACTTAAAAGCTACAATGATGAAAGTTTCAGATCCAATTATCTTTGGCGCTATCGTTGAAGTTTATTTTGCTGATCTTTTCAAAAAATACGAAACTTTATTCAAAGAATTAAACATTGACACTAGAAATGGTTTAGGTGATATCTATGCAAAAATTGCAGGAAAACCTGAGCAGGCTGAAGTTGAAGCTGCAATCAATGCTGCTATCGAAAACGGACCAGCTCTTGCAATGGTAAATTCTGATAAAGGAATTACAAACTTACACGTTCCTTCTGACGTAATTGTAGACGCATCTATGCCTGCTATGATTCGTACTTCTGGACAGATGTACAACAAAGAAGGAAAACAACAAGATACAATCGCTATTATTCCAGATCGTTCTTATGCTGGAATTTATACTGCAACTATCGATTTCTGTAAAAAACACGGTGCTTTTGATCCTAAAACAATGGGAAGTGTTCCTAACGTTGGATTGATGGCTCAAAAAGCAGAAGAATACGGATCGCACGATAAAACTTTCCAATTGAAAGAAGAAGGTGTTGTTCGCGTTGTGGATACAAATGGAACTGTTTTAATGGAGCAAAACGTTGAAGCAAATGACATTTTCAGAATGTGTCAGGCAAAAGACGCTCCTATTCAAGACTGGGTTAAACTAGCTGTAAACAGAGCTCGTTTATCAAGTACTCCTGCCGTTTTCTGGTTAGACGAAAACAGAGCGCATGACAGAGAATTGATTGCAAAAGTTCAAAAATATCTTAAAGATTACGATACTACAAACTTAGATATTCGCATTTTAAATCCAGTTGCTGCAACTGAATTTACTTTAGACAGAATCATCAAAGGTCTAGATACTATCTCTGTAACTGGAAACGTTTTACGTGACTATTTAACAGATTTATTCCCAATTTTAGAATTAGGAACTTCTGCAAAAATGTTATCTATCGTTCCTTTAATGAACGGTGGCGGATTGTTTGAAACTGGTGCTGGAGGATCTGCTCCTAAACACGTTGAGCAATTTACAGAAGAAGGATATTTACGTTGGGATTCACTAGGAGAATTTTTAGCTCTTGGTGCTTCTTTAGAGCATTTAGGACAAACTTTAAACAATTCTAAAGCAATTGTTTTAGCTGAAACTCTTGATGAAGCAAATGATAAATTCTTAGCAAACGATAAATCTCCAGCTCGTAAAGTTGGACAAATCGACAACCGTGGTTCTCACTTTTACCTTGCATTCTATTGGGCTCAGGCTTTGGCTGCTCAAAATAAAGATGCTGAATTAAAAGCTATCTTTACTCCAATTGCTGCTGAATTTGAAGCTAATGAAGCTAAAATTGATGCTGAATTAATTGGTGCACAAGGAAAACCTCAGACTCTTGGCGGATACTATCAGCCAACGCCTGAATTGGTAAGCAAAGCAATGCGTCCTAGTGAAACATTCAATGCAATTATTGCTAAAATAAAATAATTCAGCCGCACCGCTGTGCGTCTCTATAATAAATACCGAAAGGACAACTCGCAAGGTTGTCCTTTTTTTATTCTTAACTAATGTTTAACAAAATTCAGCCTGCTATATTTAGTAAGAATTATTAACTATGTAGTTCAAAACCAAAGCAATGATTACAAAAAAGATTAGTTTACTTCTTATCCTTATTTTTACCACATTTGCTTCTTTTTCTCAGGAAAAATTCACCCTCAGCGGAACTATAAAAGATTCTAAAAACAACGAAAGTTTAATTGGTGTAAACGTTTACATTCCTGCTTTAAAAATTGGAACAACTACAAACGAATATGGTTTTTATTCCCTTACAGTTCCCAGCGGCGAACATGAAACTGAAATTAGTTATTTAGGCTACCAAACCATTCATAAAACCATTATTTTAGATCAAAACACTAAAAATAACTTCTCAATCAGCGAAAGCGGTCAAGAACTTCAAGAAGTTATTATTAAAGATAATAAAGGCAAAATAAATATTAAGTCGCCAGAAATGAGTGTCAACAAACTCTCTATTTCTACCATTAAAAAAATGCCTGTAGTATTAGGTGAAGTCGATGTAATTAAATCCATTCTACTGCTTCCGGGAGTAACTAATGCAGGCGAAGGAGCATCTGGATTTAATGTGCGAGGCGGCGGTGCTGATCAAAATTTAATTTTATTAGATGAAGCTACAATCTTTAACTCTTCTCACGTATTTGGATTTTTCTCTGTTTTTAATCCAGATGCAATCAAAGATTTAAAATTGTATAAAGGAGGAATCCCTGCCAGATTTGGAGGTCGTGCCTCTTCAGTATTAGATATTTATCAAAAGGACGGAAGCAGCAAAAATTTTCACATGAATGGAGGAATTGGTTTAATATCAAGCCGATTACTTTTAGAAGGGCCAATTGTAAAAGACAAAGGTTCTTTTTTAATTGGCGGAAGAGCTTCATACGCTCATTTGTTCTTAAAACTATCTGAAGAAAACAAAGACAACTCTGCTTATTTTTATGATCTAAATGCGAAATTCAGTTATAAATTAAACGATAACAACAGCTTATATTTATCTGGATATTTTGGAAGAGACGTTTTCAGCCTTAATAAAAACTTTACGAATACTTACGGAAACTCTACTTTAAATCTTCGTTGGAATCACTTGTATTCTAATAAACTATTCTCAAATTTATCCTTGATATACAGTGATTATTATTATGGTCTTGATTTGGATTTTGTTGGCTTCAAATGGGATTCGGGCATCAAAAACTATAATATTAAATACGATTTCAAACACTACATTTCGGATAAATTCAAACTAAATTATGGCTTAAGCGGTATTTATTATGATTTTAATCCCGGAACTATTAAACCAAGCAATACTACATCTGGAATAAATCCAGATCAACTGGATCGAAAATATGCATTTGAACCTTCAATTTATTTAGATGCCGAAAGCCAGCTTTCTAAAAAAATAACAATGGCATATGGATTACGCTACAGCTTGTTTTATCGTTTAGGTGCATCGACCATTAATTATTATGACAATAATAATCCTGTGCTTTTTAACACGGATATGCAGATTTACGAAAAAGCAACTCCTTCATCTACAAAATATTTTGGTTCTAATAAAATTATTCAGGATTACAACAACTTAGAACCAAGATTCTCTGTCTCTTATCAATTAAATGACGATCAAGCCATAAAAGCAAGTTACAATCGCATGGCGCAATATCTTCAATTAATTTCGAATACCTCATCTCCTACTCCGCTGGATGTCTGGATGCCTAGTGATAATTACATTAAACCGCAGCTTGCTGATCAAGTCGCTTTGGGGTATTTTAGAAATATTAATAATGGCGTTTACTCTCTTGAAGTTGAAACCTATTATAAAAAAATCAAAAACAGACTAGATTATATTGACGGTGCTGATTTAATTGCAAATGACGCGATTGAACAAGTAATTTTAAACGGACAAATGCGTGCATATGGTGTAGAAATTATGTTGAAGAAAAATGAAGGTAAATTTAATGGATGGATTTCTTATACTTTATCTAAGTCAGAACAACAGACACCGGGAAGAACTCCAGAAGAAACAGGCATCAATAACGGAAAATGGTACAGTTCTGCTTATGACAAAACACATAATTTAGCTGTAACATCAGCTTACAACTTAAACGATAAATGGTCGTTTGGCGCTAATTTCATCCTGCAGTCAGGACAGCCTGTTACATATCCAATCGGTCAATATGAATATTTAGGAATTACAGTTCCAAGTTATGGCCTTCGAAATAAAGATCGCCTGCCTGCTTATCATCATTTAGATATTTCGGCCACTTTAACACCAAGAAAAAACAAAGACAGAAATTGGAAAGCTGAATGGGTTTTTAGTATATACAATCTCTACAATCGCCAAAATGCAGCATCAATCAACTTTAGGCAAAACCTAGACACAGGAGTAAATGAAGCTGTACGATTGTCAATCTTTGGTATGGTGCCTGCTGTCAGCTATAATTTTAAATTTTAAAGAAGTTTCAGTTCTGTAGAGAAACAAAAAAAATATTATGAAAAAAGTTATTTTATTAATCGTATTATTTACATCTGCGCTTTTTACAAGTTGTGAAGAAGTTGTAGAGGTAGATCTTGATACAGCGCCTCCAAAATTAGTAATTGAAGCCTCAATAAACTGGCAAAAAGGCACAACAGGAAAACAACAGGTAATAAAATTAACTACAACTACAGGGTATTTTGAAAATAAGGTGCCAATAGTTTCTGGAGCTGTTGTTTATATTAAAAACAGTAAAAACAAACGATTTAATTTTACTGAAGCCCCAAAAACAGGTCGCTATATTTGTAATGATTTTGAACCAAAAATTGAAGAAACCTATACATTAACCATTATTAGCGGCGGAAGCACTTACACCGCAACTGAAACTCTAAAATCTGTAGCGCCCATAACTAGAATTGAACAGAATAATAAAAGCGGCATTACAGGAACTGATATAGAAATAAGAGCCTTTTATAACGACCCTGCAAATGAGGATAATTTTTACTTATATAAATACGAGTATTCAAAAAAAGTAACCTCTACTTATTATGTTGGCGAAGATAAATTCTACCAAGGCAACGAATACTTTAGTAAATCAGATGATGAAGATATTGAAGTGGGCAATGAGATTCAAGTAACACATTTGGGCATTTCCAAACAATATTACAATTACATGAGCATTTTAGTAAGCATTGCGGGAAGTAATGCTGGAGGTCCATTTCAATCACCGCCTGCAACTGTAAGAGGAAACATTATCAACACAACAGATAAGGCAAATTATCCGTTAGGGTATTTTGCACTCAGCGAAACTGACTCAAAAAAATATAAAATTGAACTAAGTGATAAAAATGGAAGCACAAATTAAAATCGCAACCGAAAAAAAACTAATTGGAAAACGAATCAATATGTCATTTATTGAAAATCGAACGTTTCAATTATGGAGCAGCTTTATGCCAAAACGCCGTGAAATTAAAAATTCAATTGACTCTAATTTATATTCTTTAGAAGTTTTTTCACCAAACCATTTTGACAATTTTGATCCCAATAAAAGTTTTCAAAAATGGGCAGCAATAGCCGTTACTAATTTTGATGTAATTCCGTCAGAAATGGAAACACTAGTAATACCAACTGGTTTGTATGCCGTTTTTATTCATTATGGCCCAGCATCTGAAGGACACAAAACCTACCATTCTATTTTTGCAGAATGGCTTCCAAAATCAGAATACACTGTTGATGACAGACCTCATTTTGCAGTAATGGATCATAAATACAAAAAAGACGACCCAAACTCAGAAGAGGAAATCTGGATTCCGATAAGAAATAGAGACTAATTTTCAACATCATCTTTATTATTCTTAATTTTCAACTAAAAAAAATATGCTGGTAGAAACATTAAAATCACTATTTAATAGGGATTTGAACAAATTAAAATTCGAAATAGAATCGTACCAAAATGAAAATCAGCTTTGGGCAATCGACAAAAACATTTCAAACTCTGGCGGAAATCTTTGCCTTCATTTAATTGGCAACATCAACACCTATATTGGTGCCGAAATAGGAAAAACAGGATATGTTAGAAATCGTCCATTAGAATTTTCTTTAAAAGATATTCCTAAATCAGAATTAATCGGTAAAATCGAGGAAACCATTATCGTGGTAAACAACACTCTTGATCTTTTATCCGAAGAAGATTTAAACGCCATTTATCCGCAGATCGTTTTTGAAAAACAAATGACTACAGGATTCTTTTTCGTTCATCTTTCTACGCATTTAGCTTATCATCTTGGACAAATTAATTATCATCGAAGATTATTGGATTTATAATTGCCGATTTTAGAGTATAGATTTTAGATTGTCCTAAAATCTTTTGCAAAAAAAAACTAAAATCTAAAATCAGAAATCTAAAATTGTAAACAGTACCTTTGCGTCACATTCAAAAAAAATAACATGTCATCACACCATATAGTTCGCGACGATCAGGAACCCGCTTTAATAATTGCAAACGGCGCCGCCTGCAATCCTGAATTATTAGGTCAATTATTAGAGTGGTCACCGCTTGTTATTGTATTAGATTCAGCCATTGAACGCGTTATAGATTTAGGCATTAAAATCGATGTGCTTTTAGGTGATTTTGATCGTGGTTTTGATCCCGAAATATATAAAACTTCACAATATCCTATCGAAATCGTTCACACTCCAGATCAAAATAAAACCGATTTAGAAAAAGCTTTTGATTATTTAATAGAAAGAAAAATTCCTGCCGTAAATGTAGTTTGGGCTACTGGAAGACGTGCAGATCATACCATTACCAATCTTACCAATATTGTTCGTTACCGCAATTTACTTAAAATTGTGATTCTCGACGATCATTCAAAAATATTCTTGCTGCCAACAAAATTTGAAAAATGGTACACCGCTAAAACACCAATTTCGTTAATTCCAATTGGCGTTGTAAACGGAATTTCTTCTAAAAATCTAAAATACGAATTACAAGACGATACACTAACCATGGGGTATAGAACCGGAAGCAGTAATTCTGTAGAACAAGACGGAATTGTAACCATTACACATCGTGAAGGTGATTTGCTTTTAATGGAATGTTTTGATTAGAAACATTTGAAAATAAAAAACCCCGGAGGGACGCAATGTTTATAGATCAAAATCTCTTCTTCTAATTAAAACTCCAGCGGGGTGATACACAAAATCTATGTCGCTCCGCTGGAGCTTTTGTTTTAATTATAAATTAATTGGTTATAAATATTACGCTTCTCTGGAGCATTCTTTAAAGGAAGGAATACCTATCTTTGCACAGAAATCAATAAAAATGAAAGCAGAAAACAATTCTCAAAAAGACAATTTACATCCTAGAAATATTCATCGCTCACGCTATGATTTTGAATTACTTATTTCAAATTGTCCTGAATTAAAAGCTTTTATTTCTACTAATAAATATGGTATTGAAACCATTGATTTCAGTAACCCCCTTGCTGTAAAAACGCTCAACAAAGCTTTACTTCAAACCTATTACGACATTAAAAATTGGGATATTCCTAAAAATTATCTTTGTCCTCCTATTCCAGGCAGAGCCGATTACATTCATTATATAGCCGATTTATTGGCAGAAACGAATCATGGTCAAATTCCCGAAGGTAATTCTGTCATGGGACTAGATATCGGAACAGGCGCAAATTTAATCTATCCGATATTAGGGAATTCGATTTACAATTGGAGTTTTGTCGCAACAGATATTTATAAAACTTCAATTGAAAACTGCAGTAAAATTATCGAAGCAAACCCCAAATTAATTGACACAATAAGTTTACAGCAGCAGACAGAATCTCGATTTATCTTTAAAAACATCATCATTCCTGAAGATCGTTTTACATTTACTATGTGTAATCCGCCTTTTCACGCATCGGCAGAAGAAGCGAATAAAAGCACTTCTAGAAAAGTATCCAATTTAAATCCGAAGGAAAAGAAAACTACAAATCCTGTTTTAAATTTTGGAGGTCAAAATGCTGAATTATGGTGCAATGGCGGCGAAATTGGTTTTGTAACTCAAATGATTTACGAAAGTGTAAAATATGCTTCGCAAGTTTTATGGTTCACAACATTAGTTTCTAAAAAAGAAAATCTATCCTCCATTTACAAAACCCTGAAAAAAGTAAATGCCGTTTCTGTAAAAACTATCGAAATGTCGCAAGGGCAAAAAAACAGTCGAATTGTGGCTTGGAGTTTTTTAAGTAAACCAGAACAGCAAAAGTGGACGCTTTAAAATATTGATTTTCAACTTCAAAACCTTGATTTTATAATTTGCTTTTGGTAAGTTTACTATAAACTATTCAATATCAAAATCATGGCAGATTATATTGGTTACCTAGCATCATTTTTTATTGTAGGAGGTTTTTTACTGAAAGACCTTAAAAAAATACGTTTAATTAATTTTTTCGGGTGTATGTGTTTTGTGATATACGGCATCTTTTTAAAAGATTACAGAGACGTTAGTCAATGGCTTCTGCCTGTTATTATTCCTAACGGAATTTTAGCATTAGTACAAGTCTATCACTTAACTGTGCAAAAAAACGAACCTTAGAATTATGATATTTTAAAACAAAATTCTGATACAAAAACGCTTTTCTAGAATTGTATCTTTAGCTAAATTGAATTTTATTGCAATGCAAAAATTATACTTCAGATTAGTCCTAATATTATTAGTAATCACAAGTTGTTCATCCATTAAAGAAGCAAAATTTGATGATTATATATTCGAAACCAAAAGCGAAAAAAAGACATATTTAAGTGCGTACGACAAAGCATTAAAACTTTGGAATATTCCGTATACAGAAGAAAATGTAAAAACAAGCTTTGGAACGGCTCACGTGATTATTGCGGGACCAAAAAACGGAAAAAGCTTGGTTTTACTTCACGGAATGGACGCAACCTCAACCATGTGGTATCCTAACATTAAAGCTTTAGCAAAAAATCATAGAATTTATGCGATCGATTTTTTGATGGAACCCGGAAAATCAACTTTAACAGCAAAACCGCTTTCCTCAAAAGAAATTGTGATTTGGTACAATGAAATTTTCAGTTTCTATAAATTAAAACAATTCGATATTATTGGAGCATCAAGAGGCGGCTGGATCGCCGCATTATTAGCTTCTGAAAAAACAAATTCTATTGATAAAATAGTTCTACTAAGTCCTGCACAGACTTTTAAATTCATAGATAAAGTCAGAAAAACAAGTTCTGCATTGCTGTTGAAGCTTTTCCCAAGTGAAAAAAAATTCAATAAAACGCTAGAAACATTCTCAACGCATCCCGAAAACATAAACCCGATTTACAAAAGGCAATTTTATTTGGCAAACAAATATGCAAAATCAAATTCCAGCATGCTTAAAATGCGCCCGTTTTCAGATGAAGAATTACAATCAATTACAAATCCAGTATTAGTATTAATTGGAGATCATGACGTTATCAACTCTGAAGAAAGTCTGACAAGAGCACAAAAATTTTTAATAAACTGCAAAACTCAAACTATTAAAGATGCGGGGCATTTTTTAACTATTGACCAAGCAAAAATTACAAATGACGCAGTCATTAATTTTTTAGAATAGAATTCAAACTTTGTATCTTTACAAAACTAATCTTCAGTCATAAAAAATGAATTTCCAAGTAACTTCAGAATATAGTCCAAAAGGAGATCAACCTCAAGCAATTCAAAAATTGTCGCAAGGTATAGTCGACGGCGAAAAATATCAAACTTTATTAGGAGTTACAGGATCTGGTAAAACATTTACAGTAGCCAATGTTATTCAAGAAGTACAGCGTCCAACGCTGGTTTTAGCACATAATAAAACTTTGGCGGCACAATTATATTCAGAGTTCAAGCAATTTTTTCCAAATAATGCGGTTGAGTATTTCGTTTCTTATTACGACTATTATCAGCCTGAAGCTTTTATGCCTGTTACAGGAGTTTTTATTGAGAAAGATTTATCTATCAATGAAGAACTGGAAAAAATGCGTTTAAGCACTACTTCTTCTTTACTTTCAGGAAGACGCGATGTTTTAGTTGTTGCCTCAGTTTCCTGCTTATATGGTATTGGAAATCCTGTAGAATTTCAAAAAAACGTAATCGAAATAACTCGAGATCAAGTTATTTCGAGAACTAAATTACTACATAGTCTTGTACAAAGTTTATACGCCAGAACTGAAGCCGATTTTAATCCAGGGACTTTTAGAATTAAAGGAGACACTGTTGAAGTTTATCCCAGCTATGCAGATGATGCATATCGAATTCACTTTTTTGGAGATGAGATTGAAGAAATCGAAGCTTTTGATCCTAAAACCTCACAGGTTATAGAAAAGTTTAAAAGATTAACGATCTATCCCGCCAATATGTTTGTGACTTCTCCTGAAGTTTTACAAGGCGCAATCTGGGAAATTCAACAAGATTTAGTAAAACAAGTTGATTATTTCAAAGAAATAGGCAAACATTTAGAAGCTAAACGTCTTGAAGAACGAACCAATTTTGATTTAGAAATGATTCGCGAATTGGGATATTGTTCTGGAATTGAAAATTACTCGCGTTATCTTGACGGACGTGAAGCCGGAACAAGACCTTTCTGTTTACTAGACTATTTTCCAAGTGATTATTTAATGGTTGTTGATGAAAGCCACGTAACGGTTTCGCAAGTTCACGCCATGTACGGAGGTGACCGCAGCCGAAAAGAAAATTTGGTTGAATATGGTTTTAGACTTCCTGCCGCAATGGACAACAGACCTTTGAAATTTGAAGAATTTGAAGCTATGCAGAATCAGGTTATTTACGTTTCGGCAACACCTGCAGATTATGAATTGCAAAAGTCTGACGGAATTTATGTAGAACAGATTATTCGTCCGACAGGATTATTAGATCCAATTATTGAAGTAAGACCAAGTTTAAATCAGATTGATGATTTGATCGAAGAAATACAAGTTCGATGTGAACTTGACGAAAGAGTTCTGGTAACTACCTTGACGAAAAGAATGGCCGAAGAATTAGCCAAATATTTAACTAAAGTAAACATTCGATGCCGTTACATTCACTCTGATGTTGATACTTTAGAACGAATCGAAATCATGCAAGATTTACGAAAAGGTATTTTTGATGTCTTAATTGGAGTTAACCTGCTTCGTGAAGGTTTAGATTTACCCGAAGTTTCTCTTGTTGCCATTCTTGATGCTGATAAAGAAGGTTTTTTACGTAACCATAGATCTTTAACACAAACTATTGGTCGTGCAGCCAGAAACTTAAATGGAAAAGCGATTATGTATGCTGATAAAATTACGGCAAGCATGCAAAGAACAATAGACGAAACTAATTATCGAAGAACTAAACAGATTAACTACAATACTGAGCACGGTATTACACCCCAGGCATTAAACAAAAAAATAGACAGCGCTTTTACAAAAAATCCTTTGGTAGAATACGAATTAGGACATACTTTACCTGCTGCCGCTGAACCTGAAACAGCTTATTTATCTAAGTCTGAGTTAGAAAAAATGATTCGAGAAAAAAGAAAATCAATGGAAAAAGCAGCAAAAGAGTTAGACTTTATGCAAGCTGCCAAACTGCGTGATGATATTAAAAAACTACAAGATCAATTAGCTTAAAAAACCCAACAAGCTAATTATCAATTATTTAAAATATTTTCATACATTTACTCGTCCATAATCTATCTGGAATTTTTTCTTACTTCAAAACTAGATAAATTATGAACACTAAATTTATTCTTACTACTGCAGCACTTTGCGGCTCAGTAGTATCAAATTTCGGGCAGATTAAACCACAGCCCACCCCAGAAAAAATCGTCGTAGATGAATATTTCGGAGAAAAGATAGAAGATCCTTATCGCTATCTTGAAAATCTAAATGATCCCAATGTGGTTACTTGGATGAAAGCTAATGCTGATTATGTACGAGCAAAGCTAAATGAAGTTCCAGAACGTCAAAATCTCTTTAAAAAACTAAAAGAGCTTGATGCAAGAAAAGAAAGCACTATCTCTGATTTACAAATTACAGAGAACGACCATTATTTCTATCTAAAACGAAATGCCAACGAGGAAAATGGCAAACTATATCAGAGAATTGGCTACAAAGGAACTGAAAAACTGCTTTTTGATCCAGAAACTTACAAAAAAACAGCAGGAGTAAATTACAATATAAGCTCTATAACGCCCAATGAAAAAGGAGATAAAGTAGCTATAGAAATTGCTCCAAGCGGTTCTGAAAGTGCAGAATTACTTATTGTAAGCAGTGACGGAAAAGTTTACCCCGAAGTATTCGACAGATGCTGGTTCAGTACTCCTTCTTGGATGCCTGACGGGAATTCATTTACATACGGAAGATTAAACTCTGCAAATGTTACCGATCCAAACCGATTATTAAACTCTAAAGTATATTATCATAAATTAGGCGAAGACCCAAGTAAAGATGTAGAATTTTTGTCGAGTGCAACTAATCCTGAACTTAATATAGGAGCTGAAGAATTTCCTTTGAATCTCTACCATAAAAATTCAAATAAAAATTATGGCTTGGTTGTTACGGTAGACAATCGAATTAAGTTGTACGATACTGATTTAAAAGACAATTTCAAACCCACAAAATGGACCAATTTAGTTGAAAAAAAAGATGAAGTAACGAATTACAATGTTGATAAAGAGTTTATTTATTACTTGACTTATAAAAACGCTTCTAATTACAAAATAATAAAAGTTCTCATCTCAGATCCAAACATCGAAAAAGCAGAAACAGTTGTTCCTGAGCCCAAAAATGGAAATATTACCAATTTTACACTTACAAAAGATGGTTTATATTATTCCCTTACTGAAAACGGCGTTCAGGCAAAAGTATTTTTCTTAGCAAAAGGAAAAAAGGAACCTATCGAATTAAAATTGCCTTTTCAAGCAGGCTCAGCTTCATTTTTAACTGTAAATGAAAATAAAAGTGATATTTGGATTACGCTGTCAGGCTGGACTTCTCCCTCAAGACGTTATTTGTATAATCCATCATCAAATACATTTACTTTTCAGCCCATGTCAAAACCTATTGAATATCCTGAATTCAAAGATATAGTCTCTAAAGAAATTATGATTCCCTCCCATGATGGCACTTTGGTTCCTGTTTCGATCATTTATAATAAAAACACGAAACTAAATGGAGATAATCCAGTTTTAATGGTAGGATATGGTGCTTATGGAATCTCTATGGAACCTCGATTTAGCGCCGGTTTTGCATTACCTTATTGTACTTATGGAGGCATTTACGTTGTTGCTCATGTTAGAGGCGGCGGAGAATTAGGAGAAGCTTGGCATAAAGCAGGTTTTAAAACTACTAAACCTAATACATGGAAAGATTTTATTGCGGTTACTGAATATTTAATTAAAGAAAAATATTCTTCGCCTAAAAGAATCGCTATTTGGAGCGCAAGTGCAGGCGGTATTTTAATTGGAAGAGCAATTACAGAACGACCTGATTTGTTTGCCGCTGCCATTCCCGAAGTAGGCGCATTTAATACAATTCGCTCAGAATTATCACCAAATGGTCCGGGTAATATTCCTGAATTTGGAACTGTAAAAGACAAAACAGAATTTAAAGCGCTGCTAGAAATGGATTCGTTTCATCATATTAAAAAAGGAACTGCATATCCAGCAACATTAATAACGGCAGGAATGAATGATCCGCGTGTAATTGCATGGGAACCGGCAAAATTTGCAGCTTCACTTCAAAATGCAAATACGTCCAGCAATCCTATACTTTTTTTAACGGACTTTGAATCTGGCCACGGAATGGGCGACAGTGCAACAAAGAGCATAGAAAAAAATAGTGATTTAATCAGTTTTGCATACACTCATACCGGGCATCCCAAATTTCAGCCTTCAAAAAAAATAAAACCGTAATAAAACCAGAATTTAAAACGGTAGATTTTATTCCTTTTTCTTGACCTAATTGTGTTGTTCCTGAAATACTTTGAGCAGCACTTTTGGGTCAATTAAAGCATTTGGTGCTTTTTCCATAAGATCCAAAACACGTTTTACTGCAGTCGGATTTAATCCCATTTCAATTGCAATCTGCTGAATTGCTTTTGCTTCTTTTTCGTGCAAAATACCGTCACAGTGCATAATCAGCGCCAATCTGTAAAATTGTTGAATACGCTGAAATTCAGATTTAATTACTTTAGCAGTATATTCTTGATGAAATAAATCTTGAAAAAGAGCACGATCAATATTCAGTTCTTGCGCAACCAGCCATAAAAATTCCAGCTCGCGTTTATGCAATTGACCATCAACTGTCGAGAAAGCAATCATTTCTAAAAGTAAACTTCTCTTTTCTTCTTCGGTATTCATCAAATTTGTTATTTTTAGCTAAAATATTATATTTAAATCTAAAACACAAAAGAACTGATGCTTAGAGGAGTTTTCTTTTTTATTTTTCTCTGTTTTGCAATTGGAAATGCTCAAGAAAGCACTGCTTCAAAAAACGTATCAATTTTTACAATTGAAGCTCCTCAACTCAAAACCACCAAAAAAATCTGGATTTATTTACCCGAAGGTTATTTAACTTCAGCCAAAAAATACAGCGTTATCTATATGCACGATGCTCAAAATTTATTTGATGCTAAAACTTCTTATTCCGGTGAATGGAATGTCGATGAAAAATTAGACAGTCTTAAAGCTCCCGTAATTGTAGTTGGTATTGAACATGGAAATGAAAAACGCATTGATGAATTAACACCCTATAAAAATGAAAAATACGGCGGCGGAATGGCCGACGATTACCTTGATTTTATTGTTAAAACTTTAAAACCTTATATTGATAAACATTATAGAACTAAAACCAAAGCAAAAAACACTACTATAATGGGAAGCTCACTTGGTGGTTTAGTTTCTTATTATGCTATTCTTAAATATCCAGAAGTTTTTGGCAAGGCGGGTATTTTTTCCCCATCATTTTGGTTTTCAAATGATATTTATACTTTAACGGAACAGGCTTCAAAAAATAAAACGAAAATTTATTTTCTCTGCGGAGATAAAGAGAGTGACGATATGGTAAGTGATTTAAATAAAATGGAACGTTTATTAGACAAAAACCGATGCTATTGCCTGCATCTTACTAAAACAAAGATTGTAAAAGGCGGCGAACACAACGAAAAACTATGGAGAGACGGCTTTACAAAAGCGGTTCTTTGGCTTGGTTATTGAGCAAAATACAGACAAAAAAACAGCATAAAATATGAAACTAATTTTAAAAGAATATAACTTAAAGCTAAAACATACTTTTACTATTTCGAGAGAATCAATTGATTTTCAGCCTTCATTAATCGTCGAGCTGCAAAGCGATGGTTTTTCAGGTTTTGGAGAAGCTACTTCAAACCCATATTACAAAACCACAGTTCCAATGATGATGGAAGATTTAGAAAAAATCAGAACCATTATTGAAAGTACTGAAAATGAAACTCCCGAAGTATTTTGGTCAAAAATTCATCCGTATTTAAAAGACGATATGTTTGCGCTTTGCGCTTTAGACTTGGCTTATAATGATTTGTATGCACGCAAAAAAGGCAAAAAATTATATGAGTTATGGAACTACACGACCGAAAGAAATCCAATGACAGATTATACAATCGGGATTGCTTCTATTGAAAAAATGGTTTCAAAAATGCAGGAACTTCCGTGGCCGATCTATAAAATTAAATTGGGAACTAAAGAAGATATTGCAATCGTAAAAGAACTTAGAAAACATACAAATGCTGTTTTTAGAATTGATGCAAATTGCGGATGGGGAGTCGAAGAAACGATCAACAATGCTATAGAACTAAAAAAACTAGGTGTAGAATTTTTAGAACAGCCTATGAAAGCAGATAATTGGGAGGCGCATAGAGAAGTTTTCAAGCATTCTGTTTTACCTATTATTGCTGACGAAAGTTGTATTATTGAAGAAGATGTTGCTAAATGTTTTAATCATTTTCACGGTGTAAATGTAAAATTGGTAAAATGCGGCGGATTAACTCCTGGAAAACGCATGATTGAAGAAGCTAAAAAACTAGGATTGCGAACAATGGTAGGCTGCATGACGGAGTCGACAGTGGGTATTTCTGCAATCGCTCATTTATTGCCTCAGCTTGATTATGTTGATATGGATGGCGCACTGCTTTTAGCGGAAGATATTGCAACTGGTGTAACTATAAAAGATGGTGTTGTAAGCTATTCTAATCTAAACGGAACTGGAGTTACACTGCTATAAAAAATGAAAGTCGAAAAATTTCCTGATCGAGTTATTGAGATTGACCAAGAACAGTTTTTGTATTTTGGCGGAACTGCTTATTTGGGACTTCCAACCAATAAAGCTTTTCAGAATCTGGTCGTTAAAAACATTTTAAACTGGGGAACTACTTACGGCAGTTCGAGAACTGCTAACATCAAATTAAGAGCTTACGATGAAGGCGAAACCTTTTTAGCTTCTCATATTGGTTCAGAAAGTGCTGTTACCGTTTCATCAGGAATGCTGGCGGGAAAATTGGTTATAGATTTAATAAAAAAGCAAACTGACTGTTTTTTTCATTTGAATGATACGCATAATGCAATCCAGATTGAAAACAGCCTTCCTTTATTTGAAAATGAGCAATTAAACGAACGTTTATTGGATTCAAAACGGGAGAAAATAGCCATTCTTACTGATGGTGTTCCCTCTTTTGAAACAAAACCTGTTGATTTATCTTTCTTAAAGAAAATTCCACATCATAAAGAAATTACATTGCTTATCGATGAATCTCATTCTTTTGGAATTTTAGGCAAAAACGGCTGTGGCATTTATTCCTCAATTCAATATCCTGTTAAAAGGAAAATAATAGTTTCGTCTTTAGGAAAAGCATTTGGATTAACCGGCGGTGTTATTGCATCTGATTTTGAGTTTATCACTAAAATAAAGGAATTAGAAACATTTACCAGCGCAGCAGGAATGAACCCTGCTTTTGTGCAAACACTTTCAGATGCGGCAGAAATCTACACTTTGCAGCACAAAAAACTCTTAGCCAATTTAGAATATATCGATTCGATTTTAATCAAAAATAATAATATTCTATTTGATAAAAGCTACCCTTTGATTTATCTTTTATCAAATGAAATGGTTGAAAAATTAAGCCAAGAAAAAATCATCATTGCTAGTTTTAAATATACTAAAGATGCTGAACCGCTAAATCGAATTGTAATTACCGCAAACCATTTAAAAGAAGATTTGGATAAGTTAGTTCAGGTCTTAAATCATAAATAAAAAAGTTCGCCGCGAATTACACAAATTTTCACGAATTAAAATTTCAAATAAATTAGTAGAAATTCGTGTAATTCGCGGCGAAAAAAAATACTCTAAATCTTTGCTTTTAAAACGTACCTTTGTAAAAAATAAACGATGACAAATAACGATATACTTAAAAAACTTCGCGTGGCTTTAATGCTCCGTGATGACCAAATAGTTGAAATTTTAGAATTAGTAGATTTTAGAATTACAAAATCAGAATTAGGTGCTTTTTTTAGAGCCGAAGATCATCCAAACTATATGGAATGCGGCGATCAGGTTTTGCGTAATTTCTTAAACGGATTGGTAATTCATTTGAGAGGAACTAAAGAAAATCCTAAAAACCCAACAGATGTTTTAGCAAAACATAAATCGGAAATTCCAAAGAAAGAAACTTCCAAAGAAAGACCAGAATTTAAAGCTTCTCCAAAAGATTCAGAAAAATATAGAGGTGATCAAAGTTCATCAAAGTCGGGTTCATCAGCTGGAAAACCAAAAAAGAAAGCATTTCCTAAAGGAAATGGAAAACCATCTGTTGTAGAAAAAGTGGTTTTCAAAAACGGCAATAAGAAAAAATCGTAATTGAGGATTTAACCGCAATCCCGATAGCTATCGGGAGCTAAGGTTCTTACTTAAAAAGATTAAATATAAACGCAAAGTTCGCAAAGTTATATAGATAAAGCTTTGCGAACTTTGTGTTTGTATTCTCAATCCTAAATAAAAAATCTTGCGTGCTTTGCGGTTAAAAATCTATATCTTATTCTCTTCTATTTTATCAAAAAAAGCATCTTTAAAAGTTGCACCGATTGGGAGTTCTTTCCCATTTATAAAAACAGAGAAATTATCTGTTGACTCAATATGTTTTAAAGAAATTATATGCGATTTATGAATCTGAATAAAATCACTTTCAGGAAGTGATTCTATCACATTTTTTAATGACGAATGCGTAATAATCTGCTGTTTTGAAGTATGAATACAAACATAATTCTGCAGACTTTCTACATACAAAATATCATTTAAAAAAATCTTCTGGAATTTATTCTTTCCATCTGTTTTGATGAATAGAAAATCAGGCGTGTTATTTTGACTTGAAACAATCGTTTTGGATTCCGAATTCAGCTTTGAAACTGCTTGATAAAAACGTTCAAACGAAATGGGTTTTAATAAATAATCAACTGCATTCAATTCAAAACCTTCTAATGCAAAATCAGGATATGCTGTTGTAAAAATAACTTTTATATCTTTTGAAATAATTCTAGAAATCTGTAAACCTGTTAATTGCGGCATTTGAATATCTAAAAAAATAACATCAACTGCGTGTGTATTTAAAAATTCTAAAGCCTTTAATGAATCATTAAAAACTCCCGTTTTTTCAAGAAAATTAACTTTAGCAATATAATTCTCCAGAATACGAGTTGCCGGCGGTTCATCGTCAACAATAATACATTTAAAAGCCATAAATTATTTTTTTAGTGGTATTTTTAAGTAGGTTTTAAAGGTATTATTTTCTTCGGTTTTTTCAAGTACAAATTTACCTTTATACATATACTCTAACCTTTTAGTTAAGTTATCAAAACCAATTCCAGTCGAAGAATAATTCTCGCCTTCAACAATATAATTAAATGTTGAAATCTCTAAAAAATCCTCTTTTATTTTAATCAAAATAACTGCTTTTTCCTGCTCGCTATTAAATTTTCCGTGTTTAAAAACGTTCTCCACAAAATGAATTAAAGCTGATGAAAGAATTCTTTCATTCGAATAATTTCCTTCAATAGAAAAATCCAGATACAATTGATCTTCAAATCGTTTTTTCTGTAAATGAATATAGTTTTGAATAAATTGAATTTCTTTTGAAAGTACCGCCTCATCTTTATCAGTTTCGGTAATAACATAGCGAAGCAAATCGGAAAGCACCAAAACATCTGAAGCCATTTCATCATCTTTTAAAACCAACTGGCTGTAAAAAGAATTCAGAGTATTAAACAAAAAATGCGGGCTCACCTGAGCTTTCAACATTTGAAATTGAGCTTTTTTATTCTCTAAAAGCAATTCTTGATTTTGCTGCTGTGCACTCTGAAACTGCCAAAACAAATAACTCAAAGCACTAAAAATAACAGCGGGTAATCCAAAAAAGAAATTATCACGAATATAAAAACTCCATTCTAAATCGCCAACATGATAATTATGCACTCCAATAATATTAAACATAATTACTTCTTGAAAAATATATCTGACTCCAGCAAAAAGGGTTAACGAAAATGGAATGCTTAAAAAATAAAAATGCATTTTCTTTTTATTCAAAAACCAGTCACAAACCGTATAAAAATTGACTATGTAAACTACAAAAACAGAAAGAAAAAAAGTCGATGTAATCCAGAAGTAAAGCTTGGTTCGCTCGACCATTATTATTTTATTATTAATTCCATAATCCCAAAGACAGTAGGTTAAAAACAATCCAAGAAAAAGAATAATATGGTAGTAAAAAGGTATTTTAAGTTTCATAAATATCGGTTATAAGTTCAAAAATACAATTATGACTTTAAATGTAAATGCTATTTATATGAAACCACGTTTTTTTGATGACGAACCATGAAAAATAGTATACCAACATTTTGAAAACAGAATATCGACAGTTGGTCAAGTAAAACTAAGTGTTCATCAAAACCGAAAAAAAAGCTTGGAATCTGCCCCTACATTTGCAATGAATTTAAACACAAAATCATCATGAAAAAAATCATCCTATTACTAGCCCTTATTACATTTAACCTATCATCTGCTCAAACAAAAAAGAAGCAAATCCTGTTAATTGGAACTTTTCATTTTGCAAATCCAGGAAATGATGTTGCCAAAATAAAAACTTTTAATGTCATGTCTGAAAAAAGCCAAAAAGAGCTTGAAACCATGAGTGACAAAATCAAGAAATTTGACCCAGACAAAATTTTTGTTGAATGGAGATTCACCAAACAAGCCGAATTAGATAAGTTTTACAATAAAAACACTGATAGTCTTTTCAAAAAAGATGCAAACGAAATTACGCAATTGGCACTTCGCACTGCTAAAAAACTAAATCACAAAAAATTATACGCAATTGATTATCGCACTCCTTTTCCTTACGATAGTTTAATGATGAGTATGGAAAAAGCGGATCAAAAGGATTTGATGGAGAAGACTAAAAACATGATGGCACAATATCAGAAAGAACAAAATGAGAGAATTTCAAAAAGCACTTTAACAGAACTTATGCTTTATTTCAATGAAAAAGAAACGGACAAAGATAACTTACAATGGTACTTAGAAGTAGCAAACAGAACTGGAAAACCAGATGATTTTACAGGTGCTTCCTTAGTGACAAATTGGTACAAACGAAACTTATATATGTATTCTTTAATCCAAAAGCTAACTGAAAGCAAAGATGATAAAATAATGGTTTTAGTTGGCGGCGGCCATGCTGCGATGTTCAGACAGCTTATTGAAAACGATCCAACATTTGAACTTGTAGACTTATCGACTGTTTTGAAATAAACTGAGTGATTTAACCGCAAAGCACGCAAAGATTTTTTAAATATAATATCTTCCTAAACGCAAAGTTCGCAAAGCTTATCTCCATATAGCTTTGCGAACTTTGCGTTTGTATTCACAATCCTTAGCAAAAAAACTTTGCGTGCTTTGCGGTTAAATAAAAAAATCCACTCCGAAGTGGAATGGATTTTCTATATAATTTGATTTCTTATTTAATTAAGAAAGAGCAGCTTTAACTTGGTCAGCAGCTTCTTGGAATTGAACTGCAGATAAGATTGGCATACCAGAGTTGTCAATTAATTCTTTTGCAATTTCAGCATTTGTTCCTTGCAAACGAACAATGATTGGCACATTGATAGCGTCACCCATGTTTTTGTAAGCATCAACAACACCTTGAGCAACACGGTCACAACGAACGATACCTCCGAAGATGTTAATTAAGATAGCTTTTACGTTTGGATCTTTCAAGATAATTCTGAAAGCTGTTTCAACACGTTTTGCATCAGCAGTTCCTCCTACGTCAAGGAAGTTAGCAGGCTCAAAACCAGCGTATTTAATTAAATCCATAGTTGCCATTGCAAGACCAGCTCCGTTTACCATACATCCTACAGTACCGTCAAGGTCAACATAGTTTAGACCAACTTCTTTAGCTTCAACTTCGATTGGATTCTCCTCACGGATATCTCTCATTTCAGCATATTTAGGTTGTCTGTATAAAGCGTTATCGTCGATATTAACTTTAGCATCAACAGCTAAAATTTTGTTATCAGATGTTTTTAAAACTGGGTTGATTTCAAACATTGAAGCATCAGAACCAATGTAAGCATTGTAAAGTGCGTCGATAAATTTAACCATTTCTTTGAAAGCATTTCCAGAAAGACCTAAGTTAAAGGCAATTCTTCTTGCTTGGAAACCTTGTAATCCAACAGATGGATCGATTTCTTCCGTAAAAATTAAGTGTGGTGTGTGCTCAGCAACTTCTTCGATATCCATTCCACCTTCAGTAGAATACATAATCATGTTACGACCTGTACCTCTATTCAATAAAACAGAAACATAAAATTCAGACGTTTCGCTTTCACCTGGATAGTAAACATCTTCTGCAACTAAAACTTTGTTTACTTTTTTACCTTCAGCAGATGTCTGAGGTGTAATTAATTGCATTCCGATGATTTGTCCAGCGATTTCTTCAACTTGTTGCAAGTTTTTAGCCAACTTAACTCCACCACCTTTTCCACGACCACCTGCGTGAATTTGTGCTTTAATAACATGCCATCCTGTACCAGTTTCGGCAGTTAATTGTTTTGCAGCAGCTACAGCTTCAACCGCATTGTTAGCCACAATTCCGCGTTGAATGCGTACTCCGTAACTTGCTAAAATTTCTTTTCCTTGATATTCGTGTATGTTCATAATATAGAATTTGTCTGGTTCTGAATTTATTTCAGAATAAAAGTGCGACAAAAGTAGCAAAATTCAACTTAATAGTAAAATCTTTTTCAATTAAAAAACACCTCAAATAGGTATTATAGGATTATTCTTTTTCAAAGCAAACAAATCGTTACCGAAACACTTTGTTAATGTTAACTTAAAATCACTATATCGTTTGAGATTTAACAAAAAATTCACCGAATTCAGTAGCTCAACGACGATTTTTCTTAATATATTTTAAAGCGCATTGTCATTTTATCATTTCGCAATGGTCAATATAACATTATTATCAATTAAGAAGCGTTTTTCTATTATTACAACAAAAATGTAAGTCAATTTATTATTTCAATACATTATGTTTAACGAAATCTTTATTTTTGTAGAAAAAATATCAAGAATGAAAGTTAAAGAACAAGGGCTTTATTTGCCTGAATTTGAACACGACAATTGTGGTGCAGGATTTATTTGTAATTTGAATGGTATTAAATCAAACGATATTATTCACAAAGCATTAGACATCTTAATTAAATTGGAACATCGTGGTGCCGTTAGTTCTGATGGAAGAACTGGAGACGGAGCGGGGATTTTGTTTGATATCCCTCATGATTTTTTTAAGAAAGTTTGTGACTTTGAAATCCCAGAAGCGCGTGAGTATGCAGTAGGAATGGTTTTTTTACCAAAAAGCAAAAACCAAGTTTCTTTTTGTATTAATGCATTTGAGGCAACTATTAAAGACCAAAACTTAAAAGTTTTAGGTTGGAGAGATGTGCCAGTTGACGTTGAAAATTTAGGGCAGATCGCCGCAGAAAAAGAACCAACAGTTAAGCAAGTTTTCGTTTCAAAAAACGGTCAAGATTTAACTGAACAAGAATTTAATGCAAAACTTTTTGCAGCTAGAAAAATTGCTGAACATGCCGTAAGAGGATCTAAAACCTCTGAAAGTCATATGTTTTATTTTACTAGTTTATCGACAACTACTATAATATATAAAGGTCTATTGATGCCGGAAGACATCAGCCGTTATTATATAGATTTGAAAGATCCAGACTTGGTGACGCGTTTAGCGCTTGTACACCAGCGTTTCTCTACAAATACATTCCCATCTTGGGACTTAGCTCAACCGTTTAGATACATGTGTCATAATGGTGAGATCAACACACTTCGTGGAAACGTAAGCCGTATGCGTGCTCGTGAAGAGCTTATGCAGAGCAAAGTTTTTGGCGATGATATCAAAAAATTATTCCCAATTATCTTAGAAGGAAAATCAGATTCTGCTTCTATGGATATGGTGGTTGAACTTTTGTTAATGACAGGCCGTTCTCTTCCAGAGGCAATGATGATGGTTGTTCCTGAAGCTTGGGAAAAACACCAAACAATGTCTCCAGAAAAAAGAGCTTTCTATGAATACAATGCTTGTATCATGGAACCTTGGGATGGTCCAGCTTCTATTCCCTTTACAGATGGAAACGTAATTGGAGCTTTATTAGACAGAAACGGATTGCGCCCTTCTCGTTATACATTAACACACAGTGGTTTCGTAATCATGTCATCAGAAATTGGTGTACTAGATATCGATCCAGAAGATGTAATTCAACACGGACGTCTTGAACCAGGAAAAATGTTCTTGGTTGATATGAACGAAGGTCGTATTATTGAAGACGAAGAAGTAAAAAAATCAATCGTTACAAAACGTCCTTATCAAGAATGGTTAGATGCTAACTTATTGCCTCTTGCTAAAGTTCCTTATACCAACAACCCTACTCCTGTTGAAAAACTAGATTTTTTAACAAGACAGCGTTTATTTGGTTACACAATTGAAGATTTAAAAACAATCATCAACCCAATGGGAGGTCAAGGAGCTGAAGCAATCAGTTCTATGGGTAACGATACACCATTGGCAGTATTATCAGACCAGCCTCAATTGTTATACAACTATTTCAAACAATTGTTTGCTCAGGTTACTAACCCACCTTTGGATGGTATTCGTGAAGAAATTATTACCGATATTAGTTTAGCGATTGGCGGTGATTTCAATATTTTTGAAATCGAGTCAAAACAATGTAAAAAACTAAAAATCCAAAATCCAGTTATCTCTAACGAGGATTTAGATAAAATTAGAAACATTGACCACGCAGATTTCAAATCAGCAACAATTTCTACTTTATACAAAATAGAAAAAGGAGTAAATGGTTTAGAACGTGCTCTTGAAAAATGTGTTCAAGCAACTTTTAAAGCTGTTTCTGAAGGATGCAACATTATCATTCTTTCTGATAGAGGTGTTAGCGAAGAATTAGCTCCAATTCCAATGTTATTGGCTTGTTCTTACATTCACCACTCTTTAAACATTTTACAAGTTCGTTCAAAATTCGGAATCATAATCGAATCTGCTGAACCTCGTGAACCTCATCATTTTGCTTTATTATTCGGATACGGTGCAAGTGCAATCAATCCGTACATGGTAAACGAAATCATTTACGATCAAGTTGCACAAGGTTTCATTACTGGAGTAAAAGCTGATTATGCGGTTGTAAATTACAACAAAGCGATTGCGAAAGGAATCGTTAAAATCATGAACAAAATTGGTATCTCTACTTTACATTCATATAGAGCTGCTCAAATTTTCGAGATTTTAGGTTTAAACAAAACATTTACTTCTAAATACTTCCCTTACACTCCATCAAGAATTGAAGGAATTGGTTTAATGGAAGTTGAAAAAGAGGTTAAAAAACGTTTCCAAAAAGCTTTCCCAAATTCAAAAATTGCAAGCTTGCTTTCTCTTGAAATTGGAGGTATTTACAGATGGAGACGTGGTGGCGAAAAACACATGTTTAACCCAACCACTATTTCTAAATTACAACAGGCAGTTCGTTTAAACAGCCCTGAAAGTTATAAAGAATACTCCAATGCCATTAATGAGCAAAGCTCAAACTTAATGACTATTAGAGGTTTATTTGAATTCAATAATTTAGATCCAATTTCTATTGACGAAGTAGAACCTTGGACAGAAATTGTAAAGAAATTCAAAACGGGTGCAATGTCTTACGGATCTATTTCTAGAGAAGCACACGAGAATTTAGCGATTGCAATGAACAGAATTGGCGGAAAAAGTAACTCTGGAGAAGGTGGAGAAGATCCAAAACGTTTCCAGAAAGAAATTAACGGAGATTCTAGAAACTCTGCAATCAAACAAGTGGCGTCGGGACGTTTTGGTGTTTCGATCAACTATTTGACAAACGCTAAAGAAATCCAGATTAAAATGGCTCAGGGAGCAAAACCTGGTGAAGGTGGACAGTTGCCTGGAGAAAAAGTAGTGCCTTGGATTGCTGAAACTAGAAACTCTACACCTTATGTAGGTTTGATTTCGCCTCCTCCTCACCACGATATTTACTCAATTGAGGATTTATCTCAGTTGATTTACGATTTGAAAAATGCAAACCGTGAAGCTCGTATTAACGTAAAATTAGTTTCTGAAGTTGGAGTTGGAACTATCGCTGCCGGTGTTGCCAAAGCAAAAGCTGACGTTATCTTAATTTCTGGTTACGACGGAGGAACGGGAGCTGCACCATTAACATCTTTACAGCACACAGGTATTCCATGGGAACTTGGTTTAGCTGAAGCACAGCAGACCTTGATCTTAAACGATTTAAGAAGCCGTGTAGTTCTTGAATGTGACGGACAGTTAAAAACAGGTCGTGACGTTGCTATCGCAGCTTTATTAGGAGCCGAGGAATTTGGTTTTGCAACGGCTCCGCTTGTAGCTTCTGGATGTATCATGATGAGAGCTTGTCACTTAAATACTTGTCCAGTTGGTATTGCAACTCAGGATCCTGAATTAAGAAAGAATTTCAAAGGAACTCCAGAGCACGTAATCAACTTCATGTATTTCATTGCTGAGGAGTTAAGAGAAATCATGGCGCAGTTAGGTTTCAGAACTTTAAAAGAAATGGTAGGTCAGTCACAAAAATTAAATGTGAACAAAGCCATCAAACATTATAAAGCAAATGGTTTAGACTTGTCATCAATTCTATACAAACCGGAAAAAGCGAAAACAGAGCCAAATCATAATACAACTACTCAGGATCACCAACTTGAAAATGTATTGGATTTTGACATCATCAAAGAAGCGATTCCGTCTATCTATAGAAAAGAGAAAACAAGAGTAACCTTTAAAATTAAAAATACAGACCGTTCTGTAGGTGCTATTTTGAGTAACGAAATCTCAAAAATCTACGGCGCACAAGGATTACCTGATGACACTATTTTAGTTGATTTTGAAGGTTCTGCCGGACAAAGTTTTGGTGCTTTTGCAACAAACGGATTGTCATTTAAAATTCACGGAAACTGTAATGATTATTTAGGAAAAGGGCTGTCTGGAGGAAAATTAATTGTAAAAGTACCTCCTACTGCAACTTTCAAACCTGAAGACAACATCATTATTGGGAACGTTGCCCTTTACGGAGCTATTACCGGAGAGGCTTATATTAATGGAATGGCCGGAGAGCGTTTCTGTGTGAGAAATTCTGGAGCAACAGCAGTTGTTGAAGGAATTGGAGATCACGGTTGCGAGTACATGACCGGTGGTACAGTAGTAGTTTTAGGAAAAACAGGAAGAAACTTCGCAGCTGGTATGAGCGGTGGTGTAGCTTATGTTTACGATCCAAATAAGAAATTCGATTCTACAGTTTGTAACATGGAAATGGTTGCATTCGATCCAATGGAAGAAGAAGATCTTACGAAACTAAGAAAATTGATCAAAAATCATTCATTGTACACAAGCAGTCCATTAGCAAAAAGAATTTTAGCAGACTGGGAAAACCAACAACAGCACTTCGTAAAAGTAATGCCAACTGATTACAAAAAAGCATTACAAAGAATTGCAGAAGAGAAAAAAATAGAAGAATTAATAGCTGATTAAAAGGTTCTGAGTTACAAAGGTGCAGAGGTACAAAGGTTGATTTTCTCAACTCACTTCTCACATTTCACATCTCACAACTAAATTTAATAAAAATGTCATGGGTAAAATAGGCGGATTTAAAGAATATAACAGAGCCGACGAAAGTAATTTAGCTGTAGCTGAACGTGTTTCTAACTACAACGAATTCACTATTCCGTTAGCAAAAGATAAAGTAAAAGAACAAGGTTCAAGATGTATGGATTGTGGTATTCCTTTTTGCCACAGTGGTTGTCCGTTAGGAAATTTAATTCCTGACTTCAACGATATGGTACATCAGGAAGAATGGCAAAGTGCATTAGAGATTTTACAATCGACTAATAACTTTCCAGAATTCACAGGACGTCTATGCCCTGCTCCGTGCGAAAAAGCATGTGTATTAGGAATCATAAAAGATCCTGTATCAATTGAAAACATTGAGAAAAACATTGTTGAAATTGGTTTTGCAGAAGGCTGGATCAAACCACAAACTCCAAAAACAAGAACAGGAAAAACAGTTGCTGTTATTGGTTCAGGACCCGCAGGTCTTGCGGCAGCGCAGCAATTAAACAGAGCGGGACACACCGTTACAGTTTTTGAAAGAGACAATGCAATTGGAGGTTTATTACGTTACGGAATTCCGAATTTCAAATTAGAAAAAGGAATTATTGACCGTCGTATAGTTGTTCTTGAAGCAGAAGGAATCACGTTCAAAACAAATGTAAATGTTGGAGTTAATTTCAGTGTTGAAGAATTAAACCAATTCGATTCTATCGTTTTATGCGGAGGAGCAACTGAAAGAAGAAGCTTGCCAACTAAAGGAATCGAAAGCAAAGGTGTTGTTCAGGCAATGGATTTCTTAACACAACAAACTAAAGTTTTATTTGGAGAATCAATTCCAGATCAAGTTAAAGCAACTGGTAAAGATGTAATCGTTATTGGTGGTGGAGATACTGGTTCTGACTGTATTGGGACTTCAAACAGACACGGAGCTAAATCGGTAACGAACTTTGAAATTTTGCCAAAACCTCCAGTTGGAAGAAGCGAATCAACTCCTTGGCCTTTCTGGCCGTTGCAGTTAAAAACATCTTCTTCTCACGAAGAAGGTTGCGACAGAAACTGGTTGATCAATACAAAAGAATTCATTTCTAACGATAAAGGCGAATTAACTGGATTAAAAACAGTTGAAGTGCAATGGAAAATGACTCCAGGTCAACGTCCTGAATTAATTGAAAAAGAAGGTTCTGAGAAAATCTGGCCTTGTGATTTAGCTTTATTAGCTTTAGGATTTACAGGTCCAGAGAAAACATTAAGCGAGCAATTAGGCATCGAAACTGATATGAGAAGCAACTATAAAGCGCATAATTATCAGACAAACGTACCTCATATCTTCACAGCTGGAGATATGCGTCGTGGACAATCATTAATCGTGTGGGCTATTTCAGAAGGTCGCGAAGCTGCAAGAGAGGTAGATTTGTTCCTTATGGGCTCTACTAACTTGCCTACTAAAGGAAAAGGAGATTTACCGAGCTTATAATTTTTAAGGTTCTGAGATGCTAAGGTTCTAAGATACTAAGTTTTTTTTCCTTGCATTTTATTTAATCTTTTCCGATAAACAACATAACTACTAACAAACCCTTGAATTTATATTCAGGGGTTTTATTTTTTTAGCCACAGATTAAATGGATTTTTTTTGCCACAAATTACACGGATTTTCACTAATTTTTGTTTTGTGGCCGATTTCTATTTCAAATATAGCCCGTAGTTTCAACCACGGGAACACAATATATGATTGCGTCCAATCCGCAACGTTTTCCATGATTGAAACCGCGGAAATATAATATGTAATACACCCAATCCGCAACGTTTCCCGTGGTTGAAACCACGGGCTATGTTTTAGTATTTTGCAAAAAATCAACAATTAAAAATTCGCGATAATCCGTGTAATTTGTGGCGAAAAAACTTAGTATCTTAGCATCTAAAAACCTAAGCATCTCAGAAAAGGTTACAAAAACTCAAAATAAGCAACTTTTTGTTCAAAATTAAACAATTTGTTACAATTTGTTATTTTTCTACAATTTATTTGCTGGTAATCAAAAGTGTAATAACTTTGCCCAAAATGATTTAAAAATGCAAGCAAAAGATTTACTGCAGTTAGCAGACCAATTTGGAAGTCCATTGTATGTTTACGATGCCGAAAAAATCCAATCTCAGTACAACAGGTTAACTAAAGCTTTCTCTAAGGTAGAAAACTTAAGAGTTAATTATGCCATGAAGGCATTGTCAAACGTTGCGATTCTTCAGTTATTAAAGAACATGGGGTCTGGCTTAGATACTGTATCAATTCAGGAAGTTCAGTTAGGACTTCATGCTGGCTATGAACCCGAAAAGATTTTCTTTACACCAAACGGCGTTTCTCTTGAAGAAATCGAAGAAGTTGCTGCAATGGGTGTACAAATCAATATCGACAATTTATCTATTTTAGAGCAATTCGGTACAAAACATCCACATATTCCAGTATGTATTCGTATCAATCCACACGTAATGGCGGGCGGAAATGCAAATATTTCTGTTGGACATATCGATAGTAAATTCGGAATTTCTGTACACCAGATTCCGCATATCTTACGAATTGTCGAAAACACAAAAATGCACATTGTGGGTATTCACATGCACACAGGATCTGATATTTTAGATATTGAAGTATTCTTGTACGCTGCTGAAATCTTATTTGATACGGCTAAACATTTCAAAGAATTACAATTCTTAGATTTCGGAAGCGGATTCAAAGTTCCTTACAAAAAAGACGATATCGAAACAGACATCGAAGAATTAGGTAAAAAATTATCTAAAAGATTCAATGCTTTCTGTACAGAATACGGTAGAGATTTAACCTTAATTTTCGAACCAGGAAAATTTTTGGTGAGCGAAGCAGGTCATTTCTTAGTAAAAGTAAACGTAGTAAAACAAACAACATCAACAGTTTTTGCTGGAGTTGACAGTGGTTTCAACCACTTAATTCGTCCAATGTTGTACGGATCTTCACACCATATCGAAAACATCTCAAACCCAAAAGGAAAAGAGCGTTTTTACTCTGTTGTAGGATACATTTGCGAAACCGATACTTTTGCAAACAACCGTAGAATTCAAGAAATTACTGAAGGTGATATTTTATCTTTCAGAAATGCTGGAGCTTATTGTTTCTCAATGTCTTCAAACTACAATTCAAGATACAAACCAGCCGAAGTTTTATGGATGAACGGACAAGGAATCTTAATTCGCCAAGCTGAAACATTTGAAGATTTACTTAAAAATCAAATTCCGTTGCCACAAGAAATTGCTGCAACAGTTTAAAATAAAAAAAAAGAGAATATCTATTTAATCCCGTTTCTTAATTGAGGCGGGATTTTTTGTTTCTCGCAGATTTTGCAGATTCAGCCGATTTTATTTCGCTCAATCTTGTCAGGCTGAGCGAACTAGAAGCCCACGCAAAGTAACCACAATATTTATCATTTCGACCGAAGGGAGAAATCACAATAGAAACTCCGTAATCTAAATCGGTAATTTTTGTCGAGTTACGAGTGCGATTTCTCCCTTCGGTCGAAATGACATACTTTGAGATTAAAAACCTAGACAAAGTTCTCCATAATCTTGTCTTTTCGACGTAAGGAGAAATCTTCGCAAGTAACTCCGGAAAGTATACCCCCCCTGTTTGTCATTTCGACGGAGGAGAAATCCTCGCAAGTAGCTCCACAAAGATTAGAAACAAAATCACATAAAAAAGAAAGAAAAAACTTAAAAAAATATTATCTTTAGCATCAAAAATATGCACCAAGAAGGCTATCACACTTACTACATATACATACTAACCAATAAATACAAAACCGTTTTCTATACTGGAGTAACAAATAATTTAAGAATCCGCTTAAGCCAGCATAAAGAAAACAATACAAATAAAAACAAAAGTTTTACGTCAAAATATAATGCCACATACTTACTATATTTCGAAAAATTCACTTGGATTCAAGAAGCTATTGCCAGAGAAAAAGAAATAAAAGATTGGCGCAGAGAAAAGAAAATTGAATTAATCAAAACTATTAATCCAAATTTGGATTTTCTTAATTATTTATTTGAATAACGTTTCCAATCTTTGTGGAGCTTCTTGCGAAGATTTCTCCTTACGTCGAAATGACAAGATTGTGGATAATCGAAACTTGAAAACTGAAACTTCGAATAACAAATCACCTCAGAAAAATCATATATTTATTCTTTAAAAAAATTAAAAAATTTTAAATACCTTTGAAATTATGAGCACAACATCAAAACCAAAACATATCGGCAGAAACATCAGCCGAATCAGGGAACTTCGAGGTATGAAGCAGGAAATACTTGCAGAAGCTATTGGAACGAGTCAAAAAGCTATTTCCGTAATTGAATCAAATGAAACTATTGATCCCGAAAAACTTGCTCAAATTGCAAAAGCATTAGGAGTTTCGGTAGAAACTATTGAAAGTTTTTCTGAAGAAAATGTTTTTAATTTCTTTAATAACTTTTACGACAACAGTGCAAATAATGGAGCTCAAGGAAGTGGAGACACTAATAACTCTTGTACTTTCAATCCACTTGATAAAGTTGTAGAACTTTACGAACGTTTAGTTCAAGCTGAAAAAGACAAAAACGAATATTTAGAAAAATTACTAAAAGGAAAATAATTCCTCAACAATAAATTTTATGAAAGCACAAATATCTTTTTATTTTGTGCTTTTTTTGTGCACAACCAAAATTCCAATCCAAATTTTAAACCTATGAAATTAAATCTACTCACATTATTTTTTGTCTTATCAGTAAGTTTTATTTATTCTCAAAAAACAATCAAAATAATTTTAGACCCAAAAATAAAAGCGTTGGCTCTTGAAAATATAAATACAACAAACAACGGATCACAATATGCGATAGATTCGATTTATGGAACAGTTTATAGAGGAAAAAATATGGTTGAAGACACTATATTTTATGATCATCTAAAAAATGATTTTACAAAAAAAGACTTTATGTGCAATCACTATTACGAAAATGACACACTTATTATTAAAGGTGGTTTTGGCAGTAGATTTCAAGTTTACGGTTTTGTTGCAAAAGTATTTCCAAATAAAACTGCAGAAATAAAATTGCGCAAGTTTTGGGGTTATCCCTCTTATTTTACAAGTAGAGACCAGGTAGATGCTAAAAGCGAAATACTTGTTTATACAAAAACTTCAAAACTTGTTCTCAACAGATTACCTAACAATAAATCTGATCGTAAACATATTTATGGCTGTGTCGATTTTTTAAGCGAAGATTTTTTTGTTGAAATGAAAGACAAAAAAACTGGAGAACCTTACAAAGAAAAAAACACAATGGAATACAAGATTTATTTTGACAGCAGGTATCTCAAAGATGATGAATAACACAACCATTTTACTCCTGCAGTAAAATTCAATAGAACTAAACAAAAGATGGCCAGCCAACTAAAGAACATCCAGAAGAATATCTCGCAAAAGGAAAATTTCTAGTTATTTGGAGTTTGCATTCAGATAGCCCGCTTAAAGAAAAATCTGAAACTAAAGTAGAAACACTTTTACAATAAAATCCTAATCAAAGCTTCATTTTAAATGATTAATTTTACTCGCTAAAAAACAACAAAAATGAAACTACAAATACGAATCCTGCTTTATTCCATTTTATTCTTTTTATATCTTACCTCAACTCATTTTTTTCTATCACTTGGCGAGATATTAAAAACTGATCCTTATATAACTATGGGCTGCGGTTTTGCGGTTTTAAATATTATTTATGCTTTTTTAGGATTAAAATGGAAACCAATTTTAAATATAATTTGTTCTATTGCCATTGCCGCCTTAGCATTATTTTTGGCGGTACAGTTTGCCAATTTGCATTTACTTTCAAATTACGATCCTTACTTAGTTAAAACAGCCATATTTACGAATGCGCTTTTATCTATTATTTTTTGGGAAATTGTGTATCAGATAAAGAATAGGAAATCTAAATAAATATATTTCTATTGACTCAAGCTTAACTAGACCAATAAATAAGCACTGCGAAGCTTTAGTCAAATGAACATTCCTTATAAAATGAACCGAACAGAAACTCGAATAACCGATAAAGACATCCAAACCATAAAAAGAAAAGTAAAAAAAACGAAAGTCTTTATATTTGTATTTCTTTCATTTATTGCACTTTGGTCTTGGGGATTAAGCGATTCAGACACTTTGTTTTCGATATTCAATATCATCGTTTTTGTTATTATTCTCATATCCCTCGTCGTGTTAGTACTTTCCTTAAAAAGATTAAAAGTAACAAGAAACGACCTCGCAGCACAAATTAAGATTGTAACCACTTTTAAGGTAATTGATAAATATTATACCTTAAAAAAAAGTAGTAATTATTTTATTGTATTTGATTCGAAAGATATCCCTAAATATGAGGTTACAAAAAAAACCTATTCCCTAATAAATATTGATGATTTTATTGAAATCGAATATTCAAAATTTGCTTTCTGGATACTCAAAATTGAACATAATGGAAATGATATCGAAAATAAACAAAATGTTCAATAACCAATAAAACAAGGTTTTTTCGTACGCAATTTTTTATATTCGCATTTTAAATTTTATCTAAGCCAATATGAAAATTAAACCTCTACTCCTTTTAGCAATACTTACTATTTCTTGCCAAACAACAAACATTTTCTATAGCTCCAATGAGAATAATGCACAATAAAAGAATAACAACTTCTAAATTATTTAAATGTGAAAAATGCATTAGAAATTGCCAATCGTTTTAGAGAAATTATCCTTAACGGAACTTGGGTTGCCAATACCAATTACAAAGACCAACTCGAAAATCTAGATTGGAAAACTGCCGTTACTCCTATTCAAAACTTAAATACAATAGCAATTCTGGCACAGCATGTACATTATTATATTGACGGAATTAATACTGTTTTTAAAGGTGGAACTCTAGACATAAAAGATAAATTCAGCTTTGACTTTCCTCCTATTTCTTCTCCTGAAGACTGGGAATTTTTTCTAGAGAAATTTTGGAGTTCTTCTGAAGAATTTGCCTCTTTTGTCGAACAAATGTCTGATGAAAAATTAGACCAATTTTTTGCTGATGAAAAATACGGAACGTACAGAAGAAATATTGATGCTATGATCGAACATAGTTATTACCATTTAGGACAGATTGTTTTGATTAAAAAACTGCTGACAAAATAAGATTTATAAAAAACTAAACGTTCTAATCCAGCCCCGATAAAGCCGATATCCTCGCAGAGATAAAGGCGAAAGCGGGACAAAAAGTTCTTGTAAAAACATAAATTTCTGCTCCTTAAAATAAATTAAAAAAAGGCATGGTTGTTGAAATTTAAATGAAATATATTTGCAACTTCAAAAAATTACTATGCAAAAAACTACTTTATTATTCTCTATATTCTTTCTGATTCTCTCATCGTGTGGCGTAAAAACAACTCAGGCTTTAATAAGCGATGGTAATTATGACGGCGCTATTGATCGCGCAGTTGAAGCTTTAAGAACTAAAAAAGATTCAAAAGGAAAACAAGATTATGTGTATTTACTTGAAGAAGCTTTTGCAAAAGCAAAAGAAAGAGATCTTCGTGATCTTGATTTAATGATTAAAGAAGCTACTCCTACAAATGCTGAACGTGTTTACAACACCTATTTACAATTGAATAACCGTCAGGAAAAAATAAGACCATTATTGCCTCTGCCGCTATTAAAACAGGGAAAAAATGCTTCTTTTACTTTTGACAATTATTCAAACCAAATTATAAGCAGTAAAATTGCTCTTACCAGATATTTATACGAAAATGCTTTGACTCTTTTAAAATCAAACAATAAACTTGATTATAGAAAAGCCTATGACGATTTAACGTATTTAGAAAACATTAGTCCAAACTATAAGAATGCAAAAAAACTAATGGAGGACGCACTGTTTAAAGGAACTGATTTTGTAGATGTTTATGCTAAAAATCAAACCAATATGGTGATTCCGAAAATGCTTCAAGACGATTTATTGGATTTTAAAACCTATGGATTAAATGATAAATGGACGGTTTACCACAGCGCTCGACAAAAAAATGTTACTTACGATTACAGCTTAATAATCAATTTTAGACAAATAAATATTTCGCCCGAACAAATGAAGGAGAAAGAATTTATAAAAGAAAGACAGATTAAAGATGGCATGAAAACACTTTTAGACAGTCGAGGAAGACCTGTAAAAGACAGTTTGGGTAAGGAAATAAAAGTCGATAATTACAGAATGCTTCGCGCAAATGTTTATGAATTTAGACAATTTAAATCTTGTCAAGTTACTGCAGTTGTAGATTATGTTGATGTAAGAACAAATCAATTACTTCAGTCATTTCCTGTAACCAGCGAATATTTCTTTGAGAATATTTATTCGACTTACAAAGGCGACAGAAATGCCTGCGACGATAACTATATTAGTTATTTTACAAAACGCGCAGTTCCTTTTCCTAACAACGAACAAATGGTTTATGATACCGGCGAAGATTTGAAAGCAAAAATTAAAGATATTATTATTCGAAATAAATTCAGATAATAATCCCATTTAACTTAAAATAGAAGTAGTTAAAAAACAAAACATGAAATTTAGAATTTTAGTCATCATCACACTCCTTTTTATCTCTTGCAAAAAGGAAGATAAACAACCCGCTGATTCAATTGTAACTGCAAAAAAAGATACACTGCAAAAAACGGAAAAAACAGAAACTCAAAATACTGCAGATACAATCGTATTATCAACAAAACATAAGACAAATAAAATTTTATGTGATCTTGATGGAGACGGATTAAATGAAACTGTTGAAATTGTAAGGAGTACTAAAAATGGAAAAAGCGGTTTGAGAATCATTTTCGGGAACGGAAATAAAACCGATTATTTTGGTATGGGAAATGACATTTTAGATCAAGGTTTTGATGAGATTGACTGGGCTGGAATATTTGAAAAAGCACCCAAAAATGAATTATACTGGGATAATGTAGGCGAAAATGGAGATATACTTGCAGATGAAGAAATCAAAGAAGAAGACAAAATAAAACTGCTAAACGACGGAATATTTATTCACGCCGAAGAAAGCTGCGGCTGTGGAATAATTTATTTGGAAAACGGAAAATACAAATGGATTCAGCAAGAATAATTTTATAGTTTTATAAAAGCATTACGTCTAAATTTAAACAGAGGCTCACTTAATACAGTGAGCCTCTGCTTGTTTTACAGCATAATCTTTCTCCACATTCTTCTCTTCTTTTTATTGCATTTCGCTGTTATTATATAAAAAAAATCAAATTTCACATTGCGCAACCAAAAAGTTGCGTATATTTGCAACTGATTAGTTGCTTATTTAAATAATTAAAAAATGAAACGAGATATTTTTCAAGCCATTGCTGACCCAACCCGAAGAGCAATTCTAGTTTTAATTGCTTCTAATGCATTAACGCCTAATGCAATTGCAGAACAATTTAATACAACAAGACAAGCAGTTTCTAAACACATTAAAATTCTTAATGAATGTGAATTGTTGAATGAAACCAAAATGGGAAGAGAAATCTATTATCAACTCAAAATTGACAAAATGAAAGAAATTGATCAATGGCTGGAGCAATTTAAACAAATATGGGAAAGCCGTTTCAGTCAATTAGATCAAGTATTAATGAACTTAAAATCTAAAGAAAATGGAATCTAATTTAGCAATGAGTTTTATTGTAGATAAAGAAAATAAAACGGTAAACATAAAACGTGAATTTAATGCTCCTTTATCAAACGTTTGGTCGGCATGGACTGAGCCTGAAATTCTAGATCAATGGTGGGCGCCGGCTCCCTTTAAATCAAAAACAAAAAGTATGGATTTTAAAGAGGGCGGACGAAGACTGTATGCTATGGTTGGTCTGGAAGGCGAAGAACATTGGAGTTCTTTTGATTATACTTCTATTTCTCCAAAAACAAACTTTAAATATTCTTCTACTTTTTGTGATGCTGATGGAAACTCAAATTCAGCTTTTGGAAGCTCATATTGGGATTTAACGTTTTCTGAAAAAGGGAATCTGACGGTTGTTGATATTGCAATTACACGAGATAGTCTGGAAGAATTAGAAAAAATAATCGAAATGGGTTTCAAAGAAGGAATTACGGCCACTATGCAAAGTTTGGACAAAATCTTCGAAGCACAAAAATAAAAACAAAGTCAATAAAAATAGTAATAAATCTAAAATCTAAAGAAAATGAAATCGAATCTTTTAATGAATTTTACTGTAGACAAAGAAAATAGTACCGTAAATGTAAAACGTGAATTTAATGCTTCTCTAGCAAATGTGTGGTCGGCATGGACAGAGCCAGAAATCCTAGATCAATGGTGGGCACCAGCTCCTTGGAAAGCCAGAACAAAAAGCATGGAATTTAAAGAAGGCGGCCGCAGGCTTTATGCTATGGTAGGACCAGAAGGCGAAGAACACTGGGCAATAGCCGATTTTACATCGATAACGCCTAAAACTAATTTTAAATATCTAGATGCTTTTAGTGATAACGAAGGAAACTTAAACGCAGATTTTCCACGTTCTGACTGGAACGTTAACTTTTCTGAGCAAGGAAATTCAACAATTGTTGACATTGCCATTAAACATGAAAAACTATCTGATTTAGAAAAGATTATCGAAATGGGCTTCAAAGAAGGTTTCACAATTGCTCTTGAAGGCTTGGATGAAATTTTTGCTTCAAAAGTCTAGCAGATTCAATCAAATATATAAAAGTTGTACTTTACGGTTTCCCGTATCGTATAACTTTTTTTTTATTCTAAATTTGCTTCATACAATTAATTAAACTATCAAAACCTAAAAACCTACTACTTAAATGAAAAAACTTTTTATCCTTTTTATCTTCTTACTTGTATGTAACTTACAGTCTTATTCGCAAATAATTTTCGAAAATGGTTATTTTATAAATGAAAACAATCAAAAAATAAACTGTTTGATCGAAAATCAGGATTGGAAAAATAACCCAACTGGTTTTAACTATAAATTAGACGGTAACCAAAATATACTTGCCGCCGACATCAAAACTATAAAAGAGTTTGGAGTAAACGGTCAGTCAAAATTTGTTAGAGCATTGGTAAAAATAGATCGCTCTACTACAAAGATTGAAACAATGAGTAGAGAAAAAAATCCCGAATTTAATGACGAAAAACTATTTCTAAAAGTACTTATCGAAGGAAACGCCACGCTTTATTTATATGATGATGGAAATCTGAGAAGCTTTTTTTACAAAAATAATGATAGCGAAATCAAACAATTAGTATACAAAATGTATTTAGTTGGTAATTATTCTATAGCCAAAAATAATTATTTTAGAGAACAATTGTTTATTGATTTTAAATGCGAAACTATCTCTCAGAAAGAATATGAAAATTTAGCCTACGAAAAAAAAGCTCTTGAAAAATTCTTCATCAAGTACAATAAATGCAATGATCCTAATTTTGTAAGCAATGAAACTAAGAAAAAAAAGGATTTATTTAATTTAACTATCAGACCGAGATTAAACAGTACTTCTTTCTCTACTAACAATTCAATGTCTGACACATTCGATATCAAATTTGATTCAAATACAAATGTAAGTTTAGGCGTTGAAACTGAATTTATTTTTTCTTTCAATAAGAATAAATGGTCAATAATAGTTGAACCAACTTATCAATATTATAAAACAGAAAAAACAAAAGAAAGCTCCGTTTATTTGGGTGGAGAAGTAATTGGAAAAGTTGATTATAAATCAATTGAATTACCAATAGGACTTAGACATTACTTTTTCTTAAATGATGGATTCAAAATATTTGCTAATGCGTCATTCGTTTTTGATTTCAGCTCACAATCCAAAATAAAATTTATTCGAAATGATGGTTCTGAAGCAAATTCTCTTGATATCAAATCTGGCACTGGTTTTGGAATTGGAGCGGGTTGTAAACTTAAAGATAAATACAGTTTAGAGTTTAGATATCTGACTGGTCGAAATCTTCTTTCAAACTACGTTACCTGGAAATCTTCATTCGCTACGGCATCTCTAATATTAGGATATTCATTTTTCTAAAAAAAAGTCGCTCCACAATAATATAGATCCTACTTCAAATGAAGTAGGATCTTTTTTTTGAATTTACTTGTTCCTTTCACTTACCCAGTATTAATTTAAATTTGTATTTTTCAAGTTCAAAATACCATACTAATGAATAAATATTTTACACTTCCCTTTTTACTATTTTGCACCACTTTACTTTTTAGCCAAACTAACAAATCAAGATCGACAGACACCAGCAAACCATTTGTACTTGGAGTTATTGATGAAATACAATCAAAAGAATTAGGCGAAAATCGAATTTTAAATATTTATCTTCCTGAAGGCTACACAGCAAAAGACACCACAAAATATCCTGTAATTTATTTATTGGATGGTTCTGCAGATGAAGATTTTATACATATCTCAGGTTTAGTACAGTTTAATAGTTTTGAATGGATTAATCAAGTTCCAAAATCAATTGTAGTAGGTATTGCAACCGTAGATCGAAGAAGAGATTTTACTTTTCCTACAACTGTTCAAAATGATAAAAACCGATTTCCAACAACAGGACATTCGGATAAGTTTATCGCTTTTATCGAAAAGGAGTTACAGCCTTTTATTGACAAAAAATACAAAACCAACAATTCAAAAACCATTATCGGACAATCTTTAGGCGGGTTATTGGAAACAGAAATCTTATTCAGAAAACCATTACTATTTAATAAATACGTAATTGTAAGTCCGAGTTTATGGTGGAATAATGGCTCTATTTTAAATCAGAATCCAGAAATTCTTTCGGAAAATTTCAAACAAAAAACAGAGATTTATATTGCAGTAGGCAAAGAAGGTCTTACGCCTACAGAAATTCCGCGTGTCATGGAAGTTGACGCTAATCTATTGGCAGAAAAAATAAAAGCATCTCAAAGCAAAAATATAAAAGTCTATTTTGATTATTTTCCAGAGGAGAACCACGGTACAATTTTACATCCCGCTGTTTCGAATTCTTTTAAATTCTTTTATCCTCAAAGCAAACAATAAAAATGAAAATTAACGAAGAAAGCAAATTAGACAATCCAGTTTGGAACTCACTATCTGAAAGTCATGAAAAATTTGCTTTAGAGTATAACGGAACCAAGTTTTATGATCCTGATTATTGTCCGTTTGGAGGGTTTTTAGAACTTGAGAGCACTCTAGAATCAGCAGATAAATATGCTTCGTTATGCGACAATTTCTTTATTGTTGGCGAAAAGCCTAAAATTGGCAACACTTTAAAAATTGCCAAAGAACTCGTTTGTCTTCAAATGATTGTTCGTGAAAAAGTTCAAATAACATTTGATAATGAAATTATTAAACTCACTGAAAAACATAAAGAAGAATTATTTGAATTGGTAAATTTGGTTCAACCTGGGTATTTTAAAACCAATACCTTTTTATTGGGTAATTATTACGGAATTTTTATTGATGGAAAGTTAGTATCCATTGCAGGCGAACGAATGAAAATGAACAACTTTACCGAAGTCAGCGCCATTATAACACATCCAGATCATACTGGAAAAGGTTACGCCAAACAATTGACATCACTCGTTGTAAACAATATTTTTGATGAAGGCAAAATTCCGTTTTTACACGTTGTTGAAACTAATCTTGGAGCAATAAAACTCTATGAAAAACTAGGCTTTGTTACACGAAGAAAAATGAGTTTCTGGAATATTTCTAAAAAACAGTAATTAATATAAACTACTCTACTTTATTTATGTATTTGAGTATGTATGTACACTTTGTGCAGCTGAAGGCATATAATTAACTCCAAACCAGCAAAGAAGCAAAACTATAAATGCCATCGCCAAAGTTATTAAAATAGGTTTAACGCTGTCTGGGTAGCGATATCGTATATGTATATAAATTAAATACCCTAGCCAAGTCAGCATAGCCCAAGTTTCTTTCGGATCCCATGTCCAATAGTGTCCCCAAGCTTCTTTTGCCCATAACGCTCCAAATAGAAGCCCTAAGGAAAGAAAACCAAACCCTACATAAACAAGATTATTGGCTAGATCAAGTATGGTGTTTTTGTAATTGCCTCGATAATATTCAAACAAACCGTAACAAGCGGCAATAGAAGAAGCGGCAAGCAAAGCATATGAAAAAATATACACTAATACATGAGGTACGAACCAAACACTCTGCAAAGCTGGCATTAAAGCTTTATTGTAAGTATCTGGATTAAGATAATTAATGGTTAAAAATATGGCAGCCATTACCAAACTATAATTTAATAACCATTTATACTGCCACCTTATATAAGTTATTATTCCAATAATTGGTAAAAAAACAGCATACCAAAGTCTGGTTTCTCCAAGTGTTCGCATTGGAGGACGTCCTAAATGCTGCCACAAGTTAAGAGTAAACAGGAGCATTAATAATCCGCCTAATGAGGCAATAGTAATTATTAAAAATGTTTTTTGCCTTGTACTTTTTAACAGCTGAAAAAACATACAAAACAGCCAGCAAATTATCGCTGCGGCAGCATAATGAGAAAAATAGATCCAATAATTCATTTAAAAACTTTTATTTACATACAACATTTTCCTTAAAACAAGATTTCTATTACTTAACAATACTTCTTCCTTTAAAAATTAAATAAACAGCCCCAATTATCATCATAAAGATTCCTGTATAAACAATGGGCAGCCAAGGATCACGGACCAATTCGATAACGCTTAACTTAGACCATTTTCCGTACTTTTCATCATAACTTAATTGATAAACTTTCCATCCGTCAACTTTATAAGGTTTATTAACTTCTATTACTGTTTTATCATTTTTTCCATCTTTTACAAATACATTAACATAAGAACTGTATTTTTTTGCCTCAGGCTGCAACATTACAATTGCCTCCTTGTTAGTTAATTGCAAATACGAATATTCTGTTGCAAAACTTCCGCAGCTAATCCAGGCAGTAGTATCAATTGCAGCCGATTTTACTTCAATCAAAGCCGCCGGTGCTGCTCCTTCTTCATTTACATGAAAATAACCATTCCCTGTAAATTTGCTGTCTTCAATATAATTAACAATCTTAATTTTATAGCCTTTATAGTTGTATTCATCTCCTTTACTAATCATTCTTAGAGCATTAATACCTTTTGTTTCAATACTGTTATTTGTAATATCAGCAAAGGCCAGTTTTGGAGCAAAAGTTTCCATGTTAAAACTGGTAAGTTCAAATGCAATCGGCATCGGAACCTTATTTCCTTTTTCATTTTCGGCACCCCATACTAATTGTTTTTCGTATAGATTCATGGTATAACGCTGCAGATCTCCACTTCCTAAAATCCCTGCAGTCATAGCAATAAAAAGTCCTAAATGATTTAATACAAACCCCCAATTTTTCCATTGCCATGGTACTATTCGGTTAAGAGTTGCAAGTCCCAAAGTGATCAAAAAATACAATTGTGCTATGATAAAAGGCCAACTATTCAGCACGAACGAAAAACCAAATAGATCTGGTTTTACACCTTCGACAAAATTTTGCTGAGGCAATGTTCCCATAATAACTGCCTGAATTAAAACTAAACCAATCGCACTAACTGAGGCGGGCACAGATCGCAGCCATTTTACCCAAGGATGCGTTTTACTAGTAAAATGCAGTAAACATAACATTACAATAAATAAGGCTCCAATGATATAATTTACGGGGGCACTTACAGCTTTTATATTAGTTCTAGTGGTTATTTGCAGCAAATAACCTGTTACTAATAAACCAGCGGCTATTATAAACGATTCCTTATAATCCCACGGATAATGCCAGAGTCTTTTTTTAGGAATTTTATCTTTTTCTAAATTAACTATTCTCATTTTTTACTCCGAAATTTGAAAAATGTAACTTGAAAAGGGTTTCACAATTAATCAAAATTTGCTCAACCCTTTCTCAATGCTACTTAATACTGTTTAACTGTAATATTTTTTATTTTTTCTTTGCTTCTTCTAACCATTTTGGTAAAACTGTTTTTTTAAATTCAGCTTTATCAGCTCTTTCCTTGCTCATATCTAAGCCTATAAACTGCTGTGCTTTTTCTTTAGTCGAAATATCAGGATATTGTATTGGTCCTGTTTGTCCTAATGCAGCTAGTACTTTACTCAAACCAATTCTTGCTTCGGCTGCTTTATTCAAACCATTGGTAATAATTCTTGCCGTTTCTAACGGAGCATGAAATGATCCTCCGTGTGATGCCGCCGCAAAATCCCAACGCCATTGTGCTTGACGAATTAATTTGAGGATATTTTTCATCTGTACATCTGTTGCTCCTTTATCCCACGCAAGTTTTGCCTCTAAATGAGCTTTTACCAATTGATCCTCTAACTCAATTCGTATTTGGTGAATTTTTTCCTGACGCTCGTTTACATTTGCTATCAGTGTTTTTTCTTCCTCACGATGACAAACCTGACAAGAATTTGCTACATTATTAAGCGGTGATTGTATTTTATGATCTGTAAACTTTTGTCCGCCTTCGCTTTTATAAGGCATATGGCAATCAGCACATGAAACACCTCTTTGTCCATGAATTCCCATTTGATGAATTTCATAATCAGGATGCTGTGCTTTTATAATTGGCGCTTTACTTAATGCATGAGTAAAGTCTGAGAATTCAATATCATCATAATATTTTTCCATATCCTCAGCTTTCATACCATTTTTCCAAGGAAATTTTACTTTGGTTGCACCTTCTACCGATTTTTTGTCAAAGTAATATTCAACATGACATTGAGCACAAACAAGCGAACGCATTTCATTTTGTGTTGCCTTAGTAATATCTTTTCCTTGCTCTTTAAACGCTTCAATTAAGGCTGGACGTGTAATTTTTAAATTCATGGTTTTAGAATCATGACAATCAGCACAACCTATTGGGTTTACAATTTCTGGTCCTAAAGCCGCCCAAGTCTGCTTATAAAACTCGTCAATTCCTAATTTATCCATCATACGAGGCACATCTGGTGATTTACACACCCAGCAGCTTGAAGGCTGCGGACCATCTTGCGGACCTTTTGGTGCTCCAGTTCTTAAAGTATTATATATATCTTCTAAAGCATAAAAATGCCCTCGTCCTTGATTGTAGTCTTTGGCAAAACCATATCCTGCCCAAAGTACAACCATGCGTGGATCTTCATGCAGCATATCTCTCATTTTACCGCCACCGTATTTACTTACAAAAGTAGTATCTGCGGTTTCATAATAGGTTTGAAATTCACGAGGATAATTTTCTCCCCAAACTTCATTTCTTGACTCAAATTCGCCCACAGGACTAAGTACTTTATTTACAAACAAAGCTTCTGTGCGACGTTCCATAACACTGTTTACGAGTAAACCCAACATAAAAACAATCAGCATCGTAACGCCAAACATTACCCAGCCTAACCATGGTTTATTTTTTATAATTTCTTTTAGTGGTGCCATAATTATATTTGTATTTTAATTATTTATTTGGTTTGATTTGTTTTCTTTTTAGACACAGCTGTACTATCCGTTTGTTTTTGCAGCCATTCTGGAATTGGCGATTCTAACAAAGGAACTCTTGCGTTTGGTACAGATGACAAACTATTTACTCTTCCATGCGGCACTTCACGATGGCAATCCCAGCACAATTTTCCCGCTCCGTGCTGCTTACTTTCTAAAGTCACTCCTTTTGTGCTTACGTTTGCATTAAGATCGCTGTGGCAGCGCTGGCAATTATTTTGAACTACATCTGTTCCCGCTTCCTTAATTTGAATAACTTGAGGTTCTGCGCGCCATGTAAAAACTGTAGCGTGATAAATACCGTCTTTTGCCTTAAAAAAATATTTATTAAAAGGATTATCTTGCGGTACATGACAATCATTACAAGTAGTAACCTTACCATGAGAACTATGCTGCCAAGTAGCATAAAAAGGAGTCATTACATGACAGTTAACACATGTTTTGGGTTCATCTGATAGATAGGATACCGCATTTGAAACATATAATAAATAGGCAAACAATCCCATTCCTATTCCAACTGCCATTATAACAAAGGGTACCCATTTACGTGGCGGCAATAAATAATTCAAAAATTTATTCATGATATTTTCCCTTAATATTTCCTATCAAATTTATAGGGTAATTAAATTCTGTAACATGATAAATATCAGATAGTAAACTATTTTCCTTAAATTTTCAATTTTAACATTTGAAATACTTTTTTTCTTCTATTTTTTCAATATGTCAACATTTATACACAACATCTTACTTAAACATCTGCATAATATCTTTAACTATTTTTAGAACAAGTTTCCATATTTTAAAATCACTATATTTAACAAACTTTCTTATATGATAAAAAAGACAATTCATTTTTTCATAGTTCAATTGAGAATAAACCAATAATAATCAACCACTTATTAAAAACCCAAACCAATCATGACACCAAATAAACAAACTGTAAACGAATATATGGCTGCTTTTATAGTAAGCGATCATAAAAGAATTCTTGCCTGTCTTACTGATGATGTAGTTTGGGAAATGCCTGGAATATATCAGCATGTGGGTAAAGAAGCTTTTGACAAAGAAATTGAAAATGACAATTTTGTTGGCAGTCCAACGATTCAAATTATAAAATTAATCGAAGAAAATGACATTGTAATTGCCGAAGGCGCTGTTCAAGGAAATATGAAAAATGGTAACAAACTGGACGCCGTTTTTTGTGATGTTTTTGAAATGGAAAACGGAAAAATAAAAAAACTCACTTCCTATTTAATGTCTAAAAACGCCAACTTAAAATTTGAATAATCTGGAATTCAAATCTTAAAAATTTTTTTTTATATCTTTGCCACACTAAATAAACCGCACAAACTTTATGTGATTAAAAATTTCTTTCAGACAATTTTAAGGTAAGCTGCAAAAGGCTTGCTCATTTGTTTATTCCTTAAAGAAAGAAATTATGGTTATTTTACAAAATATCTCATATCTGCATTCAAACAAAGATTTGCTGTTTGATAAAATCACTCTTACAGTTAATCCTCGCGAAAAAATTGCTTTAATAGGAAGCAACGGCGTTGGAAAATCAACATTATTAAAAATTATTGCGGGTGAATTACAACCTGCCGACGGAATATTAAAAACGGATTCTAAGCCTTATTATCTGCCACAAATATTCGGACAGTTTAATCATCTTAGTATTGCTCAGGCTTTGCAGGTTGAAGATAAATTGAGTGCGCTTCGGGAAATTCTAAACGGAAATGTTTCCGAAGAAAATCTCAGCACTTTAAACGACGACTGGACAATTGAAGATCGCTGTAATGAAGCAATGCAATATTGGCAATTGCAAGATTTAAATTGGAATCAGAAATTGGAAACACTGAGCGGCGGGCAAAAAGCAAAAGTTTTTCTAGCCGGAATTTCAATTCATCAGCCTGAACAGGTTTTACTAGATGAGCCAAGTAATCATTTGGATGTTTCGGGAAGAGAATTGCTATACAATTTTCTAAAAAGTACTTCTTCAACTTTGATTGTTGTAAGTCACGATCGAAAACTGCTTAATTTATTGCATTCGGTTTACGAATTATCAAAATACGGAATTACGATTTATGGTGGCAACTACGATTTTTATACTGAACAAAAACGTATCGAAAATAATGCTTTAAGTCAAGATATTCAGGGTAAAGAAAAGGCTTTACGCAAAGCAAAAGAGAAAGAACGTGAAACGCTCGAGCGTCAAAACAAACTTGATTCCCGCGGTGAAAAGAAGCAAAAGAAAGCCGGAGTTTCTCGAATTATGATGAATACTTTGCGCAACAATGCCGAAAACAGTACCGCTAAAACGAAAGGTGTTCATGCTGAAAAAATTAGCGGAATATCAACCGAATTACAGGAATTGAGATCCTCTTTACCTGATATTGATCTAATGAAATTTGGCTTTGCCAAAACAGATTTGCATAAAGGCAAAACACTTTTTTCAGCAACTGCTATTAACCACCGTTACAAAGATCATTTGCTATGGAAAGAACCTCTTAGTTTCCAAATTCTAAGTGGACAACGTGTGGCGTTGAAAGGTTTAAATGGTTCTGGAAAAACAACTTTGATTAAAATAATCATGGGTGAATTGCATCCTAAAACAGGAACAATCTACAAAGCCGATTCGAAAATTATTTATATCGATCAGGATTATTCACTTATCGAAAATGGAATTTCGGTTTACGAACAGGCTCAAAAATTTAATATTTCGGGTTTACAGGAACATGATATAAAAATGAAACTCAACAAGTTTCTGTTTTTACAAAATGACTGGAATAAATCCAGCTCGGTTTTAAGCGGAGGCGAAAAAATGCGCTTAATGCTTTGTTGTTTAACAATTAATAATCAAGCTCCGGATATTATTATTTTGGATGAACCAACAAACAATCTTGACATTCAAAATATCGAAATTTTGACGGCCGCAATTAATGAATATAAAGGAACTTTAATTGTGGTTTCGCACGATGCTGTTTTTTTGGAGGAAATACATATTGAGGATTTTATAGAGTTGAATTGAATTGAATTAAAAATTCAGTTTGTCATTCCGAGGAACGAGGAATCTTCATCAGTAGCTCCGCAATCAAAAGACTCAATCTTTGTCGAGTTTCTTATGAAGATTCCTCGTTCCTCGGAATGACAAGATTGCGCAGAACTTTATCAAATTTTCTCTACAAAATATTACAATCTGAAATCTAAAATTACCCCAACCATCCCTCACGATCCAAACTTCGATATTGAATTGCTTCGGCGATATGCTGCGAAATTATATTTTCTGAATTATCTAAATCGGCAATCGTGCGGGATACTTTCAAAATTCTATCGTAAGCTCTTGCAGAAAGATTTAAACGTTCCATTGCCGTTTTTAAAAGTTCTTTAGATTGTTCGTCTAAAGCACAAAACTCCCTAATAAGTTTACTGCTCATTTGTGCATTATAATGAATGTTTTCTACGTTTTCAAAACGTTTGGTCTGAATTTCACGTGCTGCTGTGACACGCTTACGAATTTCGACACTGCTTTCAGCTTTTCGGTCGTCAGCTAATTTATCAAATGGAACTGGTGTAACTTCAATATGAATATCGATTCGATCTAAAAGCGGGCCAGAAATTTTGCTCATGTAACGCTGCATTTCGTGCGGCGATGAAGTATTTGGCATACTTGGATCATTAAAAAAACCACTCGGACTGGGATTCATACTCGCCACAAGCATAAATGATGAGGGATAAGTTACGGTAAATTTCGCTCTTGAAATTGTTACTTCACGATCTTCTAACGGCTGCCGCATTACTTCTAAAACATCACGTTTAAATTCTGGCAATTCGTCTAAAAACAAAACGCCATTATGTGCCATTGAAATTTCTCCCGGCTGCGGATAACTTCCTCCTCCAACTAGTGCCACATTCGAAATAGTATGATGCGGACTTCTAAAGGGGCGCTGATTCATTAAACCTACTTCTTTCAACTTTCCGGCAACACTGTGAATTTTAGTAGTTTCAAGTGCTTCTCGCAATGTCATTGGCGGTAAAATACTCGGGACACGTTTTGCGAGCATCGTTTTACCCGCTCCGGGCGGACCAATTAAAATAATATTATGCCCTCCTGCCGCAGCAATTTCCATACAACGTTTTATACTTTCCTGTCCGCGAACATCAGAAAAATCATGTTCAGGAAAATCTAGTGTTTTGTAAAACTCTTCTCGAGTATCAATTACTGTTGGTTCAAGAGTACCTTTTCCATCAAAAAAATCAATTATTTCTTGTAGATTAGAAACACCGTAAACATCTAAACCGGCAACAATTGCCGCTTCTTTTACATTTTGAATGGGCAGAAAGAAACCTTTATATCCTTCTTCTTTTGCTTTTATAGCAATAGGCAAAGCGCCTCGAATAGGTTGCAAACTTCCGTCAAGAGAAAGTTCTCCCATAATAATATACTGTTCAATTTCTGACGCTTTTATTTGATCTGAACCAACCAAAATCCCCATTGCAAGAGGTAAATCATAGGCAGAACCTTCTTTACGAAGATCGGCGGGTGCCATATTTATTGTGATTCTTTTTCCTGGTAAGCTTAATCCATTGTTTTTAAGCGCTGCCGCAATTCTAAAACTACTTTCTTTAATTGCATTATCAGGAAGACCAACTAAATGATAACCAATTCCTTTATCCATATGCACCTCGATCGTAATCGTTGTTGCTTCAACTCCAAAAACAGCACTTCCGTAAACTTTTACTAACATAATATCTTTAATGAAAAGTAAAAGTATTTAATTTAAACGGAAACCTTGTTATTATTTGTAAATATTTTACTACATAAAAATTTTAAGCTTCTGTTTTAACTGAGCCAGTTATTAATTTCTACCTAACAAAAAACACTTTTCAAATTTTACGCTTGCTTAAATACTAATAATTGTTATTTTTATGAAAAATTAGCCCAATTATCCATGAAAAAACCTGTACTATTACTCTTTTTGACCATGTTTTTAACAAAAATACATGCGCAAGATTATTTCCCTGTTAATGAAAGTGTACATAACAAAATCAAAAACTACACAGTATTCACCAATGCAACGATTTATGTAACTCCAACGCAAAAAATCGAAAAAGGAACTTTACTCATTCAAGACGGTAAAGTTGTTGCCGTTGGAAATACAATTTCGATTCCTAAAAACAGTATTACAATTGATCTGACAGGAAAAACAATTTATCCTTCGTTTATTGATATTTATACTTCTTTTGGAGTCGAAAAACCAAAATCTAACTTGACGCGAGGACGTGACCGCAGCCCTTTGTATGACACTAAAAAAACTGGTTATTACTGGAACGAAAGTATACTTCCAGAAGTAAACTCCTATGAAACTTTTAAATACGACCAGCCTAAAGCCGAAGAATTATTAAAAGCGGGTTTTGGAGTTGTTGGAACGCATATTCCTGATGGAGTTGCTCAAGGAACCGGTGCTTTGGTTGCTTTAAACAATACTGATAACAGCAAACAAATTATTGCCAACAAATTGACCAACCATTTTGCCTTTACCAGAAGTGCACTAACGAATCAAGCTTATCCAAGCTCATTAATGGGTATGATGGCATTGTTACGCCAAATGTATTTAGATTTGGATTGGTACAAAAAAGGAAATTCTGAAACCAAAGATTTATCTTTAGAAGCATTGGCAAACAATGAAAAACTAGTTCAAATTTTTGCTTCAGAAGACAAATTAAACAGCTTAAGAGCAGCAAAAATTGCCAAAGAATTTGGTTTAAACTATGTTCTAAAAGGAAGCGGTAATGAATTTGAAAGAATAGAAGAAATTAAAAGTACAAATGCTAAATTTATTATCCCGATAAGTTTTCCAGAAGCATATGATGTTACAAATCCATATTTATCCAATCAGATTGAACTGGCTGATATGCGCTTTTGGAATCAAGCACCAACGAACTTAAAAGTACTTTCAGACAACGGAATTGTTTTTGCCTTGACTACAGACAAGCTAAAAAAAATAGAAGATTTTAAACCTAATCTTTTAAAAGCAATTAAATATGGTTTTGATAAAACAAAAGCATTAGAAGCACTAACTACAATTCCTGCTGCTATTTTAGGAAAAAGCAATGAAGTTGGAAGTTTAAAAACAGGCAGTTATGCCAATTTCATTATTACTTCGGGAGAGGTTTTTGACGAAAAAACAATCTTATTTGAAAACTGGGTTCAAGGAAATAAATTTATAGTAACCGATATTAATGCAAAAGATATTCGCGGTAATTATGATTTAACTATTGGAAAGGACAGTTACAAATGGAAAATTAACGGAACTGCCGATAGTCCTAAATCTGAAATAACTACCGTTGATGCCAAAAAACTAAAAACAACTTTTGGAGTTTCTAAAAATTGGATTTCTCTAGTTATTAAACCAGCAGATTCTACTAAATCTACTTTTACTCGTTTAACAGGATTTATCGAAAAACCTGAAAGTTTGTCTGGAAAAGCGGTTTTATCTAATGGAGATGAATTAGTTTGGAATGCAGTAAAAACAAGTCCGTTTGTTGCTGTAAAAGATTCTGCTAAAGTAGAAAAACCTAATAGTATTATTCCTGTAACGTATCCTAATATTGCTTTTGGAGATGCTAAAAAACAAACTGCACAAACTTTATTGTTTAAAAATGCTACTGTTTGGACGAATGAAAAAGATGGGATTTTAACGGAAACTGATGTTTTAATAAAAAACGGAAAAATCGTTGCTGTTGGCAAAAATATCTCTGATGCTTCTGCAACTATTATTGATGCAAAAGGTAAGCATATTACAAGCGGTATTATCGACGAGCACTCTCATATTGCCATTTCAAAAGGTGTAAATGAGAGCGGACATAATTCTACTGCCGAAGTTACTATTCAAGATGTTGTAAACTCTGAAGACATCAATATTTATAGAGATCTTGCAGGAGGTGTAACTATTTCGCAATTATTACACGGATCAGCAAACCCTATTGGTGGACGTTCTGCAATTGTAAAATGGAAATGGGGTTCTTCTCCAGACGAAATGTTGTATAAAAATCAGCCTAAGTTTATCAAATTTGCATTGGGAGAAAATGTTAAACAAGCCAATTGGGGAATTGATAATCCTACTCGTTTTCCACAAACCAGAATGGGAGTTGAACAAGTTTTTACTGATTATTTTCAACTTGCAAAAGAATATGATGAAAACTGGAAAAAATTCAATACCGGCTCTAAAAAAGGAAAAGCACCGAGAGTTGATCTAGAACTGCAAACCATTGCAGAAATTTTAAATAAAGAACGTTTTATTACCTGTCACTCTTACGTAGAATCTGAAATTTTAATGTTAATGAATGTTACCGAAAAGTTTAATTTCAAGGTAAATACATTTACTCATATTCTCGAAGGTTACAAAGTTGCTGATAAAATGAAGGAGCACGGTGTTGGCGCTTCGACATTCTCTGACTGGTGGGCTTATAAATTTGAAGTAAATGATGCCATTCCGTTTAACGGACCAATTATGCACAATGAAGGATTGGTAGTGGCTTACAACTCAGATGATGCGGAAATGTCGCGAAGATTGAATCAAGAAGCTGCAAAAGCAGTTAAATACGGGAATATTTCTGAAGAAGAAGCTTGGAAGTTTGTAACTCTAAATCCTGCTAAACTACTACACATCGATGATAAAGTAGGAAGTTTAAAAGTGGGTAAAGATGCAGATGTTGTATTATGGAGCGAAAATCCATTATCTATTTATGCCAAAGCAGAAAAAACAATCATTGAAGGAGTTGTCTATTTTGATCTTGAAAAAGATGCACAAAAACAATTGGCAATTACAAAAGAAAGAAATGAACTGATTGGACAAATGCTGCAAGAAAAAAACAAAGGAAACAGCACACAGCAGCCAACGCGAAAAGAAAAAAAAGAATATCACTGTGACACTTTAGAACAGTTATAACGCTTTTAAAAATTTCAAAATAATAAAAAAAGACAACATGATACATCAATATATTTATAAACTGCTGCCTGTTCTTTTTGCTTCTGTTTCAATATATGCACAGCAAATTCCGGCACCAAAACAAACTAAATCTGTTTTGATTTTAAATGCCACTGCACATTTAGGCAACGGTACCGTAATTCAAAACAGTGCTATTGGGTTTAAAGACGGAAAAATTACCTTGGTCGCAGATGCAACAACGATCAGATTAGCTGCCAACGCTTATGATACTACTATCGATGCCAGTGGGAAACACGTTTACCCAGGATTTATAGCAGCAAACACTACCTTAGGATTAGTCGAAATTGATGCTGTAAAATCATCAGACGATCAAGAAGAAATTGGTAGTTTCAATCCGAATGTGAGAAGTATTATTGCTTATAATTCAGAATCTAAGGTTGTTGAAACCGTTCGCCCAAATGGCATCTTAATCGCACAGGTTACGCCAAGAGGCGGCAGGATTTCAGGAACTTCTTCTATTGTTCAATTAGATGCTTGGAGCTGGCAGGATGCTATTGTAAAAGAGAATGACGGAATTCATCTTAATTTTCCATCTAGTTTTAAAAGATCTGGTTCATGGTTTGAACCTGGACTAATTGAAGCAAATAAAGATTATCCTAAACAAGCCGAAGAAATAAATGCATTTTTAATAAATGCCAAAGTCTACAATCAAGCTGCAAGTAAAGAAAGAAATATTGTTCTTGAAGCTACAAAAGGTCTTTTTGATGGAACACAAACGCTTTATATTCATGCAGATGAAGAAAAGCAAATTGTAGATGCCATTCAATTAGCAATTGACAATCAAATTAAAAAGATTGTTATTGTTGGAGGATTTGAAGCTTACAAAGCAGCTGATGCATTGCAAAAATACAACGTAGGTGTTTTATTAAGACGTGTACACGATATGCCTACAAGTGATGATCAAGATGTAAACCTTCCTTATAAAATGGCCAAGGTTTTAACGGACAAAGGTATCGTGGTAGGATTAGAAAACAGCGGAGATCATGAACGTATGAGTGTTAGAAACCTTCCGTTTTTAGCAGGAACTTGTGCCGCTTTTGGTTTAGATAAAGAAAAAGCGGTACAGCTCATAACTTTAAATACAGCAAAGCTACTTGGCATTGATACTAGCTGCGGAACATTAGAAACAGGTAAAGATGCCACTTTATTTATCTCCGAAGGTGATGCACTGGATATGAGAACAAATAAATTAACGAGCGCTTTTATTCAAGGTAGAACCATTATTTTAGAAACTTTCCAAACAAAATTAAACGATAAATTTAAGGCAAAGTTCAATCAGAAATAAACCCTTAGTTATTTCCCAAAAAGGCATCATTTGAATAATTCATCTGATGCCTTTTTTATTTACAAATAAAATCACTTTTTCAACATTTTTCAATTATTTACACATAGTTACTCTTAAAAACAAAACTATTCTTACGTTTTTTTGTTAACAAAACCCACAAACAGTATAAATCACGTTCCAACGATTAACAAATTGTAAATTTTAAGTTTATTTTAAGAAATAGATTTAAAATTATAGGGGTCAAAATGAAAATTTAATAAAAATAAAACAGTTACCCCTATTTTTTTATGGGGTATTGAATGATTTTATACTTTTATCAAAAATTTTAAAACTAAATAACTATGCGAAAAATTATTTTAAGTGTGATTCTTATCACTATTTTAGTACTAACCTTTATATCAAATTTTATCATTGCAGATAACCCAATTCCTGCAGAAGCGGTAAAGTTTGATACAGGAGATACTGCCTGGATGATCGTTGCGACGGCGTTTGTATTGTTAATGACTCCTGGATTAGGTTTTTTCTATGGCGGAATGGTAGGTAAGAAAAACGTTATCAGCACAATGCTTCAAAGTTTTATGGCAATGGTAATCGTTACAATTCTATGGGTTGTGGTTGCCTTTGGATTAGCTTTTGGTCCTTCAATTGGAGGAATCATCGGAAATCCATCATACAACTTATTCTTTGAAGGTGTTGGAACCAGCACAGCATGGAGCCTTGCACCAACAATTCCGTTTATGTTATTCGCATTATTTCAGGCAAAATTTGCAATCATTACACCTGCCTTAATTACTGGTGCATTTGCAGAACGTGTACGTTTTTGGGCTTACTTGTTATTCATGGTTTTATTTATCATTTTCATATATTCTCCTTTAGCACATATGACATGGCATCCTGATGGAGTTTTCTTTAAAATGGGAGTTCTTGACTTTGCAGGAGGAACTGTTGTACATATGAGTGCAGGTTGGGCAGCTCTTGCCGGAGCAATCTTTTTAGGAAAAAGAAAAGTACAAAAAGTTAATCCTGCCAGAATTACTTATGTGTTGTTAGGAACTGGTTTATTATGGTTTGGATGGTTTGGTTTTAACGCCGGATCAGCTTTAGGAGCAAATGGTTTAGCTGTGCAAGCATTAGGAACAACAACTGTTGCTGCTGCCGCTGCCGCTATGGCTTGGGTTTTCTTAGATAAAATTTTAGGTCACAAATTATCTGCGCTTGGTGCTTGTATAGGGGCTGTTGTAGGTCTTGTTGCTATTACACCTGCAGCTGGTTTCGTAAGTATATCTCACGCTATCTTTATTGGTGCATTTGCTGCTATTGTAAGTAATCTTGTAGTAAGCAAATTCCCTAAAGGAAAAATTGACGACGCTCTTGATGTATTTGCTTGTCACGGTGTTGGTGGTATGGTAGGTATGCTGTTAACCGGAGTATTTGCTTCAAAAGCTATCAACCCTGCTGTTGGAGACAATCAAGGTTTAGTTTTTGGCACACCTACATTGTTTATCAACCAATTGACAGCATTAGTAGTGGTATCGATCTTTGCTTTTGTTGCTTCTTACGCTTTATTCTTTATCGTAAACAAAATTACTCCTCTAAGAGTTACTGAAGAAAAAGAAGAATTAGGATTAGATATCTCTCAACACGGAGAGTTTTTATAAGAATCAATTTCCCCTTTTGCCTTTAAATAAAAAAGCACTCTAAGTAAAACTTAGAGTGCTTTTTGTTTGAATTAAATTCTTCCTTATACAATAACTATAACTTTCAAATTACAGCATTTAAGATATTCTTTATTCTAAAACTATTTAAAGTTTGAAATCCCTTCTTTCAGCCAGTGTAAATATTCGTCTGCACTTACATAACTAATTGTTGGTTTAGAAGCATTCAAATTATTTCCTTCTAAATCTGTAATTATATACAAAGGCTGTGTATTCGTTTTATATTTTGAGATCATAAAATCCGTCCATTTATCACCAACCGTAATAATTTTATCTCCAGAAGCCGTTACAAATTGTTCCTCTACTGGCAATTCACGTTTATCATCAACGTATAAAGAAATCAAAACAACATCATTCTTTAAAATTGGCAGAATCGTTGGTTCAGACCAAACATTATTCTCCATCTTTCTACAGTTTACACAAGCATAACCAGTAAAATCTAACATAATTGGTTTGTTGATTGATTTTGCATACGCCAATCCATCTTCATAATCATGAAAAACCATAATTCCATGAGGCCCTAATTCAGCACCTTCCGGCATTCCTTTCACCGCTTCTGTACTACTGCTTCCACCTGCTGAGCTTCCTCCTACACCAAATGGGCTTTCGCTATATTGCGGCGGCGGCGGAAACGCACTGATTAATTTTAAAGGTGCTCCCCAAAGCCCTGGAATTAAATACACTGTAAACACAAGCGTAAGCAATCCTAAATACAATCTTCCTACTGAAATATGATGTAACGGACTATCATGCGGCAAGGTAATTTTTCCGAATAAATACAAAGTCAAAGCCGCAAAAATAGCAATCCAAATCGCGATAAAAACTTCTCTTTCTAAAAAGTGTAATTGCAGAACCAAGTCAGCATTTGATAAAAATTTAAATGCCAAAGCCAATTCTAAGAATCCTAAAACAACTTTTACTGTATTTAACCATCCGCCAGATTTTGGTAACGAATTTAACCAACCTGGGAACATCGCGAACAACATAAATGGTAAAGCTAAAGCTGATGAAAAACCTAACATTCCAACAATTGGAGCAATTCCTCCGTTTGAAGCAGCCTCAACTAATAAAGTCCCAACAATTGGCCCCGTACAAGAGAATGATACAATTGCCAAAGCCAAAGCCATGAACAAAATTCCAATTATTCCGCCTCTATCAGCTTGCTGATCTGCTTTGTTTGCCCATGAATTTGGCAGCATAATTTCAAAAGCTCCCAAAAATGAAGTAGCAAAAATGATTAAGATTACAAAGAAAATCAAGTTAAACCATACATCTGTTGATAACGCATTTAAAGCGTCTGCACCAAATATCTTCGTTACAATTAACCCTAAAATTACATAAATAGCAATAATCGAAAGTCCGTATATTACAGCATTTCTAATACCTTTTGCTCTGCTTTTACTTTGCTTCGTAAAGAAACTTACCGTCATTGGGATCATTGGGAAAACGCAAGGCGTCAATAAAGCCGCAAATCCTGAGATAAAAGCAATAAAAAAGATTGACCACAAACTTCTTGCAGGAGCTGGTTTCTGTACATCATCAACAGCTTTAGCAGCTTCATTATCAACTTTTGCTGGTTCTACTTTCTCTACTGCTGTTGTTTTACTTACCGTATCAACAGCTATTCCAGTTACTTTCGTTTCGTCCAGTTTGGATTCTGCAACCGCAGGAACCTCATTCATTTTGAACGTTGAAGGAACTGCAATTGAGAATTTCTTGCTCGAATTGATACAAACCTCCTTACAAACCTGAAAATCAAAATCTACATCAACTGTTTTTAAATTTGGGTTTATGATTTTTATTTCTTGTTCAATATGAGCTTTTCCTTCAAAAAAAGTTTCATTTACACCAAAAACATCATTAAAAGCCGTTTTGGTTTTACCCTCTTTTGCTTTTCCAACTAATTCGTAATTTCCTTTTTGATTCTTAAAAGTAATTTCCAACGCAAGCGGCCCGCCGTCTGGCGTAAACTGCGAATACATATGCCAGTCTTTTTCGATCGTTCCATCAAAAATCAATACTGCATTGTTTCCTGATTTTTTTTCAATTTTTGCGGTCCATTTAACCGGCTCTAAAATTTGAGCATTACTTTTTGCAAAGGCAAAAATGAAAAACAGTAAAAATAAAATCGATTTGCTCCTGAAACTTTGTAGCATTCCTGCTTGATTAGATTGAGTAAAATTCATTATTGTAGTTCTATTTTAAGTATTTTATTTGAGGTTTTTTCTATTCTAAAACGTTCATCCTGTCTAATGCCAACCACCCAGACTATTTTATCATCTGAACATAAAATCCAAGTTTGTTCCTTTTCAATTAGAGATAGCTTCTCATCTTTAAAAAGCTTGCTCACTTTTTTTGATTTTCCGTGCATTCCAAACGGATGAAAAACATCTCCTTCATTCCATTTACGTAAAACTAATGGAAATTGGATTTTATCGGCGTCGACAAATATAACTCTATTTGAATCTATTGTTATGTGACCTACGTTACAAAGCTTTAACTTTAAGGGAAAATTAACTTCTTTTTCATTTTCATTAATTTCGAACTGCTCCTTTTCTGACATTTCAGAAATGGGACTCAAAATCAAAATATCCCTGTTTTTCAACAGTCTGAACTCCGCCGAGAAAACTTGTTTACCCGACTGCCCATTTACCAAATCATAAATATCATTCCACGCTAAAAAACCAAATTCATGAAGCCATTGATACAAATAAGATTTATAATTGGGTAATTTTTTAAGCTTTTTTAAATCGAAATGAATGTCGTCACCAGCCTCCTTTGCAACCTGCTGATAAATCATAATCGAAGCATCTCCAACCATAACCTGGGATTCTTGCAGATATGACTGTGTTTTCTGAAAAGCATTTAAAAAGTTTGGATTTAGTTCTTTTAAAATCGGAACTAAGTCGTGACGTATTTTATTTCTAAGGTATTTATTGGATACATTACTGCTGTCCTCACGCCATTCTATCTTATTTTCTTCAGCATATTTCAAAATTTCTTCTCTTGAAAAAGGCAAAAGCGGACGTATTATTTTATCATTTTGCTGTGGAATTCCACTCAATCCATCCAATCCCGTTCCTCGAGACAAATTGATTATGAATGTTTCCAAATTATCATCAGCGTGATGTGCTGTTAAAATATAATCGAAGTTTTTTTCTTCAAGAAGCTCATAAAACCAGCTGTAACGAAGTTCACGAGCAGCAACTTGTGTTGATAATTTGTAGTCTTTTGCAAAAGCTTCAGTATCAAATTGAGTTGTAAATACAGATATATTGTTTTGATCGCAATAATTTTCGACAAAAGTCTGATCTCCAAAACTTTCTAATCCGCGAAGCTGAAAATTACAATGAAGTACAGCAATTTCGTATGACAGCTGTTTTAACAAATGCAACAATACCATACTATCTAAACCGCCGCTCACAGCAAGAAAAAGTTTTTTTTCTGCTAAAAATGGAAATCTTGAAACGATATGATTTTGAAATTTTGAAAACATTTGATAAAAGTAAAAAATTAAATTCGATCTATTTTTAAATGAAATGTTAAGCGTGCTATTTCGCCACGAATTACACTAATTTCCGCGAATTATTTTTTTTATTTCGCCACAGATTAAAAAGATTTACACAGCTTTTTTTAATCATTTTAATCTGTGGCTATATTTTTTCTAAAATTGGAGAAAAAGTAATTAGTGCAAATTCTTGTAATTCGTGGCAATATCTCTATTGCAAAACTTCGTGCATTGCTTTAGCTTTCAACAAACACTCTTCGTATTCTTTTTCAGGTATTGACAGTGATGTTATAGCGCTTCCAACAGAAAAAGAAACATACTTATTTTCTTGATTGTAAAAAATACTTCTAATAACAACGTTGAAATCAAAATCGCCTTCGGGTGTAAAATAACCAACAGCGCCGCTGTACAAACCACGCTTGGTTTCTTCCAAATTTTCAATAATTTTCATAACTGAAATCTTTGGTGCTCCAGTCATACTTCCCATTGGAAAAGTTGTTTTTAAAACATCAACTGGTGAATATTGGGCGTCTAATTTTGAAGTTATAGTCGAAATCATTTGATGCACCTGCAAAAACGAATATATTTTGCACAACTCCGTCACTTTTACGGAACCTTTTTGTGCAGTATGTGACAAATCATTTCGAACCAAATCTGTAATCATAATGTTTTCGGCTCGTTCTTTTGCATCAGATTCTAAATACTCTTTTGATTTCTGATCTTCGATTGGATCTGAAAAACGTTTTGAAGTTCCTTTTATCGGCTGAGAAATAATATCTTCTCCCCTCTTTTTAAGGTATCTTTCGGGTGAAGCTGAAAGCAGATATTGTTTATGATTTTTAAAGAATACTGAAAATGGCGCTTGCGAAATTTCATTTAGTTTTAGAAATTTTTCTAACGGATTTATAACAACATTTTCACTGTAAAATTCCATACAAAAATTCGCTTCATACATATCACCAAGATGAATATGCTGCAGCATTTTATTGACTTTTTCAACATATGACTCTTTAGAAATACGCTGTTCAATTTTTATAGGCACTCCACTTTCGACTTTCAACTTTTGACTTTCGACTATATCCTTAAAATCATCTTCAATTTCATCATCACAAAGGTTTAAATATTGAATTTCGAGCTGATTTTCTTTCAACAAAAATATTTTTTTTGGCTGAAAGAAAAATAAATCTGGAAAGTCTAACCCATCAAAATTATTGGATTTTAAATCTTCAATATCATTTTTTAAATCATAGGAAAGGTAACCAAACAGCCAGTCTTTGGTTGTTTGCTGATATTGTTTTAAATCATCAAACGCATTTTGAAAGTCGGTTTTTAAAGAGGTAAAGGCATCCACTGCCAAAATAAAATCAAAGCTTGAATATTCTTGCGGATACGAATTGCTGTCTAGAAAAACGATCTCACGAAACTGCTGTGACCAGCTCATCAACTGCTGTTTAAATTGCGCTGGATTGGAAATATGTTTATGAATTGAAACTCTCAAAAATGAATAGATTTTTAAATCGCAAAATTACAACAAAAAAAAACTAATGTTTAAAAATTATTGGCACGCTTTTTAATACTTCGTTTTTGTAATAATTCACGTGCAATTAACAATCAAAAACTTAATCAATTAAAACTTTTATGAAAACACTTGTAAAATTAAGCACTATATGCTTCTTGGTAATCTTTTTACTTTTTTCCTGCAAAAAGGCAGACAGCACATCATCTGCAGATGTAAAAATTGAGTCGGCAAGCCGAGATGAAGCCGCAGCAACTACAGATGCAAGCGATTCTGAAACTGCAGGTTCGAAAGAACAGCTCCAAATTCAGGCTGGTCAAATTACTGCAGGAGAATGGAATGATTTAAATAATTGGTCATTCTGGGAATCAATAAGTGAAAACTCTGAGTTTTCAGAAATGCGTAATTATTGGAATTATAACTTAAGAGATCGAATATCTGTGAATATAAAATCTGGTTCAGAAAATGTAGTCGACGTACCTGTATCATTGCTTAACTCCGAAAACGAAATCGTCTGGACCTCGAGAACAAATAATAAAGGGAATGCTGAATTATGGCCGCTTTTAAAGAACTCTAAAAAAGCAGATCTGAAAAATTTAAAAGTAAGAGTCGGGAATGAAACATTTGACAACATTCAGAAATACAGCAAATTAAAAAACAACAATCTATCTCTTAAAAACTATAATAAAAGAGATTCTGAAAAGAAAATCGACATTGCATTTATGGTTGATGCGACAGGTTCTATGGGAGATGAATTAGATTATTTAAAAGAAGAACTATTAGATGTTATCTCAAAAGTAAAACAACAAAACCAAAATGCAAAAATAAACATGGGCGCTGTATTTTACAGAGACAAAGGCGAGGAATATGTAACTAAAGTTTCTGATTTTTCATCTAATATTGATACTACAATCAGCTTTATAAAAGATCAATCTGCTGCGGCAGGAGGAGATTTTCCTGAAGCTGTTGAAACAGCTTTAGATAAATCAATTAATTCTTTGCAATGGTCAGAAAATGCAACTTCTAGAATACTTTTTTTAGTATTAGATGCTCCGCCGCACTATGACGAACAAATTGTATTTCAAATTCATACTTTAATTGAAACAGCAAGTAAAAAAGGAATCAAAATTATTCCTATTACCGCTAGCGGTATCGACAAAGAAACTGAATTTTTAATGCGTTATATGGCAATTGCAACTAACGGGACTTATGTTTTCATCACCAATGATAGTGGTATTGGTAATGATCATCTTGTAGCATCGGTGGGAGACTATCAAGTAGAATATTTAAATAAATTAATGGAAAGACTAATAAATGAAAGTATAAAATAAAAAATAAGGCAGGTAAAATATCATCAAAAAACAAATAAAACTGTTAAAAAACAGAGATTTAGTACAGAAAAAATCATTATATTTGATATAACATTTCTACTAATCCTAAAACAGGATATTATTGATTGTTATACTCTCACTAAAATGACACTTTAGATAGATTTGCATTTTATTTGGAGAATATTGATTTGCATTTTCAGCATAATAAATTATATCATTTTAACCTTTTAAAATCTTAAGTATTATGAAAATTGCTACTATTATTGTCCGCGTTTTAATCGGCCTGTTATTGCTGTTTGCCTCCATTTCATTTTTCTTTAAGCTGGCTCCGGAGCCAGAAACGACTGGCAACTTTAAGGCGTTTAATATGGGGTTAGTTGCTTCAACGTACTTGCTTCCATTGGCTAAAACAGTTGAATTGCTTTGCGGAATTTCGTTTGTAAGCGGCCGCTTTGTTACTTTAGCAAATATTATGATCCTTCCCATTACCATCAACATCTTGTTTATTAATTATTTTTTAACTCCTGAAAGCCTGCCAATAGCCGGATTACTTTTCTTGGGGAATTTATTCTTAATTTACAGATACTGGGATAATTATAAAGCTGTTTTTACTCCTTGATTCGTTTTTTATCTAAAAAAAATAAACCCGGAAGATTTAAAAACCTTCCGGGTTTATTTTTTCAGCCCGTTTTTCTTCATGTTTCACTCGAAAGAATACTTCTATTTTAAACTTTCGCCGGCTGCAAGTGCAACTTTTAATCTAAAAAATTTATCCTTAATAAAAAGGACCAAAAATGAGACCCTGAGCATACCAACATCGTCCTTTTTGACAAACTTGGCTTTCCCGATGCTTTCTTCCCATTTGTCTTTTTTGACACTATAGTCCTAATTACTGACTTTTATGGTACTTAATCATTCTTAGCATTTACAGCAGTCTTATACAATTCTCCTCAATATTACATTTTGCAGAAATAGAGTATAATGCAATTCTTGGCTTTTACAAAAACACCACAATAAACACATTATCAGAATCATACCTCTAATTTACAAAAATTTCCTGACACTTAATATTTTTTCGACCATTAAAAAGCGTCTACAATAAATTAAAAAAAGTTTCTTCTATATTACTAGAATATCCTTACTAAAACCTACATTTGGTATACTAACTAACCTATTTAAATGAAAATCCACCTATTTTTTATTCTCTTATTTTACACTTCTATTTCCAAATCTCAATCTATACAATCTGTTGACTCATTAAACATTGAAATCTGTAAATCATTGATTCAAAATAAAAATTTGAATAATGAAATTAGAGTCAATACTATAAATAATGCCCACATTACTCCTTACCTATCAAAGTTTAAGGACAGCATCATTCAAAAAAAAGTATTTGAGCAAATATTTTTCAGACTGCATAAAAACTGTAACGAATTTGTAGCTCTTTTTCCAAATGAATCAGCAAAAAGCAACTGGTCTATGCAAACTGAGAAACCAATAGAAGACATTTCTAGAGAACAATGCAATAGTTTTGAAAAAGCCGCACAATACTATTATTATGAAAATGACGGCAACAAAGTAGAAGTAACTATAAATGATAATTTATGGATAGAAAAATTCAGTGATGATACTTTTTCAAAACTGTATTTTAAACAAAAAAGTAATTGCGAATTTGAATTAGAGTTTATAGAGAGTAATAATTTATCTCGAAAAAATTTAAGTGTTAAAGGCGACAAATACCTTTACAGAATCTACAATGAAGCTGAAGGCGTTTATAGTGTTTACATGAAAAACAAAGAAACCTATTATACTTTTAAAATAATGAGGCAATAAAAAAACCGTCAAAATTATTTTTTTGACGGTTTAAATATATTTATACGTAAAAAATTATACGTGTAAAGCTCTATTATCTGTTGCTGCTAATGCCGCTTCTTTTATTGCTTCAGCAAAAGTTGGGTGTGCATGGCTCATTCTTGAAATATCTTCAGCAGAAGCTTTAAATTCCATTGCAGTAACCGCTTCAGCAATTAAATCAGCTGTACGAGCACCAATCATGTGAACTCCTAATACCTCATCTGTTTTTTCGTCAGCAAGGATTTTTACGAATCCGTCTAAATCAGCACTTGCTCTTGCACGTCCTAACGCTTTAAATGGGAAACTTCCAGATTTGTAAGCTACTCCTGCAGCTTTCAATTGCTCTTCAGTTTGTCCAACTGCAGCAACTTCTGGCCAAGTGTAAACTACACCAGGAATTAAGTTATAATCGATATGCGGTTTTTGACCTGCTAAGATTTCAGCAACCATAGTTCCTTCTTCCTCTGCTTTGTGTGCTAACATTGCTCCACGAACAACATCTCCAATTGCATAAATATTAGGAACGTTTGTTTGTAAATGATCGTTTACTTCAACTTGTCCTCTATCTGAAATTTTAACTCCAGCTTTATCAGCGTTTAATCCGTCTGTGTAAGGACGACGACCTACAGAAACTAATGAGTAATCTCCTTCTAGAGTGATTGTTTCTCCTTTTGCGTTTTCAGCTTGAACTGTAACAGCATCGCCGTTTCTTTCTACTGATTTTACTTTGTGAGAAACGTAGAATTTCATTCCTTGTTTTTTCAACACTTTAGTTAATTCTTTTGAAAGCGAACCATCCATTCCAGGAATAATTCTGTCCATGAATTCTACTACAGAAACCTGAGCTCCTAAACGAAGATAAACTTGTCCAAGCTCAATTCCGATAACTCCACCACCAATAATAACTAAGTGCTTTGGAACTTCTTTTAAAGCTAAAGCTTCAGTAGAAGTGATGATTCTTTCTTTATCAATTTTGATGAATGGTAAAGAAGACGGTTTTGAACCTGTTGCGATTACAGTATATTTTGCTTCAATAGTTTCAGATGTTCCGTCTGCTTTTGCAACTGAAATATGTGTTGCGTCTACAAAAGAACCTAAACCATTAAAAACAGTAATTTTATTTTTATCCATTAAATAGTTCACACCACCTGAAGTTTGATCTACAACCGCTTGTTTACGGGCAATCATTTTCTCTAAATTGATCTTTACATCTCCAGAAACTTCAATTCCGTGATCTGCGAAATGTTTAATTTCAGCATAATGGTGAGAAGAAGCTAATAATGCTTTTGAAGGAATACAACCTACGTTAAGGCAAGTTCCGCCTAATGAATTATATTTTTCTACAATTGCAGTTTTGAAACCTAATTGTGCGCAACGAATTGCTGATACATATCCTCCAGGACCTGAACCTATAATGACTACGTCAAATGAACTCATAGTATTTTGTTTTTATTTTAGCGGTTACAAAATTAAGGAATAAAGTTTTGTTTGAAGTTTAATTTTCAATGTTTTTTGTGTGAAATTTTAGGTGTGGGTTTTCTGCCACGAAGGCTCAAAGGCACAAAGTTTTTTGTTTTTGTTAAGCTCACAAAGTGTGTCATTTCGACTGAAAGGAGAAATCGCACCAGTGAGTCGACAAAGATCGGAAATATGCTTTGCGGAGTTTCGTGTGTGATTTCTCCTTTCAGTCGAAATGACAAACAGGGCATTAGACGCACTGCTGTGCGTCTCTACAAAAAACCTTTGCCACTCTGCACCTCTGAACCTTAAAAAGAAATCACCGTCGAATTCTTAACCTCACTAATCATAAAAGTACTCTGCGTGCTTCCAATATGTTGTAATGAAGTCAGTTTTGTAACCAAAAATTCTCGGTACGCTTCCATATCTTTTACTAATACTTTCAGTATATAATCATAATCGCCGCTTACGTGATGACATTCTAGAACTTCATTGAGTTTGATAACTTCGCTTTCGAATTTGGTTAGGAACTCTTTTGTATGCTGAATGAGTTTTAAATGGCAGAAAACTACAAATCCTTTTTCGATTTTAGATTTATCGACTAGAGCGGCGTAGCTTTTAATTATTCCTTCTCTTTCTAACTTTTTGATTCGCTCGTATACTGCTGTTACTGAAAGATTAAGTTTCAAGGATAACTCTTTGTTGGTTTGCTTGCTGTCGGTTTGTAATAAAACTAAAAGCTTTTTATCTACGGCGTCTAAAGTCATGGTTTCAGTTTAATGGTTAGTTGTTGAAATGAAAAAAAATCTATTGAATTACATTTCTTTCATCAAATTTAGATTAAAAATCACAATAAATACATTTTTACAGTTTTAAAAACTAAACACAAAGACAAGCATTGATTAATAATCTAAATAGATCTTATTTTGAACAGAATTTCTTTTGAAAATGAGTTTTCCAGTCCTAAACCAAGCGATAGCACTTCGATTAGGAATGAGCTCCTAAACAAATTCAATCAACAATAAACTATTAACTAATGAAAGACTTTAACCCAGCAGATAAAATACAGGATTTACAATACTTTGGTGAATTTGGAGGCGTAAATCCGTCGATTTCTGATTCTTCAACTTATACTTTTCTTTCAGCAAAAACCATGTTTGATACTTTTGAAGGTAATATGGAAGGCTGCTATTTGTACTCACGTCATTCATCGCCAAGTAATTTGTATTTAGATCAGGCTTTGGCGGCAATGGAAGGAACAGAAACGGCAAATGTTTCGGCTTCGGGAATGGGAGCCATTACGCCTACTCTTTTGCAATTGTGCGGTGCGGGTGACCATATTGTTTCGAGCAGAACGATTTATGGCGGAACTTACGCTTTCTTGAAAAACTTTACACCAAGATTCGGGATTGAAACAAGCTTTGTTGACATTACAAAACTAGATGTTGTAGAGGCTGCTATTACGCCAAAAACGAAAGTTTTGTATTGTGAAACAGTTAGTAACCCATTATTGGAAGTGGCTGATATTGCAGGTTTAGCTAAAATCGCTAAAAAACATAATCTGAAATTGGTGGTTGATAATACGTTTTCACCATTATCTGTTTCGCCAGCAAAATTGGGGGCTGATATTGTTATTCACAGTTTAACGAAATATATTAACGGAAGCAGTGATACCGTTGGCGGCGTGACTTGTGCATCTAAAGAATTTATTAATGCTTTGAAAAATGTAAATTCTGGAGCAAGTATGCTTTTAGGTCCTACAATGGACAGTTTACGTTCTGCGAGTGTGATGAAAAACCTGCGCACACTTCATATCCGAATTAAACAGCACAGTCATAACGCGCATTTTCTTGCGGATCAATTTGAAAAAGACGGTTTGAAAACGGTTTATCCGGGATTAAAAAGTCACCCAAGCCATGAATTATACAAAACAATGATTAACCCTGAATATGGCTTTGGAGGTATGCTGACAATTGACGTTGGCTCTTTGGCGAAAGCCAATGAGTTAATGGAATTAATGCAGGCTCGAAATTTAGGCTATTTGGCGGTAAGTTTAGGCTTTTACAAAACATTATTCAGTGCGCCGGGAACTTCAACTTCAAGTGAAATTCCGTTAGAAGAACAACAAGAAATGGGATTGACAGATGGTTTAATTCGTTTTTCTATCGGATTAGACAACGACATTGAGCGTACTTACGAAATGATGAAGGCCTGCATGATTGAACTTGGGGTTTTATAAATTTGAAACAATTCTTTATAAATAAATTTGCACGATTTTTTTTAGTTTGTTTGAATCCGCTGGAGATTTTTCTCTATGCGGATTTTTTTATTGCTAAAAAACAAATCCAGCAATCTTTGACAAAAACAAAAAAAACTGTTCTGAAAATTTCAGAACGGTTTTCTATCTTAATCTTGTTCAAAATGCTTAAAAGACTGCCAATATTTGTCTTTATACAGCTCGTAACTTATTTTAAAATCGCCGTTGTACTTTTTTATTAACTCGTCTGCCGTCTTTGAAGGATTTCTAAAGTCTTTACAAGCAAAAAAGAGTTCTCTTTTGTTGTTTGCTGTTTCTCTTCCTATATTTAAATATCCCTCAAAATCTGGTAAATAATTTATTATTTCTTCCTCAATTTCTTCTAATCTATTATTGGTTGCTCCGTCTGGTAATCCTCCATTATCACAGTCCTCAAATTCAAGTGCAAGAATAAAAACCCACGGATGCGATGCTTTTTTATCCCATTTTAAAAGGGTCGTATTTATTAAAGCCAATACGATTCCGCCATCTTTACGTTTTCCTTCAAAATTGGTATAACCATCATTTTCTGTGTTATGTCTAATTCCTTCGTATTTCTCGACAAATTCTTTCTCTCTCCAAATCAAATAACCGCTTAATTTTTCAATAGGAATTAACTCTTCTGAAACTTCGCTGTTTCCTATAACTTTTAAATTATCGATTAGTGTAACTGAATGCATTTCGCCCAAATAGTTATCTAAAAAAATATGAACACCGTTTGTTACAGCAGCCTTTTTTTCTTCGCTGTAATCATCATACACAATCGTTAAATCTATTTCATCTGGATAGCTTTTATGTAAGTTGGGATAAAATTTCAAATTGTCTTTATTGAATTCAAAATTCTCATACTTAATCCCTACATCTTTAATATCGCAGGCTGGTTTAAGTGCAGTAAATTTCCAACCGTTGATCTTGGGAGCTGTCTCAACCAACTCTTCAATAACATAGATATTTCTTAATGCTCCGTCGGGTGTTAGAATTAACTCAGCTGTTTGATCGTCACTCATTCCTGTCAAAAAATAAATTCCAGAATGAATTTCTTCCAGTTTTGGTGCCAGTTTATCAAAGAAACCTTTATGGATATTTTCTCCGTTTTGAATGATTTTAAAAAACTCTTTTTCCTGTTTTAAAAACCAGTTCCAAAAATCACTGCAGGATTCTATTTTTACTTCTTTTCTACCTAATATATTTTTTAAAAAACTCATTTATAATAAAAACAATTTAAATTTTACGACAGAACAAACCTAAGAAAAAACTTTCGTAAACAGGAGGATATTTTTATAAAAAAGCCATAAAAAAAACCGTTTTGAGATTTTTTCAAAAACGGTTTCTATTTATAATTTTCAGCTTTTAATTTATGCTTCTGTTACATTGAGTTTACTATTTTTTCTACTATAAGTAAAGTAAATCAATAATCCTATTAGTAACCAAATTGTAAAATAAATCCAGTTCCAAACACTTAATTCAGCCATCATGTATAGACAGCAGATTAATCCTAAAAGTGGAATTAAAGACAGGTTTTTTCTAAATGCCCAAACGGCTAATCCAACTAAAACAAAAAGGAAAATCCACATTGGAATTTTATGTTTGAATAAGCTAATTCCTGATTCGTATTTTAAAGAATCTGCAATAGGCATTCCTTTTACAACCTCAGCATATTTTGCATCATCATCTTGATATTGACTTAGTAAATGTTCTAAATCTGCAGTTTCAGCCGTTTTATTATCAACATCAATACTTTCTAAATAATTGAATACTTTTTCAGATTCGCCTTTATTTAAAGAGGTAATAATAGTTGTTGCATCGTTTATTTGTGTCTCATTTGTAATGAAAGCCATTGTAGCTTTATTATTAAAAGCAAAAGAATAATACAATCCTGCAATTATTGCCAATGGTAAAATAAATTTTGCGTTGATATAAGGAGTTTTGAATTTTCCTCTAGGAATATCTGTTTTATCTTGTAATACTAAAACTCCTGCACAAACTAATACAAAGGCAAATAAAGTTCCAATACTGCACAAATCAGTCACCATTGTCAGATTCAAAAACAAAGCTGGAACTGCAACCACAAAACCGGTTACGACTGTAGCAAATGATGGTGTTTTGAATTTTGGATGAACTTTGGAGAATTTCTTTGGTAATAAACCATCACGGCTCATACTCATCCAGATACGAGGCTGCCCCATTTGAAAAACCAATAAAACACTTGCCATTGCAACTACTGCACTTACTGCAATAATTCCTGACATCCATTTTAAGTCTAATTTTTCGAAAACAAATGCTAATGGATCTCCAACATTTAATTCGTTATAACGAACCATTCCTGTTAAAACTAAAGCAATAGCAATATATAAAATGGTACAAATAATAATTGCCCACATCATACCTCGAGGTAAATCGCGCTGCGGATTTTTGCATTCTTCGGCAGTTGTAGAAATAGCATCAAACCCAATATAAGCAAAGAAAACTGCTGATACTCCTTTTAATACACCACCAACTCCATTTGGAGCAAACGGATCCCAATTTGCTGTATCTACATAAAATGCTCCTACCGCAATTACTAAAAGAACTACACACAGTTTTACAACTACCATTAAGTTGCTGGCATTACGAGACTCTTTCATTCCTCTATAAACCAAGGCCGTAATCAAAATAATGATAAATAAAGCTGGAATATCAGTTACAAAATGAAATGAACCTATAGTTGGTGCCGTAGTCCAAGCTGTGTGTGCAGCCTGCAATGCGGTACTTAAATTTTCGAATGATTTTCCGCCTCGCATTAAAGCTTCGGCATCTTTAAAGCCGTTTGAAGCCGTTAAATAATCCATCTGAATCCATTGCGGTAAATGAATCCCGCCGCTCTGGAGAAGTCCCGTAAAATAATCACTCCACGATATGGCGACAGTTATGTTTCCTACGGCATATTCCATGATTAATGCCCAACCAATTATCCAAGCAATAATTTCACCAAATGCAACATATGAGTATGTATAAGCGCTTCCAGAAACTGGAACCATTGAAGCAAATTCAGCATAAGCAAAAGCCGCAAAACTACAGGCTAAAGCAGTAAATAAAAACAGAAAAATAACAGCTGGACCACCATCTGCACTGGCTTTTCCGATGGTGCTAAAAATACCTGCTCCTACAATAGCTGCAATACCAAACGCGGTTAAATCTCTTGTGGTCAAATGCTTTCCTAATGCATCATGACCATCTGATTCGTTCTTTGCAACTTGCTTCAGAATATCTTGTACCGTTTTTTTTCGGAATAAACCTGATAATGCCATATATGGTTTTACTTTTTAAATTAATTTATAGCGGTCTTTATGCTTTTATTTTGCAAATAATGCAATTTTTATCGTGATTTCAAATATATAAAACGATTTTGTTTTCTTCAACAGATAATCAAACAAAATAAACAGGAATAAACTGTATCAAAATAATCATTTAGGTTTTTTCCTAAAAGCAAATACTTACTTAGTAAAGTAAAACTGCTGTTATTATAAAAATGACTTGTTTCTATTACAAATTAGTGCACTTTTGTTCAACTGCAGCCATTTTATTTTTATCTTAAAAACAATCACACAAGTTAAAAACAATAATATATTAACCTAAAATAAGATAATATTCGCTTACTAAATAGTAATATAGTACCAATTTGTAAATTAAGGCTACACTATTTTTATCCAAATATATTTCAGTCTAAAAATTTAAAATAATGTCGTTTCTATTCTTTCCTTTCTTTCGTTAATTGTCTTAAAAAGAGATCAAAATTTCAACACTATTTATAAGTTAATTCCTAAACAAACGAAATACTTATTATATTTACTCCTTCAAAATGCAATACTATAACAAACTAAAAACACCTATATAATGAAGAAACATTTGTTACTCTTTCTATTAATCTGCTCCAGCGTTTTTGCGCAAGAAGATATTGATATTAATCAACTCAATTGGCTGCCAAACTCACACTCTTTTTGGGTGAATTCTCAAGATAATATAGAGGTTTATGACGTTGATAAACTAAATCAAAAGAAAACTATTTTAACTGATGATCAATTAAAAAAATCTGGTTTTACAGGAGAGATTGAGGATTTGGTTTGGAATGAAAACAAAACAAAAGTGTTAGTTTTCACCAATTCTAAAAAAGTCTGGAGAGCCAATACCAAAGGAGATTTTTGGTATTTTGATTTAACAACTGGAAAAGGAAGACAACTGGGAACGAGCTTAGAAAAGTCGTCATTGATGTTTGCTAAGTTTTCTAACGATAACGAAAATGTGGCTTATGTTTCGCAGCATAATATTTATCTGGAAAATTTAAACTCTGGAAAAATAACTCCTTTGACAACAGACGGAACTGATAAAATCATAAACGGTACTTTTGACTGGGTTTACGAGGAAGAACTTGCTGCTCGTGATGGTTTTAAATGGAGTCCTGATGGAAAAAGCATTTCATTCTGGCGTGTAGATGCTTCAAAAACGAAGTTTCATTTAATGATCAATAATACTGATGCTCTTTATCCGTTTACGATTCCAGTAGAATATCCTAAAGCTGGAGAAAAACCTTCATCTGTAAAAATTGGTGTAATTGATATTACTTCTTTACAAACAAACTGGCTGAATATTCCCGGCGAGCCTGATAATAATTATTTAGTTCGAATGGAATGGATCAGCAATCAAAATGTAATGGTTATTCAATTAAATAGAAATCAAAACCAAGCTTCTATTTATAAATGTGATACTAAATCTGGAACGGCGAATTTGATCTATCAGGAAAAATCAGATTCTTGGATTGATGTATTTGATATTTCTTCAGGAGAATATGATGTTTTTCCGTGTCAGTTTGTAGATAATGGAAAATCGTTTCTTTGGAGTTCAGATGCTGACGGCTGGATGCATATTTACAAAATCAGCAGCGACGGCAAAAAGAAAGAACTTGTTACAACTGAAAATTTTGATGCTTACTACAAAGCTTACAATCAAGAAACGAAATCTGTTTATTTTATTGCCAGCCCAAAAGACGCAACACAACGTTATTTGTACGAAACTAATTTAAACACAAAGAAAACAAAACGCGTCACTCCTCAAGAGTTTGAGGGAACAAATGAGTACAGTTTTTCGACTGATGCTAAATATGCTAAACACGTAAATTCGAATATCAATCGCGATTACAATAAACGTTTGGTTGCTTTATCTGGTCACAAAAAAATACTTCCGACTGCTGCAGATTCATTCTCGGCACCAAGACGTAATTATTCATTAGAGAAATTTAAAGTTACAACTGTTGACGGAATCGAAATAGATGGCGTTATGGCAAAACCTTTGAATTTTGATGCTTCTAAAAAATATCCTGTATTTTTTTATGTCTATGGCGAACCAATGGCGTCCGTTGCAAACGATGAACCGTATTTTTATCCCTTTATTGCTTCTTTAATTCCTGAGGGCTATATTGGAATTGCAATGGATAACCGCGGAACTCCTGTATTAAAAGGTACAAAATGGAGAAAATCAATTTACAAAAACATTGGAATTATCAATACGCACGATCAAGCTATGGCTGCTAAAGAAGTTTTGAAATGGAACTTTATTGATTCTGACAGAGTTGCTATTCATAGATGGAGCGGCGGCGGCGCTGTAACTTTGAATTTGATGTTTCAGTTTCCTGAAATTTACAAAACCGGAATTGCGATCGCAGCGGTTACAGATCAGCATTTTTACGACAATATTTATACGGAAAGGTATATGGGCTTGCCAAGTGAAAACGAAGCGACTTACATAAAAGCTTCGCCTGTAACTCATGCTAAAAATCTGAAAGGAAATTTATTATACATTCATGGAACGGGCGACGATAATGTACATTATAAAAATGCCGAGGTTCTGATTAATGAATTGGTAAAATATGATAAAATGTTCGATTTGATGATTTATCCAAATCGTTCACACAGCATATACGAGGGAGAAGGAACTACAAAACATCTTGCCGATACATTTACAAAATACATCAAAGAGCATTGCCCTCCTGGTGCTAAATAATTTACAAGAATTTAAACTTGTCATTTTTAAGCCCTGTTATTTTTCGGAATAATGGGGCTTAGTCGTTTTAATAGATTACACTTTTTTTGCCACAGATTAAAGGATTAAAAAGGATTTTTTCACGCAGATTTGGCAGATTAAGCAGATTTTTTTTAAACTTTAGAAATAGTAAAATCTGCATAGATCTGCTTAAATCTTTTTAAATCTGCGTGAAAACTATCTAGGCACAGATTAAAAAATCCTTTTTAATCCTTTAATCAGTGGCAAAACTTTTTTTTCTTAGCTCTCCCTTACGTAATTCTTTACGGTCAACCTCTCTCGCTACTTCAAGCAATTTCTCAATATACTAACTGGATGCTGTGCTTCGCGTTTTGTGCCGTCATAAATTTGATGACGACAGCTGGTTCCTGCAGCGGCAATTTTTACATTTTCGGCAGTATTGCGCACTTTTGGAAACAAAGTATCTTCGCCCATTTGCATACTCACTTTATAATGCTCTTTTTCATATCCAAAAGAACCCGCCATTCCGCAACAGCCCGAATTGTAAATTGTAACTGTATTATTTTTAGGAAGATTCAGCATGGCAAAAGTGGCTTCAACAGAACTTAAAGACTTTTAATGACAATGTCCGTGAATCTTAATTTCTTTTGTTTCTTCAGAAAATGAATCAGGTCTGATTTTTCCGTCGATTATTTCTTTCTTGAAAAATTCCTCGATTGTGAATGCATTTTGTGAAATTCGTTCGGCATTTTCTTTATCCGATGCCAATCGCAAATATTCATCTCTAAAAGTCAAAATTGCCGAAGGTTCTATTCCTATTAAAGGGGTATTGCTCGAAATTAAATCCTTGAAAATATTGATATTTATATCGGTTATCTTTTTGGCTTCTTCCAAGAATCCTTTCGAAAGATACGTTCTTCCGCTTTCTTCGTGATCTATAATTAAAACCTCATAACCCAATTTTGTCAACAATTCAAAAGCATCAATCCCGATATTTACGTCGTAATAATTGGTAAATTCATCAACGAATAAATACAATTTTCCGTTTGGAAAATCTGTGCTTTTTGGTTTGTTACTTTCATACCATTTTCTGAAAGTCTTTTTTGCCAAAAGCGGCACTTGTCTTTCTGGCGCAATTCCCATCGATTTTTTAACCAATGATTGATTCGAAATAAAATTCGTGATCGACGGAAACAAACTTCCCATTTTGTTCAGTTTTGCGTTGTTGGCAAAAATCTTACTTCGGGTCGAAAATCCGTTTGCTTTTTGATATTGGTATAAAAATTCCGCTTTAAGAGTTGCAACATCAACATTACTTGGACATTCGCTCGCACAGGCTTTACAGCTTACACACAACTCAAAAACTTCGTATAGTTCTTTCTGGTCAAATTTGTTTTCTTTCTCAGAATACGTCAAATATTCTCGTAAAGCATTTGCTCTTGCACGAGTTGTTTCTTTTTCATTTCGAGTCGCTCGATAACTCGGGCACATTGCTCCTCCTGCCGACGGCATTTTTCGGCAATCGCCGGAACCATTGCATTTTTCGGCAGCACGCAAAATCCCTAAACTGTCTGAAAAATCCTGAAACGTTTTAATATCTGGTTCTACTCTGCCCGAAATCACACGATGGTTTTCATCCATTTTCAAAGCGTTGACAATCTTTCCGATATTAAAAACCGAATTCGGGTCAAACGCCAATTTAATTCTTTTCAGCAATTCGTAATTCTTATCGCCAATCATAAACGGAATAAACTCTCCACGTACTATGCCGTCACCGTGTTCTCCGCTTAATGAACCCCTGTATTTTTTTACCAAATGCGCCACGTCGGTCGCAATAGTTCTGAATAATTTTAGGTCAGATGTTTTCTTTAAATTCAAAACCGGACGCAAATGCAATTCTCCCGCACCAGCATGCGCATAGTAAATCGCTTCCTGTCCGTGACTTAACATCATTGCTGAAAACTCAGCTATATAAGCTGGCAAATCGCTTAATTCTACAGCTGTATCTTCTATAGAATCGGCAGCTTTGTTGTCGCCAACAATACTTCCTAACAATCCTAATCCTGCTTTTCTAAGTTCGTTGGCTTTATCAATATCAGCACCATAAATTTTTACGAGTGCGTACCCAAAATTGTGTTTTTCTAAATCGGCAATTAAAGCATTTGCTTGATTTTCGGCATCTTCAAGCGTGTTTGATGCCACTTCAAAAAGCATAATCGCTTTTGGTTCACCAACTAAAAAGAATCTGTTTTTAATATGTTCGCGATTCGTTTTCGTACAATCTAAAATCGTGTCGTCGATCATTTCGCAAGTGTACAAATGATGTTTCATTGCCACCACAACAGATTCCAGCGATTCCTGAATCGTATGATAATGCCCCACAACCATAATATTATGTGCAGGAGGTAAATCGTCAACTTTTAACGTAATTTCGGTTGTAAAAGCCAGCGTTCCTTCGCTTCCGCAAAGTAGTTTTCCTAAGTTTATTGTTGGTTCAGTTCCGCCAAATATTTCTGATTTTAGCAGAATATCAACGGCGTAACCTGTATTTCGTCTGTGAATCTCAGGTTTCGGAAACTCTTTTATAATTTCTTCCTGATTTTCTTTTACCGAAAGTTCGTCGTAAACACTTTTATAGATTTTATTTTCTAAAGAATCGCCTTTGGTTTTCTCGATAAATTCCGCCGAAGTCAATTCGCCAAAAGCCACTTCCGATCCATCGCTCAAAATCGCTTTTACCTCAGCAATTTTATCACGCGTAACGCCATAACGAATTGAAGTTGTTCCTGATGAATTATTTCCAACCATTCCGCCAATCATCGCTCGATTTGAAGTTGATGTAATTGGCGCAAAGAAAACGCCGTATGGTTTCAAATACAAATTCAACTCATCACGAATCACTCCAGGCTGAACGGTAACTGTTTTTTTCTCAGCATCATAACTTAAAATTTTAGTGAAATGTTTCGATACATCAACTACAATTCCATCTCCTACTGCCTGCCCTGCCAAAGAAGTTCCCGCAGTTCTTGGTGTAACCGAAATATTATGCTGAGCTGCAAAGCGAATTAACTTGCTAATATCTGCCGTAGTTTTAGGCAAAGCCACTGCGTTTGGACGAATCCTATACACCGAAGCATCTGTAGAATATAGTGTTTTATAAAGATCATCATATAAAAGTGTACCTTCTAATGATGCTGCTAGTTCTTGTAACTCTTTATTTATCGACATTATTGCTTTCTTTTTGAGTTACAAAAATAGGTATTTTTTTAAGGTTCAAAGAGGCATAGTAACAAAGGTTCTGAGGTTTTCTTTGCTATTGTTTTTGAAATTGGAATTTAGGGTTTTAACTCAATTGTCAATCTGAGCGTACACTGCAAAATTCTCCAATCTTGTCATTTCGAGGAACGAGAAATCACACTCGTAAATCGAGAAAGATTGGCGATCTTCTTTGCGGAGTTTCTAGTGTGATTTCTCGTTCCTCGAAATGACAAACTGCTTGAAAATCTATCCGAGTTTATCTTTTTTCAAAATAACGTTTTATATTTACCATCTAGAGAAAATTTGCTGCATCAAAACATATTGTTTCTCAAAACATAAAACGCAATACTTTTCTTACTTTAAAATATTTTTTTGATATCTTTACAATCCTAAACACAAAGAAAAATGATATCAAAAAAACTTTTGCCCGTACGGTATGGTGGCAGTATTGGAAACAACTGCAACGCACTTTGTGGCGTAGGACACCTAAGCTGTGCGGGTTCTTTTCCTAAACACAAAGATTATGAGTACAAACGCAATTTCAAGAGAAACCGAAATCAGGCTTTTGAATTTTTTCAACGACAGAATCGAACCTGAAGAAATGGCTAAAACACTAAGGCAGGTAAATTTTACGCTTGCATTAGGCGTTATGAGCGAACACGAAGAACTTCAAAACGAAATAGCCAAATTAAGAGACGGTTTATACTGGCTCAATGAATTAGCAGAAACTTTAAATCCTTATTTGGATTTGGAGTAGAGTTTTAATTAGCTTAAAAACAGAGAACCTCGATTTTATAAATCGAGGTTTTTTTATTGCTATTTATTTAGATGCTGATACAAGGATTTCTAATTATAAGCGCGTAACTCTTTAAAACAAACGAGCGCCGGCATCGGCAAAATTTTTAATTTTAGAACTATTGGGACTTAATTCTGTCACAATAGCATCTATTTGATTTAGATCGCAGACTTTATGTGGCATTTTGCCGTTGATCTTGTCTGAAGTTGCCAAGACAATAACTTTGGCAGAAGCTTTAATCATTTCTTTTTTAATAATTGAAACTTCGTAGCCCATTTCGGTAAGTCCTTGATTTACGTCGAGACTGCTCACACCCAAAAAACAAACGTCGGCTTTAATTTTTGACAGTACTTGCACTACGTCTATTCCTACGGTTACCATTGCATTTTTTTGCAATTTCCCTCCAATAAAAATCAGTTCTATATTAGGATGCTGAGATAACTGCATGGCTATGGGCAGACTATACGTATATATAGTAGCTGATAAATCTTTTGGAATAAGTTTACAAAAAGCTAAATTGGTAGTTCCTCCAGTCATTATAATTACTTGTCCGTCAACTAAAAACGACAGGGCTTTTTGACCTACTATGTTTTTTTTATCTTCATTAACAATAGCAATATCAAACACACTGCTTGGCTTGTCTTTTACTAGAAAAGCGCCTCCATAAACTTTATTAATCAAGCCTTTATTATGCAATTCATTAAAATCTCTGCGTATTGTATCTTCAGAGATATTTAATTCTAAAGCGAGATCAATAGTATTGATTTTTTCGACATTCTTAAATTTATCCATGATAAATTGATGTCTTTCTCTTTTAAGCATCTGATTTTTTTTACAAATATAAAATATATTGCATTATTATGCACGTTTTAAGAGTGATAATTTACCAAACACGCTTACAAATCAGAAATAACGATTAAACAAAAAAATAAAATGCATTATTATGCATTTTGTATATAATAAATTAAATAAGATGCAAAAAATCGCATTTATTAAAAAATTTTTCTAAATTTAGATTCTATAACTAATCAAATACTGTAATATGAAAAAACTATTATTTATTTTATTTGGAACCATTTTGTTTGCGCAGCCCATATTTGCTCAGACAAAAACCGTAAGTGGTACAATTAAAAGTGAATCTGACGGACTTTCGCTGCCTGGGGTTTCTGTCTTAATAGAAGGAACTTCCAAAAGCACCGTAACCGATTTAGACGGAAAATTCAGCATTTCTGCGAATGAAAACGAAACATTAATTTTTAGTTTTGTTGGCTTTGGTACTAAAAAGGTCAAAATTTCCAGCGGCACTAGTGTAATTAATCTAAGACTGGCGGAAGAAACCAACACTCTTTCTGAAGTTGTGGTACTTGGATCTACTGTACGCGCTACTCGTAAAGAGTTAGGAAACGCTGTTACCAGTTTAAAAGGCGAAGACTTGATAAAAGCACAGCCAGGCGGACTTTCGACTGCATTACAAGGTAAAATTGCAGGGGCTCAGGTTTCTCAAAACTCAGGTGATCCTGCCGGAGGTTTTAGTATTAAACTTAGAGGAACATCGTCTATTTTAGGTTCTTCGGATCCTTTGTATGTTATTGACGGAGTTGTTTTAAACAATGCAACAACAAACGTAACGAACTTAAATGTAACAACTGGAAACTCTAATATGCAGATTGGTCAAAACAGATCGTCTGATATTAATCCTAACGACATTCAAAGTATCGAAGTATTGAACGGTGGCGCTGCCGCTGCAATTTACGGATCGAGAGCTGCTAATGGTGTCGTTTTAATTACAACCAAAAAAGGTGTTGCCGGCGAAACAAGATATACTTTTTCTACTAGTGTAACTTCTAATTCAATTCGAAAAAAACTTGATCTGAATACTTCAAACAAACAGTTTGTAAATGCTTCACCTGCGTTATTCCCTATTCAAGGAAATCCTAAAAGTCCAACTACTGTAAATGTATTAGGAAGAGATCTTGAAACTAGAACTATAGATGTACAACGTTACGATTATCAAGATGACATTTTTACAACTGGTGTTGGAACAGATACTTATTTCTCATTGCAAGGCGGAGATGAAAAAACAAAATACTTTGCATCGCTTGGTTATTTGGTAAATGAAGGAATTATAAAAAATACCGATTTTAAAAGAGCGGGCGCAAAAGTAAGATTGAAACACGACTTTAATTCAAAATTATCTGCGACTGTTGGTTTAAATTATATTAATTCTGCTTCAAATGAAAAACCAGATGGAAACGTTTTCTGGAGTCCAATTAATGCTATAAATATTACCAATAATACTTATGATATTAATAAAAGAGATGTTAACGGAAACTTATTAGCAGTTGATCCTAATAGAGTTAATCCGCTTTCTATTATAGAAACGTTCAAAATCAAACAAAATACAGATCGTATTATTTCGGACTTACAATTAAATTATGTTCCTTTTAAAAATTTCAATGCCGATATGATTTTTGGTATTGACAATTATAATCAAAGAGGAAATGTATTTATTCCGAGATATCCATATGTGGTTAATCCTGCTTATTATAATGATGGTTATGTTTCTGAAGCAACGAACAGAGTGGTTCAATTTAATAATGACTTGAACTTAAGATACCTTTGGAATATAAACGACAAATGGAAAGCAACAACTTACGGAGGTTACAACGTACAAACGTATCGTGATAATTTTGCTGCTGTTGAAGGACGTAACTTAAAACCATTTATTGAAACTATTAATGCTTTCAATACCTTGATTCCGGGTTCACCAAGTTCAAGTCAGTCAAAATACAATTTATGGGGTTTTTATCTTCAGGAAACGATTGGTTATAAAGACAAATTATACATTACTTTGGCAGGAAGACAAGATGCTTCAACTATTTTTTCTAAAGACAATAGATCTCAGTTTTATCCAAAAGCAAGTTTAAGTTATGTCCTTTCTGACGAAAAATTCATGGAAGGTATTCATGATGTTGTAAGTTCAGCGAGACTTAGAGGTTCATGGGGAAAATCAGGAAGTTTAACAGCTATTAAACCGTATGCTCGTTTTACAAATTACTCTACAGGAACACTTTTAGGAAATAGTACTTTTACTATTGAAGGTTTCAAACAAGGAAACCTTGATTTAAAACCAGAACAAAGTGTTACTTATGAAATAGGTGGTGATTTTGGTTTTATAAAAGATCGTTTGAATTTATCGTTCAGTTATTACAATGCTGATATTGATGATTTGTTACTGCCTGTTCAATTAGCAGCTTCTGAAGGTGCTACAAATACAATTAAGAACATTGGTCAAATGAACAATAAAGGTTTTGAAGTAAACCTTAAATATGATCTTATCAAAAAAGAAAACTTGCATCTTGATGTTTTTGTAAACTACAGCAGCAACCGAAATAAAGTAACCGGCTTACCACAGCAGCGTTTTAAACTAGACAGCAATTTAGCCGGAGCACCTGTTTTTGTTGAAATGAACCAGCCAATTGGTATTTTCTACGGAACATACTTTGCTAGAAATGCAGATGGAAGCTTATTACTTACACCAACTGGTTATCCTCAAACTGAAAAAGGAGACGTAAATACTGGAGCTCCGCAAAGAGATGCTTCTGGACAGCCTACAGGAACAATTTTGAACAAACAAATTGGAAACCCAAATCCAGATTATATTATTTCTTTCGGAACAAATATTAATTACAAAAAATTTGGTTTATCTGTATTATTTGATGGTGTACAAGGCGTAGATGTTTTTGATGCAGATTATAGAACAAGACAAGGTGTGGGTTCTGGAACATTAGTTGCTAAAGAACTTAACAGAGAATTGCCTCGTGGATACATTTGGTCTGTTTACAACATCGAAGAATTTAGAGTTGTAGACGGAAGCTACTTAAAATTAAGAGAGGTATCTTTAAACTATTCTTTTGGAAAATTAAATAATTTCTTTGATGATTTAGTGATTACTGCAAGCGGAAGAAACCTAATTTCATGGGATAATTTTACGAGTTTCGATCCAGAAACAAATTCTGGCGGACAATCTTCGGTGGCGAAATACAATTTTGGAACAGTGCCAATTCCTAGTTCATACTCATTGGCAGTAAAAGTTCAATTTTAATCAAATAAAAATATTATGAAAAAAATATTCATCCCTATAGTAGCCTTTGCAACACTTTTAATAAGCTGCAACGAAGAGTATTTAGATCCAACCAAACCCTCTCAGGATTTAGTTTTTGGTTCTAGAGAAGGAATTATTGGTGCTGCAAACGGATTGCAGCAACTTTGGACTATTGACAGAACCAGCCCTGTTTACAACACTATTACTGGAAACGGATTTACAACAAAAGAACTCCGACTGCTAAATGCAGGAAATGTTGACGAAGGTGAACTTTCTGTGGGCGGCGAAGTACTTTCTACTAAAAATAATGTAGTAAATAATCTATGGTCGCAATGTCTTGTGATTAAGTCAGAATCGCAAAAAGTTATTGATCATATTGATGTTTTAACTGCCGAAACTGAAAAAGCGAGCGTTCTCGTTCACGCTACTATTTTCAAAGCAATGGCAATAACTACAATGGTTCAGTATTTTCAAAGTGTTCCTCTAAAAACAGGAAAAAATGCCACTTTTGACACTAGAGCTGATGTTTTAGCCGAAGCTATAAAAATTCTAAAAGCTACAGAACCTCTTTTAGACAAAGCAACTGGAGTTACTGGTTTAGTAAGCACTGTTAATTACAAAAACACAGTTTATGCACTTTTAGCTAGAACTTATTTAATGGCTGGAGATTATGACAATGCCATTGCATATGCTGCCAAAGTTGATCTTGCAGTAAAATCTGTATTTGCTTTCGATCAAATTAGCCCAAATCCAATTGCTTATATTTCTATAACTACAAACAATGTATTTCAGCCTGTTGATTTAACATTAGGTCTGCCTGCTTCTTTAGCTCCTTCTAGTTCTGACGGAAGGTTAAATTTCTACATTAAACCGGGTTCAAATCCTACAGTTGCAACTGGCTTTTTTGATACTAATCTTAAGCCGATTCCTGTTTATTTACCAGGCGAAATGACACTGATTACAGCAGAAGCTTATGCTAGAAAAGACAATCTGCCTCAAGCCGTTATAGAATTAAACAAAGTTTTGACTAAAACTGCTGCCGGTGATACTTACGGAATTGGAGCAAATCTGCCGCCATACGCGGGAGCATTAACAAAACCAGCTATTCTAACTGAAATTTATAGAAATCGCTGTATCGAAATGTATATGTCGAGTTTAAAACTTGAAGACAGCAGAAGATTTGATCGTCCGGGTGCTGGAACTCCGGGTGCAGAAAGAAACCGTAATTGGTATCCGTATCCAGATTCTGAAAGAAACAACAATACTAATACACCTCCAGATCCTGCAATATAAGATCTATTAAAATCGAGGCGTTTAGTTACGCCTCGATTTTTATCTACTAAATACATTTAATTTATTATCTCAAAAACTAGTAATATCAAACAGTAATTGCCAAAAACTGAAAATCGGTAAAAACTGTCGTAAAAAACAAAAACCAATTGTAAGAAATCCGCATAAATAACGTTCAAATTATAATTTCTGAATTATTTATTATAATCCATTAAAAAAACTATTTTTGGTTTCTGTTAAAAAAGATTGAAATGCATAAAAACCAGCACTTACTGTTCTCTGTACTATTTTTATTTTTCTTCGGATGGAAATCCTTTTCACAAGAAAAAGTAATGCATCCTAAAAATGAATTTAGAGGTGTTTGGATCGCCACCGTGGTAAACATCGACTGGCCAAAAACATCAATTGATAATGTTGAAAAAGAAAAAGCTGATTATTTAGAAATTTTAAATACCTATAAAAAACTAAATTATAATGCTGTAATTGTTCAAATTAGAAGTGTAGGTGATGCTATTTACCCAACAGAACTAGCACCTTGGTCAAGATTTTTGACAGGAAAAGAAGGTCAAGCACCAAATCCGTATTATGATACTTTGGCTTGGATGATTGAAGAAGCGCATAACAGAGGCTTTGAGTTTCACGCATGGCTGAATCCTTATCGTGCCACTTTCGATTTAAATAAGCAGCAATTGAGTCCAAATCATGATCTTTTCAAACATCCAGAATGGATGATTGAATATGGCGGAAAATGGTATTATGACCCAGCTTTGCCCGAAGTTCAGGAACATTTAACTAAAGTAGTTAAAGAAGTCGTTGATAAATATGATATTGATGCCATTCATTTTGATGATTATTTTTACCCGTATACAATTCCCGGAAAAGTTTTTAATGATAACGCTTCCTTCAAAAAATATGGTTCAGGATTAAGCCGTTCTGACTGGCGTCGCGCAAATGTGAGCAACTTTGTACACACCATTTCTACTACAATAAAAGAAAGCAAACCGTGGGTTCAATTCGGAATTAGTCCTTTTGGGGTTTGGCGAAATAAAACACAAGATCCTAAAGGTTCTGAAACACAATCTACTTCAAACTATGACGATTTATATGCTGATCCTCTGTTATGGATGGATCAAAAGTGGATCGATTATATTTTACCTCAATTATATTGGAGTATGAACAACCCGAGAGCTTCGTACTCAAAATTGGTAAAATGGTGGTCAGAGAACTCCAACAATACCGCTATTTATATCGGACACGCTTCGTATAAAATTAGAGGCGACGGCGATAAAAGCTGGAATTTTGCCAATGAAATTCCAACGCAGGTGGACTTTGCAAGAAGTTTCAAAAATGTTTCGGGCAGCGCTTATTTCAGCTCGAAATGGTTTATGAATAAAAACTTTGATGTAGCTCGAATTTTAGAAGAAAATCAATATAAATATCCTGCAATTCCTGCAGCCGTTCCTAATTTAAAACACATTATTATTGATACGCCTGTTGTTACTGAATTTGTAAAAGACAGCACAAAATATTCATTCAGCTTAAAAAATCCGCTTAATACAAATGTGCGTTATATTGTAATTTATGGCGGTGATCATATTTCAAAAGTTGATATTAATGATGCAACAAAAATAATCGACAAAGTAAGAGTTATTGAAAAAGATGGCGTTATTTCATTTTCAATCCCTGCTGAAAAAATCAAACCATACAAAGCCTGCGCGGTTACCTTTATTGACTATTACGCCAATGAAAGCACTCCAACCGCTGTTGACTTAAAAAAGAATTTTAAAATCTATTTACCTGCCCAACCTAATGAAAACAGATAATCACTCTCCTTGGTTTTGGATCCCACTTCTTAACTTCGCCTCTGGATTGCCATACGCCGTAATTATCTCTGTTTCGGTAATTATGTACAAAAACTTAGGAATTTCAAATGAAGACATTGGTGTTTACACCAGTTTATTATATCTCCCGTGGGTAATTAAACCTTTATGGAGCCCTTTTATTGATTTGACCGGAACCAAAAGAAAATGGTTTTTATCGATGCAGTTATTAATTTCAATTGCATTTTTACTCGTAGGATTTACAATTCCCCTCAATGGTTTCTTTATAATGACACTGGCTATTTTTTGGGTCGCTGCTTTTGCATCGGCTTCAAATGATATTGCCAGCGATGGCTTTTATTTATTGGTTTTACCAAAAGAACAGCAATCTTTTTTCCTCGGAATCAGAAGTACTTTTTACAGACTTTCGATGTTAGCAGGAAATGGATTAATTGTACTTTTTGCAGGTTATCTAGAACATAAATATGGCGATAATACTAAAGCTTGGTCCTATACCATGATTGCTGTTGGTTTATTAATGACATTTATAACTGCTTACAACTTTATCTTCACGCCAAAAAATGAAATAAACGCATCTGAAAATGATAAAAAAGCACAGCAGCACCAAAGCTTTGCAACGGTATTTATCAGCTTCTTTCAAAAAAAGCAAATTGGTTTAATTCTGGCTTTTATCCTTGTTTTCAGACTTGGAGAATCTCAGCTGCTAAAAATGTTAAGTCCTTTTTTACTTGACGGAAAAGAATTAGGCGGAATGGGATTAGATACGGAAGCAGTTGGAATAATCTATGGGACTTTGGGTATTTTTGCTTTAACCGTTGGAGGAATTTTAGGAGGAATTGCAATCTCTAAACATGGACTTACAAAATGGATGCTTCCTATGTTTCTTGCCATGCATTTACCTATTATTGGTTTTATTGGATTAGCTCATTTTCAACCTGAAGAAATCTTTCATCTGCATTTAAATCTGTATTTTTTCGAAATTAACTCTCCTCTAAATCTCTATACCTGTATAACAGTTGTTCTTGAGCAGTTTGGATACGGTTTTGGTTTTACAGGTTTTATGATGTATTTAATACATGTTGCCGAAGGAGAATCGAAAACAGCACATTACGCTCTTGCAACAGGTTTTATGGCTTTAGGAATGATGCTTCCGGGAATGTTAAGCGGATTTATACAAAAATATTTAGGCTACGAGAATTTCTTTATCTGGGTATTATTAGCTACAATTCCAGGTTTGATACTTTCTAGATTTTTAGATTTCCCGAAAGATTTCGGTAAAAAAATAGAATAACCTCTATACCTTATAACGCCCATGGAAATCAATGAAACTAAACAGGCCGAAAGAAACCTGAAAGCAATTGAATTTGAAAAAGCTGGAGAAATTGAAAAAGCAATTGCGTTATACGAAGAAAATATAAAAGAAGGTTTTAAAGGAAATCATTCTTATGATCGACTTGCCGTTATTTACAAAAATCAGCTCGATCTAGACAATGAAATTCGGGTTTTAGAAAAAGCGATTATTGTATATGAAGCGATTACAATCGAAGACAGAACTGAAGGTTTGCCAAAACTTTTCCGTTTTAAAAACCGACTGGAAAAAGCAATTGAAACCAAAAAACAATTGACAAAACAAAAGAAAGCAAAACTAAAATAAAAGCGATTTTACACTATTTCAGAAATCATGATTACCATAAAACGAACAAATTCTGACGATATCGATTTTAAAAATCTAGTTGTTTTATTAGATCAGGATTTGGCCATTAGAGACGGCGATGATCATGCTTTTTACAATCAGTTTAATAAAACCGATAAAATAAAACACGTAATCGTTTTTTATGAAAATGATAAAGCTGTTGGATGCGGTGCTTTTAGAGAAAAAGAATCAGATACGGTCGAAATAAAACGAATGTATGTTCATCCTGACTATCGAAAAAAAGGAATAGCCTCAAAAATACTGGCCGAATTAGAAATCTGGGCAGCCGAAGTAAAATACAAACACACTATTCTGGAAACAGGCAAAAACCAGCCAGAAGCCATAAATCTATATCAGAAATTAAACTATACCATCATTCCAAATTATCCGCCTTACGAAAAGGTCGATAATAGTGTATGTATGAAAAAGACTTTATAAAAATGAAAATCACAACCGAAGCATTAAAACAAAAAATTGGACAGTTCTTTTTCCCTGCCGTTTTCATCAACGATACCGAAGAAAATATTCAGGAAACAGAACGCCTTATAAAAGAACATAATATTGGCGGACTAACTTTTTTTCATAGTCGTGCAAGTGCAGCAACGAACTACGAAAGCAAGAAGAAAGTTGTTTTTAACGATGACAGCTACGAGAAAATTAAAGTGCTGATTGCTCGTTATCAAAAAGCGGCGTCTACTCCTCTCTTAATCAGTATTGATGCTGAATGGGGATTAGCAATGCGTATCGAAAAAACACCACAATATCCGTACGCCATTACACTTGGTGCTTTGCCAGCAAACAAATCTAAGTTAGTTTACGAAGTTGGAAAACAAATTGGATTAGATTTAAAAGCCGCAGGAATTCAGTATAATTTATCGCCTTTGGCAGACATTAATAATAACCCAAATAATCCGGTTATTGGATATCGTTCTTTTGGTGAAAACAAAGAAAAAGTAGCCGATTTCTCGATTGAATATTTAAACGGAATGTCAGAAGTTGGTGTTCTTGGCTGTCTGAAACATTTTCCTGGACACGGAAATACGAATGTTGATTCGCATTTAGGTTTGCCCGTTTTAAAGGAAACTCTTGAGGAATTAATGGAAAACGAATTGTATCCTTTCATCAAAGGAATCGAAAATAATGTCGATTCGATTATGATAGGTCATTTGGCTGTTCCGAGTTTGAATGACGGAAAAGACACATCGGCAACTTTATCAAAAGCTGTTATTCAAGATCTTTTGCGTGATAAACTAGGTTATGATGGTTTGGTTATTTCTGACGCTCTAAATATGCACAGCGTTTCCAAACTATATGAAACCAAAGGACATTTAGAATGGGAAGCATTTAACGCTGGAAACGATGTTTTATGTTTTGCAGAAAATGTTCCCGAAGGAATCGAAGAAATCTTAAAAAATGCCTCACCAGAACGTATCGAAGAAAGTTTTAATAGAATTATGAAAGCTAAAGAAAAAGCTGGAATTTTATCTGGAAACACTGTTGTTTCAGGCGAATTAGATTTTGAAAGAACATCAGAATTAAATTTGCAGATTGCTCAAAATGTGCTTACAAAACTTATTGATAATTCAAGTACAGAAATAGCTTTTGAAGCTCAAAAAAACAATAAACTTGCAAAACTAAGTTTATATAAAAATATCGAAAACAGCTTCTTCAAAACTTTAAATACAAAATTACCTTCACCAGAATTTGCTTTTGAAAATCTGGAGGTTTCAGATATCTCAACGATTAAAAATCAATTAGAAAATTTCGAAACCATTATCATTTCATTATTTGTACCAAAAGCAAAACCGATGAATAATTTCGAAATCGACAATGAAGTTCTACAATTGCTTTCTGATTTACTTCAAACCAAAAAATGTATTGTTTATGTTTTTGGAAACCCATACGTTTTACCAATAATTCCGGATCTTAAAAAGGCTTCAGGATTATTTCAAACGTATCAAGATTTTGAAGAATTTCAAAAAACAGCAGGAATTCAATTTTTAGAAAATTTTATTACCAGCGGGACTCTTCCTGTAAATATTGATATTCAATAATTTACAGATAAACATAATCAAAACTTATCAACTTATAAATATTTATAATCACATCTTATTGTAAGAACCTGTAGTTATGCCCTACTTTTGCATCAAATAAATTTTTAACGTAAAACGAATATTATGTCTTTAGTAGGAAAAAAATTCCCAAGTATTGCAGTAGATGCTATCTCAGAAATGGGTGACAATTTAAAAATCAACATTTTTGAAGAAGCAGTAAACAACAATAAAAAAGTACTTTTATTTTGGTACCCAAAAGATTTTACTTTTGTATGTCCAACTGAATTACACGCCTTTCAAGCTGCATTACCAGAATTCGAAAAAAGAAATACTATCGTAATTGGTGCTTCTTGCGACACTAACGAAGTTCACTTTGCTTGGTTAAATACTCCAAAAAACAATGGTGGAATCGAAGGTGTTACTTACCCAATCTTAGCTGATACAAACCGTAACTTAGCTAACATTTTAGGTATTCTTGATATCGAATCTACAAGCTACAGCGAAGATACTGATTCAGTTATCATCGAAGGTTCAAACGTAACTTACAGAGCTACTTACTTAATTGACGAAACTGGAAAAATCTTCCACGAAAGTGTAAACGATATGCCATTAGGACGTAACGTAAACGAATACTTAAGAATGGTTGACGCTTATACTCACATCCAAACTAAAGGAGAAGTTTGTCCTGCAAACTGGGAAGCTGGTAAAGAAGCAATGTCTGCTGACAGACTAAGTACTGCTGAATACTTAAGCGCTAATTAAGCTGCTTAGACACTAAGGTTCTAAGATACTAAGTTTTTTAACTTAACTTTTGAATCTTAGATACATTCTACAATAAAAGTCAAGAGATTCTAAGATCACACTTAGATCTTAGAATCTCAATGACTTAAAAAAAATCAAATAAATCCACACAAAGTTATTCGGTTCAAGAGCAAACTTAGCATCTTAGAACCTTAGCAACTTAGTGTCTTAAAAATAAAACTTATGTTAATCGACTTAAACGAAGATACGTTAGCAGATTTAGTTGCTAAAAACGAAAAAGTAGTAGTACAATATTCAGCATCATGGTGTGGAAACTGCCGTATTATGAAACCAAAATTCAAAAAATTAGCCACAGAAAATGAAGCTATCACTTTTGTTTTGGTTGATGCAGAAAATTCTCCTGAATCAAGAAAGCTTGCTAACGTTAGTAACTTGCCAACATTTGCAACTTTTGTAAACGGACAATTAGTTGGAGAAACTCAAACCAACAAACAAGAAGTTTTAATCGATCTTGTAAACGCTATTGCTTAAATTTAGATTAATTAGACTGGCTTAGATTTTTAGACTTCTTAAATGTTGTCTACAATTTAAAAAAGGTCTAAGAAGTCTAAGAATGTCTAAAAATCTAAGAAGTCTAAATTATGAAATTACCAGTAATAAAGCACTTAACGCAATTTATCGAAGAAAACGATCAGGATTATATCATTGAAACTATCGAAGTTCTAGAAGCTATGACCGAAATTCCTTCTTTAAAAGATGAAGAATTAGATGTAATTGGCGAATTGATTTCAAATATGTATGGCGCTCTTGAAGTGCACAAAATGGTTTCGCAGGGAACTGATAAAAAAGAAGCTTTAAACGCATTCATGAAACGCGTTTTGGGCTCGATTGATAAATAATATCGACCTCTTTTTCAGAGAAAAAACAAAAAAACATGACCGAGAAAGCGTTTCTGAATAAGAGACGCTTTTTTTTAGTTTACAGTATTTAGTGTTCAGTCACAGTTTTCGCAAAACCTTTGTCAGGCTGAGCGGAGTCGAAACCTACACAAAGCAAATCGAAAAAGATGAGCAATTTAAATTGTGGAGCTACTTACGCGGGCTTCGACTCCGCTCAGCCTGACAAGCGTAATAAACCTAAAATTATGAGACAAATTCGTGAATTCGCGGCTATCCAAAAATCAACCTTAATCTCTCCTTAAACCCAAAACAAATACTTTTACATTCAAATATTAATCCTTACTTTTGAACCTCATTAATTTTAAACAAAAATCATGGCTTCAATAACATTAGGAGGTAATCCAGTTCATACATCAGGAGAGTTACCAGCAGTTGGTTCTAAACTTGCTGACTTCAAATTAGTTCAAAACGATTTATCAGTTGCTTCATTAAGTGATTTCGCTGGCAAGAAATTAGTTTTAAACATTTTTCCAAGTGTTGACACAGGAACTTGCGCAGCATCTGTTAGAAAATTTAATCAAAGTGCAAGCGATTTAGAAAACACAAAAGTTTTATGTATTTCTAGAGATTTACCTTTCGCTCAAAAACGTTTTTGCGGTGCAGAAGGTTTAGAAAATGTAGTTAATTTATCTGATTTTAAAGAAGGAAGTTTTGGTAAAGCAAACGGTTTAGAAATCGTTGACGGACCTTTGGCTGGTTTACATTCAAGAGCAATTATTGTTGTAGATGCTGACGGTACAATTACACATACAGAGCAAGTTGCAGAAATTGCAGATGAACCAAATTACGAAGCAGCTCTTGCTGCACTATAATATTTTCCTATAAATGGAGTTTCAAAAAGATAATACCTTTGTTACCGGCCGATTAAAAAGTATGACATATGCTTTTAACGGAGCTGTAAAACTTATAAAAACAGAACACAGCATTATGGTTCAATTCTCATTGGGAATTATAATGACTATTGCTGGTTTCTATTTTCATATTTCACAAACCGAATGGCTTTGTCAAACCTTAGCCATTGGTTTAGTTTTAAGTGTTGAAGGATTGAATACGGCTGTTGAAAAAATTGCCGATTTTATTCATCCTGATTACAGCAAACGAATCGGTTTTATTAAAGATATTGCTGCTGGAGCGGTGTTTTTTGCCGCAATGACTGCAATAGCAATAGGCTTAATTATTTATATTCCAAAATTTACATAGGCAAGGAAAGCAAGAATGGCAAAAACAACCAAAAAGGAAACTGCAGACAAAAAAAACGAATCAAAAACAGAGACAATTAGGTCGTGGAAATTTTCCAAACAGCAAAAATTTGTTGTGGGCTGTCTTTTGGTGCTCTTTTCAATTGCACTATTAGTTGCATTTATTTCTTTTTATGTTAACGGACAATGGCAAGCAGACCAAAGTGCGGTCAGCCAGCTTGGAGATCGCGGCGAAGTTGTAGAAAACTGGCTCGGGAAATTTGGAGCATTTCTTGCTGACTTAATTGTTTATAAAGGTTTCGGAATTGCCTCTTTTATATTTGTACGTTTATTTTTTCTAACCGGTTTATTTTTAGCATTAGAACTTTCTACCAAAAAACTAAAAAATACTTGGTTTTGGGATTTATTTGCGGTTATAATCATTTCAATTCTATTTGGATTTTTCGCAACTTCGGCACCAGAACTTGGCGGAACAATTGGTTATGAATTAAATCTTTTCCTTCAAGACTATATTGGCAAAACTGGAACTTTATTAACATTACTTTTTGGATTGATCGTTTATTTAATTTTTAAAATTAAACTTTCCCCAGAAAAAATTCAATCTTACTTTGACTCTACTAAAAAAGAGTTTAAATCTGAATTAAATGCTATAAAACCTGCATCACAACCAGAGAGTGCTTACAATCTGGAAGAATTTGCAATCGAAGAAGATCCTGAATTAGATAATATTCATCTAAAAACAGACGATTCTAAATTCGAAATCAACAAAGAAGCCTTAAAACCAACTATTTCACATTCATCAGAAATTGATTTAAATCCAGTTGTAAAACCAGTTCAAATGGATATTAATCCAGTTACTGTAACTGCTCCAGTTCATACTGAAGAATTTGTCATTGAAAAAGCCGAGGAAGAAGATATTATTGAAGAAAATCTAGCTTCAAGATTAGTTGCTGATTTTGGTTTATTTGATCCAACTTTAGATTTATCAAATTATAAATTCCCAACCATCGATTTATTGAAAGAATATTCGACTGGCGGAATCACTATTAATCAAGAAGAATTAGAAGAAAATAAAAATAAGATTGTAGACACACTTCGTAACTACAAAATTGAAATTGCGCAGATTAAAGCAACTGTTGGTCCATCTGTAACTTTATATGAAATTGTACCGGAAGCCGGAATTAGAATTTCAAAAATTAAGAGTTTAGAAGACGATATTGCTTTATCATTATCTGCATTAGGAATTCGTATTATTGCTCCAATTCCAGGTAAAGGAACTATTGGTATCGAAGTTCCAAACAAGAATCCAACAATGGTTTCTATGAAGAGCGTAATTGGTTCAGCCAAATTTCAAGAAGCTGAAATGGAACTGCCGATTGCTTTAGGAAAAACCATTTCGAACGAAACTTTTGTTGTCGATTTAGCCAAAATGCCTCACTTATTAATGGCAGGTGCTACTGGACAAGGAAAATCTGTTGGATTAAATGCTGTTTTAACCTCACTTTTATACAAAAAACATCCAGCCGAAGTAAAATTTGTGTTGGTTGACCCGAAAAAAGTAGAGCTTACGCTTTTTAATAAAATTGAAAGACATTATCTAGCCAAACTTCCAGATACTGAAGATGCTATTATTACAGATAATGCAAAAGTTGTAAATACTTTAAATTCTCTTTGTGTTGAAATGGACAATCGCTATTCTTTATTAAAAGATGCAATGGTTCGTAACATCAAAGAATACAATGAAAAATTCAAATCAAGAAAATTAAATCCAGAAGCTGGACATCGTTTTTTACCTTACATTGTATTGGTTGTCGATGAGTTCGCCGATTTAATTATGACTGCAGGAAAAGAAGTCGAAATTCCAATTGCTCGTCTTGCTCAATTAGCACGTGCCATTGGTATTCACCTAATTATCGCAACACAAAGACCGTCTGTAAACGTAATTACTGGTTTAATTAAAGCCAATTTCCCTGCGAGAATTGCTTTTAGAGTAACATCAAAAATTGACTCTAGAACTATTTTAGATACGCAAGGTGCTGATCAATTAATTGGACGTGGAGATTTATTATACTCAAATGGAAACGATGTAATTCGTGTTCAATGCGCCTTTATTGACACTCCAGAAGTTGAAAAAATAACTGATTTTATAGGTTCACAAAAAGCATATTCTACCGCTTATTTACTTCCAGAGTTTGTTGGAGAGGAAACTGGCATTAATCTTGATATGGATATTTCCGAAAGAGACACCTTATTTAGAGAAGCTGCAGAGATTATTGTCAATGCACAACAAGGTTCTGCTTCATTACTGCAGCGAAAATTAAAATTAGGATACAACAGAGCCGGTCGTTTGATCGATCAGCTGGAAGCAGCTGGAATTGTTGGTCCTTTTGAAGGCAGTAAAGCCAGAAGTGTGAATATCTCTGATCTAAGTGCTCTTGATCAATTTTTTAACAATGAACAAAATTAATCCAATCATGAGAACAAAAATTCAGGAAATCAAGAACAATTCTATCACTAACGCGACTAAAAAGTGTTTTCAAATGGCGATCTTATTGCTTTTGAGCTTCACTTCTATTCAAGCTCAGGATAAAAAAGCCAAAGATTTATTGAACGAAGTGACTTCTAAAATAAAAAGCTACAACAATATTGTAATCGATTTTAAATATTCTTTGAATAATGCCAAAGAAAACATTAATCAAGACAGTAAAGGAAATGTAACCATGAAAGGAAATCAATATGTATTGAATTTTATGGGCGTAACTAAAATATTCGACGGACAAAAAACATACACAATTAACCCTGAAGACGAAGAAGTTACCATATCTAAAGTAAATGAAAAAGACGACAACGCTATTACGCCTTCAAAAATGTTGACTTTTTTCAATTCTGGCTACAAATACAATATGGATATTGTACAAAATGTTAAAGGAAGAAAAATCCAGTACATCAAACTCGCTCCTACAAATGCAAAAGACCAAAGAAAAGAGATTCTTTTAGGCATTGATGTTCAAACAAAACATATATACAACTTAATTGAAACTGGAAAAAACGGAACAAAAACTACTTTAACCGTTAATTCTTTTAAAACCAATCAGCCTTTATCAAAAAATCAATTTACCTTTGTAGCGAGTAAATACCCGAAATACTACATCAATAAATTAGATTAATTACAAGGTTGAAAATTTTAGACAAATACTTACTAAAAACATTTCTGATTACGTTTACTACGGTATTCGTAATCCTTTTTTTTATATTCATATTACAGACCGTATGGCTTTTTATTGCAGAACTTGCAGGTAAAGATCTTGACTTCATATTAGTTATCAAATTCCTGCTTTTCTCAATGCCGCGTATTATTCCGCTGGTTTTACCTTTATCAGTTTTATTAGCTTCGATTATGAGTTTCGGAAATTTAGCCGAAAACTATGAATTTGCAGCAATGAAATCATCTGGAATATCGCTTCAAAGAGCCATGAGAGTCCTGATTGTTTTTATATTCGTTTTGAGTATTGTAGCCTTTTGGTTTGCCAACAACGTTATTCCTTATGCTGAGTATAAATTTGTTAATTTTCGAAAAAATATCGCTCAGGCAAAACCTGCCATGGCAATTGCCGAAGGACAATTTAACGATGTTGGAACTTACAATATTAAAGTAAATAAAAAATCTGGCGAAAACGGAAACATACTAACCGGCGTTACTATTCATGAAAAATCGAATAACATTGGAGAAAACAAAACTGTTATCAAAGCCAAAGACGGAGAATTAATCAGTAATGAAAATTCTAGTATTTTAAAACTGGTTTTAAACAATGGTTATTACTATCAAGATGTTACTCCAAAAAAATACGAAGATCGCGCCAAGCTTCCATTTATAAAAGCGGCTTTTAAAAAGCACATTATCAACATTGATTTATCCGAATTAAACAAAGTTGATGACAGTAAAGAAAGTATTGCCGGAACAAATGCAATGCTTAACGTAAACGAACTGCGGTATACTTTAGACTCATTAAGCAAAAATCTAGATAACGAAATTATTTCATTTTCTGAAAACATCAATCAACGTGTTGGAATTAGAAAATCGATAGCTCCAATCAATATAGACAAGGCTAAAAAGAAAAAAGCTTTACCAAACGACCTTTTGTCTTTATACACAAACAAACAAAAGTCTGACATTTTAAAAATGGCCAGCAGTAATGTTTCCAGTAACATTTACTCAATTGAATCGACTCAAAAAGATCTGAAAGACAAACAGCGCGAAATCAACAAACACTTAACAGCATTGTACGAAAAATTCGTAATTGCTTTTGCTTGTTTTTTAATGTTTTTTATTGGTGCCCCATTAGGAGCTATTATTCGAAAAGGAGGACTTGGATTACCAATTGTTTTTGCAGTTTTAATTTTCATTTCTTTTCATTTCATCAATACTTTTGGAAAAAGATTATCGCAAGAAGGCGGAATGTCTCCATTTATGGGATCATGGATGTCTTCGTTTATATTACTGCCATTAGCTGTATTACTAACTTATCGTGCTACAAATGACAACGGATTAATTAATTTTGATGCGATAACTACTCCTATTTCACAACTATTTCAAAAAATTGCTGAGCGGTTTTCACCAGCTCAAAATAAACAATAATTATGTCAACAAAAATTCAACTAAATACTATTGAAGAAGCCATAGAAGATATTCGTCAAGGTAAAATAATCATTGTAGTCGATGATGAAGATCGCGAAAACGAAGGCGATTTTTTGGCTGCTGCTGATAAAGTAACGCCTGAAATGATCAATTTCATGGCTACTCACGGACGCGGATTAATCTGTACACCTCTTACAGAAAGCCGTTGTAAGGAACTTGATTTACGTGCAATGGTTACAAACAATACAGATCATATGGAAACTGCTTTTACTGTTTCTATTGATCTGAAAGGCAATGGAGTAACAACAGGTATTTCGGCAGCAGATAGATCTAAAACCGTTCAAGCATTAGTTGATCCAAATACAAAACCTCATGATTTTGCGCGTCCTGGCCACATTTTTCCTTTAATAGCTAAACAAGGCGGTGTTTTAAGAAGAACTGGCCATACAGAAGCCGCTATTGATTTTGCAAGACTAGCTGGTTTTAAACCTGCCGGTGTAATCTGTGAAATTTTAAACGAAGACGGAACAATGTCTCGCTTACCCGAACTTTATAAAGTTGCTAAAAAATTCAATTTGAAATTAGTTTCAATAGAAGATTTAGTTGCCTATAGAATGCAGCACGACAGCTTAATCATAAAAAAAGAAGATTTTGATATCGAAACTCGTTTTGGAACTTTCCGCTTAAGAGCATACGAGCAAACAACAAATAAACAAATTCATATTGCGTTAACTAAAGGAACATGGAATCTTGGTGAACCAATCTTAACAAGAATTCACTCTTCACAAGTAAATAATGACTTGTTAGGCACATTAACTAATAATGCTGAACAGCAGTTAGACGATATGTTTAAAGTCATAAATGAAAATGGAAAAGGTGCTGTTATTTTTATTAACCAAGATATGACTGCTGTAAATTTACTAAACAGAATTTCTGAACTTAAAGTATTACAAGCACAAGGAACTTTGAAAGCTCCGAAAGTAATTATTGATAGTAAAGACTATGGAATTGGTGCTCAAATACTCCATGATATTGATATTTCAAAAATCAGATTAGTTTCTAACACAGAACAAACAAAACGCGTTGGAATGATTGGATATGGTCTTGAAATTACTGAATACGTAACGTATTAATTTATGGGAACATTAGAAGAAAGAATTTCAAAATCAGAAACTCATATTTTTAAAGCTGTTTTTCCAATTACAACGAATCATTACGACACTTTGTTTGGTGGTACAGCACTTCATCTTATGGACGAAGTTGCTTTTATTTGTGCTACGCGATTCAGCCGAAAGAAAGTTGTAACGATTTCAACTGGTCAAATTGATTTTAAAAAAGCGATTCCAGCTGGTACTTTAATTGAATTAGTAGCAAATGTTGTCAGCGTTGGAAGAACAAGCTGTAAAATTCACGTTGATATTTTTATGGAGCAAATGTATTCAGAACTTCGCGAAACGGTAGTTTCAGGAACTTTTTCGTTTGTTGCAGTGGATGAAAACAAAAAACCAGTGCCAATTTTAGACGACTTAGAGTAAATTTTTCAAAAACCTCTCTTTCGGAAATACTGATAATTAGACACTTGAAAAATAACTTAAAAAAACCGCTAAAAAAGTTTTTATAATCGGAAAAGCGTACTATATTTGCACTCGCAATCAGACAATGAGAGCGACATACTGGAGAAATGGCAGAGCGGTCGAATGCGGCAGTCTTGAAAACTGTTGACTGTAACAGGTCCGGGGGTTCGAATCCCTCTTTCTCCGCAGAAATTCAAAACCCTTAACTTTGTTAAGGGTTTTCTTTTTTTAAGTATATTTTTTTTTAGAAATAGTTCCAAAAAAATTTTCACAATTCAAAAAACACCTTATCTTTGCACTCGCAATCAGAAAACGAGAGCAACATACTGGAGAAATGGCAGAGCGGTCGAATGCGGCAGTCTTGAAAACTGTTGACTGTAACAGGTCCGGGGGTTCGAATCCCTCTTTCTCCGCCAGTAGAAGTTTCAAAAGAAACTTTAAAAGTCAAAAGCCTTTAAATACTAGTATTTAAAGGCTTTTTTGTTTTTTGTCACTTGTCAAAAAACACATATATTATCAAAGCACGGTGACCCTATGAGTGACCCCTATTTTTTTTCGGAAAAAAAGCGAAAAAAGGGTCACTAAAAAAAAGTGAATTCCCCGGGAGTTCCTTAAAAACACTACAAACTTTCGGCGATTTTAAATCAATTTGATTATTAATTTAAAATTGTGAGTTATGTTAAAAGTAATTTTTTATCTCAAAGCAGGTAAATTCAACAAAAGTGGAGAATCTCCAATTTACGCCCGCATTTCATACAAGAAACAATCCATAACTATGGCGGTGGGCAAATCGATCTTAAAAGAAAGATGGCAGTTTACCGACAACTTAAGGAGTGTTCTTAAACTTGAAAAAGAAAAGGTAATTAAAAATACCTTGGATCTTTTTCTTCTGGGCATGGAAAAGAAGTTCAATGAACTTTTTAAAATTGATCAGGATTTTTCTTTGCAATTACTCAAAGATGAATTTAAAGGCGAAACAGTCGTAAAAGAAGATTATGTAAGCATAATCGAAATTATGAATAGGCATAATGAGTTCTTTAAAAGAAAGGTCGATGCCGGAGAACGATCTAAAGCTTCGTTCCAGAAATATGAACGTGCAAAAGATTTACTTATCACATTTATGACAAAGCAGTACGGAATACAAGATATTTCTTTGCTTGAAGTGACCAGTGCCTACGTTTACAATCTTGAATTATTTCTTAAATACGATAGTCGTTTTAAAGGCAAAACAGGCATTCAAAACAATTCTGTAGTCAAATATATGCGGATGTATAAGACAGCTTGTAAATACAGTGTCAGAATGGGTGTAATAGATAAAGATCCATTTAGTGTTTATGATGGGAAACTACATATAACCGATGCTATATTTCTTACGCAGGGAGAATTAGACCGAATTGAAAGTAAGAAATTTTCAATGAAACGTTTGGAACGGGTAAAAGATGTTTTCCTCTTTAGCTGTTACACTGGTTATGCGCCTGTAGATGCGGCTAATCTTACCTCAAATAACATATCAACGGATGGTAAAGGCAATCTTTGGATTATAACCAATCGAGCTAAAACAACAATTCGAGCAAACGTTCCTATCCTTCCTCCTACCCAGGCTATAATTAACAAATACAAGAACATGCAAAATGGATTGATCCCACAGATCTCTAATCAAAAAATGAATGCTTATCTTAAAGAAATTGCAGACTTATGTGGTATTGATAAACATCTTACATGGTATGTAGCAAGGCACACATTTGCAACAACGGTAACTTTAGGAAACGGGGTTCGCATAGAGAATGTATCTGCTATGATGGGGCATACTAACATTAAACAGACACAGCATTATGCTAAAGTATTGGATATAAATATTATGGAGGATATGTCAAAATTAAAACAAAAGTATACTTGAACAATTAGCGAACGTAAATACTCACTGATTTTTTTAATCAAAAAAAGCAAAAGGATTTGTAATTGAATCCTCTTGCTTTTTATTGAATTAGTATTTTGTTTCGTTTGTAACTGTAAAAAACCAATAATAATTACGGCTCGTTTTCACTAAGTATTTTTTCTATTTTGTTTGATTCATACAAGTAAATATCTCCTAATTTAGTGTAAGGTAGGATACCTGTTTGGCGGTATTTTACAATTGTATTATTAGACAGTCCAAATATTTTCTTTAGATCTTCATTTCTATAATATCTTAAGCTGTCTTTTGTATTATTCCCTTTTATCTTAGAGTCTATTTTTTCTAGTCTTACATATAGAGGATCCAGCAATTGTTTGATTGCTGCTATATAGGAAATTTTTGTTTTATTACCTTCTTTAGACATAATCGTTAATTTTTAGTATTACCTTTTTAAATGATATAGTTTACCAGCCAATTATTTTATCTCTGCGTTTTTTAAGGGTGTCAATAATACGCTCCAGAAATTTTATCTGCTTGTCTTTATAAGTAAATCCTTTAGACTCAGAAAACTGCTTGCTTATTGTGTCTATGGTCGTTTGAAGTCCGGAATCTCCTTTATAAGTGAAATTTTCTTCTACAAAAAGCTGAATTTTACTTCTATTACACTTTTGATCGTGATCATCAAAGAAGAAAATTTTCTCATCCATAAGAATATAAAAAAGTTGTGCCAAATCACTCTTGTTGAAATAAGTACTACATTTCTCTTTGGATAAATGATACAGAGGTATGCCTCTTCTTTTCAGATTAGGTTTATTATCTTCTAAAAAACTTTCTATTGCTTCAATCTTCTCATACAATTTTACAACTGCATCGGGAAGTTCTTCAAAAGTGAACTTTTTCATAGTATAATTTTCTATTTAAGAATTGAAATAAATCGTACTTCTCTGGTTTCTATTTTTTTTCGGCAGATAACTAATGTAGCCGTACTCGTTTAGTTCACGCATGCATTTATGATAGGTTACAGGTCCAGTTATTTTCGCTATTTTCATGATTTCATGCCTGTAAACCTCAATGGGATTAACAAAACCCTTTTCCGTCCTAAATTGAAGCAATGCAGCATATATACCAATATGAGTGATACTAATACGGTAGTCTTTTTCAATCGCCTCAAAGAAATCAGATAGTGGCTGTAATGTTTTCATTATTTTTCATTTGTTAACTATACGCATACCATTCCGTTTAGAATGGCTCTCCTGCTGACTCTCATTGTTTTTTTGTATTTGTTTTACGGTTTCGATTGTTTTATTGCCCAATGCCGTTGAGAACGTAATTTTTCTTGAGTGCTCATCATAAATGTTTACCGATTTAAATTGAGGGTTGGCTTCAATATAAAATCGATGTTCATTTCCATTTTTAATTAAAGTTATAGGATATCGATTTCCTTGTTTTAAAGCATCCTTTAATTTATCGGCTTCCCTTTTATTTGATAATTCCTTCAAAGGAAGTTGCTGTACAGCTTTCTCAAGGTCATAACCATATCCGGAATGAAATTCTTTGATACGGTGATTGCCACTGGCATCTTTGTCGTTAAGATTCAGTTGTATCCAAGTTTTTTCCTTTTGAACTGCTCTTCCTGCCAACAAATTATAAGCCCTGTTTGTGTCCACAGAATTTTCTTGTTCAACTTTGAAGTACTGATTCCTGTTTTCTTCAGGTTTTAACTCATTATACAGACTAGCTTTATAACCTTCAAATTGATACTGTCCGCTTTGGTCTTTAGAAAAGGATAACTCATGATCGAGTCTCTCCTTTTCGTTGACGTAATAGGAAACTGGAATAGTAAATTGCTCGTGACCTTGTTTGATTTGCTGATCAATCTGGGCTGACAAATCTCTAAAACCAATACGCTGCACCTGTTCATGCAGCGATTGATTATTCTTTTCTTCTTCTTTTACATCCTTGCGTACCGCAATTTGGTCTATGAGTGGCGCAACGAGAAGTTTACGAACCAGGCGAACTAAAACATTAGGATATAGCTGTTTTAATATTTTACTCTTTTCTTGTTTGAGCATCTGTAAAGCGAAGCTTTCCTCAATATTTTTAGTGCCTCTGTACTTTGTTCCAATACGCTCGTAGTGATGCAGCTTTTCTTTAAGCAGTGATCGGTTGTTGGAAAGGCTGAAATTAAACAGTTTGCTGAAACGCTCTTCCCTGGAGTGCCACTGTTTTAATTCGATTTCTACTCTGTTGATGGGAAGCTGTTCGTTCATAATTCATCATTTATTTACTGTAGTTTTCACTACATGGAACTCGATTGGCTTTTCCTTTTCTTCTTAGCCTCCTTTGGAACTTCTGGTCCATCATCATCGGCAGTTTGGTTTTGTTTTTTGCCGCCCTTTTTTTCAGAAGTCTGCTGGACTTCGGATTGCTGCTCTTTTTTAGACTGACGGTTGTCAATGCGCTGTAAATTACTGTCATACACATTGATTGTCTTGAATTGAGGGCTGGCTTCGATATACTGTTTAATTTGAGCACCTTCTTTTAGGAAAGTAGCTGATTGCAGGTTTCCCTTTTTTAAAGAATTCATCAGGTCTTCTTTATACTTCGGATTTTCCAGTTCTTTAATCGAATGTTTGGATAGTGCCGCTTCCAGATCATAACCGTAGTTCTGGTGGTAATGATTTAATTTAAAGTTTCCAGAAGTTTCTGTTTGTTTAAAATCGATTTGAATCCAAGAATTGTAAACTTCGCCCTCTTTACTGGTGAGATCTTTATTGACCGATCTGCCTTCCATTAGATTGTAAGCTTCTTTCATGGTTATGTTACTACCTTTATTGATATAAAAAGTTTGCTCCAAATTTTCTTTGGAATTCTCTTTTTGCAATTCCACTTTATAAGAATTAAAGAAATACAGATCACTTTCTTTTGACTTATTGAAATTCAATGTAGCTATAGCGGTATCATTACCATATTGCGTATTATGCGCCAAAGTAAAATTAGGCTCTTCCTTCTGCATTTTTTCCTTTAATTGAGATTCCAGTGCATCACCGAACCCGGTGTACTTAACCTGCTCTTTTAAGTATTCAAAATTTTTCTCGTTCATGATTTCAATTTTTTAAATTATTATATTAGGTTATAGTTTGGGAAGTACAGTCACCTGTACCAGTTTTGTATTCTTGACATGTTCTTCTAAATGTCTGCCTCCATTTTTTTCCATAAGCTGTATGGCTAAATATTTTTTTTCTGGAATTGTAAATTTTGGAAGAGCAAATACAAAGGTGTTTTCCGATTCGCTGTCAATTTTAATTACATTATTTAAGATATAAATTGGTGTAATTTCTATTTCCTGTGAAGCAGTACGTTTTATTTTTTTAGTGTCGCGAATAAAAAAACGAAGCTGATCGATCTCATAATTGATTTTAGAATGGTTAGTTATTTTTATTCTGTAATACATTACCTCGTCACGAATAAAAATCCCATTGAGTCTAAAATCAATATCGTATTTGCTTTCCTTTTGACCTCTCAGCCTTTTTTTGTCATATAACGCTAATTTTGAATATTCTTCAATATCCTGATCATTAATAATTTCATCTGAAAAATAAATTTCCTGTCCATCCGGCTTAGTTTTATTCAGGATAAGATTCAGCTGCGGAAACTCTTCGTTATAATCTAACACGAAAGAATAAAGTTTACCATCTGTAGTAACTACCGTAAGATTGGTCTGGAAAAATCCTTTTTGAACTGCCTTAACCTGAAGAATGTTTTCAAGACCTTTTGCTTTTTGTACCAATATATCGGGACTTCCTTTATCGACACTTTTTATTGCAAAAGGAAATACAATATTGGTCGTTTTTGAGTATGCTATCAGTAAAGAATCAGACTCAATTTTAGAAAGGTTGTTTTTACTTGTCTGCTGTGCAAATACACTGATGGTCATCACTAATAAATACCCCATCATCAATTGATTGAAATTTTTCATATGTATTATTTTTTTGTTTTTTAATTGGAATCTTTTTGTTTTTCATCACGAAGCAGTACTTTATACCCTGCTTTGACAACTACTTTAACTAGTTTTACTTTTTTACTCAGTAGACTTTTTGCGGCTTCAATTCCGGCTCCTGCTGCCTGAGCTCCCCAGGAGTCGTCAAGTGATGCAACTCCCAAAGTTTGCATGGAACGATCAGCAGAAGCTTTGGCAACATCACGGCTAATAGCTCCCGGAATATATATACCAACAAGTCCATCCATATCGTACACAGACAAATCCACTGGGAATAAGGAGTTGTTGTATCTGATACTGCTAATATTGATAGTTAATCTTTCTCCTTTTAAGGATGCCACTCCAAACAAAAAAGTGTCTTTTGAGATTTTAATACCGTTTATGAAGATGTCATTCATGAGTCTGAACTTAACTGTAGCTCCATTTACAATTGTTTGTGTTTCGTGAATAATCGCTTCTACCGCATTCTGCATTAAATCATCATTTTCAGCTTTGTCCAAAGAATAAAATCTATTCAATCCGGACTCAGTATGATTAACCGTTTTGTTTTGTAAAGAAGAAACAGGATTTTCTTGTTCTCCCGTTGAGATAGCAAATATTTGTCCTCGCTCAGCTTCTGACGCTTTTTTCAATTTTTCCTGCACCCTGTTGGGATGTTGGATATCTAGAATACTTTCCAGCATTCCACCGAGCTGTTTTAGTTCCGGGTCCTGACTTTCCTGCCCATCATTCATGGACTGCATCATTTGTTCCAGCCTGTCCACATCATTGGAATGCATTGCCGTTTGATTAAATTTTGCATTTTTTATATAATCCCTGTTTTGCTCCGGAATTGAAACAGGTGTATTAATTGCTTTTTGCAATGCTTCCAATTTTTGATGTACTTTTTCTTCGTTTGGATCACGATAAACGGATTTATTTAAACCATTTCGTTCTTTCCCATGGGTAACAGCACTGCTGTCTTCGGTGGAATCGATCTGAAAGGACTGGCTCAAATAGTTAGGGTCTTTTTTGATAAGTTCATCAAGCTTAGCGGAATCAAGCGCAGCCAGATCGTAGTAATTCATTTTATCCAGCGGAAGTCCTTCTTTCAGGTTCGCATTGGGAAGTTTTAGATTAAAACCTTTTTGCTGTGGAGCTGTTGAGTTAGCGGCATCCATTTTTCCACCGCCCAATGCCCAAAAAATGGCAGTTAGAAATGGCAAAGCCAATATTGGCAATACCAAGAGCATCTTACGCTGCTTTAGAACTTTTAATAATTTCGTGTTTTGTTCCATGATATTAATTTTTAAGATATGAGTAATAATAATTTTCTAGTATTGTTAAACTGTCCAGAAGTTCGGGACGGTCTGACACAATACTGTCATACGTTTTTTTTCCTGTGGGACTGCGGCCCAGACTATCCATGTATTTTCTAAAACTTGCAATTTTTTCAAATTCTGTTTTACTAATAATTATATTGAGTTCCATACGTCTTTCCTTTATGGGTACCAGATTGGTTGGTTTGGTAATTGGGGTTATGATTATATTTCCAGTTTTATTAGCTGAAAAACTTCTCACAATCAGGTAAATACTGCAACTGCTGGTAAATACTATAAAACAGAGCAGAATCAGAATCCAATTAAGCCGTGTAAAATGAGCCGTTTTACGTTCGAGCCAATTCGCACATTTGTACTGTAATCGCAGATTGGCCTGTTCAAACTTTTGCCAAAGATTATTTTTAGCCCTTTCCAAAACATGGCTTTTTTGGCTATTACGTTTAAAATTGAATTTCATGATGTGCAGTTTTATTATTTTCTGTTTTCCGTACTTATATCGCGATTCTCAATCGTATTCCATCGCTCGATTAAAAAGCCGTGTGGATTGTTGTCGCTTCGCGACACATTACGAAGGTTGCCTTCAGTTATAAGGTTCCGATGTGCAATACTGGTCGTGCGTATAATATTTTGAGTAGCATAACATCGGAATCCATACGGATAATTACTGAGGTCAATAGTTACACTGTCAATCTGAATGGTCTGACTAACGTTTCCCGATATGATACCGGAGTAATAACCATTTTCTTTTAAATCATCGTAAACCCTTTTTGCACTATCATCCGCCAGATAAAGTGCTTTGGTAACATTGCTTTTAATAACTTTATCATCCGGGTCAAGTGTAAAAAATAGCTTATGGAACGTTTTCACATGATCTCTGGCTTCTACCGGAATATTATCTTTTCGGTCTGAAGCATAGGCTTCAAGTGCTTTTCCGTTAGCCAGAATATAAACCTTGTTCTGCATTTGTGATACGAGTGTGAAACTCTTATAAAGGGAAAAGCAGCTAATCAGGATACACCCAGTAATGACAAGCATCGTAAAACCGCGAACATGCCGAAAAGCAGTGTCAATATTTTTCATTTTACTAAACATATACTTTGAATTTAGGATTAAGATTTACCTTTTAACTTATCGGCCATATAATTCTCCTTGTCCTTGAAGTAAGGCTCAGAATTACCGGAATTCGCCATGCTCTGATACATACGCCCGGCAGCATTTCCCATTGCATCAGCTGCCATTGTAGTGCCTTGAGATGCAGTACTAATCACTGAAGTTGTAGAACTACTAAACATACTGGTCACTTTTTGTCCTAGTGCACCGCCACCTCCGGCATGAACAATGTAATTAGCGACTGAGGGAACAGTGAAATAGCCAATAATGCCAATAATCATAAAGACCAGATAGGCAACATCAGTCCTGCTAAAGAATGTATCTCCATATTCTCCAGCTTGAGCTATGTCAATTTTTAGCATATTCTCCTGAATTTTCCCGATGATACTTCCAAATATATTAGCCACAGGGAGCCAGAGATAAATGTTGATGTAACGTGCCAGCCAAACGGTCAGGGTATGTTGAAAACCATCGAAGACCGAAATGCCAAAAACGATTGGGCCTAAAATAGAGAGTACCACCAATTGAAAAGTCCGCAGCGTATCGATGCATAGGGAAGCAGATTCAAATAATACACGCAGTACCTCGCTCATCCATTCTTTTACTGAATTTCGGAAATTATAAGAGGCTTTACTCATTGCAAATTTGATGTCATTCCCAATACCGTCCAGCATTCCCTGTCCACTCGGATCTGCGTCATCATGGGTATAGCGGTACCATTTATCCTGATCGCCGCTTCCTGTGGAACCCACATACATTTTCCAGGGATCTGTTTCTTTTAGTGCTTCTTCTTTTTCTTTAAGCAGTCTTTCAATCGCTTTATTGGATCCCTCTACCATTGCAGCAGTTGCGGTAACAGTAGGTTTCATAACTCCATTAATCATATACAGTACAGACGGGAAAATCATAATGCAAAACCCGATAACAAAAGGGCGAAAGAGCGGATAGAAGTCTATGGGTTCGGCACTTGCAATATGTCTCCAGACTCTTGAAGCGATATACCACATCGCTGCAAAACCGGCAAGACCTTGACCGACGCCAATGAGATTACTGCACAAAGGCATCATTTCATCATACAATTGTTCCAGCACGCTATGCAGACCGTTCATGTCGTCTGCAATTCCTTGTGAGTGGCTCAGAAAGGGGGATAAAATCATTATTACGACAAGTGATATGTGCCTATTTATCTTTATCATGAGAGTGGATATTTAGTTATTTAACTTATAAATATTACGCATTGCGCGGGTATCATTATGCTCTTTGGCACGTTGCAAAGCCAGTACAGCCGTATTGTTGTTGAAGTTTCTCAGGAACAAAAGTTTGTCCTGCATATCTGTATATATTTTGTCAATAGAAGCCAGCCTTTCATCATCGGACATTCGCATTTTATTAGCAGTAATCACCGATGTGAGTTCATCAAGATTTCTAAGACTTTGTTTAAACAGATTATCATATACCCTTTCGAGATAGGCGATTTCTTCAGGATTAAAATTTTTACTATCCCTAAAGCGGTTAAAAGCAGACTTGTATTCTTTTACCAGCACGACCTGATAATTAACAATATCACCTATACGCTTGTAATTCTTAACTGTGGGACTAACCTGCATCAGTGCATCCAAAAATGTTTCATGAAGACTGAAATTTCCTTCAGACAAATCCTTAACCGTATTATAACCACCACTCAGAATTTCATAACCCTTTTTCATGTCCTTTAGAATCTGTTTGAACTGGGCCAATTTTTCTATGTTTAAAATCAATTGCTGGATTTCCTGTTTTTGGGCTGTTACTTTAGACGGAAGTAAAAAAAGAATAAATACAGTTCCTATAATCAGTAATTTTTTCATGGCAAATCAGTATTTATGCTGTTGAGAATACGGCTGTTTTTAGCTGCTTTTAATTCGGTTGCTTTTGATACAGCCAAGATTTTAGTTTGATTACTGAAACTTTCACAGAAAGTATAGTTATCAAGCATACTATCGTAGATCATATCAATGCGTTTCATTCGCTCGTCATCTTTCATTTCGAGTTCTCCATTGGTGATGATTGTTAAAAGCTCATCCAGATTGTCATCACAATTTTCAACTAACCTTTCAAATACTCTTTTGATATAATCGATTTCATCTCCATGAAACAAATCATCCTGCCGAATTTGCTGATACAAATTTTTATAGCTTTTCATGATTTTGATCTGGAGCGCTATAATTTCCGTTACCCTTGCATACTTTATTTTGGGGTTGACTGTCTTAAGGGAATTCAGGTAATCTTTATGAAGATTAAATTCTCCGCGTTTGAAATCTCCTATCGTACCCAGTCCTTTATTGACTACCGAATAACCTTTTTGAGCATATCCGATATACACCTGCAGGGCTGCAATTTGCTGTAAAAGCATCCTTTGTTGTTTGGCTTGTGCCTGAAGATGCCCTGTATTGAGCGCAGTAATAAGCACTAGTAAAAATATCTTTTTCATGATTTTTTAGATTGTTTACGGAATTCCGTAAAATTGTTTGATGGTTTTAACATCATGCTCTGTTTTGGCTCTTTGAAGACTCAGCAGTATATTCTGCCTGTTAAAGAGCGTCAGGTCATCATAATTGGCATCAATCTGATCTGCAGCACTATTTATAATTTCCAGCCTTTTGGCATCACTCATCTGAGTAGTAAAAGAATCCAAGACCATGAAAATCTGATCGATATTTTTCAGGCTTTCATCTAATATTCCCGAGTACACACTTTGCATATAATTCAGTTCGCTGGCATTAAAATGAGCATCCTTTTGAAACAAGTTCCAGGCTCTTTTATATTCATCAACCAAGCGAACCTGTTTTTTACTGATGTCTTTGATACGCTGATAATAGGTAATGATGGATTTGACTTTTGCGAGTTCTTCATAGTAATTTTTGTACAGCTCTTTTTGCTTTTGTGTCCACTCGGATATCTCATCTAATTTTGGTTTGGATAAAACATTCTCTATTTTTTTCTGCGCATTCTGAAGCCAGATCATTTTGTTCTGCAGTTTTTGAATCCTTAGATCAACAGCCTTTATTACCTTTTTGGCAACCGCTTTTACGATTTCTAAAATTGGTATTGCCGCCACTGTTGTCGGTCTTGCCGGAGTGCTAATGAGTAAAAAGCACAATAGGCAGATCGTGATTTTAGTTTTTGCTTTCATATTATTGTTGTTTGGGTTTAATTTTTCATGATGTTTTTACTCTTAGGTCAATGGCGAGCGCCGCAATAGCTTTTTTAATGTCACCATCAAATTTCCTGGCATATGTCTGTACTTTTACTTTTTCAGTTTCTTCGGTGGTGTAGGCCAAATATTCCTCAAGCGACACTTCTGTACGGTAGACTTTAGATTGCATGCCTCCCAGGGAAATAAATACTTCCTTATATTTTTTATTAGGATCATTGGCTTTGTTTACAGATAATACCAATGCCTTTTCTTTATCAGTAAGCCCAAGCAGTTCCTGAATTTGTTCGAATTTATTTTGATATTTATTTTGGTCTAATAATATCTTACAGTCACTATTGTTGATAATAGCCTGCTTGACTACCGGTGAAGAAATGATATCTTCGACTTCCTGAGTCACTACAATGGCTTCGCCAAAGAATTTACGAACGGTTTTGAATAAATACCGTATGTAATCTGCCATCCCTTCTTTGGCAATTGCCTTCCAGGCTTCTTCAATAAGGATCATTTTTCTAATACCTTTCAGCTTGCGCATCTTACTGATAAACACTTCCATGATGATGATCGTCACCACCGGAAAAAGTATTGGATGGTCTTTGATATTATCAAGTTCAAAAACAATAAAGCGTTCTTTTAAGAGGTCTAGATTCTCGGTAGCGTTGAGCAGGTAATCAAATTCGCCTCCTTTGTAATACGGACGAAGCACATAAAGAAAATTATTCACATCAAAATCTTTTTCTTTTACCTTATCACCTTCCAATATGGTAACAAACTCATTTTTTAGAAATTCATAAAAACTGTCAAAACAGGGAAACAAATCCGAATTGATGTCTAACTTTTCATAATACAATTGCAGTGCATTGGACAGTGCCACATACTCACTTCGATTGAAGATTTCATTGTCTTTTTTCCAGAGAGCTAAGAGCAATGTTTTAATACTTTCTTTTTTCTCCGTATCCAGCGTATCACCTTCACTGATGTAAAAGGGATTAAACCGAATCGGGTTCTTTTCATCGTAAGTAAAGTAGTAGCCCTTTACCATATCACACAATCCTTTGTAGCTATGTCCAACATCCACCAGTACAATATGAGTCCCTTGCTCATAATAGCTTCTAACCATATGGTTGGTGAAAAAAGATTTTCCGCTTCCCGAAGGCCCCAGTATAAATTTGTTTCGATTTGTGCAGATTCCCATCTTAACAGGCTCATCGCTAATATCTACATGAACCGGTTTTCCAGTCAAACGGTCTCCCAATCGAATACCCGTTGGACTCAGGGAAGAGCGGTAACCTGTTTCCAGATTCAGGAAGCAGGCCGCTTGCTCTGTGAACGTATCGAAGGTGTCATTCATTGGAAAATCTGCGGAATTCCCGGGAATTCCTGCCCAAAAGATTTGTGCTGCTCCCACTGTTTCTTGTTTAGCAGCTGCATCCATCTGAGCCAGTGCAGACGAAACTTTGTTTTTTAGATCTTTCAGGTCTTCTTTATTGTCCGTCCAAATCAGTACATTAAAATGTGCTTTTACAGGCAGTCTTTGCTGGCTGATAGCCTCGTTAAGAAAATCATTAGTGGCATCACGGGCAATCAGGTTCTCCCTGCTGTAAGCAGATAAGGATTGTAATCGCAGTCTTTTACTTTCAAGCTTTTGCAGCGTTTTCTGGAAATCCTCTATGAAAATATATTGATTGTATATATGATTACACGATAACAGCTGACCAAGTGTTGAAGCAAACCCAATACTGAATTTCGTCTTATCGGTAGAATACCGGTCATAATTAATCCTAGAACCACATAATGCCGGAAGATCAGCAGCGTCTCCTAGTGTATAAATCTGGCAGTGTTTGTCGCCAACCTGCAGGCCATCATCAAAAGCGATATCTTTAAAAATAAATGAGTTTTGTTTTTCAGAAAGAAAACAATACCGCTCTATAATCCCAATTTTTCTGCTATGGCTTTTGAGTTCATCGTTTCCAAGACGAGTCAGTTTTACAAAACCACTGTCTTCTAATATGCGTCTGAATTGCCCAGTACTGTCAATAAACTCCTGACGCACTTGTGGCTTTAATGTTTCTTCCGGAACTATTGAGCTTCTAAGTAAATTTGAAAATAAGGAACTGGATGTTTTTCTCCCTGCCGGTTTTTTGGTTAAAAAAATGTAACAGGAATGATCCAGAAAAGGACGTTCATTAAAAAAACGTTCACTGCTTCGGGTAAGAAAACTGGAGTCTTCAATTGTAAAATCGGGCTCAAACTTACTATCAATAAACCAGTCCTGTTTATGGAACACGCTAAATTTTGGAAGCAGTTTTATCGCTTTAAGCCAAGCCTGATGAAATGCTTCGTATTCCTGATCTGACAAGGTAAATATCTCGGGCAGTTCCGCTCTGAACACAACTGTTACATCTCCTTGTTTGGACAGGATGCAATCGTGCTGCACATCCATAATTGGTAAAATATCATCTATCATCTTTTCCATCATCCTCTTTTTTTACCGCTCAGCTAATGCTAAGCAAATTCTATTTCTTCATCATAAATATTTTTCTGCTTTGGGATTTTACTGCTTTGGGAATCTGTCTTCTCGCCAAAGCTTTCATCATCCCATATTCACCATATTTGTGGCTCATTTTATATATTTTCAACACCCAAAAGGTTCCTGAAATACCAATAATCCCTATACAGATTAAAGAAGGTAAGCCGGCTATGTACATAATGGCAAACAGTATCATAAGTACAATTACACCTCCGCCCAGGTACCAGATATATTGTGCCTTTAATCCTTTAAACTCTATGCTTTGGTTAATTCCCTTGTTGATTTGATAGACACTGTTTGACATGGTATTTATTTTAAAATTTCATTCTGTTGCTGCGTCTCATTTCCGAAAAAGAACGCTCCTGCCATTTATCAGTATTACTTTCGGCAGTTGTGCAGCCCTTTGCCTGTTCACCGTTCTTTACTGGCAGTTGAATTACCGGCACTGTATCGGTTAATTTTGTTTCATTACTGAGCTTATCATCCTGCGGATTGGCTTCCTTCAATTGGTTCTCCTGAATTTTTAGGGCTATTTCCCTTTCCAAACTAGAGAGATCACTTTTCATTTTTTGCAGTTCATGTTCCTGGCTGAATACTTTTGTACTTAATTGCTGTAATTCCGGCAGCTGGTTTTCAATATCCTTTAGTTCCTTTTGGTACTTGTGCGTGAGATGTTCCACCTTATCAATTGCATTAAGAAAATGACGGGCTGCCAACTTTGGGTTGTCTACATTGGGAGTTCCTCCATTGGAAGTATACTTTATACCATCCTCCAAACGTTGCGCGTAAAAGCTGTTAGAGTAACGGTACTGGTACAAGCCATCATTTTGAAAGGCTTCACGTTCTCTTTTTATATAGAGTCCAAAATCGTATAACTTCCCAATTTGTTTGTTCTGGCTATCTCCTTCGGGAGGTTTCCAGTCTTTATAGAGCAGGATAATTTCTTTGCCAATACTTTCTGGATCTGCTGTCTTGCAGTCATACAACTGTATAGGATTGGCTTTGGAACCATCAGGCTCATACTTCAGATTATTTTTATAAATACTGTGATCAGCAGTTAGTTTATCCAGTGTTTTAGTGGTGATTCCCTTTTCTTCTATTAGGTATTCAACCTGATATTTAGTTCTGGAAATTTCCTTGTAATGTGCTTTTTTAAGGCTTTCCATTACTGCTACTTTTTTCTCCAGTTTTGATTTTTCCAGTAATGAAGTATCACCGGATAGTACTGCGATGTATTCCGAAAAGTTCATTCCGCTCTGCTCATCCATGGCTCCCTCATCAATAGTCCTGACATTAAGTTCACAGTTTTTCATCTGACTGATAAATGTCTGTTTGTTCTTCAAAAGGTTGAATTTGTAATTGTCCAGTGACTGTTCCGTGGCATAGATGAAATTCTTTACTTTATTGCCATAATGCTGTTTGGCAATTTCATTTCCTTGTCTGCTGCCACGGCCGTTTCGTTGTCCTAGATCAGAAGGCCTCCAGGGAATATCCATATGATGCATCGCCACAACACGTTTTTGCACATTCAGTCCGGTTCCTGCTTTTTCGGTACTGCCCAAAAGAATACGTATTTCACCAGTGTTCATTTTAGAAAACAATTCTGGCTTCTTCTTATCAGTCCAGTCGTGGATGTAGGTAATCTCATGGGCAGGGATACTAAAATCCCTTACCAGTTTTTCTTTCAACGCATCGTACATATTAAAAGCATCCGGCTTGGGTGTGCCGATATCCGAAAAAACGATCTGAGTGCCTTTATGCTCCATGGATGCCTGGTAAATTTCAGCTACATTTCTGGCGCAAGTATTGACTTTATTACTCGGATGGTCGCCGTATCCTTCATTTATCAGCCTCATATCAGCAGCCATTTTTTTAGCGTAATTAGTAGCGATGAGCATTCTGCCTTTATCTTCCTGCTGGGTAAGAGGTGCTCTGCCGATAAGTGTTGCATTACCAGTTTTGGCAAACTGCATGAGCTGGATAATGAACTGGCTTTGCTCAGGTGTAGGACTGATATTGACAAGTAGCTCATCAATTTCCGGTTTGTCCAGATCAATATGTTTGGCTGTTTTGTAATCGGTAATTTCATTATAAAACAGTGCCAGTTCCGGAACTTTAATAAAATGACGAAAACGCTCTTTGGCAATAATTTCATTGGTAACCGAAAATTCAAAATCAGTCGTTTTTCTGGCAAAAACAGCAGCCCATCCGTCAAAGTTTTCAATCTGCTGGCGTTCCATTTCTTTAGGCCGCAGGTATTTGAAAAGCAGGTACATTTCAGTAAGACTGTTGGAAATTGGAGTTCCTGAAAGAAAGGTTACACACAAATCCGAATCGAATTTTTCCTGAAGCGTGCGCACAGCAAATAACATATTAAGTGCCTTCTGGCTTCCCTGCATATTTCCAATTCCAGCAACACGGTCATGACGTGTGGTGAAAGTCAGATTTTTGAATTTATGTGATTCATCCACAAACAAATGATCAATTCCCATTTCTTTAAAGTTGATACCGCTGTCCTTTTTATCTTCTATATCTTTGAGCAGCGTTTTTAGTCTGCCATCCAGATTGTTTTTTCGTATTTCCAGACCTTTTAAGATCTTTTTGGAGATGTCGCCTCCCAAATCTCTGGCGGTATCAAGGTCTCGTTCTATATTATCCAGTTCATTTTGTAAGATCTCTTTTTGTATTTCGGGTGACTGCGGAATTTTACCAAACTGGTCGTGCGTTAAAATGATACAGTCCCAATTGTTGTTTTTAATCTCGTGAAAGAGTCTCATTCTTTTGGCCGGAGTAAAATCATTCTCACCCGGAGCTAAAATCCTTGCATTGGGATAAGCCTTTCGATAGGTTGCTGCAATTTGATTTACATTTGCATTGAGTGCCAGTATTGCAGGTTTGTGAATAATTCCGAGTCGTTTCATTTCATTGGCAGCCACGATCATGGTAAGCGTCTTACCGAGCCCAACCTCATGATCAATTAAAGCACCGCGGTTCTGAATAATGCGCCATGCAGCATTTTTCTGAGAGCTGTATAAATCATCTATTTCAAGTGCTTTTTTATCCAGGCTTGGAAAACTCAGATGGCTTCCGTCATATTCGCGTAGTACATAACAATTGAAGGTATTATTATAGAGGCTTTCCAGTTCATTTTTGTCGCTTATTAGCAATTCCTGCAGCCATTCTATAAAGCCATTACGGATGTTCTCAATTTTTTGATGAGCAAGTTGTATCGCTTCATTGTCCGGTAGTCGGATCGGTTTTCCACTAGGTCCCTCGACTTCATAGGTAAAAAACGGCGCAGTATTTTCAAGTGCATGCTCCAGTATCGTGTAACCGTAAATAGTTCTGCCGCTTTTTGGAGTTACCGAAAACTCTCTGTCTATTTTGGTATTGTGTCCTGTACTTACTTTAAAGGTATCCAGTGAAGGGAAATAATTAATTTCAGTTGGCTGGTCAAATAATTTCCCTGCGAAATTCTCATAGTATCGGGTGGGAATCCAGCGTTCACCAAGATTGAAATCCAGTAATTCAAAAGGGATACGCTCCGGCTGTACTTTTTCAAGTGCCTGCAATCCTTTGTAATATTGCGTGTTTTCAGGATATAACTCCACAGCCTGTTTAGCCTGTTGCAGTTTTTCTACAACATTTCCGCTTAAGTAGAGGTCTGAAGTTTCCCAATTCTGCCCCGTAGGATTCAGATAAATATGATGGTTCAAACGTTCTATAACCTCATTTTGTTCAAGTCCTGTCGCAGCTGTTATAAATCCTAAGTCAACAGAACCAATTTCGTTTAGACTTCTGGCTAATGCTTCAATGGGATCGTCTGTATAATAGCGCTCTTGCTGTTTTATGACAGATTCAATTAAAATATCAGATTTCACATAACGCTCACCTTCTTTACGTTCCAATGAAGAAAGAATGGTAAAACCAAAAGCGGAATCCTGCATGATGAGCCTGCGATTCTCAGCACCATTTAAAATGCCATAGTGATAAACAAATTTGGTATACTGCTCATCTAGATTTTTCCGAACCTGTTCACTTCCAGCTTTATCTGATTGCTCTCTCTCAAACAAGTCCAGATAATGATCCCGAATAGTAATATAGGCATCATAAAATTTGAGATTGCCTTGTGTTGCTAATGGCTGGAAAAAGGCCTGTTTGTGCTTGTCATTTATGTCACTGATAATCCCAACCGATTCTCCAAGCCGAACCAGCGTGCCTTCTTTATAGAAAGATTTCAGTGAAGCGAGTTCTTCATAAAGCTGTCTTTCCAGATTAAAGGCAGATTCAAGGGTTTTATCTCCTTCATAAGTATACTTGTGATCGTAATACTGAAGAGTATTGGATAAAGCCAGTAATTCATGAGGCAGTAATCCGCCATTCATCCAATTGGCTGAAAAGCCGTCAATTTCCTTTACGTTGGAGTATAATTTATACAAATACCGATTGGACTTGTTTTGTTTGGCAGCAATCAGTACCACATTTTCATGTGATGGATTATCAGTGGTACGTATGGTGCTCAGTATTCGTGCAGTTTTTTTATCCACTACAGTTTCATCGAGAGGATTGATGTAATCCATCGCACGGTTGATATTCTCCGCAGGCACAGTATCAAACAAGCCAAGCTGAACTGAAATACCGCTTGCTTTGCTCTCAGGCATGGGTAAATAAGTAAATTTTGGCCCGATTGTTTCAGCGGGTTGAGCGATCTCTATTATTTGAGCCTTCTCAAAACGATCTTTTCTAAAATTTTCTTTTAATCCCTTGGTAATATTTTCTCCAAGATGGTTTCCAATAGAATTAATATCACCGTTTTGTCTCACACTTTGATGCGCCTGTCCGTATTGGTTTTTACCGGCTCGTATTTCATTACCAACTATAAGTTCGGGTCTGTTGTGCAGATATTTATTAATGCTATATCTTCCAAATTCATTTTCCAGTTCAACGGTTTGCAACAGTTCATTTTCATTGTCAGACAGCTTTTGTTTATGCTCATTTTTTTGGACAATAAGCAAATGATTAGGAGCATCCGTATTTCCGGTTTCTTTCATCAGGTTATCAGGCATAACGGTGGCACTCACAAAATCTACATTTTGAAAAAGATATGCGCGAACACTCTCATTGGAAGGGCTATTTAAAAAACCATCTGTAGTTATGTAGGCCATAAGACCGCCATCAGCGAGTTTGTCCAATCCTTTTGCAAAGAAATAATTGTGTATTTTTCCTGAAATAGCTTTATCAGGATAAGCTTGGTCATAAACAGAAAAATTACCAAAAGGAATATTGCTAACCACAAGATCATAACTGCCGTTATCATTTGTTGGAGCTTCTTCAAGTCCAATTATATGAGTGGTATTTTGGGTTGAAAGTGTACTGTTTAATACAGAAAGTACCAGTCCGCTTAATCGGTCTTTTTCCACAGCAGTAATTTGTTCCAGATTTGAAAATGCGCTATCTGCTTCAGTAATAAAAACACCTGATCCTGCTGATGGTTCGTATAATCTTTTAGGGATAATGCCTTGTTCTTTTAAAACATTGTACAAAGTTTTGGGTACAATCTCCGGCGTGTAAAATGCAGTAAGTACACTATTGCGAAGTGATGAAACAACTGCATTATAATCCTTTTCAGAGTAATGCTCCTGTAATAATTCATGCAGTCGAGTCATCTCTGGATGTAACTTTAAATCTTCTTTTGTAGCTCCTGATTTTATCCAGTCTTCGGTAGTGCCATTGGGATATAGTATCGCTTTGATACCGCCAAATCCGGCATATGCCTTAAGTACAGTAATTGATTCTTCCGATAAAGCATCACTTTGCTGCCATTGCATTGCAATGGTAATCGCCTCGATATTGGCACTTAGTTTTTGGGATAGATTGTAAGCCATAATTACTCCTTTTCATACTACATACTGCTATAAATAGCTCAATTCAGATAGTCAGCAATCTGACCGATAAGGGCATTTCTCAAATTGGGATCTTCTTCATTTTCTTTAGTAAAACCAATGGTTTCAAAAATGGTTTTGCAGCTTTCCATAAGGTTGATTATCTCATAGGTAAGAATACCTGATTCCTGAAAACCGGCATAGGTTTTCTCAAACTCATCAGAAAGCAGGGAGCGGATGTATAAAAACCGGGAAGGTTTCAGATCTTCGGTAAGTACATTGAGACAGATTTCTTCGATAATATATTGAGGTGTCCCATCAGATAGCATATCGTCCAATAGGAATTTAATTCCATTTATTTTTTCATTGAGATAATCCAGTACACTGTAATCTTCCTGAAGGGTAAACATCAAATCGGGATTGTTATGGATAATGTAGAACCATAACTTTTCTTTGAGTAGCTCTTCCATAGCAATTGTTTTTAAATCCCAAAGAAGGATTTGATTACTGTGGCTACTACTACCAAAAAAACACAGCTACCAAACCAGGCTGCAGCTACTTTTCCTGTGTCAGGATCACCTGCATTCCATTTTTGATATACTTTCACAGCACCAATTAGTCCGAGCAATGCTCCTACGGCATACATTAGTTCTGTGCCTGCATCAAAATAACTTCGCACCTGTTGGTTGGCTTCATTGATTCCCGCCAGACCATCCTGGGCGTAGGTTTCATAACTGATCACAAAAAGGATTTGTGCCAGAAGAATACCAATGTTATATGTTTTTTTCTCAATAAACTTTTTAAAATTCCAGTTCCATTTTTTCATAACACAATATTTTTAAAGTTTAAAAATTCAGATAAAAAACGGAGGTGTAGCCGCTGTCTCAATCCACTTTCCTGTTACATCTGTCCTACTGCGCCGGGATGGACAGGAGCAGTTCCTCCGTTTTATTGTTTTAGAGTTTATTCCCAAAGGGCTTCTGCTTCCTTCTGGGTTAAAGTGATTGATTCGAGTTTGTCACATTCTGCGACTATAAGTTCACTTACTGAGGAACTAAATGGGGAGTTTTTCACTGAAGGGAATTCTCTTAGGAGAAGCTGCAGATAATAGGTAAATTCTTTTTTGACTAATTTTTTCTTTGCGGCATCGTTGATAAAACTTTTTAATCTTGCTACAAGATCATCAACATCCTGAAAAGTGGTGTCAAATTCTTCTAAAGAAGTTTGGTCTAAAGTCAGTTCAGGAGATTCCTGATAGTCTGGTTCAGATTCAGGATTTTGGTAATTTGGGTTTTCAAATCCACGGAATTGAAGTCTCCGTTTTCCCGATGCAATTTGTTTTAATTCATCAAAATAATATCGAAATCCAACAAATAAATACCAGCTAGCCAATAGCAGAATAACTACAACCATGTAATTACCCCATGAAATGTTTGTAAACATACCTCATCATTTTATCGTTCTACATTAGTTTCTCACACAATCCGATTGACAATTTCAAATCCGGATCTTCATCATTACAGCGCAAAGAAACGATAGACTAAAAACTGTCACAAGTACAACTTTTTGTTGTACCCCGGTTGTACCCCGTTGTACCCCCAGTAAAATCAAGAAGAAAAAAAAGAAAAAAATGCAAAAAAATAAAAAAGCCTCCCGAATGGAAGGCTGAAGTGATGAAATAATTGCTTTAATTTTCGAGTTCTTCGTCAAGATCAAAAAAGGCAGTTTTATATTGTTTTGTTTTGGTGACAATTATTATTATTTTTGTCTAATGTATTATCTTTCAATCTTCTGTATTTTTACAAAATCTTGCCACCCTTTCGCTTTTTTGTATAAGGTTACAGCATTTTCTGAGACAAATAAACATAGTTTTTCCGAAAATACTTGATCTGAAATTAACTGAGGGTTGATGCTTTTATTTGTTACTTCAACAAGGTTTGAGCTATATTGAAATGCTAAATCCTAAATGGTAGTAACGCTTTCAGGAATAACAATTTTAGTTAGTCCTTTACAAGATTCAAAAGCTCCTTTTTTTATACAATTTATATTTTCAGGAATAATAAATCCACCCTTTTTTCCCTTGGGGTACATTACTAATGTATCTCTTGATTTATTATAAAGAATTCCATTTTTAGAACTAAACTTTAAATTCTTATTAGAAATTTTAATTTTTAAAAGATTTTTATTTTCTGATAAAATATACATGTTTACGTCGCTAATACTATTGCCTAGCTTTATTCGCTCAAGTGAGTTGCAATTAGCAAAAGATAACACACCAATTTCTTCGACACTATCAGGTATTTTAAGTTTATTTAAGTTGTGACAGTAGCGAAAAGCGTCTCCTTTAATTATTTTTACTGTTTTAGGTATGTAAATAGAATTAATTGTACAACAAGCAAATGCACTATTTCCTATTACTACAGTGCCATTTGGGATTGTATATTTTCCTTTTTTTCCATTTGGATATGCTATAAGAGTATCTTGTTTTTTGTTAAATAAAACTCCATTGATGGAACCGAATTGCGTATTTCCTTTTTCTACTTCATAATTCTGCATATTGTAACACTCTCTAAAAGCAATATCTCCGATATCTTTTATGCTTTTGGGAATTGTAATAGAAGCAAGATTGTGACACGCTCTAAAGGCACAGTCCCCAATTTTATTTAATCCACTACCTAATTGTACATTCTTTAAATTAAAACATTCATAAAAGGCATATTTCTCTATTTGAAGAATATTATTTGGAATAATAACCGATTTTAAAGATTTACACCTTTCAAAAGCATGTTCTTTAATTACAGTAATAGAATTTGGAATAATTATAAATTCTAAGTTTTCGCAATTTTTAAAAGCTGATTCGCCAATACTAGTCATCCCTTCTGGAATAGTTATTGATTTTAACTCATTACAATCATAGAAGGCATGATGACCAATATTTGTTACACCGTTTTCAATGTGTATAGTTGATATCGCTTTGTCTTTCCATGTTCCATAAATAGGATAATTTTTCATCTCCCCTTTCCCCCTAATAATAAGCTTCTTAGAAGTTAAAGTCGCTGTTACTTTAGTGCTATCAGGATATCCAATATTCCAGGTTTGAGAATTTGTTTTAGAAACACATAGAAGAAAAACGATAGTTAAAAATGTGATTAATATATATTTTTTCATTTGGGTATTTTAATTATTCTTGATTCTGTGGTCAAATGGCGCACAGTTGATTATTTTCTGCTATATTCATTTTTAAGGTTATGCTACCTAATGTCAGTCTGTGAAAAAACTTCAGTTTGATTAGAAACAAATATAGAAAAGAATTGCTTTTAAAGTAGGGTTTTTCGTATTTTTAATAATATGACATATACAAGGAATTTCCCGTCATCAAATGCGTTTTTCTTAAGTTATTTAAAGCTTAATACAGTAACTAATTTGTATTAAGAGAAATTGACAACCTAAAAAAAGTGGTTCGATATAAGGCTTCATTATGAATTGTAGTACCGTAAACTTTGGAGGCTTTAATTAGAGAAGGAGTTTTTTTCACAGTCTGACGTTCTGGTGCAACAGCGAGTTTGGGATTAAATTAAGCCTTATTTTCAGCTTTGTCAAATCAACCCAAGTACAAAACCATTTTTAAAGTAAGCCAATTGCCCAAATCCGTTCTATTAACTGTTAGCTGTTTTATTTTTATTATTGTTTTCTGATGTATATAACTTTTCCCAATCCAATTGCCTCAATTCTACTATATACATCATTCTGTTTACTTAATGACTTTTCTTTTTTTCTATGAACTATAGTTTTTACAGGATTTTTTGTTTTCTCAATACGTTCAATACCCCAAAGTCGTGAATTAAACATTTCTTCTACTAATGCAAACTCTTTTTCGTCTAACATTTTTTCTGCATCTTTCGAAATTCCTTTTTGTTTTAATAATCTTAAAGTCCTTGACAAACTCCAATTTAAGTTTATCGCCATATTTTCTATTGAGTTAATTTTCAATTGGTTTAGTAAAGGATGAAATCTATTCTGTTTTTCTTCTATAAATTTTAATTTCTTAGCTTTTTCTACAATATTCAGATTTATAGGGAATGTTTCATATTGAAGAATTTTTAAGCTTATTAAACTTGATAAAGATTTTCTGAGTTGTTCATCTTTATATTTATTTTCGATTTCTTTGAGAAAGGCAAGTAATTCTATTTGTGAAAATTTATTCCTCTCAAAGAATATTTCAACTTCGGGAAATGCTTTAATTAAGCTCATTTTTCTTAAGAGGTGTTTTTTTAGTATAACTGCTAACTCTTTAATACCATCAATAAAATGGCATCAATACAACTTTTTTTATTTGTCTTTGTGTAATAAGTTGCTTTTCTTCAAACGAATATAAGAAATCTTTTTACTCCAATTTATTAACTTTTGAATTAAAATAAAATGATTTCTCAGTTTTATCTTGTTGAAAATTTCTTTAGATCATATAATAGAATGGTTCGTAAACAGATTCTTAAAGATCAACAAATGAGAAATTCAAACCGGCTCGATTTGGTACATTTCTATGCCCTAAAAGTGTAAAAGTTTGTAATTAACTAATAAATTGAAGTTATGGTTGTATAACTAACTTTTTATATTCTAATAAGATAAAAATTCAATTTCAGACTTTTTATCCATGAGCTGCCAGCCATCATGGTTTCGTATAAAATATACTTCATGATGGAGTGTGTCTTTCAATCCATTTTTCATTGCAGCGGCAAAAACATTCTTTCTTCGAATTGTAGTGTATTCCACAATTGCCTTATTATCTGAACTCATAATCCTCAGTCCTTTAATTGCTCCAAATTCTTCATCTGCTACTTTTACACGTTGAATTTTGCTCATTTTGTCATCTGCTGGTGTAGGCAGTAAGTAGGGTTTTGCTGCTGCTGTAAAACTTACGAAAGAAGTTGTGTCACCAAATTTCCTGGTTTGAAGTACTTTGACAAATCCTTTTTCTACGAGTCCGGATTTGAAAATAGTGTAAGCGTGCGTTGGATCACCACAGAAAATATCATGGTATACAATAGTAGGATAATGATTTTTTTCCAGAATAAGAGTCGCAGCCAATTTCTCATCCAGCTTTTCAGGCTGGCAGCCTGTAATGATCAGAATCATCACGGTCAAAATGCAAAGTAGATTTTTCATGTTTTAAATTTTTAAATGATTAGTCTTTAGTTAATATTCTTTAATCTGTTTAATCATGCGTTCCAATGTTTCAATTGCTATTTCCTTATCTCTTTCTTCAGCGGCGTATGCTTTGCTTCTCATAGAATTAAAAGAAAGATCTGTTTTGTTTTCAGTAGATAAAAAAGGAACGATGGTTTTAAATAAATGATTCATTGATTTTGAAATAAGAATTTTTAATTCATCGGATGCCCTTAGTATCAGTGCTGTTTGATCAGTCGAAAGCTTACATAAAACTTTATCAGAAGGGTTATTTGATACAATAGTACTATTTATCTTTTTTTCAATACTTTGAAGAGGAACCTCTAAATAATTTGCAAATCTTGATTCTATAAATGTTATTAATTCATCCAAACAAGAAATTAAAGTTGTAGTAACCTCTTTTAGATTATCTCTATATAGTTCATTGCTGTTATTTATTTCTGCGATTTTATCTAAAAGAAACAGCAATGACGAGTAATAGTTGCCAACTAAAATTTTAATCTGTTTTTCCTTGGTAAGCGAAAAAACCTGAATGGTAAACTGTGATTGGATAAAAAATGTCTGCTCATTTGCTTTTTTTATAATTGCTTTGGATTGAATTGGAGTAATCATCGTAAGATCTGTTTTACTCGGATTAAGGGTTGAAGTCACCGTTACATCCATCCATTCTAGAAGATAGGTTTGAGTCATTATTTTTACTTTTACTTAGTAAATATTTCTATCGACTTGTAATCGATAGTACTCTAAATCAATGCTAATAGAACATACTTAACCCAGTCAAAACATGAATTGCAAGTTGTTAATAGAAATTTAATCGTGAACGGTACTGAGAGGGTGACAGGGCAGTATGCCTTTTAAAAAATTTACTAAAAGAAGAATAATTTGCAAATTGCAATTCTTCTCTAATATTGGATATATACAAATTATCACTTCGAAGCAAGTTTTTTGCCTCAAGAATAACAGCTTCAATAATAAATCGCTTAGCGGTTTTTCCTGTAAATTCTTTAATGATTTTTGTAAGGTTATCAGGTGTCATAGATAACGTTTCTGCATAATATTTTACATTATGATGTTTTCTGCAATTCATTTCTAGAATTTCAAAAAACTGAAGCACCAATTTTTCTTTTATAGTATAATTGTTATTTAATTGTTGAAAATAGCGACTATACCTTTCTGCTACTACATAAAGAAATAAATTGAAACTAAGCCGCAATCCTTCTTCTTTAAAAATTTGTTTATTCGATTTTCGAGTCTTACGGTGCAGCTGTTCGAACAAAAATATCAAATGTTGCACGTCTTTACTTTTGATCCAAATTTTCAAAGGAAGTTTTCTTATGTAAAAATCAAAATATCCTACACGTTGTATGCGAATACTATTTTCAAAAACAAACTCTGACGTAAATGACACTAAGCAAATTTTCAATTGCTCACTCATAATCAAAATTTCACATAAACTTTGTATCGGAACCACTAATAATTCATTTTCAAAGACAGTAACCGCGCTGCCTTCTACTTGTATAGAAAAGGAGCCCGAATTTACAATCAGTATAGAATAATGGTTTGCGTTGAATAGCTTACTAAAAGCTGTTTTAGATATAAATGTCTTAAAAATGCAGACGTGCAAACCAATAGTACGATATTTTATTTTTTTACTTACCACAACAATGCTCTTTTATAAAATTAGAATAACAATCAGTTATAATATTACTTCATGGAGATTCAGGCTGGTGGCAGGTTACTCAGAAAGGAACCTAGACATCAATGAAACAGTAATAAAAAGTAAATTTGACATGCCGGTTATAAAAAGTAAATATGCTAAACTACGCGGGCTGTCACTTTTTATTTCGCCATTTGTGAGATAGCCAATTATTTCATCGTAGGACAATAGATCTACGATGAAATAAAGACTAACGAGATTGAAAAGAATCAGAAACACAGTGAAGATGTATGCTATTTCTTTTTCATGACAATAGATAAAATACATCATTACTCTGTTATTAGATTATGTATCATTATTCCTGTCACAAGCGAACGTATTATTGCAATCGATGAATTATCAATCGCCCCGCTAAGTCCTCCAACACGATGACCAACAGAGGTATCCCAATCTTTATCCTTTTCTACTATATCATAATAAATTGAATATCTGATTATAGAGGAAGTTGTGAGGATAATTCTTTTATCCTCTTCATTAAATATTGAATTGGTTATAACGGATGCTTCATATGATATAATGGAATGATAAATTTCCTCGTAGGAATGATTGTCCCATAAAAGTACATTGTTCATAAAACTAGAAAGGCTGTTTTTTGCGGCACTTGTCATGACAGAGTTTACAATAGCCTGATCTAGTTTAGCTTGAGGATTATTTATAATTTCCTGTACTAAATTTAGATTAGTAGGTAGAATTGTCCCTTTGCCTAAAAGCATTAAATCATTGTTCGATGCTGAAATGTTTTCGATTTTTTTGCTGATTTCTGCGATAGTAGTATAATGATAGTTCCCTGCCAAATAAACATCAAGTATGTCATTGTGCAGCTTACCGGCAAGATCATAAATGTTTGCCGGATTTTCAGGAGTAAGGTTTTGTACCAAACGTGCCGAATTTTGCGATTTCTCACCAGTGATTTTATTATCAACACTCCCTATGTTGTCAAAAGTTTCAGTGGTACAAGAAAAAAGTAATAATGATAAAAAGGTTAATTTTAATGAAGTGATTTTCATGATTGAATGTGTTAAATGTGGCCGACTATTTTCATAGTCAGTTCATTTCACCCGGGTAAGCAGAACTTTAATTTAGCACGATGCTAAAGGTTTTTGCTTTTGAATTCGAGGCAAATCTAAACGGCATTTTTTTATCACGCAAAACCTTGTGTACGGATTTCCGAGAAAAACAGTATGCATTTCCGAGAAATCAATATGCCTTTTTTCGTACAAATTAGATTCATTATCAATTGTTTATGTTATATTTGAGATGATTTCCTGTAAAATACCACAAGGCTATTTAATAACCGGTACTTGGCTCCAAAATCATTTTGCACGGGAAATAATGTCTCATTTTAATTCGAATTATGATTAGAAAGTACCTTTTTTTACTCTCACTTTGTTTGGGAAATCAAGTTTGCGCGCAGGAAATCCATTTTAAAATTCCTGACACACTTCGAAACAAGGATTACGATTATCTCTTCGATAGAATAGAAGAATCAGAAAATGACAGCATTAAAAAATCATTGTATCTTAAAACCTTTCTGGTAAAATCAAAGACAGATAACAATCTGAAAGAGATCTTAAATGGCTATAAAAACTATCTCCATCACGCACCTGAAAATTTGAAACTGATTTATGCAGACAGTATGATTTACACTGCAAAAAAATCAAAAAGCAATACTTTGATTGGTTCTGCCTATCTCTCAAAAGGGATTTTATACTATTCCCGAAAGCAACTTAATTATGCATTGGATAATTATCTTATTGCAGATAGTTATATTTCTAAAACTAATGACCAATATTTGATCTATAAGACCAAATACAATATCTCCAACATAAAATACTTCCTTGGTTTTTATGATGAGGCCATTTCTTTGATTAAAGAATGTATAACCTATTTTAAAGAAGATAAAGAAAATAATGACAGAGGCTATTTGAATTCACTTCATTCTCTGGGTTTGTGCTATAATCGTATTGGGAATTATACTTTATGCACCCAAACAAATGAGAAAGGACTACTCGAAGGTAAAAGATTGGGTAATAATGAAATGAAGGTATACTTCATTCTCTCGGAAGGAGTCAATCAGTATTTCTTGGGCAATTATACCTCAGCTATTGCCAAAATAAACTATTCATTGCCCGTTATTCAAAAAAAGAAAGATTTTGGAAATGAGACTGTAGGATATTTTTATATTGGAAAAAGCTATTGGAATCTTAAGAAGTCTGAAAAGGCTATACTCTATTTCAAAAAAGTAGATGCCATTTTTGATGAAAAGGAATATATTCGTCCGGATCTTCGCAATAACTATGAATTATTAATCAAGTACTTTAAATCTAAAGACAATCCTAAAGAGCAGCTTTACTATATTGAAAAACTACTTAAAGTAGATAGTGTATTAACAAGTAAATATAAATATGTATCGGAAAGAATTCACAAAGACTATGACACCAAAGAATTATTGGTACAGAAAAAAAGTGCAGAAAAGTTACTCGCTAGAAAAGAACGTGACGCTTTTATTCACAAAGGAATAATAGTCTTTTTATTTTTATTTGTGGTCATTCTAGGTTATATACATATTAGAAACAAAAAACTCTATCGACGCAGGTTTGATGAACTAATGAAAAAAGATCAAGCAACTACTAAAGTTGAATCCAAAAACACGAATTATGGAATCGAAGATATAAATCCAGATACTGTCGCATTGATATTAAAACGATTAGAGAAGTTTGAAAAGGGTAAGCGGTTTCTGGAAAAAAATCTGACGGAAACAAAGCTTGCAATATCTTTGGATACAAATATAAAATATCTTTCAAAAATAATAGCACATCACAAAGGGAAGAAATTTGTAACGTATATCAATGATCTTAAAATAGACTACTTAATTAATTTATTAAAAGAGGATAAAAAATTTCACAATTATGGCAACACGGCGCTGTCAGAAGAAGCCGGTTTTAGTAGTACTGAACGTTTCGTAAAAGCTTTTTCCTCCAGAACTGGAATGCCAGCAACGTATTTTATGAAAGAACTTCGAAAAAAGCAATTTTAGATTTTTAAGCTATATAAAAATTATTTGCTAGATGTATTTATTAACGTAATGGTATCAGTAAGATTATGACAGGAGATAAAATCTAAAACAAAATGCTCGACTTCTTTTTTATTATCTGGTAAAGTAGAAAATGAATTTAGATAAAAAAATCATTCTCGTCAGCTATATGAATGATTTCAGTATAACCTTTAGCTATGAGAGAACCTTTTAACTTTATTACTTTAAGCTCTCTGCTGTGGTCAATTTCTCTTTTTACTCTTAGCTTAATAGTTTTGTTCATTGTCCTGATTGAAATACTTAAATACTGTAACTAAAAAAGAGAGTTTTTATGGTCCCATTTTTGAATTAATTTATCTTTTATAAAAGGCTATTTTCTACTTAGTAAATTTCTAAGTATTCAACTTTACTTTTTTCAGCTTGTACCAAACATTCGTAAAATTCTACAATTTTATCAAGCGAATTAAATATACAGTTCTCATTTCTTTATTTGAATATAAGCAAGATAAAAAATGATAAAATAAATCCAAAAGACATGAAAATTTTATATTAATAGCTCCTTAATTTTTCAGTGTCATCATAAACAGAGTCTCGTAAAGAGAATTGTTTATCATGTCGTTCTTAAAGTATGTTACTATTTAATGCTATAAAGATTCTTATTCCCCTTTTTATTGATTTTTAGGATTTTGCTTTTAGAAAATCTAAGTAATATAACAGACACATTTTTAGACTCAAAATCCGAATCATGTTCTTCTTTCAGTTTTTTGGCTATTTCGCTTGTCGTTCGTGGTGTTTTGAAATAATCACTCTGTATATAAGCATTAATTCTATCTGTCAATCTTGACTTCTCCAATCTAGAAGCGGATAACTGAAATCTTGACTTTACATCCAGATCTATGTCCATAATTTCCTTTGGATGGCTGCCTAAAGCAAAACAAACTTCTATGAAATAAGATAGATAAGTTTCAGATCCATTTTCTATATTGGAAATAGTATTATATGTAAAACCAGTCATTTCTGCCAAATCTTCAATTTTCATTTTGGCTTTAATTCTTTGAGCCTTTATTTTTTTACCTAAAGCCTTTAATGTAGTTGTATTTTTATATCTAGCCATATCCAAATTGACAATTTCATTTGACGACAAAAAATACTTTTAAATGAAATTTTGTAGTTACAATAAATTTGCTTATATTTGATTTTTAAAATAAATTTGCGATTCTTCATATAAAAACATTTGAAGCATTCGCTTTGAATCTCGCTTTTGAAAACTGGTAATTTTTAATTAGGAACGAGAGGATAAGTAAGATGCTCACGACCATGGCGTGGGCTCACTTATTGTTCCTCGGTATACCAGTACCTCAAAGGCAGTAAGATGAGTTACTGCGCCATTTTTTTATTCTTTATGGCAAAATTCCTCCTTACATTCATAGCACTGCTTCCTTATTTTTCAAAGCTTCGCATTTAGCTATTACCTAACCAAACCTGTCTTTTATGAATTAAAAACTTTTCAAGTCCTAATTATTTAAAGTCCTGCGCTGTCTTAATTCTATTTTGAATTAGTCAACTGCACAGTTTGCAGGCTTTAAAAAAGGCAAAATCAATCTTGGTTTCAGTATGTTTTCTTTTTACTGAAATTATACAAACAAAAAGCCCTCTAACCCGCGATCAAACAAGTTTAGAGAGCTGAATTAATAAAAACTTTCGTTTCAAATTAACTAACCCAAAATTATGAAAACTTTTTCATTGAACAAAGGGTTGGCAGCACTTTGGTATCCATTTATTATCGGGTTCTACCTCTTTTGCACACCAGCCTTAGCGCGAAATACCTTGCGGTTTTCCGTTCCACAACAACAAAATCAAATCCACGGTATCATCACAGATGGTGCTAATGTACTACCTGGAGTTACCATAGCGATAAAAAGCAAAGCCAATTCCGGTACAATTTCCGATTATAATGGACAATACACTATTATGGCGAGTAGCTCCGATACGCTAATAGTGTCTTTTATTGGTTACAAAACAGCACTAATCCCAATAAAAGGGCGTAAAACTGTAGACATTCAATTACAGTACAATACAACAAATCTTCAAGAAGTTAGAGTCAATGCAGGGTACTATTCGGTCAAATCCAGTGAACGCACAGGGAGTATTGCCCGTATTACTTCCAAAGACATCGAAACTCAACCTGTCTCAAATGTACTTGCAACTATGCAAGGTCGTATGGCTGGGGTGAATGTCATACAAAGCACGGGTGTTCCCGGAGGAGGATTTGAAATCAAAATCCGTGGACAAAATAGTATTCGAAGTGACGGAAATGCACCATTATACATCATAGACGGCGTACCTTATGCCTCTGACCCAATTGGATCAAGTCGAACTGCTACCACATTTCCAACTGTTACAAGTCCATTAAACAGCATTAATCCCGACATGATTGAAAGCATTGAAATTCTAAAAGATGCAGATGCTACCGCCATATACGGTTCTAGAGGTGCTAATGGTGTTGTGCTTATCACCACCAAAAAAGGAAAAGCAGGAAAAACAACTTTTAATATTACTGCTTCAACAGCTGTAGGTACCGTCACTCGCTTTCTAAAACTCATGAATACCCAAGAGTATTTAGCCATGCGCAAACAGGCATTTATAAACGATGGTCTTACCCAGTATGGTCCTTTGGACTATGACATCAATGGAACTTGGGATCAAAACAGGTATACCGATTGGCAAAAGGAACTCCTTGGCGGTACAGCTCAAATCACGAACTTGCAAGGAACCGTATCAGGAGGCTCTGAGAATACTCAATTTCTAGTGAGTGGCAGTTATTATACTGAATCTACCGTATTCCCAGGTGATTTTCTATATAAAAAAGGAGGAGTTCAAATGAATCTTAATCATCGCTCCGAGGACAAAAAATTTAGGTCAACATTCTCAGCAGGTTATACGAGTCAAAATAACAACCAGCCTTCGTATGATTTCAGTTACGATGCGCGCTCCTTACCACCGAATGCTCCGGCATTGTACGATGCAAATGGAAACTTAAATTGGGAAAATAGTACTTGGGAAAATCCTCTGAGAAATCTCAATACCCAATTTGCAGCAAAAACAAATGATCTGATTGCCAATACCGTACTATCTTATGAAGTACTGCCGGGATTATTACTTAAAAGCAGTTTAGGTTTTACTGATTTAAGCACTAATGAAACTAGAATAGTTCCTTCCACTACAGCCAATCCTGCTCTTGGTGCCGATAGTTCTACTTCTGCAATATTTCTAAATAATACCGATCGATCTTCGTGGATAGTAGAACCGCAAATTAATTGGAGAAAAGAATTGGGAGCCGGAAAATTGGAATTGCTTCTAGGGGCTACCTTTCAAAACCAGATTACTGGGCGGCTGCATCAATCAGGAACCGGATTCAGCTCCAATAGTCTGATTTATAATTTGGCTGCAGCAAAAACAACACGTGTATTGCTGAATGAAGAAATCCAATATAAATACCAAGCTTTTTTTGGCAGATTAAATTATAACTGGCAACAGCGTTATATTGTGAACTTAACAGCAAGACGTGATGGTTCTAGCCGTTTTGGATCAGGAAATCAATTTGCCAATTTTGGAGCAGTCGGTGCAGCTTGGTTATTTTCTAATGAAAAATTTCTTAAGCACAGCTCGTGGCTCAGTTTTGGAAAAATCCGTTCCAGTTACGGCACGACAGGCAATGACCAAATTGGGGATTATCAATTTTTAAATACCTATACCACAGGAGTAATTTACAATGGAATCGTAGGTCTAAGCCCCTCAAGGCTTTACAATGCTAATTTTGGATGGGAAACCAATAAAAAATTGGAATTGGCATTGGAACTTGGGTTTCTGCAAGATCGTATTTTTACCACTGTTGCGTGGTACCAAAACCGATCTTCCAATCAGTTAGTAGGGGTTCCTCTTCCCGGAACAACAGGCTTTACTCTTTTACAGTCCAATCTGGATGCTACTGTAGAAAATGCAGGAATAGAACTCACCTTGCGTACTATTAATTTCAGCAGTGATGCCTTTAACTGGAGCACTAATTTCAACCTCACTTTTGCCCGTAATAAATTAATTAGCTTTCCGGGACTGGAAAGTTCACCTTATAGCCAGCAGTATCGCATTGGTCAGCCCTTAAATATTGAATTACTTTATAAATACAAAGGCGTTAATCCCCAAACCGGAATTTATGAATTTGAAGATACCAATAAGGATGGCAGGATCTCTTTTCCGGAAGACCAGCAAACTTTGGTTGATCTAAATCCGCAGTACTATGGAGGCATTCAAAATCAAATCAGTTATAAACGATTGTCATTGGATTTCTTATTTCAATTTGTAAAGCAAAAAAATCGCAACTACCCGATGGGTCCCGCAGGTATGATGTCCAATCAGCAGGAAAGAATGGTAAACAGTTGGCAACAAACTGGAGACTTTGCTCCCTATCAAATCTATACGACAGGTTATAATAATGATGCTATAACCGGAGATAATTTATATGCTGAAAGTGACGCTGCTATTAGCGACGCTTCCTTTATTCGCTTGAAAAACATTGCTCTTACTTATGATGTTCCTTTAAGTTTAAAACAGACTCAGTTTAAAATTATGCTGCAAGGTCAGAACCTTTTGACTTTTACGTCTTACAAAGACGGTGATCCTGAATTTACCAGTTATGGTTTTTTACCACCTCTTAAGGTTATCTCTGCCGGGGTGCAATTAACATTTTAATCCAACGAAAATGAAAACATTCTATCTTACCATAAAACAATTCTTATGGGTATGCATTTTATTTATGCTAAACTCCTGCGATTCATTTGTTGATGTTGAATTACCAAAATCACAGCTCATCAATACTACGGTATTCGAGGATTACTCTACGGCAAATGCTGCTCTTATCGACATATATGCTAACATTCGAGACAAAGGGATGTTAACCGGAGCAGGTTTGGGTATTTCCAATCAGCTTGGGAATTATGCCGATGAAATAACCAGTACTCAAAACCCAAACAATCCCAGTTTGAATTTCTATAACAATAGCCTTCTCGCTTCTAACACCTCTATATCGGGATACTGGAATATCACATATAACCAAATATATGCTGCCAATGCCGTAATCGAAGGTGTTGCAGCGAGTGAAAACCTCTCTGTAGATCAGAAAAAACAACTGACAGCAGAAGCTCTTTTTATTCGTGCTTTGTTGCATTTTTATCTGGCAAATGTTTTTGGAGATATGCCCTATATAACTCAAACAGATTATAAAAAAAACAGCACCGTGAGCAGAACACCTACTGGCGAAGTATATCAAAATTGTATTGCTGATTTAGAAAATGCAATTGCTATTTTGCCTGACGCTGCAACGACAAGTGATGTAGAAAGAGTCCGTCCCAATAAGTCCACAGCACAAGGGTTATTAGCAAGGATTTATCTGTATATCAAATCCTATCCTGAAGCAGCCAATATGACTTCAGCTGTTCTAAATCACGAAGGCTTATATGTGTTAGAGCAAAACATTGCTAAAGTTTTTTTAATTGGTTCCAAAGAAACAATTTGGCAATTGCAATCCGGAAATGCAGGACTAAATACAGCCGAAGCCTCTTTCTTTACTTTTACTTCGGGGCCTCCTCCATTAGTTTCTTTGAGTGATAATCTGGTAAATTCTTTCAGACCAAATGATTTGCGTAAATCCAATTGGATAAAAACAATCACAAAAGGAACTGCGATATGGTATCATCCTTATAAATATAAAGAAAATAAATCGACTTCAGTTTCAAAGGAATATTCTATTGTCTTTCGCTTAGCAGAGCAATACCTCATCAGAGCAGAAGCTCGCGTTCAGCAAGGTGATCTTATTGGAGCCAAAGAAGATTTAAACAAAATCAGGTTACGGGCAGGACTCTCTGATACTACGGCGCAAACCCAGCAGGAAATTCTTGATGCTATTCTACTGGAAAGAAGATGGGAGTTTTTTACCGAACGAGGGCATCGTTTTTTTGATTTGAAACGGACTGGCAAACTTGACAACACCTTAAATGAATTAAAATTAGGCTGGAATACCACCGACAGTTTATTTCCAATTCCGGAAAGTGAATTAAGTGCAAACCCTAATCTGCGCCCTCAAAATCCGGGATACTAAATATAAGAGCTATGTTCACGAACCATACCCAAGATAGGGACAAAAACAGTACATTTTATTATTTGTGCCCTAAATTAATTTTAGTTTTATTTTTTATTTTGCCATTAGTAACCTGTCCTTCTTGGGGGCAGGTGGTGCAAAAAAAACAATTAACGGCTTCCGATTACCATTTATGGGGAACAGTAGATTTAGATAAAGTTTCACCTGACGAAAAATGGACAAGCTATAGAATGATGTATGATACGTGTATTGATACTTTATTTGTCAAAAACATCCTGAGTAATAAAACATACCACTTCGCTGGCGGTAACACTTCACTCTTTACAAAGGATAACGTTTTTATATGTCAAAAGGCAGAAGAGATACAAATCCTAGATACAAAAACGACAAAAATAGAAACGATACAAAGAGTCAAAGAGTATACTTATTGTCCCGTAACAAATCAGTTAATTCTTCTTATTGGATCAGAGGATGGTACGAGTGCTTTAATTATTCGATCACCAATAGGCAAGATTATAAAGAAAATTACTGACGTAACCCAATTCTCCTTAAGTCCAAAGAGACAGCAATTGGTATATGTTACTTTTTCAAACCATAAAAATTCGCTTGTACTCCTTGATCTTAAAAACATAAATAATGCAAAGAGGCTCTTTATTGACAGCCCAACTCATTTTAATAATTTTTCATGGCAAAAAGAAGGATATGCACTGGCTTTTCTTGCACAATCCAATGATCTGTCTAATAATTCGCTTTGCTATTATATTTTAGAAAAGGATAAACTATATCAATTAGATCCAACAACACAACTTAATTTTCCAGATAATGCAACTATAACGGATGATTCTTTCTATAAGATATTAATCTCGGATGATATGCAAAAAGTTTTTTTTGCAATCAAAAACAAAATCAATATTCCGGAAATTAAACCGTATTCAAATGTGGAGGTTTGGAATGCAAATGACAAATGGATTTATCCACAGAATCAGAAAAACGGTAATTTTGAAAAGGCAGAAAAATTAGCTTTATGGCTGCCATTGGAGAACCGTTTTACTGCTATTACCTCAAATGAGCTTCCCAAAGTTATGCTCTCTGGAGATCAGCAGTATGCCATTTTATCCAATCCAAAAGATTATGAGCCGCAATTCGAAACAGAAAGTCCTAGAGATTATTACATTATGGATCTTAAGACATTTGAAAAAAGCCTTTTTTTAAACAAACAAGACAGTAATTATACGCTTGTTATTCCTTCCTCAGGTGGAAAATATGTAGCCTACTTTAAAGAAAATAATTGGTGGGTGTACGATATTGCTAATAAAACTCATAAAAATATCACGATTAATACTGGAGGTAAATTTAAAGCTAAAGTGCATACGCTCATTACAGAATCTGCTTGTGGCAATCCGGGATGGAGTACTGACGACAAAGAGATTTTGATTTATGACCAGTATGATTTATGGGCTTTTACTTCTGATGGCAGTACCTCAAGGAGACTCACTCATGGACGAGAAGCAAAAATCAAGTATCGTATAGCCGAAGTTCCAAATGAAAGGACTTTAGCTTTTATCTATGATGGACTGAAAATAGAAAGCTTTGACATCACTAAAGAATTGCTCTTCCGAGCAGAAGGCGAAGATGGAAAAACAGGTTATTTTAAATGGAGCACTAATGCAGGTACAAAACCCATTGTCTATAGAGACAGTTATATCGATCAATTAAATTATACTGCTCTAAAGAAAAAGATCTTCTATAGAGAACAAAACTTTGATAGTGCTCCTCAATTAATGGTAACGAAGGATTTTTTAAAACCTATTTCATTTTTTAAAAGTAATCCGCAACAGGAAAAATACTTTTGGGGCAAATCAGCGCTCATTGAATATCAGAATTCTAAAAAACAAAATCTAAAAGGGGTTTTGTTGTATCCGGCTAAGTATGATCCGAAACTAAAATATCCCATGATTGTTCCCATTTATGAAATTCAGTCTGATTTACTTCATCATTACATTAATCCTTCGTACTATAATGAAGCCGGTATTAATCCAACCGTTTTTGCCTCTCAGGGCTATTTTGTTTTTTTGCCTGATATAATTCATGAAGATGGGAATCCAGGTATTTCGGCAACGGATTGTGTTATCGCTGGAACAAAAAAGATTATTGATATAGGGATTATAAACCCTGATAAAATTGGACTTATCGGACATTCGTTCGGAGGATTTGAGGCCACATTTATCATAACTCAAACCGATCTATTTGCAACTGCCATTGCAAGTGGGGCAATTACGGATTTAAACAGTTTTTATCTGACCATTAACCAAAAATCCGGAAAACCGGATATGTGGCGCTTTCAAAGCGAACAATGGCGAATGGGAAAAACACCTTTTGAAGCTCCTTTAGCCTATGAGGCTAATTCTCCCCTAGCTCATGTTCAGAAGATCAAAACACCTCTTTTGCTATGGACTGGAAAACAAGACAAACAAGTTGATCCGCATCAGACTATAGAATTCTATTTGGCACTTCGTCGATTGGGTAAAAAAAACATAACGCTATTTTACCCTAATGAGGGTCACGTTTTGACGAATTCGGCGAACCAAAAAGATCTTGCAATTCGCATGCAGGAATGGTTTGGATATTTTTTAAAAGATGAGCCACCGACCCCGTGGATTAAAGAAGGATTGAAATAATTATTCATAAATCAATTTAAAAAACATTGCAGTTCCGCTTATGGAACTGCATTACTGTTTTGACAAGTATTTTAATGAAGGTGTTCACGGACGATACAAAGGGATTACACAAGTACCATTATCATCTTTCTCATAGGCTATTGGTCCTGTTGTACCATTTAGACGGCAAAGAAATGGTGATAGTGTACCACAATTTATAGATACATCTCTACATAGACCCTGTGCGTCCACTAAATATCCTATTACTGGAGGTTTATCTTCAGGTAGTCTTTGCATAAAAGTGGTTGCAAAAGCTCCCGAAATTCCCAAAACTATAACAACAAATGACATGCTGTTTTTTAAAAATATTTTTTTCATATTATTAAATTTTAAATTATACTTTGATTTATATTTTCTACAAGTATTTAATTGAACATTTTCTAACAGATACACCACACCTCTAGGGATTTAAGATAATCATTCATTAATGAAATTAAAAACAATGCAGTTCCGGTTATGGAACTGCATTGCCATTTTGATAAACACTTTAAATATGATCCAATCAAGGACGATACAAAGGTTGTACACAATTATCGTCATCGTCTTTCTCATAGGCTATTGGTCCTGTTGTACCATTTAGACGACAAAGAAAAGCTTTAGGCGTATCATCACAAGCCACTGGGATATCGAGACATTCATTTTGTGAATTAGCAATATATCCTACCGTTGGAGCTATGTCTTTCGATGCGCTTTGCATAGAAGTAGTTACAAAAGCTCCTGAAATCCCCATCACTACAACAGCGAAAGGCGTAATTTTTTTTAAAAATAAATTTTTCATAATATTAAATTTTAAATTACACTTTGATCTACTTTTTTATACAGGTATTCGATCTAATTCCTGATACTTAGCGCTAGTATATTTTTATGCCTTACAAACCATCTATTTTAGTTCGTTTTTAATTCTTTTGTTAGTATCGTTTTTAATTCATGAACAACAAGGTCATTGCCTATTATAGCATACAGATGTGTTGCCGTAACCAAGAAGGACTTAAGCTCATTATCGCCCGTTTTATAAATAGGAAAACTCAGTAAATAGGCATTTTTGTTTAGGTCATATACATCAATCATAAATGATTTTTGCCAGAGCTTATCATTTTCATATTTGCCTTTTACTTTAGAGTGAACAAACAATAACTTTTGGCAAATAACAGCATGGGCATTCACTACAAATGGAGGAGATGACATTTCAGCCTGAGTTCCATTTTTGAGATACGAAACTTTGATTTTCGCATGTTTTATAGTATCTATTGTGTGCCCTCTATAATCGAGTATACCGTTTTTATTTGCTACTATAAACTCATTGCGATAGTAATACAGATAGACCATTTTATTTAGTTCTTCACTAAACAATAATGTTCCGTCAGTATCAAAAATACCATCGATCTGTTGTTGCAAAAGATCCCTGTTGTATGTTGTTTTAGCAGTAGGGTTTGAAGTAAAAACACCTAACACATTTGCTAATTTTTTAGCATTATTAGATCTAAAAGCTATGGTAGTACTATCAAGAGGTACCGCTAGGGTAAAATATGGGATACCTTTAAGTTCTTTTGTTATTTTCCAGTCCGAAGTACTTCCTCTAAAAATCGTTGGTACACTTCCGTCTATCAGGTAAAAATTAGAACCTCTTAGAACAACGGTAGCCATTTTAAAAGGTATGTTCTTGGCATCAAAAGATATTTTTACTACTTGTTGATTGCCTAAATTGGTATCCATTGTTATTATATGCAGTGGGTTAGTATAATTTCCAAGGTAAATTCGGTTATTCCTGTAACCTGTAAAATAATAGGAGTTTAATTTTAAATCTATTGCATTAGAAAATACTATGGGATGCTGTGGATAACGCCTGATAAATGGGTTTTCATTGTGCATAATGTCCTCAGAAGACAGAAATAAAAGCGCTACAACAGCTACACTGCCTACTATGGAAATGGTAATTTGCTTTATACTTAAAAAATGTTTTTTTAGAGATTTATTAGTGTTGGCAAAACTGTTTTTTATGACTATTGCTAAAGCTGCCAATAGCATAAATAAGATATTAAAAACGAGATGGGCGTTCCAACTCATTTTTTCTAATATACCTCCACAAGAACATGGAACAAATGAACTGTAATGTAATACTATAAAAATATAAGCTGTGAACATAGTCATCAAACTAAATGCAGCTAAAAGACCTGCACTTTTAAATTTTGGAATAGTAAGAAGTAAGACTATTATGAGCTCAACTGCTGGTACTAACCATGATACCCAAGAAGCAAAAGCACTTAATAAAGGTGATTTCCCAAGCTGTACTTCAAAGTTCTCAAAATCCAATAGTTTGCTTACAGCTGCGTAGACAAATAGAAGTACATATAGTAGGCAAATTATGTCTAGAATTGCATTCTTACTCTTTACATTTAGTTTCATGTTTTCTGATCTTTAAGTTGATACAATTATGAAATGTCGTTTCTATGGATTTTTTCTTAGAATGGTTTTCAATTTTTATGTTTTTCAAATAGTAAATTAGTATACCATAATTCAAATCCATTAAACTCAAAAAAAAGCATTTTAACTGTGATTTTAAATTAGATAAATTGGAGCGAAACAAAACTACAACAGACTGTTTTATAAAGTGTTATCAAAATCCTGCCAAAGGTTTCCCTTTTCCTGCCATTTTCATTGCATACAATAAAAAAGAAATATTTTTCCTACTAAACTGATTTGAATTACAAAATGCCAATAAACGTTAAACGATTATTAGCATTTTTTTTATTCTAAATTCATAGCCTATTTTACTTCCCAGTTTCAGTTAATGTCTTTAGTTTTTCACTAAGTTCTTTAAGTCCGGCTTTTTGCAAACATTCCTCCCCAAAGAGTTTTAATTCCTGAAGATTTTCTTCCGGAATACTGGTCATAAGAATCGATGGTTTGACATCATCTTTAGCTGATAATCCTCGTTCAAGAACATGGTTTAATAACAATACATTTTTTCGCGAAATTCTTAAATCAATTTTCACCACATCATTCATTCCAGGGATACTAAGCACAGTATCTAAAACCTGAACCACATCATTTGTTGTCATAACTTTCACGTTTTTAATTAATAATTTACTGACACAAAGGTATTAAGCTACTCTTAAAGTCTCATGGACATAATATGTCCATCATAGGTGAAATCCATTTCGCTTACCTAATTTTGTCTCTGAAATAAACGAGAAAGGTTAAAATGAACAACCAAAATCTTCTTAAATAAGTCAGGATTTTGTTGTTTTAAAATGGATTTTATTGCTTTGAAAGAGCACGTTTTTCAATCTAAAAGTCAGCCGATAAATTGGCATTATAGCTCCTCCGTTATAATAGCTTTAAATTTTATGTACTGTGCACTTTCTTTGAGTTCGAAAAATAAAAGTGATCTAGATTTTATAAAAAAATAAAAAAATGACCGTATAAGTGAAGTATTGACTTTCCGGAATAGTACTGTTAGTATATCATATCATTAAAAAAAATGGAATAAATTAAAAAATGGAATTTTGAATATTTCGGAAATACCGGAATATCTGAAAGACATTTAAAGTATCAGGAAGATTGCAACGTTCCTGCAAACGGCAAGATGTCCTGTTGTTAAACAACAGCTTCTTGCTGCTCTACACTCGGGACTCGTTAGCAGTGATACTGGAAGGTTAAAAAGAGTTTGATAACAATGAAAATGAGAGATGATGAAAAGAGAAAATTCAAACAGAACACGTATTGTCGGGTTACGGTTTACACCCGACGAATATGCGAAAATTGAGCGTAAATGGAAAGCCAGCACTTGTCGCAAGCTGAGTGACTACATTCGCAGGCATCTATTTGAGAAATCTATAAACACTACTTATAGAAATCAGTCTCTAGATGATATGATCCATGAAATGACGCAGTTGTTCAGACAATTAAATGGCATTGGAAACAACTTCAATCAGGCAGTAAAAAAGTTGCATACTCTAAATCAAATTCCGGAATTTAAAGTATGGATTATAAGCGCTGAAATGGATAAAAAAATCCTTTTTGACAAGATTGATGAGATCAAAAATTACATCCAGAAAATCTCGGAAAGATGGTTGCGATCATAAAGTCTGGACATTCGCTTCACAAAATTTTTTATTACAATGAAAACAAAGTAAAAGAAAATGTAGCAGAATGTATAGGGGCCGGAAATTACCCGATTGATGTTGATAAAATGGGGCTTACTTTAAAACTGAACCTTTTTTTAAAACAGCTTGAATTAAATGAAAATGTAAAACGAAACAGCGTACATATTTCAATCAACTTTAATCCGTCAGAAAATTATTCGAAGGACAAGCTAATGGCTATTGCTGATTCTTATATGGAAAAAATAGGTTTTGGCGAACAACCTTATCTGGTATACCAGCATCATGATTCCGGACATACGCACATCCATTTGGTCTCCATAAATGTTCAGAGGGATGGTACACGAATCGACATGCAAAATATTGGTAAAAACCGATCTGAACCGGCCAGAAAAGAAATTGAAGAACTCTTTGGACTTGTTAAAGCACAGGGAAATATAAATAGTACCGATTTAAACCTCAAGCCAATCATTTCAGGAAAGATTCAATACGGACGAAGCGAATCAAAAAAGGCTATTACAAATGTATTAGCTCAGGTTCTTTCATCGTATAAATATGCTAGTCTCCCAGAACTCAATGCTGTACTAAAACAATACAATGTTTTAGCAGACCGAGGTAATGAAGATTCAAGAATGTTTAAAGCCAAAGGATTAATTTACAGGATACTCGATGATAATGGAAAACCTATTGGGGTACCTATAAAAGCCAGTCTTTTTTACAACAAGCCAACACTAAAGTTTTTAGAAGGAAAATTTAAATCCAATAGTCCCAATCAAATTTCAGATATAAGAAGAGTGAAAAATGCTATTGATATGGCTTTTTTGAGAACAGAAATATCGCTTACAGACCTTGTGAAAATACTCGAAAAAGAGGGAATCAATACCGTTTTTAGAAAAAACGCAGAGGGACTGCTTTATGGGGTTACTTATGTGGATCATACCACAAAATGTGTTTTTAACGGAAGTACACTCGGCAAACAATATAGTGCTAAAGCAATACAGGAACGCTGTGCATCCATTAATACAGACGAGCAAAAAATGACAAATTTGGTTAATAAAAAAATTCACGAAATCAAATTTGAAACACCGAAGTCAGAAATAGTTGCAGCACTGTTTGGAGATGATTTTAGGGATAACAAATACGTAGGATCCAGCAATATCATGAGCCAATTAGCAGAGATAATCACACAAGCTGAACAGACAGCTAATTACCTTCCTTACGAGCTTAGAAACAAAAAGAAAAAAAGAAAAGGACAGTCTAATAATCGATAAAATTTAAAATTATGGCTATGCAGACAGGAGAAAACGAACAGGCGCTAAGAAAGGTCTTAGATATGACAAGACTAATTGGCATCATTATTTTAGTAGTTCATTTTTATTATTACTGCTACGCTGCCTTTCAGCATTGGAATCTGGTCAGCGGATTTAGTGATAAAATTATGAGCAATATCTACCAGACAGGATTATTCAGTAATTTTCATAAATCTAAACTTTTTGCACTAGGATTTTTGATTATTTCCTTAATTGGTGCCAAAGGGCGAAAAGATGAAAAACTGAATTACAAAACAGCTTTTGCCTACATCATTACTGGTACTCTAATTTATTTTATAAGCGGTCTCTCACTATACCTTAAAATAGAGCTGATGCTGGCGGCAATTACCTACATGACTCTAACGTCGAGTGGATTTCTCCTGATGCTTTCCGGCGGTACATTACTCTCGCGTATTATAAAAAACAGACTCAACAATAAAGACATTTTTAATAAAGAAAATGAAACTTTTCCTCAAGAAGAAAGATTACTAGAGAATGAATATTCTATTAATTTCCCTGCCAAATATCACTTAAAAGATAAGATAAGGGACAGTTGGATAAATATTATTAATCCCTTTAGGGGACTATTGGTTTCAGGTACTCCTGGATCCGGGAAATCTTATTTTGTTATACGTCATGTTATTACCCAACACATACGTAAAAAATTCACCATGTTTGTCTATGATTTCAAGTTTGATGACCTGACCAGAATTGTCTACAATACCTGGCTTAAATACAAACACCTTTATCCGAAACTACCTCAGTTTTACGTTATTAATTTTGATGATCTCACTCGAACCAACCGCTGTAACCCTTTAGAGCCGTCAGGAATGAGTGATATTACTGATGCTTCAGAATCAGCTCGGACTATTTTGCTCGGGCTCAACAGGGAATGGATCAAAAGACAAGGTGATTTTTTTGTCGAATCACCAATTAATTTTCTCTCCGCTATAATATGGTATCTGCGAAAATATAAAGACGGCGAATTCTGTACGCTTCCCCATGTAATTGAACTCATGCAGGAAGATTACGATAGTCTCTTCACGCTGCTCAGAACTGAGAAAGAAATCGAAGTGCTTATTAATCCCTTTGTGAATGCCTACCTAAATAATGTTATGGACCAATTAGAGGGACAAATTGCCTCGGCAAAAATTGCCATGGCAAGGCTTTCCTCACCACAATTGTATTATGTTTTGTCTGGCAGCGATTTCACATTGGATATCAATAATCCGGAAGATCCTAAAATCGTATGTATGGGTAATAATCCGCAGAAAATCCAGATTTATGGAGCTGTATTATCACTTTATGTAAACCGATTGATAAAGCAGGTAAACCAAAAAAACAAACAGAAAAGCAGTTTGATATTCGATGAATTTCCAACTATTTATCTAAACAATATGGACAGTCTAATTGCAACTGCAAGAAGTAATAAAGTAGCAACCTGTCTGGGTATTCAGGATTTTAGCCAGCTGCGCAAGGATTATGGACGGGAACAGGCGGATGTAATCATGAATATTGTCGGGAACATAGTCAGCGGACAAGTTACAGGAGATACTGCCAAGCAATTATCAGAGCGTTTCGGTAAAATAATGCAGGATAGGGAAAGCCTTTCGATTAATAGTGGAGATACTTCAATCAGCCGTTCCAAACAATTGGAATCAGCAGTACCTCCATCTAAAATTTCCGGACTTAGTTCCGGTGAGTTTGTAGGTATGGTAGCGGATGATCCTGATTGCAAAATAGAACTTAAAACGTTTCATTCTGAAATAATAAATAACAATGAAGCACTGAAAAAAGAACAGGATAATTACGTTGATATTCCTATCATTCGCAAAGTCGATAATGCAATGATACAACGAAATTATCTACAGATAAAAAAGGATATCAAGGATATTATTTTTGCTGAAAAGGAAAGACTATTGAATGATCTTGAATTGAGCCATTTAGTAATTAAGAAGTGATAAAAATTAAATATAGAAACAATGATACAAAAACAATTTACGGATATTATCCATCTGATAAAACAATCAAGATCAAAAGCTATCACAGCGGTTAATACTGAAATGATTAATCTCTACTGGAATATTGGACAGTATATCCACAATCGTATTGAAACCGAAGAATGGGGAAAATCCGTTGTAAAAGAACTGGCCGATTTTCTTCAGAAAAGTGAACCGGATTTAAAAGGTTTTTCAGAGGCCAATCTTTGGCGCATGAGGCAGTTTTACGAGATTTATAAAGATACTCCAAAACTTGCACCACTGGTGCGAGAAATTAACTGGTCCAATAACTTAATTATATTTTCAAGATGCAAAACAACAGAAGAGCGTAAGTTTTACTTAAGTTATTCCAAAAGGGAAAACTTAAGTAAAAGAGAATTAGAACGCCAGATCTCTTCAAGTCTTTTTGAGAGAACAATGATTGGAAATTCAAAACTCGCACCACTGGCGCGAGAAATAAATTCTGAGATTAATAATACATTTAAAGATAGTTACATTTTTGATTTTTTAAATCTTACTGAACCTTACAGTGAGAACGAATTACAGCACGGGCTAACTAAACAGATGAAGAATTTCATTTTGGAACTAGGAAAAGATTTTATATTCATTGATCAAGAATATAAATTACAAGTTGGTAATAGCGATTTCTACATCGACCTTTTATTTTATCATAGAGGATTACAATGTTTAGTTGCTTTTGAATTAAAAACAGATAAATTTAAACCTGAACATTTGGGACAGTTAAATTTCTATCTGGAAGCATTAGATAGAGATGTTAAAAAATCTAATGAAAATCCAAGTATAGGAATATTATTATGCACCGATAAGGATAGTAAAGTCGTTGAATATGCACTCAATAGAAGCCTATCTTCCACAATGGTTGCCGCGTATAAAATCCAATTGCCAAATAAACAATTATTGCAGCAGAAAATGAATGAATTATTGAAATAGATTTAAAAAAATCTGATCAAATATATTATAACTTAGGAAACTTATCATTAACCAAAAGTTTTCATCTAAAGCTCTGCGCAACAATTATGCATTAGCTAAGTTTTTTCATACTAATGATGATAAAGAGACTTTATCGTTAATTCCTTTGAGCACTATAAAAATATGATCGAAAAATTATTACTTCTATAATCTAGTGTGATAATCAAGATTGTACTCTGTTTTTCTATCAATTAAATCAATGATTTTCAAACAGAAAAATATTTACTAATCAGTTTTCAACAAGTCTATTTCTTTTATTACTTATTTCCTTAATGATTACAAAGATTCGTAGAGAAAAATAAAACATTACTAAACCTGAAAAATTGTTTATATTAAGCCTAAATTTGCAGAAATTATATTTTAAAATTTTTTAATTTTAAAAAAACAATAAAACAAATAAATGACTCCAATAAGAAGCAAAAGAATTGAGGCTGTAATTGAAGAAATAATTGATCAGTATGCATATGCGGATCAATCAGATAGACCTTGGATTATCGGTTTTAGTGGTGGGAAAGATTCAACAGTTTTGTTAACTCTTGTGTGGATTGCTTTACTCAGAATAAGAGAAAATCTTCCTTTTCCTTTTCAATTAAAAAGACCAGTTTATGTTGTTTGTAATGACACAATGGTTGAAAATCCTATTATAGCTAGCTATGTTGACGATGTTTTGGCTAAAATAACAGAAGAAGCAAGAAATCAAAACCTACCAATATTTGTAAAGAAAACCGTACCAAAACTTGAAGAAACATTTTGGATAAATGTAATAGGAAAAGGATACCCAGTTCCTAACAACGCTTTTAGATGGTGTACAGACAAACTTAAAATAAGACCAACTTCTTCATTCCTCCTTGAACAAATAGATGAAAAAGGGGAAGCAATAGTTTTACTTGGTACCCGCTATGAAGAAAGTGCTGCCAGAGAACGCTCAATGAAAAAACATGAAGTAACAGGAAATCGATTATCCAAACATAATAGCACTGCCAATACCTATGTCTATCCTCCAATTAGAGATCTGATGTTGGAAGAAGTCTGGTATATTATAAATGCCGTTAAATCTCCATGGGGATTTGATAATAATATTCTATTTAAAATATATGCTGATGCTAGTGCAGATGATTATGAATGTCCAACTGTTGTAGTAAATAGAGAGCATACTTCTTGTGGACAAAGCAGATTTGGATGCTGGACTTGTACTGTTGTAAAAAGTGACAAATCAATGACTGCTTTAGTTGACAATGGTCAAAATTGGATGGAGCCTTTACTGGATTTTAGAAACCGACTTGTTGAAGGAAGAAATATTTCAGAAAATCGTTCAGATACAAGAAGGAATGGACAAGAAGCAATAAGAGAAGATGGCACTTTCAATGGAAATTATACTGCTGAATATAGATACCAAATTTTAAAGGATCTGCTGTTAGTTCAGAAAAATATTCAAAAAGAGAGACCGCATATTACATTAATTAACAATCAAGAATTAATTGCTATTCAGGTAACTTGGAATAGAGATGGATACTTTGATCACACAGTGGGTGATTTATATAAAGAAATTTACAACAAAGAGATTAGCACAAATAATATTAAATCTCTTGATGACACTGAACGCAGAATATTGAAAGAAGTTTGTGAAGATGAACCAGATTATTATCATTTGATAGATAACTTAATTGCGCTCCAGGAAACTAAGACATTAATGATTTCTAAATATGGGCTTCATAACGATGTTGAAAAAAGAATTGAAAGTTTTGTAAATGATAATGCAGTATGAAAATAAATAAAATAAAATTCCAAAACTTTAGAATCTACAAGGGCGAAAACGAAATATTATTTGCTCCAAATCCCTCTAAAAACATTAGTATAATAGCTGGTAAAAATGGTTTTGGAAAAACTACATTTTTAACTTCTCTTATCTGGGTATTTTATGGCAAGATGATGAGCGAAGTTGAAGATAAATATAAAAAAGACATCAAGAATGCTGGTGGATATGAAAAATTCATAAAAACACTTTTAAATAGAGAAGTAAAGGCCGATTTTGATAACAATGGAAAAAATCATCCTTTCCTTTCGGTAGAAATAGAATTAAAAGATATTCTAATACCTTCTATCCCATGTAAATCTGTTATCATTAAACGTTCATATGACTTAAAAACTGACTCTGAAGATTTAAAAATATTTATAGACGGCATAGAAAATGAACTTACCAAAGAAGTAGGTTTTGAAGTCTTTATTAATGATTTTATTTTACCTCGTGAAATTGCAAAATTCTTTTTCTTTGATGCAGAAAAAATTGTTTCGCTAGCTGAAGCCAAAACCAAAGCAGAATTAAAAAATTTAAGTAAAGCCTATTCAGAAGTTTTAGGGATAAAAAAATATGAAGATTTAAAAAAGAATCTTGAAACATTATTAAGTAAGCTTCGTAGAAGTGGTGCTTCTCCCCTTCAACAGACTAAATTATTCGAACTAACCGATACTGAAACTGAGTTAATTGGTTTAATTGAAATAAATCAGGATAAGCAATTTAACATTGATCGTGAAATCACCAACCACAAAGTAAATAGTGATAGTCTTCAAGAAAAATTGATTCGTGAAGGGAATGGTATTACTTTAGAGGAACTTCAAAAAATGAAGTCAGAACGCGATAGCTTAAAAGAAGAATCTCTTGAAATAAGAAATAAACTGAAAAAACTGATGGATATAGCACCATTAGTAATTGCAGGTAAGAAATTAGTACTTCTAAATGAACAATTAATCTCTGAACAAAATTCAAACACTAAATCAATTGATGAATCTTTCTTAATCCAAGAATTAGATTCATTTTCAAATACATTATTGAAGAATTTAGAGAATCTCAATTTGGATGTTAATTCAAAATTAAAAGTAGAGAAAGCATTAAAACAAACATTGTCTGAAAACCAAGCTAATAAAGGTAAATTTAAATCAAATACAATTCTTCTTGATTATACTGTAGAACAATATCGAAACTTTGAAGCGGTTTTCAATAATATAAAAGGTGCTTTTTCGAGTCAATTTAATGCTGTAATTCAGGAAGAAAAAAACAATAGAATTTATTTTTATAAAGTATATCATCAAATTAAACAAGCAGAAGCTAGAAAAGATAACCCTTTAGCCAAAAAATTGCGCGAAGAAAAGAAAGAGTCTGAAGATAAAATAACAGTTTTAACGCTGAATAAGGGAAAACTTATTCAAGAATATGATAGTCTTACCACCAGACTTGCTTCTACAAAAAAAGTACTTTCAGAATATGAAAAGAATTTCAAATTGGCAGAAACTGACCAAAAGAAATATGAAGTAACTGAGAAGCTATTGGTTAAAATAAATGCCATCATCCAGAAAATTAAAGAAGATAAAAAATACTCATTACAAAAATCAATAATGCTTGGCTTGAAAAAAATCATGCATAAAAATGATTTTATCCACAACATTCGTGTAAATGTAGTAGATGATGTTATGGATATAGACTTGTTAGATAAAAATGAGCAGATCATTGACAAAGATTCTTTATCTAAAGGTGAACAACAATTATACGCTACGGCCTTACTAAAAGCCTTAGTAGATGAATCAGGTATTAAATTTCCGGTATTTATTGATAGCCCATTACAGAAATTTGACAAATATCATTCTAAAAACATCATTAAAGAATTCTATCCAGCAATTTCGGAGCAAGTGGTTTTATTCCCATTATTAGAAAAGGAATTATCAGAATTAGAATACGATTATTTAAAACCAAATGTGAATAAAGTTTTTGTTATTGAAAATCATGCAAATGGTTCAAGCTTTAAACCATTTGCAGTTGACCAATTATTTACTCATTTAAAACAAGAACAAGATGTTTACGCAAATTAAAACCAGTAAAGAGAACAAAGAAGTTGTTTCGTTATTGACACGTAAACTGGGATTAGGAACAGAAAATGTCGTAGCAAGAATAGCCTATACCTATTCTTTATCTCAAGATAGAAAACTAGACTTAAATGACATAAAAGATGCTGGTGGTAAGGAATATTCAAAAGCAGTTCTTTTTGGAGAATATTATGACATATATCTTGGTCTAATTTGTGTTCATTATGCTTTGTATAAAACAGATAAAGATATAGGCCGTTACATAAAAATGCACGTAGATGACGGTTTACAACTTTTAAATGAAGAAGTTAACAATCGTTCTAATATTGATGGGTTTGATTTTTTAACAGAAAAAATTAAAAATTCTTTAATTGAAATCTAATTTTATGAGTTTACAAATTAATGACAATGTAATCGAAGGAAATCCGACCAAGACTTTCTTTATTGAAATGATTACCAGAGACATCTCTATTAGAGACGCGATTTTAGATTTGTTAGACAACTCCATTGACGGAGCCAGTAGAATAACCCCTGGAGATTATAAAGATCTATTTATTGAAATTACAATTAATAAAGACCTGTTTATGGTGAAAGATAATTGTGGAGGTTTTTCTTTAGATGTCGCCAGAAAATATGCATTTAGATTTGGAAGACCTGATGAAGCACCTGAAACATTTGGATCTGTTGGTCGTTTTGGAATAGGAATGAAAAGAGCATTATTCAAAATAGGAAAAGCATTTGAAGTTGAATCAAAACACACTAATGATCACTTTCAAGTCTTTGTTGACGTAGATTCATGGAGATCAAAGAAAAAAACAATTACAATAGGTGATCAGGCATCAGAAGTGGAAGACTGGGATTTTAGTTATGAAAATATTACTCCCGAAACCTCCAATTTAACTGAAAATGGAACATTTATTGAAGTATCAAAACTATATAAAGAAGTTAGTGAATTATTTGATGACGATGAATTTTTAACAGATTTAAGAGACGATATCGAGCGTCTATTAAATTTTAGTTTAGAAAAAGGAATTAAAATTTCTTTAAATGGTGAAACTTTATCAGGGAAAAATATCCAAATCTTTAATGATAAGTCTAATCCATTTATTGTAGAAGGTGTAAAAGATAATGTTAGTTACAAAGTTGTAGCCGGCTTGGGAGAAGTTGGTGATCCAAAAAAATCAGGATGGTATATTTATTGCAATGATCGTCTTGTTTTAGAGGCTGATACTAGTGAAATAACAGGATGGGGAACAAGTGGAATACCAAAATGGCATGTTGACTATGTCATGTTTAGAGGAATTGTTTTTTTAGATTCTGATGAAACTATAAATCTCCCATTAGCTACAACTAAAAAAGGTATTGATGCTACTTCCGATATATATAAGTTTGTATTAGTCTTTATGAAAGATGCGTTACTCAATATTATCCCTTTCTTTAAATTAGTTACAAAACTTGGTAACGAAGCAAATCAATACAGGGTACTATTAGGAGAAACTGAAACTAAAATTTCTGTAGTTGAAATGAAAAACCCTCAACCAGTTTATGTTCCGAGAAAATTTACAGCCCCAGCAGTTGATCAAGATAAGATTGCAACAAAAAAAGATAGTGTAAGAATTTCATATGATGCAAAAAAAGATTTAGCTAACATCGCAAGAACACACTCTCGATCAAAATCTTTGAAAGAATTAGGAGAAACAACTTTTGAGTACTATTTGAAAATGGAAGGATTAGAAGATGAATAGTCCTAAACATTTAAATTACGAAACCAGACCCGCAAAATTTACGGAACGAAAAATGCTGCTTTCTTCTTTCTTAAGACTATGCAATTTTTTTAAAGGGGAATATCAGTATATTGGATTTGGAGGTTTGTCATTTACAGATTTTAAGCTGTTTCATAAAGAATTACATATTAACGATATGTCTAGCATTGAGGCCGGATTGGAAATTGAAAAAGTAAAATTTAATTCGCCATATTCCTTCATAAATATTTTTCACGAATTATCATCGGAGGCTTTAACTAAAATAGACCTAAATAAGAAAACTCTAGTATGGTTAGATTATGATGGCACATTGGACAATTACATGTTTGAAGACTTAGCGATTTTATTTAATCGTTTACCTGTGGGAAGTATTTATTTAATGAGCTGTAATAAAGAACTTAAAAGTGCCGAAACTGGATATATATATACTGTTGAACAATTTCAAGAAAAATTTGATGGATTAGTACCATTTGGAATAAAAGACCAAAATTTTTCTGGTAGTGAAGATCACAAAACTATAAAGAAAATTTTTACAAATCTAATAAGAAAAACTGTAAAGAATCGTAATCTTATTGGTGAAAATATTTACTTTCATCAATTATATAATATAATTTATCAAGAAAATAGAGGAGCTAGAATGTTTACTTTTGGAGGTGTCTTAACTTCAAATGAAACGAAATTTGATGATTTAAATCTTTCAGATTTTGATTTTATCTCAAACGATGATACAGTCTATAAAATAAATCTACCTAATCTTACCACAAAAGAAATAGATCTTATTAATCTTCATCTATCGAATATTGAAGAAGCTGAAACATTAGCAAAAACAAAAATTGTCACAATTAGTGAAATCAATAAGTATAAAGCAATTTATAAATACCTTCCCAATTTTTATGATGTGAGGTTATAATTTTTTTTATCTTTAAATTTTAAGTGACCATTAAAAATTCAATTATTACTCATTTAAAACTTCTTTATGCATCAATCATTTGAATCTATTCATTTATCTGAAGATGATATCCGAACTAAAGTAGTGTACGAATGGTTGAAAGATTGTGGTATTTCTATAAGTGAAATAAGAGTTGAATACTCAATAAATATACGGTTAGGCCGAAAAATAAGAACAATACATTCTCGTGCTGATATTCTAGTAACAAACAACAAAGGAGCCAATCTTTTAATTATTGAAGTAAAAAAACCAGGACATGCATTTCATGAAAACGACAAATATCAGGCTTTATCTTATGCAAGAGCTTTATCTGAAGGGGGGATTGCGCCATTTACAATACTAACAAATGGTAAACATTCTCTTATTTTTGATTCTATAACTGGACAAAATATAAATTCTACATTCATTCCTAATAATCATAATTATATTAGAAATAATTTCAAGATTTCTGCGGATGTAATAAATACTTATTCTGAAGCCCTAGAATATCTAATTTCTTTTTCGGTTGAAAATTTAATGGAATTTTGTAAAGGACAAGTTCAACATAGAATGATTTCATTAAAAAGCTCTAGCATAAATTCTGGTAAAAAATATATTCCTCAATTATATGTAGATCGACACAGTACACGATTAGATTTAGAACGAAAACTGTTTAATGAAAAAGAAAATCGACAAGTTGTTATGCTGGTTGGTCCTCCTCAGCATGGTAAAACTTCTTTTTTATGTTATACCGCTGAAGAATTGCTCAGATTAAATATTCCTTGCTTGTTTTACCCTGCTGTTGCATTAAATAACAGTCTTATTAATACAATCATAGAAGATTTTGAATGGAGCTTTGGGCAAAACTTTGAGCCACATCATTTGTCGCAAAAGTTAGAAAGAATTCTAAGAGATATAGAGAAAAACTTTATAATAATAGTGGATGGGTGGAATGAAATGATCAATCAAGCATTATCAATTAATGATGATTTCCAGAGACTTTGTAATGGTAAAATAAAGCTTTTAGTAAGTACTACTTCTCCTTCAGTTTTAAGATTATTAAACGATAATTCAGGCAATCAAACAGCAATAGCTGACAATTTAAATCTTAGTAGTGGACAAATTAGAAAACTGACAAGCCAACCGCTAAAAAATACCGAAAACATTGGAGTTATTCAAATTGGAAAATTTGATGATAAGGAAATGAAACTTGCAAAAGACAAATATGAAAAGAAATTTAATGTAAAATTTAACAGTGATAGTAACTTACCTAATGATCCCTTCTACCTTCGTTTAGCTTCAGAACAGTATTCTGGCTTTGAAATTCCTTCATTTTCAACTCAAAGCAATCTTATAAAAGAGAGCTTAATTAGAAAAGCTTCACGCTCAGGTATAAATGAAATTGACCTTTTTAGGGGTTTGAAAGAACTTGCTCAAATTATTTTTAATAATGACGCGCCATTAGATGTAACATACTTATCAAACAACTTCTGTTCAGATGCTTACATTTCAAATTGGATCGAATGTGCAATACTTATTTTAACTCGTGAAAAAACTTTACCCCAATTTGATTTTTATTATACCCATGACAGAGATTATTCTATTGCGATAATTTATAGAAAGTGGGATGTTTTTTTTACAATATTAAAAAGTCCTGACCAAATTAAAAATGAATTACTGTTAGCCATAGAAACGGAAGCTGGAAAAAGTGCGTTATTATGGTTTTTAAGCAGTCCTGATTATTGTGATAGGTTAGAATTAATTTTCACAAGTTTAAATTTATATATTATTAATAAAAAAACAATATATGAAATTATAAGCCAGAGTATTCTGAACCAAGTTAATTTTAATAAAAATGTTTCATTTTCTTGGTTAACAGAACATGTAGATGTCATTTTAAATGCTCATATAAAATCGAATGGAAAAGAAAGTGAATTTTCAGAATTAATTTTTGCTGTTTTAGAAAGTTTTAATAAAAATATCAAAGACGACCATTACATATATTGGCTCCGACAATTAGTTAAATATGATAATAGTGTTGATGAGTTAGGAGTTACCGAATCACTTGTATTTCAAATTTATGAGTCTGATGATATAAAAATGTATCCTGACTACTATGATGAATCTGATTTTGATTATGATATTTTTACAGACTTCTTATTTGATGAAGAGGAAATAATTGCATCCAGAGCCGCTCAGTTTTTGTCCTATGTTGATTGTACATCTTTTATTGAATATTTCCTAGATTTAAAAAAAAAGTTAATAGAATTAAACCGAAATCATGTTGAAATCTTAAGAAAAGCAAGTGCTACAATTTTAATCGATTTAAACGAGATGTATTACGGCTCTATGTGTGGAGGTATGCTTACAGAATCGGAACCGGGAGATGATTGGGTAAAAGAAGAATACCTTAAAATGAAATCTTTATTAGAACCTATTATTTTAACTTTTGTTGGAGAAGAACTATCCTATAGCCTTCTGGAAATACTAAATAATTTGTACGACATAGGCTTTACATCTACTGAAAACGAAATTGATTTTTCATTAACAGTAGATCCTAATCAATTAAAACTAGATTTATAATAAAAAGGAAGAAGTTACTTTTCTTATTTTATTTAAAATCTTTTATATATTCAATATCCTCCTGTATTCCTTTAACTCATTCTTATTTTTTATATCATTTATATCAAATAAATTAATAGAACTTAAGATAACGTTTTTCATTCTTGTTTTTCCAACGCCCGATAATTGAAAAAAATTATCTTCAAAATCAACATTCTTTACATTATCAAAATAGTCTTGGACATTTTCAGTAAAATATTTTACACTTATATCTTTATCTACATCTAACTGTTGAAGTATTTTTTTTAAAACAATAAATTGCACTTGAATTCCTACTGTCTTAAATAATATTGAATTTTCCTTAAATAAGCTATTGTAACTTGCTTCAAAAAAATTTATTAGAATTGTATAAATTAATAAATCATTATTTTCAATGTAATAATTTCGTAACGGAGCTGTACTTTTAAATATTTTTAAATTACTTCTTTTTCTTTCTTTTTCACTTGTCAATTGTAATTCATCTCGATCTCTTTTAGCATTATTAGTAATTAAAGATAATATTCCTTCAACAATTGCCGCCGTAGAAATAGACCAATTAATTGAATTTTCCTCTATTAGTTTTTCTAATATTTCATCGTTATTGGCTGCAAGTAAAATATGCCCCTTAAAAATACTATTTATGTCAGTATTTAATTTTCGTGTTAAATAAACAGCTAGCTTTTCTGGAGACCACTTATCAGACTCTTCATCATTTAAATCATACCCGTAAAGTTCATATGCTAAACTCTTATCTACTTTACGTTGATTCATATTAATTGTAGCAAAAATATATGCTTGATATGGATTTGGTAAATCTAAGTAAAGAGTACATAACAGCTCATAATTCTTCTGTTCTTCAATATTAAGATGTTTAAAACTAAAAAGACGATGTTGGCCGTCAATTACTGTACCATTAATTTTAAATTCAGGTATGTATAAATAATTCTCCTCACAATTATCTTTAATTTCTTGAATTATTTTCCATTCACACTGTTCAAGATTATTTTTAGTGTTTCCTGCAACTATAATTGAATTTGGCAGAGCACTTTCGGTACTTCTCAAAAAATTAGCAATCTCTCTTCCACGTCCTTCATCAAATCGTCTTTGAATACCACCATTTCTGAAATTATCATTTTCTAAACTTAGAAAATAAGGCTCAGTATCAACCAACTGAAGTAATTCAAATGCAGTGATTTTAAAAACATAAAAAACTCCCAAGGGCTGATTAATTTGTAAAACTTTATATTTGTTAGGCATTATTTTAATTATTAAATCCGTTTATATCACCATTTAAGTCATCATTTCTTCCATTTTCTGGCTCATTACCTAATAAGTTATTAATATTAATAGTATGAACTAATAACTTGTTTTTAGAATTACATATCCACCAAACATAATAACCAAATATTAAACTTATTATACCTATAATAAGCTTCATATATCTGTTAACAAAAATTGCATTTGCCAAAATCCACAAAAGAAATACAATAATTAAAAATGAAATCCCCAGTATATTTATATCTCTTTTTATTGTAAAGAATTCCTCATCATCCTCACTCCTTTTCAAACTATTCTTTGTGATAAAAATCAAATCAATTATTGATGCTGTAACTAATGATAAACTAACATTAGTCATATTCATTACAATATTTTTTATTTTTTCATCATCCCATTCCAAATTTACTCCATATTCTGCTGAAAATAAATCATAAAAAAGTCCAAATGACCCAACAAAAATTATTACAAATAAAAAATAGAGTACATAACCTGGCATTTCTTTAGGTTTATTATACCTATCCTTTAAGAATTCATAGAGCAATTTCCATTTATAGTTTTTTTCCATCTAAAGGTATTTTAGTACTAACTCAACAACTCCCAAAAAGCCTTATCCTTTATCAAAATTGGTTCCGAGCCAGCAAGGTTAACAATACTCTGGTGTTTCTCCAATCCTTTAATGGTTTTAATTAGGTTTTCTCTCTGTTGCTTCGTTTCTAATGAAAATAGAGAGTCAACTTCTTTAATTTTAATCTCATTTACCCTATGAATTACCCAGGTTAATATGTAATTAGAATATTCATTCTCACTGGTTGCAAAGTGATTCAAAAATTGCGTAGATAAAATCGTTCCAACGCCAAATTCTCTTCCTTCTTTGAGGATCTTACGGATAGAATTAAAGTTCTTACTTAGGAAATTGTCTGCTTCATCCACCAAAATCATTTTCTTAATCTGACGATTGTTTCCTTTTATTTCACTGTGCCCGTGACGCTGCATTTGGGTGTAAAATGCATCTAATGTTATGGCAACAATCAAATTTTGAATTGATTCATCATAACCAGATAAATTAATTACAACTACTCCTTCTATCAAAGAATATAAAGATTGTGTTTTAGTGGAATCCGGTTCAAAAATTTCAAATTCGGAAAGATTGGAAATAGCTGCGTACAAACTGTCTTGAGAGTTCTTTTCGCTTCCTAAATAAATATTACACACATCACCTAATGTTGGCGCGCTGCGCATCCAGGACTCTTTAATAGCTTTATTTATTCCTTTATCCTCATACGCCTCTACAATCACCTCTCTCAATCGTTGTTTTTGAACGGTCCCAAGATTAAAAGCATTAGCTATTGTTTCTTTTAAATCGTTAGCGGTATGCAATGGCAACATAGGTTTAGATTGCTCTGTTGCATCCAAAGCTAAAGGGTTATAGGGTAAGTGGTAAGGGTGCAAAACTTTAGCATTCGTTTTTGAAACAAAATCATCTTTGATATAATCTCCTTTGTAGTCAAAAATTAATATACCTAATTTTTCAACACCAATATTTTTATTGGCATTTTCGTTGAGTTGGGTAATAAGCGATTTGGTAAATTGCGTTTTTCCAGTCCCCATTGTTCCAATAATACCAGTGTTAGTATGCATTACTTTATTAGTATTATTAGGCTCCCATATTACAGCATTAAAATTATTTAAATCAGTTCCAAAAACAACTTCAATTCCTTCTCCGCTATTATTAACATTAACCGTGTCAATTTCTTTTACAGATATGTCCTCCTGAATAACAGGCTCTGATTCTTCAATATCATATGATATAATAGAATCGTCCTCTGATAAAGATTCAATAGGAATAAATAGATCTAAATTAGCATTTGAAAAAGTATTAATTAGCAAACTATCTTTATCAATGGTAGTTTCTGTTTCGTGAAAAAGATAAATTAAATCATCTATCGATTTTACAAGAAAATTATAGCCATCTCCTTCTTGCAAATCAACTCGCATAAATTCACTGTTAATACTAATTTTTCTTTTAAAAACATCATTGCCAAAATGAATTAGTCCAAAAGTTCCAATAATTGAATTTAATCGATTACTGATTGTGAAATTATTATTCAATAAATCATTTCGATAATGCTCTGTAATTAAATTCCAGTTTTGAGTATCCCAAACGTGAAAGAGCTTCATTTTCTCTGCGTTGGTTAAAACTATTTTTGCAAAGAAATTTTTGTAAAACTCGCTTAAAAAACCTTCTCTTTGTAAATGTTCATACAATAAATGAGCTGTCCGTTTTCCTTGATCGATACCTTTTTTCACAATACCTAATCCTCCTATCTTAAGTTCAACAGGATATAGATGCATCAATAATTGATCTTCAAACTCTTCCAGTCCAATAAATAACAAATCATCGCTAAAAGAACCAATAGCACCCAAATTTTTAGTTGAAAACAATCCTTCTCCCATGTTTAGCCCTGCATTACCAGAAACTCTTAATATTTCCTCTAAAGAAATTGGAACCCAGATAATATTAGGGTGATGCAGAAAAGTTAAAGATGATTTAATTCCGGACAAAAGGCTCAACTTCTCTTTTGGAAATTGACTATGTTGCCTAATTAATTTAAGCAGCCACTCCCCATTAATCGCATTAAAAAAATTAATAATATTTATCGTATCAATTTCTGTATCAAATTGTACTTGATGTTTTTGTAAAAACTCCTTAACTACAAATTCATATTGACTTGTTTTACGACTTACTGTAATGGCATCATAACCATTTGAATTATTGTACTGATCACTGTAATGAATAATTACTAAATCTTCACTTTCTTTAAAAAAATCTAAATCAACTTTAGGATCAATATAAGTTACCCATTGCGAATTCTTGTACAGTTTCTCTAATTGCTCTTTTATATCATAATTTATAGTCGTACAGAGTGCTTTATTTCTTTCATATGGGTGACCATTAGAGGCAACTCTAACAAATGAATTCAATAGACACGATAGTTTTGTTAATTCAGTTTTATACTCTGGTAAATCCTTTATACCAAAACCTGTCCTGTAATTTTGAACTCTGGCAGTAGATGACACATCAGCCATTAATCCATTAAATGAGACACCTGTCTTAACTAAACTCACATCATCATAAGACTTCTCTGTCTTTGTTACATCAAATTGATAAAAAGTAACATGTGAATACTCGTAATTCTCTGTTTTTTTTGGTTCCTTTTTGGAATAAAATTTAACTCTGTCAAGAAAAACATTTAAAAGATCTTCTTTTTCAAAATTTTTAGTTTTCAACTCAATTCCCAAATATTTTTCTACATCATCTACACTTTCGTAAAAAGTAAGTTCTTCGAATTTGGTAACTATTTTATCCGATCCATAAATACTTATTTCTATTGGTAATAAGTCTGATAATTTCTTTGTTAAATTACTATTCAAATATTTCCTGTAATAGTCAAAAATACCTTCAACCACTTCTTTACAATCTCCAAGATTAATGGCATTTATTTTTATAGGGGACTTTTTGGATTGGTCAAAAAGAAATTCAAAATTAGTGGTAAAATCTTTAATTTTATCTGTAACTAAATTAGATACAAACGTTTTAGGTACAGCTTGTTTCGAATTTAGATAGACAGTGTAATACAGCCATTCGGGAGAATGACTGGATTCTATGGGAATATAAATTTCATTTGGCTTTCCTTCAATATACGGAATTAAATTATAAGGGCTTAATCGTTTTAAAATAGCATTATAAATTTCTTCATTCTTTAAATCATCATTTAATTGAAGCTGGTAAGCGACATTAAGAGGATGTAATGGACTAAATTTTATTTTTTCTTCACCATTACGCTCTTTCACAACTCCTAACCATAAAAGATTCTTTTGCTCATGGGTTAATGGCTTGTTTTCCTCTAATTCTTCTAAACTGTTGATAAAGCAAGAAACGTACTCAGTCGAAATCTGTTTTAACTCTTCATTTAAATAAACTAAACTTGGCTGCGTATTTCTATTCTTATAGTAATTTCTTAATTTATCAAAAGCTTCTTTAATTTCATCTTTTAGCACTAAGTCATTATTGCGAACAATATTTTCATTATCTAAATACCAAGAGTAGCCATTGGAATAAATAATTTGTTCTTCTTGAATTAAATTGTTTCTGAACTCATCACGCACAGTTTTTTCATTATTTTTAAATAACAACTTAATTGAAGTTCCTTCTTTTATATATTTAAAGTCCATTTTATGAACTCTTTTTTCTTTCCATACATCAATTCCTAAAATAGGTTTAGGTACTTCAAAATCTGTTTTTATAGCAATTGGAACAATTACGTCTGATAAATTAATTTTAAAGTGAATTAAATCTTCTTGTGCCAGTGAATAATCATAATTAACAATTAGCTTTTGGTCTTCACTAATTCTATAAATAGTATCAAGACTTAAAATTTCATTAATAGGTGTTGATCCATCCGAATTAAAAACTAAGTTAGAGCTTTCTTTTATCTGAAGAAAGGAAGACGTTTTTTGAACATTTAATTGAAAATTACCCTCAAAATGAGAAAAAACAGCGGGGTTAAAAGGTAAGTGCAATATTTTAATTAAATACCTTTTTTCAGTGCCTGAATCTTTAAATTCTATAAGACTAAATAAGATATCAGCATCAAATTCTTTAAATTCAATAATAATATTGTAACCACTGCTGTTAACATTAATATTTTTTGATCCTTGTTTAATATTTAAATCTTCCTTTTTTATGAACTGATCATATTTTACATTTACTTTGAAAGGATATTCTAATGAAGGATTAAAAACAATTAGGTTTATATTTCGTTTTTTGGACACAGAATCGCCATCAGATTTATACCATAAAGTTTGAAGTAAGTTTTCTCCACTAATATTTTGAAAAACTAGAGGAGCTTTTTCTTTCTCTTTATCCATCCACTTAACTATTTCAGAATAATCAAATTCATGCCAATCTTCTTTAATAATTTTAGTAAGCGCATGATTTGGTAAATCTTGCTCTAAATCAGATGCAGGATTTCCATTTAAAAAAATGTTTTCAAATTTTTCATAAAGTGTAAAATTACTACTCAAGTCTTTATAAATGTCACCACTTTTACTGCTCAGTTCTTGCTGGGGGAAAAGACCTAAAAATCTAAAATCTTTTAAATCAATTGTACCTTTTTGTAAAGAATTAATAACTTGTTCATAATCAAAAATAGAATTATTATCTTCGACAACACTTTTTGTTTTTCTCTCTAATACTGAATTTAAAATTTGTTTCTCATACTTTTTTAAAGAAGTACTATGCTCTATATCCTGTTCTATATGATTTTTAAATCTGGAATAGTGCAATGGCATTCCCTCCTTAATTAAACTGCCGCTTCCGCCTAATAAGCTGTCTAACTTCCCACTAAACAAAATTAAAATAGCAGTTCCTTCAAAGACATCCTTTTGGTCAGCTACTTTATTTCTAAGCATTGTAAAATAATCTTCCGATGCAAATGAACTAGAAGCAATTATTACTTTAGTATCCCCAATTAATAAACTAAAGGTACTGTAAGCTTCACCTCCTTGCGGATGAGTGTAGGAAAATTGCTCAATGGGTATTTCTAAATTACATTCCAATGATTTATAAAGAGACTGAATATTCTCTTTATTTTCCAAATAAAGATTAAATCGATCACCTGGTTGAATTTTTTGAGATCTAAAATATTCTATTATTAAATCTGAAACATATTTATATAGTTGACTTGACATATTGTGCATCTCCGCTATCACTTTTTTTCTCTATTAAATTAATTTTTTCAAACAATTTTGTAATTTCAAGCTTTGTTGTTTCATCAAAGACAATTCCTCTATCTTTGAACTTATCCCATAATACTTTTAAACGTATTTTGTCTTCGGATCCAATACATATTCTTGTTAGGAATAATAAAAGTTCTTGTGATAAAATCGTAGTATTGCCTAATCGTCCTCTATTTTTAGTGTAATTTACTTTGCCAAATTGAGAATACCATTTTGAATAATCATTGTAAGGTTTTTTTCTGGGAGAATTTTCAAATTGATATTTTATTCTAAACCAAAAACAATAAATATCTTTAAGAATTTCAGACTCAAAATTTTTATTAATTAAATCGAGTTCTAAAATGCGATTACAATCATCCCAATTTTTCCCCGTCTCAAAAACTGTTATACTTTCAGTATAAAAATCTGTTAACTCCTTTAAACAATCTTGAAACTTTATCTTTTCCTGCTCATTCAAAGCGATATAAGTACGCAATATATTTTGATAATCTCCAACTGGCTTTCCATCTACATATATATAATTCAATAATTCTAAAGCATTTACATGTGCAAAAATAGATTCTGAATACTTATTTAACTGTTTCCAGCCTACAAGATGACTAGACAATCTTGTTTCTGAAAGAGTCTCCCAATCCATTGTAAAATAAACTGGTTTTATGCTGCTCGTTTTTGTTCCAAAATCACTAATGCAAAGTATTAGTTGGCTTAGGTAATGAAAATAGTAATACTTAAAAAAGTCCTCAACATGTTTTAAAAAATATGAATTATTGGTTTTCAAAAAAGTAAAATCTTCCAAAAACTGTCTTCTAAGCTCAGGAAACAAATTACTGTAAGCTGAAATCTTCTGCTTATCAGTTGAATCTGGTAACTTTGGCAGACATTGAAGTATTAATTGATGCAACAGATTCTCATTATCTGCATCTTCATTGAAATTGTTTTCATCAACATTATCTTTTAAAAACAAATCAAAAATGAATTTTGATATCTCTTTAATAGCATTGTTAGAATTGATGAAATTCATATAAGATAATGTCTGGATATTGAATTTTATTAATCCGTTCTCTTCATCAAAAAAAAGTCTTGAAATCATGCTTCTAAACTCTTCTACACTTTCAGTATCAACTCTATCAATAGCACTTTCTAATATAACATCTTTAAGTCCGGACTTAAATGAACCATTCGTCTGACTTAATTCTATTTGCATTTTCGAATTAGAAATTCTAAATAATTCGCCTATTACTCCTTGAAAGGATTTAAAGTCATCATTAAAAATATCTCCACTTGGATTAGTTTTGAAAGGTAGCAGCTTTATCTGTTTTCCTGTGACATGGCTAAAGCTGCTGTTTTTAAAATATCTTTTTTCAAGGCTATTAGCTCCAGTTTTATTCAATTCTATTTTTATCATATAACTTGAAATTTATAACCACTGAACGTGTCTTTAGAAAACTTATAATCAACAGCTTTTCCTATATTAACCTCATCAATGTATAATGAAGCTTTATTATTATTTTGATTAATTAAAATGTTTACTGAATTAACAAAATAGACATAATTATTATTGTCTTTTTTATTAGGTCTGTATCCTTGTGAAATCATTTTTAAGATCTTAAACAAACTAAAATCTACATGAATCTTTATGGTATCATTTTCATTATTAATTTTATATGACAGTAAAAATTCCTGCGTAAATTTATCAATATGAGTATCTTTTTTCTCCTTTATCACACTGACATTAGGAATAACCTCAAAATCTTTGAATACTCTGTATTGCGTTTGTTTTTTTCCCACGTTAATAATAACCTTGCCATTTGCCTTCGGGTCTCCATTCCAATTTCTCGCTGCATGGCCAACAAGCTCATATATCTTTTTTATATATTCTCTGTTATGGTTATTATAGTGGTAAAGCCACACTAAGTACTCATCAAAATCAATATCTTTCAAATAATCATTTTCAAAGTAATTGTCAAAATAATTAAGTCTCATAAAAAAACGTGAAAGATCTGACTTTGAAATAGTACTATTACTTAATTTTGATTCAATCCTTTCCAGATAAGTTTTGCTAATATGTTTTGAAAAAATATCTAATGGATTTTCAGCATTTATTAATGTCAATAAAATATCATCAGTAATCGTAGATCTGGTAATACATGGATCTAAATTTTCAATTTTATCAAATAAACTGGACAGTTCAGGATGCTCAAATAAATAATTAGGAATAAGGTTCGAAATATATTTAGCTCCTTGCATTTTTTCTATACTTTTAAAATAATCAGCTTCTTTAATTGTAGAAAGATCGATAGGGACAATTATATCGTGAACAAAATTCAATAACGTTCGAAGTGATACAATTTCTTTACTTGTAATTATTGCCTTAACAATAAGCTGTGATATTATCGTTCTATTGTTCTCATTAAAAAGAAACTCATAATTATACTGTATAGGACAATATACATTTTTATCCTCACTAATAATTTTATAGTCAAGATAAGCCTTATAAATAGTATTATCTTTATTATTAGCAACAATCTTTTCTAGCAGAGTAGATATGATTTTTGATACTGCACCTTGCTCTGTTAGCATATACATATGATAATCTGTAAAATTGACATGATGAAAATGACTTGTAACTTCAAATTCATCATCATGAATCAAATCAGTATCCAGAATTCTTGCAGAAGCTATATATTCTTTTAAAGTTGTAAATTCTTCTCCATATTCCTCAATAAACTTACTTAAAGTACCTAAATTAATTGCCAGAATAATCTTTTCATTTGAAGAGTTTATATTTTCGTCTTTAAATCCTTTAAGCAATTTATATAATGTAACATTTGACGATTCGTTAGGATTATGAGATTCTGTTGCATCATTATGAATTCTAAATTCTGATATTATACTTTTTAATTCATCATGCAGATGTGAAAGAATATGAGATTTCCCATCCCCAACATTCCCACAGACAAGCAGCAATTGCGCTTTATCACTTTCACTAGCTTTAGTTATAATATTTTTTAATTTCTTTTCAACCTCGCGTTCTAAATGTAAATATTTTTTGAATTCATCTAAATTCGAGTACGTCCCCTGCGCAACAGCATACTTTGATGATTCTCTAAGTTTTTTTAACTCTTCAAGTAATGGGTTTAATGACATTGATTTTTTGTTTGGTTAAATATTATCTAGGAAATAAAAAACATCATTAGTTTTAAAATAATCACAGATAGAGTGTTATAAAGTATTCATTAAATCAGAGATGCTAATGTGAAAGGCTTTAGCAATCTTTTCTATAACTATTATGGAGACATTCCTTTTTCCGCTTTCAATACCAGGAATATAAGTTCTGTCTAAATCCGCCAGCTCTGCTAATTTCTCTTGAGAATAACCTTTTGAGAGTCTCAACACTTTGACTTTTATACCAAATTTCATTCTAATATCTTCCATTTAGCCAAAGTCGGTTTTAGTCGACAACTGTACAATAGACGACTGTCTACTTTTCTTGATTTTTCTTAAAATTCCTAACTTATTTTTTTATTATCTCTATCAATTATTTAACCCATATAGTTATACAAAAACAATTTTCATACTACGTATATAAGTAAATTTTTAAAGCTTTCACTCGAAACGGACTAAAAGGGCAGCTAAGATAGTGGCTCAAGTATGCTGCGTACGCATAATGGCTTCGCTTCCCTTGCCACCCTTCGGTACTTATAGCACTTGTGCATCCTTAATCCACTGGCATCTTGCTTTCTTTTTTTCCGTTTTTTCTGAACAAACTCATTGTATCGGTATTATTTTTTAACGATACTGTTGGCGATGATGCCCGTAAAAAAGTACCGACTATTCTGCTCAAAGGTACGGCTGAGAAACTCGACAAAGGATTTTTTGAAGCGATTACAGAGCCTGTACAAGATACGGCACAACTTTTTGCCAATATGGAACAGTTCCTTAAAGAAAAAGAACAGGCAAAAGTGAGTTCACAGATGGAAAAAGACAACATCTTGAAAATGGAAAAGGAAAAATCTGAATTGCAAAAACAGTACGAATCAGCCATGAAAAAAGCAGTAGAACTTGAAATAGCAGGAAAGTTTAAAGAGGCATGGATGAAAGTCCCGTCCGCTGAACTTTATCCTGAGAATAAATACATTATTCACGCCCGCAAAGCAGAATTATCAGCTAAATTCCCATAGACCTTTTTAATGAACCTAAATCCCTAGAGCCATGTTAACAGCCACAACTTTAGAACGAATCTTTATTTTTAGAGATAAAGAAACAGATATTAAACTCGCTGACCCATCAGCCTCTTTCAGCCCCGAAGCGGTATTAAACTTCTATGCGCAGACCTATCCGATTTTAACTACAGCAACCATAGAGGGACCAGTTATAAATGATGATGCGGTGCAATACAAGTTTGTATCACAAATTGGTACAAAAGGAAAAACCATCAAAACGCAAACGATAACAGGCAGTATCAAACTGCCAAAAAACAAAAAGCTATGCAGAATATACAAACAATTTGGCTCATTCGCACAAAACGCAGACAGACTGCCCGATGCGCAGGAAATAAAAAGCAACCCGAACCGCTCTGTTCCGCTCGACCTTTTGCCGATGGTTTTTTAAGACACTCCTTTCTGCCTCTATTTGAAAAAGGAAAAAAAATTCCCGATCAATCTCAGGTAGAAAATGATTTCTTCAGTTCACTTACTCTCCTTACAAGGTTGTATGCTTTTGAGGTTTTGGATACGGCAAGCAAATCCTATCCCTATAATATACTCTTATCACATTCAGATGCTCAGAAACATCTCAGCAGTTTGAGGCGCGATATTGAATTGTCCATTATACAGGATGATGATGGAATTGTAAAATTAGCAACCAAAGATATGTATAATACCTGCAATACACTGTACTTTATTCCTGTACTGCCCCTGTACAGGCTGTTGCAAAGTAGTAAACAGAAACCAACCGCAGAATTACTGCTCTCTGTTTTTTCTTATCTCTACCATATTGCAGAGATTCCCTATTACAGGGAAGACAGAAGTTGTCTTTATTACCACTATGAATGTGTGGAAGAATGGTTGATTGATGAATTGGAAGATAAGGATTGTGAAGACGGAAATAGTATGGTTTCAGAATTAAATACAGCTTCTTACTATGGAGATGTTATGCTCCGCAAAATGTACAATCTATATCATTTAAACGTCTTCAAAAAACGTATAGACAGTTATAAATTTAATAACACTTTCGAAAAAAACTGTCTAAACGTTACAAAACAGGCATTGGCACTAATGCTCGAATATCCTGAGGGTACTATTTTTCAAAGTACATCAAATCAGGAATTTGAAAGTGAAGAAGGGCTAATAAGGGCGGAACAGTACATTTCCTTTATCGCAGATACCGATGCAGCACTTTATGAAAATATTGCACGGGTAATCAATGATGAATTTAACGAATGCTCCGAAATAGAAGAACCGATACTCCTGCAGATTTATGATGCCCAAAACGAGTTAACACCTAAAGCGCTCGATTTTGAATACAGAATCTTTCCGCTTCTAAATGATTTATGCACCCTTTTAAATAATATCCCATGAAAGATATAACCCAAAAATTCGGAAGCCTGTACAATCCTGTAAAAGCCTTTGTAATATATCAGAAAGATTCTGCTGAAAAATCCATTTATGTGGAAGCATATGACATGGATAAAAATGACTATCCCATAAACGCCCATCCTTTAAGCCTTAAGGAAAGTACACAGCTTGCCAATGCCCTTGATACCTCCGACGAACTCACACGTAAATTCCTGAAACCATCAGGACTGCTTCCAAAAAATGTACTGCATTTGAATCCCGAGCAGAATGGTTCTGCTATTTGGTTCACGTCTGCCCAAAAAGTCAGTTTATTTTTTGTAGAGAGTTTAGGGATTACAAACGGCGAAGCATTCGTACCGCCTTTGCTGTGGAAAGCTTCTAAAAGTAACCTTTATATGTATGCAATTGATACCGAAACGCAGATAAACGAACAGACTAATTTATATCATGCACCCTTTTTTAATGTATACACCGATGGCAGGGTCTGTATGGGAACGGTATCTGTAAATATAAAGTCTAACTGCCATTTGGAAGAGTTTATCTCACTTTGGGAGCAGTATTTTTTTTAACAGCTATTTCAGTCACCTCATTGGAAGTACAAGTCCTGTAAAAGAGAACATTATTCAGCTTTGGCAAAAACTTATGGGTAGCACTAAACCGTTTCCGATAAAATCATTACTCAAAAATGGTTTAACCATTAAAAATATACTATAATGAACACACAAAACACCATGCATTATACGCACAATTACCTGATAAATCCAACCAATCCAATAAGAGCAAATCTCATTGGCGCAGGAGGAACAGGAAGCAGGATGCTGACCGAACTCGCAAGAATGAACCGCAGCCTAATCGCTTTGGGTCATGCAGGATTGCAGGTCAATTTATTTGATGATGATGTAGTCACTAATGTCAATCAGGGACGCCAGCTATTTGCAGATGCTAAGGTTGGACTTCCTAAAGCCGTAGCACTCATCAACCGCACCAACCGCTTTTTCGGAACGAATTGGAAAGCCGTAACAGAGCAGTTCTCAACAGCGAATCTGAAATCCGTGCCCAACCGTGGCAGGGCGAACCTTTATGTAAGTTATCTCGATACCGCAAAGGCAAGTTTTGATATTGCAGATTTCCTGCTGAAATGCAATGCAAACAGCGATTTTGAGCGTACTAAATCTCTCTATTGGCTTAATCTCGGCAATGCTCGAAATACAGGGCAGGTTATACTTTCTACCATCAGCGAAATCCAACAGCCTGATTCCAAACTATACAGCACTGTGCCGAGTCTTCCAATGGTAACTGATGAATTTAAGGAATTGCTGCAAGCTCAGAGTGATACGAGTGAGCCCAGCTGTTCCCTTACTGAGGCACTTGAAAAACAGGACTTATTTATAAATGCCGCACTTGCCAGTATGGGAGCATCGCTTTTTTCGAAATTATTTCGTGAAGGAATGCCCCCACATCGAGGATTCTTTTTAAATCTTGCCAACTTCAGATCCGAGACAATAATGGTGGGGGTGATAGCCGCCCGCCCCGCAATTCCAGCCCGTTGGTCAAGGAATTGCGGGGCGCTTTTGTTTGGAATTCCCTCTTAAGCTAAAAATATCCTAATGAACTGTTTAGCGTAAAAGTTTTTTTTAATCAAAAAATAGTAAAAACGAAAGCAATCAAAACGATTAAAACCGTTGCTATACAAAACTTTATAAAACAGTAGTCTTAATACGTTTTAGACGTGAAAACACAATGTTAGGCTACTAATCCGTTACCTATTAACAAAGACACGAATACAAACTAACTGATTATATTTCAGCATTTTGCTTTTATCTTTATATTCTCTTCTAACTCAATGTGATTTAATTTTAAATATTAAACATTTGAGTTCTGGAACAGACAAAAAAGTCCACGTTCAAACTACTTTACTACCTGAAAAAAAACTAACTAAAAAAGAATGGAAATGATCCGGTTATGGCACGTATTATCATTGGCGGAACAGCTAAAACTTTGGGAACAAAGTTAGAAATTACCCCCAATAATTAGGATTTAAAATACGGAAGAATTGAGAGTGAGAGTGTCACTGCTTTGAGCATTAACAAAAAATTGAATAACATAAGAGGGCGTATCGACAAGATTTATGAAGATATGCAAAAGCACAAGGGGTTTGCAACTTCACAGAAAGTAAAGCTTTCTTTTTTTGGTTCTAGGTGTAATGTATGATGCTATACCGAAAGTCTTCAACGACCAAAATGAGAATTTTAAAAAATTGGTTGAAAAAGGAGAACACGCACAAAGTACCTATAATAAGTATACCACAGTTTACAATCATCTTGCCACATTTATAAAAGAATGCTATCATCATGATGATATGGCTTTTAGGAAATTGACTGCTGATTTTATCCGTGAGTTTGATTTTTACCTCTGATACGACTTACAGTCTACACATAATACTGTTTGGGTGTACACAATCTCTGTATTAAGTCTGGCAAAGCTGTCTATTAAGAAAAGTTTTGATACGTGACAATCCTTTTCAGGAATACGAAATCAATATGCAGGAAACCGACAGAGAGTATATTCTTAAAAAGATGCTGAAAAACTGATGACGCTCAATTTTCCGCCCTGTGGATTATCGGACAGGCGATATAAAAAGTCAAATTGCTTCGGTCATCCGACACCTACCGAACTATTATCAATTTAAGACTTTGAAAGAATATAACGACTAGCCGAACAGGGTATTAATGTGGTGGTGAGCAAGGAACTTTCTGCCAATACCTTTAATGGTTATTCTAACAATAACATTAAGCCCAATATTAAAGAGCCTGCCGAACCACAAAAAGTTCGCTACGTTGAAAATACAGAAGAACTGCCTGCGGAAAAACCACATCATTTCTTTGATTTCCTCAACACAGAACCGAAGAACGAGGACGATCTGATAGAAGCTGTTGGCGGTTTGCTTCCCGAAGCACAAGGCGAAGATTACGAACAAAATGACTTTACCAATCGTATGAAAAAAAAACGGAAACGCAAAAGAGGTCAGCAGTGAAAATTCTATGAACCTATATCTGCTCTTAATACCCTGCCCAGGCTTCTTGCGGTAACACCAAGATAAAAATCCATATCTTGTTTTGAAAAAATATTTCCTGTTTGAATTGCAGTTCGAAAAGTTTACTCAAATTATATTCAATGGTATATAACGGTGGGTATGAAGCCATACTTGCTGTTCTACTAAAGTCTTTCATCTTCGATAGAGTTGTGTTACCACTTCAAAGAATTGGTATCTTTGTACCTTTGGTAACACAGAAAACAAAGCGGTCGCTAACATCGTATGGTTATAAACGGATTGAACGGCTTATTATCAAGTTTAGCATTAAAAAAACTGTTTGTCTTAAATACCCAAGCCCTTAACATTCAAGCTAAAGCAAAACGAGTAAATAAAACCAATTAAAGATAGATTGTAATGAAAAAGCAATTAAATATCTACAAAATAGCCGCTAAAGCCTTTGAAGCAATGATGGGGTTAGAAAATTACCTTGCACAAAGTGGTTTGGATAAAAACCTATTTGAACTTATCAAAACCCGTGCTTCTCAAATAAATGGATGTGCGTATTGTATCAATATGCACACTCACGATGCGATGAAAATCGGAGAAACGGCACAGCGTCTATTTTTACTAGCTGTCTGGCGAAAATCCAAGCTTTTTACAGATAAAGAAAAAGCTGTTTTGTCGTTAACTGAGGCGATGACTTTAATAGCCGACAGGTCTGTGTCTGATGAAATTTATGACACTGCTAAAAACCATTTAACTGAACAAGAATTTGCGGCTGTTATAATGGCTGTTGTGGCAATTAATGGTTGGAACAAGATTGCGATTACATCACAAAGCTCATTAGACTAACCTTTATACAAATAGCCCAAATGAATTCACAAGAACTAACCGGCAAACTTGAACAACTCAGTATTTCAAGTAATGAATTGGATATTTTGGAATGGCAACGAATGGAAAAGATAAATCAGGCAACAGGCTTTACCAATACATTTATAAATGGATTAAATGCAATAAAAGGGTTTAACGAAAAAGAAATAGGAAAGCTGGCAATTCAAAATAAAAAACTATCGCTTCCCGAACTTTTAAATTTATACCCAAAGGAAGTCGCTGAGACAGGGATTAATGCAGCTTCGCCTAAAAACTTGGGATACATTCCCGGTGGTGGCGTAGTTACCGCCGCACTTGCCGATTTTATTGCAGCAGTTACCAATCCGTTTGCAAGTGTTTACTATGCATCTCCCGGTGCGGCAACTATTGAAAACGAAGTGGTAAATTGGCTGAAATCCATTTTTTCATTTCTGGAAAATTCCGTTGGGTGCTTGTCTTCGGGCGGATCTATTTCTACTTTGATTGCTTTTACAGCCACAAGAGATAAATACAAAATTAAAAACGAAATTATTTCGAAAAGTCTAGTTTACCTTAGTGAGCAAGTGCATCATTCTGCCCAAAAAGCATTGCGGATTATTGGACTGGAGGATGTGATAATAAGGTATGTTCTTCCTTTGGATCGCAATTACAGAATCAAACCACAAAATTTAGATAAGCTTATTGAAAAAGATAAAGCAGACGGACTTAATCCTTTCCTGATTATCTCTACAGCAGGAACTACCGATACAGGAATGATAGATCCTTTAAACGAAATTGCCAATATAGCCCAACATCATAAATTATGGTATCATATAGATGGTGCTTATGGAGGCTTTTTCATTTTGACCTCAAAAAGAAATTTGTTTAAAGGAATAGAAAGAGCCGACTCTTTAACCATTGACCCTCACAAAGGCTTGTTTCTGCCGTATGGTATAGGTGCGGTACTGGTGAAAGATGCTAACGTTTTTCTTCATTCCAATTATTACACTGCCAATTATATGCAAGACGGCTATAACGAAGAATTATTGAACAGTCCTGCTAATTTATTGCCCGAACTGACCAAGCATTTCAGAGGTCTTCGCGTATGGTTGCCGTTGCAAATTCACAGTACAGAACTGTTTATTTCCTGTTTGGAAGAAAAATTATTACTGACCATTTACTTCAGAAATAAGCTCAACGAACTTAGTTTTTGTCTTGGTCCGGAACCTGATTTATCAGTTAGTTATTTTTGGTATCCGTTTGAAACTGAGGTTGACGAGAAAAATCGACAGTTAATGAATGAAATACACAAAGACAATTCGTTTTTTTTAAGTTCTTCGATAATCAATAAGCAGTTTGTAATACGAATTGCCATCTTAGCCTTCCGAACCAAAAAGGAAACAATTGACGAAGCGGTTGAGATGATTAGTCGTTGTTTACAATTCGTATTACAAGTAAATAAGAAATGAGAAAACTAATCCTACTTTCAGACTTATGGGGAATTGAAAAATCGGATTGGATGCTTCAATATACATCTATATTGAAACAGCATTTCGAAATATATTATTACGACTGCCGTGAGTTGGGGGGCCTTTCCAAAGATAAATTATTAGAAGAAAATATTCATACCCAATTTCTAAACGGAGGCATTGACACAGCCGTTAAAAAACTTCTCGAAATAGAATGTGAGGCTTCTGCTGTTGTAGGATTTAGCATAGGGGGCTGTATTGGCTGGAAAGCTTGTTTATCCAGTTTAAAAGTAAAACATCTGTTTGCGATATCATCAACTAGACTGAGGTATGAAACAGAAAAACCACTTGCAAAAATTGAATTGCTGTATGGTGAAAAAGATTGTTACAAACCTGACAGTAGTTGGTTTCAACAAATGAAAATCAAAGAAAAAGTTTGTAAAAACGAAGAACACGAATTATATCAAAAAAAAGAAATAGCGGAATATTTCTGTAAACGAATAATTGAGAAAATATACAATCCGAACCGTTAACAACGGTATTGTCAAAGAAACAACCTGCACCAAAACTTTAAACTTTCTGATTTTTTTTGTAACCTTTTGATTTCTCATCTACCCTAATCAGGTATAAACAATTAAATTTTTAAAAAATGAAAAAATCAGCAATAATTCTTGCATTTCTTATAACAGCAATTACTGCGAATGCACAGCAAATGAACCATAGTTCGATGGTGGTAAACATCTCGTCAGAGATGGCATCCTTGATGAAGAACCCAAAAGTACTTGAGCTTAATAGAGCTATGAGAAATTTATGGAACGCTCATATGTACTGGACACTGATTACGGTAGATGCCTATTATAATGACCCAAAAGGTTTGAGTGCAAAACTTGATCGACTGTTGCAAAACCAAAAAGACATTGGCTCAGCTATTGTACCTTATTATGGACAAGCTGCCGGTGACCAATTGGCAAAACTTTTGACAGAACATATTCAGTTGGCAGTACCGGTTTTGAAAGCAGCTAAAGAAAATAATAAGGAGGCTTTGGATAAAGCGGTGAAAGATTGGTATGCGAATGCAAAAGATATAGGTGACTTTCTTGCATCTGCCAACCCGAAAAACTGGACTGCCAAAGAAACCCAGGGAGCATTAGAAATGCACATTACACATACAATAGATTATTCGGTTAGTATTCTCAAAGGAGATTACACACAATCTTTTGGAGGCTTTGAAGAGGCATTACATCATATGGTTCATCTTGCTGATATACTGACAGAAGGTATAGCAAAACAATTCCCTGACAAGTTCTAATTGACAAACAATTTAAAAAAGTAAAAAAATGGAAAGTACAATCAAAAATCAGTCTTTGACACAAACGTTCAATCTGTTAAAATATACATTCGGAATCGTTCCTATTGTTGCTGGTGCAGATAAATTCACTAATTTGTTAACCAATTGGGAACAATACATCAACCCAACAATGGCGAACTTATTGCCATTTTCAGCTTCGGTTTTTATGATGATCGTAGGTATTGTTGAAATTGTTGCAGGTATCATTGTACTGAAAAAAACCGGAATTGGCGGGTATATTGTTGCTGCCTGGTTAACAGTTATAGCATTGACCCTGTTACTTGGTTTCAATTACGTGGACGTAGCAGTACGTGACCTTGTAATGGCAATTGCTGCCTTGTCTATGGCAAGATTATCCAAAATAGTTAAATAGCATGAAACAATTTGAAAAGTTTACAGAAACTGAAATCATTGAACGAATTTTAAAAGGAGAAAAATCGCTTTACGAGCTTATCGTAAGGCGATTTAACCCTTACCTGTACAAAATTGGCAGGTCATACAATTACAATCACGAAGACACGCAGGATTTAATGCAGGAAACTTTTATTGACGCATACAAAAGCCTGTTACAATTTGAAGGTCGTGCAAATTTTAAAACGTGGATTATTCGTATTATGATGAACAATTGTTATCGGAAAAGAGAAAAATCAAGTTTTAAAAATGAAATTATGCAAGATGCAAACGAACATTCAACTCCATTGTTTACCAACAGAAATAATGATACGGACAAGATAATTCAGAACCGTGAGTTGGGGCATATCATTGAAAAAGCTCTTGTTCAAATACCTTTGGATTACCGGATGGTATTTTCATTACGGGAAATAAACGGACTAAATGTTTCTGAAACCGCAGAAATGCTGAATATCAGTGAGGCAAATGTAAAAGTACGGTTGAACAGGGCAAAAACAATGCTGCGAAGCGAGATTGAAAACGCTTATTCTACCAGCGAATTGTTTGAATTTAATTTAATCTATTGCAATGCAATGGTAGAAAATGTAATGAAGAAAATAAACGAACTATAATCCAAAAACTCATAAAATTACAAATGAAAATATATCATAATACTCAATGTAGTAAAAGTAATTGTGCATTGGAGTTGATTAAAGAAAATGGGATTACTCCACAAATTGTGGATTATTTAAAAAATACCCCAAGCAAAGAAGAATTAATAAAGTTGCTGTCCATGCTTGACATGAAGCCATTCGATATTGTCCGAAAAAATGAAGCTGTTTTTCAAAAGAACTATTTTGGAAAAACGTTTACCGATGAGCAATGGCTGGACATATTATTACTACACCCGGAGCTTATTGAAAGACCAATTGTAGTAAAAAACGGCAAGGCGGTTATTGCCCGACCTGCGGAACGACTATTGGAATTATTGTAATAAGATACTTAGTTGTTTAGGAAAAACCGAATAATATTAATCAACTTGAATAAAATTATGCCAGAAACATCAAATATAGATTTAGATAAAATCATAATTAATACCCCTATTCACGACGATGCATTTGAGCTGAGTGATATGGAAAAGATAAACAAAATCGAACATCATTTTACTAAAATAATGCAGATACTTGGACTTGATCTTAATGACGATAGTTTGTGCGAAACACCTAATAGAGTAGCAAAAATGTTTGTGAAGGAAATATTCAGCGGATTAAACCCCAATAACAATCCTGAAATAAGTCTTTTTGAAAATAAATACGGTTACAAAAGAATGCTGATTGAAAAAGACATTACCTTATATTCAAATTGCGAACATCATTTTGTGCCGATAATTGGAAAGGTACACGTTGCCTATATTCCAGGCAAGCAAGTTATCGGTTTGTCAAAAATTAACCGATTGGTACAATATTATGCCAAACGCCCGCAAGTTCAAGAACGACTGACCATTCAGATTTCGGAAGCTTTAAAAGAAATTTTGCAACACGATGATGTAGCTGTTATAATAGAAGCCGACCATTTGTGCGTAGCTTCAAGGGGCATCAATGACACGAATAGTAAAACTTTTACTGCAGCGTATTCCGGGCAGTTTGAGAACGATACCGTAAGACAGGAATTTTTATCACATATCCAAAACAAATAATAACAATGGCACAAACAGTTAAAATAATATCGGTCGAACATATTACACACGATGTTTTGCGAATAGTTCCAGAAAAACCGAAAGGGTTAAAATTTATTGCCGGACAAGCGGTTGATATTTCACTGCCGAAACAAGGTTGGGAACAGGAATTAAGGGCATTTACTTTTACTTCATTGCCCGAACAGGACTGCATAAAATTTACCGTCAAAACATTGAGATGTTTGTTTTTTAAATTTACCTAAATTTTAAATACATGCTTGATTTTTATTAGCTGGCTGATTGATCTTGTTCGGTTTCGCAGCATTTCTATCAACTTGCATGTACCAGTCATAAAAATTTATTTAATTCTGATTACTTTGCGGTAAAAAAAATGATGTTTCTTCAACTAACATAAAAAAACTAATTTTAAATAAAACGGTTAAGGCTAAATTTCATTTCTTGTTCTTAATTCACTATTGCTTTACTATAAGATAAAAACCACACGAATAGACATTATAAGGCAACATTTTTTTGAAAAAAAAATATGAGATTACACTTCCTAAAATAATAGGGACAAACAATAAATATCCGTTTGGAAGTAAATTACATACCAGAACCACAGAAGTAAAAGAGACAAAAAGAGAAGCAGATCAAAGTATCCGCTCCCCCTACTAAAGCAAAATTTAGTGGAATTAAATTTGCTCCTAAATAATTATTACCTATAAAAGCAACAACTAGCTCTAAAAATGCACCAGAAAAAATACTAGATGCAAATACACCTCCATCTCCAAGTTAAATCGAGTTCCAAAACCAATTACATAAAAAACAATATACTTACTAAAGTAAAAATATTTGCAATTACTGCGAAAGCAATATTTGCAAATGATTTTTTTGCTGTAAACTCACAAAGAAAAAGAATTATTTAACCTTATTTTTTTCATCAAAATACAATCCCATTTCTGCCAATGCAGGTTGCAATCTTGCTGATACAATGCGCAATCTTACTTTGGATGCTTTAATTGTAGGGAACTCTAATAAACGTTTAAAACCAATAGTTGTTCCTTCTGTCGCTTTTTTCCATCCTTTACCGTCCCAGTACTCAAACACAAAACTTTCAACACGCTGTCCGACAGTGACATTTTCCTGAAGCAGCAGAACATTAAATGTTTGTTCTTTCTTCAAATCCAATTCAACTACATTATCATTTCCTTTCATCGAAAAAGAAATATGTGTTGCATCATTGCCATCCAGCAAAGGTTTTATTTTTTTTACAGCGCCAATTCCCTTTGAGTCATTCAGAAGATTTGTTTTAAATATTTTATCCAATTTTGCCTTCCAGCTTTTTAAAACGGTGATGTCAAAATCGGTAATCAAACCCCTTTTATCAGGCGGAATATTTAATAGAAGAACACCATTTCGTCCTACAGAATGAAAATAGATTTCTTTGAGATATTCTGCTGTTTTTACTTTTTGATCTTCGGCTTCATGATAAAACCAACCCGGACGAATCGACACATCCATTTCGGCAGGATACCATTTTAAGGCATCACCATCTCTCAATTGACTGCGGCTTCCTAAAACCTGTCCTCTGTTATTTCCGGATGGTGGTTCATCAGCCTTAGTTTGCGAACCTTCATTGTATTTTTTATTTTTTCCAACTGGCACTACACTCCATTCCTGCTCACGACCGTGTCCTGTTTCTGTTCCTACCCAACGTACATCTGGACCAGAAACAGCAATAACTGCTTGAGGCTGCAACTTTCGGATATGTGCATACCATCTTTCAAAATCATATACTTGTTTTTTTCCGTTAGGACCTTCTCCGTTTGCTCCATCAAACCAAACTTCATCAACTTTGCCATATTGAGTAAGTAATTCCGTTAATTGTTCGATAAAAAAATCATTGTATTCGGCTGTTCCATAAGAAGCATTATTCCTGTCCCAAGGCGATAAATAAATACCAAAACCAACTCCTAGCTCTTTGCAGGCATCGGCAACTTCTTTTACAACATCACCTTTTCCGTCTTTCCATGGGCTATTTTTCACAGAGTATTCTGTTGTTTTAGTAGGCCATAAACAAAAACCATCGTGATGTTTTGCAGTAAGAATAACTTGTTTTATTCCGGCATCTTTGCAGGTTTTCACCCATTGTCTTGCATCCAAAGCTGTTGGATTGAACAATTTAAGATCATCTTTTCCTTCTCCCCATTCTCTTCCTGTAAAAGTGTTCATTCCAAAGTGAATAAAACCTGTTATTTCTAATCGCTGCCATCGCAGTTGCTGTTCCGAGGGAGTAATTGTTGCGGCAATGTTAACCACTTCTTCATCTGACATTGATTTATCGATACGGACAAAATTTTTACTTTGCGAAAAACCTGCTGTTGTAAAAGCCGTCATCAAAAGCATTAACTGTATTCTCTTTTTCATTTTATATTTTATAAAGTGTTTAAATTTTGATAAGCTTAGTGGTTTTCGAGTTTCCTTTTTCATCAATATACTTAACGATATATACACCTGATATAAAGTTACTGCTATTGATACTAACCTCTTTTTGATTATTTAAGGATTGACTAAATAATTGCTGTCCAACTAAATCATATATTTTTATAAATCCCTTTTGTTCAGCCGGTAGCACTATTGTAAAAATATTTTGAGCAGGATTTGGATATACTGAAAAAACAGAAGCCACATCGTTAGAACTATTTTCGAATGTTTCGTTCTTAAGATTTCTACTGGTTAAACTTCCGCCAATGGTAACCAATTCCAAATTAGCATTCATAACCGTATTTAAAGCTCTCAAAAGCGAAAGTTGGTTGAGATAATCTACATCTGTTGCCGTATCCCAATACATAACTCCGGCTAATGCCATATCCCGAACATATTTTGTTTTTTTTATGATAGTTTGCTGTCCGTTAAACGTAATATCTTTTGAGGTAGGTGCATTCATTAAAACATTATCCAATGAAGGATCGAGTGACGGATATTGAGCAACTATTGCTCTATAACTTACGGTAGCTTTCGAATTATCTGTTGTAGCACCGTAAAATGGCATTCCCATAATAAGTTTCTGAGCAGGATATCCGTAATTAAGCATCGCGGTAATATTATTTACAAATTCAGTATAAGGAAATCGATCAGGACTTGGACCGTAAGATTGTATCGATATATAATCAAGAGCTGAAATTGCAGCCGGACTTATTTTATAATACAACGGATGTAGTGTCACACTAAAATTTGAAGTTGAAGATAACGCCGTATTTAGAGCCAATATTGCAGTACTATAATCCGACCATTCCTGAGTGCTCAAACACCATTCAAAATCTAAATCTACTCCATCAAAACCGTAGGTTTCTACAATGCTTTTTACATTATTGGCAAAATTTGTTCTGGCTGCAGGTGTTGCAATCATTGTTTTCCAATCGCCTCCACTAATTCCTAAACGAATTTCGGCTCCATTATAACCGGACAATGTTTGTTTTAATCCATCTAATACACCTAGCCATGTTCTTGAATCTTTTCCGGGTTGAGATGCATCATCATATTTCCAGTATGCACAAGTTTTTGTTTCATTCCAGGAATCCACCACTATTTCGTTATCTTTAATTGTATTGATTTCACTACTGCTTAAACTCAATAAATTAAGACTGGTTTCGTCTAATTTTCCATCAAAATTAACTCCCAATTCAAAATTTGATCTAATAAAAGGTCCTGTTGTAGCGAGTAATCCATCGCCATTTTTATAAGAAACGGGTACAGAAACTCCATCAACATATATTTTAACTTGTTGATTGGCTCCGGCAGTTCCTGCATAAGTTACAGCAACATGGTGCCATCCTCCTGTTGTAATTCCAGAATTATCAGCCGTTACATAATTATCTGCGCCGTTAGAAAGATGAAAAATTAATTGATTTGTTGCTGCGGCTCCTAATTGTAAATCAATAGTTTTAGTTGCAGATTCGTATTTTCTAAAAATACTGCTATTTTCAATCCATTGATCAATATAGACCCATGTAGCAAAAGAAAATGAGCCAAGTCCCGCTGTAGATTTATTAAGCAAATCACCTCCGCAATTCATGGAAGCTCCGGAACCTGAAAAATCCATCAAACCATTTCTTGAAGCATAACTTGCGAGATAAGTCGCGTTTGTCAAGACACCATTATTTACAGGATATTCAAAAAATAAATCACCATTTGCATAAGGATTGGCTGCCAGATATATTAAATCATTATTATTCCGAACATACTCTTCACTAACTTGTCCGCTTTCGTAAAAATTAGATCTTATATAGCTACTTACAATCTTATATTTAAAAATATTGTTATCTGTTACGGGTACTAAAGACGCACCTGTAAGTGTACCTTGATAAAGGTTTTTATTATCAGCAATTGATGTGGCGCTTTTATCCATTTTCCAGTACGAAATTAGATTTGCGTACAAAGGATGGTATTTATTAATAGTGTTCTTCATGTCAATATCTGCAGCCGTAATAGCATAATTCCAAATTTTGACCTCATCGATACGGCCATCAAAACTTTTTCCTAGTTCAAAAGCTCCCGTTGAAGTAGAAGTAGTTGTAGGAAGCGTACCGTTTCCTGAAGAATAGGTAATACCAGTTGTAACCTGTGTTCCATTGATATAAATACGAATCATATTGTAAGCAGACTTTGTTCCATCGTAAGCCATCACGACATGATTCCATTTTCCAACAGCAATAGCCGAATTATCTACTTGTGCATAACTATTACCATTGTTGGCAACATGAAAATATAATCTTTTTGTTGAAAGCTGTCCTAACTGAATGTCGATTCTATTTTGAGCAGGAAGTGTCGCAGCGGTTTTGCTAAAAACATAACTATTTACATTCCAAGCATTAATATAAACCCAAGCTTCAAAAGAAAACTGGTTCACTCCATTTAATTCATTAATATTTCCAAAAGAAGCGTAACTACTTGTCGTGCCCGAAAAGGCGATACTTTGGTTGGTAGTCTGGCTTTTCATTACCTGGTTAATGGTCAATAGAAAAGCAATAAGTAATACTTTTTTCATAATAAACGGTTGTTTTTGGTTAATTTTTGGTCAATCTATAAGCACTCTTTTTTAATGGTTTTATAAAGAAAGAGTCGTTTTATTTGGCAAACAAAAGACATAGAATATCCTTGTCACTACAACAGAAAGTGTGTTGTAGTAATGTGAAAATTCATTAATGTTCTATTGATTTTTTTAAGGTAAAACGACTCTTTCTCTGCTGCTATCTTTTAATTTAAACAAAGCTTTAAGCTTTTATATTTTCTCTCTTTTTTGGATTATGGTCACGATCGCATTTTTCAAACCTTCAGAAGAAGCTGTCAATACAAACTCTCCTTCTTTTTCTGAAGACTGAAGAATAATTTGACATTTTCCGTTAAATAACGAACGTTTCCAATTGCCATCAAGACATTTATCAGCTTCATGAGAACTTGGATCTCCGTTGCCTACGCCAAGAATACGAGCATCACCAGTAAGCGCAAACTGAATTAAATTCATCGCATCAGGAACTTCTCTTCCTTTGTTATCCAAAACAGTTATATTTATGACAGATACATCATTTCCGTCAGCATTAATAGTTTTACGGTCAGGTGTCAAAACAATTTGATACGCTTTATCAGTTGTTTCTACAGAAGTACGAATCGCTTTTCCATTTTTTAAACCAATGGCTTCGAGCTTTCCGGGCTCGTAAACAACATCCCATTCTAAATGTCCGTTTCTGGGCATTACTTTTTTTCCGAGGCTTTTTCCGTTTAACAATAATTCGACCTCGTCTGCATTACTATTGCACCAAACATTTACTTTGTCACCTGTTTTATGACCATTCCAATATGGGTAAATCTTGATAACGTCTTTATCGGTCCACCAACTTTGATAATAATAGTAAGTGTTTTTTGGAAAACCACAAACATCCATTATTCCAAAATGCGAATTGACGTTAGGCCAGGTAAACGGTGTAGGTTCTCCGCGGTAATCGAAACCTGTCCAAACAAAACCTCCCATAAGCCAAGGTCTGTCGACTGTAAATTTCCACCATTCTTCGGCGGTTTGTCCCCAACGTGGTTTGTTCAAATCATAATCTGGCAAATAACCTTTTATGGAATCTTTTACATACATTCCTCTGGAGCTAACCATACTCGATACTTCACTAAAAATAATAGGTTGTTTAGGATGTTCTTTATGATAATCGTCTAATTCTTTAATGTGGTAATTGAAGCCTCTCACATCCATTTCCTGATTTATACCAAGATATTTAATACCATTATTTCCTCCATAAGTGCTCAATCTCGAAGGATCTAACTCTTTTTGCCTTTGTAACAAAGTATGCGCCATACGTCGCCCTAAATCTGTATTCTGAACTCCTGTTTCTTCATTTCCAAGACTCCAAAGCATTATGCTTGCGTGATTGCGATCTCTTAAAATTAGTTTTTCAAATTGTTCAAAATATTCTTTACCTGTACCAATTACTCTGATCTCATCCAGAACCATCATTCCTAACTTATCGCAAGCTTCTAAAACAGATTTTGATGGCGGATTATGACTGCAACGGTAGGCGTTAACACCCATTTCTTTCAATAATTTTATTCGGTAATACACCAAGGCATCCGGAACTGCTGTTCCAACACCAGCGTGATCCTGATGTACACACATTCCTTTTACTTTCATGGATTTTCCGTTTAACGAAAATCCTTTTTCTGCATCATAAACAAAAGTTCTGATTCCAAATTCGGTTTGAGTACTGTCTGTCGTTATCCCGTTCTTTTTTACAATCGAAACCAATCGGTATAAATTAGGGCTTTCTAAATCCCATAATTCAGGTTTATTAATGGTGAAATTCTGAATTGTTGTAGCACTTTCATTGTTTTTAACCGTTAGTTTTTCTGTCAATGATTTAGTAATTTTTGTCCCTTTTGAATCTATCACATAAGAAACGACCGAACAATCTACAGTTTTTCCTTCCTGATTCTTTACAGAAGTTTGTGCCTGAACTATTCCTTTAGCTTTTTCGACTTTTGATGATACGTAAACTCCATACTCCGGAATATAAACTGGACTTAATGTTTCCAGAGAAACGTTTCTGTAAATTCCGGCTCCTTCATAAAACCAACCTTCATATTGGGTGGCATCAACACGAACTACAATAACATTGTCTTTTGATAATTCTATAAAATCTGTTATATCAAATGAACTTTCAGAATAGCCGCTAAAAGTACTTCCGATATAATTGTTGTTAACCCAAATCTTGAAATCACGATAAACTCCTTCAAAACGAATAATAAAACGTTGTCCTTCTTTTGTATTATCGACCGTAAAGTGTTTTCTATACCAACCAATGCTATTATCAGGATAAAAACCGCCAACGGGTCTGTAACCATGACTTTGTACATCAAAATGTTTGTGGTATTCAAAAGGAAGTTCGACCGCCCAATCGTGTGGCACATTTACGGTACGCCAATCATCATCTTTAAATTCAGGAACGATGCAACCGCCACCGCCGCCAGCTATGGTAAAATTGCGAACGATGCTGTAGTCAAAGTCTTTTGATGGATTGTTGGCACTCCCTAAATGGAATTTCCAGTTTTTATTTAAAGAGGTGATTTGTCTGGATTTTGAAGTTTTAGTCTGAGAGTAAACTACTTGAAAGAAGACACAAAACATCAAAAATAAAATCCAATACTTATTTTTTATAGAAATCTTCATATTTAGTTACGATATAATAGTAGGTTATTTTTCTGGTAGATTCTTCTCAATATCAGTGAGTACTATCCTTTTTAGTTTCAAAAACATGTTTCGCATAATTTACTCCCAAAGCATCATAACGCACTTTCATTGTATTTAAACGAAATTTAAAATCGTTCCAATTCTTATTTTCTTTTGGAGTCCAAACTACTTCTGACAAGGCCGACATTCTAGGCAAAACCATATATTCTACATAATTGGTTGTGTCCATATATTCTGTCCAAACATTGCCTTGAGCACCAAGTACGTATTTTTTCTCTTCAGCAGTTAAAGCATCTGGTGTTGGATCATAACCGTACACTTTTTCGACAGATATAAAGCCTCCAATCGCTAAAGGTTCTTTTGTATAATCCTGTTTATCTACCTGATATTTGTCAAAATAACAATGTGTCCCTGGAGTCATAATAACGTTATGATGTTGTTTTGCAGCTTCGATTCCGCCTTTTTCTCCTCGCCAAGACATTACTGTTGCATTTGGTGCTAAACCTCCTTCGAGAATTTCGTCCCAACCAATAATCTTTTTGCCTTTTGCTTTTAAGTATTTTTCCATACGCTGTATAAAATAACTTTGCAGTTCATGTTCGTTAGCCAGCTTATTATCCTTCATTCTTTTTTGACAAGCCGGACAACGCTGCCAATTTGATTTTGGACATTCATCTCCTCCAATATGAACATATTCTGAAGGAAACAGTGGAATAATTTCGGCTAAAACATCTTCTAAAAACGCAAAGGTCTTTTCGTTTCCGGCGCAAAATACGTCATCAAATACACCCCAGGTTTCCTGAACAATTTTTGGATTTCCTTTTGCCTGCGCTTCTTTTCCTGCTTTCGATCCCATGTTGTTTGTTACAAATGTAGGTTCGTCTGGAAAACAGCTTAAAAAAGGATATGAAGCTATCGCGGCACTTGCATGACCAGGAAGTTCGATTTCTGGAATAACCGTAATATGTCTTTGAGTGGCATATTTTACGATATCCTTTACTTCTTCCTGAGTATAAAAACCGCCATATTCTGTCTGATCATTACCTGTTTCCTGATGAAAACGCCCTGTAATAGTTCCGTATCTTTTAGATCCTATTTCGGTAAGTTTTGGATATTTTTTTATTTCTATGCGCCAGCCTTGATCCTCTGTTAAATGCCAATGCAGCGTATTCATTTTATGCAGAGCAATAAGATCGATGTACTTTTTTACAAACGATACAGGAAAAATATGTCTTCCTACATCGAGATGCATTCCTCTATATGAGAATCTCGGGTTATCTTTGATCGTAACTGCCGGAATAGTAATTTTATCTGTACCGCTATTTCCTGCTTCTAGTGATGCTGGTATCAATTGTCTTAAAGTTTGAATACCATAAAAAACGCCTTTAGAATTTTTTCCTGATATAAGAATTTTATCTGGCGTAACTAAAAGGATATAACCTTCATCCTCATTAATGCTTTTATCTATTTTCAATTCAATAGTACCCGAACCTTCTGTTACAAACGGAATATTCATTTTTGTAGTTAGCGTTAAAAATGAGGCTAAATATTGTCCTTCATTTTCTAAATCTAAGGTTCCTGAAATTTTGGTTTCGGGAGTTATTAAAAACTTTCCTTTGACAATTTCTAATGATACTGGTTTTGGTATTATCTGATAATCTGACGCTGAATTTTTAGAACTTCTATAAGGGTTAACACATGCGGAAAATAAAATACAGGTTAATAATAGTAGTATTAGACACCTTTTCATATTGGTTTGTTTTTGGTTAATTTCTGGTTAGTTTTTTTACTTAATTTTGAATTTTAAACCATCTTGTTTTAATGGACAGCTTTCCAAATTTTTACATAATCAACTGCCATTTCATATGGAAATCCATCTGTTGAGGTTACAAATCCGGGCCAAAATTTAACGCCAGCCTTTCCTTTGTCTGCACAAGCATGATTCAAAATAATATAATAATCAGTTTCAAAAGGCCAATTTTTAGCAAAGTCACCTTTGGGTTCATGTGTCATAACTAATACATTATTTACATAAAATTCTATGCGATTTGGTAGTTTTATGACGCTGTAAGTATTATAACCTGTTGGCGAAATCAAAGGCGTTTTTCCTGTTGATATTGGCTTGAAATCACTATCGCTCTGATGAATTACCTGATTGACAAAATTGTCATTATTGAGCCTTTCCATAATATCAATTTCACCTCCTTTTGGCCACTCTGGATATATTGGATTCTGAGGCATTAGCCATATTGCCGGCCAGCCTCCCTGACCCGCTTTATTGAACTTTGCTCTAACTTCAATTTTTCCATATTTAAAACTGAATTTATCTCTCGTTTGTATTGCGCCTGTTTCTGGACGTTCTTCTTCAATGTTCCACCGCGCTCTTACAAACAAATTACCATCTTTAACTTCAGTCAAAGTTTTATCATCAACTACAAAACGGTTCCACGGTGATTTTGCCTTTTCAGACGGATAAGCACTCCATAACTTTGTATTATATGCATTACCATCAAAATTATCTTCTAAAACTAACTTATAAGTAATTGCATTCTTTTTTTCTGCTGTGTTCTTACGAACTGAACAAGACGTAAATCCGCAATAAACAAGAGCTAATATTAATATTCTACAACTATAGTTTCTTTTCATTATTTTTTATATAATTTTTATTTTATCGGACATTCATTAAATTGAATTGTTCGAATTATTCTCTTTAGGAGGGAAAAATGGCTCTCTAAAATCAAAATAAATCTTTTGATTAAGCCAAATGATTTCGAAGTTTTATATTAATTCAATGTAAATAAATCTTAAACTCGACTGTCCAAAAATAAAATTAAAACTATTTAAAAGTTCTTTTTGAGGGTTACAAATACGTTACTTCAATACTACATCTAAGTTACATTAGCGTTTAAAACACAAACTAAACAACTAATAATAAAATACTTAAACTATAAAAGAAGTATACAAACAAAGTTCAAAAGTATATCTCACAAATTTGGGAAGTCTAAAAGCAAACAGATTGCTTTTAGACTTATCATTTTTTGCTATTGTAATTTACTTTTAATGATTATTCAAGTGGCAACTCAGACATAAACTGTTTCACAGATTTGCTAGTTGGTATATTTAGTTTTTTTCGCAGTCGATGCCTTGCTACTTTTACCGAGGTTAACGAAATTCCGAAAAGTGTTGCTATGTGCTGAGAAGAGAAATTAATTAAAACCAAAGCACACAATCTCACTTCACGCTCACTTAGCGCGGGATACCGCTTTTTTAGGCTTTTAATGAAGGTAGGATGCACCTGATTAAAAACGGTGTAAAAACTTTCCCAATCTGCATCGAGTATAAAACTATCATTGATATGATCGACTATACTTTGCAAACTGGTTTTATCAATGGTTTTACTTTTTACTTCGATTTTAAGCTTGTCTTTTATATCGTTTAGTAAATTGTTTTTGTGTATGGTTCGCAGTGTATTATTGGTGAGTTCGTCTATTTTAAAAGTTAGCTCATCTTCTAACTTTTTTTGTTTTAAGGCTTGATTTTGTTTTTCATATTCTAAGATAGAAATCTTGTCCTGAGATATTTTTTGCTCTTGTTCTTTGATCTCTATTGTTTTTAAGTCCAGAAGTTTTTCGAGCTTTTCTTTCTGTTTTTTAATATTGGAAGTTCTCCAATTGTACAATAATAAAAGCATTCCGATAAAATATAAAACCATCATAATTCGCACAATAGGCCTTTGCCAAAATGATGGCTTAACAATGATGTACAGCGAGGTATATTTTTTGTCCCACAATTTTAAATTATTAGTTGCTCTAACTCTTAACTCATATTTGCCTGGATTTAAATTCGAAAAGGATATTTTATTTTGTCCGTTTAAGTTTTGCCAATTCTCATCAAGTCCAACCATCAAAAACTGATATTCGATACTACTTTTCGAATATAACTCTGACGAAGCAAAGTTTATATTCAAAAACTTATTGTCGGGTTCAATAACTACCGTATCGTTTGCTAATTCGGCAAAAGGATAAACAAACTCTTTTTTTCCGTTAACTCCCTTAACTGAAGTAAAATAAACGTGCGGAAAATAAATCTTATAGTTTAATTTTTCAGGATTAAAATAAGACAATCCATATACACCTGCCATTAATATTTTTCCGTCAGAATCTAAACTTGCGGCACCTCCATTAAATGGATAAATACCATCGGCCATTCCAAAATTAGATACATTGTTATTTGAATCTATTTTTGTTAAACCTGTGTTTGTGCTAAGCCAAATGTTTTTTTGATTGTCCTGTAGGATCCCACGTATAATTCCTCCTTTAATTCTATCGCCATTTGCTACCTTTTCAAATTTTCCGGACTTTCTTATATATTTATTCAATCCTTCGCCATAGGTTCCCACAAGAATCGAATGATCATAGGTTTCATCAATAGACAATATATAACTGCTGCTCAAAGAATGAACATCTTTTACATTGTGTTTGTAAGTAGTTTTTAGAAAACTGTTGCCTCGCTTTTCATATTTAAAAAGACCATCTGTAGTTCCTATCCACATTACTCCTGAAAGATCTTTATAAATACAATTTACCTGATTTGAATTTGAATTAGCATTGGCTTCAAGTTTTATTTCATTTATCAGTTTTAACTCCTTGCTGTAAATACTAATACCATTTCTATGACCAACCCATATATTGCTTTCTTTATCTTCGGCTACTGAAAAAACGCCTCGCAATTCTCTGCCTTTAGGTATCTCTATAAACTTATTTGTTTTTAGATCATATGCATTAATTCCTTCTCTAAGCGTTCCTGCCCAAAGTCTTTTATTCGAATCTTCAAAAAGAGAAAGTACAATATCGCCTCGAAATCCTGATCCAGATCCAGTGCCGGAAAAGACACTTAATGCTTTTGTTTTGGGATTATATCTTCGAAGTCCTGCTCTTCCTGCTGATAACCAAATGTTTTTATAACTGTCTTCTATCACGCGGGAACCTTGCGGATCCTGAATTAAAAATTGGAAGTTTTTAGCCGGAATATTTTCTGTTTTATAATTATTTCGAAAAATGGATATTCCGCCATGCACAGTTCCTAATAAGATTACGCCATTTAATCCGGGTTGTATGTCGATAATAGAATTATCTGATATAGAGAACTCGTTCCCGAAGTCGTACATATAATAATTGAAACTTTTTTTATCCTGACTGTATAAATTGAGTCCTCCTCCATCTGTACCAATCCAAACATTTTTTCCTTCTGCATACACTTTTGTTACTACATCATTATTTATGGTCGATTCTTGCAGGTTTCCTTTTTTAGAAAAATGTTTTACAGCATTACTTTCAATCGTATAAGAATAAAGTCCGTTACCGTTTGTAGCAATCCATAGATTACCCAAATTATCAATAGACATATCATTTATGTATGAATTATTGCCGGATTTTGTAAAACCGGATTCTTTTATAACATCATTCTCTATATAAAATACTTCGCCTTTATCTGTACCTAACCAAAATCTGGAATTGTAACCTTTTAGAATTTTGGTAACATATCCGTTTATCTTTCGTTTGTCTAAAACTTTAATTGAATTTTCGACGACTTGTCCATTTTGATCCACTTTAAACTTAACCAAAGAACCTTTTCCTCCACTTATTAATAGTTCGTTTTCTTTTACTTGTGAGACACACAACACATTAGAATTAAATAAAACCTTAATTTTCGCTGCATTGTATTTAATTCTAACAAAATCATTCTGTTTCTTATCAAAAAAGTAAAGTCCAAACTCTGTGGCTACCCAAAGGTTCTTGTAAACGTCTTCAAAAAATTGATTTACATTATTGTTTTCACCAACGTGATACACTTTTGTTAGCTCTCCGTCAAAACTGTTTATTCCTATTTTATTTCCTACCCAAAGTACTCCATTAAAATCCTGAAATACGGCATTGGCTCTATTTGTGGTTAAGCCGTGTTGCGATGTAATTCGTTTAAATCGTAAAGCATGTGTCTGGGAGTGCAAAGCAGTTTGTTGTAATAGAAATACAAAAAATATAAAATTTATTAACCTTAATCGTAGTATCATAATTTATTCTTTTTTCGGCTTTTAGTCATTAAAAACTATAGGCGCAAAAGTAGGGATGTAACCTGAAAATTCCTCATATGTAACCTTTATGTAGGCCTGCAATATTAACAATAATTTAATACAAATGATATTTTTGCTCTAATTAGTTTTTGATTTAACCAATAGTTTACTCAATAAAAGTTATAAAAAATGAATTTTACTTCAATCAACTTATTTCCCTCTTTTAAAATAAAAAATTACAGCATCTTTGCTCCCAAAAACGGAATCTTAGGAGCTGTAATTTTATGTATAACTGCATGCTCAGTTCAGAAAAATCAAGTAACTGAAAAACAAAAGCCTAATATAATTTTTATAATGTCAGATGATCATGCTTATCAAGCTATTAGTGCTTATGACAATAAATTAATGCAAACTCCAAATATAGATCGCATTGCTCATGAAGGAATGATTTTTACGAATGCAAGTGTAACCAATTCGATTTGCTCTCCATCTCGAGCTGTAATCCTTACGGGAAAACACAGTCACTTAAATGGTAAAATAGACAACTTAAGTAAGTTTGATACCTCGAATGTAACCTTTCCTCAACTACTACAAAAAGCAGGCTATCAAACGGCAATGTTTGGAAAATTGCACTTTGGTAATAATCCTAAAGGGTTTGATGAATTCATGATTTTGCCTGATCAGGGCGATTATTACAATCCGGAATTTATAACTAAAAAAGGTGATACTACGATAACCGGTTACGTGACGGATATTACTACAGATCTAACATTAAACTGGCTGGAAAAAGGTCGAGATAAGACAAAACCTTTTTTATTGATGTATTTGCACAAAGCTCCTCACCGTCCGTGGCTTCCTAAGGAAAAGTATTTTAAGGAGTTTACTAAAAAGACATTTCCGTTACCTGAAACTTTATTTGATGATTACAGTACCAGATCTAGTGCTGCAAAATCTGCCGAAATGAATATTCTAAAGGATATGCTTCTTACTTACGACAATAAATTAGAAGGATCTGTTCTGGATAGTTTAGGTATTAATGAACGAAGACTTAGTACTGGTTTAAACCGAATGACTAAGGCTGAACGTGCGGCTTGGGATGCTGTATATGGTCCTATTAACGAAGAGTTCTTAAAAAACTATCCAAAAATGAGTCCTAAAGAGCTAACCATTTGGAAATACCAACGCTACATGCAAGATTACCTTGCTACAATTGCATCTGTAGACGAAAATGTGGGCAGGTTATTAGATTATTTAGATGATAAAAAACTTTCAGAAAACACAGTTGTGGTATATACCTCAGACCAAGGTTTCTATCTAGGAGAACATGGCTGGTTTGATAAACGTTTCATGTACAATGAATCTTTTAGAACACCACTTTTAATAAAATGGCCTAATAAAATAGCGCCCGGAACAACTGAAGATGAGATGGTACAAAATCTTGATTTTGCGCAGACATTCTTAGAAATAGCTGGAGTTAAAGCTCCAAATGATATGCAGGGAAAAAGTTTGGTTCCGTTACTATTAGGCAAAAAAGAAAAATGGGACAGAGATGCTATCTATTATCATTATTACGAATATCCTGCAGAGCACGCTGTTAAAAGACACTACGGAATCGCAACAAAAAAATACAAATTGATTCATTTCTATTATGATATTGATGCCTGGGAATTATACGATAGAGAAAAAGATCCTAACGAACTTCACAATGTTTATGATGATCCGGCTTATAAAGATATTGCTGCATCGATGAAAACTAAACTACAGGAGTTAAGAGTCAAATATAAAGATTCGGAGACTTTAGACAATTATTATATTCAGCTTTATAACAATCGAAAAACAGTAAAGAAATCAGATCATAAAGAATATTCAGAATAAATATAAAACACTATTAAATAACCAACCAAAAATTTATTTTTTAACCAATTTAAACACAGATTCATGAACAAAAGAAGTTTGATATTATCATTACTTTTTATAATTGTAGCCAGTAATACTTTGCTTGCACAAATAAAAGTGGTAACCGGGCAGGTTACAAATGATAAAGGTTTGTCTATACCGGGCGTAAATATACAGATTAAGAATACCTCGAAAAGTTCCTCTACAGATTTTGACGGTAAGTATAAACTGGAAGCAAAAAAAGGTGATGTATTAGTTTTTAGTTACATGGGATTTATAACTCAGGAAAAAACTGTTAATGCAGAGCAAAATATAAATGTTTCTCTTAAAGATGATTCGCAAGAGTTAAACGAAGTTGTTGTGGTAGGATACGGTACTATGAAAAAGAAAGATCTTACGGGAGCCATTTCATCCTTTAAGCCAAATCGCGATCAGGCTGCCATTGCAACATCTATCGACGATTTATTACAAGGGAAAGTCGCGGGAGTTAGCGTCTCGACAGGAGGTTCAACACCGGGAGCAGCAGGTTCTATTACTATTCGTGGTTCGAATTCTCTTAATGGCGACAGTCAGCCTTTGTATGTAATTGATAATGTACCTCAACCTTCGACAGGGCAAACGATGCGCAATTCTACAGGAGATTATCAACCTACTCTAGATCCGTTGGCAGGAATAAATCCAAATGACATCGAAGATATTCAAATTTTAAAAGATGCCTCGGCAACTGCAATTTATGGTTCTCGTGGTGCCAATGGTGTTATTATAGTTACTACCAAAAAAGGAAAAGCAGGAAAAGCAACGATTCGTGTAAGCGCAATTTTTTCTGTAGCAAACCCAACAAAATTTATTGATCTTATGAACCTGAGAGAATATGCTTCTTTCTGGAATACAAAATACCCAAGTGATCAAAGATTTATTATTGGCAATGATATTAAGTATGTCTATACTGGTGTGAATGAAAGTGGACAAAACATTGTTAAAGAAACTCTTCTTACAGACAGAGACTGGCAAAAAGAAGTGACGAGAACGGCATTATCAAGAGAATATAATTTAAATATAAGCGGCGGATCTGAAAAAACAAAGTACAGCTTTTCTACTTCTTATAAAGATGTCGAAGGTATTGTTAAAAATACTGGTTTGACACATGGCGATTTTCGTTTCAACTTAAATACTGCTATTACAGACAGATTATCAATGGGTTTTCAGTTTAGCGGATTTCTAAGAAAAAATAACATGACCTCTGGAGGAAACAGTGTTGGCAGGATTTCGGGAGCCCTTTTGTCCACAGCGACAAATACTGCACCATATTTTAGACCTACTGATGATGTAACTTTTGCAAACGACGTTGATACCAGAGGTACTGTTTTAAGCTGGCTTACAGACTATGATGATATTACCAATGAGTATCGCTTTTCTGTAGCTTCAAACATTGACTATAAAATTACTAAGAACCTGAAATACACTTTTAGAACTGGTGGCAACTTAAACAATGTCGAAAAGAAAAACTGGTATGATTTAGGTTTATACAACGGTTATTTATACAATGGTTACTTAAGCAAAGACCGTTTAGAACGTAACAACTATAATATTGAAAACCTTTTGTTTTATAACAAATCTGTTGGTGTTGTAGATATTGATGCTACGGCTGGTGTAACTTATGATTCATACCAATTTTTAAATACGGGTTCAATAGGAAAAGGCTTTACCTACAAAAACTTACGTACAGACGGTTTACATACTGCTACGAGTGTACAAATTTTGACTCCAATACAAAGTGATTATCAATTATTCTCTTATTTAGGGAGATTAAATGCTTCATTTTTCGACGGAAGATATGTTGTAACAGGAACAATGCGTGCAGATGGAACCAGCAAATTCAGCCAAAAAAATAGATGGGGTTATTTCCCTTCTTTCGCCTTGGCCTGGAATGCCACTCAGGAAAACTTTCTGGCGAGTACCAGCAAATGGTTGTCTCAATTTAAACTACGTGTTGGTTATGGAGAAACAGGAAGTCAAAACATTGGTCCATACTCCACTATATTTGGTTATGGAGCTGTAGGTTCAGGATATGCAACAGGTACAGGAGCGCTGGTTCAAGGTTTAGGCGTAAGCGGAATCAACAATCCTGATCTAAAATGGGAAAGCACACAATCTGTAAATACTGGTGTCGATTTTGGTTTCTTTGACAGTAGAGTATCCGGTACAATTGACGTTTACAATAAAACCACTAAGGATTTATTGGTAAGTATTACGATTCCTGGTTCTACTGCTTATACTTCATTAACAGTTAACAGAGGTGAAATTCAAAACAAAGGAATTGAAACTACATTAAATGTCGATATTATTCGCAAAAAAGATCTTAAATGGACTTTTGGAGGAAACATTGCTTTCAATAAATCTACTATTAATAAAATAGGAAATACTCCGGGGTCATTTGGTTCTCTAGGTACCATAACTGCTTTTCTTGGTAATACTGCAGGCGATCATTTTGGTGCCGCTAATATTTTTATCGAAGGTCAGGCACCGGGTCTTTTCTACGGTTTTAAAACCAATGGAATTGTACAGCAAAATGAGACTTATGCCGTAGGTGCCCCTTTTGGAAATTCAGCCGCTCCAGGAAATCTAAAGGTAGTAGATGTAAACGGTGATGGTATTGTTAATCTGGCAGATAAAACTATTATTGGCGATCCAAATCCGGATTTTACTTACGGTTTTCAAACGAGTTTAAATTATAAACAATTGCGTTTTAGTACTTCTTTTTCTGGTGTACAAGGCGGAGATATTTTAAACGCTAATAACCGATATAATAATTTAGCGAATTTGCAAAGCGGAGACCGAAACATGAATCATGCAGCAATTGCAAATGCATGGACTACTACAAACCCATCTAATGAATATCCTTCTATTAATAGTAATATTGTTAACGGACATATTTATGATCGCTACCTTGAAGACGGAAGTTATTTAAGATGTACCGATATTACTTTGGGGTATACTTTAAGACAAGATGTAGTGGGTAAACTAGGATTAAACAGCCTGGATATATTTGCATCTGCTAAAAATCCTTTCACAATTAGCAGCTATAGCGGTTATGATCCTGCAAGCAGATCTTTCAACTTTGATCCGTTAAGAAGAGGTTTTGATCTTTATTCTTTTCCAGTTCAGAGACAAATTATCCTAGGTTTAAATTTAACGTTTTAAAAAATTAAGTTATGAAAATCAAATTCAATATAACAAGCTTAATGATTGTTTTGGTCTCACTCATTAGCACATCATGTTCTCTAGACGAAGATCCTAAATATAGTTTTAATTCTATAACAGTTTTTAATAGTCAGAGTACAACTGAAGCTGTTTTAATGCAAAATTACGGTTGGTTAGGAAACGCTGCCGTTTATGGCCAATACTTACACGAAGTAACAACTTCTAACGGAGTTTATTGGTCAAAAACTGATGGTGATCGTCTTGAACGTACGATTAAATATGATAATTATGCCGAAAACACTCTCTTAAGCAGTATGTGGACAGGATTGTACAGAGTGGTTTCTGAAAGTAATTATTTAATGAAAGGATTAGAAGGTTCCACTCTTTCTCAAGCTTACAAAACCAGATGTATAGCGCATGCTAGATTTTTAAGAGGATATACTTATTTTCAATTGGCTAACTTATTTGGAAAAGCTACTATTATAACACAACCTCTTACGACAAAAAATCTACATACGCCATTAAGTACCAGATCTCAAGTGTACGAACAAGCTATTAGCGATTTAATTTTTGCATCTGAAAACTTGCCTCTAACCGAAAGTATGGATGGTTTAGCTACAAAAGATGTAGCGATTGCGTTTGCTGCCAAATGTTACTGGATTATGGCAAACCATGCTCAAGCTGACGGTACTGATGCTACTGCATTATATACTTTGGCAAAATCATATGGAGATAAAGCACTTGGAAAATTTGCATTAGAAGCTAATTATGCCAATTTATGGGTGGTTCATAGCAACAATTCTCCTGAATCTATATTTCAAATTAATTTTACTGATGCTATTGGATTAAATTTGCGTACTACCTATAATTTTGGTCCTAGTGCTAATTTTGGCCGTATTGCTTCGCTTCAGCCTTCTTTTGGAAATATCAAAATTGACAGAGCGTTCTATGACTTGCATCGTGGTACTTATCCTGACGATCCCCGCATAAAATCGACTTATTTATCAAAATGGACAAATGCTTTAAATACTGCTCAAACTTATTATGCATATCCATTATACAATACTGGTACGGCAACTGCTCCTGTGGTTTATGATATGTATGCTTCTGCTCCTCGTAATGCAGGAAATACAGCAACAAATCCTGATTATAATTTTAGTGCTTCTTCAACTATGCCGGCGGGTTTAAGAACGCTTTGGAATAATACGGGTACTGGCGACAGAAATTTACATCCTTTAAACAATAAGTTACTTTCGACGACATTGTCTAATGCGCAATACGATCCTAAAAATTTAATGCTTTTCCGTTATGCCGATTTATTGTTATTGATGGCTGATGTTGAAAATGAATTAGGAAATAGTGGTCAGGCATTAACTTATTTAAATCAGGTTTTAGATCGTGCAAGAAATTCAGGAGGGACTGGAGCTATTTATCCAAAAACTGAAACTGCACTAAGTAAAGATGCAATGCGTGATAAAATCTTTTTTGAAAGAATGTTTGAATTGGCTGGTGAACCTTCTCTATTTGAAGATATTCGCCGTAGAGGAACGGTTTACTTAAGAAAAGTAATTGAACTTCATAACAATAGTAAAAACGTTCAATATAGATACCAACTTGAAACTGCCAATAGTGTTGGTGGTCAATTCAGAGATTACATTCTTAGTAATGGCAATATTACAGAAGATTTTTTAAAGAAGAATTTAGTACTTCCAATTCCTGCTGATGAAATAAATAATAACAATAATATTGGTCAGGAAGATCAGAATTTTGGATATTAATTTAATACAACTCGAATTGCCTCTTTAGTAAAAAACAACTTGAAACCAATTTCATAAAAAAAGCCTTTCAATGGATAGGATCCAAACGAAAGGCTTTTATTTTAATGTATTATCTTATCATTTTAATAGACATTATTAGAATTGAATGATTGATATCATAGAAATTTACAATGATTTATAATATTATAAAACACATAATTACCGATATTGATAATGATTTACATAATCTTCATTAGACAAAAATCTTTGTTGTTTGGTTATCTTATATGTATAAAATTGAGACATCTGATACAAATAATTGCAATATTAAATAATATAAATACTAATTTTAGACCTCATCATCGATCATTTTATAGCTGACAAATTATGAACTTTTTAAGCCAATCTATTATTAGAGCTGCAGCTTCTTCAAAAGTGCTTTTTTCTTCAATAGATAACATTTCTTTTTTTTAATCTAATAATTTTCATAGAAATACAATTGATTTTTTTTTCTCTCATTTTTAAAACCATATTATACAATATCTTCAGTTCATCATATTCAATATCTCAGCTAATTTAAAACTCTTTGAATATCCAGAACATACCTTTCTAAATACCTGTTCTAAAAGCCATATCCTGGACAACTAAAAAGGAAGGATGCGGAACCAATCTAAAGCTACTAAATTATAATACATCATTTGATTATCTACTGTTCACTCTTAGTTGTATGTAAAAAGTCAAATACTCTAAATTACAACTTACAATATACTTATATATATATTCATATTCCAGAAAGCATTATCTCTTAGAAAAGTAACATTGAGTACTAAATATTTCAATTCCGGCGCGAAATTTTTCTCATGAAACAACCCAAAGTCTACCTTTTCAAATCCTTAGACATATTACTTCTTATAACTTTAAACTCATCCAAATTCAAAATATTTTTGTTAAAAACGCCTTATAATTTCCATTAATTTAATTTTTATTATTTTGAATAGTATACAACAATAAGAAAAATACACTCATCAATGAAGTACTTACGAATTACTATCTACTTTAATACTAATTGATAAGATCGCATCTAATTATATAATCTAACACTACTTTAATACGTACTTTTTTGAATTACTAATTATCCATAACAAAACAAAAAAAATACTAACAAAAATTCATAAAAAAAACAAAATCGTCCACTTTATTTAATCATCAACTACTTCTTATTGAATAATCCCTTATGCCCCAATAAGAAATTATATTTCACACAAATATAAAAACACAGTATGTCTGTTAAAACTATCTTAACATATATTCCATAACTAATAAGATCCTAAAAAACATGAGTTTAAAAAAAACAGCTATTATGATAATCTTGTTACTGAAAGTTTTTTTATTAGGAAGACAGAATCAACTTATCAATGGAAATATAACCTTAAAAACATCGATAAAAAAGACGACTCGGTGAAGTTTCTACTATATAGAAAAAAAAGAAACCGTTTTCTTATAAATTTAATCAAAAAAAATACCATAACGTTCATAAAAATTAAAATATACTCTCTTCCAGCTGATTATAAATTTAACTGTCACTTCATGGAATATAACCTAATCATACTAAAATTAAAGTGGCAACTTTTATATATTACTATTAATATTTGATATCTTTGTTCTTATCAAAAAAACATCTTTTTTGCTCCATCTACATATTAATAAACGAAGAGGCGTCATTTAAAAAACTGCTGTCTCTTTGTTTTATTAATTATTTGGAAATTAGGAATTATCAAAACGAGCTCGGTTATTAGTATTTTACATCTAAATTCTTAAACAAATTTTATTTTCAGAAAATTGTTTGAATATATTTAATCTTAAGAAACCTATTCTGATTTACAATCAAAACTGAAAATTTTTGTTTACTTTCAAATCATTAAAAGTTATTAACCATAAAACATTATTATATTTTTTTGTATTAGTTCTCGTTAATTTAAAAAAAAATCTCTGAATTTGCAAATGTATATCAAGTTTCTCTCGTTACGTAAAACATTTTAATCCAACAAAAGGCATTTTTATTGTCTCAATTAAACAATAACATAAATCATATTATAGTAAATATAAACACAGCTATCCGAAAGTGCCAAATAAAAAGTGTCTGAGAATTCTGTATTTATGATTTTGCGAAACAAAAATATCAAAAAACCAGTCATTCGATAAATTATTGATCTTGTTCCTTGATGGATGCTTGAATCTTGTATTAAAAAACATAGTTCAGACAAGGGAGTGTAGTAAATACAAGACCAACGACCAATTTGTCGCATTAATTTACGGGTAGCTAAATAAATTCTACACTTTAAATAGTATTCTCACTGAAATTGGAGTTAAGGAGACTTTTATTAATGACTTAGGACTAAATCAAAGTCCAGCAAGATCCATAATGAGTGATGGCAATAAAAAAAGAGATCGGAGAGTTTTTGAATCCTTGTGTTATAAGGTCTTGAAAATTATGAACGGATCTAAAAATGAGTTCCAATATACTATTACCAAAGAAATTAAAGACCACAAATACAAAATTGATCGACAGTATCACAATTAGCCTGTATTTAAATATGTTTGATTGGGCAAAGTTTCGAACACCAAAAAGCAGTTTGAAAATACATACTTGTTGAGACGACAATTTACGGATTCCAGATGTGGTCAATGTAACACAAGCAAAAATATGAAATTGATGCTGTTTAACTCAGTTAACTTTCTCAAAAGGAATTAATAAGAAGAACAGGGCTAATTTTGATTTTACATTGATATTACGTCAGATTCAAGTTATAAATATTTTTTGCGGCTCACATTAAGTCTAATACATTGTTCCAGTCCATACAGGAATTGAACTTACCTAATGATAAAGATCAAGATATTATTAAGTACAAAATTATAGTTATAAACAGTATTAAAACATTAAAGACTGATATCAACTGACAAAAACTAAGATTTATTTCAAAAGTTTGAGACAAAATCTGCAGATAAAAACATTCTCAGATACAAGCAAAAATCTAGTTAAATCGCAATTTATATGGCATTAATTACTTATTGCTTGAATTGATAAACAGAAAAATTTCTAAAAAGACAAAGTCTATTACAAATTTGGTTTAAAAAATCAGGATATGTTCAGTCTATTATCTCAGTTTAAATTACGTCCTCAATCAAGTCGAAAATCGAACAAAAAAATAAGGCTGAACCAGAATTTAAATTCAGTTCAATCTTATTTTTAACATAATTTCATATCCATAACCTGCTTATAAAGGGTACATGAGATTTTTTCGATATTGAAAAAACGTTGGGATAGCAGTGAAATACAAACTATAAAATTCGATTTTGAAATTAACTAAAACTATTGTTAATTGCATAAAATAATGACGCCCACTTTTAATAATCCTTTAGTAGTTATAATACTTTCATCATTATTTGAATTTAAAAAAACAAAACCTTCTGAATCTAAGCATATTAGCACATCTAAAACTTTCGCCTGCATCTCACGTTCCTTATCAATATCATGTCTAAAACTAGAATGAGTATCTGAAAATTTAATTATACTTTTAGTTAATTCTTCTAAGGTATAACTTCTTGTATAATCTCTGGTAAATATCTTAAGTACCTTATTATAAAAATCAATCGACTCATCCATTATATTTTTTTTATACAAAATAACAGATATCATAATTAATATCAAAGTAGCTCATCAATATCTTTGTGGTAAAATAAATCCTAACTTTACAACTATAAAAAAATTACTTATTTTGCAAGCTAGCGTACCTAACCATCAATCGACTTCAAAAACTTTCTAAAAATCAATCGCACTCAGATTCATAAATCCCCTTTCTTTTAATTATACTAAAATTCAGGTAAAAAAAATAATTTAACAACAATTTATCTATTTTTTCAAACTGTTTACACGAATTTTAAATCAAGAGAAAAGCGAAGTCATTTTATATAAATCTGAATTACTATAAGTTAACAATATTGTAATAAATACAAAGATAAAATCATCTCACATTGATCCCCATAAGTTGTATTGCATTTATAATTACGTCAAAACGAATTTATTTTCTTTCTACTTAAATATAGAAAAAGACCTTATAAAAACGAGGAAATCTTACATGAAAACTACCATACCAGGAAATTAATCTAACACAAAAAAAAGTTAAAAAACGTAAAATATAGTCCAAATATAAACCAAAGTTAATGTTATATTTTACATCGAATCACAAAAAAAAACTCTAGTTGAATAATAACCTTCATATTAATCTTTAATAGTGTACTTAAAAATTAATTATTTTTTCTAATTCATCTCTACATAAAAATTATGACAAATTCACTTCGTCTGTTTAATTTGTGTTCTGCTTCATCGCAAGCGACACCGTCAAAACAATGATTCACTAACTTACTCTCACCGTAGCCTTTTCCAGTTAATCTATTGGCTGCAATACCCTTTTTAATCAGCCATTGTATGGTCGATTTGACCCTTCGATCTGACAGCGTCATATTGTATTTTGCAGTTTGACGACTATCGGTGTGAGAGCGAACATCGATTTTCATCTTTGGATACTGTTGCATTACCGCTACGATTTTTTCTAATTCGAAAGCTGCTTCTTTACGGATGAATGATTTATCCAAATCAAAATAAATAATCGGAATATCCAGCGTTTTAGCCAAATCAGTACCCACATTTATTGGTTTGATTCTTTTTTCTAATGGAATTTCAAGATTTGTTTCGCCTGAGATCGTTTGGGTTAGAGCAGAGATTTCGTTGGCTTCATAATTTTCCTTGGTTGCTCTTACCTTATAGGTTTTGTTGCAATCAACATTAAAATTATAAGTCCCATCAGCTCCTGCAACAACTTCAGCTATTACTTTAAACTGATCATCCAGCAAAGTTACTTTGGCATTATCGACTACTTTTCTGGTTTCTAAATCAACAACAGTTCCTTTTACTATTTGCTCACAAAGTATTTTTTTTGTTTCGATGAATCGGTATAGATCATCATTTCCTTCTCCACCTTCTCTATTAGAAGAGAAAAAACCGATCTTATTCTCACTATTGAGAATTAATGCAAAATCATCTTGTTTGCTATTTATTGGTGCACCTACATTTTGTACGGCCGCAAATGTTCCATCGCCGTTTATTCTGGAAACAAATACATCGAGTCCGCCTAATCCTGGTCGCCCGTCACTAGCAAAATACAATTCATTCTCTTTTGATATAAATGGAAAAGTTTCTCGGCCTTCGGTATTAATAGATGTTCCTAAATTTTCTGGTCTGCCAAAACTATGATCGCTATTAATGGTTACGCTATATAAATCAGATTGTCCAAGTGTTCCAGGCATATCTGAAGCAAAATATAGCTTTTTCTCATCTGTGCTTAATGCAGGATGTGCTACGCTGTATTGATCGCTATTAAAGGGTAATTCGGTTACATTTGTCCATTTGTCATTTACTAATTCTGCTTTATACAGTTTCAATAAAGTGATTTTCTGGTCATTTCTACCTCTTTTCCCATCCAAGAAATTGTTTCTTGTAAAGTACATCGTTTTTCCATCTTTTGTAAAAACTGGTGTAGATTCGTTGAATTTAGAATTGATTTTCTTTTCGAATCGTTCTGGTTTTCCAACGGTTCCATCAAATTTTAGTTCTGCAGCGTATAAATTTGTAAACGATTTATTGGTCCATTTAAACGTTCTTCTAGCAACACCTCCTGTATCTCGTGCTGAAGCAAATACTAGTTTATTACTAAAAAAAGCACTACCATAATCAGTTTGTTTTGAATTGATTCCGGCATTAGCTATTTCAAATCGTCCTGAGTTCGCTTCGATTTGTTCGAGGTAATTTTTATTGTTTTCGAATAATATTCCTCTTTTATCGGTGTTTGTTTTTTTATTAAAGCTTTCGAGAATTTTATCAGCTTTAGCGTAATCTCCTATTGCTTTTAAACTTTGTGCATATCGGTAATAATATTCTGGTTCTTGTTCTGTATTCATTTCAAAAAGCGCATCAAACCATTTGACTGCTTTAGTTAACTCTCCATTAAAGTAATAAGCATTACCAAGCTTTTGAAACATTTTCTCATCTTTATACCCTTTTTCGGCCACTTTTTCATAGGTTACAATAGCATCTACGTAAGCATACTGCGCATAATCTTTATCTGCCTTGGTTTGTTTCACTGTTTGTCCGTTTCCTTTTAGTCCAATAAGCGCTAAAAGAATCGTCGCAACTATATATTTAATTTTCATCTTTATTAGGATTTAGAAGAATCTTGGTGAAGTTATTCGGCTATAATTTTTAAATAATTCATATCTCAGGAATATCTCATGTGAACCCGAATTATAGTTTTTTAATCTGGTAGTTTCATGATCGTATGCATAACCTATATACATTCCATCGGTAACCTGAAATCCTGCCATAGCGCTCAATGCTGCACTCCATCTGTAAGCTGTTCCAATGACAAACTTATCATTAAACATAAAATTGGCTGAAAGATCGACTTGTAAGGGTGATCCTTCGACCATTTTAGTAAGTACTGCTGGTTTAAATTTTATATATTGATATTGATCTAAATCGAATACGTAACCTGCTATTAAATAGTAGTTTATTTTTTCTTTAAAAATAGCTACATCTTCATCATTGTATCGGTTGGTTTCGATAAAATTGGGTACTGATAAACCAATGTAAGCTTTGTCTGAATGCCAATAAACCCCCGCTCCAATATTAGGCGTAAATTTACTGTTTAAGTCTTGAAATTGTGGATCACCTTGATGTTCCGGATTCAATTTATTAATATCCAGATTGAACAAATTAGCAGTAGCTTTAATTCCAAAAGATAACTTAAAAGTCTCAGAAGTAGGTACTGTGTAAGATAAATCAGCCGAAAAAGTATTCTCGTTTGTAGGCCCTATCTTATCGTTTACAAGTGAAAATCCGAATCCTAAATTGCTGTTATTTAATGGTGTATTTGCCGAAAAATTGCTTGTTTCCGGCGCTCCATCTAAGCCAACCCATTGCGTACGATAAAGCCCAAAAATACTTAACGCTCCTCTTGAACCTGCATAAGCCGGGTTTATACTAATGGTATTATGCATGTATTGTGTGAACTGGGCATCTTGTTGTGCGAATCCTACAGCGGAAAAAAACATAAAAACTAAAATTAATTTTCTCATCTATTTTTCTTTTAAGAATGGCTTAGTTTTTTTTTAGGACTAAGCCATTTCTATTTGTTTCAAACTATTATTAATTGATATATAAATATCCAGCTTTCTGATGCCCATTAGACTGCATATCTTTATATTTTAGAATATAATAATACGTCCCGACCGGCAATGCTTCAAATTTCTTAACTGTTGTACGCCCTTCAGATACACCTTTAAAAGCGCGATCTTCGTTGTTGTAATTCTCACGTTCAAATACTAAAACTCCCCAACGATTGTAAATCTCAACCGTATTCTCGGGATAACATTCTAATCCCTGGATATAGAATCTTTCATTCTTCGAATCTCCATTTGGAGAAATAGCGTTGAATACTTTTATTACACAACCTACTAATGGTAAAACCGTAGGAGTATCACTAACATTACTTAAGTTATCTGATTTATCTTCAACACTAATTCCACTTACTGTAGTTCCGTAAACAGTTGCCTGATTACTAACGCTTCCATTATTAATATCATTCTGCGTAATAGCATATTCAGCGCTAAAAGAGACCTTATCAATTTCATTTACATTTAAGTCTATTGGACCTCCAGATACAACAATACCAGGTAATGGATCAGATACTACAATATTATGTAAAGGAACATTTCCTGTATTGGTCACTATAAAACTATAGGTTATTGTTTCACCAGCCTCGGCATTACCATTTCCATTTTCATCATTTGATACTGCAGTCTTAATAATTGCAATTGATGGAACTTCAACAAAAATAAGAATATTAGCTGTACTACAATTAGATCCATTTAACTTCTCACAGATTTGATATGTTAAAACATAAGCTCCTCCTACCGTATTTGGCGCTACCGTAACTGTTCCATTTGCATTTAAAGTAAACCCTTTTGGCAACACACCAATCGGATAAAGATCAACATTTGAAATATTTACAAAAATGCCATTTTGTATATCATTCGTCAATATCGTTTGTGTTGTACCACCAGTAAAACCATTAATTGGAGTAGTTGTAAAATCATCATCCGTAGCATTCAGTGCCGATTTCCCTACAACAATTACTGAAGTTACATTGTCACAATTTGTAGGATTCGTTATTTCGCAGATTTTGTATTCTACATTATAATTTCCTGCCGGAGTATTTGGAGCAACTGTTACAGTTCCGTCTGAGTTTAATGTTAAGCCCGATGGAACACTTACTCCTGTAAGGATTACCTCTCCAGGATTTGTTCCAATTACAACCGTATTTCCGTTTAATTTATCATTATCCGTCAATGATGGGGTTTTTCCTCCTGTCATCCCATCAATTGGCATAGTTATTTCAGTATTAGCCTCAATTTTTGCTTTCTCAACCACTACTGTTACTGTAGCTGAATCACAATTTATTGGATTCAACTTCTCACAGATTTGATATTCGATAGTATATATTCCTGCTGGTGTGTTAGCTGGCACTGTTACAATTCCTGTAGTAGTATCAATCACAGGAACTGCTGCTCCCGGTATTTTTTCTACCGCTGGCGTCGTTACCGTTAAGTTTACGATCCCTTTAACTACTGGCCTACCATTTAAAGTATCTGGGTTAGTTGGATTCCCTGTTAGTACATTACCTGCGTTTGGAGTCCCAGTTGTTCCGTTTCCGCCTGCGATTGTATCGTCTTCCGCACAAATAGCTGGGATTAATTTAACAATTGCCGAAGGAGGAGAAGTACATCCATTTGCAGCAGTAACTGTAAAAGTATAAATACCTGCTACCAATCCTGAAATTGTGTATGTAGCTCCTGTTCCAGAAATGTTTCCTGGATTAATTGTCCAGTTTCCCGATGGTAATCCACTTAACAAGATACTTCCTTCTAGAACTGAACATGTTGGCTGTGTTAATACATCAGCAACTAAATTTACTGGCTCGGCATTCATAGCTACAATCATATCATCCGTCGAATCTACACAAGCCCCATTAGAAATTGTCCATCTCAATGTATAAATATTTCCTGTTATTCCTGTAAACGTAGTTATTTCATTCGTGTCTAACGCAAAGATTCCACCTATTCCATTTACTACTGTCCATCTACCTGTTCCAATAGTTGGCACATTTCCTGCAAGAGTAACTGTCGTTAATCCGCAAGTTGCAACTCCTATTTGATCCATTCCGGCATTAGACATTGTTGGAACAGCATTCACTGTTATCAATACCGGTGCTGAATATGCAACAGCACAAACACCGCTTTGAACTACTGCTCTAAAATAAGTATCCGCAGTAAGAATACCAATAGCCGCTCCTGTTAAACTGCTGGTGGTTCCTGTTATATCTGTCGGCGCATTAAAAGCAGCATTGGCTGCTCTTTGCCATTTTACAACACTTCCTGTATGTCCTGTCAGTGTTAAATCCGCTGGAGAAGTTCCTGAACAAATCGTCTGATCTGAAGAAACGCTTCCTCCTACCGAAACAGCATTCACTGTTATCAATACCGGTGCTGAATATGCAACAGCACAAACACCGCTTTGAACTACTGCTCTAAAATAAGTATCCGCAGTAAGAATACCAATAGCCGCTCCTGTTAAACTGCTGGTGGTTCCTGTTATATCTGTCGGCGCATTAAAAGCAGCATTGGCTGCTCTTTGCCATTTTACAACACTTCCTGTATGTCCTGTCAGTGTTAAATCCGCTGGAGAAGTTCCTGAACAAATCGTCTGATCTGAAGAAACGCTTCCTCCTACCGAAACAGCATTCACTGTTACATTTACAGTTTCGGTAAATGTACATCCAGCTGATGTCGTAATTGTCAAAGTATACAATCCAGAATTAACATTTTGAAAATTAGACACTTGAGGAGACCGAATAACTGATGTAAATCCATTTGGTCCCGTCCAAGAGTATCCACTTGCGCCAGCAACACCACTCAAGAACAATGTATCTCCTTTACAAGGAGATGTCGAAGATTCAATAACTGGTTGCGAAATATTAACCCAATGATCCTCAACCTCTCCATCAACTGCAAGTCCAATAGGGCCAAGTGATTCATTAGTCGACAATCTTATACGTGCATAATACTTATCTCCTTTAGTCAAACCAACAATTGGTGATAAAATAACCGTTACATTACCATTAGTTCCCACCGGTACATTCGAAGTAGCTAACTCATTACTATCGAAAATACCATTCTTATTTGCATCAATCCATAAATACAATTTGGCCGGCTTAGCGGTTTTATTTTTCACATTAATTGTCCCCGTACAAGTTGTCCAATCAAAATTTGTAATACCATCTTCATCGTCAATCCCCGCATTATCATCTCCAATAGGAGCCCCCCCTGGGCTAGCATTATAGACATTAGCCTCTGTATCCACGGTAGTACCGATCAACAATAACGGATCTACCGATAATTTAGCCCTATCTTGATCTAACAAATTGGACGTTGTACTTAAGTCATGTACTCCATCTGCTAAATCTCCACCAACAAAGACAGAATTAACTACATGATAAGCAGAACCATAAGATACCGGAGCATCAGAATAATCTAACTCTTCAAAAATTCCAATTGCAACATGCTGACCTCCTCCCCCTTTTAATTCTACATCAATATAAGGTACATTCTCTGCAAGCAAAAGTGCATCACCTTTACTATCTTCAAAAGTAGGATTAGTCGCTTTAATAATTCTCCTTCCGTTCGACACAGTTAATCTGACCTTCATATCGGCCCACTTATTGTCTTTAATATACTTGTCCAAATAACGTAAAGGTGGCGAACCAATTGGGACTGATAATTGATAATATTCACTATTTCCCGACAAACTTTCAGAACCCGCTATCGCTAATGCCGCTGCGTTAATAACAGTCCCATTTGGCAATGTTGCTGTAACCGTAATCCTAAAACTGACTTTACTTGCATCCCCACTCTGATTCGATTCTTTCTTATTAGAGAGACCTATAACTTTTGTACTGTTATTACTAAAACCACCATAACCAGACGGCATATTATTTCCAGACCAACTATCAACGTTTGCGCTCGTAAAATTAGTCCCATAAGAATTATACGCGGTTTTTACAATATTAGATATTGTAACTTTATATAATATACCTGAAGGACTTATAAACGTCCTTATGGTACCCTCTGTAATATTATCTTCAGATAATGAATTAGAATTTAAATCCCAATTAACCCAAAAAATTTTATCTTTATACAAACCCGCTCCTGATGTTGCCTTCGAACCCGATTGTGCAAATCCAAAAGTTTGTATCATAAATAAGGCTAGAAACAATAAGTAAGTTGCAAAGTATTTTATTTTCATATTTAATAAATTTGATTCATTTATTTATATTAGGATAACTATAAATTTTATATAGGATAACTATAAATTTCAGTACAACTGAAAGTGTACTTTTTTTTAGGATGATTTTAAGTGAATTTTATTCACACTAAAAAAAACCTTCAATAACCACATAATCAATATTTTAAACAGAGTTATTCTATTTTAAAAACGGCACTCTTTGAGTCAGATTTATCACATAAAACACTATAAGGTTATAAGTAATTTCTAACAAGTATTTTAAAATAAATTTATATAATAAGCATAATAAAACTTACTTAAAATCATCCTAAAAAACAACTACAACCACTCAACATTATCCTACATTATGAAGATTATAAAATTTAAACTCTTAGTATTATAGTAAAAAAGCAAAACAAAATGTAAGTTTTTACTTACCTAAAAAACCGCAAAAGAGCAAACTTATTAAATATAATTAAAAGAACATTCATTTTTATAAACAAAACACAGATATAATCGACGAAATACAAATAAAGCCGACAAAATACAATATCTACTAAGAATAATTTGATTCTCTTCCAAAAATAAATTTTTCTTTATTAAAACATGATTATCTCAAACTATTCATAAATAGACAAAAAAAAATTACAAATAATAAAAAAGTAATGAATCTATACAACGTTACAGCAAACTTTGGAAGCGAAAAATCTTTTAGATTTCATTTTTAAACTAGAACAAAATAAAATCAGGGATTAAGTGTAAATGCGGAAGTAAAGTACATTTTTGAATAAAAAATCGTTAAAATTATGAATATAAAAAAAATGCAGAAGTGGAATTTCATTACATAGCACTACAATAATCCAAAACTCTAACTTATCATTTTTAGCTTGACGTAAGAATATGTTTTTACTAATAGCAACAAAAAAAGGATTTTCGCGTAAAAAAATTAAAATGAATTAGGTCTTAAACGTTACGAGCCTATTTTATCTATGGTCTATAAACTTGGAAAAACAATGAAAATTAGAGGAGCATTTTAATTTTATCTTTTAGAAAAAATGATTGAATTTGGAGATAGTTATTTCACAATTAGATCTACTGAAATAAAGCAGGAAAGAGGAATATGAATGTAGTACTATTAAAAAATCTTACAGTACAATTATAGCAAAATTGACCGTTTTAAAAGACATAGAAACGAGATAAAAATCAAATTAGTGTAATATGTATTTTAAAACAACGGTTTTAACAAATCATACACGTGAGCAATAAATCAAAGGATACTAGTATCTTTTTTGAAAAGAGCATCCTTTTTACAGAAAAGAGTACCTACTTTAAAGATATTGCAGATTGTGTAGAAATTCAGATAACTGAAAATCAAATAAAGAAACAACTACAGAAACTTTAAGATGAAGTCAAATTGCAATTAGTAATATAAAAAAAACATAGGAACTTTTTATAAAATTAAAAGGAAAAATCATCAATTACCCCCAAATAAGTTCGTTTTAAACTTATTTTATAGAAGATCTTTGAAAAAAAATATTAAACAAACTAATGATAATGAGCATTACAGGAATATGCTTTAAAGGAGACAATCAATGTTAAAAAAATCAAAATTTTACGCCAAACACTTTATAAGTCTTTAATATTTTTAATCTTTAAATTAAATATTCAAAACACAATAAAATTACCATTTTAACTAACATAAATTACAAAATTCGAAATAAAACGTTCCAAAAATTCCCAAAACATCTTCACTTACTCTTGATTAAATTACAGCAGATATTCCGATTAAAATTTCACTATAATCTATATTAAAATCATAGTTGTAATTTTTGTATCTAATGTTTTTTTAAGTATTAATTCACAATAATACATTTACTTAAAATAAATTCACTTAAAAAAATTTGCTATAACAACTACTCCATTGTAATTAAAAAGATAAAATATTAAACAAACCTCTTTTACTGAAAGCACAGAGGTTTGCTCAACAAAAAACTCGAAATCACTTAAATTTTAATATTTTTTATCAGCACTAAAAAATTCAAAGATTATTATTTTTTTTCGCATTGCTTAAAGTATAGCAATAATTTGCAGAGTTTTAAACCTTAATCAGAGACCAATAAAAAATGCACTATTTCTTCTTTAACTACATATTTTTTTTTCAGTCCTATTACAGATATTATTCTCATTTTAGCATATCAGTACTTCACTTCTACTTGGGCCTTTCTTCACTACATTAAAAAAAACTTTCTTAATCTACATTGTCGTGTCAATACTTTTTTTACCATTTTATTTTCCATTGCTAATATTGTTTTTTTTTCGATTTCGAAATAGGAATCCAATTCATTGATGCAATACCATACGCATATTTTTATATTCTTTCAATATCAAAATTCTGTCTAATCCACTCACGAATTACCTGCCATAACTCTAATTATTGCTTGAGATCAATTCTTCTAAATTTCTTTTATTCTCTTTGTTAATTTCAGCTTTAAAAAAAAACTGAAGAAATAGTATTTTAAAAGACTTAAAGCATAAGATCTTAATAGCTTAAATTGTCTCTTTTTTCTCTTTAGATTCATTTTCTAATGAGATAGAGTAGTTAACAATTATTATTCCTTTGATAATATGATCTTTCGAAGAAACCCCATAAATAAAAGCATCCAATTTCGGGTCAGGATCGTTAAAATGATAAGAATGTTCTATCTCTACTTCATTGTAGCCTATTTTGCAATTATGATGTCTCGCATCTAAAAAGTCTTTCTTTGCTACAAAACTCATAATATACCCTTGACAGATAAGCCCCTCTAAGGCTTCTGTTAAATTTGTATATGGATTCATATTTTAATCTTTTTTTTTATTTCACATCCAAAGAAATATCCATCTGTTTTTAATTTTGATGTACTCTAAAGGTAGTGATTTAATTCCATTGAGAGTTGATAAATATCCAAAAGGTATCTATAGACAAACATTTGAACCGATAGATTTGAATTATTATTTTTTTATATCTCACTAAAATAATATGTTTTGCAAAACCGGCAATTTTTCTTCTATATCGGCAATCATAAACAATACCATTTTTGAAAAACCAGCCGTTTGTATTCTCCTGGACAAACTTGAAGTCTCTATTACTTTTGATTTTATTTTTGAATGAAGCTTTAAAGGCTTTACAAAGAAATAATCATAAAGCATACTGTAATTGTAGTCAGGATTTGATTTGATCTCTTGTATTTGATCTCCGTACAAGGTTAATCTTTCAGTCAAGAGTTTTTCGACATCTTTAATTTGATTCATTAAATTATGATTTTCGAGATAAAAAATAAGCAGAGTTGCTATTTGATCCCATAATTCATTTTGCTGTTTAATATTACTTTTCTGCAGTGCTGCCACACAATTAAAAAAGAGCACTTCAAAGGATCCTTTCTGGCTTATTTTTTGAAAATTGTTTATTTTCTCTACCTCTGAGAATGCTATAACAAATAAAGATTGTGCTGTATTGTAGGGAGAATATCCATTTGACAAAATACTTCTTTTTATGTTATGATTACTTTTATCAGTTAATTTTTGGAGTATGCGCTGGTCAAAACTACTGTTATGAAAATTTTGAAGATCGTTTAGTATCTGATTAAAAATCATGTACTGATTTATATTATCCAAAAAAATCCACTCTCTTCTCTGGCTATTGTTTTCAATGGTATTGGATTCGATAATAATGGAAATTATACCTGAATATTGAACAAAAAAAACAGCAATAGCCCCTCTTAAATTAGACGAAAATAATGTTATCTCATCCCTGCTGTCATCCTCTATCACCAGCTCTTTGTCCAGCTTTAGCAATAAGTGGATTAGTATAGAGAACTTTGAAGTTATTTGCGTCTTTTTTTTCCGAATCGCATTATAAATGATACAAAAAAGTACCGTTAAAAAACCAATACTGTAAAGAGTCCACATGATATAAAATTTAAGATTATAATTTGAAGTCCATTAAAATTTAGAAAGGTGAAGGCTGATTTTTAGACAGTTTTAATACAGTGCGGTTTATATAAGGGAATAAAGCAACTGCAATAAGAGTTACAATCAGCATTGCGCAGATCATCTCATAATAATCAATTGCATACCTAATGTGATTTTGTGCATTAATGGAATTAATTAACACTTTATTGGCGGCTTTTCCAGCATAATGTCGTGTCGCTCCGTCTTGAATCAGTGCTGTTTTAAAATTATTTACAGATTGCAAGGCGGCAGGGTTAAGATTGGAAATCTTATCCTGAAAAGTATTAAAATGTTTGCTTTTAGCATATAAATCAAAATAATTCATCAAACCAATACTCAAATAAAAACCAAAACACCTCATAAACAAACACATTCCTGCTGATGTCACACTGAGTCGCTCTGGCACAGAGGAAACCATAAAAATAATGGAAGGTGTCATTAAAGTCCCAACTCCTAATCCCTGAAGCAGTAGCGGCGCATAAAAGTTATTCTCATTGGCCTGCGAAGTAAAAAGAAAAATCATCCAGGCGTGATAAAACAGCAATAAAGAAAAACCATAGATCCATAACAAACGTATCGGACGATGCTGCAGGACAAAAACACCGGAAATAATCACACCAATTATAATTCCAAGAACATTAATTAAAGTAATCTCTCCGACATGAATAGGATCTAATTTTAAAACGGTCAAAAAATACGCTGTGGTAATTGAAAAAGCAAAACGACAGATGTAAAAAATTACAATTATCATGGCTCCTATTTTAAAATTCCTGTATTTAAAAACCTCCAGATCAAAATAAGGACGCTTTAATCTGGTTTGTCTCAGAATGAAAAGTCCTCCAAAAATAAAGATCGAAACTACACTCCAAAAAATCCGCGTATCCTCCAGCCAATAATATTCCTGGCCATAAACCATGATATAGCCTATAAGACAAATTGAAATGGCATAGAATAAAAAGCTCGCCCAATCCAATTGATATAAAGGAAATTTAACATCCAGCCTGACATTGTTCATAAATAAAAGCAGTGCGATAAGACTCGGCAGATACGAAAACATGGCACATTTATATACAATATTAAAATCAAAGGAATCAATGATTTCTGCCGTTATAAAATTATTAAAAGGAATCATGCAGACCAGCATCCCAAAAAATATAGAATACCCAATAACCCGTGCCCGCTCTGTTCTCAGACGCGCATAAATAAGTGCTAAGGATAAATTTACCGTCATTGTAAAGGCCATTCCCTGAATAAACCGGAAAATGAATAAAACGGCCATCTCTTTTGTACTGTAGCAGATATAAGAGCTTATTATCTGAATAATTGTAATTATAATAAAATATTCTTTTGCTGCCAGAAATTTAAAAAATCGTCTTTCAAGAGAAAAGAAACTAACATAACCTGCATAAAATAGAGCTACTGAAAAATACACATCATAAGTTTCACTTCCTGTATTTCCTGCAGCGGCATTAATATTGGCCATGGGCAGAAAAAACAAAACCAAACTGGGAAGCAGTACAATAAAGAGCGTTATTTTAACCAGCCACTCCGGAACCCATTTTTTAAATAAAAAACCTTTTGGAAGCATTTTAGTTTTGTTTTTTAGCAATTGAAACATTTACGTTCATTCCTGCTTTTAATAAATCAGCTTCGTTTTTAGGGTTTGTAACGCGGATTCTCACCGGAACCCTTTGCACAATTTTCACATAATTTCCAGTTGAATTATCCGGGGGCAGCAGCGAAAAACTTGAACCTGTAGCAGGCGAAAAAGAGATTATGACACCTTTAAAAGTTTTGTTGGGATACGCATCGACAATAAAACAGGCAGTGTCTCCTAGTTTCATCGAGCCTATTTGCGTTTCTTTATAATTAGCCACCACCCATTTATCGGTTTCTGCATTAACAATATACGCCAATACTTGCCCGGCATCGATCATCTGGCCTTTCTCAACAGTCCTCCTTCCCATAAAACCATCATAAGATGCCGTAACTGCGGTGTAAGTAACATCTAGTTTATGGCGATCCAACAGCGCTTCAAGCCTTGTAATTTCAGCCCTAACTACGGCTTCTTGCGACTGTGCATCGTTTATTTCAGATAATGACGCCTGATATTTATCGGTAGTCGCCTGCGATTCGGCTACAGCTATATTGTAGGCAGCCTCAATAGTTTCTAATTTCTGAGGTGTCGCTGATTCTGCCTGAACTAATTTTTTATATCGGGTATAGTCCAAATCTTCTTTTCTTAATTCGGCATTAGCCACATTAATCTTTGAGAGATTTACTTTGGCTGTTTTATTAAGTGTTAGCACTTTGCTTTGCCAAACTTCAAGCTGGGCTTTTGCATTTAGAAGTGCCGCCTCTGTTTGCTGCTCTTGAATACGATACTCCCTGCTGTCAATAATCAAAAGGGTATCTCCTTTTTTTACCGGCTGATTTTCTTCAAATTTAATTTCGGTGATAAACCCTCCTGCTCTGGAAATCACTGGATTTATATACTCCTGAACCTGAGCATCATTTGTTTTTTCATTTTTATAAATATCCCATAAGGATGCAATACCCCAAATGCTTAAAATGCATGTTATGGCTATTGCAATCCAGCTTGTTATTTTGGTTATTAATTTGTCTGTAACGGTATACGTGTTTTTATTTTTCATTTTTATAGTGTTCCTAAAACATTTTGAAGTTGATAGTATTGAATTTGTGCTGCTATTTTTGCTGAAGCGAAATCAAATTTGCTTTGCAACAATTGAATATCGGCATCTAAGAGATCCGTAATAAGGGCCGTTTGGTTAAAGTAGTTTTGCTTTACAATCCTTTCATTTTCTTCTGATTGAGCTACATCATTCTTGGCTACATCAATTTTTATGAGTGATTCTTTAAAGCGCAGATAGTTTTCATAAACCTGTTGTCGTATTTTATCATCGATGTCATGATGTTCTACTTCTTCTTTCTCTAAATTTAATTGGGCTGCTTTTACTTTTGGCCTGTTGATATAAAGCTCTGAAATTGGTATGGACGCCCTGACTCCAAAAATCCCAAGAGTATAGTTGCTGGGTGAATAGGGATACAAGAAAATTTGAGGATTGGCCAGATAAAATTCGCCATATATTCCAATTTTTGGTTTTACATTAGCCTTGGTACTTTTAAGTTCTATTTTTCTGAGGTCGACTGTCTTTTCTGAAATATGATAATCATACGACTTATTCTTCGCCACTTCCAAATAGCTTTGATAAGATTGCAATTCAAATAATCCAGGATCTAATTCTTCATACGGATTGACCAGCTCCAAATCAGGCAGTCCTGCTAAAACATTAAGTTTTTGATTGGCAATGGCAATATCGTTTTCTATTTTAACAAGCATCATTTTCTGGTTGGACAATTTGAGTTCTACTCTCAGGACGTCGCTTTTCAAAATCACACCATTTCTATAAAGCGCTTTAATTTCCTGCAGCTGTTTTTCCTGATTGGCAATATCTTTGATCATGAGTTCTTTAAAAATGTGACTCCTTTGCAAATTCAGATAATAGACTGCTCCTTGTAATTTGATCTCAGAAACCGTCATCTCTTTTTGCACTTTGGCAATCTCAAAAAGCGTCTTTTTCTTATCTATTTTTAAGTTTAATTTATTTCCGTTGTAAATATTCAAATACATATCTGTACTTACTTTATACAGCCAGTGAATCACTTCATGCTGGGTCGGCTTGCTGAAAAGGCCGTTTTCATAAACCGGAATATTGGTGGCATATTCATAATTTCCTTTTAGACTAATTTCAGGAAGACGCTCGATTTTGGTTTCTGAAATTTCCACTTCAGCTATATTTGATTCTAAAGTATTCAAGTGAATTTTCTTGCTGTTATCAATAACATTTTTCCACATCTGATCAATGGATAATGGAGTTGATTCGAGGCTTGGAATCAATTTATTTTGGGAAAAAAGTAATGAGGTTTGTAAGGTTAAAAAGAAGCAAATTAGTTTTTTTGATGTATCGACAAACATTATAATTTTATTTTAGACCACAAAGATATAATCCAAAAACCTCTTACTATTTATACAAAATAGACGATTATTTAATCATTCGAGCCAATCTTAAATTTAGCTGTAATTGGACCCGAAAGTTCTTTTATTTTTGTTTGAAATAGCTTTTGTTCTTAGCAAAATTCCTATTGCATTTTGTATATTTGATATAACCCTTGGCATAAACCATATCCTCATGAGCCTAATTGCTTCTTTACCTGAAATCGACAATTTATCATCTTCTGTTTTTGTGATGCACGAACGCTTTGAAAAATTCATTCCGCACCATAGCCATGCCAAAGGGCAGTTGTCATATGTTGAAGGAGGATTAGCGTATCTTCAGATAAATGACCGGCATTATGTAATTCCCGCAAGGCATTATTTTTGGGTTCCTCAGGGATTAACACATATCTTAAAAATTGGTCATTCAGGCACCGTTTTGCGTTCCTTATTTTTTTACACCCATGATGATGGCAAACATCCATTTTATTCAGAGGTTGGCATTTATCCTATTAATGACCTGCTGATGGAAATGATCAAATATTCTGAGTCTTGGGATGGACATATACTCCCTGGTGAGAGTCGTTATCTTTTTCTATCGGTCATTAAAAATATTCTCCCTGAAATAAGTGCCAAGAGGCTTCCAATTGCATTGCCTTTTACAGAAAATGAGCGTATGAAGCCTATCTTAGAATGGATTCAAAACAATATAGCAGATACCCATTCACTGCATAGCATAGGTACTCAGTTTGGATTAAGCGAGCGCACTTTATCGCGATTGTTTCAGTCTACTTTAAATACTTCGTTTTTACAATACCTGAAATTACTCCGAATGGTAAAAGCCATTGAGTTAATGCTGCAAACCAACTTATCTGTGAGCGAAATTGGATACGCCGTTGGTTATGGCAGTTTGCCAGCTTTTAGCAATACTTTTTACCAGCTGACCAATTTTAGACCCTCCGATTTTAAAAAAAATTTTTAAGATGAAAACAATAACTATAAAAAGAGTCTATGACCACAAAACCGCTGACGGATCCTATCGGATACTGGTTGATCGATTATGGCCTCGCGGAGTAAGAAAAATAGACTTACAGATTGATGAGTGGAACAAAGAAATTACGCCATCGCCTGAACTTAGGAAATGGTTTGACCACAAAAAAGAGCGTTTTGAAGAATTTTCCAGACTCTACATTCAGGAATTAATGGCAAAAGACCAAGAAATAAACAGAGTGAGATCCATTGCAAAAAATGAAGGTGTAACTTTATTATATGGGGCAAAAGATCCAGAGATAAATCACGCTGTAATTTTGATGAATTATTTATTGAAATAAAAAAAAATGTATTTATTAATAAATCATCCTAGAAAATAAAACTATAGAAAGAACTATGAAACACAATCCATTTTGACCCTAAATAGGAAAATAATACGATTTACTGTTATTGAAAACAATAAAAAACAGCGCATTGAAACCTACATAGACGAATATCCTAATTTAATGTTTCTGCTCAGAGACAGGCTCTATTTAGATAGTTTTGGCGAATACCAGGGTCATGGAAGATGTGCAACCTCTATTGTAAAAGCAAAAGGGATAAAAGGAAATTCAATTATAAAAGAAAGAAATGAACCCTCCACTTTGTCCAAAATGGATATACGGATCCAGACACTCGGCTGTCATGCCAATTATACATCACAACTGATTTAGATAATTCCGAAATTGAAATTCTTGAGTTTTAATAAATCAATTAAAACAAGAATAAAGCTTAAGTAAAAAAGAAATAACTCCGATACAATATCTGACTCATTATTACTAAATTCAATTATAAATTCGTCTATTTTTTTGGATGTAATATAAAAACAGGATTTAAGACTACATTTGAAATTATTACAATTTGATGATTATTCAACAAATTGATAGTATTTAAGAATCAGTACCTATCAATAAAGATAAATTTGAAATAAAAATGCCTTAACGAAGTTATAGATGGCAATAAGAAAAGTAAATTTAAAACGATAGCAAGAATTGAATATAGTAATCCATAAATATTTCAGTATTTTTACTTTTTCACAATGTCATAGATAAGACACCGTAATTAAGTTTGTAAACATACATTAATATATTCAACAACCTTCTTAATTTGCTAAAACCACCGACAGATTCAAAATACAAACTAATACTTAAATCCATTTTACACAATTTAAAAACGCTTTTTTTCAATCTTACTTTTGCAATACTGTAAATAATCTACACCGTATCAAAAACTTGTTACTTAACAATATTCAGTATCCTTTTTGAGTTATATACAGGTCATAATTAAGCAGAAAAATAACTTCCTTCATATAATTTCTTAAAACAAATCTTTAATTTTATTTGTTTTGTTAATCGTCATTTTTCTGTTTTAATTTTTAAAAAAATCTAAATCTTCAAAATATTATCCAACTCTAAAATTGAAATACCAGAGCACATTACTTTTGGTGCTTTTACTAGCTTCTCAACCAAAATATGAATTGGAATAGGTTCATATCTTTTTAAAACTCCTAATGCATTAAATGTTTTTATTATCCTCATTGCAATTTTTTCGCCCCTTAAATATTTACCGTTCCTTAATATCAATCCGGGCCTAAAAATAAGAAACTGCCAAAAGTCACACCCTGCAATTCCCTCCTCTAAAACTATTTTTAACGGAGAATAAAAAACACTGCTCTTTAAAGAAGCGCAGTATGACGAAATCATTACACAAGAACTAACCTCATTTTCTCTAGCAATCCATGCAAATTTCCAGAATATATCAAAATTAATTTCCCAGTATTTTTCTTGAGAACCAGCTTCTTTTAAAGTAGTTCCCAAGCAAGAAAAAAGAATATCACCAGTAATTAATTCCTTATAATTTTCCAACTTCGAAAAATCTATAATATACTCTCTAAGTTTAGGATGCGATTTACCAGAAGATCTTCTTACAAAAACTACTACAGAATTGTAAGTATTGTCTTCTAAAAGTGCATCTGTTAAACATTTTCCTACTGAACCAGTGGCTCCAATTATCAATGCCTTCATCATCTAAAATTTGGTCTACAAAAAACTACTATTCTTTTTAATCAAAAGACAATTAATCTTAATGAAAGATAATCTTTTTTCACTTTAAAAACTTTAAAAACAGTTTTTATTCGTACTAAAGATACAAAAAAATAAAAAAATAAAGTAAGCGACATAAACCACCGACAATATATTACTATAAAAAAAAAATAATTCAAATCTTTTTATTTTCATAATTACGAAAGATAATAATATACCCTGTTTACCAAATTAAAATCTTCAATACGTAGAGGTATCTGTTTTAATTATATACAAACTATAAAACATAAAAAATACACGATTAAAACACTTTCACATCACATTCAAGAAAGTTTTGCGCTTGCAAAATAATTGGAATTCATCTTCAATATCTCCATAAGTGAATATATCATTTACCAATCTTCTTTTATTTTGTCAAATTTTAGAATAGATGTGATAATAGTATATAGATAAATATCAATTCATATATCGTATTTATTACGAAACTGGTCACTATATATATCGGCAACTTCAATTCTAGTTTAACTTTGAGTTGACGCTGATAAAAAGTTTTGATTTTTTTTCACATTAAATAAAAGCTCATCTATAGCATGATCTTTTTTTGAAATGTAGAGCCAATGTTACATATTGTTTTAAAGTTTGCTCTTTTATTGCTCTTCCACATTGGGGAAGATTTAAATCGAATTTAATCTCCAATTCCAAATTCTCATCAATTACCACGATTATTGGTATAGGCTTTGTAAACGTTATTACATCTTCCACAATTAAGCATTTCACTATCAACACTTATATCGCTAATTCCTACAATTTATGAAGATTATAAGTAGTTTCATAAATAATATTGAAGGTAAGATTTTCAATATTAGAAAATGGATTCCTTTCAACATATATTTCACTCGAAAATTTAAAGTAGATAGTTGATTTTCCTCTCTAAACATACGTTTTCGATCATTTTCATCTCGAGGAATACCTGTTGAGAACGAAAATTGACACTCCTGTAAAGTAATTTTATCTCCCCCATGAGTTACTCTTAAAATAATTTATTCACTATCATGTTTAGATAAATCGTTAAAACTTCCTATTAACTCTAATACATGACGATTATTTGCAGGGTCAAAAGTTAAAATACCGGGTGCTTTTCTTTCTTCATTATGAGATAGAAACCACAAACCTTCAAATTCCAATTTATCAATAATGAAAATAATTTAAATTTTGTTAAAAAATATTTTTCGTAAAATCACATAATTCTTTTGTGATTATTTACAAAATTACCGAAAGAATTATTCACCATACAAAGGTACAAACTTAAAATATGTGTGTTAGACTCGACTGATCATTAGATCGTTTTTGTTAGGACGAATTAATAAATATCTTAATTTGACACACCGCGTATATTATTAAAAATATCATAAATAAAACCGGAGTCAAGAAATATCTCTAATCCGGTTTTACCAATTACGCACAAACATTAAAAATAAAATTACTTTACATCCTCAATTTTAAAAAAAATCTTTAATTGTATTATAATGTTATATACGTCCAATCGAAAACAATTAATGCTTAGCCCACCAAAGCGGAGTAAATACATTATCACCGCCAGTACCTAAGAATCCAACCGCTTGTGCATATCCTGTTGGATTTGAATTTTTCAAATCTGAAATATATTTCAAACGTTGTGGGAAGAAACCAACCTGATTACTCATATAATTAGAACTTGTCAAAGCAGGTAAATTAACTAAAGGAAGCTCTATCGCAGGATTTTCAAAGAAAGGCAAACCTAATCTTCTCTGATCATTCCATCCTTCTAGCGGCAACCAAGGTGTCTGTGAAATAAATTTTTGAGTTATAATTTTAGTCAACAAATCATTTTTCACTGTTCCATTTTTATACAAAGTATTACTAGGATATAAAATTGTAGTTACACCTGCTACATTTGTATAACCATCTACATATTGCATTACATGGCTAGCAGGTGGTTCAATTGTGTGATTCCAGCTTACAGAAGTTCCTGCTCTGTTGTAATCTTCAGAAGTTAAATAAGCCCCCAAATAAGAAGAAACACCCCAATACTCAAAATTCGCTTTAATACCAGATTCGTAAGCCGTTTTAGCATTCACTGGAACTGCCCAACCTCTTACAGCAGCTTCTGCAAGTAAAAAGTAAGTTTCCCAAGAAGCAAAAAAGATGCGTTGACTCTTACTCGCTCTAAACTCTTGAGATAAACGTGGCATTGTACCATTGAAGGATCTAACTTGATTCATACTACCCATTGCTCCCCAATTTCCAGCAGCAAAAGCATTCCAAGTATTTTTTGCCTCGATGGTCTTAACTACTTTACCACTAGTATCTACCAAATCTCTTTTTGTCGTTTCTGCACTGTCATCCCATGAAGGGTATCCGGAAAAATTAGAATTTGTAAAATCCCCAGGAATAATAAATGTCTTATATGCACGTGGATCAATCTTATTTGGCAAACCATCCAACCAATAACCAGCTGCAGGCTCATTCGTTTTCATTGTAAAATGATTGGCAAATTTTAATCCAATATAATCTGCTGGTTTAACACTGGCATGAAAAGAGGGATTTAATTGGTCTGTCGATTTTATACCTCCTAAACCAATATAAAGATTATTTAAGGTTACAGACATAATTTGCGCATTCCATTCGCGACTCATTACTCCAGTCAAATCACTCCAACCATCTTTTTCTTGTACCTTAAAATTATCGTTACCATCAATAATCAATTCTTCAGTCGCTGCCGCTTCAAATTCAACTTTGGCTTTAGCAGGATCAACTTCTGATAAACGCATTGCTAAACGCAAACGCATAGAATTAGCATACTTTCTCCACTTTTTATAATCATATTGATAAGCCGGATCTTCTTTCTTTAAAATATCAGGACTCACTACTGAAACATCTAATTTTTCAGAGGCATCTTTAAGCTCGGCTAACAAGAAATAATAAACCGATTTTAGATCATTGAATTCTGGATTCTTACCCTGAAATGCTTCAATAGCTACAGGGCCAAAGTTATCCGCCAATTCACTCATCAAATAGACTCTCCAAATACGTGCTACTTGTTTTAGATTCCCCGAATAAGCTTTTACAATTCCTTTAGTCTCTTTCTCATCTGCCACCTGAATCGCCGTATTGATCGAATTTAACCAGCTTGCAGAGCTATTGTAATAGGCAGATGACCAACCATCGTCGTAGCTACCACCAGAGATTCCGGTACTTAACATTTGATGCCCTGCTGTTTTCCAATAAAGAACGAAAGATCGCTCTGCTGTATCAGGATTCATTTGTGCTCCTATTATCGAATTATTTATAAAGTATTCTACCTGTACCTGATCAACATTGGCAGCGGTAGGATTCGTGTTGATCTCTTCAAAATCATTACACGAGGCAAGCATCGCAAGCATTGCGAAAACTAAACTTAATTTTTTTATTATATTTTTCATGATATACATTTTTAATTTAAATTAGAAGCTCAATGCCAAGTTTAACAAAAACGTACGAGTAGTTGGTGCTCCGCCATTTTCAAAACCAACAGCATTCGTTCCTGTTGCAAAAACAGATTCCGGATCAAGTCCGTTCATATGACTTTTAATCATCCATACATTGTTGCATGACATTCCGATTTTTGCTTTTTGTATCATAGTTTTAGCTAAGAATTTAGCTGGAAAATCATAATTAAACTGTATGTTTCTTAATCTATAATTAGTCGCATCGTATATATTGGCCTCTGTTATTCCTAAGTTACCTGTAGTAGCAATCCTTTCCCAATACAATTGACTGTTTGCTGCTTTGGTATTTTGAACGTAACCAGTCCCACTTGCAACAACACCGTCTGTCAAAATATCATTTCTTAAACCATTGACTACTGTTTTAGACGAAGTTCCACTAGCCTGCATAGCTGCTAAAGTTCCCGAAAACATTTCGCCACCAAATCTGGCATCAATTAAAAAGGCTAATGAAAAGTTTTTGTATGCGAAGGTATTGGTTATTCCCAACATTCCTTTAGCTTGTTGATTTCCTAAACGTACTGATGGACCATTATTCACTTGTGGCAACCCGTTTCCATCAAGTATTAATTTTCCGAATGAAGGACTTGCTTTATCGGTTACTCTCAAAAATTGAGTACCGTATATTTCTCCATATTTCTTACCTACTTCTGCGACTACAGAAACGTTGTCAAATCCTCCTAAACCGTAACGTGTTACTCCGTCTGCAAGTTTATTGATCATGGTTTCGTTTTTAGAATAATTAGCGGTTACATTCCACATTAACGATTTTGGATTCGTTAAAATTTTTGCATCTACTACTAATTCAAGTCCTCTATTTTGAACATCACCCGCATTAATTTTTCTTGAATTATATCCACTTAATGGATCCATTGGAAGATTAATTAACTGATTAGTCGCATTTGATTTATAAACGGCAAAATCGATACCAAATCTACTTTTGAAAAATCGCAATTCTGCACCAAATTCAGTTGATTTAATCAACTCACTTTTTACATTTTTGTCGAATAAAACTTTCCCTCTAAAAGCCGTAACATTTCCGTTAGGATCTTTACCAATTCCGTACACATTATCTAATTGGTATGGATCTAAATCATTACCTACAGAAGCGTAACTTGCTCTTAATTTACCAAAAGAAAACCAGTCTGGTAAAGTTTTACCCATAGAGGTCAACATATCTGTAAACACATAAGAAAGACTCACCGATGGATAAAAGAATGAACGATTCTCTGTACTCAAAGCTGAAGAATAGTCGTTTCTAAAAGTCGCATCTAGATATAAAAATCCATCATAACTAATCTGAGCCGATCCGAAAATAGAATTAATTGATTTTCTACTAAAACCTTCCGTAACTTCTGGATTCCCTTCCGCATTATTCAAGGTGAATAAATTCGGTACCGCCAATTGTCCTGTACTACTATTTATAGAAGACGATTTACGCGCCATCAAGTTCCCTCCAAGAGTAGCCATACCACCAAATTTACCAAAAAGATTATCCTTTTTAGCCACTAATAAGGCTTGGTAATTCGTTTCAGTAAAAGTTCCCTTTCCTAAACTATATCTTCCAGTAGGAGTCAATGGACTACCTCCATAAGTTTTTGCATTTGAGTTATTAGTGTACATATCCCCACCCGCTTTAACTTCAGCATTCAACCAACTTGTGAATTCATACTTCAGCGAAGCATTCATCATAAAACGATCTCTCACGTCTTCATTCAAATTGTATTTACTAGCCCAATAAGGGTTAATTCCGCTTCCGCTTCCGTACCAAAGCATATTCCCATCAGGTTTAGTTGCAGGTCTAAATTGTCTGATATCTAGTGATACTGGAAAAAGGTTCATAGAATAGAATTGGTTCGTTCCATTAGGTCCACCTATGGTTCTATTGTTTGCTTTTGAATTGGTATATTGCACTTTGGTATCCAATGTCCAACGGTCTCCTTCTCCAAATTTAGTTACCGCTCTAGCCAATAAGTTCGTTCTCGCTAATTTAGCCCCAGGAACCATACTTTGATCTTCCATACGATTAAAAGAGGTGTAAATCGAAGTTTTTTGGATCGCTTGCTGAAACGAAAGACTGTTATTTTTAGTTAGACCGCTTCCGCTAAAAAAATTTGATACATTATCATAAGACGCTAACGATTCTGTTTTTCCATCCCAATTTGTTAAAGTTTGACCTTCAATTTTAGGTCCCCAACTAGCTCCAGAAAGACGATCAAAAACACCATTAGAACCTTGACCATAATCTCTTTGCAATTTAGGTTTGGTAAAAATGCTTTCAAAACCAACTGAAGAAGTAAAAGTAATTCCCAATCCTTTTTGTTTTTTACCGGTTTTAGTGGTAATCAAAATAACTCCATTACCTGCTCTAGATCCATAAAGTGCCGCAGCAGAAGGCCCTTTTAAAACCGAAAGACTTTCAATATCTTCTGCATTCAAATCTGAAATTCCATTCCCCATATCAAGACTTGGATTCCAAAAATCATTATTAGATGCACCGGTAAAGTTATCCATTGGCACCCCATCTACTACAATAAGAGGTTGATTATCACCTGTCAAAGAGTTAAAACCTCTCAAAACTAATTTTGAAGATCCTCCAGGACCTGCACTAGAACGTACTACCTGTAAACCCGCTACTTTACCAGTTAAGGCATTCGCTAAGTTAGGTTCTCTGGCTTCTACCAAAGATGTACCTTTTATTTCCTGAACTGCATAACCTAATGATTTTTTTTGCTTCTTAATTCCCAAAGCAGTTACCACTACTCCATCAAGTTCATTTGTAGCAGTTTCCATCCTGATTTTCATTCCATCAGTAGCATTCACTTCCGTTGTTTTAAATCCAATTGAACTTACAATTAGAGTCGCACCTCCTTTTACTGAAATTTTAAAAGCTCCATTTTCATCAGTAGTTGTTACTTCTTTTGTTCCTTTTTCTCTTACAATAACAGATGGAACAGGCATATTTGCGTTATCTGTAATTACTCCGGAGATTGTTTTGTTTTGTGCCTTCGTTCCTTGGAAACACATCACCATTAGAAAAACTAATAGTGATTCATATAACAGTTTTCTCATAATTAATATTGGTTTGGTTTGGTTATTGATTTGTTTAATTAAAGGATCTTGATTTCATTAAAGCCTTTAATTTTTTTATTACTTGTACTCATCACAAGGACATAGTAATAATTAGGTTTCTTAATTAATACATCTTTAATTTCTTTTACATCATAAGCGTTTAGTTTGTTTAATAATCTATTTTGTTCCCTGTATTAGCTCTTTATCCAACTACAACGTTTTAGTGAGGTGATTTAAAAAAAAGGAATACAATTCCTAAACCGATTCCCTAATAGTTAGACTACCTTTTTTCTTTTCTTTCTCAATCTTGTAAACGCTTCCTTCATTCATTTGCTTCATTAATAATCTTACCGTTTTCTTTCCCATCTCCTCAATTGGCTGAGACAAAACCGTAATAGAAGGAGAATGCAATCTAAAACTGTCGTGATCATCAAAACTAATCACCGCTTTATCTGAGGGAATTTTTAAATCTAATTTTCTTAAAGATTGCAAACCGGCAAGCAACAAATAATTTGCTCCAAACAAGACTGCATCAATTTCCGTTGTATTACTCAAAAATTCAGATATCTTTTCTATTCTTTGCTCTTCGCCGATATGATATTCCAAATCAAGAATTCTAGATTCGTCGTATAAACCCACTTCTTTCAAGGCATTCGTATAACCTTGTTTTCTCAAATTCATCTGGATCAACTGGGAGGAATTCGTAACAAATGCTATTTTTTTGAATCCTTTTTTCAAGAGAAACTGTGTTGCGGTTTGTGCACCATCAAAATTATCCAGTACCACATGGCTTACGTCTTGTCCTTCAAAATACCCATCGAGTAAAACAACTGGACATTGAAGTTCTAATAATCTATCTATAGTCTCTTTCATGTTCTCGGTTGGGGTTATAATAAAACCATCAACATTTGCCTGCAATAAACTATTGACTAACTCTGCAGCACGTTCATCATCGCCTCCTGTACTGCAATAAAACACCCTATAATTTAAATCAATCGCTTCTCGCTCAATCACTCTTGCTAAATCAGAAAAAAACTGATTCGAAATATCCTCTACAATAAGCCCAATTGATCTTGTTTTACCTGTTCTCAGACTACTAGCAATCATATTCAGTTTAAATTTCATTTCCTCAGAAACTTTAAAAACTTTCTTGATCACTTCTTGACTAATTCCCTTCTTCTCTCCTTTGTTATTTAGAACAAATGAAACCGTAGTAACTGAAACATTAGCTGCTTTTGCGATATCTCTGATAGTTATCTTTTTCCTCATAAACGTTAATCTTATCTTAAAAACATGTTAATTTATTATTAGCCTAATATTTTTAATGAAATAATTCACAAAAACGTTTTAGTATTTTTTTATTTCAAAAATAACTTTTTTTTTAACATTAAAAAAGAAATAAATAAAAAAAAATCATAATAAAACTGGAATAAACAAAACAAAAAAAATCAAACAATCATAATTTTTCTTAAAAAAAAATAATTCCTTTAATATAACATGAACCAACAGGCAACTAAAAAACTCTTCCAACATCGATAAGCAGATAAATCAGAAAAGTACTAAAAATTGCACGATATTAAAACTTAAGAAAAGTTTTTTAACTATTACTACCAACTAGCTTAAATCCTAAAAACACTCAAGTAATAAAACCTGAATCTGTAACAAAATGTCATCTTTCACATTATACTTAAGCTAAAATCAATAATTATAGCAAACGTATATATGATCCTTTTTTTTGCACGATAATTGAAAAACAATAGTTTACTACTTATCCTATAAGCTCTATTTATTTAATAAATTTTAAGTTTAGCTGACTCCATAATTGTCGCTTCCTTAAAAAATATATCGCAAAACTTGTATTTACCTGAACTGATATAAAATCAGCATACCCTTAATTTTAAAAAAAAAGAACTCTTCAAAAACCTAATAAAAATCAAACTTTAATAAATCTTTATCTCAGTTAATCATAATCACAATTTGAAGATTCTAGAAACCTTAACACACTTAATTAGTATCCTTTTTTTATTTTAAAAAAAAAGTTTCTGCTGCAAAAAATTAAAGAAATTTCATAACGACTCTTCCTAAAAATTTCCAAAAAAAATTTGCTCTTTATATATAATTTTACAACTTAATTTTAAAAGAATGAATTATGCTTAAAATTTATTTTTCTTTAAAATCAGAAACAGTTAGCGAAAGAGATGAATCTGGTATTTGTGTCCTTATATCCTAACAACAATCAATATCTATATTCACAGCTAAAAATGTTTCGAAAGATAGGTGCCATTTCACTAATAAACTGCGAAATATTCTTGAACTAGAATAAGTCATTCACTGTATCCTTGCCACATTCCACCTTTACAATGAAAAAAATTTAATAAACTAGGTCATTAAAAAACGGAAATTCCACTATTAAACCTTAGAGATGAATTTGCTAGTGTACACCGTTCACAAATAAAACCTACAATAACTCAAATAATATGATTACTTTGAAATTAAAATAGGCTCTTTGAATAAACATTTTTTAAAACTAAACACTTATTATTGTCAAATAACTATTTAGGCAAGTCTATTTGACAAACAAACCGAATCAATATCTAAAAGACAAAATTTTGACAATTATAAACCACATCTGGATAACTATAGAAAATTTGAACTTTTACTGGAAGATTTGAAACTTTTAGTCAACTCTTTTTAAAATGTTTTGTAATACAAAACAACCAAATAAAAGTATTAATAAAATCTAATAGAAAAGAATTAATATCATGATTTTTGTCCAAGATTATGGACAACCTTAATATTTAATACATGCAAAATTAAGTGTAATATAGATTTATTCTGGGACGATAATTGTCATAACAATTAATTTTTATTTCTTATCTTTGACATTGTCTTTATTTAATACGCTGTAAGTTAAGTGACCCTATAGGTGACCCTTGCTTAAATAATATATCGCAATCCTTATATTTACTGGAATTGACATAAAATCAGCAGAACCTCTTTCTCCGCAAAAGAAAACCGATTAGGAAACTAATCGGTTTTTTCTTTTTATATTCTTAATTATTTTAGATAGTACAAGAAGACTATCTAATCTTTTTTATCTACTCCACTCTAAACTAAACAAATTCATTCAACATCCAAGCTCGCTTCAAAAGGCGAAGCCGGCAATCCTTCGTTATTATACAAATTAGCTTCTGTAGGATTATCTGCCCAAGCATATCTTACTTTGACTGGATCTGCGACAGAATCATTACTAACTATAATTTTATCTCCTTTAATTACAGCTTTTGCCCAAATAAACTTTCCATCAGTTCCTGCTATCGCAAATTCTTTTAATTCATTTCCATTTTTGATTACCAATCCAGTTCCAACATTTGAAAAACTTAGAATTAATTTATTTCCTTCTTTTTTTATCGATTTGTAAAGCGGTCCTGAAGCTGCTAAGTTTTTTTCACCATAAACCAATTTTCTAGCCTGAAGTGACAATCTTTTTCCAACATCGTACTTATTTAAAGGATGAATATCATTCCATTCGCCTAAATCTATTGCTACTGCCAATCCTGTATTCGGAACTTTCAAGGTATTCAACTGCTGTTGTCTCAAAGCTGTCCAATTACTTTCTGCAGGTTCTGGTTTTGGTTCCATAAAGTTTGGAAGCTGAACCAATAAAAAAGGCAGTTTTTCTTGTCTAAAAAGTGTTCTCCAATTGGTTATCAAGGTTTCCATTAGTGCAAAATATTCAGATGGCTTTTTTGTATTTGCTTCGCCCTGATACCATAAAACGCCTTTTATAGGATAATTTTTCAATGGAGCAATCATGGCATTGTAAAGTCCGACTGGTTTCCATCTCACAAAAGTTTGTCCTGGCAGCGGAAGCATTTTTGAACCTAACTTATAGCTCCAATTCCCTTTTAAATCAATTGTTTTGTCACCTATACTTAACTCGTATGGTTTATCGGTTACGAAACCTCCTCTTCCAGAATTACTGATAACTCGAATGGTAATTTCATTTTTTCCTTCCTTTAAAACATTAGCATTAAAAGAATAAATTCTCGGTGGATATTGATACGATGTTGTTCCAACAAAATTTCCGTTTACAAAAACAGAATCGGCATCTACAATTCGTCCTAAAATTAATTTAGCCTGACTTCCTTTTATTTTCTCTAAAGTAAATTCTCTTTTAAACCAAACTGAACCATTTGTATTTCCTAGTTCTCCATCGGCCCAATAACCTGGAATACTCATTGTTTTCCAATCGGAAATATCGACTGAATTTGCCCATTTATTCTTTAAACCAGTATCGGTCTGATTTAATAATTTATACCAATCTGAACTTACTTTTCGGTCATTTTCATCAATTTGTTTTTCTAGTTTTCCGTCTTTAAATTTTAAATATTCTGCATAATAATCCGGGAACTTTTTTATCCCTTCTTCACTGATCCAAGATTCTGCAGGCGAACCCCCCAAAGAACTGTTGATTAAGCCAATCGGGATTTTGTATTTTTCATAGATTTCACTGGCAAAAAAATAGCCGACTCCTGTAAATTGTAAAACACTTGTTGGATTTGCTTCAATCCATGACCCAGAAGAAAAATCGGTTCTTTCTTTTTCGAAATAATATTCATCCGGAACTAAAAATTGTCTGATGTTTGAATTACTAGCTTTTGCAACAATATCCTTGTATTTATCTTTAATTCTTTCCATCGGAAGTTCCATGTTCGATTGTCCCGAACAAAGCCAGACGTCACCAAAGAGAATGTTTTTTAATACAATTGTATTAGAACCTTTTAAAGTCATTTCGAACGGACCGCCTGCTTTTTGTGACGGAAGCTGAATCGACCATTTTCCGTCTTGAGCTGTTTTAGTCTTGTATGTTTTACGATTAAATTCGAGTTCGACTTTTTCATTTGGAGAAGCCCATCCCCAAATATTGACTTTGGCATCACGCTGTAAAATCATTCCATCGCTTATTAATCGGGGTAGTTTTATCTGTGCATTAATTGCAAAGCTTAAAAGGAAAACTAGTAATGTTATTTTGCTTTTCATTTGATATCTTTTTTTTTACCACAGATTAAAAAGATTTACACAGATTATTCAAAAAATCCTTCTAATCCTTTTAATCTGTGGCTAAAGTTTTTTTTCGCCACGAATTTCACAAATTACATTAATCTATACTTTGTCTATAATATCGCAATTTCACGAATTTTTTAATTTGTGAAATTGATGATAGTTAGAAAAAATTAGTGTCAATTCGTGAAATTAGTGGCAAATAAAAAAACTATTCATAAGTATATAATTTTATTTTTTGGATTTCATAATCGCCAACTGAAATTCTGAGATGTCTGCCTTGATGGGTTTGATCTCCATTAAAATGTCTTATCGTTTTCCATTTTTCATCTTCAAATTTACCTTGATCTGTTTTTAAAATTCCTGCATTTAAATTTTCTTTTAAAGGTTTAAAAGTTACAACAATTCCTGAACCCGCAATGTAAAATTCGTTCTTAGTAATTTCTATAATAATAGCACTTGACATTGGCCAAACTTCAGCCTTTGCGCCGTCAGACCAATTTAGGGTGTAATCGTGTTTGAATGTAAATTCATAATCTCCCAATTTAATAATCTGTGTATTATTTTCTTTGTCTAACAAAACACCTTCGATTTTTCCCAGACCTTTGTTAACTTCAATAATTGGAGTTAACTGATATATCAAATCATAAATTTTCCCAAGAGGTTCCTTTTTGGCATCGGCAACCGATTCTATTGAAAATGGTGAAAAACCAATCGCTTCATAATGTCCAATTGCGTACAAACCTTTAAAAGGCGCGGTTTCATCAAAACGATGTTCGGGAATAAATAACAGATCGCCTTGACGTGTAAACAAATCATTCCATTGTTTGAAAGATGGATTATAAAAATCGGGCGCTAAAAAGTCAATCGAATTTCCCGCAGCTTTCCAAACATCCATAAGATGCGGAAGCGGTCCAGCACTCGGATATTGACCTGGCTTTTTTTCGGGTGCATTTAAAGCTGCATTGACAAACATCGGAATTGGATAAATATCTTTGCCTGCTTTTGCAATTTGATTGGTAAATTTTGAAAAATACCAAGCCATAAAAATTTCATCGGTATGCAATCCTTTTCCAAAAACTTCTTCCCAATTCCATGAAGTTTTAAATCCGTTTTTTTTCCAAATTTCTAAAAACTCTGGAACCAGTTTTTCTTTATTTTTTTGAAGATATTGCAGTAATTCTTTTGGAACTTCTTTTTTAAGAGCTTCATTTGCTAACGGATGATAATCGCGGGCAGTTGGCAGCATTCCGATTTCATTTTCGACTTGAATCATAATTACAGTCTGCTCTTTTTGATCCAATTCTTTAATATGCCTCATCAATTTTTTGAACGCATTTAAATCGGCTTGCAAATTATTTTCGCTGAAAGGCGTTAAAATTTCATGACTTTTATCTTTGTCATCTTTAACTCTCGGATATTTTTTCTGATTTAATTTTACCCAAGCCGGCGCGTGACTCGACATACTATTTTTCCAAGATCCAAACCAAAGAAAAACGAGTTTTAAATTTTCTTTTCTTGCTCTAAGGATTAAATCATCAATTAATGAAAAATCAAATTTACCTTCTTCTGGTTCGATAAGTTCCCAATAAACAGGTGTTAGAACTGTATTGAGATTCATGTCAACCAATTTCGACCAAATAGTTTCCATGCTTTCCATACTTGTTGCGGAAGAATTTCCTAATTCACCTCCACGTATTAAGAATGGTTTTTGGTTTACAATTAATTGTGTTTTGTTTCCTTTTTTCTGAAGGCTGGGTATATTTTGGCAAAATCCAAAATGCACCAATAATAATGCAATTAAAAGGATTCTGTTTTTTAAGAAAAATGCCATTCGATTTAATTTAAGATTGAAAGCTGTTTAATTCTGTTTTTGTAAAATACTAAGCTGTAAAGTCAAAAAATAAATAATCCATAATATAAACCTTTTTACAGCTTTATACTATGGATTATAACCAACTCAAATATTTAAGGTTTTACTAACTCCCCTGAGAATCCTAAACTTACATCTTTTCCTGCAAGACCATCTGCAGTGCCTTTGTATGCATGTTTACGAACATAATTAGCATCCCAAAGGTTTGGAGATTCATTTGGAAGCCAATATTCATGTTCTTTTGAATTATCAGAAACTCCCCAAATTGTGATTCCATATTGCTGTGCTGCTGGAATGTGTTTTTTGTACATATCGATAACATATTGATACATTTCAGCTTGTGAAGCTTGTTGAACAACGGTTGGTGTAGCAGTTCCTAATCTAATATCTAACTCTGATATTTTAATCAATTTTCCTGAAGCAGCTAGTTTTTGAAACATTTGAACAATTTTATCTTTATCTGTCGTTAAACCAATGTGCATCTGCGTTCCGATTCCGTCAACAGTTGCTCCTTTGCTTTCAATATATTTTACATATTCGATTAATCCGTCACATTTATCTAATCTCGATTCTAAATTGTAATCGTTTATGAAAAGTTTATCGGTTGCATTTCCATATTGACGTGCTAATTTGAATGCTGAAACGGCATAATCTTTTCCTAGATATTTTACCCAAGAGAAATAATCTGTCGCTGTATCGCCTTCGGTTCCATTTCTTAAAGTTCCGTCTTCTTTCATTGGTTCATTTACTACATCCCAAGAAAAAACTCCTGTTTTATAATGTGTCATCATTTTAGAAATCCAATTGGTCATGGCATCACCAATAATTTTAGTTTTCTCAGCATCTGTTTTTTCGATTGTTATTGGAGCTGTTGGACCAGTTCCCGAAGACGATCCATCAGTTACTAAAACATTATCGATGTAATAAGTTCCTGCAGCTCTTCCTAAATCAAAACCAAAGCCAGTCTCACCTCCTTTTGCAGTAAATTTCCATTCTAATTGTTTCCAAGTAGTGCTAGTTAACTCATCTGGCTGATAATTTGCTAATGATGATGGTGTCGTTGAACATCTTACAGAACCCGCTGCTTCAGAACGAATCATATAAGAAATTGTATAATTTTTTCCAGCTACTAATGCAGAAGTAAAAGTAGTTTGAATCTGGGTTTTCCATTGGTTTGCAGCATCCGATGTCGCGTTTACTACTTTCATTGACCCGCTTCCTTCGTAAACATTTGATGCTCCCGTTCCTGCACTTAAAGCATCTGTAGCTCCATTGGCTCTACTCCATCCTGTTATTCCTGAATTGAAATTTCCATTAGCCACCAAATTAACCGGTCCTATTGCAGCATCTAAATCTACAACTGCTAAAGTATTAGCATCAATTAAATAAGTTACGTTTGGAAGATATCCTAAATCTAAATTAAATTGAAATGTTGTACTTCCTGCTTTAAAATCTCCTGGAGCCAATTTAATTTTAACTTGCTGCCAAGAAGATGTTGTTGCAAACGCTTCTGTCCCTGTTCCAGTATTCATCCAATCTTTGTATGGATATTGAGCGTTTAAAGAAGCATTAAATGAAATACGTCCTTTACCTGCAATATCTGATTTAATATAGAATGAAATCTCATAATTATGTCCTGTAACAATTGGTACATTTGGAGATGTCAATTGAAGATTATAAGCCAAAGAAGAAGTGGCACTAGAAGCTAGCTGAATTGCCGCAGAAGAACTTGTTAATCCTGAATTGGCAACAGTTGTGATTCCTTTTCCTGGATTATTTCTTGCCCATCCTGTAAAGGTTCCATTTTTGATCGGAGCTAAATCCAAAACATTTGTTCCGCTTGAACCCGGAATTACTGTTGGAGCAATAATACCGTTTAAATAACTTGCATTTTGATTGGAATGCCAAACTAAAGTATGTCCAAAAACTTTTAGTCCAGCACTTTTTGTTGCCGCGATAAAAGCATCTACATTGGTAAAATTAATTTCACCTTTTGCATTTACCATTGCACCATGTTTCATTTCGTAACCCGGTGTTACCTCATCAAAATTTTCATTTACAATCTTTCTATAATTGGCATCACTCATGTATAAACTTATTCCGATTCCGTTTCCTAATGAAAAATCTGAATAGTTTTTTAAAGGTTCGTAACGGCTGATTTTTTCTACTAAAGCTAACGGAAGCTCAGCTCCTGTTACTTCTCCATGTTCTGGGTCTTTTCCCCACTCCATTAAATTATCATCGCATGATGACAAAATCATTAATGATGAAGCAATTATTGGTAGGATATATTTATATTTCATTTTGCAGTTTTGTTAGTTAAAATCATTGTAAACTGGTGTGTCTAATGGTACAATTCTCCAATTATCAGTATATACTTTTACCGAAGTTGCTTTTGAAGGAAATTCTACTTCGCTGGTATTTCCTAAAACATCTTTCATTTTTACATCTGCATTTTCGAACCAAATTCCAAAGTTTTGATACGTTGCAGCTTCTCTATAAGCTAAAACAGCTTCGAAAGTAAAAGGTTCTTTAGACCATTGATAAAATTTATTTAATGGAATGGTAATCGTTGTCCATCCTGCAGTTTGGAAAGCAACTGATTTTCCATCAATAAGCCAAGGAATATAATTGTAAACTCCGCCAGACCATGTTCCTGCATTAAAATTATTGATTGTACATATTTTTAAATAACCTGAATCTTTCCATGCATCTGGCACATAAATATCAAATTGAAATGCAACTTTATCAAGCGGTGTACTTGCAGGAATAAAAGGAGTTAATTGTGCTCTCCAATTATCAACACCAGTTCCTGCTGTCCATGTTTCTGTTGCTCTACCTGTTGCTGGAGCAATAGAAGCAAGACGAGCTGGGCGATGCGGTACGTATTTTCCTTGCGAAAGATTTCCTTTGCCTATAGAGGCTGATTCTATATCAGTGCCTAAAATCATACCTGTAGCAGGAGGAGTACCCCAAAAACTATGCTGTCCTCTTCCATCAAAATCTAAAATAACACCTCTTTTACAGTTAAAATATGCTGGAGAATATACGCCTCCATTTGAAGTTTGAACAAATAGTGATCCTCCTAAATCTGAGATTCCGCTTGGAACTTTAACTGTAAATAATTCGCCATCTTCTGTTGATGTAATTCCTGTTGTTACCTCAACATTTCCAGGAAAAACTACTTTACTTACTTCGGTTAAACCGGTTCCTATAACTGTTATGGTTTCACCTGCATTTGGCATTGTGTTAGAAATATTAGTTATTGCAGGTTTTCCAGAACGAATTTCAAATTTAAAAGTGGTTTCGTTAGAATCATTTGCAAAACGAATTGTATTTCTCACGGATGGATCTGCTTCTAAAATTGGTGTATCTGCCGAAACGCTCACAAGCATCGAATTGTTAGATACAAAAACGACATTAAAATAGGTAGAATATCCGTTGATGTATACTTTCTTAAGCCCCTCAAATCCTGAACCTTCAATGCGCAGCAACTGTCCTAAACGAGCAAAACTAACTTCTCTATCTGGCACTGTTGAATTGACATCTTCTAAAAATACTCTTGAAATTGTGATCGCACCGCCTTGTGAATCGTTGTTATCACAAGAGGTAAACAGCATGCCGAAAACCATCATTGCAAGAAGTGCGATGGGCGCCCAATACTTTTTATTTAAAATATATTTCATATTACTATTTCTTTAATTTTTTATTTCTGAATACTAGAATAAGTCTTTAATTTTCTCTTCTGTAAACTGATACGGAACAGGGTTTTCTCTCAATAACGGATTCTGAACTAACTCAGATTCTGGATAAGGAAGTGTAAAAATTGTTGCATCAATTACACCAATAGCTCTTGGACTAGTACTTTTTGAAGCGTCAACTGTAACTTTATTAGTAGCTGTGTCATACAAAATTGGAGTAATTACACCTCTATTTTGTGCTGTAACATAATTGATTACTTCTTGTTGTTTGTAGTAAGCTCTACGAACTAAATCGTACCAATATTGTCCTTCCATACACAATTCTACTCTTCTTTCATGAATAATATCTGCATAAGTCAATGTCGCTTTTGGATCTAAACCAGCACGTGTACGTAATTTGTTTACTTCCATAAGAGCCGTTGCATCTGTCGTTGTTGCATTATTTCCTAATGCAGCTTCGGCATAGTTTAAATAAACTTCTGCCAAACGCAGCATATAAGTATTTAAGGCCGAATTCATACGGGTAATTTTAGAATTGTCTTTTGTAGAACCTACAACTCCTTTTTTAATTGTAAGGAAATCATTTCCGTGATCAACGGTGTAACCTCCATTTGCTTTGTTGATTTCGGCATAATGATCTTTATTTCCCATAAAAGTTGCTTTACGGCGAAGATCTTTTGATTCATATTCTTGTAATACATTGTAGGAAGCTCTTGTCCAGTATCCCCAAGCGGCATCGTCGCCAGTAATATCAGAACCTAATGCAAAATAAGCCTGTTGTGTATTGTTTACTCCATAATCACCGTTTGGCACCCATTGTAAGGCAAACATAGATTCTGTATTGTTGTTATTGTCAATCATGAATAAATCTTCATAATTTGTCATCAAACTATAGGGGCCAGAACTAATCACTTTTTCAGCTGCTTTTTTTGCTAAATCAAGATATGTTTGATTGCGGGTTCCGCTGTTTGGATTATCACTAACTCCCGAAAATGATAAGTAAACACGAGACAGCATTCCGAATGCGCTGTATTTTGTTAAACGTCCTGCCTGACCTGCAGTTTCTGGAAGATATTTAGCCGCAAATTCTAAATCACGCATCGAAAACTCGTAAACATCTTTCATTGGATTTTTGTTTACAATTGGATTTTTTACCAATTCTCTCGGATCTGTTGAGATAATTACATCTCCCCATAACGAAGCTAAATACCAATATGCTGTTCCTCTCATAAAACGAGCTTCGGCAATATATTTATTCTTAACAGCATCGCTAAGCGGACTTCCAGAGATTCCGATAATCACATTATTAGATTGCTGAACTACATTGTACAATGATGCCCACGCTGAAACTAATGGCCCTGTTAATCCAGTTTCTGTTAAATCTGTAAATGGATAAACGTAATCTGAAAAAGGAGCATACATATTTGCAGCACGTCCATCACCTAAACCATAATAAAATTTATCATTAAAATCGAACCATACTTTATTGTATAAAGGTCCTGTTGCAGCCTGAAAATCAGACTCGGTTTTATAAAAATTCTCTTTTGTAATTACATCATTTGGTTCAACGTCCAAAATGTCGCTGCAACTCGTCCAAACAAATGGCAATGCAATAATTAGAGCCGTGTAAAATATTTTCTTTGTTTTCATTGTGCGGTTTTTAGAAATTAACAGTTAATCCAAGTGTAGTTACCGTTGGTGAAGGATAACGTCCGTTATCAATACCATTTAAAAGCTGGTTTTGATTCATTGCGCCAACTTCAGGATCATATCCTTTATATTTAGTAAAGGTTAAAACATTCTGCATGTTTGAGTACACTTTGATATTTGAAATTCCGTATTTAGAATACAAATCTTTAGGAAGATTATACCCAATCGAAATATTCTTAAGTCTTACGTAAGATCCGTCTTCAACAAATCTGTTGCTTAAACGATAATTTGAAGCCGAAGCTGCAGATGACGCCGCAATTCTTGGCATATAAGGATCTCCACCAACAATCTGCACGTTACGATAATCGTTTGGTCCATTCGGATCGATTAATTCTAATTGTGCGTAACCTAAAGCTGTTTTCAATAAGTTGGTATTCTCACGCGGATTTTCTAACCATCTTCTTTGGTAGTTTAAAACATCGTTTCCGTAAGAACCTGTAAACAAAATGCTCACATCAAATCCTTTGAATGAAAAACTATTATTAAAACCGAAAGTAAAATCTGGATTAGGATTTCCAATATAACCCGCATCTTTTTCGTTGATTACACCATCTTTATTCACGTCTTCAAACATATAATCTCCAATCCAAACTCCGTTTTCACCAATTACCATTCCTTCCGGCAATGCAGTTGGTTTTACAGTTCCTGATGCATCTTTATAATAGAAATCTGTTGCTTTTTCAAAACGTCCAATTACTTTATAACCGTAAAATTGTCCTAATGGCTGTCCAACTGCAGTACGAGTAACCACTGTTACATCAGAACCTTGCTGCAATGTCTGATCATAAACTCCAGATTCTGAGTTTAATTTCAATACTTTAAATCTGTTCATAGAGATATTGAAATTTGATTTCCAAAGAAAATCTTTTCTCTGCATGTTTATGGTGTTTATCGTAAACTCGAAACCTTTATTTTCAAGAGATCCGATATTAGCAAAAGGCGGTGATGTAGCTCCTTGGCCTGTTGTACCTACATAAGCAGGAAGTGATAATCTTAGTAATAAATCATCTGTTCTTTTGTAATAAACATCTGTTGTAATTTCAATTCTATTGTCTAGAAGTCCGATGTCTAAACCGATATTAGTCTGGTTTGATTTTTCCCATTTAAGGTCTGGATTTGCTGTATTGGTTGCAATTTGTCCGCTTCCCCAATTGGTTGCAGAAGTTCCATAAACAGAAGTATAAGCGTTATTTGGTACGCTTGAATTACCTGTAACTCCCCATCCTGCACGTAATTTTAAGTTGCTAACGGTTTGATTGTCTTTTAAAAATGCTTCATTCGAAACTTTCCATGCTAAAGAAGCAGACGGGAACCAATCCCATTTATTGCCTTCAGCAAATTGCGAAGATCCATCTCTTCTGATTGTTCCTGTTAGAATGTATCTGTCATCAAATGTATACGTTGCTCTTGCAAAGTAAGAACTAAGAGATTTTGTAGAACTTGCATTTGAGTTTCTAGCCGTTGTTGGGTCTCCAGCGTTTAAATCTGTAGCTCCGTTTGTTAAATAACCTGAACGGTAACCATAAAGGTTTTCCCAATTTTGCTCTTGAAGTTCTTGAGCTACCAATGCATTAACATTATGTTTTCCAAATGCTTTATTATAAGTCAAAGTGTTAGTCCAAATCCAGTTTTCGCTGGTAGATTTTGTTCTAGATCCTTCTCTAACTTCATTTGATAATGCTCCAAAAGTATAAGATGGATTAAAAGTATATCTATTCCCGAAACCATAATCTATAGAATACTGGGTTTTAAGTTTTAAATCTTTTGTAAAACCAATTTCTGCATACACATTTCCTCTAATTCCGTAGTCTTTTCCATGATTGTCTTTCAGCATTGCAATTCCCAATGGATTTGTCTGAACAAATTCTGTTGTATCTGGTCCGTCAAAAGTTCCATCAGCATTTCTAGCTGCTACGTTTGGAGTTTGTTTTAAAGCGGTTAAAATTACCGAATCATCATTTACTGTAGTTACCTGATTGGTTTTGTAAGCATTTAAGTTTACTCCAACTTTCATCCATTTTTTTACTTGCGAATCAACAACTGCACGAATTGTCATACGGTCAAAAGATGACCCAATGATAGTTCCTTCCTGATCAAAGTAAGACATTCCTAATGCATAAGTAGTAGTATCTGAACCGCCTGAAGCAGATAGATTATAGTTCTGAATTAAACCTGTTTGAAATAATTCGTCTTGCCAGTTTGTTCCTTCTCCTAATAAATCAGGACGAATAAAATAAGGGTCTCTTTGAACGATTCCTAAATCTGAACGAGTATTTTTCAGAGTTCCATATTCTCTTAAATTGAGCACTTGCAATTCTTTAGGCATTTGCTGCCATCCTACATAACTGTCAAAATTTAAAGCCAAATCTCCTTTTCTACCCGTTTTGGTAGTCACCATAATTACTCCATTTGCCGCTCTAGAACCATAAATAGCAGTTGCAGAAGCATCTTTTAAAATGTCTATAGAAGCAATATCGTTAGGATTAATACCTGAAAGCGGATTTGTATTTAAAGAACCTGAATTACCATCTATAATAACTCCATCAATTACATAAATAGGTTCATTTGAGCCTGTAATAGAACTTATACCACGAATTCGTACCGAAGAACTTCCGCCAGGCGTACCGCTGTTTTGCTGTATCTGCACCCCAGCCGCACGACCTTGCAATACTTGATCTATAGTTGTAGAAACAGATTGTGTTACCGCAGAACTAGAAATAGAAGAAATCGCTCCTGTTAAATCTGCCCTTTTTGCAGTTCCGTATCCAATAACAACAACTTCTTTTAAGTCATTTAAGTTCTCTTCTAGAAGAGCATCAATTTTAGTTTTATTGTTTACCGCAACTTCATGCGGTTTATATCCAATAAAGCTAAAAACCAGAATACTATTAGTAGGAATCGCTTGAAGCGTATAAGTTCCGTCAAAGTTAGATACGGTACTTGTTTTGGTTCCTTTTACGATAATATTCACACCAGGTATTGGTCCGCTACCATCAGATACAATACCCGAAACAGTAATTTGCGCATTTACTGCAGCAGAAAATACCAGCATCAGGAATAAGAACCCCAAATTCTTAAAGTATTTAGATCTGCTTTTAGTAATTAAAAAGTTAGTCATAAATAATTGGTTTAATGAGTTAATAGTATGGTTTAGTTAGTTTTTCTTTTTTTTATTGACTTACTATCATTTTCTCTTTTTAAAAATCAGACAAATAATAGCTTATAGTCAAAACAAATATATGCAAAAAACAACAACACACAATCGGTTGCGTTAATTTTTTTTCTCAATTTCAAAAAAATACCATTAAAAAAAAACGTTTTAAACACAAATAATCAAAAAAAACTAAATAATTACCAAAAACAGACTTAATCTCAACGAAAACGTTAGAGATAATAAATTGTTTAGCTCAAAATCTTAAAAAAAGTATAAAATGTTAAATTTATATATTTCTTTTAAACCGACTAAAACTTCGCAATATTCTTTTGAAAATCAAACTAAACTAAATCCTTAATAATCCCTTATAAAACAAGACTTATAAGATATTACAAACTGCTCATCAAATAATTAACCTCTAAACAATACATTTCTTACAAAAGATAAAACAGTAACAATCGGTTGCTTTTATTCTACAAAAAACTCCCCTCAGAATAACTGGAGGGGAGTCTAAAAAAAAGTAAAAAAATGGATTTTGTTACATTACAGATTCATCTTTTTAGCATCTTCAACAAATTGCTTTAATCCGATATCAGTTAAAGGATGTTTTAAAAGGCCTTTTATTGCCGAAAGAGGCCCGGTCATAACATCTGATCCTACTTTGGCACAATTTACAATATGCATTGTATGTCTTACTGAAGCTGAAAGAATCTGCGTTTGATAGTTGTAATTATCGTAGATTTCTCTAATTTCTTCAATAAGATGCATTCCATCTGTCGAAACATCATCTAAACGTCCTAAAAATGGAGAAACGTAAGTCGCTCCAGCTTTAGCCGCAAGCAAAGCCTGACCAGCAGAAAATACAAGAGTTACATTGGTTTTGATTCCTTTTGAAGAAAAGTATTTACAGGCTTTTATACCATCGCCAATCATTGGCAGTTTCACTACGATCTGAGGATGCAAAGCGGCCAATTCTTCTCCTTCTTTGATCATTCCATCAAATTCAGTCGAAATTACCTCAGCCGAAACATCGCCTTCAACGATATTACAAATGTCTAAATAATGTTTCAGGATATTTTCTTTTCCTGTAATGCCTTCTTTTGCCATTAAAGACGGATTGGTGGTTACACCGTCTAAAACGCCTAAAGACTGGGCTTCTTTAATATCCTGAAGATTGGCAGTGTCAATAAAAAATTTCATATGTTTTTGGTTTGAGTTAAAAGTATTTTTGCGTAAAAAAAACTTTGTCAAAGTTTAAAACTTTGACAAAGTTCTCAGTTGTTCTAGTAAGTAAAAAATGTGCATTTCGATTGATTCTGCTCTTCAAAAAACCTTTAATAAAAAATACTCACTTATTTATTTTATCAAACTGACTTTTTATTCGTTTCGATTTTCAAAAAAATAGTAACTAAACCTTCAATCTATTTTTCTGAAATCTCAATGTGAAAAAAAGTCATAATCTTAATACACATTTTTAAAGTTTTTATCTAAAAAAAACATTTTTAAATATTTTTAACTTTTTACGGCTATCCTATTTAAAAATTTAGTTTTTAGTTTTTTTTAGAAACCTAACAGGTTTTGAAAACCTGTTAGGTTTGATATGAAAATCTAAATCAATTAAATATATTGATTGATGATGTTTTCAAACAATTCTTGTTTACCGCTTTGAAGATTTAATTCTCCATTTTCGTGAGCAACAGTATAAAGATCTTTCAGGTTTAATTTTCCTTCAGCAAAATCTTTTCCTTTTCCAGAATCGAATGAACTGTATCTTTCTGTTCTTAATTTTTCGTAAGGAGAAGAAGTGATAATTTTATCTGCAGTCAATAAAGCTCTTGCAAAAGTATCAGCTCCGCCAATGTGCGCTAAGAAAACATCTTCTAAGTCTGTAGAATTTCTTCTGATTTTAGCATCAAAGTTAACTCCTCCGCCTTGCAATCCGCCAGCTTTTAAGAAAACCAACATCGCTTCAGTAGTTTCTTGGATATTATTTGGGAACTGGTCTGTATCCCATCCGTTTTGGTAATCTCCTCTGTTAGCATCAATGCTTCCTAACATTCCTGCTTTTGCTGCTACTTCTAATTCGTGTTGGAAAGTATGCTGAGCCAAAGTAGCGTGGTTTACCTCAATATTAATTTTGAAATCTTTATCTAAACCATAATTTTTCAAGAATCCAATTGCAGTTGCCGAGTCAAAATCGTATTGGTGTTTTGATGGCTCCATTGGTTTTGGCTCGATGAAGAAAGTTCCTTTAAAACCTTGAGATCTTGCGTAGTCTCTAGACATTGCTAAGAATTGCGCCATGTGGTCTAATTCTCTTCCCATATCTGTGTTTAGTAAAGACATATAACCTTCTCTACCACCCCAGAATACGTAGTTTTCTCCACCTAAAGCAATTGTTGCGTCCAAAGCCAATTTTACTTGACCTCCAGCTCTCGCTACTACATTAAAATCAGGATTTGTAGCGGCTCCGTTCATGAATCTTGGATTTGAGAAACAGTTTGAAGTTCCCCAAAGTAATTTAATTCCAGAGTCTGCTTTTTTCTGTTTTAAGTAATCTGTAATAAAAGCCAAACGTTTTTCTGATTCTGCGAAAGTTGCTCCTTCAGCAATCAAATCGTAATCGTGGAAACAGAAATAATCGAATCCCATTTTGCTGATGAATTCAAAAGCAGCATCTGCCTTATCTTTTGCCGCTTGATATGGATCTGATGAAGCATCCCAAGCAAATTGCTGTGTTCCTGGTCCGAATGGATCGCTTCCTTGTCCGCAGAAAGTATGCCAGTAAGCAATAGCAAATTTAAAGTGTTCACGCATTGTTTTTCCAGCTACAACTTGGTCTGGATTGTAATATTTAAATGCCAATGGGTTGTCAGATTCCTTTCCTTCAAATTTAATTTGGCCAATACCTTTGTAGTATTCTTTATCTCCTAAAACTATCATTTGATTTTTTTATTTAGTTGTTAATATTAATTCTAATTCTTGTTTCCATTTTTTATATGCCGTTTCGTATTCCTCTTTATTTTTTAGAGGCAAAAAGGTCATTACGTGATCATTTGTTGTAATTCCTGAACCAAATTTTTCAAAGTCGCCATCTGTCAAGCCTACTGCTCTTGCTGCTCCTACTGCTCCGGTTGTATTGTAAATTTCTATTTCGTGACCAATTAAAGTTGCAACTGTATTAGAGAAAATTTCAGAACGGAATAAATTATCATTTCCAGCTCTAATTACATTAATCGTTGCATTATCATCTTTCAAACATTCCATTCCGTAAACAAAAGAAAATGCAATTGCTTCCAAAGATGCTCTGAATAAATGCGCGTTGGTATGAATATTAAAATTCAGGTTTAAAATATGAGATCCAATATTTTTATTATTGAACATTCTTTCAGCGCCATTTCCAAACGGAATGACAACCAATCCTTGTGAACCTACATTTATCTGAGATGCTTTTTCATTCATTTCTTCATAGGATTCATTTCCGATATTGTTTCGCATCCATCGGTATTGGATTCCTGCTCCGTTTATATTCAGCAATTTCCCAACTCTCGGATTTGATTCAGCATAATTCACATGAACGAAGTTGTTTACACGAGTACTTTTTCCTGAATTTGTTTCTGTCACAGCATAGAAAACACCCGACGTACCACCTGTTGCCGCAACTTCTCCCGGACGAAGCACATTTAATGACAAAGCATTATTCGGCTGATCTCCTGCTCTATACGCAATTGGAATTCCGGCAGGAAGACCTGATTCTGCAGCAGCTTTTTCTGTAACAACACCTTGATTCGTAAAATTTTCTACAATTTTAGGAGTCAATGCTGTATCAATTCCATAATATTCTAAAAGCCAGTCGGCTACTTTATTTTCTTTATAATCCCAAAGCATTCCTTCAGACAAACCATTTTTGGTAGTCGTTACTTCACCTGTCAATTTCAAAGCGATGTAATCTCCTGGAAGCATGTATTTCGCAATTTTATTGTAAACTTCAGGCTCGTTTTCTTTAACCCATTTCAGTTTCGAAGCCGTGAAATTTCCTGGAGAATTCAATAAATGCTCCATACATTTTTGTTCTCCAATTTCGGCGAAAGCGGTATTCCCAATTTCAACCGCACGGCTGTCGCACCAGATAATTGAATTTCGTAACGGAGCGTTATCTTTGTCAACAATTACTAATCCGTGCATTTGGTACGAAATACCAATTCCCTGAATTTTCGAGGCATCAATATTTGCTTCTTTAATGGCTCTTTTAGTCGCTGTACAAATGTGCTGCCACCAAATTTCAGGATCCTGTTCTGCCCAGTCTGGGTGAATCGAAAGGATTTCCATTTCGTTTTGCGGTTCATTCAAAACGATAACTTTTTTACCCGTTTCTGCTTCTACCAAGGCTGCCTTGACAGAAGAACTTCCAATATCATATCCGATATAATACATACTTACAATGATTCTCTTATTATTAATTTTGTCGGCACATAACACTGAGTATCTTCGTCATGCGTAATAAATGCCGCTGCTTTGGTTCCTATTTCTTTAAAATCAGTTGATACAACCGAAATTCCTTTATATATAAATTTCTTCATCGGGGTTTCGTTGTACGATAAAAATCCAACGTCTTTCCCAGGTTCAAAATCTTTCTCTTTGCATTGTTCCAAAAAGTGTCCTAAAATCCTGTCGCTTACGCTGATATAAGCAATTCCTTTTTCGATATTGAACTTTTTTGGATCGGTAATAACCTCATATTCAAAACCAAAATCAGCACAGAATTTCTTGAAAAACTCCACTGTTTCCCACGGGTGATTCGTAAAATCCGGATAGACAAATTGTATCTTTTTATACTTTTTAAACAAATCAACCGCCTCTGTCAAAGACTCATAAAATGCTTTTCCAAAATCCTGAAAAACATAGTTATTCGTTTTTTTCGCCTGAATATTCCAGTCTATCAAAAGCAATTTATCACTCGAAATTGCCGACAATGCCGGAGCAATGTCTTTATGATCAAAATTCATCACCACGTATTTATAATACTTCCCAATTCCGTTATTAATGATCGTTTTAAACACATCAATATTATAATGGTGAAACTGTACATCAATAATCACATTATCGGGCAGATTATTCACAACCGAATGGTACAAAACCTCTTTATAAGCCTTAAACGTATCTAAAACTAAAAGTACTTTTCTGGTTTCTCCCGCCACATAATAGCCTTTATTCGGCACAGAATCAATCACTTTCTGTTCTTTTAAAATCGAATACGCCTTAAAAACCGTATCTCTCGAAAGCTGATACGTTTTGCAGATCACATTCACAGACGGAAGCAAATCTCCCTTTTGCAAAATATTCTCTGCAATCGAATTTGTGATTCCGTCAACCAACTGCTGGTACTTCGGAATATCACTTTCGTGATTCATTATAAACTCAAATTTTTCTTCTTCTTTTAGCATACCGTTCTGTTCCGTTCTGTTATGCTAAAGTAGCTAAAAAACTTTTATAAAAAATTATTTTTTACATGAATTATGTTATTTTTTTAAAGCTCTTTTTATTCTAATAATTTGGGCGTGTCCCTCCGGGTCAGGCTATCCGTTGCAAGTCCTCGCCTGTTCGTTCCTCACGGCTGTGGGCTTTCCACTTCTATCCCTCACGCGAAACGGTTTCAGGAGACAATTAATCATAAAGTTTGTCATTGCGAGGAACGAAGCAACCTCACTACGATTTGGACTTGGCAAATGTGATTGCTTCGTTCCTCGCAATGACAAGGCTGTATGTATAACTTCATTAAAAATGCTCACTCGACGCATACATCCCCAAATACGTTCCCACAAAACCACCTGCTTCCTTTGTACTCAAAATCGAGCCATCAACATCTTTTATCAATAAAATCCAATCTTCTTTTTCTGTCGATTTATAATAAAAACTATACAACCTTCCGTTTCCTTCAATCTTCACAAACAATGACTTATCAGAATCCAAAAGTTCTTTCTTTGCAATAATTTCCGATTTTCCGTCATTAATTTTATCCGCAGTTCTTTCAACAAAAACTTCCAATTTGTGATCCGCATTCAGACGTTTTCCAATTAAAAAATAATGTTTTTCGTTTTGAAAAGCCGTTAAACCAGCCGTCTGTAAATTATCTTTCGGACTAAATTCAAACTTCACCGAAGCTTCAAATTTTAAATGCTGTTGCCTTCTTCCGATAAAAGAAAAATTAGTTTCGGTGTGAATTGATTCTGATCTTGGTTTTATCAGCAGTTTTCCATTAATCAGTTCATACCATTTTTCTTTTGGCGTTCTAATAAAACTCCATTTAAAATCTAATTTATTCGAATCAAAATCGTCTTTTGAAATAAAATTTCCATTTAATGGTTCTGTTTTTTCTTTAGAAAGTGGAAGATTTGGTCGTTTATGAATCATCGGAATTGGTTCATTTCCTCCCACAATTTCTGGCCAATCGTTTTTCCATTCCACAGGCATCATAAAAGTTTCCCTTCCTGTATTGTATAAATCGCCTTCATAAGGTCGGCAACCTAAAAATACTGTCCACCAATCACCATTTGGCAATTCTACAAAATCGGCGTGACCTGTTGTCGAAACCAAATTTTTACGATTTGGATCTAAATGGGACTGCGTTAAAATGGGATTTTCAGCATAACTTTCATAAGGGCCGTAAATATTTTTACTTCTAAAAATTACTTCTGAATGATTGAAACCTGTTCCTCCTTGAGCACAAAGCAGATAATAATATCCGTTCTTTTTAATCACATGTGGGCCTTCAATCCATACTGGTTTCTTAGACATATCGGTTCCGCCGTTAATAACCAATTTGGGACTTGTCGTGGTTTTTTGTTTTTCCAAATCATATTCCAGCATATAAATGGCGCGATGGCCATCATGAAGCGAAACATTATTAGGCGGAGGCCCGTTATGCGTGATATATACTTTTCCGTCTTCGTCAAAAAAGAGATCTGGATCGATTCCGTTTACATCAGGAAGCGCAATGGGATTTGACCAAGGCCCAGCTGGATTTTTAGCCGTAACAATAAAATTACCGACTCCGCTTACATTGGTACAAATCAAATAAAATGTTCCTTTGCTATAGCGAATCGTCGGTGCATACATGCCACCAGACAAACGAGAATTCCCAAAATCGGCTTGTTCAGGACGATTGATGATATTTCCAATTTGTTTCCAATTTACCAGATCGGTACTTTCAAAAATGGGCAATCCCGGAAAATAGCAGAAAGAAGAATTGACGAGATAAAACTTATCCTCAACTCTGCAAATCGTAGGATCTGGATAAAAACCAGCCAAAACAGGATTTAAATAATCGCCATCAGATTTTGTTAGATTTTGATAAGCATCGTCATTTCTTCGGTAATCAAACCAGTCAAAAGAAGCATAATCAGAATACACAACCGATTGTGATTTTTGCGAAATTTTTTTACACGAAGAAAACGCACTCATCAAAATGACTGCTGTAACAATTTTTAAACCTGTTTTTCTTCTCTTCATTTCTTAATCTAATAATCTTCTTATTCCGTACGGATCAATAGTGATAATCGAACCGTCTTCGAGATAATCGATTTTGGTTACTTTCATGCTTCGCAGATGCGTTACACCTTTTGACAAGCTCGAATCGTGATAAAACAAGTACCACTCTCCTTCTACTTCACAAATCGAATGATGCGATGTCCAGCCTACAACAGGATTTAGAATTCTTCCTTGATACGTAAACGGCCCGTACGGGTTTTCACCAATCGCATAACAAATAAAATGCGTATCGCCTGTTGAATAAGAGAAATAATATTTTTCCTTGTATTTATGAACCCAAGAAGCTTCAAAAAAACGACGGTCGTTATCGCCTGCCAGAATCTCATTTCCGTTTTCATCCAAAATTTTAATCTCTTTTGGTTCTTCGGCAAATTCAAGCATATCGTCTCTTAGCAAAGCTACAATTGGCCCTAAAGCTTTTTCTTTTGCCAAAGGTTCTTCGTTATTATCATCATATATATTGTTGCGGTATTTCTGAAGCTGACCGCCCCAGATGCCTCCGAAATAAATATAATGTTTACCGTCTTGGTCTTCAAAAACAGCGGGATCGATACTGTAACTTCCTTTTATGGCATCTTTTTCAGGAACAAAAGGGCCAACTGGCGAATCTGAAACAGCAACACCAATTTGGAAAATTCCGTTAGCACGTTTGGCAGGGAAATACAAATAATACTTCCCTTTTTTATGTGCGGCGTCTGGCGCCCACATTTGCTTTTCGGCCCAAGCCACATCATCTACATGCAATGCAACGCCATTATCAACTACTTCTGATGAAATATCTTCCATAGAAAAAACATGATAATCTTCCATCCCGAAATGATCGCCGTTGTCGTTAAACGGAATTCCGGCATCAATATCGTGCGAAGGGTAAATGTAAATTTTTCCGTTGAATACATGTGCCGAAGGATCGGCTGTGTACATATGGGATACTAAAGGCTTTGAAATCGCCAGGTCATTAATTTCCTCAAAATTAATGTTTTCAATGCTATCTTCAGGCATAGTAATATTTTGTTTAAATAATTAAGCTCTTCTTTCTTTTAATTCTGTTTCGATCTGCACTTCCATTTCTTTGTTGATTTTATAGAAAAAAAGCAATCCGGCTCCAATTAAAAAAGGGATTGCAGGGAAAATACTCACTAGTAATTTGATTCCGTTTATGGCTGTTTGAGACTGTTCTGGCGCATTTGGTACGTAATGGAAATGGCCTAAAAATAAAGTAGTTAAAGCGCCTCCAACGCTCAATCCTGTTTTTAGTCCAACCATCATTGCCGAAAATATAATTGCTGTTGCACGACGGTTATTCAACCATTCGGAATAATCGGCAACATCGGCAATCATCGCCCAAAGGATCGGGATTGTGATTCCATAGAAAAATCCGTGTAAAATCTGAGAGAAAAACATCAATCCGATTGACGCTGGCGGAAAAAAGTAAAAAGCGATAATGAACAAAGTCGAGATGAATAAAAATACACCGAATACATTTCGTTTTCCGTATTTATCTGCCAGATTTTTTGACAAAGTAATACCGACAATCATAAAAATAATGCCACCCGCATTGAATAAACCAAAACCTGCTGAAACGGGATCGTTCCCAAAATGATTCAATCCGATAGTAGACAAAGTATCCAAAATAGGCTGAATAAAAACCGCTAATTGATCTTTATCAACATAATTCTCAAAATAATACACATACGAACCGCCTTTCATTGCCAAAGTCACAAAAACCAAAGTGGTAAGCGTAAGCATAATTATCCAAGGTCTGTTTTTGATTAAATCGCTTAAATCTTCTTTTACGCTTGACTTTTGTTCTGGTTTCGGAATGATTCTTTCTTTCGTAGTTAAAAACGTAATTAAAAGCATAATTGTTCCAATAATCGCCAAAGCGGTCATTACTTTTTCGATTCCGATAGCTTTATCTCCGTTTCCAGCACTTTTGATAATGCCAAGCATAAAAACCTGAACAAAAAACTGGGCAAACATCACCGCCACAAAACGATAGGACGACATGCTGTTTCGTTCTTTCATATCGCCTGTAATAACGCCACTTAAAGCAGAATATGGCAGATTGTTTCCTGCATAAAAAAGAAGTAATAAACTATAGGTGACAACGGCATAAATTACTTTTCCTTTGTATGAAAAATCAGGAGTTGAAAACGCCAATAAAGCCACTACTCCAAGCGGAATCGCAGTTATTAAAATCCAAGGTCTGAATTTTCCCCATTTGGTACTCGTTCTGTCTGCTAAAACCCCAATAATCGGATTAAAAATAAAAGCGGCAATTAATCCAACAATCAGCATGATGATCGAAGAATCGGTTGGCGATAATCCGTAAATGTCGGTGTAGAAATACGCCAGATAGGTCATCAAAGTCTGAAAAACAAGATTTGCAGCAAGATCTCCTAAACTGTATCCAATTTTTTCTTTGATGGATAGTTTTTGTGAAATGTTAGTCATTCGTGGGTTTGTGGTCATTTTTTGATTAGTTAGTTCTATTCCTGCAAGGTTTTTCAAACCTTGTAGGTTTCTATTGTTTTTTACAGCTCCTAAAATCAGACCTACAAGATTTTGGAAACCTTGCAGGAAAGCGAATTACAATTTAAACAATCGGTTGTGTAAAATTAGACAAAAAAACATATTATGCAAATTTAGTTTACTTTATTTAAGTTATTTTTCATTTCACAACCGATTGTTGATTATTTCTCAAAACATACTCTTTTTCGATGCTTATTCTTTAGTTTCTTTCAGCTTTAAAATACTTTCGTAAGCTTTTTTATGTCTTAAAGTGGCATCAAATGGCAAAGGATAATTCGTTCTTCCTTTTATCGGCCAGTCGTTCAGCCAAGATTGCCCATCATGAACTCCCCAAAAAGTCACTCGGCTGATTTTATCTTTATGCTTTAAAAATAGTTTAAAAATCGATTCGTAACGTTCTGCGAGTTTGTTTTGGATAGAATCTGGCAATGCTTTTGGATATGGATTCATTTTTTCGCTTCCTTCAAACTTCTGACTGATCTCTGCTCCTTTCAAATCCCACGGATTTGGTAAAACGGTAATATCCAATTCTGTAAAAGCTACTTTAACTCCTAATGCCGAATACTCTAAAATACTTTTCTCAATTTCTTCTAATGACGGACTATTTAATCTCCAATGTCCCTGAATACCAACGCCGTCAACTTTTCCGCCTTCTGCTTTTATTTTTTTGATTAGAGCAATAGCACCAGCTCTTTTTGCGGGTTCTTCGATATTATAATCATTGTAATACAACTCGGCTTTTGGATCAGCTTTTTCAGCCAGTTTGAAAGCGTCAACCAGATATTTTTCGCCTAGCGTTTTCAAAAAAACAGATTGTCTTAAAGTTCCATCTTCGTTCAACGCTTCGTTTACAACGTCCCAGGAATTAATTCTGCCTTTGTATTTGGAAACGATTGTGATAATATGATCTTTCATAAAAGCTTTCATTTCTGTACTGTCGGCAATCTTTTCCATCCAAGGTGCTAATTGGCTGTGCCAAATTAAAGTATGACCGTGAATAAACATTTTGTTTTTCTCTCCATACGCTACAAATTTATCCGATAAAGCAAAATCATATTTGTCTTTTTGCGGATGCGTGTACATCGATTTCATGATATTTTCTGCTGTAATCGCATTAAATTCTTTTCGAATCAGAGAATCTTCTTTAGCGTTTTTGACTTCAATTTGATCCGCACTTAAAGCGGTTCCGATGTAGAAATCATTTTTATAAGCGTCTTTTAATGAAGCGGTTTCTTTCTGTGACGTACAGCTTACAGCCAGCAAAGTCGTGACGACAACTAAATAAGGTTTAATAAATTTCATGTCTTTTGGTTTAAATAGTTAATAGTTTTTTATTCGTTTCGTTTTGTCATTCCGAGGAACGAGGAATCACACTCGGAAATCGATAAAGATTGGCGATATTCTGTGTGGAGTTTCTAGTGTGATTCCTCGTTCCTCGGAATGACAAACTTTGCATATTATTCCTTCCTAAAACTCTCCGGAGGCCCTAAATACGACTCCAAAATTTTTCCCTCTTCCGTTTCAATTACAATTTTCTGAAGCACCAAAGCTGGATCAATCGCATAAATTTTCAAAACATGATTTCCTGAATTTTCGATTTCATGCGTTGAGGTAATAATTTTAATATTGTTCGCAACAGATTCAGCCCAGACTTTTTCTGAAGAATCTGCATTAAGGTTCATTATTTGCGGTTTTTCATCATCAAAACCAATTCCGTATTTTAAGCCGTCACCAATTTTAAAATTGATTGTTGGCGAAAAATAGACATTTACTTTTATCTTTCCTTTACTGAAAAAATGAACATTGTATTCTAATCTTGGAGATCTTTCTGAAATTTCAATTGATTTGATATTCGAAGGTTTTATCGTTATTCCTGAATCTGTTTTACCAAGATTTGGAATTATGGTCCATTTTACGGCATCTGAATTTATTGCTTTAGAATAATTTTTACTTTCTATCGAAATACATCCGTTGTCCTCAACAAAACCTCTAACATGATCTAAATCCCTATTTTTATTAATCGAAGTTCTAGCCTTTGATGAATCTTCTATAAAAACTCCCGCTTGAACTTTATTTGAAATTTCAATTGTTTTTGTTTTGGGCATCACATTTTTTTCAGGCTGTTGCCAATTATCATAACCAATATGTGTTTGTGACATCATATGATTCCACTTACCATTTGCTAATTGAGTGTGATAGTAATTTGTGAGCTCAGCATCTTTTTCAAATAACTTTTTTACTTTTTCAGCATATTCATTTGCAATGGCATTTCCTTGTTCTGCATACAAATGATTTTTAGCCGTTGTAACATACATTTCATTTAAATTGGCACTTGCCAAAACCGGAAACAAAACGATCTGATAAAAAGCATCTTTGTATTCTGGTTTCAACTTTTCGTTTATCGAATTGGCTTTTTCAACCAATTTTTGATAATCTGATACAACTCGATCTGCTTCGTTAAAATTTACAATGCTGTACGTTTTAGCATCCAATAATTCAGGTTTTCTTCGTGAATTGTATTTCGTATATAATTTTAAAATCTCGGCAATTTCTTCTGAAAACTGATTATCAAAATTTTCTTTAGCCCAATTAACATAATATTGCTCTAAATTTCCAGCATTAAACTTTTCAGGATTCCACGCCATATCTAAGAAAAATTCCATCGGAAATTCCATTGGTTTGATATCGCCTACATTTACAATCCAGATTTTATCGACTCCATATTGATATGCCAAATCCATTTGTTCCCAAACACGTTCGATTTGATTGGTATTAATCCATTTGTAATTTCGTGGTCCACCTACGTAATCGTAATGATAATAAATGCCATAACCGCCTTTTCTTGGTTTTGCCTCTAATTCTGGAAGTTTGCGGATATTTCCCCAATTGTCATCGCAAAGCAAAAGCGTAACATCATCGGGAACGGTCACTCCTTTGTCGTAATAATCTTGAACTTCTTTGTAAAGTGCCCACATTTGTGGCGTTTCTTCAGCAGGTTTTTTAGTAATTTCTGCAATAATGTTTCTTTGAGTTTTTACAATATTTTCTAGTACTTCAATTGCAGTTCCTTCCGTCATGGGTTCATCGCCGTCGCCACGCATTCCGATTGTAACGATAGTTTCTTTATTTCCCATTCGTTTAATTCCGTCTTTCCAAAATTGAATCAGAGCTTCTGAATTGGAATTAAAATCCCATTTCCCGTTTGCTTTTCCCCATTCGGCGTGTGCTCTCGTTAACGGTTCATGATGCGAAGTTCCCATGACAATTCCGTATTCATCGGCCAAAATAGCATTCTCCGGATCTTCAACATAGAACATTCTGCCCCACATCGCCGGCCATAAATAATTGCCTTTCATTCGTAGAATCAATTCAAAAACTTTATCGTAGAATTTCGAATTGAATCCGCCAAATTTTTCAAATGCCCAGCCAGACAAAGCCGGAGCTTCATCGTTTATAAAAATTCCTCTGTATTTTACTTTTGGTTCTCCCTGTGAGTGAATTCCAGGCAAAACATGCAGTTCCGTTTGTTTTTTAACTGGAACATCTGCCCAATAATACCAAGGAGAAACGCCAATTTGATTCGATAAATCGTAGATTCCGTAAATCGTTCCTCGTTTATCTGAACCTGCAATTACCAATGCTTTTTTACTTCCTTTAAACGGATTTTCGACAATTTGTGTGGTAAATTTTTCCCATTTTCCTTCAAGTGCTTTGGCATCAATTTTTCCTTGTTTGGCTAATTGATCGATAAATTTGCTTTTTCCTAATGTCCCAATAATGACAATAAAATCTTCTGCTTCTGAAATCTTTTTTATTCTTTTCGGATGCAAATCTGAAACTTTAAAAAGATCATTTTCTAAATGCCCTGCTACTTTTAAAACCCCAGCATAATCTTTATCGTCAACCAAAATCGAAGCTATTTTCCCTTTTGAAACCAAAGGGAAGTTTTCATTAGAAGCCCGATTGACTACATATTTTTCTGGATTTATGGCATACGAATTTGGGCTTAATCCGATTAGGAAAAGCAATAAAATCAGATGCGATATTTTCATTTTTAAATACATAGAATCAAAGATTTTCTTTGTTTGCAAAAGACATTTACAGTTTAAGCACATATCCTAACAGGTTTTGGAAACCTGTTAGGATACTTATATTACAAATTCAATTTATAAACAATTCCCATCTCCAAACCTCTTAATTCAGCCAAACCTTTTAATCTTCCTGTCAACGAATAACCTGGATAAGTTTCTGTTTCCTCATCAACTCGATGAAGAAAACCGTGATCAGGACGCATTGGAAGGCTTACTTTGGTTTTATTCATTAATAACAATAATTTCTCAACAATCACTTCCATTTTAACATCGCCATTTAAATGTTCCGATTCTCTGAAAATAGTTTCGCTTTCGCGGATGGTATTTCGAAGATGTAAAAAATGAATTCGGTCTCCGAAATCGTCTATTATTTTTTCGAGATTATTTTTAGGATCAGCACTTAAGGAACCTGTGCAATAACACAATCCGTTTGCTTTTGATGGAACGGCGTTGAAAATAGCTTTCAAATCGGCTTCAGTTGAAACAATTCTCGGAAGCCCTAAAACCGAAAACGGCGGATCATCCGGATGAATTGCTAATTTTTGCCTGTTTTTCTCCGCAATCGGAGTTACTTCAGATAGAAAATAAATCAGGTTTTCTCTTAGTTTTTGATTGTCAATTTCAGCATAGTTTTCTAAAAGAGACAAAATCTGCTCTGCCGTAAAATGGATTGTACTTCCAGGAAGTCCTAGCAAAACGTTTTTAAACAACAATTCTTTTTCTTCCTCAGATAATTGATTTCCAAATTGCAAAGCTCTTTCTTTTTCGACATCTGAATACTCATTTTCTGAATTTGGTCTTTTTAAAAGATAAACATCAAAATAAGTAAAAGCATCCTGATTGTATAAAAGAGCTTTACTCCCGTCTTCGTTTATAAAATTATGATTAGTTCTTACCCAATCCAGAATCGGCATGAAGTTATAGGTTATAATTTTGATGCCACACTCCGCCAGATTTTGCAGACTGATTTTATAATTTTCTATGTATTGCAAATAATTTCCTGAAGCTCTTTTGATTTCTTCATGAACAGGAAGACTTTCAACCACAGTCCACTCTAAACCATAATTGCGAATGATTTCCTGTCTTTCTTTTATCGCTTCAATAGTCCAGATATCTCCAACTGGAATTTGATGCAACGCAGTTACAATTCCAGTTGCGCCAGCTTGTCGAATGTCAATTAGCTTGACATTGTCGGTTGGTCCGAACCATCTCATGGTTTGTTGCATTTTTATCATATTGACTTTTTTTAATCTCGCAAAGTCGCAGAGTCACAAAGTTTTGTTTCATGCTCCCGATAGCTATCGGGATTGCAGATTGAGCTGATTTTAATCTTTTTAATCCTTTAATCTGTGGCTTCAAAAAACCTTTGAGCCTTTGAGCCTCTGCCCCTTAGAAACTTTAAATTAAAACCCAATACTGTTTCCACCATCAACTGGCAACACTGTACCAGTAGTATATTTTGACTCGCTTAAAGCGAAATAATAAACGGCATCTGCAATATCTGACGGCTCTCCTAAATAGCCCATTGGCGTTCTTCCCAATACTTTATTTTTTCTTTCTGGATCGTTATCCAAAGCTGTCGATGACATTTTGGTTTTAATAAATCCTGGTGCAATACAGTTCGCACGAATACCAAACTGAGCCAATTCAACCGCCATAGCACGAGTCATGGCTTCAATTGCGCCTTTACTTGATGAATACGCAATTACTTTTGGAATTCCGTATTGGGATGCCATCGAACTGATATTGATAATGCTTCCGCCTCCATTTTCTTTCATATTCTTTACAACTTCTCGGCTTACAGCAAAAACACTCAAAAGATTGGTGTGAATGATTGATAAAAATTCTTCATCGGTCACATCTGCAAATTCCTTTTTCATATTGATTCCGGCGTTGTTTACCAAAATATCAATTGCCCCATTTTTTGTAATGCTCTCAATCATCGCAGGAATTCCTTTTAGATCATTTAAATCGAAGATTATTGGAATAGCATTTTCTCCAATTTCTTTGCAGGCATCTTCTGTTTTTTCTTTTGATCTGCCAATGATGTAAGTTGTGATTCCGTTGTCACATAATTTCTTTGCTGTTGCAAATCCTAAACCTGAATTTCCTCCGGTTACAATTGCCGTTTTCTTGCTCATAATTTTTAGTAAAATATATTTACAGTACACTGATTAGACGGATTCGCTATCGCGAAAACGCTGATTAACACAGATTTTTTTATTCTAATTTTTATTGGAAAAAATCCGTTTTTTTCCGTGTCTTCGCGATAGCGAATCCGTTTTATCCGCGTTACAATTATTCAATTTATTTATCCATTCCCCGGTGCAAATGGGAATTTTAATGATTTAAAATACTCTAAAGTTTGTGTTGGTTTTTCAACTCCATTTGGAAGTTCTTTACCCGAAAACTGTTGAAAATACAGCAAACAAGCATCTCGCCACCATTTTGCTTCTTTGTACTGAATCTCTAATAGCATTTTTACTTCGTTGAAACGTTCATTATCAACATATTTTTCTGCTCGATTCCAGACGTTCTGCATTTCTTTTACTTGGTCTACACCCTCCTGATATTTAAGCGAAAGTCCATTCCAAAGAGTTTGTCCGTTTTTGAGTTTATAATCCCACGAAACATGATGAAACCATAAAAGATCTTTTTCAGGACAAGTTTCTAAATTATCAAAAATATTGGCGACTTCTGATGCGTATTGCGAAACAGCATTCGTTACGGATTTTGATCTGTCAAAACCAATTCCGTTTTTGTCTGCTTTATGATAATAAGTTGGATTCCATTCTGGTCTTGACAAATTCGAAACCCAAGGCCCTGGCCCGTAATGATGTCCTGTGTCCATAATATGATGGAGCCCAAGTGGAGTCATATAATTAACAACGGCTTCTCGCGATTCGATCATCATGTTTTTAACTGGTTTAATGAAATTTTCATCATTTGAAAAAGTACTTCTTAACCATTCATCGGCAATCGCTTCAGAATCTAAATACGGATTCCAAGCCATTCTTCCGAAACCATACCAATTCACTTGCGCAAAAGGATGACCTGTCCAGTTTAAATCGCTTCCGATATTCGCAACGCCGGCAATTCCGGTTAGTTTATTTTGATATAAAGTGCCATCAATAACTTTAGCAACGGTTGAGCCTTTTCCTTTTTGATATGTATCTGATTCCAAAACTTCCTGAAATAATTTAGGTAGAAAAACCAAATGTGTGCTGAAACCTAAATATTCCTGCGTGATTTGAAACTCCATCATTAAAGGCGTTTTCGGCATCGCTCCAAATAACGGATGAAACGGTTCTCTCGGCTGAAAATCGATTGCTCCGTTTTTGACCTGAACGATTACATTTTCTTTGAATTTTCCATCATAGGGCTGAAATTCGGCGTAAGCCTGCTTGGCACGATCATTCGCATCATGTTCTGAATATACAAACGCCCTCCACATAATTACGCCTCCAAAAGGAGCAACGGCATCTGCCAACATATTAGCGCCATCGACATGGTCTCTTCCATAATTTTGAGGCCCTGGCTGACCTTCTGAATTGGCTTTCACCAAAAATCCTCCAAAGTCTGGGATTCGTTTATAAATTTCAGCTGATTTATTTTTCCACCAATTAATCACTTCTGCATCTTTTGGATCCGCAGTTTTTAGGTTTCCAATTTCAATTGGTGCCGAAAATCTTGCTGTTAAATACACTTTTATTCCGTAAGGTCTGAAAACATTCGCCAATGCTTCGACTTTTTCTAAGTATTGTGGAGTCAGAATTAAAGCGTTTGCATTTACGTTGGTCAAAACTGTTCCGTTGATTCCGATTGAAGCATTCGCTCTGGCATAATCAATGTAACGCTGATCGATAAAATCAGGCAATTTCTGCCAGTTCCAAAGTGAAAATCCGGCATAACCACGTTCTACAGTTCGATCGAGATTATCCCAATGATTCAGGATTCTAATATTTGTTTTTGGAGAATCGGCAATATTTAAATTTTTAACTGGTTTATTGGTTTGCAGTATTCTCAGAAAACTAAAAACTCCATATAAAACAGCCACATCATTTTTTCCTGTAATAACAATTTGCTTTTTGTTTTTAAGAGAAATAGATTTGATTACAAAACCTTCATTATTTATTTTATCAAAATCAGCCTGTAATTCGCTTATGATTTCAGCATTTAAATTCGATTGTGAACCAATGATAAGATTGTTCTCTCCTTTTATATCAGATTTGATTTCTGGAATATTTCCGAGCATATCCGAAAATCCCATTTTGAGTTCCTTTTCGGCAATTTTTATGGTTTCCGAATTCCCCAAAAGGACAATTCCTTCAAGATTGTTTTTGTATTCTGAAGCTATTGCAGCATTGGCAACTGAATTATACTGAAGCCACAATTTATAATCCTTTTGTGCCAAAGCCGAAAAAGAAATCAGAAGAAACAGGAAAATAAATCTAAATGAAGTCATGGTTATAATTTATTCTTTACAATCTCACTTTTTACAGCATCACTATTTTATTTACTTTTAAAAGTATTTCATAAAATTTTAATTTAAAAAATACATTATCCTAAATAAAACAACAATTGCAATCGGTTGCGTAAAAATATAGGATTGTTGTTTAAGAAAAAAATTTTAGCTCTCTTTTTTTCGAAAAAATAATTTCTATAACAAATAAAAGCAGGATAATTATAAAAACTATCCTGCTATAACGGGGTTGGATTTAGAGTTTAAATCCTTAATTATTATCGCTTGTAATACGCTACAATACTGGCTTTCGCTAAAGTCTGGTTCCAAAGATTAAATCCTACTACAGCCGGATTTGTATTATCGTCTGTTCCCAGTTTATCGGTTTTTAAAGCATAAACCGTAATAATATATTGATGAAATCCGTGACCAACTGGCGGACATGGCCCTCCAAATCCTTTGATTCCGTAATCGGTTACACTTTGGATAGCGCCTTTTGGAACAAGATTTTTAGTTCCTGCATTGGTAACCAATTCGTTTACATTTGCTGGGATATCAACTACAACCCAGTGCCAGAATCCGCTTCCTGTTGGTGCGTCCGGATCGTACATGGTTACGGCAAAACTTTTGGTTCCTTCGGGAGCATTTTTCCATGATAATTGTGGAGACTGATTCTCTCCAGAACAGCCAAATCCGTTGAATTCCTGAATTTTAGTTGTTTCTCCTCCTAAATCTTTACTGCTTAAGGTAAATGTTTTCTGTGCAAAAATCGATGTCGAAAAAATGGCTGACATCGCCAAAATTAAACTAAGCTTTTTCATTTTATCTGTTTTAAAATTTTAAGCAAAGTTAAATTTGGAACTGCTGAATAATTTTAGCTAAAAAGCCAAAAACTGTTGCTAAAAGCTCAAATCATTTTGTGATATTTGGGCGTAACGCCGTATTTGGTTTTATACGCCTGACTAAAACTGGAAAGGTTTTCGTAACCTGCTTCAAAGTAAACTTCGGAAGGGCTTTTTTCCTGACTCAATAAGTAATGTGCATGTTCGAGTCTTTTGTTTTGAAACCATTTTATTGGTGATTCTGAATAGTGTTTTTCGAATTCTCTTTTAAAAGTCGAAACACTCATATTACACAAAAAAGCCAATTCTTTTAAAGTAAGTTTACTCAAATGACTGTTTTCGATTGTTCGAATGAATTTTTGTGAGTTGTCATTGCTGTTTATAGTTAACGAATACAGAAAATCGGTTCCGCACTGAGCCGTTAAATAGAGCATTATTTCTTCAAACTTAACTTCCAATAATTTTGATTGAACAACTTTTGAAAGTTTAGAAATATCGGTTAAGCTTTCTACAAAGCGTTTCAGGAAATCATCGTAATCAAAAGCATAAACTGATTTTACTTCAATTAATTCTGATTTCTCAGATTCCATTTTTCTAATAAAATTATGAATCATTTCATTAGAAAAAAACAACAGAATGCTTTTATAACCGGAAGTCATTGAGATTCTTTTTTCTGTCATCAAACAATTTCCGGAACGCATTATCAGAAATTTAGAAGGCGTTATAGACAATTCTGTAGTATCAAAAATAACTTCTTTCGTTCCTTCAATCAAAAAACTAATTACATTGTGATTTAGAATAATTTGCTGTTTCGAAACGTCTTTAGAACTGCTGTAATCGACAACATGTACGTGTTGCGATTTTTCTAAATTCATTTCGTCCGGAAGTGTAATTGTTTTCATAAAAGTTGATGGTTTATCAAATAAATGACAAACCTTACTATTTAGAGTATTTTTGATTTTATTTCTGAGTAGATTCTCTGGCGAGCACTTCTGTATTTAAAAAAGTGATTTCTTTAGCATCATCATTTTTAGCAGACTTCAAGTTCTTGATGATAATTTCAGCAGCCGCTTTTCCCATTTTTTCCGCCGGATGTGTGATAGTCGATAAATTTGGATCTATAATCTGCGAAATAGGGTCGTTGTTAAAACCAATTACTTTAAATTCTTCTGGTACTTTTACACCACGTTTTTTAGCGGTCTGAACGGCGCTTACTGCCAAAATATCTCCAGGAGCAAACAATCCATCAGGAATTGGATTTAAATCAAATAAAGCATTGCTGGCTTTTACACCATCTTCATAAGTAACGGAATTAAGATTAATAATCAATCCTTCTTCTACTTCAATGTTATGATCTTTTAAAGCTTCAATATAACCTCTTTTTCTTTCGTTATACAAATTCCCTAATTCTGATCCTGCGGTTAAATGAGCTATTCGAATACAGCCCTGCTCAATAAGATGTTTGGTCGCTTTGTAGCCTGCTGTATAATTATCAATAACTACTCTAAAAGTATTATAATCTTTCGGAACCCTATCGACAAAAACCAACGGAATATTATTATTCGAAAACTGATGAAAATGCGCCGTATCTCTAGTTTCCATTGCCAACGAACAAATTACACCACTAACACGATTGCTGTATAAAGATTTAGCCATATTGACTTCTTCTTCATACGAATCATGCGACTGCATAATGATTACGGTATAATCAGATTTTTGAGCCGTGATTTCGATTCCGCTGATTAAGGATGATAAAAAGGGCTGTGTAACAGTAGGAATTAAAACACCAATCGTTCTGGTTTTGTTACCACGCAAACCTGCTGCCAAAGTATTGGGAACAAATCCCATTTCTTCTGCAGTTTTTTTCACTTTCTTAATCGTCTTGTCACTTATAGTATGATGGTCCTTTAAAGCTCGTGAAATAGTCGACGTCGCTAAATTTAGACGCTCAGCAATATCGTAAATCGTTACATGTTTATTCTCTTCCATGAAATAAAAAATAGAAATGTAAATATAAACTATTTTCGCTCAAAATGTTCTTTCGCAAAATTAGCTTTGGATATATCCATATCGCAAATTCGTCTGTTATTTGACATTATTCTTCTTGTCTTTTAGAATTTTACCGTCTTTGGTAAATTCCAAATCAATTTTATTGGTCAAATCGACATCTAAATCTTTGTGTCCATAGTCAATGTGCGTTATTTTTTCGTTTGGATGATTTTTGGTTACATATGCTAAAATATTATCTGGAATAAAACCAGTCGGAATCGGATTGTCTCCTCCATCAACTTCACGGTACGATCCGTCTTTCCAGAACTCCACTTCTGTTCCGTCTTTAAGTTTGACTTCATACCCCTTTTCACCATGCTCGGGATCTTTTTGAGCTGTCACTACTGAAGTATGATTAAAATGCTTTTTTAAAAATTCCTGTGCTGGTTTTGGTAATTCTGTCACTTCAATTCTCTTTTGTGCACTAACCGAGACTGTTACGATTAACAATGCTATGGCTAAAAATATCTTCGTTTTCATAATTTGAATATTTTAAGTATAGTATTACTAATTTACCACTTCAAAAAATACTTTCAAATTATTTTAAGAAAGTTTTAATGTTTCTAAATATCGTAACATCATTATTTACAAATACTTAAATCAAATTTTAAAGTAGCACTCTACATATAACTATAATTTGTAAATTAGTAAACACCATTAAAAATTAAAATCTATGCGTAGTATTATTACTCTTTTAGCTTTCTTTCTCTTGACATCTTGTAAAAAAGAAAACAGCACTAATATCTTATCAAACTATTTTACATATGGCAAAGAAAAAGTAGAAGCTGCCGGAGTAAAAATGATTCCAATAAATACACCCGTTGGCAAATTTAAAGTCTGGACTAAGCGTTTTGGAAATAATCCAAAAATAAAAATTCTATTATTACATGGAGGTCCAGCAATGACTCATGAATACATGGAATGTTTTGAAACATTTTTTCAGCGTGAGGGATTTGAATTTTATGAATACGATCAATTAGGATCCTATTACAGCGATCAGCCAAAAGACAGCAGTTTATGGACTATTGATCGCTTTGTAGATGAAGTAGAACAAGTGCGCAAAGCGATAAATGCTGATAAAGATAATTTTTATGTTTTAGGAAATTCTTGGGGCGGAATACTAGCTATGGAATACGCTTTAAAATATCAGCAAAACATGAAAGGTCTTTTAGTTTCAAACATGATGGCAAGTGCTCCCGAATACGGAAAATATGCCGAAGAAGTTCTATCAAAGCAAATGAAACCTGAAATTCTAGCCGAAATAAGGGCTTTAGAAGCTAAAAAAGATTTTAATAATCCTAGATATATGGAATTGTTGCTTCCAAATTTTTACAAAGAACATTTATGCAGATTAAAAGAATGGCCAGACGGTTTAAATCGTGCCAGTAAACATGTAAATGGAGAAATTTATACTTTAATGCAAGGTCCGAGTGAATTCGGTATCAGCGGAAGATTAGCCAAATGGGATATTAAAAACAAACTCCACGAAATTACAATCCCTACACTCATGATTGGTGCTAAATATGACACAATGGATCCAAAAGCAATGGAAGAACAAAGCAAATTAGTCAAAAAAGGACGTTATTTATACTGTCCAAACGGGAGTCATTTAGCCATGTGGGATGATCAGAAGACTTATATGAATGGAGTAATTCAATTTATAAATGATGTCGACAATCAAAAAATATAAATACGTAAACAACTAGCAATCAAAACAGTAAATATAACAGCGTCTCCCTACGGACCGGGCTGTGCGCTGTATCTTTTGTTCTTTAAAGGAAAAAACAAAAGGATGCCACTTCCATCCCTGACGCATCGGGGTTTAAAGAACTTTTCGGGCTTAAAGAAAAATTAATAGATCCATATCCAAATGGTCTTCAGCGCTGAACCCAAAACCGCTATAAAGCAAAAAATCCTCATCAAATACATGATGAGGATTCTTAAAAGAAAGGCGACGACATACTCTCCCACAAAATTGCAGTACCATCTGCGCAGGCGGGCTTAACTACTCTGTTCGGGATGGGAAGAGGTGA
>NZ_JBIPCO010000005.1:0-421417 GCF_044005885.1 Flavobacterium sp. FlaQc-30 | reverse complement strand
AAAAGACGGAATTGACGGAGCTGTAGGACCACAAGGTTTGCAAGGAATCGCTGGAACTAACGGAGCTGATGGAAAAGACGGAGTTGATGGAGCAGTTGGACCACAAGGTTTACAAGGTATTGCTGGAGTAAAAGGAGACAAAGGAGATATTGGAGCAACTGGTGCTGCAGGTGCAAAAGGAGATAAAGGAGATGTAGGTGCAACAGGAGCACAAGGTTTGCAAGGTATCGCTGGAGTAAAAGGAGACAAAGGAGATATTGGAGCAACTGGTGCTGCAGGTGCAAAAGGAGATAAAGGAGATGTAGGTGCAACAGGAGCACAAGGTTTGCAAGGTATCGCTGGACTAAAAGGTGACAAAGGAGACATTGGAGCAACTGGTGCTGCAGGTGCGAAAGGAGATAAAGGTGATGCTGGAGCTACAGGAGCGACAGGTGCAAGAGGATTAACAGGGGCACAAGGTTTGCAAGGTATCGCTGGAGTCAAAGGAGATAAAGGAGATATTGGAGCAACAGGACCAAAAGGTGATGCAGGAAATCCAGCGCCAGTTTATACGGCTGGGACAGGTATAGCAGTTGATAATACAAATCGTATAATATCAGCTCTAAATACAACCAATTTATGGAACGCTAACCAATTGCAAGGGCGTCCTATAAGTACTACGGCACCAACAGGAAATCAAGTTTTAGCTTGGAGTGGAAGTAACTGGGCACCTGCATCAATAGCTTCTGAACCTTGGCGAGTAGCGGGTACAACAAATGAAGCAACTTCAAATACCCAGAATATATACCAAATGGGTAGAATAGGTATTGGGACTAATAATCCAAGTAAAGAATTGAGTGTTGTAGGTAATGCGGTAATTTCTAAATCACTACAAATAGATGGTGAAGCTTTAGGAGACGGAACAGTCAGAACAGGACTATATTTTGGGCCTACTAATAGTGGCGAAGGAATTACTTCGAATAGAGCTTCTGCAACAAATGGGAATGTGAGTGGATTAGATTTTTGGACTGGTAATAGTAAGCGTATGTCTATTATAAATAATGGTAACGTAGGTATTGGGAAACTAGATCCAGGTCAAAAACTAGATGTTGTAGGTACTATTAGAAGTAATGTGATGCACATTAATAATGGACTTTCAACAGGAAATTATAACAATCCAGCGGAACTTAATTTTATTAGAAACGCTGCAAATGACAGATGGATTTTAGGATCTTCTCTTAACGGAAGAGGTAACGATATTTTTGAACTAGTTCATATAAATGGTAGTAACCTCTTTACTAATAGAGTTTTTGTTTACGACAGAGTAAGCAGCAGTTTTGCAATAAATCAGATGAATGCTAATACTTCATTTAGATTTTATGTAAATGGTGCAGCAGGAGGAACAACAACTTGGTCACAATCATCAGACAGAAGATTTAAAAAAGATATTACTCCAATTACAAATGCATTAGATAAAATAATGAAAATTGATGGGGTAGGTTACAACTGGAAAGCGGATGAATTTAAAGAAATGAGTTTTGATCAAAGACATCAGTTAGGAGTAATTGCTCAAGATATTGAGAAAGTCTTGCCAGAAGCTGTTACGGTTGATGACAAAGGATACTACTCTGTTTCTTATACTACAATTATACCAGTATTGGTAGAAGCGGTAAAAGAGCAGCAGAATGAAATCTTGTCACTTCAAAAAAATCAAAAAGAGCAGCAAGAAGAATTAAATGCACTTAAAAAATTAATGCAAGAAATTATAGCAAAAAAATAATTAATTGGGAGTACAGTCTTTAGTAAAGACTGTACTCTTTTTATAAGTTTAAAATCAGTCGTTTTATTAAACTGTTGGTTTTTACAATGAAACCGCTTGGTTTACCCGATTTCACAAGAATAAAAATACCTTAATATGGTGTTTTTTGGACGTTTTTAGGCTCCTGATTTTCGTCACTTTGTAATATAAATATCGGGCTTTACAACTGCCGAAAGGGAGTATCGACAAAAGCCTGAATTCATTTCTAATCTGCTTACAGGCATTAAATTGAATTTTTATGAAAAATAGATTTCCATTTATTAAAAATATAACGACACTTATTTTGGTCGTTTTTCCCCCAGTCTTTAGTGTACAGGCACAATTATTAAATCCTGATCAAATTAAAGTCACTTCTGGAACTTTAGTTTCGGTACATTTTGATTTTAAAAATACTGCCACCGGAGAATTTATTAATGACGGACAGGTGCATATTTTCAATCATTGGACCAATGATGGTAAGGTAAGTTTTACGCCTTCGCAACAAGGAACAACTTATTTTACAGGACAAGAAGAACAAATTATAGATGGAGAAATACCTTCAGCTGCTGTTTACTCTCATTTTAAAAATATTACGTTCAATAATGCATATGCATCAACCCCATTTTTACTGGCAACAGATATTTCTGTTTCGGGCAATTCTAATTTCCAAAAAGGAATAATTGATGCCGATAGTTACAACGGAAAAGTAATTTTTGAAAGTAATGCAACACATACCAATACAAGTAATAACAGTTTTGTTGACGGCAGGGTTACGAAAATAGGAACGGCAGCATTTGAATATCCTGTTGGAGATGCAAATTATTATCGTCCATCTATACACGGAAACTCAGGCAATAATTCAGATGCATATACGGCACATTATTTTTTACAAAACTCAGATGCTAATTATCCTCACAGCAGTAAACAAGATAATGTTCAATTAATCAATGATAAAGAATATTGGGAAATAACAAAAGATAATGGTCTTACCGATATTGTGCTTACACTAACCTTAAATCCTGATACAACGCCATCTTATATCTATCAGGAAATGGCAGGGACAGCAATTCAAATTGTAAGATGGGATACTGCCGAAAAAAGATGGATTTCTGAAGGCGGAGTTGCGGATGAAGCACAGAGAATGGTAACCGCCAAAGTTTCTGGTTATGGCATTTTTACACTAGCCAGAGTAACTAAGGCTCCTGAAGAACTAGATGATTTAATTGTTTACAATGCATTGTCACCAAATGGCGATAATAAAAATGATTTTTTCCATATAAAAGGCATTGATAAATATCCAGACAATAGTGTTGAGATTTATAATCGATGGGGAGTTTTGGTTTATCAAACCCAAGGTTATAATGAAAGCGATCGTGTTTTTAAAGGATTCTCAGATGGGCGTGCAACGGTTAACCGAGGCGCCGGTTTGCCTACAGGAACTTATTTCTACATCTTAAAATATAAAACAGAAACGAGAGTCAAAGAAAAATCAGGTTATCTGTATGTAAATCAGGATAATTAAAAAACAGGTTTACGAATAGCGGAGCCATAAAGAAGGCATTAAACAAGCCTTACCAATCTATGATTCCGAATTTACTCTTAAATAAATGATTAAAATGAATATGAAAAAGATACTATCAATAATAATTCTTTTGCTCGCTTTTAATTATACAAGCGCACAGCAAGATTCGCAGTATACACAATACATGTACAATCCAAGTATTGTCAATCCTGCCTATGCAGGTTCTCGAGATGTTATGAGCATTTTTGCACTTTATCGCTCACAATGGGTTGGGCTGGAAGGAGCGCCTCAAACAGGAACGTTCTCGATGCATACGCCTATCGAAAATTCGAAAGTAGGCTTAGGAGTGTCCCTTTTTAATGATAAGATTGGTCCATCTAACGAAACAAATCTGGCGGTAGATATGTCATACACTATTGATGTTTCCAATCAATACAAACTGGCTTTTGGAGTAAAAGGAAATGCCAATTTAATAAATATAGATTATACAAGATTGGATATTTACGATCCTTCTGATCCAAGATTCCAGGAGAATATTGACAATAAATTTTCGCCAAACGTTGGTGCGGGAGTGTATCTATATTCAGATAACACTTATATAGGGCTTTCTGCTCCAGCATTACTACAAACTAAACATTTTGACGGATCTGTAAACTACGATGGATCTTCGACATTTTTTGCAAGAGAACAAGTTCATTATTATCTAATGGCGGGACATGTTTTTGATTTAGATTATAATCTAAAATTCAAACCATCAACAATGGTAAAAATGACAGAAGGAGCTCCCTTACAAGTCGATTTATCAGCCAATTTTTTATTCAACGAAAAATTTACAGCCGGTGTTGCCTATCGTTGGAGTGCTGCATTGAGCGCATTAGTTGGTTTTCAGGTAAGCGACGGACTATTTATAGGTTATGCTTATGATGCCGAAACAACAAAATTAGCCAATTATAATTCAGGATCACACGAGATTTTTCTTCGATTTGAGTTGTTTAAGAAATTCGATAAGATTACTTCACCAAGATTCTTCTAAACAAATACTATTATGAAACTAAAAATACGACTAAGCGCCTTAATCTTAATCTTCGGATGGGGAAGTTATGCTCAAAACAATAAAATAAAAAAAGCCGAAAAACAGTATGAGCAGCTAGCCTATATTGATGCTATCAAGATTTATGAAAATGTAGCTGAAAAAGGGTATAAATCAGCTGATTTATTTCAGAAATTAGGAAATGCTTATTATTTCAATGCCGAATTACCACAGGCAAATAATTGGTACGCTGAACTTTTTTCGCTCAATCAAACAGTAGATTCAGAGTACTATTATCGTTATTCACAAACGTTAAAATCTGTGGGAGATTACGCTGCGGCTAATAAAATGTTAGATGTATTTAATATAAAAAACGGTACCGATTCAAGAGCAAAATTATACGAATCAAACAAAGATTATTATACAGTAATTCAAGAAAATTCAGGACGTTTTACAATACATAACCTTGAAATAAACTCTGAATTATCAGATTATGGAACGTCGTTTTTTAAGGATCAAATTGTATTTGCAAGTTCACGCGAGCGACTAGGGACTACAAAGCGCATTCAAAAATGGAACAATCAGGCTTTTTCTGCTTTATATGCTTCCAAAATAAATACAAATGGTGATTTAGAAAAACCACAACCTTTTTCAAATACTATCGATTCTAAATTTAATGAAGCAACACCAGTTTTTACAAAAGATGGTCACACTGTATATTTTACAAGAAACAATTACAATAACGGAAAAAAAGGGAATGATGTAGAAGGTAAAATTTTACTCAAGCTGTATAAAGCGACGCTTGAAAATGGTAAATGGGTAAATGTAAAAGAGCTTCCTTTTAACAGTGATGATTTTAGTACAGCACATCCCGCATTGAGTCCAGATGAGAAAACATTGTACTTTGCTTCTAACAGACCAGGAACTTTAGGCGAATCGGATATTTACAAAGTCGCAGTTTATGGAAATGATCGTTACGGAAATCCTGAAAATCTAGGAAATACTATAAATACAGAAGGCAAAGAAACCTTTCCGTTTATATCTGCCGAAAATGAGCTTTATTTTTCTTCTAACGGGCATCCGGGATTAGGTGGTTTAGATGTTTTTGTTGCCAAAATGAATCCAAACGGAAGCTTTGAAAAACCAAATAATGTAGGTATGCCAATAAATGGTGCGATGGATGATTTTGCCTTTGTAATCAATACCGATACTAACACAGGATATTTTTCTTCTAATCGTGAAGGAGGGAAAGGATATGATGATATATACAGTTTTACTGAAACTAGAAAACTATTAAATACACAAACAATAAACGGAACTATTCTCGACAAGGAAACTCAAGGAATTTTGGCTGGAGCCAAAGTTTTAGTACTGGATGAGCAGATGAATGCGGTAAAAGAACTTTTGACTGATGACAAAGGAAAGTTTAGTTATGACAAAGCCGAATCTGGTAAAGTATATTACGTACGAGTTTCAAAAGACGAATATCGTACTGAAGAACAAAAGCAATATATATCATCAGAAAATGGAAAAATAGAGGTAAAGATTGCTCTAGAAAAGAACATCAAAAAACTAACTCCGGGAACAGATCTAGCCAAAGTATTTGCCATTGAGAGAATTTATTTCGATTTAGATAAATCTGATATCCGTCCAGACGCAGCTTTAGATATTAGTAAAATTATAGCAGTTTTAAATCAGTATCCTACTATGAAACTGCAAATTACTTCTCACACAGATAGTCGAGCTTCTAAATCGTACAACCTTATGTTATCGCAAAAAAGAGCGCAGGCAACTATGGATTTTATGGTAAAATCGGGTATTGCCAAAAGCAGATTGACAGCCAAAGGATACGGTGAAAGTGAGCTTGTTAATAAATGTGCAGATGGCGTAGCGTGTTCTGAAGAAGAGCACCAACAAAACAGAAGAAGTCAGTTTATAATTACTGCCATGTAAGTCTGAAAAAAAAGCAATTTATACTAAGCTCATTCTTTTTAATGACTAAAAGGATGAGCTGATTTTTTTATTTAAAACAGCTAGAAGATATTCCATGAAAAAAAAGTACTTGTATACAGAACTTAGGTTCTTTCTTAATAATATCTGCTAAAAATACTTTAAGATAAAATTAAAAGCACTATAATTCTTATGCAGTATATTGCAAGACTAAAATAAGTTTCCTTATTATATTCAAAATAAAAGGATCTTGTTATAATAAAATTTGATTAGAATGAAATTAAGGAGAAAAAGAAGAATGACATTAAAAGACTATTTTGAAAAAAACTTTAGTACCAATTTAGCGGCAGAATCTTATAGTGAAAATGTTGAACTGCTGGTGAAACTAGTGAATTTAATTCGCCCTAAAAATCCAAAAAAAGCAGTTGTTGTAGATTTGACAGACTTAATTAATCTACTTCGAGAAAATCAAAATTACCGCAATGGATTGATGTTTTGCATCAATACACATCTAGAAAAAAAGAAGTTTAATAAAATCCTTTCAGATGCAGGTATTCTTCAAGATGCCAATTTCTTTTTTGAAGTACGAAAAAGGATTTTTGCTAAACTAATTCCCGAACAGCCGGAAAAAGATACCTTACAATTTATTTTAAATCAGATATTCTTTGTCAATACAGACCCTATATGGATTAAAAAAGTACCTAAAAAACAAATATTCGAATTATTTTCATTGCTGCAATTTCGTTCTATTTATGAATTGAAAGAAGACAATGCATCGTTTAATGAGCTTGTTTTTGCAATGGAGGTGATTACCTACCGTATTTGCGGATCAGCAATGGAAACCGATGTAATACGAATGGTTCCAGAGTATGAAAATCTCGAAAGCCCCTTTATAGCTTTTCAACGAGAATTATTGCTGATGAATGAAAGACTAATTGAATCTTCTGAAAAATCAATCAACGAAGATGATTTAGGATACAAACAGCTAATAATTCTGCACAAGCAATGTGTAGACTATATCGAAACGGCTTTTAAAAACAGTAATAAATTTGGAATTTCGTTACATGTAAATCAAAGTCTTTTGCGAATCCGCCAACAACTTGAACGTTTAAAATCGCTATTGCCTATTTTGATTCATGTAAATGAGGAAGAGGCTACAAGAAATACTATTTCGTTGTCTTATAAACTTATTAAATACAATTGCGACAAAAACAATATTCGAAAGTTAGCCAATGAGAGCACGCAGCTTTTATCTTATGAAATAACCCAACACACCGCTGATACAGGCGAACATTATATTACCAACGATCGCAAGGAATATTATAAAATGTTCTACTCAGCAGCCGGAGGTGGTTTTATTGTTGGAATATTGTGTATTATCAAACTCTTGTTAGGAAAGGTAGAAACCAGCGGATTTGGTCATATCTTTTTATACAGTATGAATTATTCTATTGGATTCATCATTATTTATATTCTTGGATTTACGCTTGCGACAAAGCAGCCAGCAATGACTGCTTCAGCATTGGTACGAGCTTTACAAGAGGGATTCAAACAAAAAACACAAGACAAGAAAAATTATAAGTATAAAGAGTTTGCCGTATTTTTTGCACGAGTATTTCGTTCACAATTTATAGCTTTTGTTGGGAATGTAATGATTGCCTTTCCAGTTTCATTACTCGGGATCTGGGCTATCGATCAAATATTTCATTATAATATTGCCAAGGAAAAATGGCCGATTCTAATCCATGATTTAAATCCTATTTATTCAGCAGCAATATTTCATGCGGCTATAGCGGGCGTATTTTTGTTCCTATCTGGAATTATTGCTGGTAGTATTGCCAATCGCGATAAGCACAATCATATTTATTATCGTATTCAAGAGCATCCTTTGCTCAAGTTGAGTTTAGGTAAAAAATGGACTAAGAAATTGGCATCAGTATATGAGAACAAATGGGCAGGAATTATTTCTAATTTTTGGTTTGGTGTTTTTATGGGAAGTACCGTTTTTATTGGGATATTCTTCGGATTAAATATAGATGTTAGACACATTACTTTTGCAAGCGGAAATTTTGCTATGGCATTGTATGGCGCCGATTTTTATGTTACACAAGAAATGTTTTTGTGGTCTATTCTGGGGATCGGGCTTATTGGTTTAGTCAATTTTATGGTGAGTTTCAGTTTATCACTCGGACTTGCTTTTCGTTCTCGAAATATTCCGCTTTCAGAACTAAGACAAGTAGCGCGGGCTATCTTTAGATACTTTTTGTACAAACCTTCGCATTTCTTTTTTCCACCAAAAAAGAATACATTATAAAAACAATTTACTTTTTGATTTAAAAAAGTGTTTCATTAAATAGTGTAAAAAAAACGCTTTTATCATTTTGTGCTCGATCACTTACAAAAAATGTGTACGAGCACATTTTTTTATGTATTTCTTTTTTTATTAAAACAGAATATATACATTTGGCTGTAAACAGTAATATTTTTTATTGATTTTTAATTTTTATGATCGTAATGTTGCATAATAACAAGGGATGCGAAGATTGATTGCTAAAAATAAAATTTAGCAAAATGCAAAGAATCCATTTTCTGGCTATAGAAATATTACAATTAGCTTAAAAAGGCAAGAATAGTAAGAGAACTTATATAATTCCTTTTAGGCGCATCATTTGAAATAAAAGAATTCTGCTTCTAAATAAGTTTTGTTTATTTTATTAAAATTAACTGCTAAATGAGTAAAATACGCTCAGAATCGATTTCATTAAATGAATCTGCTATCTTGTTAAAAGTAGCAGCGGGAGATGAACTGGTGTATACTCAGCTGGTCGAAAAAAACTGGCAGAAAGTAGTACGACACGCACTCAGTTTCGTAAAATCGTATCCAATTGCAGAAGAATTGACACAGGATGTCTTTGTTCAAATTTGGAATAAACGTGAAAAATTAGCAGAAGTAAACAATTTTGATAATTACCTTTTTATCGTAAGCAAAAACTTGATCATTAGTCATATTCGAAAAAAACTAATTGAAACAGATTCTCTGAAAGGAGAAAAATTACAAGAATTATTTTTCAATCCCGATGAGCAATATGAGTTCAAAGAGTTGGTTGAAATTATAAACGAAGGCGCTTCACTTTTACAAGAGCCAAGACGATCTGTTTTTTTGTTAAGCCGAATGGAAGGTAAAGATGCTGACTATATTAGCGAGGAATTGGGCATCGCCACAAGAACAGTTAGATGGCATTTATTACAGGCATTAAACTTCCTTCGAGACCATCTGCACAAACAATATAATATCGACTTATTGACGATAATTTTATTCAGTTTGTATTTTTTTTCATAATTTTTTCATTTTTCATTGCCACTTTAACAACGAACCCTCGTCTTTATAATTGAAGGGGTTGTTAAGGTTGTTCAAAAACCATTTATCTATGTATCAAAAGGAAACGTTTAAAGTACTTATGGAGCAGTTTGTATCAGGCGAAATTTCGTCTGAAGGAAAAGCAAAGCTACTTGATATGCTTGATAGACCCGAGTATTCAGAAGAATTTGATCGCATTCTTCGAGAAAATTATGATTCGGTCGAAATTCCTCATGTGAGTTCTGAAAGAACAGAAAAATTTATAAAAGAACTTCAGAAGAAAATCGAGGTGTCTTTTGAAGAAGAGGATTCTCCGTCTTCCATTTTTAATTTGTTTAGATGGAAAAGATTGATGCTTGCTGCTAGTTTTTTACTTATGATAGGCGTAGGAAGTTATTTTGTTTTTAAGAAAGACAATAACCATTCTTCAAAGTTGGCATCACACAAAGCAGAGGATAAAAAGCCTGGTAAAATGGGGGCAGTACTGACGCTTTCTAATGGTTCAAAAATAGTATTAGACAGTGTAGGAAACGGATTGCTGGCAAATCAGAACAATACAACAGTTTCAAAAAAGAATGGTGGACTTGTTTATGATGCAAACAGTGGAGCACAAGTGGTGTATAATACGATGACTACTCCTAGAGCGCATCAATATCACCTAGAATTATCAGATGGAACAAAAGTATGGCTTAATGCTTCGTCGTCAATTACTTTTCCAACTTCATTTGCAGCAAACGAACGAAAAGTTAAAATTACGGGTGAAGTTTATTTTGAAGTTGCCAAAGATAAGAAGAAGCCTTTTAGGGTTTTAGTAAACGATATGCAGATAAATGTATTGGGAACTCATTTTAACGTAAATGCGTATCAAGATGAAGCAACAGTAAACACAACGCTTTTAGAAGGCAGTGTATTGATTACAGAGAAAAGCAAAAAGATACTTTTAAAACCGGGACAGCAGGCTCAAAAACAAAAATCGAGAGTTATTGTTGTAAATAATGATGTAAATACAGATGAAGTACTGGGGTGGAAGAATGGTTTATTTTATTTCGAAGAAGCCAATCTTCAAACTGTTTTACGTCAGTTAAGCCGTTGGTACGATGTAGATGTGGTTTATGAAAATGGTGTGCCGACAAGATCTTTTGCGGGAGAAATTCAAAGAGATTTAAATCTGTCACAAGTATTACGAATTCTTGAAAAGAATAAAGTCCATTTTAAAATCGAAGGTAAAATTTTAAGAGTAAGACCGGATTAAATTAAATAAGGAGAAATCCTTTAAAAATAGTTGCTTTTTTTTCATAAAAAAAGCCAGCAAATGTTGGTAGCATTGGCTGGCTTGTTCCTGAAAATAGGAACAGTTATGGAAAAATAAGTAAACAAACCATGCAAGGAGAATTTATTATTAACCAAAACCATTACGAAAGTATGAAATTATTACCAAAACCAAAGCCAAAGAGTCATTGGCTTTCATCAAAAACTCGGAAAGTTATGAAATTAACCTCTATACTGGTTATTGCCCTGACTTTACAAGTGTCGGCATCAGTATCTTCGCAGACTGTTACTTTTTCGGGAAAGAAAGTCGCGATTAAAAAAGTATTATCAGTCATAAAAAGTCAAACCAATTATGTGTTTTTCTATGACGTTGAGATTCTAAAAAATGTTAAACCAATTTCTTTAAACGTAGTCAATGCACCTATAGAAAAGGTGTTGCAGCAGACTTTTGCAAATCAGCCCATTACTTGGATTGTTGAAGGAAAAACGATTTCATTTTCACTTAATGAAGAAAAGGCAAAAAGTACTCCTCAGCCAGTAGTGGTACAAAAGCAAATTCAGGGAAAAGTAGTCGATGCAAATAATATGGGCATGCCAGGGGTAACCGTACATGTTAAAGGAACTAAAACATCGACGATAACTAATTTTGACGGTAATTATGAAATCATAGTTTCAGATGCAAATGCTGTATTGGTTTTTAGTTATATGGGTTTTGAGAATTCAGAAGTTGCCGTTGGGAGTAAGAATCAAATAAATGTAACGCTCAAAGAGAGTACTTCTAAACTTAATGAGGTAATTATTGTTGGATATGGAACTCAGAAGAAAGAAAGTTTAACAGGAGCTGTTTCTACTGTAAGTTCTAAAACAATAGCAAATCGCCCTGTTACTAGTTTGGCAACTGCTTTACAAGGGACAGTTCCTGGAATGAACGTAACTCGTACAAGTGGACAACCAGGTAGCGAAAATCTTAATATCCAAATTCGTGGAGCAACTTCTGCCAACGGGAGTGTAAATCCGCTATTGCTTATTGATGGTATTGCAACTCCTTTGTTTAATTTGCAGACTATAAATCCTTTGGATGTAGAAAGTATAAGCGTTTTAAAAGATGGAGCGGCGGCTGCAATTTATGGAGCACAAGCAGCTGGAGGTGTAATATTAGTGACAACAAAAAAAGGGAAAGAAGGAAAAGCGGTATTTGAATTTTCGACTCAATTCGCAAGTCAAAAGCCATTATACCTGCCTAAAAGAATGTCATTACTTGACGAGGCAAATATCTCCAATCTTGCTCGTAAAAACAAAGGAGTTGGAGCTGAATATTCCCCAGCTGATATTGAGAATATTAAGAATGGCGTTGAATATATTCCAAATCCAACAGATCCTAATGGTTATATTTTTTATAATCAAAAAGATTTTACAAAGCAAATGATCAAAGATCAAGCATTAATGACGACTAATAATTTAAGTGCACGTGGAGGCACTGAAAAAATAAATTATTTTTTCTCTGTGGGTTATTTAGATCAAGACGGAATGTTTAAAGTAGGTGAAGATCATTTTAGCCGTTTTAACTTACGTACAAATATTGGGGTAGATTTTACAAAGCATGTTCACTTTGATTCAAATATATCATATGCCAACCATAATACAGATTCTCCATCAGTTGATGTCAATGGAGCAGGATTGCTCTCGCAACTTTATAAAACAAGACTTAGATTTCCAATATTTACGCCAGAAGGACGTTTAAACGGTTTGGCAGGTTCATCAGGAATTAATGCTTATGCCAATTTAACAGAAGGAGGATTCAACAAACGTACCATAGACGATATAGATGGTACATTTCAATTAACCATAAAAGATCTAGCGAAAGGTCTTAAATTCCGAACAATATATGGAAGAAAGTTAAGAGTTTCAGAATCGGAAATTTTTAGGAGAACGATTGAATTATGGGGTAAAACAAAACCGGTTTTTTACCTGAATAATCCAAATTCATATACTATAAATCAAATTGTGTCGTCTACTAATAATGATGTAAATCCAGGTGTTTTGAGAACAGAAAATTTTCAATTCCTAACGGATTATAGTCTAACAATAGCAGAAAATCACAACTTTAGTATTATGGGAGGATATCAGTGGGAAGATTATAGATTTTCTACTGTTACTTCGGGTGCAACTAATTTAAAAAGTAATGATGTTCCTTCTTTAAATTTAGGAGAAGAGACGACTAAAACAAATAGCCAATTTATTACCACTTATGCTAACCAATCGTTTTTCGGTCGCTTTAACTACAATTATAAAGGGAAGTATCTTGTGGAAGCAACTATAAGATCTGATGAAAGTTCTCGTTTGGCGCCAGGACTGCGCGTTAAAACATTTCCTTCGGCTTCAGTAGGTTGGAATGTAAGCAAAGAGGAATGGGTGTCTCAAGGAGCTCCTTTTATTTCTGAATTTAAACTTAGGGTTTCTTGGGGACAATTAGGAAATGCGCAAGGTATTGGCTATTATGATTATCTAAATATGCTTTCCTCAAATTCGAATTTGGTATTAGGAGGTTCAGAAACAAAAACAGCTTACTTTTATCAAAACACCGTGCCTTCTTCAAATTTATCTTGGGAAACGGTAGAGACATTCAATTATGGAATTGATTTTGGATTCTTTGAAAATAGATTGACAGGTAGTTTTGATTATTATACAAAAGAAAACAAAAATATGTTGACCCCTTTGCGCTTGCCAGGGACTTTTGGCGTAGGAACTCCAAAAATTAACAATGGTGTACTTAAATCGTGGGGTTGGGAATTGGCAGTAAACTACAAGGATAAAATAGGCAGTAGTTTTAATTATGGTATTGGATTTAATTTATCCGATAATCAAAATAAACTGGTTGAATATGCAGGTATCAGTGTAGTTGGGATTGGAACAAATTCACTTATCGAAGGTTTTCCTTTAAACACCATATGGGGATATAAAGCTGCGCCAGGATATATTAATACTCCAGAGCAATTGGCAGCAACGCCAGTTTATTCAACTCTTACAGGTGTTGGTGATATTGCATATTTAGATCAAAACGGCGACGGTAAAATTAATGCAGGTAAAGGAACTGTAGAGGACCATGGAGATTTGGTACGATTAGGTGAAGATCAACAGCGTTATTTATTTGGAATTAATGGTAATGCAAGTTGGAAAAATATAGATTTTAGTTTCTTGATTCAAGGAGTAGGTAAAAGATCTTTTATGCCTAACTCAGAGATGATCACACCTTTTGCCGAATCATGGATCATGCCAATGGCTATACATGCTGATTATTGGACACCTGAAAATCAGAATGCTGCTTTCCCAAGACCTTATCTAAATGGATACCATAATTACATTACTTCAGACAGATGGGTCTTGGATGCTAGTTATGCCCGAATCAAAAATATTCAGTTAGGATACTCTATACCACAAAGCATATTAGAAAAAACTTTTTTTACCCGTATGAGATTTTATTTTTCAGGAGAAAATATTGCTACCATATCTAAATTTGGAATATTCAAAACAACCTTTGATCCAGAACAAAAGAATGGTATTTATGCTGATTACCCTGTGTTTGGAACAGTTTCTTTTGGAGTGAACCTAACATTTTAACATTTTTAAACTACGAGTTATGATACTTAAAAATATAAAAATTGTTGCTGTATTGTTTTTAATTGCAACTGTACTATCATGTGATGTGGACCGAGTTCCAGAAACAAGCTTAAGTGATCCTTCTTTCTGGATGAACGAGAATGATTTAAAACTAGCAGCTAATTATTTTTACTCTAGATTACCAACTTTACCGGTAACCGATGATGTTTGGTCAGATGATGCATTTGGAACTGGACCAAATGCTATTAGTGAAGGCTCGAGAATTCCTAGTGCAACTGATGCGAATTATAATGGAAATTACACCATCATTAGAGCGGCTAATAATATGATTGAAAAATCTTCTAAAACTTTAACGGCTGGTGTGACCGCAGAACGAGTTAATTGGTACGTTGGCGAAGCTGAATATTTTAGAGCTTGGAGCTATTATCAATTATTAAAACGCTATGGAGGTGTGCCGTTAATACTAAAAACATTGACAGAAAATGCACCTGAACTGCAGGCACCTCAAGCGACAAGAGAAGAAATTGTTGACGCAATATATAAAGATCTAGACAATGCAGTTCTTAAATTAAGAACTGCAACAGAATTAGGAACGGCAAATTATGGACGAATTTCAAAAACTGCTGCTTTAACTCTAAAGGCTCAAGTGGCTTTGTTTGAAGGAACCCGTTCAAAATTTCATGCATACGGAGATCCTGTAAAGCACCTGACCATAGCCAAAGAAGCATCTAAATTGGTAATGCTTTCGGGAGAACATAGTCTTTTTAAAAATTACTTTCAATTATTGCAATATGAAGGAGAAGGCTTTGCAAACAAAGAGAATATTTTGGTTAAGCAATATGGTAAAGGTATATCTGAATCGACACTCAGTCATGTTGCTCAAAGAAATTTAGAAACTGGAGTAGCAAATCCGACTAAAGCATTGGCAGACTCGTATTTAATGAATGATGGTTTGCCTACCACGCAGTCTCCATTATATGTAATACCTAACAATACAGCCGAAGTTTTCAAGAATAGAGATCCTAGAATGGGAGATCGATTTTTTAAAGCAGGAGACCCTTATATTGGATCAGCTCCAGTATTTACTGTTCCTCCATTAAGTTTTGTAAAAACAGGTTTTGCCAATAGATGCTATGCTAATATTAATGACTGGACTTTACAAAGATCTTATATTGACATGCCAATTACTCGATATGCCGAAGTACTATTAATTTATGCTGAGGCTGCTTATGAATTAAATGGGAGTATTAGTGACGCCGACTTAAATCTATCGATTAATTTGCTTAGAAAAAGAGCCTCAGTTAATATGCCAAATTTAACAAATGCTTTTGTCGCTGCTAATGGATTAGACATGAGAACCGAAATTAGAAGAGAACGTAGAGTAGAACTAGCTCTTGAAGGTTTTCGTTATTGGGATTTAATTAGATGGAAAACTGCTGAAATAGAGTTGCCAAAAGATGTTCTGGGAAGTTACTTTTTTGCTGAATTTGGTACATCAGTTATCCCTCTCTTAAATAGTCAGAATTATATTATTGCGCAAAAAGGTTCTGTTAGAACGTTCAATCCAGCAAGAGATTATTTATGGCCTTTTCCTATCAATGAATTAGCTCTTAATCCAAACCTAAAACAAAATCCAGGTTGGTAGTTGTATAAAAATTAAAAAGCTGTTTTTGTGTTAAAATTTAAACAGCTTTTTATTGTAAATTTTGTCCAATAGTAAATGGGTTATTATAGACATTATAAAGTTCAATATTATTAAAGCGTTCTATTATGACATACTTTTTAACTTCTTTCAAGACAAGTGTAAGCAATTATAAATCCTCATTTGGATGTGTTGTTCTTGGAATATTTTTACTTTTTTCGATTGTTTCAAATGCTCAGAAAAAAAGAGATTTACTCTCAGCATTTCTTCAACAAAATATATTAGAAACACAAGATGGATCATACAATATTCCTTTTGATAAAAAGGAGCTCCATGATAAAATCAAAAATTTGCCGCAAGACGTTCAAGAAAAGATACTATCTGAAGCCTATGAGGCCATGAAGTATAATTGGCCAAGTATTCCGGTGACTTCATATCTTGATTTCAAACGCAATGGAGACCGTATGAGGATGGAACAGTATTGGTCTGATGGTCTTGATGTTTTGAAAAAATTAGTTCTTGCTGAAGTTCTTGAAGGTCAAGGAAAATTTATTGATGCTATCATTAACGGAAGTTGGGCGGTATGTGAGCAATCGACATGGGTTTTATCTGCCCATTTGCCTTCACAAAAAGGAGGAGCAGGAATTCCAAACATAAATGATCCAATAATCGATTTAGGAGCTGGAGAAATGGCCAGTACGCTCGCTTGGACTTATTATTTTTTTAAAGATGATTTTGAAAAAGTATCTCCATTTTTAAAAGCTAGGATTCCTTATGAAATTACACATAGAATTATTGAACCTTACATTACTCGAGATGATTTTTGGTGGATGAGTTTTAAAAATGAAAATTTTGTAAACAATTGGAATCCGTGGTGCAATTATAATGTACTCTTAAGCACCTTATTACTAGGAGAAGAAATAACGCCAAAAGCACGTAAACAGGTGATAGAGAAGAGTATGAAATCGGTAGATAAGTTTATAAATTACTATAAAGATGATGGCGCTTGCGAGGAGGGACCAGCTTATTGGAGTCATGCTGCTGCCAAGATGATGGAGTATTTGGAACTTCTTAAAACTTACTCAGGAGGAAAAATATCCTTGTCTGATTTTCCTATCATAAAAAACATGGGGAAATACATTTTGAATGCCCATATTTATGACGACTATTACATCAATTTTGCTGATTCTTCAGTAAGGCTGCAGACTTCTCCAGGTATAGTTTTTAGGTATGGCACTTATGTAAACGATACTTCATTAAAACAATTTGGATCTTTTTTGGCCAAGAAAGAAGATTTCTATCTAAACCCCACAAAAGGTTCTTTAGATATTGCACTTCATAACATTGATATTTATCCCTTACTTAAAGACACTCCATCTGTCGAATCAATCGAAATGTCTTTTTGGTATAATGGTACTGAAATTGCTGGAGGAAGAACAGATAAAAGCGCTTCAAAAGGTTTTTTCTTTGCTGCAAAAGGAGGGTACAATGACGAAAGTCACAATCACAATGATGTGGGGACTTTTATACTTTATCATGATGGTAAGCCGCTTTTTGTAGATATTGGAGTCGAAACCTATTCTAAAAAAACTTTTGGTCCCGAGCGATATAAAATTTGGACTATGCAGTCTGATTATCATAACCTACCTATGATTAATGGTTTTGCTCAAGTTGACGGGAAAAAATTCAAAGCTTCGGAAGTTCACTTTCTAAACTCTAAATCGCAGCTCCGTTTTAGTTTGAACTTGGCTGGTGCCTATCCAGAAGCTGCTTCTTGTAAATCGTGGAATAGAACTTATACTTTAAAAAGAGCATCTAAGTCTGTACTAATTATTGAAGATCAATTTGAATTGAAAGAATATAAAGGAGAATCAATACAACATTTTATAGTAGCACAGCTTCCTGTATTGGAAAAAGAAGGCAAAATAAAATTGAAAGATAAAGAAGGAAGAAGCGTTAGTTTTTATTATCCTGAAGATCTTTTTAGTGTAAAAATAGAAGAACTGATTCTTACTGATAAACGATTACTAAGTTCTTGGAAACAAGATAGATTATATCGGATTGTAATGACCGACAAGAAAAAATTATCTGCCAACAAATATAAGTTTCAAATCGTTGAAAACTAGTAAAACTGAAAACAAACACATTATTGAAAAAACGTTTGTGAAAATTTATTAAGAACATATTACAAAATCTAATTTAACCCAAAAAGCATGAAACAATCAGCCAGAAAGAAGTCTGTTTTTATAGTAATCTTATGTTTATGGATATCTAACGCCATTTTAGCACAAGGCTCATCAACCGAAAATACGTCAACTAAAAATAGAATGACGAAACTCATTGATGAAGAATTTAATTTTGCTGCTCAACAATATAAGCTGCTAGGTAAAAACGTTGCAAGAGATGTTATGCCAGTAACGTTTAACAAAAAAGAAAATAAGGTAGAAACGAGTAATACTAAATGGTGGTGCAGTGGTTTTTTTCCTGGAACTCTTTTATATATTTATGAGTACACAAAAGATGCTGAAATAAAAGCAGAAGCCGAAAAACGATTGGCAATTCTGGAAAAAGAAAAACACTATACAGGTAATCATGATCTTGGTTTTATGATGTATTGTAGTTTTGGTAATGCTTATAGACTTTTTGGTAAACCAGAAGACAAGGCAACTATTGATACAGCAGCAGCTTCCTTGTCAACTCGATACCGTCCTTCTATAAAAGCAATTCAAAGTTGGGACAGCAGCAAGAATTTCAAATGCCCAGTGATTATTGACAATATGATGAATTTAGAACTATTGAGTTGGGCAAGTGATAACGGTGCAGATCCTAAATTCAAAGAAATTGCTATTACACACGCAAATACCACTATAAAAAATCATTTTAGACCAGATTATAGTTCCTATCATGTATTAGATTATGACTTAACGACGGGTGAAGTTTTACGCAAAGTAACTTGGCAGGGAGCAGCAGATTCATCGGCTTGGTCTCGAGGTCAAGGATGGGGTTTGTATGGGTATACAATGATGTATCGTTTTACAAAAGACAAAAACTATTTATTACAGGCAAAAAATATAGCCAAGTTCATCCTTAATAACCCTAATTTACCAGCAGATAAGATTCCGTATTGGGATTTTGATGCACCAAACATACCAAATGCTTTACGTGATGCTTCGGCAGGTGCATTAATTGCTTCAGCACTATTAGAATTAGGACAATATTCTAATAAAAAAGAAAAAAAAGAATATGTTGCAGTAGCTGAAACGATAATCCAATCACTTGCTTCAGACAAATACCGAGCTAAGTTAGGAGAAAATGGAGGGTTTCTTTTAATGCACAGTGTAGGCGCTTTGCCATTTAAATCAGAAGTGGATGTGCCGCTTACTTATGCTGATTATTATTTTTTGGAGGCATTACTGCGATATAAGAAATGGTATTTATAAAATTTAAAAAGACTTTTAGTCGAGGGCACTAATTTTCAAAAAAAATATAACTCCGTTTTTAGCACATGGAATTGAAACATGTTTAATTATCAATCCAGAATAGTGCTTATAAACAATACAAAAAGAAAAAGAAATGATACAAAGAAGAAATTTTCTGAAATGGTCATCTTTGCTTGCTATTACAGGTTTTATTCCTGGACAAAATATAGTGGCGAACACAAATGCTATCTTGGATGACAATATGCCAGTCAAACAAAATGACCGAGCGTATTGGGTAGATTTAATGGATAAGATTGCAACTCCTGTTTTAAGTAATATGAGCAAAGGAGAATTACGAAAAAATATGCCAGTAGAATACAGTCCCATTTGGGATGGTCGAAATAAAGAAGTGGCGTATATGGAGGCCTTTGGACGGCTGATTCCTGGGCTTGCACCTTTTCTTGCGCTGCCCGTAGATAATTCTGCTGAAGGTACTGTTAGAAAAAGACTTCTAGTGCAAGTACAGCAAAGTCTTGCACATGCAGTAGATCCTAATAGTCCAGATTATTTATACTGGGGATCAACAAAAACAGCTCAGCCTTTGGTAGATGCCGCTTATATAGCACAAGCCTTATTGACGGCTCCTGCCGTATTGTGGGAACCACTAGATCCTATAACCAAACAGCGCTATATATATGAATTTAAAACTATTCGTCAGATAAAACCATTTAATAATAACTGGGTGTTATTTGCCGCTACAATCGAGAGTTTTTTACTAAGTATAGGTGAAGATATTGATGCTGCAAGAATAGATACTGCGATTGATAAAATAAATAAGTGGTATGTTGGTGATGGTTGGTACAGCGATGGCGATAAATTCCATTTTGATCACTATAACGGGTTTGTTATTCACAATATGCTGGTGGAAGTATTAAAAGTAAATACAGCAAAAGGAAGAAGAGATACTAAAGAATACGATATTGCTTATAAAAGAATGCAGCGTTATGCCTCTTTTCAAGAGCGTTATATTTCGCCTGAGGGTACATTCCTGGCAGTAGGACGTTCTTCGACTTATCGTGTTGGGGCGTTTCAGCCATTGGTGAAATTAGCCTTGGATGATGCTTTACCTGAAGAAATAAAGCCTGCACAGGTTCGATGTGCTTTAACTGCAGTAATGAAGAATATGTTCATTCCATCCACTTTTACAAATGGCGATTGGCTAACCTTAGGATTGGTAGGTAGCAAGCAAAAAGATATTGCCGATTATTATTCCAATACTGGCAGTATGTACATTACATCATTAGTATTCTTGCCATTAGGTTTACCTGATACACATGAATTTTGGACAGGGGCTTTTACAGATTGGACCCAGCGAAAAGCTTGGACTGGTCAATCCTTTAAAAAAGACTATGCGGTAGATTATTGATTTTATTAGTAAAAAAAACAATTCAAAAGGAAAGAGAATTAACAATACAATCCAGAATAGCGATATGAAGAATGGAATAAATAGAAAAATTTCGAATGTTAGTGCTGTGCTGTTATTATTAGCAGTAAGTCTGCCAGCATATAATGTCTCTGCTCAAAAAAACAAAGATAAATCCCAAGAGAAGCAATTAATTAGTGCCAATGGTAAACAAGACAGAGAGTATTGGTCTCAATTGTTGTATAAAATTTCATATCCAGTAGTGCACAATCTGGCGGAAGAAACTTTGAAGAAAAACATGCCATTGGAGATGGGGCCAGATTATTATTTACAGGTAAAAAAAGTGACCTATCTCGAAGCAGTAGGTCGAACCATGGCGGGTATTGCTCCTTGGCTGGCTCTTGCAGATGATAATACAAAAGAAGGAATTTTGCGAAAAAAATTACGTCAAGAACTACTCAAAGGATTAACACATGCTGTTGATCCAAATAGTGCTGATTACTTGAATTTTCGCTCTGAAAAACAACCTATTGTCGATGCGGCCTATATGGCTCAAGCGTTTCTGCGTGCCCCAAAAGCATTATGGGATCCATTGGATTCTGTAACTAAAAAGAGAATAGTAGAAGAGTTTAAAACATTACGTACCAGATCCGGTGCCTACAATAATTGGTTATTATTTGCAGGTATAAATGAAGTATTCTTATTGAGCGTTGGCGAAGAACCTGATCCTGCTCGTATTGAGTTTGCTAAAAAGAAAATGATCGAATGGTATCAAGGTGACAGCTGGTATAGTGATGGCCCTAGTTTCAGTATGGATTATTATAATAGTTATGTTATACATCCTATGTTAGTAGACTTTTTAAAAGTGTTGGTAGATAAGAATAAGATTAATAAAGACGAATATGAAACAGCTGTAAAAAGAATGATTCGATATTCAGAATTTTTAGAACGCGTTATTGCCCCTGACGGAAGTTATCCTGCATTTGGTCGTTCCATTACGTATCGTACTGGAGCTTTTCAAGCTCTGGCGCAAACAGCACTTATGGAAAAATTACCAGAACATATAACGCCTTCGCAAGTACGTAGTGGTTTAACTGCTGTAATGCACCGCATGTATGATGGATGTGATAATTTTGACAAAAACGGATGGTTAGTACTAGGTTTCTGTGGGCATCAACCTATGATAGCTGATCAATATACTTCGACTGGAAGTTTATATATGGCTACTTTGGGATTCTTAACATTAGGATTGCCTGCAGATAATATATTTTGGACTGGACCCGCTGCAGACTGGACAGCAAAAAGAGCATGGAGTAATCAGTCCTTTAAAAAAGATTATAAAGTAGAATATTAATCTTATACTATAAATATCACTGCTCTGAGTTTGATGTGGTACAAACCTGCAAGGTTCAAATAGGCATGACCGAACTAATAATCAGGAGTGTTTGAAACACCATGCAGCTTATACTCGTGGTAAAGGATAGAAGCTTATTTTTACTTTAAAGCTCAAGAAAATCAAATTGCTTGCATTAATGAATTAAGATAACGAATTATGAAAATTATCAAAACCTTTTTTTGGGTTGCTCTTATTTTACCTATATCCATTTTTGGACAACAAACAAAAGCCATAATTAATATTCAAAACAGTTCAGCTTTAGCACGTAAAGAAAGCGTTGTGGCAGTTAAATGGGAAAATGTTTTATCCCGTTTTCCAAAAATCGATACTACTAATTTTTTAGTGATTGATGCAATAACCAAAAAACAAATTCCTTTTCAGCTTGAACACCAAGGTTTACAAAGTATTCAAAACTTATTAGTTCAGGTTAATGTTAAAGCAAAATCGACACTTACTCTTTTGATACAACAAGGAAAACCACAAGCATTTAATGCCAAAACCTACGCTCGTTTCGTACCAGAACGTAAAGATGATTTTGCTTGGGAAAATGACAAAATAGCTTTTCGTACCTATGGGAAAGCCATAGAAAAAACAAAAGAAGATGCGTACGGTTTAGATGTTTGGGTTAAACGAACGGATAAATTAGTTATTGATGAACGATATAAACTAGGGAACTATCATTTAGATAATGGTAACGGAATGGATTACTATCATGTGGGATTTTCTTTAGGTGCTGGAAATATGGCACCATATGTAAATGATACCATTCGTTATTCGGCAAATTACCATCAATGGAAAGTATTGGATAACGGGCGGTTACGGTCTTCTTTTCAGTTAACCTACGATACTTGGAATGCTGGAGGAATCAAAGTTAGGGCAATAAAAGTCATTTCCTTAGATGCAGGATCACAACTTAATCGCATAGAAAACATTTATACTTTTGAAGATAATAAACCTTTGCCTGTTGTTGTAGGTATAATAAAAAGACCTGAAAATGGTATTATGTCATTAAACGAACAGCAAGGTATAATGGGATATTGGGAACCTAATCATGGTGAAGATGGTATTACAGGTGTTGGCACTATATTGACATCGTCAGTAAGTAATATGTTTGTGGACAATAAGCAGCTATTGGCCAAAACTACAGTCAAAAGCAACGAATCGATTGTTTACTATGCTGGAGCAGCTTGGAATAAGGCTGGAGAAATAGTTGACTCCAAACAATGGTTTGAGTACTTAGATCGATTTTTTCAACAAATTAAGGAGCCTCTGATAGTAACCCTAAAATAAAAAAAATGAAATCAATACAGATGTTTCAATTAGAAGGCAAATTAGCATTGGTAACCGGTTGCAAAAGAGGAATTGGTAAAGCAATGGCTATCGCTCTAGCAGAAGCTGGTGCAGATATTATTGGAGTATCGGCCAATTTAGAATCGAGTGGAAGTGAGGTAGAACAAGAAATAATAGCGACGGGAAGAAAATTCTATGCTTATCAATGTGATTTTTCAAATCGAGAATCGTTAAAGGAATTCATTAAAAAAGTAAAAGAAGATCATCCTCATATAAATATTCTGGTCAACAACGCAGGAACTATTTTACGCAAACCTATAGCTGAGCATCCTGATGAATATTGGGATGAAGTTATAGCTGTTAATCAAACTGCTCCTTTTATTTTGACAAAGGAAATTGGTAAGGAGATGGTAAAAAAAGGACAGGGGAAAATTATCTTTATAGCTTCTCTGCTTTCATTTCAAGGAGGAATTACCGTTCCGGGTTATGCTGCAAGTAAAGGAGCGATTGCTCAGTTAACAAAAGCTTTTGCCAATGAATGGGCTGCAAAAGGCGTAAATGTAAACGCAATTGTACCAGGTTATATTTCTACTGACAATACAGCAGCCCTGCGTGCGGATGAAAATAGAAACCAGTCTATTTTAGGACGTATTCCTGCCAATCGTTGGGGAGAACCAGAAGATTTTAAAGGACCAATTGTTTTTCTGTGCTCAAATGCAGCTAATTATGTTCACGGAGCATTATTAACTGTTGATGGCGGGTGGATGGGAAGATAGATTCGCGAAAACATTTTTTAAATCATCAATTAAGGCAGCAGAAACTCCAATCTTGGAAGATTTACAATCAGAAAAAGGAGAAGTAAAATAATAAAGTAGATCGTAAAAAGGCACTAGTTTCATTAGAAGTTAGTGCCTTTTATAATATTTGTTGTATCTCAATAAAAAATTGATTTATACTTAGACAGTTCGTATTTTTGCCCTTATGAATGATAATTTTACAAACGAATATTTTGGAATAGGTATACAAAATGGTAAAACACCCGAAAATTTAGGTGTTTTGTGGCGATCGGCTCAAAACTTAGGCGCTACTTTTATATTTACCATAGGAAATCGATATGCCAAACAAGCCTGTGATACTCACGATGCTGTAAAAGCGATTCCTTATTTTCATTACGATACTTTTGAAGCTTTCCTTGAAAACTTACCTAAAGGAGCGCGATTAGTAGGTGTTGAACTAAACGAGAAAGCTTCTGATTTAGAAACCTACGAACACCCAAGACGTTGTGTTTATTTATTGGGTGCAGAAGATCACGGTTTATCAAAAAAAGTAATGGAAAAATGCCACCATTTGGTAAAATTCAAATCAGTAAAGAGTTTAAATGTAGCCGTGGCAGGAACTATTGTTATGTACGATAGAAATTTGCCTAAACCGCGTTCATAGAATAACACTTTCTTATTCGTTAGTACTAGTTTAACTTTTCAGCACTTTTTATCCTCAAACAATGTTCAGCTCCTAAATAGAGTGGGTTTCCGTGCTTTTCAGACCAAAATCCGTCCAAAACGTCTTTGGTTAAGCATCGATAGACAGCAACTCCTTTATAAGTTTTGTTGTCTTCGCCTTTGTAACTGAAATTGATAACCAGAATATTGTCTTTAAAGAAACCAGAACCTTTTTGTTCTTGCGAATTATTAATAAGCCATTTCGCTTTAATTCGGTTGTTTTTATCCAAAGATAAACTCAAAATACCTTTATAGGTTATTTCATGGTTTTCGTCTTGATTTTTTCCTGAAATAGAATAATCACCAACTAAATCTTGTATTGTCATTTATTTCCCGATGCAAAAATTAGCAAAAATATTACCAAGCAATTCATCATTAGAAACCTGACCTGTAATCAGTCCAAATTGGTATAAAGCTTCACGGATATCAAGCGCAATAAGATCACTTGAAAGATTAGTTTCAAGACCGTATTTTACTTTTTGTATCTCATCTAAAGCTTTAAGTAAAGAATCGTAATGTCTTGTATTTGTTACTATAGTTTCATTGTTACGAAGAGCACCAGTATTTACAAAAGAAAGCAATTCGTTCTTTAAATCGTCCACACCAATTTTCTCTTTAGCAGAAATCAATAAAAGTTTTGCATTTAAATTTTCAAGCTTAGTCGTGATGTTTGAAACTTCATCAGCAGACAATATATCTTTTTTATTTACAACAATTACTAAAGGCTTAAGCGGATATTTATTTTTGATTTGTTCAATTTCAGAAACAAACTCAGAACTTGAAACCTGGAACTTTAAGCCATCAAACAAATAAATCACAACCTGAGCCTGATCAATTTTTTCGAAAGTTTTTTTGATTCCAATACTTTCAACCACATCCTTAGTTTCGCGAATTCCTGCCGTATCAATAAATCTGAAACCAATTCCGCCAATCACTAATTCGTCCTCAATAGTATCACGAGTTGTTCCAGCAATGTCCGAAACTATCGCACGTTCTTCGTTTAATAAAGCATTCAACAAAGTCGATTTTCCAACATTAGGTTCACCTACAATCGCAACGGGAATTCCGTTTTTAATTACATTTCCAACTGCAAACGAATCAATTAAGCGTTTTAAAACAAATTCAATTCGGTTCAGTAATTCATGGAATTGTGTTCTATCAGCAAACTCAACATCCTCTTCTGCAAAATCTAACTCAAGTTCAATTAAAGAAGCAAAATTTAAAAGTTCCTCTCTCAGTTTAGCAATTTCATTACTAAATCCGCCGCGCATTTGCTGCATAGCGATTTGGTGTGAAGCCTCATTGTCTGATGAAATCAAATCAGCAACTGCTTCTGCTTGTGATAAATCAAGTTTTCCGTTCAAGAAAGCTCTTAAAGTAAATTCTCCTGCATCAGCCATTCTGCATCCTTTTCGTAATAATAACTGAATAATCTGCTGCTGAATATAAGTAGAGCCGTGACAAGAAATTTCGATAGTGTCTTCGCCTGTATAAGAATTGGGACCTTTAAAAACAGATATCAAAACTTCGTCAAGTGTTTTTTCATTATCTATAATATGCCCTAAATGCAAAGTATGTGTTTTTTGCTTCGTTAAGTCTTTGTTTTTAATGGATTTAAAAACAGAATTACCAATTGTAATGGCTTCAGCACCCGAAATACGAATTATTGCAATAGCGCCCGCTCCAGATGGAGTAGCCAATGCAACTATAGAATCTTGATTTATCATAGTGCAAAGGTATAAAAAAAGCAGAAATCATTAAAAGAGCTTAGTGATTGAATTATGGATGAGAATAACTCTTTTTATTTATCCTATTAAGAAAATATTAATTGTTAAATTCCTGATAATTATCAGACCTTTTTGTTTTTATAATGTTTAAATTTGAGTAATAAACCTATAAAACTCAAATAAAATGAAAAAGATATTATTTCCTACGGATTTTTCTGAAGCAGCAACAAATGCGTTTGTACACGCTTTAGAATTTGCTAAAATTGTCAAAGCCGAGCTTGTTTTGCTTCATACATTTGAGATTCCGGTTTATGACAGTCAGTTCTTTCCAGAGAATTACGCTTCAATTTACAGTTCGATTGAATTGGCAAAGTTTGAAATGTTTAAAGATGAAATTCCTAAACTTCGCGCTATTGCTGCCGAACGAAAGTTAGATGATATTGTCATTAAGCACCGTTTAATGGATGGTGATTTAATCTATAATCTTAAAAATGCAGTAGAAGAGGATCAGATCGATTTTGTAATAATGGGAACTACAGGCGCTTCTGACTGGACAAAATTCTTTACGGGATCAAATACTAATTCTGTAATTTCAGGAGTTGATGTACCGGTTTTATGTGTTCCGGCCGATGCTAAATTTAAGAAAATCAAAACAATTGGTTTTACAACCCGCTATCGTGAGAAAGACAAAGAAGTACTTAGAAAAATATTGAAAATCGCAAAGAAAACAGATGCGAAAGTAAAAAGTTTGTACGTAAGATCATCTGATACTGATGTTGATGATGCGACAATTAAAGAATGGGATAAAGAATTTGCAGCTGAAAATGTCGAATTTTTAGTATTGCCAAGCGATGAAATAAAAGAAACCATTCTTGATTTTATTCTTTATAAAGACATTGATATTCTGACGACTATCACGCATAAGAGATCTTTTTTTGAGTCGATTTTCGAATCTAGTTTTAGTAAAAAAATCACTAAAGAAGTTTCGATACCTGTTTTGATCATGCACGAAAAATGAATTCACTAGTAAACGCAAGCTTTTTGTAAGTGTAAAACCTATATTTGTATTTCATTAAAAGATAAAGATGGAATTATATCAAAATAAAGTTGAACACTACACAAAAGTTTTTAATAAAATCAATAAAAGATACAACAGCATCAGTGTTTTAAGACTGTTAAGCGTTTTTTTATGCTTGTTTATGTTGTTTTATTACATCAAAACAAATCAATTATTTTATGTTGGTTTTGCTTTTTTATCTTTTGTTGGTTTTCTTATTTTAATGAGAATCCATTCTAAATTATCAATTGAAAAGGAACTCACAAAAGCAATATTAAAAATCAATGAAAATGAAATTTCATTTTTAAAAAGAGAAAAACTTCCTTTTGAAAACGGAATTGAATTCAATGATTTTCATCATCCTTATGCTTACGATTTAGATATTTTTGGAGAGCATTCGTTATTTCAAAACTTAAACCGAACCGCTACTTTTATTGGTAAGAAAACATTAGCAGAAAAATTATTAATTCTGTTTCCTAATGAAACAATTCTTGAAAATCAAGAGGCTATTCATGAATTAAATAAAAAGATTGATTGGCGTCAGGAATTTCATGCTTTAGGAATTGTAAGCAACGATTCTAAAAGTTCGTATGAATCATTACTTCATTGGAATTCATTTAAAAATAATACTTTACCTAAAGTTTTAATTGCACTTTCAGTTATTCTTCCAACTCTTTTTTTTGGTTTTTTGATCGCTTATATTATTACATCAAAAACCATTTTATTATCCTATTTAACCTATATTTTTATATTCAATATGATGGTTATGGGAAAATCTTTCAAGCGAATTCATTCAGAAATTGCTAAGGCCGATAACGTTGATAAAATCATAAAACAATATAGTTTATTAGTTGAAAAAATAGAAAAAGAGACTTTTCAATCAAAGAAATTAATCGACTTGCAGAAACAGTTAATTTTTAAAAATGCGACTGCAAGTACACATTTAAAACAATTATCTGAATTGTTTTCCAGAATGGATACGATAAATAATTTGGTAACTGCAATTGTTTTTAACGGTACTTTTTTGTTTAATCTTCATGTTTTAAGATCACTTTTAAAATGGAAAGAAAACTATTCAGAAGAACTTGAAAAATGGATCTCAATTATTGGCGAATTTGAAGCTTTGAATAGCTTAGCAAATTTAGCACATAATAATCCAGACTTTGTATATCCTGAAATTAATACGGAATACAAAATAGGTTTCGAAAATCTAAGCCATCCATTACTAAATCCGATAAGCAGAGTAGGGAATGATACGCACTTTTATCCTGAGTCATTTATGATTTTAACAGGGTCAAATATGTCTGGAAAAAGTACTTTTTTGAGAAGTTTAGGAATTAATATGGTTCTTGGTGGAATTGGTTCAGTTGTTTGTGCTTCAAAAGCGAATATGCATCCACTTCCAGTTTTGGTTTCAATGCGATTGTCTGATTCTTTAGCAGACAGCGAATCGTACTTTTTTGCTGAAATTAAACGTTTAAAACAAATTATGGACGCTTTAGAAGATCGTCCTGCGTTCGTTCTGCTGGATGAAATTTTAAGAGGTACAAATTCTGATGATAAACGAAATGGAACTATTGAGGTAGTAAAGAAAGTCATTGCAAAAAAAGCAATTGGTGCAATAGCAACACACGATATTGAGGTTTGTTTAACAACAAATGAATATCCAGAGATTCTAACTAATCAATGTTTTGAAGTCGAAATAAAGGACAACGAGCTTCATTTTGATTACAAACTTCGCGCAGGAATCTGCAAAAATAAAAGTGCTACTTTCTTAATGCAGAAAATGGGAGTTATATAATTTTAGATTTTAGATTTTGCCACTCTGAGCGAAATCTAAAATCTACATTCTAAAATCAAAAACTAAAATTTATTTAAGCCCTTCTTTAATGGTTTGAACAAAAGCTTCAACCGGCTGTGCGCCAGAAACAGCATACTTTCTATCAAAAACAAAAAACGGAACTCCTTGTACGCCAATTTGATTAGCTTCGTGAATGTCTGAATGAACATCATTTAAATAAAGATTTTCATTTTCAACAACTTCTTTAACTTCGTCTGGATTTAAACCTGCTTTTGTTCCTAATTCGATTAGAGTTTGAGCATCATTTAAATCTCGTCCTTCTGTAAAATAAGCTTTGAAGAAAATTTCTTCCATTTCGTCGCCCAGATTATTCTTTTTTGCCAAATGAATAATTCTATGCGCTGTTAGAGAGTTTGAGATAACTGCTTTATCAAAATGATAATCTAAACCAACACTTTTAGCACGTTCTACGACACCTTTATGCATTTCTATAGATTGTTCTACAGAAATACCTTTGCGTTCCGCTAGAAATGTGTAAACATCTTTACCTGATTGCGGTTCAATTGTTGGATCAAGCTGAAAACTTTTCCATTCAATTTCAATGTTATCATTAGGAAACTGTTCTAAAGCCGTTTCCAATTGCCTTTTTCCGATATAACAAAACGGACACATGATGTCCGACCAAATTTCTATTTTCATATTACAAAAATAAGAAATATTTGTTTCTGAGTAAATAATCTCCTTTTGAGACCTAAAGAAAAAGTTTTTTATGTAAAGGAAATAAGTATTTTAGCACAAATAAGTCTGTAAAGATTTGTCCATTTAAAAAACACTGTAATTTTTACTATGAAGAAAAAAACATATGGCTTTTTATTGATTCTGTTTTCCGTATCATTAAACGCACAAGTAAGAGGTTCTGTAGATTTAGGCCTTTATCGGCATACAGATTTTCAAGAATCTGTGTATATTCAGGGTGGATTAGGCTTAGAAGTTAAGGTTTATAAGTTTTTAAAACCAGAATTAAGTGTTAGTTATTACTACGGAAGTCTTGAAGACTATAGTAAATTAGATGATCAGGGAAATGTTACGAGCGTATCTACAGCGAATGCTTCAGCTTTAAATTTTGGTTTTACGCCTAAAATATGTATCTCTTGTGGAGAGTATAGTGCAGGTGATGCACTTTTGCAAATTCTGCCTATTTATAACATTGCAAGAATTGAGGCTCAAGGAAATTATACCGCAATTAATCAAAGTAGTCAAGCTCAAATAACAACAAAGAAGGAAACTGTAACAGAATGGCAGCAATCAATTGGAATTGGGGTTGGTTTAGATATTATTCTTTCTGATAAAAATTACGACTCTTTGGCTGTTAACTTATATTATACCGGCGTAAATATGGGAAAAGCTTTAGGAAGAGTAGAAAAGAGTGAAACAAGATACGACAGCAGAACTCTAGGATTAGGACTGAATTATTATTTTGGTTTTAAAAAGAAGAAAAACTAGATTTTATAGTAGAACTAAAAAACCGCAACTCTCAAAAAGAATTGCGGTTTCTAGGTATAAAAAATGGTTGGTTAATAGCGATATTATTTTTTTTACAATGATATGTCTTTAATTTGAAATTAAAAAAAATCTCTGTAACAAAAAGAAGTTTTGATGTTAACTATTTAACATTACAGGCATTACAAGCATAGTAACGGTTTCTCCTTCTTCTAAACCATCAACAGGAGTAAGGATTCCTGCTCTGTTAGGCAATGACATTTCTAACATAATCATGTCTGATTGTAAGTTAGTAAGCATTTCAGTTAAAAAACGTGAGTTAAAACCAATTTGAAGATCATCTCCTTGATAATCACAAGTTAATCTTTCTTCAGCTTTATTTGAGTAATCTATATCTTCTGCAGAAACATTTAATTCAGCTCCAGCAATTTTTAAACGAATTTGGTGTGTTGTTTTATTTGAGAAAATCGCAACACGCTTAACAGAGCTTAAAAATAATGAACGATCGATCATTAATTTGTTTGGATTTTCTTTTGGAATTACCGCTTCATAATTAGGGTATTTTCCATCAATTAAACGACATGTTAAAATATAATTATCAAATGAGAAAGTTGCATTTGAGTCGTTGTATTCAATTTTTACTTCAGCATCAGAAGCTCCTAAAATACTCTTTAAAATATTTAAAGGTTTCTTTGGCATAATAAAATCTGCCACTTGAGACGCTTTGACATCTGTACGTGCATATTTTACTAATTTGTGTGCATCTGTAGCTACAAAAGTCAATCCTTCTGGTGAAAACTGGAAGAATACTCCAGACATTACCGGACGTAAATCATCGTTTCCAGCAGCAAAAATAGTTTTACTTACAGCAGTTGCTAGAACATCAGCAGGAACTAAAGTTACTGAAGGCTCTTCAAGATTTACAGATTTAGGAAATTCTTCTCCAGCAGCATATGCTAAAGCATACTTTCCTGAGTTTGAGCTGATCTCAACAGTATTGTTATCTTCAACTGTAAAAGTTAAAGGCTGTTCAGGAAATGTTTTTAAAATTTCAAGTAAAAGTTTTGCAGGTACTGCAACACTTCCTTTACTTGTAGAATCGATTGTTAATGTCGCTGACATTGTCGTTTCAAGATCTGATGCCGAAACTGTCAACTCATTATTGTCTAGTTCAAATAAAAAGTTATCTAAAATAGGAAGTGTATTATTGCTGTTAATAACACTGCCTAGAACTTGTAATTGTTTTAATAAGTACGAACTCGATACTATAAATTTCATCGTCTTTTGTTTTATTTTTTGGAGTATTCTTTAGTATTTATATTCTAAAGATACAGATTACAAATATATCGTAAACATTCTTAGTTTTCCAATTTTTTTATCAACATCTATTTACTGTATTTTCTTTTTCTTATAAATGTAAATATAAGCCCAAAAACCAGTAAAATTAGAATTGGAAGTCCGATAGTTATGAATTGTGTTGTGGTATAATTTTCATAAACTTTTTCCTTGTCTAATAATGGCAGTTCAACATCTTTGCTTCTAATGTTAATAAGTCCAGTATCGTCCAGCAGGTAATTAATACAATTCATCATAAAATCTTTATTGTCGTAAAGATTTCCAGTTCTTTGATCATAACCCAGTTCAACCGGCATCATGTTTTTGTCTAATTGATTTCTTGCCAAATCTCCATCAGAAATAACAATCATTTTGGTTGGTTTTCCTTTTGCTTGGAATGAATCATCTTTGAATGGTAAAACACGATTTTCAAAAGCAGAATGGAAATTTCCTTCTAATAAAACAGACAAGTTTAAGTATCCTTTATTGATATAATCTTGCGGAGATGTTTTTTCAGCAACAACGTTCAAATTAACTTCAGCTGGAGAACCAATTTGTTTTGAATATTGAGAAGATTGCAGTAAAATAGTCTTTTTAATTCCGTTCTTCAACGTATCAATTGGATTTGCAAAGTCGAACTTAATACCTCCCAAATGTTTTACAATTGGATGCTCGGTGTTAGGGCGAACAAGCGGAGCAAATTTCCAGATAAAATCTTGGTACTGCGTTGCACTTCCTTGTTCTCCTGTTGCCAGTTTTATTGGACTTCCTTGCTCATCTTTTACTAAATCAGGATTAATTCTAAATCCGTATTTGAAGAACATATCATTTAAATTCAGATCTCTCGGATAAGCTAAAATTGCACCGGATTGATTGTATAAACTATCCATGTCTGCAGCGACCTGATCAATAAGCCATATCGTTTTACCGCCGTTGATGACAAACTGATCTAAAACCTGTTTTTCTTCATCTGAGAATCTTTCGGTTGGTTTTGAGATTATCGCTAAATCGTATTTTTTAAGAGCTGCTAATGTTCCGTTTGGATCTTTGGCAACAGAGTCTAAGGTAAAAGGGCCAATGTAATAGCTTTCTTTAATTTGTCTTAGTAATTTGCCAATATGAATTTCAGATAACTCACCGTTTCCTTTAATAATGGCAACTTTTTTCTGTCTGTCTTTAGTGATTTTATTAATTGCATCCGCAATTGAATATTCTAAATGCTGGATAGAACCAATTACTTTTTGAGTAGTTGAAGCTCCCATTATATTTTTTAATAAAGGAATATTAACTTCTTTATTATTGTAAACTGCAATTGCCCAAGGAAAAACCATCGCTTGAGATTGTTTTCCTTTATCATCAACAGTAATGTTTATTGGAGTAAGTCCTTTTTGATACAGCGATTTTACAACGTCCATGCTTTCTTCTCCGTTTTCCATAGGATTAACAAATTCAAAAACAATATTGTTGTTGTAAGCTTGAAATTCTTCTAATAACTGTTTAGTTTCTTGCTGTAAACGACGAAAATCTGCAGGAAGATCTCCCTGCATATAGATCTTAATAGATAATGGGTTTTTAACCTGTTTTACAATTTGTAAAGAAGTTTCAGATAAAGTGTATCTTTTGTCTTTAGTTAAATCGAAACGGTGAAAAAATAAGCTTCCGAGAACATTTAAAACAATTAAAACAAAAATTGTAATGCCTAACGCTTTGAGGTTTTTTTGAGTATATGGCTTCATTACGCTTTAAAAGATTTTAATTGGTAAATGGTAAAGGATAAAAATAATATAGTGATGCTTAAAAAATAAATAACATCACGAGTATCAATAACACCTCGGCTTATACTTTTAAAATGATCCTGCATACCAAATGCTGCAATGATGCTCGAAGAACCTGGCAGTAATCCTGCTAAACCTTGAAATCCAAAATAGAAGAAAAAACATAAAAAAACGGCAATAATAAACGCAACGATTTGATTTTCTGAAAGGGTAGAAGTAAAGATTCCAATTGCAGAATAAGAAGCAATTAAAAACAGTAATCCAAAATAAGACCCAATTGTACTTCCCATATCAATATTTCCTTCTGGAGAACCTAAACCTGAAATTACTTTTACATAAATAAAAGTAGGGATGATTGCCAGAATAATAAGAATTAAAGAACCAAAGAATTTTCCGTTTACAATCTGCCAAATCGATAGCGGTTTAGTTAAGAGTAATTCTAGTGTTCCTTGTTTTTTTTCATCAGAGAAACTTCTCATTGTAATGGCTGGAATCAGAAAAATCAAAATCCATGGAGTTAACGTGAAAAACGGAGTCAAATCAGCATAACCAGTATTTAAGATATTGTAATCTCCCTCGAAAACCCATAAAAAAAGTCCGTTACTTATCAGGAAAATGGCAATGACCAAATAGCCGATAGGTGAGCCGAAAAAAGATTTTATTTCTCGTAAAATGATCGATTTCATTTATTTGTGTTTAATTCGTTTGTTTTTTCTTAGTTAAGAATTATTTTTTTTTAATCTTTTTTATCTTCCTCCAAAAATACTGCTTCCTATGCGTACCATCGTACTGCCGCATTCGATCGCAAGTTGGTAATCGCCCGACATTCCCATTGAGATTGTCGAAAAATGATCTAAGGTAGAGGCGCACTGCAGTGCGTCTTTACGTTGTTTTATAGAATCAAAAATTGATTTCAAATGAGTAAATTCTTTTCTAATTTGGTTTTGATCTTCTGTAAAAGTAGCCATTCCCATCAATCCTAAAATTCGGATATTTTTCAATTCTTTAAATGCTGAAGATGCTAAAAGTTCATTCAATTCCTCTTCGTCTAAACCAAATTTAGATTCTTCTTCAGCTATGTATACTTGAAGAAGGCAGTCAATAATTCTATTGTTTTTTAAAGCTTGTTTGTTGATTTCTTGTAACAATTTTAAACTATCAACACCATGTATCAAAGTTACATAAGGCGCCATAAATTTAACCTTGTTTGACTGAACGTGACCAATCATATGCCATTGAATATCTTTTGGCATTTCTTCCCATTTATCAGTCATTTCCTGAATTTTGTTTTCTCCAAAAATACGCTGTCCAGCTTCATAAGCCTGCATCAAATCTGAAACAGGTTTTGTTTTTGAAACGGCAACTAGAGTTACGTGTTCAGGTAAGCTTTCTTTGATTGTATTTAAATTCGACTGAATCGACATGATAATTCTTTTTTATAAAAACTGCTTAGAGATTTTCTCTGCTTTTTTGCTTTCGCTGTAATCGTAAAAACCTTCACCAGATTTTACTCCTAATTTTCCTGCTCTAACCATATTCACTAATAATGGACAAGGTGCATATTTTGGATTTTTGAAACCTTCGTACATTACGTTCAAGATAGCAAGGCAAACATCAAGACCAATAAAATCAGCCAATTGAAGCGGTCCCATTGGATGACCCATTCCTAATTTCATTACTGTATCAATTTCATAAACTCCAGCAACTTTATTGTATAACGTTTCGATTGCTTCGTTTAGCATTGGCATTAAAATTCTATTAGCCACAAAACCTGGATAGTCGTTTACTTCAACTGGAGTTTTTCCAAGTTTTACAGATAAATCCATGATAATTTTAGTGACTTCATCGCTCGTGTTGTATCCACGGATGATTTCTACTAATTTCATAATCGGCACAGGATTCATAAAATGCATTCCAATAACACGTTCAGGATGTGCTACAACAGAACCAATTTGCGTAATTGAAATAGAAGAAGTGTTCGTTGCTAAAATGGTATTGTGAGAACAAGCTTCGTTTAATTGTTTGAAAATGTTAAGTTTTAATTCTACATTTTCTGTAGCAGCTTCAACAACTAAATCAGCACCAACAACTCCATCCTTAATATCAGTATAGGTAATAATATTAGTAATGGTTTTTGCAACGTCTTCTTGAGTTATAGAACCTTTTGCAAGCATACGGTCTAAATTGGCCGCAATAGTTGCCATTCCTTTATCTAATGATTTTTCTGAAACATCAATTAGTTTAACCACAAAACCACTTTGTGCAAAAGTGTGAGCAATTCCGTTACCCATAGTTCCAGCACCAATTACAGCTATCGTTTTCATTTGAATTTTGATATTATATTTATGATTTTAGCCACGAATTCACTATTTGAAGTAAATTACGTGGCTAATTTAAGTTTTAAAATTTATTTACTATTTTATTTATTGAAACAATCAATTATTTGGTACGCGACACGCAAAGCATCAGTTGCTTGTTCAAGCGTTACCACTGGAGTTGTATCTGTTTTGATAGCGTTTGCAAATGATTCTAATTCATCTAGAATTGCGTTGTTGTGTTCAACATCTGGATTTGTAAAATAGATTTGTTTTTTTACACCTTCGGCATTCTGCAAGATCATATCAAAATCTCCTGGGGTTTCTGGCGCATCTTTCATGCGGACTACTTCGCATTTTTTTTCTAAAAAGTCAACTGAGATATAAGCATCTTTCTGAAAAAAACGAGTTTTACGCATGTTTTTCATCGAAATTCTGCTTGCCGTTAAGTTGGCAACACAGCCATTTTCAAATTCAATTCTAGCATTTGCAATATCTGGAGTGTCACTAATTACAGAAACACCGCTTGCATGAATATCTTTTACTTTTGAATTAACAACACTAAGAATAGCATCAATGTCGTGAATCATTAAATCCAAAACTACAGGAACATCTGTACCGCGAGGATTAAACTCGGCCAAACGATGTGTTTCTATAAACATTGGATTTTCGATCATTTCTTTTGTGGCAATAAAAGCGGGATTAAAACGCTCTACATGACCAACTTGCCCTTTTACATTGTATTCTTTGGCTAAAGCAATAATTTCTTCAGCTTCTTCTACAGTATTGGCAATTGGTTTTTCTATAAAGATATGTTTACCAGATTTTATCGCCACTTTTGCACATTTATAGTGCGAAAGTGTTGGGGTTACAATATCGATAACATCGACAGCGTGAATAAGTTTTGCAATTGTGCTGAAGTTTGTATAGCCAAATTCTTTTGAAATTCTTTCGGCATTTTCTTGATTTTCGTCGTAAAATCCAACTAATTCGTATTGGTCAGATTGTTGTAATAAGCGTAAATGTATTTTACCAAGATGACCAGCACCTAAAACTCCTACTTTTAACATGAGAATGTATTTTAAACAAAAATATAATTTATTTGTTTAAAGTGAAAGTTAATGCAATAAAGATTTAACGATTTAATATTTAAAAATCATTATTTTGATTTCCTATTTAGTTTCTTATTTTTGCCAAAATAAAACCTACCCATTTTGAAAGATACTGCCAAACATCAAGGACTTCGTAATCAATTAGTAAGCACTTTAGAACAAAAAGGAATTACTGATAGAGCGGTCTTAGAGGCGATAAAAAAAATTCCAAGACACCTTTTTTTGAATTCAAGTTTTGAAGATTATGCTTATCAAGATAAGGCATTTCCTATAGGCGCGGGGCAAACTATTTCGCAGCCTTACACCGTTGCTTTTCAATCACAGTTATTGGAAGTGAAAAAAGAACATAAAATTCTAGAAATCGGAACTGGTTCTGGTTATCAAACGGCTGTTTTGTGTATGCTGGGAGCAAAAGTTTTTAGTGTAGAAAGACAAAACGAATTATTTAAGAAAACATCCAACTTATTTCCAAAATTAAATATTCGCCCAAAACACCTGTCTTTTGGTGATGGTTATAAAGGACTTCCAGGTTACGCTCCTTTTGATAGTATTATTGTTACAGCAGGTGCACCGTTTATTCCGCAGCCATTAATGGCGCAGTTAAAAATAGGAGGAAGGCTTGTTATTCCGTTAGGTGAAGATGTTCAGATTATGACCTTGTTAATAAGAAAGAACGAAACACAATTTGAAAAACATGAATTTGGAGAGTTTAGATTTGTTCCTTTGTTAGAAGATAAAAATTAATAAAAAAGCCCGATTTGATCGGGCTTTTTTAATTGACTAATGTTATCGCATGAATTAGATTTTCTTTTTCCTTTTGAAGAATATAATTGATAAAGACTGACTTATCATTTTTATTCTGAGCCGATTCTAATGTTGCTAAATAATTATTTATTTCTTCTTCATTTCCTTTTATTACGGCAAAAACAAAACTGCTTTTTAATAAAATCCAATTCATTAAAAGATTTGCAATTTGAATATTTCCATTTTCAAAAGGACATATTGACATTATTTTAAGATGCGCTTCAGTGGCTAATAATAAAGGATGCATATTGTTTTTATTGGTTTCATACCAATTAAAAAACAAATTCATTTCTTTAATAATGATTGGATCTTCTTTATACTTTCCTGAATTTTCGATTTTAATTCCTCTAAAAATAAGATTATGAACGGCAAGAAGATCTTTCTCTGATATTGGAAGTTTCTTCTGGTTTATATCTTTTATATAACCAATAGCGTCATTAAGATTTACCGCTTCTAGATGTTCCTGCATGTTTTTGCCGGGAATCATCAAGCCTTCATTTATTACAGCTTTAGTTTCCTGAAAGGTCAAAGAATTTCCGTTCATTTTATTAATCTCAGAAATGAATTCAAGCTCCAAAATTTTAGAAATTCGATGCAGATCGAAATGCTGAAAAGATAATATCTTATTTTTTAACGCCTCGATTTCGTCTAATAAAGATTTTATAGATGGGAAAGTTTCAGGATTTAGTTTTTTGTTATTGTTTTGAATTTCCTGTTCTGCTAAAAGTAAAGCTTTCAAAGCAAACTCTTCGTTTCCAATTTCATAAAGAATTTTTTCTTTTAACCACGCAATCATCAAGGTCTCGTAATCTATCTCTAAAAGATTAGCCAGTTTTGAAATTTGTTCTTTTGTGGGTTTCCGCGTTCCAGATTCGAATTTACTAATTAAGGCTTGATCAATACCAAGAAGCTGAGCTACTTCACGAGTTTTTAATTCTTTTTGTTCTCGTGCATTTTTTAAAAGTGATTTCATGTAAATGAAATTTTAAGTCTTGACAAAAATAGTCATTTTTTTAATCGTAAAAAAAGCAACATTTGATTGTTGCTTTTTAAAGTTTCTTTTATTTTGGAGGAAGAGAACCGTCTTTTCTCATTTCTTTGACAACTGTCTGCATAATTGCATCTACTGTTTGTCCTAAATCTGTTACGTAATCAGACTTTGTAGTTCCCGTCCAGATTAATTTGTTTTCTTTTAACGAAAAAATATTGGTTTCGACCATGTAAGATGTTGTTTCTTGATAATATCCCGGATCGTAGAAATTTGGCGAATACATTCCGTACCAATTTCCAAAACCATAACCATACATTCCACTGTATAAGCCGTCAAAACCACCGTAGTACATTCCTGTATAAGTTCCAGGAACGTAATTAGTTTCTTTTTCAGTACTAACCAATCGCATTGTTACAACACCATCAAAATTTTCGTCTTGTAAAATTTTTAATTTTTGTTCCTGCGAAAGCTGTTTAGTGGTCTCATTTAAATACTGATAAGAAGTTTTAAAAATGGGATTACTGGCTGCAATTCTGTTTTCTGCAACTCTTCTAGAAGCCTCATCTTTTACCAGCGCAACCACTAAAACTTTTTTAAATTGTTCTTGAGCTACAGTTATTTTTGGATCTCTCCAGCTGTTAACAATAGAGGTATTACTGCCGCAGCTTGAAAGTGACAGAATAACGATTAACATAATTAAGTGCTTTTTCATATGGTATAGTTATATTGTTTGTAGTAAAAATAACTATAAAAAATTAATAATAAAGCAGATTAAAAATAAAAATAACGTTTAGTTGTACGCTTTTTTGATGCGGTCTAAATCACGTTTTGTGTCTTGTTCTTTTAACGATTCACGTTTGTCGTAATTCTTTTTTCCTTTGCAGAGACCTATTTGCAGCTTAGCAAGACCTTTTTCATTGGTAAATAATTTTAAAGGTACAATAGTAAGACCTTTTGCCTGAACACTCTTATGCAGCGTTTTAAGTTCTTTTTTGTTCAAAAGAAGTTTTCGTTCGCTGCGTGATTTGTGGTTAAACTGATTTCCAAAAGAATATTCTTCAATGTAAGTATTGATGGCAAAAAGTTCAAGGTTATTAAATTCGCAAAAGCTTTCTGTAATATTCGCTTTTCCTAATCGGATAGATTTAATTTCGGTTCCTGTCAAGACAATTCCCGCTACATAAGTATCGATTATTTCATAATCAAACCTAGCTCTTTTATTAAGTATATTGACTGATTTTAACATAGGTGCAAATGTAAACAAAATTGAAAAACTTTACTGCAATCTAAAATAAATAAAGATTTCTTTTAAACAATGATTTAAATCAGTTTTAAGGAAAAAACTTACTCATAAGTTTGCTTCATAATTTAAAAACACCATTAAAAATGAAGAAAATTTTAACTATCGCAACCATTGTATTATTTGGATTATCAGTAAAAGCACAAGATGCTAGTCAAGGGTTAAAAGGAGCTTGGTTTGCAACCTCACAATTTGGTTATCAGCAGACAAAAAGTGGAGATACAAAAGGCACAAATCTTACTGTATTGCCTATTGTAGGAACATTTATTACACCATCTATCGCTGTTGGAGCAGGATTGGGTTACATTAATATTAAATCAGAAACAGATGCTAAAACTGCTGCAAACACTAATTTATTTGTAATTCAGCCATTGGCAAGAAAATACTGGAATGTAGCAGGATCTTTATATTTCTTTGGGCAATTAGCTTTACCGGTTATTACAGGAAAAGAAAAAGAAAGTAACCTAAAAGTAAATCAAGTTGGATTATCTGTATCAGGAGGTTTCGATTATTTTGTAACTAAAAACTTCTCAGTCGAATTTTCTTATGATTTAGCAAACTTTACATCTACAACTCTAAAACCAGAGAATGGAGAGAAAACAACTGTAACAAATTTTGGATTAGCTCACGTGGCAAATGTTGACTCTTATTACAATTCTGCATTAGCTGGAAGCGCACCAAACTTAACAACTCCGCTTTCTGTTGGATTTAAATTTGTATTTTAATTATATTGAATTGTTTTAAATCAATTCATTAATTTTGTAAAAAAAGAAAGACCGTGCTTTTTTAAGTACGGTCTTTTTATTGTTGTTTTAAAATATATAGAAATGCAAAATAAATCTAAAGATCCGCTGCACGGTATTACACTTCAAAATATTCTAGAAATTCTAGTAGATTTTTACGGATTTGATACTTTAGCAGAATTGATTCCAATAAAATGTTTCAGTTCTAATCCGAGTATAAAATCAAGCCTTACTTTTTTAAGAAAAACAGATTGGGCTCGAAAAAAAGTAGAGGATCTGTATATTAAAACACTTCCTAAACTTTCAAATTAATTATAATTTGTAAGAAATCATTACGCCGCCTCGATAAGGAAGCCATTCACCGCTTTTATTCCAGTGTTCTGCTTTTTCATATCTCCCTGGAGTTCCATCATTATAATATCCATGATAAAAACCTTGGTGCCATCCGCCTCCTGCAAAAATATCAAGTAAAAACTTATCGCTTAATTTTAGATTATATCCTACTGTAACCCCAAAACGGTAACCAAATCCGTGCTCATATTTATTAGTATCCCAATAATTCCATTTTTGAAGGTCGTACATATCAGCGCCTGCATGTCCGCCCACATAAAAACCATTATATTTTTCTTTAAAATGGTAACGAACCTCTGGTGTAAAAGTGTAAAATTTCATTGGGCTGTGACCATTAAATGATTCCCAAAAAGAAGCCATAACATCAAAGCTGAAAGTGGTCTTTTCGCCAAGGCTAGTTTCTACACCAATGTTTGGAACAGCTAATAGTGCTGTTGCAGCATTGAACTTAATAAAAGTTTGACTTTGTGATTGAATTGATAAAAGAAGAACGGCTAAATAAAGTATTTTTTTCATGGTATTTTTTAAGATCAAAAGGGCTTAATTTATTTTCGGCACAAATATAACGTAATAGATCATTGACTATTGCGGAATATGGTGCTTTTAACAAGAATTAATTTTTACGATAAAATACTTAAAAGCTATTTGTTTAATATTGAATATATTACTCTGTCTAAAAAAACACCCTCATAAAAATCGGCTTCTTTTAAATGTGCTTCTTTAACAAAACCGCATTTTTGTAATACTCGTTCAGAAGCAGTGTTTTCAGGATCGATTACTGCTTCGATAGAATGGAGTTTAAGATCTTCAAACCCAAATTGAACTAGTCTGTTTACAGCTTCTGAAACAATTCCTTTTCCGTGAAATTCAGGATGTAGTATATAGCCTATTTCTGAACGATAATTTTCAAATTGAGTACGGTAAAAGCCTATAATACCAAGTAGTTTTGGGTTATCATTTAAAGTAATTGCCCAGTTAATTCCTGTGTTGGTTGTAATTTTATCTTCAATCTGTGCAATGAGCTCTAGTGCATCTTCGTTACTTTTTGCAAGAGGTCTCGGGATATACTTCATGGTTTCAGGATTCGAACGTATTTCGAAAACCTCTTTAACATCATCATTTATAAGTCTCCTTAAAACTAAACGGTCAGTTTTAATTATGGGAAAAGGGTGAAAATTAAATTCTAACATTTTATAAAATTTTTATACTGAATTTTGAGTGAAATATTTGATCTGCATCTAAAAGTACGATGCCTTCTTTTTGATATAAATCTCCAGAATTATTGGCTGTGTCTGAATAACCAAACCAAGGTTCAATACAAACAAACGGCGCTTGATCCTTTGTCCAGATCCCTAAACTAGGAAAATCTTCAAAATCAACCTCGATATATGGTTTCTCATTTTCTAAAATAGTCAATGAATTTGACTCTAACGTTTTGAAAACCAAAGCATCATTTTCAAAAAGCTTATAATTTAATCGAACTAAATTTTCAGAAGTTTTTAAAACCGCTGTTTTGTTAGAAATTAAATCATTTTCTAAAAGATTAAACTTCAAGACTTCTTCTTTTTCAAATTTAAAAGAATAGTTTTCAAAATTTTCAGGTAAAGCAATTGCTGGATGTGCCCCAATCGAAAAAGGCATTTTTCTATCGCTTTTATTAATTACAATATATTCAATATTTAAGGATGTTTTTTCAAGCGAATAAATTAGCTGTAGTTCAAATTCAAAAGGATACTTTTTTAAAGTTTCAGCGTTTGATTTTAAAGAAAACACAGCACTGTTCTCTGTTTTTTCAATCAATTCGAATTCCATGTCCCTTGCAAAACCATGTCTAGACAATTGATAATCTTTTTGATCAATAGTATAAGTATTGTTTTTTAATGTTCCTACGATTGGGAAAAGAATAGGAGAGTGTTTGCCCCAAAAATTAGGATTTCCTTCCCATATATATTCTTTTTCTTGATTATTTTTTAAAGAAAATAATTCTGCTCCAGCATGATTAATAGAAGCTTTAAGTATTGAGTTTGAGATGATTGTGTTCAAGGGGATAATGTTGAATAAAATTAAACTTAGTCTTGATGTAAATGTATTTTATAAAATTCGTTTTTTTAAGAAAAAACCGTAAAATATTTTTTCTGATAAAATTTTGCTAAAATTAAATTTAGACGTGCATATTTCTCTGTAAATAGCTTTTTTTTTCATTAATTTGTTGCATAAACAGCAAAAAAATATGAAAATACAATCTTCAAAAGCCTTACTAACAATGGCTTTATTTGTTGGGATTTCTTCTGTTTGGGCACAACAAACACCAGCAACAACAGCAGCAAATCCTGTTAATAATTACAATTATCATGATGCATTTGGGCCGAATTTTTATACCAAAAATGGCACTCCAACCCGTTCAGCAAGCGGTCAGCCCGGAGTTGAATACTGGCAAAATAGAGCTGACTATCAAATTACTGCTAAGTTAAACGGTACTACAAACGAAATTATTGGTACAGATGAAATTACGTATACCAACAACAGCCCTGATAAATTATCATTTGTTTGGTTAAATTTAGATCAAAACTTATTTAAAGAAGATTCTAGAGGAAATGCTGTTGTGCCTTTAACCGGAAGTCGTAATGGTGCTCAAGGTCAGATTTTTGAGGGAGGAAATAAAATTAAGTCAGTAAAAGTAATTACCGGAGGAAAGAAACCAACGACTGTTGATGCAAAATATGTAGTTACCGATACCAGAATGCAAGTATTTCTTCCAGAAGCATTAGCATCAAAAGGTGGAACGGTAAAAATTAAGATTGAATTTTCATTCATTTCTCCTTTTGAAGGATCAGATAGAATGGGAGTTTTAGAAACTAAAAACGGTAAAATTTTTACCATCGCACAATGGTATCCTCGTATGTGTGTTTATGATGATGTAAAAGGTTGGAATACTGCGCCTTATCTAGGAGCTTCTGAGTTCTATTTGGAATACGGAAATTTTGATGTAAAACTTACTGTACCAGCGAATCATTATGTTGTAGGTTCAGGAGAATTATTGAATGGAGCCGAAGTTTTATCAGCAGATCAGTTTAAACGTTATAAAGAAGCATCTTTGAGTGATAAAACGGTTACCATTCGATCTGCCGAAGAAGTTGCTGCAACTGCTAGTAAAAATGCTGTAGGTGAAAAAACATGGCATTTTCAAATTAAAAATGCTCGTGATTTTTCTTGGGCATCTTCTCCTGCTTTTATTTTAGATGGCGCGAAAATTAATTTACCAAGTGGTAAAAAAGCTTTAGCATTATCAGCTTATCCAGTAGAAAGTGCTGGTAAAGACGCTTACGGGCGTTCGACAGAATATGTAAAAGCATCAATTGAACATTATTCAAAACAATGGTTTGAATATCCTTATCCAGCAGCAACAAACGTTGCAGGGAATGAAGGCGGAATGGAATATCCTGGTATTGTTTTTTGTGGATGGGAATCGAAAGGACAAGATTTATGGGGAGTTACAGATCATGAATTCGGACATATTTGGTTTCCTATGATTGTTGGGTCAAACGAAAGACTATTCGGTTGGATGGATGAAGGATTTAATACTTTTATAAATTCGTTAAGTACAGCAGCATTTAATAATGGTGAGTACAAAGAAGAACCAACAGATTTCCATAAAAGGGCAGAATCATTTACACGTACAGATTTAGAAACTGTAATGAGTTCTCCTGATAATATGAAAGAAGCAAATATTGGTATGTTGTGTTATTTTAAGCCAAGTTCGGCTTTAATTATCTTAAGAGAGCAAGTATTAGGAAAAGAACGTTTTGATAATGCTTTCCGTACCTATATACAACGTTGGGCATACAAACATCCGCAGCCAGATGACTTTTTTAGATCAATGGAAAATGTTGCTGGTGAAGATTTAAGCTGGTTTTGGAGAAGCTGGTTTGTAAACAATTGGAGATTTGATCAAGGAATTAATTCTATTAAATATATCAAAAACGATCCTTCTAAAGGAGTTGCCATTACTGTTGAAAACTTTGATAAAATGCCAATGCCTATTATATTGGATGTAAAAACAAAAAGTGGTAAAGTTTCAAGAGTACAATTACCAGTAGAAGTTTGGCAGCGTAATAATGTTTGGACGTTTAGACATAATTCTACAGAAGAAATTGAAAGTATTACACTTGATCCAGAACATCTTTTTCCAGATAATAACGATGCAAATAATGTTTGGACAGCAGGAAAAGGTGTAATTGAGAAAGATGTGATTTTGGATAGTTATTTAGGGAATTTTTCAACAAGCAGAGCGCCATTAAAACTTATTTTTAGCGAAAAAAACAGCACACTAAATGTTGAAATTACCAACTATCCTAAATTTCCTTTAACGGCTGTTGAAAATGAAAAAGATACATTTCAGTCTACTGGTGCGGGAGTAAAATTTAAATTTAACGAAGCTAGAACAGCGGTTGACATGACACTTTTAGCTAACGGACAAATAATACCGTTTACTAAGAACTAAAAAATAAAGGAATTAAAACACTTAAAACCCGATAGTTAATTAAAACTATCGGGTTTTTGCTTTTGTATGGTTTAACATTGAGATAAAAAAATGTTATATTTTTAAAATTTTGTTTTGTGAATTAAAATTTTATGTACTTTTGCGTCGATGAATAAAATAAGTTTACATATAACTTCTTTGTCACGGACAAACTCACCTAGTACTTCTCCCGAAGTACGGATACTATCTATATAGTATTCACTGAGTTTTTAGCCGTATATTTATTCATACTCCCTTTTCATTTTGAAATTACATAATTTGTCCATTGGACAAACATATCCTAAAAGTATTTATTATTTTGTAAATTTTCTTAATCAATATTTTGATTTTGAGAATGTTACTTCTATTTTGCTTAATTTTATTGGATTCAATTCTGAATTTCAAACCAAACAGTATGCATTAATTTTTAACTCTAACTTCAATTATTGAAATGAAGATCTCTATTGTTGTTACTCAGGAAGAACACTTCAAATTCGCACAAGAAATTTGCGATACGATAGAATCATCGGCCTTGCTAAGAGGTACGGGGATAGCTAAAAGAACTCCTGAGTATATTCAGAAAAAAATGTCGAATGGTGATGCAATGATTGCTCTGGCAGACGGGAAATTTGCAGGCTTTTGTTATATCGAAAGCTGGCAGCACGGAAAATTCGTGGCACATTCTGGTTTAATTGTTCATCCTGATTATAGAAGTTTAGGATTGGCAAAAAAAATCAAATCTAAAGTCTTTGATTATTCATTACAAAGATATCCAGATGCTAAAATATTTGGTATTACAACTGGTTTAGCTGTAATGAAAATCAATTCGGATTTAGGTTACAAACCAGTTCCATTCTCAGAATTGACAACTGATCCTAGTTTTTGGGCAGGCTGTAAAACCTGCACCAACTATCAAATTTTACAAAGTAAAGAAAACAAAATGTGTTTATGCACAGGTATGTTGTATGATCCAAAGGAAAAACAAAAAATACCGCCAAAACACCCTTTTAACGAAAAAGTTCTTAATAGACTGAGAACCATTAAACAAGCCTTATTTTTAAAAAAGTAACATTATGAAAAAAGTAGTATTAGCTTATAGCGGAGGATTAGACACCTCTTATTGTTTGAAATATTTAAAGAACGAAAAAGGATACGAAGTTCATACTGTACTTGTTGATACAGGAGGGTTTGATGCAGAAGAATTATCAGCTATAGAAAAAAGAGCGTACGAATTAGGAAGTGCACAACACGCAAACCTTACAATCGTAGACAAATATTATGATAAAGCTATAAAATATTTGATTTTTGGAAATGTATTAAAAAATAATACTTACCCATTATCAGTAAGTGCAGAACGTGTTTTTCAAGCAATTGAAGCTATTAAATATGCTAAAAAAGTTGGAGCAAGCGCAATCGCACACGGAAGTACAGGTGCAGGAAATGACCAAATTCGTTTCGATTTGATTTTCCAAACCATTGCTCCGGAAATCGAAATCATTACGCCAATTAGAGATTTAAAATTGTCAAGACAAGAAGAAGTTGACTATCTAGCTCAAAACGGAGTTCATTATTCTTGGGAAAAAGCACAATATTCTATTAATAAAGGACTTTGGGGAACAAGTGTTGGAGGAAAAGAAACTTTAACTTCTGGTCAGCCGTTACCAAGTGAAGCTTATCCATCTCAATTAAAAAAAGAAGGAGAAGAGAAAGTGACTTTACATTTTGAACAAGGAGAATTAGTTGGAATCAACGGAAAAACGGATAAACCATCTAACAATATTGTAGTACTTGAAAAATTAGCAAACGCTTACGCAATTGGTAGAGATATTCATGTTGGAGATACTATTATCGGAATTAAAGGAAGAGTTGGTTTTGAAGCTGCAGCTCCATTGATTATTATTAAAGCGCACCATTTATTAGAGAAGCATACCCTTGGAAAATGGCAGCAATATTGGAAAGAGCAATTAGGAAACTGGTACGGAATGTTATTTCATGAAGGTCAGTTCTTAGATCCAGTTATGAGAAATATTGAAACGTTCTTGCAAGATACACAAAAAACTGTAAATGGAACCGTAACAGTTTCATTAAAACCATATCATTTCTCACTTGACGGAATTGAATCTAAAAACGATTTGATGAACACAGGTTTTGGTCAATACGGAGAAATGAACAATGCATGGACATCTGACGATGCAAAAGGATTTATCAAAATCCTTGGAAATGCACAAAACATATTTTCATCTGTAAATCAATTAGATCATGATTAATGTCGGAATTATTGGTGGTTCGGGCTATACAGCGGGAGAACTTATCAGAATTTTAATGTATCATCCAAAAGTAAACATCGATTTTGTTTACAGTACAACAAACGCTGGAAAACCGCTTTCTGTAGCGCACCACGATTTGATGGGCGATATTGAAATGAATTTCACAGCTGAAATCAATCCAAATGTGAATGTCGTTTTCTTGTGTTTAGGGCATGGAAAATCGATTTCATTTTTGAAAGAAAATCAGTTTGCAAGTCACACTAAAATTATCGATTTAGGAAATGATTTCAGATTGAATAAAGATGCTCATTTTGAAGGAAAAGATTTCATCTACGGATTGCCTGAAATCAATAAAGCAGACATTAAAAAAGCAAATTATATTGCAAATCCAGGTTGTTTTGCAACGGCTATTCAATTGGCATTATTGCCTTTAGCGAAGCATAATTTGTTAAATAATGATGTTCATATTAATGCTACAACCGGAAGTACAGGAGCAGGAGTAAGTCTTTCTGAAACTTCTCATTTCAGTTGGAGAAACAACAATATGTCGCATTATAAAGCTTTTGAGCACCAACATTTAGGTGAAATTTCAGAGAGTTTGGTACAATTGCAAGATGATTTTGACAGCGAATTGCTTTTTATTCCGAACAGAGGTGATTTTCCAAGAGGAATTTTTGCAACCTTATACACATTGTGTGATGATAGTTTGGAGCAATTGGTTGCGAAATACGAAGATTTCTATAAAGATCAACCTTTCGTAACTGTTACCACAACAAACATCAACATGAAACAAGTGGTGCAAACGAATAAATGTATCATTAGTTTATTGAAAAAAGGAAACCGGGTTCTCATCACATCAATTATAGATAACTTAACCAAAGGTGCTTCAGGACAAGCGATTCAAAACATGAATTTAATGTTCGGTTTAGAAGAAACCACAGGTTTACATTTGAAACCAAGCGGATTTTAGATTGTTGGTTAACCGTTTAATCGTTAATTCGGTTAATCGATTAAACAAATCAACGATTAAACAATTAAACAAAACAAAAATGAACTTATTCAACGTTTACCCATTATACGACATAACTCCAGTAAAAGCCATAGATTGTACAATTATTGACGACAAAGGAGTAGAATATTTAGATTTATACAGCGGACATGGTGTGATTTCTATCGGACACACACAACCGGATTATGTAGCAAAATTAAAAAATCAGATAGATAATTTAGGTTTTTATTCAAATGCTATTCAGAATCCTTTACAGGTTGAATTGGCTCAAAAATTAGGAAAACTTTCAGGTCTTGAAGATTACGAATTGTTTTTATGCAGTTCTGGTGCCGAAGCCAATGAAAATGCTTTGAAATTAGCTTCTTTCCATAACGGAAAATCAAGAGTTGTGGCTTTTGATAATTCTTTCCACGGAAGAACTTCTGCTGCCGTTGCAGTTACAGATAACAAAAAAATTGTTGCTCCAATCAATGCACAACAAGTAGTTACTTTTTTACCATTAAACCAAATAGAATTAGTTGAAGCAGAATTAGCTAAAGGCGATGTTACTGCAGTAATTATCGAAGGAATTCAAGGAGTTGGAGGTTTAGACCAAGGAACAACTGAATTTTTTCAGGCTTTAGAAAAAGCATGTAAAAAGTACGATGTTGTTTTGATTTTAGATGAAGTGCAATCTGGATACGGAAGAAGCGGAAAATTCTTCGCTTTCCAACACCACGGAATCAACGCTGATATTATTTCAGTTGCAAAAGGAATGGGGAACGGTTTTCCTGTTGGAGCTATTTTAATCTCTCCAAAATTTGAAGCAAGTTTCGGATTATTAGGTACAACTTTCGGCGGAAGCCATTTGTCTTGTGCAGCAGGAATTGCAGTTTTAGACGTAATTGAAAAACTGGATTTACAAAAAAATGTAAACGAAGTTTATGAATATTTCTTAGAAAAAATCAAAGAAGTTAGCGGCATCAAACAAGTAAAAGGAAAAGGTTTAATGCTTGGAGTAGAATTTGATTTTGATGTAGCAGCTTTAAGAAAGAAATTAATCATCGAAAAACACATTTTTACAGGAAGTGCAAATAACAAAAATCTATTAAGAATTTTACCGCCGCTTACAGTGAAAAAAGCAGATATCGATACGTTTGTAAAAGCATTGAAAGAAAGTTTAGAAGAGCTATAATGTTAATTCGTTTAATCGTTTAACTGTTTAATCGATTAAACGAATTAACGATTAAACAGTTAAACGAATTAACCAATTAAACCAAAAAAATGAATCCATTATCAATTGAAAAACGCAATCTCGTTCTGCGGACCATGGCAAAGCTGGTCGAGCAGGAGCGGAATGAGATAATCCTAACCAATCAGGAAGATCTTGCCGATTACGACGGCTCAGATTTAGCGATGGAAGAACGCTTAAAAGTAGATGATAAAAAAGTCGACGAAATGATTTTATCATTAAACCAATTAGCTTCTCAAGAAGATCCCGTTGGTGTTGAGCGTTTTCATTTTACACACGATAATGGAATAAAAGTTATAAATAAAACGGCTGCTTTCGGAACGATTTTAATTATTTACGAATCTCGCCCAGACGTTACCATTGAAGCGGGCGGAATCGCTTTTAAATCCGGAAATAAGATTTTATTGAAAGGAGGAAAAGAGTCTTTGAAATCAAACTTAAAAATCGTAAGTCTTTGGCACAAAGCTTTGGAAGAAAACGGAGTTTCAAAAGACTGGGTAGAATATCTGAATTATAACAGAACAGAAACTCAGGCTTTTCTAGAAAAACCAACTCAAAAAGTAGATTTAATAGTTCCAAGAGGCGGAGAAAAGCTAATTGAATTTGTAAAAGCGCACGCAACCTGTCCCGTAATCGTAAGCGGACGCGGAAATAATTTTGTTTACGTTCATGAAAAAGCAGATACAGATTTAGCTTTAAAAGTAATTTTAAATGCTAAAACAGCTAAAATTTCAGCTTGTAATGCTTTAGATAAAGTTTTAATTGATTCGAAACTTCCAAATTTTGAAGGTTTCACAGCAATGTTAATTGAAGCTTTAATTGAAGCAAAAGTGGAAGTTATCGTTGATAAGTCCTTAGAGAATTTCGAAAACACGAAAACACTTCAAAACGAAGATATTTGGTACGAAGAATTTCTAGATTATAAAATCGTAATTGGAACCATCGATTCTCAAGAGCATTCCATTGATATGATTAATAAATACTGCGGAGGACATTCAGCAGCAATTATTACAAGAGATAATGATGTTGCACAGCAGTTTATGGAATCAATAGATGCTGCAGCAGTTTACCAAAATGCATCAACCCGTTTTACAGACGGCGGACAGTTTGGTTTAGGCGGAGAATTGGCAATAAGTACTGATAAATTGCATCAAAGAGGTCCAATTGGTTTACAGCATCTTGTAACGAACAAATGGTACGTTTACGGAGAAGGACAAATTAGGTAATTGAGATAATTAGATAATGTGTCAATTAGATAATTAAACAATTGCACCTTAATAGATTTAAAAAAAACTTTGTGCCTTAGCGCCTTCGTGGCAAAAACAAAAGACATGGCAAAAAAACGGATTTTATTAAAAATAGGAAGTAATACTTTAACCAAAGAAACCAATCATATTTCGCGGGGAAAGATTGAAGATATTGGAGTACAGATTGCAGCTTTAAACGACGAATACGAGTTTATCATCGTAAGTTCAGGAGCAATTGCGGCGGCAAAGCAATTTGTGAAGCTGGATAATCAAGACAAAGATGTTTTTGTAAAACAGGCTTTGGCTTCTATCGGACAGCCTCATTTAATGCGGATTTACAATGAAAACTTTAAAGATTTAGGATTAAATACTTCGCAGTGTTTACTTTCTTATTCTGATTTTGAAAAAGAGCAGACCAAAAAGAACATTGTAAATACGATTAATGTATTGGTTAAAAACAATTACATTCCGATTATCAATGAAAATGATACTGTTGCCACAGATGAGATTCGGTTTGGAGATAATGATAAATTAGCGGCTTTAACAGCAGTTCTTTTAAATGTTGATATTCTGATAATTGCCACCAATACAAACGGGATTTACACAAAAGATTCAATTCATGATGAAAATCCAGAAACGATAAAATTGGTAAACGATTTGAAAACATTGGAAAAAGAAATCGGCGAATCAAAATCGTCACACGGAACAGGAGGAATGCAATCTAAAATAGAAGCGGCAGGAATCGCAAAAGCTGCAAATATAGAAACATGGATAGTCAATGGATTAAATGATAATTTTATTCTGAAGGCATTAAAAGACGAAATTCCGTTTACGAAAATCGTTTAATTGTTTAATCGTTAATTCGGTTAATCGATTAAAAACTAAATATAAAAACACATAAATGGATGAAAGTTAGATTATTTAACTCACAAAACGATTAAACAAATCAACGATTAACCGATTAAACAAAAAAGCAAATGAACTATATCTCAATAAAAGACATCAACTCATTATCAAAATGGGTAAAACAAGCGATAAAAATCAAAAAGAATCCGCTTAAAAATCAAAGTTTAGGAAAGAATAAAACTCTTGGAATGTTATTCTTTAATCCAAGTTTAAGAACGCGTTTGAGTACTCAAAAAGCGGCTTTAAATTTAGGGATGAATGTAATGGTAATGAATTTTACCAACGAAGGATGGACTTTAGAGTTTGAAGACGGAGCAGTTATGAATTCTGGTGCTTCAGAACACATTAAAGAAGCAGCAGAAGTTGTTTCTCAATACTGTGATATTATCGCAATCCGTGCTTTTGCTGGTTTAGTCGATAAAGAAAAAGATTATGCTGAAACTGTAATTTCAGGGTTTTTGAAATATGCTACAGTGCCAATTGTAAATATGGAAAGTGCCGTTCGTCACCCGATGCAGTCTTTGGCAGATGCCATTACAATGGAAGAACACAAAACGAAACACAAGCCAAAAGTAGTGCTTTCATGGGCACCGCATCCAAAAGCTTTACCTCAGGCTGTTGCAAATTCATTCGTAGAAATGATGCAGATGCAAAAAGATATGGATTTTGTAATCACTCATCCAGAAGGTTACGAATTGAGCCCGGAAATAACAAAAGACTGTAAAATCGAATACGATCAAGACAAAGCGTTTGAAAATGCTGATTTCGTTTACGTTAAAAACTGGAGCAACTTCAACGATTATGGAAAAGTAACCAACAGCGATCCAAACTGGACCGTTACAGCCGAAAAAATGGCTTTAACCAACAACGGAAAATTCATGCACTGTCTTCCAGTTCGTCGTAATGTTATTGTAAGTGACGAAGTTTTAGACGGAGAAAATTCAATCGTAATCGAGCAAGCGAATAATAGAACGTATTCAGCACAATTAGTTTTACAAAAGATTTTGAAGAAATTGTAATTTTTGAGGCACTAAGGTTCTAAGTTTCTAAGATGCTAAGAAACGATGAGCAAAAAACCTTAGTCCCTTAGAACCTTAGCATCTTAGAACCTCAAAAAAATGAACGTATCAGTAATAAAAATAGGTGGAAACATCATCGACAATCCAGCAGAATTAGAACAATTCTTAAGCGATTTCTCTAAAATTGAAGGCTATAAAGTTTTAGTTCACGGCGGTGGAAAATCGGCTACAAAAATGGCGCAGAGTATAGGTTTGGTTCCGCAAATGATTGACGGACGCCGAATTACAGATGCTCCAATGCTTGATGTCGTGGTCATGATTTACGCCGGACAAATCAACAAACATATTGTGGCGCAATTGCAGGCAAAAGACAATAATGCAATTGGTTTTTCAGGAGCTGATGGAAATTTAATTCAGTCAACAAAAAGAAATCACCCAACAATTGATTACGGATTTGTAGGCGATGTAAAGCAAGTCAATACCAAATTACTGGCAACTTTGTTAGAAGCAGGAGTTGCTCCTGTTTTTTGTGCGATTACACATGACAAAAACGGACAATTGTTAAACACAAATGCTGATACAATTGCGAGCGAATTATCAATTGCATTATCAGAAGTTTTTGATGTTACACTAACATATTGTTTTGAAAAACAAGGCGTTTTACAAGATTCAGAAGACGATTCATCTGTAATAACAGAAATCAACGAAACACTATACAATAAACTAAAAGGAGAAAAAGTAATTCATTCCGGAATGATTCCGAAATTGGACAATTGCTTCAATAGTTTATCAAGAGGTGTACAGAAAATCAAAATTGGGCATCACAAAATGCTTCAAAATTCAGATATTCCGCATACAACGATTACATTATAAAAAATGTTGCCACGAATTGACTCTAATTTTACTGTTAAAAGAGAAAATAATTTTAGACATACAGTAAAAAGTTTATTTTGATTTTAAATCTGTTACAAAAAAATAATTCGTGAAAATTCGTGCAATTAGTGGCAAAAAAACAGAATTGCGCAGTGCTTTTAAATATTAATTTTAGAAATTTGCGCAAATTAAAAATGTCGCATATTATTTAGTTAAGAAAGTAAAAGCTTAAAAAAACTTAGCGACTTAGCGCCTTTGTGGCAAGAGCACAACAAAATGAAAAATATAGATACGCTTACCCAGGAAGCAATTAGTTTATTAAGAAGCTTAATCGAAACCCCTTCATTTTCAAGTGAAGAAGACCAAACAGCTCTTTTAATCGAAAATTGGTTCAATCAGAATGAAATTCCTTTCAAGAGAGAAAACAACAATGTGTGGGCTTTCAACAAATATTTCGACGAAAACAAACCAACACTTTTACTAAACTCACATCACGATACCGTACGACCAAATCAGGCGTACACCAACGATCCTTTTAAAGCAATCGAGAAAGACGGTAAATTATTTGGTTTAGGAAGCAATGACGCAGGCGGATGTTTGGTTTCATTATTAGCAACCTTTGTACATTTCTACGAAAACCCAAACCTATCACATAATATCGTAATTGTGGCTTCCGCCGAAGAAGAAAGCAGTGGGAAAAATGGTTTAAATAGCGTTTTAAAAAGTTTGCCAGAATTAGATTGTGCCATTGTTGGAGAACCAACATTAATGCAATTGGCAGTTGCAGAAAAAGGTTTATTAGTTTTGGACGTAAAAGTAAAAGGAACCGCAAGCCACGCCGCACATCAAAACGACGATAATGCATTATACAAATCAATTCCAGTAATGGAATGGTTTAAAAACTATAAATTCGACAAAATCTCAGACGTTTTAGGTCCCGTAAAAATGACCGTGACGCAAATTAATGCAGGAAAACAACATAATGTTGTGCCTTCAGAATGTGATTTAGTTGTAGATATTCGAGTAACAGATCGTTACACAAATAGTGAGATTTTGGAAGTCGTAAAAGCAAATGTAAACGCCGAAGTAACGCCAAGATCCATGCATTTAAACGCATCTTCTATTCCAGTTGCACACGGTTTGGTTCAGGCGGGAATTGCATTAGGAAGAACAACATATGGTTCGCCAACACTTTCAGATCAATCCGTTTTAAGCTGTCAGTCTTTAAAATTAGGACCAGGAGAAACATTGCGTTCACATTCAGCAGACGAATTTATTTTTATAAATGAAATTGAGGAAGGAGTCGACTTGTATATTAAAATACTAACTGATTTCTTTAAATTATAATATTTTTTAGGAGCTAATCCCGCTATCCGTTCCAATCTTTTGTACCGAACCCCGGCACAAAAGGATTTCCACTACTATCGGGGCTAGGACACTCAGGAACTTAGAAACATTAAGTAAAAAAGAAACTTTGAGAACCTTTGTGTATCTCTGTGAAACAAAAAACATACATCTTATGAAACTTTGGGAAAAAGGAATACCAACAGATAAACAAATCGAACAATTCACCGTTGGAAACGATCGTGAACTGGATTTAGTTTTAGCAAAATACGATGCTTTAGGTTCAATTGCTCACGCTAAAATGCTCGGTCAAATTGGTTTATTAACTTCAGAAGAAACAACTTCTTTAGTTGATGCATTAAACGAAATCATTGCAGATATCGTAGTGGGGAATTTCGAAATCGAAGACAGTTTCGAAGACGTGCATTCTAAAATCGAATATCTTTTAACTGTAAAACTAGGAGATGCAGGAAAGAAAATCCACACCGCACGTTCTCGTAACGATCAAGTTTTAGTAGACGTTCATTTGTATTTAAAAGACGAATTAAAAGCGATAAAAGAACAAGTAAAAACGCTTTTTGATTTGTTGATGGAATCGGCAGAAAAACATCAAAATGTATTATTGCCAGGTTATACGCATTTACAAATCGCGATGCCATCATCCTTCGGAATGTGGTTTTCAGCTTATGCTGAAAGTTTAATTGATGATATTACAATGTTGAACGCGGCGTCTAAAATTGTAGATCAGAATCCGCTGGGTTCTGCTGCAGGTTACGGAAGCTCGTTCCCAATCAACAGAACATTTACAACTCAAGAATTAGGTTTTGAAACTTTAAAATACAATGCCGTTGCTGCTCAAATGAGTCGCGGAAAAGCAGAAAAAACAGTTGCTTTTGCGATGACAAGCGTTGCAGGAACATTATCAAAATTTGCTATGGACGTTTGTTTGTATATGAGTCAGAACTTTGACTTTATTGGTCTTCCTGCGCATCTTACAACAGGTTCCAGCATTATGCCTCACAAAAAGAATCCAGATGTTTTCGAATTAATCAGAGGAAAATGCAATAAAATTCAGGCGCTTCCATACGAGATTACTTTAATTACAAATAATCTTCCAAGCGGTTATCACAGAGATTTACAGCTTTTGAAAGAAGGTTTATTTCCAGCGATTCAAACTTTAAAATCTTGTTTAGATATTGCTATATTTTCAATTAAAGATATTACGGTTAAAGATCATATTTTAGAAGATAAAAAATACGATTATTTGTTTACAGTTGATACTTTAAACGAAATGGTTGTAGAAGGAATGCCGTTTAGAGATGCTTACAAAGCTGTTGCAGAACAATTAGAAGCAGGAACATACAAATCTCCGAAAGAAACGAAACATACACACGAAGGAAGTATCAATAATTTATGCCTAGACGCGATAAAAAATAAAATGAAAGCTGCTTTATAACAGCGTTTTAAGCTTTATTTAAACCGATTTGCATTTGCTGTAAATCGGTTTTTTTGTTATTAAAAATATTGTTTTATAATATTAAGAAAATTCGACCTAATTTCTATAAATTTGAGAATTAGTTACTTTTAAATTTTAGATATGAAACAGTTTGATGAACAGGCGACTCAAAGTCTTTTTGAGAAAAATCTAATTACGGAAAATCAGTTTCAGGAAATTAAAACATATCGGGCTCTCAATATTTTTTCATTGAATGCAGAATTAAAGTTATTTCTTTATTTATCTGTTTTACTATTTACTTCAGGAATTGGAATCTTGATTTATGAAAATATTGATACCATTGGTCATATTGCTATTCTTTCGATTTTATTAATTGTAATTGTGGTTTGTTTCTATTACTGTTTCAAAAATTCAAAGGGATTTCAGAAATCAGAGACAACTTTCGAGCATCCTGTTTTAGAATATTTAGTTTTAGTGGCTAATATTCTAACGTGTATTTTTATTGGATATCTTCAGTTTCAGTACAAACCATTTGGAGAACATTACGGACTGGCAACTTTAGTTCCAACAATAGTCAGTTTCTTTTGTGCTTATTATTTTGATAATAAAAGTGTTTTGACAATTGCAATTACAGGTTTGGCAGCTTACATAGGTCTTTCGGTAACGCCACAAGATATTTTTAATGACAGTAATAATTTGTATGCAAGTCAAAATTTAAGTTACTCGGCTGTGATGCTTGGTGTCTTACTAATTTTATGGACAATTTACAGTCGCAGAATTTCTTTAAAAACACACTTTGGTTTAATTTTTCTGACTTTTGCACTGCATATTATAAGTATAGCTTCAATTAGCAATTTAACCAGTTATGATACGCTAAATTGGATGTTATTTGCGATTGTTTTGGCAGCCTCTACTTTTTATTTTTATAAAGCGAGTTATGAGAATAAAGCCATGTCTTTGTATGTTTTTATGATTGTTTACGGCTACATTGGTGTCAATATATTTTTGTTCAGACTTTGTGACAATATTGATTTCTCTGATATTTGGGAATTATTCATTTTTCTGTTACCAGCTTATTTTATTGGCTCAATTGTAATATTCATTAAATTAATTAAAAACTTTCATAAAGAAATTGCAGAATGATAGTATACGATACAAAAATATTAGACAATGAAATTTTGGTTGATGAAGCTAATACTTTATACAAAGGAGGTTTTATAAGTAAAGAACAGAAACAATTTATCAAAAAAGAATTACCAGTTTTTAGAAGTCAGAATAATATCCTTGTTAGAATTGGATTCTTTTTATTAGGTAGTTTTTTGTATGGTTCAATTTGTGGTGCAATTTCTATTATTGGAATGAATGCAGAGAATGCTTATTTCAAAATCTGCTGTTATATTTTCGCTGCGGTTGGTTTTGCAGGCTCGGAATTGCTGGCAAAACAAAACTATCACAATCATGGATTAGATGATGCATTTATTTTAGGCGCCGTTTTAAATATTGGATTTGCTATCGGAATTACCACAGACGGTTATGAGTCTGTTATAGCTTTTTTTATGGCAGTTGTCTCGATTTACATGTTTTTAAGATACCTGCATTTGCTTTCAATGTTGGTTTTTTGTTTGTCCATTACAGCATTTTTATTTTTTCAAATGTTTGAATTTGGGGAAATAGGGAAAAATGTTTTACCATTCACAGCGATGATTTTTGCTGCAATTTGTTATTTTTTGACAAGGAAATTCATTAGTAACTTAAGCAAAAGTTATTATTACAACGGACTTTTGCTTGCAAATAGTTTCTGTTTGATTCTGTTTTACCTTTCATGTAATTATTTGGTAGTGAGAGAGCTTTCTTCTGAACTTTTAGGAACGGAAGTTCAACCTGGAACCGATATTCCGTTTGCGTTTTTCTTTTACGGTTTTACTTTTGTTGTTCCAATTATCTATTTAGTTCAGGCTTTAAGAGCAAAAGACAGATTTATGCTTTGGATCAGCTTTTTAGCCATAGGATTTTCAATCTATACCATTCGATTTTATTATGCGGTATTGCCAATCGAATTAGCATTGACGCTGGGTGGAATTATTTTATTCGCAATAGCATATTTTTCAATTAAAAAATTAAAAGAAAAAGAAAGCGGTATAACTTTTAAACAAGATAGAATCAATCATTCAGATAATTTCCTACATGCCGAAGCTTTAATTGTAGCCTCGACTTTCGGTATAAAACCAGAAGTTAAAGTAGATTCTCCAATGGAATTCGGTGGAGGAGGTTTTAGCGGTGGCGGTTCAGCGGGAAATTTTTAATGTTGTGAAATGTGATTAGTAAAATGTAAAATGATATAAGTAAAACACATCTGATATTTTACTTATATCATCTTACTATTTTATACTTTGCTTTTTAAAGCTTCAGCATCAATATCACTATGGGAGACATCATAAATAGCTTTTCCGTTTTTGATTAAAATCAATTGCGGTGATTCATGATAAACTCCAAATCGGCTTGCGATTTCATTTGAAATATCACGATGTGCAATCAAATCTAGAAAATAAGCATCAACAACTTCTTCAAGATCATAATCTCTTTCAAATTGTTTTAGTGCCATTCGGCTGATACTGCATCTTGTGCTGTGTTTAAATATTACAACTGGTTTTTCATTCGAGATTGTTTCGATTTCTGTTAATTGACGCATATCTGTTAATTCTGTCCAGTTTACTTTACTTTTTGAGGCTTCTGAGTTCTCTGAACTTCCGAAGATTGAATTTAAAAAACTCATATTTGGCTTATTTTATGACTTTTTGACATTAAAAATAGCTGTTTATGCTGTTTTTAATGCCGTTTTGTCTGTTTTATTACTGTGGAATATAATTTGTTTATTAAAATGCAAAGTTAAATTATTTGAGTTAAAAATGTAGCTTAATAAATTGTAACTTTAATCCTATTGAAAATCAGACAAATAAATCAATCAAATCGAAAAAATATGAACATAAACAAATTTACAATTAAATCGCAGGAAGCCATTCAGCTGTCACAACAGTTGGCACAACGAAATGGTCAGCAGCAAATAGAAAACGAACACATTTTTAAAGCTATTTTTGAAGTAGATGAAAATGTTGCACCGTTTATTCTGAAAAAACTCAATGTAAATGTGCCGTTGTTTTTACAGATATTAGACAGCACAATTCAGAGTTTCCCAAAAGTTTCAGGAGGCGATATTCTGCTTTCTAGAGACGCAAACAAAGCTTTGAATGAAGCCGAAATTATAGCACAAAAAATGAACGACGAATATGTTTCGATCGAGCATTTAATTTTAGCTATTTTCGACTCAAAAAGCAAAGTTTCACAAATATTAAAAGATCAAGGTGTTACAGGAAAAGGCTTAAAAGCGGCTATCGAAGAACTTCGAAAAGGCGAAAGAGTAACATCTGCATCTGCCGAAGAAACTTATAATTCATTAAATAAATACGCAAAAAACTTAAATGAATTAGCTCGTACAGGAAAATTAGATCCTGTTATTGGACGTGATGAAGAAATTCGACGCGTATTGCAGATTCTAACTCGTAGAACTAAAAATAATCCAATGCTAATTGGTGAACCTGGAGTTGGTAAAACTGCAATTGCAGAAGGTTTAGCACACAGAATTGTTGACGGAGACGTTCCTGAAAATTTAAAAGATAAAATCGTTTTCTCATTAGATATGGGAGCTTTGATTGCAGGAGCTAAGTTTAAAGGAGAGTTTGAAGAGCGTTTAAAATCGGTAGTAAAAGAGGTTACATCTGCCGAAGGTGATATCGTTTTGTTTATTGATGAGATTCATACACTTGTAGGTGCGGGTGGAGGAGAAGGCGCAATGGATGCGGCTAATATCCTGAAACCAGCCTTGGCTCGTGGTGAATTAAGAGCCATTGGAGCAACTACATTAGATGAATATCAAAAGTATTTTGAAAAAGACAAAGCTTTAGAAAGACGTTTCCAAAAGGTATTAATTGATGAGCCAGATACCGAAAGTGCAGTTTCAATTTTACGTGGTATTAAAGAAAAGTACGAAACGCATCATAAAGTTCAAATTAAAGACGAAGCTATTATTGCAGCTGTTGAACTTTCACAGCGTTATATTACAAACCGTTTCTTACCAGATAAAGCTATTGACTTAATGGACGAAGCGGCTTCAAAACTGCGTATGGAAATCAATTCAAAACCTGAGGAATTAGATGTTTTGGATCGTAAAATTATGCAGCTTGAAATCGAAATTGAAGCGATAAAACGCGAGAAAGAAGAAAGTAAACTGAAAATCCTTCGCATGGATTTGGCAAATCTGAAAGAAGAACGTAACGAGATCTATGCAAGATGGAAATCTGAAAAGGATATTGTTGATGGGATTCAGGCTGTAAAATTAGAAATTGAAGATTTTAAATATGAAGCTGAACGTGCAGAACGTGATGGTGATTATGGAAAAGTCGCTGAAATACGTTACGGAAAAATAAAAGAAGCTCAAGAACGTCTTGAAGGACTGCAGAAACAACTGCAAGAATTTCAATCAGGAACTTCTTTAATTAAAGAGGAAGTAACCAGAGAAGATATCGCGGAAGTTGTAGCAAAATGGACAGGGATTCCTGTAATGAAAATGCTTCAGACCGAAAGAGAGAAACTTTTACATCTTGAAGATGAGCTGCACAAACGTGTTGTAGGACAAGAAGAGGCAATTGAAGCAGTAAGTGATGCTGTTCGAAGAAGTCGTGCTGGTTTGCAAGATTTGAAAAAACCTGTTGGTACATTCTTATTTTTAGGAACTACCGGTGTTGGTAAAACAGAACTTGCAAAAGCATTGGCAGAATATCTTTTTGACGATGAAAATGCCATGACTCGTATCGATATGAGCGAATACCAAGAACGTCACAGCGTGAGCCGTTTGGTTGGTGCACCTCCAGGATATGTAGGTTATGATGAAGGTGGTCAGTTAACAGAAGCGGTTCGTAGAAAACCATATTCTGTAGTTTTATTAGACGAGATAGAAAAAGCACATCCAGATACTTTCAATATTTTATTGCAAGTTTTAGATGAAGGTAGATTAACGGATAATAAAGGTCGTCTAGCCGATTTTAAAAACACAATTATTATTATGACTTCTAATATGGGAAGTCAAATTATACAAGAAAAGTTTGAAAATCTAAAAGGAAGCATTGAAGATACGACCGAAGCTGCAAAAGTTGAAGTTTTAGGCTTATTGAAACAAACCGTCCGTCCGGAATTTATAAACCGTATTGATGAAATCGTATTATTTACGCCATTAACGGTTGATAATATTTCGAAAATTGTAAGTCTGCAGCTTAAGAGTGTTACAAAAATGCTTGCCTTGCAAGGTATTACAATGGATGCTACGCCAGAGGCTGTTGCTTACTTATCTGAAAAAGGATATGATCCTCAGTTTGGAGCAAGACCTGTAAAACGTATCGTTCAGAGAGAAGTGCTGAATCAGTTGTCAAAAGAAATTTTGGCAAACAATATTACAACGGACAGTATTATTTTAATTGATGCTTTCGATGGAAAATTGGTATTTAGAAACCAAACCCACGAAGTAAAATAATTTAGTACTAGAAAATAATTTAAAGACGCACGTCTGTGCGTCTTTACACTCACTAGAAAAACACCAGCAGAAATGCTGGTGTTTTTTTTATGTCCATAAAATAATGAAACTTTTTTTTAAAGTAATATAAGCCACTCTCATCTTTAATTCTCAAATTTACAGTAGTTTAAAAATAAAAGGTATGAATAATATAGTTAGAGGATTAATTGCAGGTTATGGTGCCAAGAAATTAGGATGTGGTTGTTTTAGCACAGTTTTTATTTTTATAATTATTTGGGTGCTTTTAGGACAGTGCAGTTAGGAATTAATTGTGATTTTACAGCATTAAGATTAGCATAAAAAGTCTTAGATTCGCACAACTAAATTTAAACAAAAACAAATATAATGGCATCAGGTTTTTTCGTATTACTAGACGATATTGCAGCAATTATGGATGATGTAGCCGTAATGAGTAAAGTTGCAGCAAAGAAAACAGCAGGGATTTTAGGCGATGATTTAGCTGTAAATGCAGAAAAAGCATCAGGATTTGCTTCCTCAAGAGAACTTCCTGTATTATGGGCAATCAGTAAAGGTTCATTGCTTAACAAAATTATCATTTTGCCAATTGCATTTTTGTTAAGTGCATTTTTTCCTATTGCAATCATTGTAATTCTTGTTTTAGGCGGACTTTTTTTAGCTTATGAAGGTGCCGAAAAGATTTACGAGTTTATTTTTCCACACAGTCATGAAGAATCTGAAGGAATTACAGAAGAAACTTTTACAGAAGAGCAAATTTTAGAAGCCGAAAAAGGAAAAATCAAATCTGCAATTGTAACTGATTTTATTCTATCTGTCGAAATCGTAATTATTGCGCTTGGAACTGTTATAGGAAAACCAATTTCACAACAGATAGCTGTAACGTCAATCATTGCTTTGGTAGCAACAATTGGAGTTTATGGTATTGTAGCTCTTATTGTCAGAATGGATGAAGCTGGATATAAGCTGATCAAATTTAGCAAAGGAGAAAAAAGTATATCAAAATTCATTGGAAATCTTTTAGTAAAAGGACTTCCGTTAGTTATAAAGAGTTTAACTGTAATTGGTACAATAGCCTTACTATTAGTTGCCGGCGGTATCTTTGTGCACTATATTCCATATTTTCATCATTTATCAGAAACAATTAATATTCCATCAATTATAAAAGAATTTGTAATTGGACTAGCTTTAGGACTTGTCGTTCTTGGCGCCGTAAATCTTTTTAAAATGTTGTTTAAAAAGAAGAAATAAAAGTAAGAATAAAGTTACCATATAAAACATCAGTCGAAAGGCTGATGTTTTTTTTTGGAGCAGTTCTAAGAGTTTTTTGGAGACCACTTGTCCCGTTATCCACTTTATCTTTTTCTTGCTAAAGAAGCAAGAAAAAGGATGCCGTTTCTACCGGGGCTAATCGAGATATTTTGATTTTTAATAGAAAATAAAATTATTTTTTGAAATTTTTATTCAAAATAAATATCTGATTAACAGTATGTTATTTGTCTGGTGTTTTTTTTAACATTTTATAAAAGCAACCATCTTAATTTTGATACATCTTCATAGTAATTAACAATTAATTATTATTTTATATGAAAAGTATTAGATTAACATCAGCATTAGTAGTATTATTTTTAACAACTGCATTTGTTTCATGCAGCAACGATGATGACAAAGCAACAGCACCTGAAAACATAAAAGCGGCATTTGCAACAGAAATTAAAGGACCAGAAACAGGAAAAGTTAATGAAGAATTGAGCTATGATGTAACTTATCTTGTAGATAATGCGTGCGGCGAATTTGTAAAAATTTCTGAGACAACTATTGGTGAAGTAAAAGGTTTACAAATAGATGTAAGATACCCAACAGGAGTTTGCACGCTGCAAGTTCCAGAACCAAAGAAAACGGTTTACAAATTTAAATCTACAGCAAAAGGAACTTTTGAAATTAAATTCAAAAAATCTGAAACTGAATTCCTGACTCAGAAAGTGGTTATTGAATAGTTTCTTATAAGAAAAATAGGTTGAGAGGCCATTTTGCAGAGATTTATTTTTTTAAGTTAATGTAAAATGGTTTTCTTTTTAAATAAGTTTTGCAAAGTTTCTTATTGCAGAAATTATTGATTGCAGTTTTCTAGAAACGCTCGATACGCTTGGTTTGTCATTCCTTTAAAATTTACTATTTTTGCACTCTAAATTTTATGTCATGCCGAAAAGAAAGTATAAAATAGCGGTTATTCAATTAAATTTGAATGACGTAGCCGAAAATAATCTTAAAAAATGCATCAGCTGGGTAAAAGATGCTGCCGGAAAAGGAGCAGAGGTTATCTTGCTTCCAGAATTATATAGCAGTCATTATTTCTGCCAAAGCGAAGATGTAGATAATTTTGCATTAGCAGAACCACTTTACAGTACTTCGTTTATTGCTTTCAGCGAATTGGCAAAAGAATTAGGAGTAGTAATTATTGTTCCTTTCTTCGAAAAAAGAATGGCTGGTATTTACCACAATAGTGCTTATATTATCGATACTGATGGAACAGAGGCAGGTTTATACCGTAAAATGCATATTCCAGACGATCCGCATTTTTATGAGAAATTCTACTTTACACCAGGTGATTTAGGTTTTCAAGCAATCGAAACTAAAAAAGGAACAATAGGAACTTTAATCTGTTGGGATCAATGGTATCCAGAAGCAGCGCGTATTACAGCTTTAAAAGGAGCAGAAGTTTTATTTTATCCTACAGCAATTGGATGGCATCCAAAAGAAAAAGAACAATATGGTGAAAACCAATATGGTGCTTGGATGAATGTAATGAAAGGTCATGCAGTTGCAAATGGCGTTTTTGTTGCAGCAGCAAATAGAATTGGTCTTGAAAAGTACATTGAAGGAACAGAAGGAATTCAGTTCTGGGGAGCATCATTCATTGCAGGCCCTCAAGGTGAAATTCTAGCACAAGCTTCTCACGATCAAGAAGAAATTCTAATTGCCGAAGTTGATTTAGATTTACAAGAAAATGTTCGTCAGAACTGGCCATTCTTTAGAGATAGAAGAATTGATGCCTTTGGTGATATTACAAAAAGAGCAATAGATAGATAATTAGATTTATCATAAATATAAAAAGGGCAAAAAATATTATTTTGCCCTTTTTTTGTAAGTTTCAGGGTAGCTAAATATTTATAGCAAAGAATAAATATTTACAATATAAAGCTCCAGCGGAGCAACATGTTTTTTTTCAATCTAGTACATGTCGCTACGCTGGAGCTTTTTTATTGGTCGTATTGAAATTCTATAAATATTTTGCTCCTCCGGAGCTTTATCAAATGTACATTCAATTATCAAAAACTGGCTCTGAAAAACTTTGTAAGGAGTTCTTCTAAATAACAAAAAGGAGCTGTTTCAAAAATGAAACAGCTCCTTTTCTTGTTTTTAGCTTTATATGTAAATTACTTCACTTGGAAAGTAACTCTTCTCACGATTTGACGTGCTTCTTTTGATTTTTTGTTTACAGAAGTGTCTTCTCCGTTACCAATTACATTTAGTCTTGAAGCATCAATTCCGGCATTTACAACTACTTTTTTGACAGCTTCAGCTCTTTTTTGAGACAATGATTGATTGTAACTAGTGTTTCCAATTTCATCAGCATAACCAATAATATCAGCAGATTTTCCTGGATTATTTTTTAGATATTTCACTAAGAAATCAACACCAGACAATGAAGCGTTTGTAGGTTTAAACGAATTGAAGTCAAAGTAAACATTTACATAACCACCGTTAATTAATTCTTCAACAGTATTATTAGTTGCAGTTCCGTTTCCTTTCTTTTCGTATGTTTTGTCTAAGTAACTTTCCATTTCATCAGGTACTCCATTTTGATTTGTATCAATTGATTGTCCTTTTGTATTAACAGCAACACCTGCAATAGAATTTGGTTCTAAATCGTATAAATCAGCAACACCATCTTTGTCTGTGTCTAGAAGACCACTTTCGATTAGATCAACTCTTTTTTCTAATTTTCCGTATCTGTCTTCTTCGCTAACCCAGTCAGCATGTTTTTCATTTTTACCTAGGTAAAATGTCAAACCTACAGAGGCATTTAGTAAAACACCATCAAAAGAACCAGTGGTAGTATTACCCATTCCGTCAAAGTTCCAGTTTTGTCTTCCGTTTACAATTCCCGTAAGATCACCAGTCAAAGCCACTCTGTTACTTACTTTAATTTGTCCCGTTAAACCAACAATTCCGTGCGCCATATAATCCTGACCGCCAAAACCAGTTTCAGTACTTATTTGCGAAACACCAAATCCACCATGAGCTAAGATTCCAATAGTATTAGTCCATGTTTCAAAATTTAAAGCTCGTCCAATATTTACAACACCTTGTAAACTTGTTCTAACGTATCTGCTTTCAAAATTTGGCGTATTGTCACGTTCTGTAAACTGATCGTATCCAACATCCAGTTTAACACCAAATTTTGGACTAAACATATATCTAACGCCTAAATCAGCATGAAACGGATTTAAAGTTGATGTAGAATAACCAGGAGTCATTGTTCGTGTTGGTTTGTTAACACCGCCATTAAGTTCGATAGACCATTTGTTATAAGCAGGTTGATCAACTGTCGCCTGTGCAGAGGTCGTAGCCATATTTTGAGCACTTGCAGCAAATGCTAAGAATAAAAGTGATAAGGAAGCTAATTTCTTTTTCATGATATCAAAAATTTAGTTGTTTTTATTATTAAACTCCTGACAAAATTATGCTTCATGTTTTAGATTGTGTTCTATTAGGTCTTACATAATTCCCATATTTTGGCATTTAATTATGTAAATTAGTTAATAAAAGCTCAATTTTTGATAAAAAAAGAGGGTAAAATTAATATTTTACCCTCTTACTAATTTTGTTAAAATTAACTACTTAAGATCTGGCTGATAGATCTTTATGGTTCCATCACCTTCACTGCTTACTACAACTAAACTTCTTTTATTAGGGCTTTTTGAAGCTGGTATAAATAAAAGTCCTTCTGGAGCATCTCCAGTTTTTACCGTTTGCAAATATTGCGGTGAAGCAGGATTTGTTACATCATAAGTCATGAAAGCATCAGATCTTTCAAGTCCAACAAACAAAATGTTCTGATTCCCCATTTTAGCTACAACTACAGCTTCTGGCTCAGATCCTTTGTCATCGCTTCGTTTATCATCATAAGTTCCAAATTCATTTGTTTTTTTGTCAACATCATTTTTGCTGTCGTAAACAATTTTTCCAGTATTTCCATTCCAGATAGAGAAAGAGCGAGCGCCAAAACTAACCATTTGGTCTAAATCGCCGTCTCCATCAGTATCGCCCATATCAGCAACAAGATTAAGTCTTCCTAAATTTGTTTCTAATTTTAAAGTTGCAGCATCTGGGAAAACAGCCGCATCCAGCTTCATGTCTTTCATTCTCTTAATATCTGAATAAGCTGTATATTCTCTAGCATCTCCTTCATTCGCTGTAACAAAATAAGGAACACTATTTGCTGAAAAATGACTAATAGCATCCGGCATATACATTCCTTTAACTTTCCACGGATTAAAAGCAATTTTATCATCTTTATCGCTTACATCAATCGCATTTTCAGCCGTGTTAAAATCCTTTAAACCCAACGGATAGATAGCTGTAATTGTTTTTGAAGTTAAATCTAATTTTGCAACACCATTATTTTCTTGAAGAGTTACCCATGCCGTTTTAGAATCATCAGAAATAGTAATATATTCTGGTTCAATGTCCTGAGCAAAACTCTTAGCAAACTTAGAAATTCTAAATCCATCTTTAGCTAATGCCGCAGCTTGACTGCTGAATGAGCTGAAATCAAGAGTTGTAACCACATAAGTATTAGTATCGATAATAGAGATTGTTCCATTAGGATCCAATGAATAATCTGTATTTGGCTCTCCTTCATTTGCAGTCATAATAAACTTTCCATCTGGCGAAAATGTAATCATATCAGGCAAAGCACCAACAGTCACTTGTTTTATTAAGCTGTAATCACTTGTATTAAAAATTACAACTTTTCCGTTTCCTTGTTTATTTGTTGTTGATTCTAAAGCAACAGCAAGTTTTCCATTATAAACAGAAACGCTGTTTGATGCACCTTCATAAGGGCTTAAATCAATTTTTCCAATTTTTGCCGGTTTAGTTGGATCTGATAAATCAATTACATCAATTTGGTTTGTTCCGCTGTTATTTACTGTAAAAAGCTTTTTTGTTTTTTCGCAATAAGCAGAAATTTCAGCAGCAGCCTCTCCGCCAATTGTAATTGAGCCAATTTCTTTAAAAGTTGCTGGGTTTTCATTTACAACAACTTCGTTTTCTTCATTTTTTGAGTTTTCATCGTTATTACAGCTTGTCATAAGAGCTAATGCTGCTAATAATGTGATACTTAATTTTTTCATTTGTTAGTTTTTTAGTTTTGCCAAATGTAATTAGCGGATCTCGGCAGTATATTAAGCCTTCATTATTTAATCTTTAACTTAATTTTTAGAAGGCAATAATTATTAAATCTCAGATCATTTCTATTCAAATGTTTTAAAATCCTAACGAATGTTTATCTTTGTACTCTTTCAAAATAGAACCTTTTTATGTCAACAAATAATAGAAGATTTCCAGCAGAATGGGAAAAACAACAAGGAATTGTATTATGTTTTCCGCATAACGGTAATGACTGGCCAGGAAAATATGAAGCTGTTCAATGGGCTTTTGTAGAATTTATAAAAAAAGTAGCCACATTTGAAACTGTTTTTTTGGTTGTTGCCGACGAGAAATTAAAAGAAAAAGTTGCCGATATGCTTCAAAGAGCTCGTGTAAACATTAAAAATGTTTCTTTTATCATTCATAAAACAAATAGAAGCTGGATGCGTGATTCTGGACCAATTATTGTAAAAAATGGTTCAAAACGTGAAGCATTAAATTTTAACTTCAATGGTTGGGCTAAATATAAAAACTATCAATTAGATAAATTCGTTCCAAGTAAAATAGCTGATTTTATTGATGTGCCTTTAACTCAGGTTATGTACAAAGGTAAACCAGTAGTTGTAGAAGGTGGCGCAATTGATGTTAATGGAAAAGGGACTTTGTTAACTTCTGAAGAATGTTTGATGCATCCAACAATTCAGGTGCGAAATCAAGGTTTTGCAAAAGAAGATTACGAAGCTGTTTTTAAAGAATATCTAGGCGTTACGAATGTAATTTGGCTTGGTGATGGAATCGAAGGCGATGATACTCACGGTCATATCGATGATTTATGCCGATTTGTAAATGAAGATACAATTGTAACCATTGTTGAAACTGATAAAAATGATTCAAATTACAAACCTTTACAGGACAATTTGAAACGTTTGCAAAATGCTAAATTAGAAAACGGAAAATCTCCAGTTATTGTAGCATTACCAATGCCAAAACGTGTAGATTTCGAAGATTTAAGATTACCTGCGAGTTATGCTAATTTCTTAATCTTAAATAATTGCGTTTTAGTACCAACATTTAACGACAGCAACGATCGTGTAGCTTTAAACATTTTAGCAGAATGTTTCCCTGACAGAGAAGTAATCGGAATTAGTTGTATTGATTTCATCTGGGGCTTCGGAACTTTACATTGTTTAAGTCAGCAGATTCCTGCATAAAAATAGTAGCCACAGATTATAAAATAATCATTTTGTTTTTTTAAGCTGTGATAAAATTATCAGATACACAGAGACTTTCTTGTACTATTTGAGCTGTCACCAAAAGTGGCAGCTTTTTTTTGTTGTATATTTAACAGATAGATTTGCCGTGTGTCTCAGCGTCCTTCTTATATTCGTATGTTCAACAATGCAAAAATGCAGATTTAATTTTATATGAAGAAAATATTTTTTATCCTTTCCGTGCTTTCTTCCGGAGTTTTATTTTCACAGTCAGAATCACAGGAAAAAACTGAACTTACATTTGCGACCTACAATGTGAGTATGGAATCTGATAATTATTCTCCCAAAGGTGCAATGGGAAAATCGGAGCAAATATTGATTTATCAGCTTAACTCAGGGCATAATACTCAAATCAAAAATATTGCCCAGATTATTCAAACCGTTAGGCCAGACGTTATTTTGCTAAACGAATTTGACTATATTAAAGATCCTGAGCTTGGAGTAAAGACATTTATAAAAAACTATTTGAATGTGAGTCAAGGCGGAGCAACGGCTATTGATTATCCTTACTACTATTATTCGACGGTGAATACTGGCCAGCCAAGTCCTTATGATTTGAACAATGATGGAAAGTTGACTAATTTTGGAAATGACGCGTGGGCATTTGGTATGTATCCTGGGCAATATGGGATGATGCTTTTATCTAAATATCCTATTGATGTTAAGGCGGTTCGTACTTTTCAACATTTTAAATGGAAAGATATGCCGGGAGCATTACTTACCAAAAAAGCGGATGGATCGGATTGGTACAGTAAGAATGCATGGAAGGAATTTCCATTATCTTCAAAATCCCATTGGGATGTTCCTGTAGAGATTGGTAATAGAACAGTTCATGTTTTAGTCAGTCATCCAACTCCTCCTACTTTTGATGGTGATGAAGATCGAAATGGAAAAAGAAATCATGATGAAATCCGATTCTGGAGAGATTATATTTCAGACAATTCAGCTTCGTATATTTATGATGATAAAGGAGGAAAAGGTGGTTTGCCTCCAGATTCTCGATTTGTGATATTGGGTGACCAAAACGCTTCACCAGTTGAGAGGGATGCTATTAGAGAAGGTATAAAGTCATTAATAGAGAGTCCGAAAATTAATAACGACTTTACGCCTGCTAGTAAAGGTGGTGCTGAATTTAGTCCGGAAAACCCTTTTGGAGTTAATCATACAGCCTTTTGGAGAATGCGAGCTGACTATGTATTACCATCCAGACTTGGTTTTAAGGTTGTCGATAGCGGTGTATTCTGGCCTGCAAAAGGCGAACCAATGTCAGAATTAGTCGAAAAACGGGAGTCAAGTTCAGATCATCGTTTGGTTTGGATAAAGGTGATCTTAGAATAAATTACTTTTTCTTTCCGTTTTTTCAAGATCAAATATAAAGCATAAAAAAACCTTGGCTCTTACCAAGGTTTTTCTATTTCTATATCTCTTCAGATTGATCTGCTCTTCATTGTCTGATGAATGGAGGTAATAATTGGCTTGAAACTTCTCCAAATCCAATTCGTACTTCATTATTTTCACAGAAACCGCGAATAATCACTGTATCGTTATCTTCAATAAATTTACGTTCACTGCCGTCATTTAGCTTAAGCGGATTTTTTCCACCCCAAGTCAATTCAAGCATAGAACCAAAACTATCAGGAGTTGGTCCCGAAATAGTTCCTGAACCCATCATATCACCAGAATTTACACGGCATCCGTTTGAAGTATGATGCGCTAATTGCTGACTCATTGACCAGTATAAATATTTAAAATTAGATTTAGAAACTACAGTTTCTTCTTGCTCTTCGGGTTTTATCGAAACTTCTAAATGAATATCAAATGCCTTTTTTCCTTTTGTTTGTAAATAAGGAAGCGGAGTAGGATCTTGCTTAGGTCCCTTTGTTCTAAAAGGCTCTAACGCATCCATAGTCACAATCCATGGAGAAATTGAAGTCGCAAAGTTTTTAGCTAAAAATGGCCCAAGTGGCACATATTCCCATTTTTGAATATCACGCGCACTCCAGTCATTTAGTAAAACCATACCAAAAATATAATCTTCGGCTTCGTATGTTGAAATGTTTTCGCCCATTACATTAACATCAGTTGTAATAAAAGCAGTTTCCAATTCAAAATCAACTAAACGAGATGGTCCAAAAACAGGATATTTTTCGCCTGCAGGCAAAGTTTGTCCCATTGGTCTGTGAACAGGAATTCCTGAAGGAACAATTGTTGAGCTTCTGCCGTGATAACCTACCGGAATATGCAGCCAGTTTGGAAGAAGCGCATTTTCTGGATCACGGAACATTTTACCTACGTTTGTTGCGTGCTCTCTACTCGAGTAAAAGTCAGTATAATCACCAATTAAAACAGGAAGCTGCATTTCTACATCATCGATGTTAAAAATAACAATATCTCTGTCTTTTGTTGAATCTCTAAGTTGTGGATTGGTTTCGTCGAAAATCTCTGCGATGCGATTTCGAACTAAACGCCATGTTTTTTTTCCGTCAGAAATAAAATCATTAAGCGTATCTTGTATAAACATATCGTCAGTCAAATCAATTCCTGCGAAATAGTTCAATTGTTGTAAAGCCCCTAAATCTATAGCGTAATCGCCAATTCGAGTTCCTACAGTCACGATATTTTCTTTAGTAAGAAATACACCGAAAGGAATGTTTTGAATAGGGAAGTCGCTATTTTCTGGTACTTCTAACCATGATTTTCTTTTGGTATCGTTGGCGGTTATTGGCATGTTGAATGTTAATTATTTGTTGAAAAATTACTTGTCAAATATATCATAATCTAACAGTATCACAAACGTTTTTTTGTATTTTTGCAGGAAATTAACGAAAAACGAAAAAATGCAACGCGACGAACAAATTTTTAATCTTATCCTAGAGGAAAAAGATAGACAAATTCACGGATTAGAACTTATCGCTTCAGAAAATTTTGTAAGTGATGAAGTAATGCAAGCAGCAGGGTCTGTTTTAACTAATAAATATGCCGAGGGGTATCCTGGCAAAAGATACTACGGCGGTTGCGAAGTAGTTGACGTTATTGAGCAAATTGCTATTGACAGAGCAAAAGAATTGTTTGGTGCTGAATATGCAAACGTACAGCCTCACTCAGGTTCACAAGCAAATACATCTGTATATCATGCTTGTTTAAATCCTGGTGATACAATCTTAGGATTTGATTTATCTCATGGTGGTCACTTAACTCATGGTTCACCAGTTAACTTTTCTGGTCGTTTGTACCGTCCAGTTTTCTACGGTGTAGATGCTGAAACTGGTCGTTTAGATTATGACAAAATTCAAGAAATTGCTACAAAAGAGCAGCCAAAATTAATCATCGCAGGAGCTTCGGCTTATTCTCGTGATATGGATTTTGCTCGTTTCAGACAAATCGCAGACAGCGTAGGAGCAATTTTGTTTGCTGATATTTCTCACCCTGCAGGTTTAATTGCAAAAGGTTTAATGAATGATCCAATCCCTCATTGTCATATTGTTTCAACAACAACTCACAAAACATTACGCGGACCTCGTGGAGGTTTGATCTTGATGGGGAAAGATTTTGAAAACCCACAAGGTTTAAAAACTCCAAAAGGAGAAATCAGAATGATGTCTTCATTGTTAGATTTAGCTGTTTTCCCTGGAAATCAAGGAGGACCTTTAATGCATATTATTGCAGCAAAAGCGGTTGCTTTTGGTGAAGCTCTTAAAGATGAATTCTTTACATACGCAATGCAATTGCAAAAAAATGCAAACGCAATGGCAGATGCTTTCGTAAAAAGAGGTTACAATATTATCTCTGGAGGAACTGATAACCATATGATGCTTATTGACTTAAGAAATAAAAATATTTCTGGTAAAGAAGCTGAAAATGCATTAGTAAAAGCAGAAATCACAGTAAATAAAAATATGGTTCCATTTGATGACAAATCACCATTTGTTACTTCTGGAATTCGTGTTGGTACAGCTGCAATCACAACTCGTGGTTTAGTTGAAAAAGACATGGAAACTATCGTTGCTTTAATCGATAAAGTACTTACAGATCACACAAATGAAGATGTTATCGAAGAAGTTGCTGAACAAGTAAACGAAATGATGAGCGAAAGACCAATTTTCGCATATTAAAAATTAGTCAAAAGTTATAAAGTCGAAGGTTGAAAGTCTAAAATTGGAATGTAAATTTCTAACTTTAGTTTTCGATCTTCGATTTTTCTTTTAAGGTTCTCCACTGACCTTATGACTTTCGACTTTCAAACTTTAAGACTTTAAAAAAATGGGCGTACTTAGATTACAATTGCCAACTGACCCAAGATGGGTAAATATTGTTGAGAAAAATATAGAAGAAATTTTAACAGATCATGCATGGTGCGAGCAAAAAGCTGCAACAAATGCCATAACAATTATTACCAACAACTCTGAGCATCAAGATTTAGTTCAGGATTTATTGGCTTTAGCCAAAGAAGAAATCGATCATTTTGAGCAAGTTCATAACATAATCATTAAAAGAGGATTAAAACTTGGACGCGAACGCAAAGACGATTATGTAAATGAACTTTATTTATATATGAAGAAAAGCGGCGACGGAAGCCGTGTTTCAGGTTTAGTAGAGCGATTATTATTTTCGGCAATGATCGAAGCTAGAAGCTGTGAACGTTTCAAAGTGCTTTCTGAAAATATTAAAGATGAAGAACTAGCTGTTTTTTACAGAGAATTAATGGAAAGCGAGGCAGGTCATTACACAACCTTTATTACTTATGCTAGAAAATATGGAGTTGGAATAGATGTTGAAAAACGATGGAGAGAATGGTTAGAATTTGAAGAATCAATCATTACCAATTACGGAAAAGGTGAAACTATTCACGGGTAGATTTTTTTAAGTATTCAGTGTTCAGATTTTAATATTCAGTTGCAGTGCTTTTTTTTAGCTTTTACGTTTGTCAGGCTGAGTGAAGTCGAAGCCTATTAAAAGTATAGAAAGAAAAAATCAGTTTCTATCTGCGTTTTCGCGATAGCGAATCAGGTTAATCAGCGTTCAAAATTTTAGGATTTTATAATCTAAAATCTAAAGCCTTCAATCTAAAATTCATTATATTTGAGAGTAACCAAAATCTTGAACTATGAGAATAGAAACTGATCTGAAATTAGGATTTAAAGATGTAATGATTCGCCCCAAAAGATCTACACTAAAAAGCAGATCAGAAGTCTCTCTCGAACGAAATTTCAAGTTTTTACACAGTACGGCAGATTGGACTGGAATTCCGATTATGGCAGCAAATATGGATACAGTCGGCACTTTTGAAATGGCTAAGGTCTTGGCAAAAGAAAAACTTTTTACCGCAATTCATAAACATTATACCTTGGAACAATGGAATGATTTTCTAAAGAATGTTACACCAGATTTCTACAACTATATTGCCATAAGCACAGGAACAGGAAAAGAAGATTTTGAAAAAATTGGAACAATAGTTACAGCAAACCCGCTCTTAAAATTTATTTGTATAGATGTTGCCAATGGATATTCTGAACATTTTGTTCAGTTTTTAAAGCAAACACGAAAACAATATCCAGATAAAGTTATTATTGCCGGAAATGTTGTTACAGGCGAGATGGTAGAAGAATTGCTTTTGGCAGGCGCCGATATTGTAAAAGTTGGTATTGGACCTGGTTCTGTTTGTACAACAAGAGTGAAAACAGGCGTTGGTTATCCACAGCTTTCTGCAATTATCGAATGTGCTGATGCAGCACACGGTTTAGGAGGACATATTATAAGTGACGGAGGCTGTACAACTCCGGGCGATGTTGCAAAAGCTTTTGGAGCAGGTTCAGATTTTGTAATGTTAGGCGGAATGTTAGCTGGACATACTGAAAGCGGAGGAGAACTAATCGAAATAAACGGTGAAAAATTTAAACAATTTTACGGAATGAGTTCAGCAACTGCAATGGACAAACATGTTGGAGGAGTTGCAGAATATAGAGCAAGCGAAGGAAAAACAGTTCAGGTTCCTTTTAAAGGAAATGTAATTCAGACTGTTTTGGATATTTTAGGAGGATTACGAAGTACTTGTACTTATGTTGGCGCTCCAAGATTAAAAGAACTTTCTAAGCGAACAACATTTATAAGAGTGAGTGAACAAGAAAATCAAGTTTTTACAAATTAAAAGAAATTTCAGAATATAAATATGATTACAATTTCAGAAGCAGGGGTAAAGGATGTTAAAATAATTCAAGAAATCACAAACATCACTTGGCCAATTACATATGGAAGTATTTTATCTAAAACTCAGTTAGACTACATGTTAGGGCTTTTTTATTCAGATGAAGCTTTAAGTAAACAAATTGAGAATAAAGAGCAGTTATTTTATTTAATTTTAGATTCAGAATCAACAATAGGATTCATTGGAATTGAGCATAATTACAAAAATGAAGCTGTAACTAAAATTCATAAAGTATATCTTTTACCTGAAACTCAAGGAAAAGGTTATGGAAAAATAGTTTTCGATTTAATTGAAGAATTAGCTTTAGAGAATAATTCGACTGCGCTTTTATTAAATGTAAACCGTTTCAACACAGCATTAAATTTCTATAAAAAAGTTGGTTTCGACATAAAAGAAGAAGTGGATATCGAAATTGGAAATGGTTATTTAATGGAAGATTTTGTGATGAGAAAACCATTATAGTTTCTTAGTTAACTAAATTCAAACTTGAATAAATTTTATTTCCGAGTAAAACGTATAGATAGATCTATCTATTTTATTGTATCTTTGACCAAAAAAAGAATGGAACAGAAAGCCAGCGTAAAAGAAAGAATACTTGAAACAGCTTCTCGTCTGTTTTATCATCAAGGCTATAACAGCACAGGAATTAATCAGATTATCTCTGAAGCAGGTATTGCTATTGGCTCTCTTTACAAGCATTATCAATCTAAAAGCGATTTGTTGTATCATTACCTTGAACAGCAAGAAATAGAATATTTTACTGATCTTGACACTTGTTTGAAAGAAGAGAAAGATCCTATACAAAAATTGCTTAAATTAGTAGATTACCGTATTAAACTTCAAGAGAATTCTAATTGCTCTGGATGTCATTTTATTAAAATAAATGCCGAAATTGGTAGAGAAGACAAAAGAGTTGAGCTATTTATTGCTGCACATAAAAAGCGTCAAAAAGATTATATCAATACCTTGATTGATGAAATAAGTACAGTAAAAAAACTTTCATTAGAAAAAAACAACTTGCAGAATATCATCTTTTTAACAATAGAAGGAGCAGTAGTATCAGCAAGTATAAACGGAAATACTAATGATCTCAAAACTTTAAAAAATACTATTAAACAACTTTTCTAATTTTTTTAATCTAAAATAGATAGATCACTCTATATATAATGAAAAATACAAAACACATTTCATTGCTCATACTGTTGCTCGGGCATTTACTAACTATATTAGACATATTTATTGTAAACATCGCTATTCCTTCAATTCAACGAGGACTTGGCTCCAATAATGGAAAAATGCAGCTGGTGGTTTCAATGTATATGGTTGGGTTTGCTTCTTTTTTAATAATTGGCGGTAAAATAGGGGACTATTACGGGAGAAAGAAAATTTTTATTTTAGGAATGTTTCTATTTATGATTTGTTCTGCGGGATGTGGTTTTGCGGCAACAATTGACGATCTAATTTTATTAAGATTTTTTCAAGGAATAAGCGCTGCTTTAATGTCACCACAAGTTTTATCTTACATACAAGTACTTTTTACTGATCATAAGGAACGTACTCATGCGATGGGCTGGTACGGAATTGCAATAGGTATCGGCACTATGCTGGGGCAGTTTTTAGGTGGTTTTTTGGTAGAACTTAAACCCTTTTTAATCGACCATTCTTGGCGCTATATATTTCTCATAAATATTCCTATTTGTGTAGCAGGTCTATTGCTGGCGACTCGCTTTCTTACGCAATCTAGAGATAGTTCTTCTATGCAAATAGACTATTTGAGTGCTGTTATATTATGTGGAGGACTTGCTATATTAGTTTTTTCTTTAAGTACTGGAGTAGAACAAAACGGTTCTGTTAAGATCGGTTTACTTTTGTCTATTTTATTTGTTTTTACTTTTATATTCAGACAGATAAGAAGAAAATCTAAAGGAAAAGAACCATTATTAGATATGCAACTTTTCAGCCACAGAAACTTTAATATGGCAATTTCAGCGTCAGCACTTTTTATGTTAATGCTGGATGCCTATTTTTTTGTACTTGCGATTTTTCTTCAGGAAGGAATTCGACTATCTCCAATACATGCGGGATATTTTATTGTATTTCAAGGGAGCGGTTTTATTCTTGCCTCTTTTTTTTCTGCCAAATTAGTGCTGCGTTATGGAAAACAAATATTGATATTTGGTGTACTGTTACTTATGTTTGTGCTTATTCTGCAACTAGTTCTTTTTTATTACCAAGCAATTGATTTTAGAGGATATATAATAATGTTTTTACATGGCGCTGGTGTTGCTCTGGTATTGCCCTCATTTGCCAATATTGCTCTGAAAAATTTACCACAAAATTTTATCGGAAACGCTTCTGGTGTTTATTCTACATTGCAACAGTTGTTTGGGGCTTTAGGAATTGCTATTACGGGAAGTGTATTCTACCATTTAACAAAAGGAACCACAGATTTTCAACATTTTTATAATGCTTTTTTCTATGGTACGCTTATTCATTTATTCTGCTTGACAAGTGTGCTGTTGATTTTATTCTTTCTTCCAAAATCAATACTTCCAAAAAAACAAAATGATATTAGTGGCTAACTCACAATTACATCATGTTTAAACAATAAGCCTTTTAATTCTTTTAAAGCAAAAACGGCTTTTTTAAGTTTGGTTTTAGATGGATCAATTGTATAATTGTAACTCGTTTTAAAATCGGCTTTATTAGCGATGGCTCTATCAAACTCAGAACGGTATAAATCGCAATTGTCAAAAATAACATTGGTTAAATCAGCAGCCATAAAATCGACTGCAATTAAACTGCAATTAATAAATGGAGTTCCCTTTATTTTTAAAGTATAGAATTTTGAAAAATCCAAAATACAATCCGTAAAGCTGACTTCAAAAATTAGTTTGTCGCACATGGCAAAGTTTACTTCTTTGATCTCACATCGATTAAAAGATGCAGTTCTAAAAGCGACATAATTAATTTTGGCTTCATTAAAAATGCAATCGTTAAAAACGCAGTCAATAAAAGTAACAGCAAGAAAAGTACAGGCAGAAAAGTTACAATTATTAAAAACGCAGCATTCAAAATCTTTAAAATTCAGATCGTCTTTGGCGTAAATAATGGTATTAAACTCTTTATCAAGAAAATATTCGCTTTCTTTTTTCAACTCTGTTTTGATAATTGTTTGAGAGTGAAAAGGTAATAATTTAGAATAAAATATTCTATGCAAATCGCAAATCATTTTGATTTCATTCACATTTTTAATGCATAATTTGATGTAGCTTTACATTTATTTTTAAGTTAAAAACATAGCAATTTTATTATATGGAATCAACAAGAAAGGAACATGATTTTCTGGGAGAGCTAGAAATACCTAATCATTTATACTACGGAATCCAGACTTTTAGAGCGGTAGAGAATTTTAATATTACTGGAATTCCTATTTCTAAAGAGCCTTTGTTCATCAAAGCTTTAGGATATGTAAAAAAGGCCGCTGCTTTGGCAAACAAAGACTGCGGTGCATTAGATCCTAAAACTGCCGAGGCGATTTGTTATGGAAGTGATCAGGTAATTGCTGGTAAATTTAATGATGAGTTTGTGAGTGATTTAATTCAAGGCGGTGCAGGAACATCTGTAAATATGAATGCAAATGAAGTTATTGCAAACATTGGACTTGAATATTTGGGACATAAAAAGGGCGAATACAACTTTTTGCATCCAAATAACCATGTAAATTGTTCACAGTCTACAAACGATGCTTATCCATCGGCATTTAGAATTGCATTGTATCTAAAAATGGAAAGTTTCATTAAAACGCTTTCTGGATTAGAAATCGCTTTTGCAAAGAAAGGTGAGGAGTTTAAAGAAGTTCTAAAAATGGGAAGAACGCAGCTGCAAGACGCCGTGCCAATGACTTTAGGACAGGAATTTAAAGCATATGCAACTACAATTGGTGAAGATATTCAGCGTTTAAGAAATGCTCAGGAATTATTATTAGAAATCAATATGGGAGCAACTGCAATTGGAACGAAAGTAAATGCACCTGAAGGTTATCCTGAAATTTGCGTGAAATATCTAGCTGAAGAAGTTGGAATTGCATTAACGCTGTCTCCAGATTTAATCGAAGCAACAGTTGATACAGGAGCATACGTACAAATTATGGGAACTTTAAAACGTTCTGCAGTTAAGATTTCTAAAATTTGCAACGATTTAAGATTATTAAGCTCAGGGCCGAGAACAGGTTTAAACGAAATTAATCTGCCTGCACGTCAGCCAGGTTCGTCTATAATGCCAGGAAAAGTAAATCCGGTAATTCCAGAAGTGGTAAACCAAACCTGTTTTTATGTAATTGGTCAGGATTTAACGGTTACAATGGCAGCAGAAGCTGGACAATTGCAATTGAATGTTATGGAGCCTGTAATTGCTTTTGCAATGTTTACATCGCTTGATTATCTGTCAAATGCTATTCAGACTTTAATTGATAAATGTATTAATGGAATTACTGCAAATGTTGATCATTGTTATAATATGGTAATGAACAGCATTGGAATTGTAACTCAATTAAATCCAATTATTGGTTACGAAGAAAGTGCAAGTATCGCTGGTGAAGCTTTGAAAACGAACAAAAGTGTACATCAAATTGCGGTTTTAGAAAGAAAGCTGATCACACAAGAAAAATGGGATGAAATTTATTCATTAGAAAATTTAATTCATCCAAAGTTTATTACAAAATAATTGATTCTATATAATTCGTTAGTAAGAACCGTCAATACAAATTGACGGTTTTTTTATACAATTAAACGTATAAAATTTTAGTAATGTATTGAAAATAAGCTATATTTACAGAAGGTTTGAATATGATTTTAGTAGAAATTAAAACTTTTAAAGTGTGAAATTCTTAGAAAATACTTATTTTAAACACATCTTGAAACTAGCAGTCCTGCTTCTTTTTACTCCTTTATATTTAAATGCTCAATCGGAATCTGAGACAAACAATTCAGAAATATGTGCACCTAAAACTATTTTTGAAGTCTTTAAAAAGAAAGATTCCATATATATTGTTAAACCTACCAAAAGCAATTTTTTTCTTGTAATTCCGGCAATTGGCTCACAACCAGCGACCGGATTTTTTTTTGGCGGTGTTGCGCAATACACGTTCAAAGGCAAACAAGAAGCAGATAAATATTCTGTAGCAAATCTTGGCATTATTTACACTTTGAAAAAGCAGTGGATGATCAATGTAAAGAATAATATTCTGCTAAAGAATAACAGAATTTTTTTAAGCGGTGATTATCGTCTTTACATTTTCTCACAGCCCAATTACGGTCTAGGCACAGATATTATTCCGCCTAGACGTGATCGAGACCCAAGTTTTAGCATTGATTCAATTGCACAATCGATGGATTATAATTATTTTAAATTTCATCAAACGGCTTCTTTTGAAGTAAGGAAGAATTTTTATGTGGGCGGAGGTGTAAATATAGATTGGTATACTAATATAAACGACAAAGAGTTGGATGTGGCTAACGGAAATTTGACTTACCATTACAATTACAGCCAACAGCACGGATTTAATAATTTAGAATATTTTCTAACAGGAGTAAGTTTTAATATGGTTTACGATTCACGAGATAATCAAGTGAATTCGAACCGTGGCTGGTTTGCCAATGTTAATTATCGTTTTAATCCTGTTTTATTTGATAATCAGCAATACAGTAATGTTTTGTATACAGAATTCAGACAGTTTATTCCTTTATCACGTAAAAACGACCGTTATATTCTAGGAATTTGGGCTTACGGACAATTTGTTACACGAGGCAAAGTACCATATTTAAATTTGCCTGCAATAGGCTGGGATCAGCGCAGCAGGAGTGGAGAAGGTTATACTCAAGGTTTATTTAGAGGAGATGGATTGATTTATCTCTCTACAGAACTTCGATTTCCCATTACTTGCAATCAAATGATAAGTGGTACCGTTTTTACCAATTTTGTAACGGCTAGTAATAATGATGCAAATACATCTCTCTTTCACGCAATTCAGCCTGCAGCTGGTATTGGATTAAGAATTCTAATTGATAAAAAAACACGAACAAATTTAATTGTGGATTATGCATGGGGAAATAGTTCTAAAGGATTCTATTTGAATGCAGGTGAAACGTTTTAAATAATGTAAATATATGTTTTCTAATTGCTTAAGTATTATCGAGTGTGATTTTTTTTGTTAAAAAAAGATTAAAATTTAGAAGAAAAAACTTAAATTTGATTTCCCTATTAACTTTCAAAAACAAAATTTATGAAAAAGTACAGTTTATTTTTAGTTTTTTTCCTATTTGCAATAGGAATGAATGCGCAAGATGCGAGGTCATTTTCTCTTAATTTGTATGGTGGTTACAATTTTTCTGACAGCATCGACTACGATGGTTATTCAGCAACAGTTGAAGATGGTTTTCAATACGGAGCGGGATTTGAGTATTTCTTTTCAACAAACAATTCAGTGGAGTTAAAGTATTTAAGAGCTGATACTAAAATACCATTTTATGGTCCAGCTGGAAATCAAATCAATGCTGGAAATGATAAAGGAGCTTTCAATTTTATTCTTGCCGATTTTACTCATTATTTTGATACAGGGTTAAATCTTTTGCCTTATTTAGGCGCTGGAGCGGGAGTTGGTATCATTGAAACACCTCAGGGCGGAAGCGGTACTTATTTTGCATGGGATATAAAAGGAGGAGTAAAGATTAAAACCGCTTCATCAGTATCTGTAAATATTAATGCCTATTTACAATCTATGTCAGCAGCGGTTGGTGAGAGTTATTATTGGACATATTGGTATGGACCAGTTGCAGTTGATGATTATGTTTCTACTTTCCAGTTTGGTTTAGGAGCTGTATTGAGCTTTAATTTCAAAAACTAGTATTAAACAACCCAATTTTAGTATATAAAAAAGCAACTTATTAGGAGTTGCTTTTTTTTTGCATTAAAATCTTAGTAATTGTTCATAATAAAATCATAATTTATAACAGTTATGAATAGTATTTTTAATGGCAATCCCTATTTTTGTTGTTGATACAAATTAATATGAAACTACTTATAGTCGAAGACGAACCAAATCTTTTATCGATTTTACGCAAAGGATTTGCAGAAAATAACAACGAAGTAAGTGTGGCGCTTGATGGTAAAACTGCACTAGAAATGATTCACAACTATAATTTTGATGTTGTAATTCTAGATGTAATGCTGCCTGATATTAATGGAATTGAAATATGCAGAAGACTTCGCGCAAGTAAAAACTTTGTGCCTGTTTTGCTTTTAACAGCTTTAGGAACATCAGAAAATATTGTAACCGGTCTTAATGCGGGAGCGGACGATTATTTGGTTAAGCCATTTAAATTTGGAGAACTTGACGCAAGAGTCAACGCTTTACATCGTAGAGCACATCAAGAAACAGATAAAATTGATGTTATTTCGGTAGGAGATTTAGAGATAAACGGACGTGCAAAAACAGTTAAAAGAGACGGAGAATCTATAATTTTGACCGCAAAAGAGTTTAAATTATTGTACTATTTAGGCAAAAATGCTGGTATGATTGTTTCTCGTGATCAAATTTTAGATAACGTTTGGGATATTAATTTTGATATGAACACTAATGTTGTAGATGTGTATATTACATATTTACGAAAAAAAATAGACAAACCTTTCAAAACCAAACTCATTCATACGATGAAAGGACTAGGTTACATTATAAAACCATAAAATGGATATAAGAAAAAAAATTACTTTAACCTATGTAGCGCTTTCAACTTTTAGTACCTTACTTTTAAGTGTACTTGTTTTTGTTTTATTTAGAGAAAACAATCGTTATCATTTTTTGAAACGATTAGATGACAGAGCAAAAATTGTGTCTTCTATTCATTTTCAAAATGATCCTGAAAAGATAAAATATTATAGTAATCTGAAAAAAAATGGACTCGAAGAACTTATCGAGGAAGAAGAGTATGTACTTAAAGTAAACAGCGCTAACAGCTTTGATTACAATACAGACTTGAATCTTCCTAATGAATTTTATTCGACCATATTAGAGACTGGAAGAAACTATTATGAAATAAACAGCAAATATTATTTAGGACAGATTTTTAAAGAAGGAAATCAAAAATATATAGTAATTGTTGGTGCGCGAGATCGCCAAGGAAAAACTACTTCTATTTATATTGTAAAAATATTAATTGTAGGAGGTATTGCTTTTATGTTTTTGGCTTTCTTTTTAGGTCGTTTTTTAGCTAAACGAGTTATAAATCCTGTAGCAAGAATTATTAGAGAGGTAAACCGAATAAGTGCATCAAACTTGCACAACCGTCTTCCTGAAGTCAAAAATTCTGATGAGATTTCAGATCTTACAGAAACCTTTAATGATATGCTGGATCGTTTAGAAACTTCTTTCGAAATACAAGCCAATTTTATAAATAATGCTTCTCACGAATTAAAAACACCTATTACGACAATAATCGCCGAAGCAGAAATTATGCTTCTTAAAGAACGTGAGGTAAAAGAATACGTTCAATCTCTAGAGAATATTTACAGCCAAGCATCAAGATTAGGAAATTTAACCGAAAGTTTGCTTAAACTTACGCAAACCGGTTATGACGGTAAAAAACAAGTCTTAGATATTGCCAGAATAGACGAGTTGCTATTAGACGTTAAATCAGATTTAGATAAAATTTTCCCTGATAACCGTGTAAGCATCAAGTTAAACTTTGCGCCAAAAGATTCAAGTTTACTGCTGCTGCCTTGTAATAAACCTCTTTTAGAGCTTGCTATTAATAATATTATTACCAACGGAGTAAAATATTCAGATAATAATGAGGTTTTTGTGGTACTTACAGTCAACCACGATTTTATTAAAATTTCTATTAATGATATCGGAATCGGGATTCCTCCTGAGGATATCCCTCATTTATACGAGCCTTTCTTTAGAGGAAAAATTGCAGCTAAGTATATTGGATACGGTTTAGGTCTTCCTTTAGCTTCAAAAATTATCCGTATGCATGATGGAGAAATTCAAGTGCAATCTGAGCAAAACAAGGGAACTATCGTTACTATAGTCTTTAATAAATCAAAAATCAAAAAGAATAACATTAAAAATTCTAATGTTGAATCTTAGAAAAATTTAATTAGATCTTAAGAACGATCTAATTTCCAAGGAGTTATTTTGTATGTATAAACTAAAAGAATATACTTATGAAAAATTTCCTTATACCTACTACATTAAAAGACGATACAATCAGCGCAGTAAGTGCCGCTATTAATCAAGCAAAAGAATCGGAGTGCGAAATCATTCTAATGATGGTTTCTGACACTCCAGATACTTTTTCTTCTTCTCATTTTTTACGTGAAATGAGAACTGGACTTACAAGAAGTCAAGAAGAAGTTTTAGAAACTTGCAGATATATGATTGGTCATACGCAAAACTGCAAAATAAAAATTCACAATCAGTACGGTCTTTCATCACCAATTTTTAGAGGTATTATAGACAACTTTTCTGTTAAATTGGTCATCTTAACTCATTCTTATAAAAAAGAGACCAAACGTATTCATCAGTATTTAACTCAGTTGGCAGGAAACCAAAAATGCCCAATTCTGCACTTAGGAATTGAACAGCCTAAAAACGATTTCAACAAAGCACTTTATATCGAAAACGGTAAGGCAAATATGCACATCAAAGATGTACAGCAATTTTTGAATGATAATTTCTCCTATGAAATTGTAAGTCAAACTTCGAAAATCGATGATAACTATGAAGATATGGCTCCATATCTAAACGAAGCAATTTCAAAATATGACATCGATTTGCTTGTAGAAACTCGTAAAGGAGAGAAAATCAAATTTAAGAAAACTAAAAAAGAAAGTATTAATGAGCGACTAGGACTTCCTGTTCTTTCATTATACGAAGAGTTGGTTTAAAGTTTTTAGCGCTTAGTCCTTAGTAATTAGTAACTGGTTCTACTTTTAGTCGACACAAAGGACTCGATTTTACAAATGTAAAACTTATAGATATAATTTATAAATCTTAAGACTAATTACTAGGTACTTAGTACTAATCACTAAAAAAACAGCTCAAATATTAATTTAATTAAAACCGACGATATGTTATTAAAGAAAAGAATACCAATGAAGTACGTTCTCGGGAAAATTAAAGTAGAAATGGCCTTGGTATTGACTTATACCATACTATTTGAAATTTTTCATCACTATTTTATAAATCTTCCTGTAGATATTCCAATTGCGATTCCAACAATGATTGGAACAATTATTTCCTTATTATTAGCCTTTAAATCTAATCAGGCTTATGATAGATGGTGGGAAGCAAGAATTGTTTGGGGAGCAATTGTAAACGATTCAAGAACCTTAATTCGTCAAGTATTGACGTTTTATAAAGATCCAGATTTTTCTGTTAAAGCGAGCGAATTCAAAGAGAATTTTGCCAAAAGACAGATTGCATGGTGTTATAGTTTAGGTCAAGCGCTGCGAAACAAAGATGCTATAAAACCACTTGAAGGTTTGGTAAGCGAAGAAGAACTTCGTTATATCAAAAACCATCAGAATATACCCAATGCCATTTTAATGCTGCATGCGCGAGATCTTAGGAATGCTAAGAACGAAAAGCGAATCAATATGTATCAGCAGGTAGAAATTGATAATACATTATCAAGATTATGTGATGAGATGGGTAAATGTGAGAGAATTAAAAATACTATTTTCCCAACTACTTACAGTCTATACATTAGATTGACGCTGTGTTTGTTTATTTTTTTACTGCCATTTGGTTTAACAAGCGTATTAAGCTGGTTTGCAATTCCGCTAATCACTGCAATTTCTGGAGCTTTCTTTTTAATAGAAAGAATGGCTATTCACTTGCAGGATCCATTTGAAAACAGACCTTCAGACACACCAGTAACAACTATTGCTAATACGATAGAAAGAAATATCAAACAAATGCTTAATGAGTATCAAAGTGAATTTGATATTATAAAAGAATTTGATTTAAAAGACGAACCAGTAAAAGTCGAGAAAGACGCTTATTTCGTTTTATAACAATTTTAATTTTGGTCTCTTAATTGTTGGCTGGACAGTATATTTTTTTAACTGTCCAGCTTTTTTTTATATTATTTGGCAGCAAGTTTTCCCAGAGTTTGTATTGATTCTCTAAGTTCATTTGACCAAGGAAGACCAAAACTCAAGCGCATACAATTTGAAAATTGATCTTGAAATGAGAAAATACGTCCAGGAGCAATACTAATATTGTGTTTCATCGCTAAATGATAAAATGCAGCCGTATCGATACTTTTATCAAGCTCAATCCACAGAAAAAAACCGCCTTGCGGCTGACTTACTTTTGTTCCTGCTGGAAAAGATTCTAAAACGGTGTTGATATAATTATTACAATTACGATTCAAAATTTGACGGATTTTACGAAGATGATTTTCGTAACGCCCATTTTTTAGAAAATCTCCCACAACTTCGTGTGTAATTGTAGGCGAGGAGAGGCTGTGATAAATTTTATTTCTTAAAATTTGTTTTTTAAACTTTCCAGGCGAAACCCAGCCTACACGATAACCCGGCGCAAGCGTTTTTGAAACAGAACTGCAGCACAATACAATACCGCTTTCGTCATACGTTTTACAGTTTGTAGGACGGCTGGAACCAAAGTACAAATCGCCATGAATATCATCTTCAATCAGCGGAATATTGTAAAATTCCATCAATCGAACCACTTCTATTTTATGCTCAGCCGGCATCATACTTCCAGATGGATTACTAAAATTGCTCATTAACAAACAAAGTTTTACCTTCTTTGAAGAAAGAGCCTTTTTTAAAGCTTCTAATTCTATGCCTGTTGTCATGTTGGTTGGCAGTTCCATAATATACAAGCCCAATGATTTTGCCAATTGTAAAATTCCAAAATACGCTGGACTTTCAGTAATAATAGTATCTCCCGGTTTTGTCAAAGTCATTAAACAATGTGAGATTGCACTAGTACAGCCTGGCATTGTAATTATATCATGTTCAGTCAAAGATCCGCCCCAAGTGTAAGACCAGCGTGCAATTTCTTTTCTTAAATTTAAATTTCCTTGAACTTGTTCATAGCTCGTTCCGCTGTTTGGAAGCTGTCGCATGGCTTGAACCATTCCTTTATTTAATTTAGCAATAGGAAGCAGCTCATTCGATGGAAAACCTAAAGACAGCATTGTAATATTTTTGTCAGTCATATTGCCATAAACCTGATCAATCAAATCTTCTCGATCAATGTTTTCACATTTTAAAATAGGGCTGCTTGGTGATGGCTCAGGAATTGTTCTAGCCGAAATATTACTTACATAATAACCAGATTGAGGTCTTGATTCTATAAGTGATCTGCTCTCAATTTCATAATAAGCTTTGCTCACAGTACTCATGCTATAGCCTGTTTCTGCGCATACTTCACGTATAGAAGGCAGTTTATCACCCACGTTTAAAACACCAGATTTTATCTGTTTTTCAATTCGGTCAGCAAACTGCAAATACAAGTAATTCGAATCTTTCATAAAAAAAACTGTTATGCTGCAATTTACAAAAACTGTATCTGTATTGCTGTATAATTTTTTAGAAATTTGTTTTATCAAAAAAAGTATAAATAATATCCAGATGAAAACAACAAAATACTACATCGCAGCCATTACATGTTTTGTAATCTGGGGATTTTTTAGTTTGGTTTTAAAGCCAATACATGAGTATCCATCTTTGGATATATTATTTTATCGCGTTTTCAGCTGCAGTATTCTAATGCTTTTGATTTCTTTTACTTTTAGAAGAAAAAAAATAAAAGAAACCATAGCTGTTTTCAAAGCTATGCCGGTTTATGAAAAACGAAGAAGTATTTTATTAAATATTGGCGGAAGCGTTTTTTTAATGGCAAACTGGTTTACATTTATTTATGTAATGAATCATGTTAGTGTAAAAGCAACGTCATTAGCTTATTTAGTATGCCCAATTTTAACCACTTTGTTGGCTTATTTTATTTTGCATGAAAAACTAAGTAAAACACAATGGATGGCTGTTGGCCTAAGTATTTCGGGCTGTCTGCTTTTATCGTATACTAATATTATGGATATGGTTTTCAGTATTATAATTGGTTTTACTTACGCTTCTTATTTAGTAAGTCAGCGTATAAATAAAGGTTTTGATAAATTTATAGTTTTAACCTTCCATATTACATTGGCGGCTTTATTTTTACTGCCTTTTTATCCTGCTTACAGCGGACAGGTTCCTACAGAATTTAAGTTTTATTTCTGTATCGAAACTATTGCTATTTTGTTTACGATCTTTCCATTATTCCTTAATTTATATGCACTTTCAGGTATTAATTCCTCAACAGTTGGGATGCTTTTGAATATTAATCCTATGATTGCATTTCTTTTGGCTGCATTTTTTTATAAAGAGCCAATTGGATCTACCCAAATTATCGCATACGGAATTGTATTTCTTGCAGTATTGGTTTTTAATTCACATCATATTTTTGCCATAAAGCAAAAATTAATCCCAGTATCCAAAGGTTCAAAATAAAGCCGTTTTTTATATTTTTTATTGGTTTAAAATATAAATTACCAGAATCTTAACAGGATGTTTAAACAGGAATGAGTATTTTTCATTCCTGTTTTTTTATGCAGTAATATTTGAAGTATAGGCCACAGATTTTACAGATTAAATTGATTTTTTATTCATACTAATTTTTTAAAATCAATTTGAATTTGTGAAAATATGTGTAATTCGTGGCTATTATTCAACACAAAGAAGTAATCCTTATTAATCTGTGGCAAAAAAAGCTATTACAAAACCGAATCCTATTTATATGAAAAACGCCAAACTTCAAGCCTTTATTCCATTGTTTTATCTAGTATGGTCTGATGATCTTTTGACCCAAAAAGAATTCATTACACTAAAAGAATTTATAAAATCTCTAAAAGCTCTTTCGTTAGAAGAACAAGAATATCTTCTTTCAAAAGTTGATGTTTCAAATCCGCCTTCGCGCAATGAACTTACACAATGGAAATTAGAAATTGAAGCTAATCTAAAAGATAAATCGTCTATAAAATCTATTTTTGACATTGCTGTAGCACTCTCAGAAAAAGACTTAGACATTTCGGCTTTAGAATCAGATTTTACAAAACTGGAAAATGATCTTGGAATTCTGGGAGAAGAAGTAATTCAGAACTTTAAAACAAAATCAGATTCATTAACTGCTAGTTCTCAAACAACAAATAGTTTTGATATTGAACAATTAACGTCAATTCTAAACGGTAAAGAAGCACCAATAATTAACAGAGTAAAATCGATAATTTCGAAACCCGAGTTTGCCTACGAAACTTCGACAGATATTACTATTTACCGCCAAACAGTATATAAATGGTGTAAAATTCTAGCGGAGGAAAACTTAGGAAATATGGCTTATCCAAAGCAATATGGAGGAGGAGAAAATATTGCAGATTATTTTGCTGTAATGGAGACATTAAGTTACCATGATTTAAGTTTGGTAATAAAATTTGGAGTTCAATTTGGACTTTGGGGAATGAGTGTACAATCTCTTGGAACAGAGAAACATTACGTAAAATATCTAAAAGATATTGGTTCTTTAAAACTTCCTGGTTGTTTTGCCATGACCGAAACACATCATGGATCTAATGTAAAAGGACTGGAAACTACGGCAACTTACAATCATAACAATCAAACTTTTACAATTCACACGCCAAACAAAAATGCCCAAAAAGAATATATTGGCAACGCTGCAGTTCATGGTCAAATGGCAACTGTTTTTGCAAAATTAATTATTGACGGCCATGATTACGGTGTAAATGCTTTTATAGTTGGACTAAGAGATTCAAATGGAAATATTCTAAACGGTGTAACGATAGGCGATTGCGGTCATAAAATGGGCTTAAATGGAGTTGATAACGGAACAATAAGCTTTGATAATGTTGTAATTCCGAAAGAAAATATGCTCGATCGTTTTGCATCGGTAAACGATAAAGGAGAATTTGAAAGTCCGATTCCGAGTGATAACAGACGCTTTTTTACGATGTTAGGAACTCTAGTCGGCGGAAGAATTGGGATTCCACGTTCTGCATTATCAGCAGCAAAATCGGGATTAACAATTGCAATTCGATACAGCGATCAACGCCGACAATTTGGACCTGAAGGAGGATCAGAAGTTCCAATTTTAAATTATAGAATTCATCAGCGTCGTTTACTGCCGCATTTGGCAAAAACGTATGCTGTACATTTTGCTCTGCAATATCTCACTCATAGATTCTTGAATAGAACAGAAGCTGAAATGCAGGAAATAGAAGCATTGGCAGCGGGATTGAAATCATATTCGACTTGGAGCACAAGAGATATACTGCAGGAATGCCGTGAAGCTTGCGGCGGAAAAGGATATTTGTCTGAAAATAGAATCGATGCTTTAAAAAATGACACCGAAATTTACACCACTTTTGAAGGTGATAATACCGTTTTAATGCAGTTAACGGCTAAAAATCGTTTATCTGAATTTAGAAAATCTTTTGGTGAAATGGGATCACTCGGAATTATAAATTATGTGTATGAAAATGCAAAAACTGCAATTACCGAAAAGAATCCTATTGCTACTCGCAGAACAGAAGACGAGCATTTACTAGATGGAGAGTTTCATTTGCAGGCTTTCATTCACAGAGAAAAAACAATTTTAGCATCGGCAGCAAAACGTATCAAAAGGTTAATTGATGATGGATTAGATACTTATGATGCTTTTAATGTAGTACAACATCAAATGATAGATGTATCTCAAGCTTATCTAGAAAGAGTAGTTCTAGAACAGTTTCAAATTGCTGTTAAAGCTGTAGAAGACTTAAAAACAAAAGAAATATTGACAAAATTAAGTCAGTTGTATGCACTTTCTCAATTAGAAAAAAACAAAGCTTGGTTTCTTGAAGATGGATATATGGAAGCGGTAAAAACAAAAGCCATCAGAAAAATGGTAAATCAATTATGCTGGGATATCCGACCAGATGCATTTGCTCTTGTTAATGCTTTTGATATTCCAGAAAGTTGTTTGTCTGCGCCAATTTCTAAGTTATAGCATTAAAAAACTGCTCCAGCGGAGCTTTCACAACAAATAAAAAATTAGGAACTAGACCAATGTGATTACTTTATTATATTTGTAATTCTTTTTACCTTAAATCAACTTGAAAAAATACGTACTGTTTTTATTCTTCGTTCTCGTAAACGTTCCTGTATTTGCTGCAGACAGCATTGATGATATTTTAGCGAAACTAAATCGTGCTTTAGAAAATAAAGAACATTACGTTAAACTAAAAGAAGAGCGAATTTTAAACTTCAAAAAAATTAAATCGGATAGTTTAACTAAGGAGCAGGAGTACAATTATAACAAGACATTATACACAGAATATCAAAAATTCAATTCTGATTCGGCTATTTTTTATGTAAAAAAGAACTTAAAAATTGCCGATCAGCTTCAAAACAAAGATTTACTGCATTTGGCGCAATTACAATTAGTTACGCTTTATTCCTCATCAGGAAAATACCGCGAATCTGAAGCCATTTTAAAAAGTATCGACAAGAGTAAATTATCAAAAAATTTACTTTCCAATTATTTCATTGCTTATCGAGAGTTTTTTGAGCATTATGCTGCCAATAGTTACAGTATACACTATATTGAGCAGATACAAAAATACAGAGATTCGTTATTGACAGTTTTAGACCCAAAATCTATAACCTACAAAATCAACAAAATCCAGCAAGATATTTATCATAAAAAACTGGTAAGTGCTCAAAATGAATTGTTATCACTATTGAAAACTTCAAAAGAAGAAGAACCTCAATACGCAATGATTACCTATTTACTGGGAAAAATTTACGAACAGACTCATCAAGTTGAATTACAGAAAAAATACTACGCACTTTCAGCCACCGCTGATATTAAAAATGTAAACAAAGACAATGCATCTATTCAGGAACTGGCTTTAGTTTTTTATGAAATAGAAGATGTCGATATGGCTTACAAACTTACACAATCAGCCATTGAAGACGCACTTTATTGTAATGTACAGTTTCGCACCTTGCTAATGTCTGAAGTTTATTCGATTATCAATACCGTTTATTTAGAGAAAGAAGCAAAACGTAAAACCGAATTGCAGTTGTATTTATTATGCATCAGTTTATTATCGGCTTTTTTGATTGTGGCTGTCATTTATGTGTACAAACAAATGAAAAGAGTTTCTAAAATTCGTGGAGAACTTTATGAAACAAGTCAGAAATTAGCAGAATTAAATCAAGATATTTCCGAGACAAACAAGCAGTTACAGGAACGTAACGCACAATTATCAGAATCAAACCATGTAAAAGAGGAGTATATTGCACATTTTTTCAGTCTTTGTTCTACTTACATAAATAAATTAGAAAATTACCGAATCATTCTGAACAAGAAAGCAACAGCAAAACAGTTTGATGAAATTTATAAGATCCTAAAATCAACAACACTAGTAGATAATGAACTTGAAGAACTGTATAAAAACTTTGACATTATTTTTCTGAATTTATATCCAACCTTTGTAAAAGACTTTAATGCACTTTTAATTAAGGAAGAGCAGATCATTTTAAAGCAAGGAGAATTGTTAAATACAGAGCTTCGTATTTTCGCATTAATCCGCCTTGGGATTACAGACAGCGTTAAGATTGCAGCATTTCTTCGTTATTCTTTAAGTACAATTTATAATTATCGAACAAGAGCTCGGAATAAAGCAGCCGTTTCGAGAAATGATTTTGAAGAAATGGTCATAAAAATTGGTTTAATCACGCAAAAAATGTAGTTTTTGGTTTTAAAAGCACTACTTTTTTTACTTCTTTTTTTTGTTTAATTATTTGAAAATCAATATTTTAAATTTTCAATTCACTACTTTTTTTCGTTTAAAAATCTAACACGAACTATAACGTTTTAGTTTTACAATATTATTAAAAGGTGCAAAATGATTACTTGTATCTTTAAATAAATTGAATGCTTAAATAATTAATAGTTATGTTTAAAAACGTTAAAACAATCGTTGTTTTAGTTTTATTGAGTTCATTCGGATTGAATGCGCAAAATAAAGTTCCAGTTTATCTAGATGATAAAAAGCCAATTAATGAGCGTGTAGAAGATGCGCTTTCTCGAATGACAATCGACGAGAAAATTGCCATGATTCATGCCCAGTCAAAATTCAGCTCTCCAGGAGTACCGAGATTAGGAATTCCAGAAAACTGGATGACAGACGGTCCTCACGGAATTCGTCCTGAAGTAAAATGGGATGAATGGGACCAAGCGGGCTGGACAAACGATTCTTGTATTGCATTTCCTGCTTTAACAGCACTTTCGGCAACATGGAATAAAGAATTAGCTCATTTATACGGTAAATCACTAGGAGAAGAGGCGCGTTATCGCAATAAAAATGTACTATTAGGGCCAGGAGTAAATATTTTCAGAAGCCCATTAAACGGCCGTAACTTTGAATACATGGGCGAAGACCCGTTTTTAGCTTCAAAAATGGTCGTTCCTTACATCAAAGGTGTACAATCAAACGGAGTTGCAGCTTGTGTAAAACATTTTGCTTTAAACAATCAAGAAACAAAACGTAATTCTGTTGACGTAATCGTAGACGATCGTGCTCTTTACGAAATATACCTACCTGCTTTTAAAGCTGCAGTTCAAGAAGGTGATGTATGGTCAATTATGGGTGCTTACAACAAATATAAAGGACAACAATGCTGTCACAATGAGTTTTTATTGAATGATATTCTTCGTGGTGAATGGGGCTTTAAAGGAGCTGTAGTTTCAGATTGGGGAGGCGTAAGCGATACCAAACAATCGATTCATAATGGTTTGGATATGGAATTTGGTTCTTGGACAAACGGACTTTCTTGGGGAACAAGTAATGCTTATGATAATTATTTCTTAGCAAAACCTTACTCAGAAATGATAAAAAAAGGCGAAGTTGGAACTAAAGAATTAGACGAAAAAGTACGTCGTGTTTTACGTTTATCTTTCTTGACTACAATGGATAGAAATCGCCCTTTTGGATCTTTTGGAACACCAGAACACGCTGAAGCTGGTCGTAAAATTGCTGAAGAAGCAATTGTTTTACTTCAAAATACAAACAACATTCTACCAATTAATCTTTCTAAAACTAAGAAAATTGCTGTAATTGGAGAGAATGCAATCAAAATGATGACTGTTGGAGGTGGAAGTTCTTCGCTTAAAGCAAAATATGAAATTACACCTCTTGAAGGTTTAAAGAAAAGAATTGGCAGTCAAGCTGAAATCGTATACGCTCGTGGTTATGTAGGAGACCCAACAAGCGATTATAATGGAGTTATTGCTAAAGTAAGTTTAGAAGACAAACGTTCTCCTGCAGAATTGACTGCAGAAGCATTAAAAGCAGCTAAAGATGCTGATATCGTTCTTTTCATTGGTGGTCTAAACAAAAGCGACAAACAAGATGCTGAAGGATTTGACCGTACAGAACTTGGACTTCCGTACAACCAAGATAAACTAATTACTGATTTAGCGAAAGTAAATAAAAACATCGTTTTTGTAAATATATCTGGAAATGCGGTTGCAATGCCTTGGATTAAAGAAGTTCCAGGAATTGTGCAAGGATGGTTTTTAGGAACAGAAGCAGGAACTGCTTTGGCTTCGATTCTAGTTGGTGATGCAAATCCATCTGGAAAACTTTCTTTTACTTTCCCAGTAAAATTATCAGATAATGGTGCTCACGCTTTAGGAGAATTTCCGGGTGGAGATACTGTAAAATACAACGAAAGTATTTTTGTTGGTTACAGATGGGCTGATAAGCAAAAAGCAAAACCATTATTCTCATTTGGTCACGGTTTGAGTTATACCACTTTTGCATACGGAAAAGTAACTGCTGACAAAAAACAAATGACAGCAGGAGATCAAATTACATTTTCGGTAAAAGTAAAAAATACAGGAAATAGAGAAGGAGCAGAAGTTGTACAGCTTTACATAAGCGATTTGAAATCTTCATTACCACGTCCGATAAAAGAATTAAAAGGTTTTGAGAAAATTTCACTAAAAGCTGGAGAAGAAAAAACCGTAACTTTTACGGTTGATAAAACAGCTTTAAGTTTCTTTGATGATAAAAAACATGACTGGGTTGCTGAACCTGGAGATTTCGAAGCTATTGTTGGAGCATCTTCAACAGATATAAAATCTAAAGTGGGATTCTCACTTAAATAATTTCATTATTTCTAAATTGGTTGGTTAGTAAAGCTGCAAGTGTAAAAAGTTGCAGCTTTACTTTTTAACTAAACTTATCTTTAAGGTATCTAGTTAACTAAGGATTGAACTTATTATCTTACAGCGTAAAAAAATACTTTATTATCTAAATTGTTATTATGAAAAAAGTTTTACTTGGGGCAATGACTTTATTTTTAGCCCAAAATCTATCGGCACAAAGCCTAAATAAAATGCAATGGTTTAATGAACCTGAAAAATGGGAAATTAAAAACAATGCTTTAATTATGAATGTTACTGCAAACAGTGATTACTGGCGTATTTCTCATTACGGATTTACGGTTGATGACGCCCCTTTTTATTATGCTAATTACGGAGGAGAGTTTGAAGTAAAAGTAAAATTGACAGGAAATTATATTGCTCGTTTCGACCAAATGGGTCTTATGATTCGTATTGATGAAAAAAACTATATTAAAACCGGAGTTGAGTTTGTAGACGGTAAGTTTAATATCAGCACGGTAGTTACACACGACAAAAGCGATTGGAGCGTTACAACGCTAGAAAAAGCACCGCCTTTTATCTGGATAAAAGCTGTTAGACGATTAGATGCTGTCGAAGTATTTTTCTCATATGACGATAAAAATTATATAATGACTAGAAATGCGCCTTTGCAGGATAATAAGCCCGTAATGGTAGGCTTAATGGCAGCTTCTCCAGATGGAAAAGGTTTTGAGGCAAAATTTGAAAACTTCTCTGTAAAACATTTACCAGATCAACGCAGGGCAGAATGGCTTAAAAATCATCAGTAATTAAATTAGGTAATTGAGATGATTTGATAATTAGATAATTTTTTCTGTTTTTATTGCATCTGAATAATTACTGCAAAAAAAATGCATTTTTTTTGCAACTAAGTTAAAACCTGACTTTCATTGCAAAAAAAAAATACTATTTTAGCCAATGCCAAATAACATAAATTAATCTTTTAACCACAAAAAAAGTATTTTATGAGTTCAATTCCTATTGACATTAAACCAAAAAAACATTATGAAATTTTAGACGGTTTACGAGGAGTAGCCGCAGTTCTGGTCGTTATTTTTCACATCTTTGAGGCTTTTAATGAGGGAAGCCGATTTAAACAACTTATGAATCACGGTTATTTGGCTGTAGATTTCTTTTTTCTTTTATCAGGTTTTGTTGTAGCATATGCTTATGATGATCGTTGGGGCAAGCTGACACAATGGGAGTTTTACAAACGTAGATTAATTCGTTTACAGCCCATGGTCATTATGGGAATGATATTAGGAGCTATTTTCTATTATTTTCAGGCTTCAGATGTAATGTTTCCACAAATTGCGGGAATGGAAGTTTGGAAAGTAATTTTAACCATGGTTATTGGTTTTACTTTATTGCCAATTCCGCCGTCATTAGAAATTAGAGGATGGGGAGAAATGCATCCGCTCGATGGGCCGGCATGGTCGTTATTCTTCGAATATATCGGTAATATTTTATACGCCTTATTCTTTCGTAAATTTTCAAATACCGTTTTATCAATCTTTGTTTTGATATTTGCAGGAATGCTTATCAATTTAACCGTTTTTGGGCCAAAAGGTGATGTTATTGGTGGCTGGTCATTAAATCTTGAGCAAATGAATATTGGTTTTACTCGTTTGTTATATCCATTCTTTGCAGGAGTTTTATTATCACGATTAGGAAAACTAATTCATATCAAAGGAGCTTTCTGGGTTTGCAGTCTTTTAATCATCATTATTTTCAGTATACCAAGACTTGGAGATGAAAACAGCTTGTGGATGAACGGTTTATACGAATCATTTTGTATCATTATTTTATTTCCAATAATTGTTGCAATTGGAGCAGGAGGGCAGATAACAAATCCTGTATCGCTTAAAGTATGTAAAGCCTTAGGAGATATTTCATATCCAATTTACATCATACATTATCCATTAATTTACTGGTATATGGCTTGGGTTGCTGATAACAAAGTTACTTTGAAAGAAGGATACCCATTAGGAATTGGAGTATTATTCGCAAGTATTGTAATTGCAATATTATGTTTAAAATTCTATGATGAGCCAGTTCGTAATTGGCTTACAAATAAATATCAAAAGCTAAAAGTTGCTGTAGCTAATAATTAGTTTTTGTAAGGAACATAGGCTCAGAGGGGCAAAGGTTCAAAGTAAAGAAATTATAAAAAAGGTTCAGAGCAACAAAGGTTCAAAGGGGCAAAGTAAAAAAACTCTGTCTCTTTGAACCTTTGACCTTAAAAAAAAAAGTTCAAAGGACAAAGTAAAAAACTCTGCCACTTTGAACCTTTGTAACTTTGCACCTAAACAAAAAGCTTATTCTAAAACTAATGCTCCTAAAGCTTCTTTACTGAAACCTTTTAATTGGTCTAATTTTCCTTCTTTAATTTTAGCAACCCAGTTTGGATCAGATAAAAGTGGTCTTCCAACGGCGACTAAATCAAAATCACCTCTGTCGAAACGTCTGTTTAATTCCTCTAAAGAAGTTGGCTCAGAACTTTCGCCGGCAAATGCACCAAAGAAATCACTAGAAAGTCCAACAGAACCTACTGTAATAGTTGGAGTTCCAGTTACTTTTTTAGCCCATCCTGCAAAATTCAAATCAGAACCGTCAAACTCAGGCTCCCAGAATCTGCGTTGAGAGCAGTGCAAAATATCCACACCAGCATCAACAAGAGGAGTAAGCCAAGCTTCTAATTCCTGTGGATTTTTAGCCAATTTATAGTTATAATCAGAAGGTTTAAATTGAGAAAAACGCATGATCACAGCGAAATCATTTCCAACTTGTTTTCTGATTTCTTTTACAACTTCAATCGCAAAACGATTACGTTCTGGTAATGTTTTACCACCATAAATATCTTCACGTAAATTCGTTTCGGCTCTAAAGAATTGATCAATTAAATAACCGTGTGCACCGTGAATTTCGATAGTGTCAAAACCTAATTTTTTGGCATCAGCAGCCGCTTTACCAAAAGCTAGAATTGTATCTTCAATATCTTTTTCAGACATGGCAATTCCATTTTTAAAATCTGGACGATTTAATCCAGATGGTCCTTCAAAAGGAACAGGAGGAACCCATCCAGAATGGTGATTATCCATAACGCCCATATGCCAAATCTGCGGTCCCATTTGTCCGCCGGCAGCATGAACTTCATCAATCACTTTTTTCCATCCGTTTAAAGCCTGCTCACCGTAAAAGTGAGGTACATTTGCATCATTAGATGATGAAGGTCTGTCGATTACAGTTCCTTCAGATAATATTAAACCAACTTCACCTTCAGCTCTTTTTTGGTAGTAAGAAGCTACTTCGTCAGTTGGAACTCCATTTGGAGAAAAAGAGCGCGTCATTGGCGCCATTACGATTCGGTTTTTCAGATTTAACGTTTTTAAGTTAAATGGCGAAAACAGGTTGTTTGTACTCATAGTAATTTACAAATTAGATTGAATTAATTTACTAAGTGCTTCAAAGGCACCTTCGTTGCGTTTATAATAAGTCCATTGCCCAACACGTTTGGCTTCGATAAATCCGGCGCGTTGTAAAATAGACAAGTATTCAGATACTGTAGATTGTGTTAAGCCGGCTTTGGCTTGAATTTGTCCCACACAAACTCCGTGTTCAAATCCACCATGCTCAAGCTGTCCCGGAAAGTTTATTTCGGGTTCCTTCAGCCATTCCAGCATTTGCAGTCTAGACTTGTTAGAGAGTGCCTTAAATATTTCTATATTTTCCATGGTGCAAATATATCGACTTTTCCCGATATACCAATTAAGCGAAATATTTTTAGCAAAACTTTATGACAGAGGAGAGGAAAGTGTAATAAAAAGAACTAAAAAAATAATTAGAAAATTTATATTTGCTTTTAGTTTTAAAAGTCCCAAACTACTAAACTTAATCAATGATGAAAAAAACTTTACTCGCTTCAATTTTTCTATTTTGCATAATAACGGGTTCAAAAGCACAGGTCGTAGGTACTGATGTTGGCGATATTGCTCCAGAAATTGATCTTCCAGATTTAAAAGGCAATCTTGTGGCGCTTTCTTCTTTAAGAGGTTCTTTGGTATTAATAGATTTTTGGGCTTCTTGGTGCGGACCTTGTATCAAAGAACAACCATCATTACTTAAATTACACAATACTTATCCTGAAAAACTATCCATTTACGGCGTTTCTATGGATACTAAAAAGGCATTGTGGGCAGCTGCAATTGCAAAAGGAAAATTACCTTGGATAAATGTCAGCGATTTAAAATACTGGCAGTCTCCAGTTGTTAGCGATTATATGCTGCAATCTGTTCCTTTGAATTTTTTAATTGATAAAAACGGAATTATATTAGCAAAAAACATTCACGGACAGGCTCTGGAAAATAAAATTAAAAGTTTGTTAGCGCCATGACACTTCATAAAATGGAATCAAACCTTTCTTTAGCAGACTTTCGTACAAGATTGAAGAATAGTATCGAAATTGGCTCTTTAAAAGTGAATTTAAGCCGTTTTAGACTGTTTCCCATATTTGGTGGAGTAAAACCTTTTTACGGACTTTTTGATGACACCAGTTTTCGGTTAACAATAAATTCCGCAGCATCTCCGACAATTTTTATTGTGAGAGGAAATTATAAAAACATTGGTAATAAGGTCAATGTAAATTATATTATTGAAGAAAACAGTAAATTTCAACTGCTTTGGACACAATACTCTCCAGTAGTTTTTCTAATATTTATTAATATATTTTTTCTCTTCATTGGCAGAGGCCTTAGGCGGGCAACTACAATTGTGAGTCTGTTTCTTCTTATTGTTATATTCTATTCAAGATGGAAGGAAGAAAGAAAGAGAAAAAAATTAGAGCAAAAGTTTATTAGAATTTTTGAAATTAAATGATTTTAAAAAACAGATAATATTTCATTTTTTAAGAGATTTTAAAAAGCAATTCCAAATTGAAAACCAATCGTAAAAGAGGCGGGATGATTATTGCCAAAACGAACGGGCAGTGGAACAGCCGCAAAATAACTGCAATTGTCACTTTTTATAATCGTTTTATTTATTACAGGAGTTATACCATATCTGCCGCTGCTTTCAAAAGCGGCTCTTCCTGCAAAAGTATAACCATGTCCTAAGGCAACCAAAACGCCGGGATGAAACAATAAATTGGTTACTTTATCGCTGTTTCCTTGTACTTTTATATTCGGAACAACTTCAAATGAAAATCCTATTTTTTGATTTTTCCAAATATTGATTCCTGTTGGAAAACCAACGGCATAATAATCTCTAAAGTTTACACTAGTTTGTTCATCGCTAAAAGTCACAATAGGATGAAGAATTCCAAAATAACCCGTAATTTTTGGATAAACTGTTTGTGAGAACGCATTGAAAGTTAAAAAAAATAAAATAGCAGAAAAAAGGTGTTTGAATGAAATCATAATAGTTTTGTTAATTAAAAAAACAAAACTATAGACAATGCAATTTTATAAATAGCACATTATTTACCTTTTGTATTTGAATTACTTTTAAGTGCGTTTTTACGATACGATGAAGGATTCTTGCCTGTTTGAAGTTTAAATATTCTAGTAAAGTGACTTTGATCTGAAAATCCGGTCATGTATGCTATTTCAGTTAAAGTATAAGTTGAACTTTCAATAAGGTTTATGGCTTTCTCAATTCTAAGTTTTCGGACATATTCTCCAAAGTTTAAATCTTCAAAATACTTAGAAAATTCTCTAGACAAATAAGAAGGATTAAGCTCTAAATCATTTGAAATTTTCTTTAGATCAAAAGTGAATTGTGCATCAATTTGATCTTGAATTATGTTTTTTAAATCTTTAACCCATAAAGGTGTTTTTTGATTTGTTTTTTTCTCGATTAAAAACTTTTTATATACTTCATGAAGCAGATTTTCAAACGGACTGTTTTGAAGATGATTCTGTTTATACAAATGTTTTGCCCAGCTGTAGAGCGCATCATAAAGCTTTAGTCCTGTTTCTAATAATTCGGCATCGTTACTAATATTATAAGAAAGTCCAGCAGAAATTGCCCAAAGTCCAGCAGCTTCTTTAGCTAGATCGTGGCGGTCAGTATCGGCGCCGCGAACAATTTTAGCCATAATTAAAACCGCAGGATCAACAATTTGATACTTTTTTATAATGTAATCAAAAGTGCATTCTTCATTATAATGGGTAAATTCTACTTCGGGAATGTCAAACGGAATTGCTTCTAGTTCTTTCGCTTTTTCTAAAACTTTATTAAAAGGCACGTAAATAAATTCGGCATCACTGTCTACAAATTTTTTGATCAGCCACGGACTGGCGATCCTGTCAATTTTTGGTCTTTCACGAGTGATCCATTTCATTACTGTTCAGAGAATTAAAACTAGTCGTTATCTGCTCCGGATTTTTTAACTCCGCCAAAACTTGTTTTCATCATTTCTCTAATCTGGAATTGTGTTTTGTTTCGGGTAACACTTTTCCATTCGTCAAAATCATAAATATGAATTTGATCTGCATATGGATTTGTAACAAAGAAAAGTCTTGAAATAGAGAATTTATAGTACTTTAATTCATGCGAAATGTGACGGTCGGGTACCACAATAAGAATCGTATCCCAATCTAGAAAATTTTTGGGAACGTCCTCTCTTTCAGTTAATCCAAGAGATTCAAAAAAGGCAAGTATCTTTTGGTCATTATTCTTATCGATTTTTTCATCGATACGCTTAATGGCATTAAGAAGCTTTTTTTCATCTTTAATAACACTCATATAATCTTTGTTTTTTTTAATTTTTATATAAAATTACATCAAATCAAAATCATTTTTAAAAGTATAGCCAATAGAATGATTCTAAATTTTTAATAACCATTTTCATGCCATAGTAATGAAGTTATTACATCAACTGTAATGAAACGAACCTTACTCTATTTATTAGTGCATTTTACTTTGAATGAAAAGGTTTTGGAAATTTTTAAGTAAGATTTGCTTAAAGAAAAACAACTGAAAAATATATTTGATTTTCATAACTTTGCAAAATGAACAATCAAACAGAAACTCAGAGTTGCGATTTTACTTCAGACTTAAAGCTAAAAGGTTTTAAAGTGTATCAAATAAATGGAGATCAAAGTAAGATTCCGGTTTACAGCCGCAGGGATTTTTATAAAATCTGTATCAATACCAGTAAAAGTATCATACAATATGCTGATCGCGGAATAGAAACTGACGGTACTATTTTGTTTTTCGGTAATCCAATTATTCCGTATTCGTGGGAAACAATCTCCGAAGGTTACGAAGGTTATGCCTGCGTTTTTACAGAAGAATTTCTGAAATCAAAAGACCGTTCAGAAACACTTCACGAATCTCCTTTGTTTAAAATAGGAGGAACGCCAATATTTTCTTTAAATACTGAGCAGAAGATGTTTATTGATTCTTTGTTTCAAAAAATGATCAAAGAATATGAAACGGATTATGTTTTTAAAGATGATTTAATGCGCAGCTACGTCAATTTGATAATTCACGAATCGATGAAAATGCAGCCTTCAGAAAACTTCTTCAAACATAAAAATGCATCTTCAAGAATTACCTCTTTGTTTTTAGAACTGCTGGAAAGACAATTTCCTATAGAGACTAAAAATGAACCATTGATTTTAAAAACACCTCAGGATTACGCACAAAGTCTTGCTGTGCACGTAAATCATTTAAATCGTTCTGTAAAAGAAGTTACAGGAAAACCAACTACAGCACATATTACAGAGCGTATTATTGGCGAAGCAAAAGCGTTATTACAGCATACAGACTGGAGCATTTCGGATATTGGTTATTCGCTTGGATTCGAATATCCAAGTTATTTCAATAATTATTTTAAAAGACTTACAGGAACAGTTCCAAAATCATTGAGAGCATAAATTGTTTCAATTTCTTAATTTTCTGTTTGAATATTGTTATTTTGTAAAAGCCGGCTTGAACTACTTTTGCCTTGAAATTATAGTATTAATCTTTTATCAGTTTTTAATAGACTAAATAATACTTCATAAAGCACACTCTAGCTTTCTCGATTTAGTTTTCTGATTCTGATAATTCCAAATAAGAAAATTATGAAAGCATCAGAAAATGAATTTAGCACAGGTATTTTTCCAAAAGGAGACTTAGCATCTGCTGATTATTTTACAGGAAATGCATGGGTAAAAATGTTGGTTCCAAACGATCCAGTTTTAAATACAGCTGTTGGAAATGTAGTGTTTGAGGCTGGTGCACGAAATAATTGGCATACTCATCCAGGCGGGCAAATTTTAATTGTAACGCACGGAACTGGATATTATCAGGAAGCAGGAAAGCCTATTCAGTTGCTTCAAGTAGGAGATGTCGTAAATATTCAGCCAGAAGTAAAACATTGGCACGGCGCATCACCAAACAGCGAATTTACTCATATCGCTATAAGTACAAATACTGAAACAGGAATTGTAGACTGGCTCGAACCTGTAACAGATGAAGAGTACAATAGTTTTAAATAAAAATTAATCTCAAAAAATAACTTATGTCAACAAATTATACCGCTGTAATTGAAGAAGGAAAAGTGCCGAATACGTATATGACGGGCGAAGTATCTTATAAGAAACAAACAAGCGAAATTCATCCTAAAAACACTATTATTAAAGAGGTAACTTTTGAACCTTGTGCAAGAAGTAAATGGCACAGCAACGCAAGTTTGCATTTGCTTATCGCAACAAATGGAGTAGGTTTTTACCAAGAAAAGGGAGGTGAAATAAGAACGCTTCATAAAGATGAAGTAGTTACAATTTTACCAGGAGTAGAACATTGGTACGGCGCGACGCCTTTTAGTAAATTTTCTTATATCGCTATCATTACAGAAATTGATAAAGGCACAGGAGTTTGGCTGGAAAGTGTAAATGATGAAGAATATTATGGAACTTCAAATTATAATATTTAAAATACATAGCATTAATACTATAATTTTATAGTATTGTAAATAATGAAAAGAGTTCCATCTTATTGATGCGAACTCTTTTTTATTTAACAAAGAAACTGGGGCTCAAAATAGTTTTTATATCCCGAAATTCTATATTTTTGATAATCTATTATTAACCGCATTATCCTTTGGCAAAACATCCAATTCCCGTTTTATCTGTTGGCAATATACTTGGAGAAGAAACTTTAGGTATTACTTTGTTTCGTCATAGTGTAAAAGGCCGAAATGCATTTGAACAACCGCATAAACACGATTTTCATCTTGTATTTTTTGTTGAAAAAGGATCAGGAATGCACAATGTCGATTTTACGCAATATACAGTCAATGATTATCAAGTGTATTTTGTGAGGCAGGGGCAAGTTCACAATTGGCTGTTAAATGTTGATACAATTGGTTTTCAGCTTATGATTTCGCCAGAAATTGTTAACGCATTTTCTAATTTGTCAGCGTTTCCTTTTTTTGAACAAAATGTACCTTCCTGTCTTTCTGTAACCCAAGAACAGTTTGAAGGTTTAAAAAATCATTTGAATGAAATTGAACTAATTTTACCTGATAATGATTTAAGCTCGAAAGAAATTGTATTACTTCGACTGCATTTATTACTTAAGGTATTACAAAAGGATTATTTAATTCAATTTCCGCAGCACGATTCGTCGACCAAGCCAGAAAAAATGATTAAAAAATTCAACTCCCTTATAGATAATCATTTTAACGAAGAATTCTCGGTTAACTTTTATGCCGATAAGTTAAATATTACTCCCAATTATCTCAATATACTTTCTCAGAGATACTTAAAATCTCCAGCTGGCGATATTATAAAAGAGCGAACAATACTAGAAGCAAAACGTTTGCTTACCAGTACAGATTTATCTATCAAAGAAATCGCGTATCAGCTTGGCTTTAATGACAATGGCTATTTCAGTAAGGTTTTTAAAAAATACACAGGGAAAACACCGGGCGATTTTAAAGAAAGTTATAATTTTTACCATCCTTATCCGTAATATTACAGTTGCTGTTTTAATTTCTAAACGATTTTTGCATATTCATATATTCTATCAATTTTAGAGTATATTCTAAAATCGTACTAAAAAACAAATCATAACTTATGGAAGATAATATAATCAGCAGGAAAAAATTCTTAGGATTAGGAGCTGCTGCAACTGGAGCTGCTTTATTCTCTGGAATTGCTGGAAATGCGGCATCGCTGCCTGAAGAAAGTAAAGAAAAGGTTTCAGGAGACTACCTATTGACTAATGTACGTCTAGAAGAAAGTTTTAATTACAACGAAAAAAACGAAGTTATTTCGACCAAAACGGGTTTGTATAATTTGCATATTGCTAATGGAAAGATTAAAAGTATCACTTTAGATAAGCCTGCTTTAAAACTTAAAAATGTTGATGCTAAAGGCATGCTTATGCTTCCTGGATTACGAGATATGCACATTCATATTGATAAAACGTACTACGGCGGAACGTGGAATGCTGCACCAAGAAAAGGGTATACAGTAAAAGACATGATAACGCTCGAGCAAAAGATAATTCCGCAATTACTGCCAGACTCTCAGCGTAAAGCCGAAGAAGCGATTAAACTAATGCAAAGTCAAGGAAGTTTTTTTGCACGTTGTCAATGTAATATTGATCCTGTAAGCGGATTAAAAAGTTTGGAGCATTTACTAGCGGCTTTGGATAATAACAAAGATAGTTTTGGCTGGGAAATTGTTGCTTTTCCACAGCACGGAATTTTGTACTCGAAATCAGAACCTTTATTAAGAGAAGCTGCTGCAATGGGTGTTGATTTTATTGGCGGTCTTGATCCTACAAATGTTGATGGTAATATGGAAAAATCGCTTGATGCTATGTTTCAAATTGCAATAGATACGAATAAAGGAATAGACATCCATTTGCATGAATCACCGCCATCTGGTCAAGCAGCGATTGAATATATTATAAAGAAAACTGAGGAAAACAAGCAGTTACAAGGAAAAACATATATCAGTCATGGTTTTGCGCTTGCAAGAATGGATCCAAAAGATTTGGAAAGAATTGCAGAACAAATGGGTAATCTTGGAATAGGAGTAGTGTCGACAATTCCGATTGGGAGAACGATTATGCCAATTCCGACTTTGAAAAAATATGGTGTAAAATTAATGACTGGAACGGATAGTATTGTTGACCATTGGCAGCCTTTTGGAACTTGTGATATGCTTGAAAAAGCAAAATTATGCGCTCAATTATATGGCTGGACAGATGAGTTTGGCTTAAGTCGTGCACTTCACATTGCAACAACTGATGAAATATTGCCTTTAAACGATTCTGGAACCCGCGTTTGGCCTGCAGAAAATAATGACGCTAACTTTATTCTAGTAAAAGCAAGCTGCTCTGCCGAAGCTGTAGCTCGTTTACCAAAAAGGGAAGGTGTATTTTATAAAGGTAAAATGATTTATGGCGGGACTGAGTTTTTGAAAGGCTAAAGTCTTGAATATACTAAGTTTCTAAGTTATATTAAAGGCTTAGAAACTTAGTATGTTTTTAATTCTTCCACATTCTTACCACCGTTTTCTCAAGGGGAATTTCATCTCCTTCGCACCTCACTGTAAATGCTGTCGTTTTGTACATAAATGCCACTTTAGCTTCTATTTCAATCTTTTTGTCAGGATGAGCAACAGTAAGTTTTTTAAAGGCATTTAATATTTCTTCACCATCAAATTCTGCTTCGGCATTGTATTGGCTAAACCAAAACCTGCAGTAGGAGGGTAAAGGTTTATTTTGATAAATAGTAAGATCTTCAATTCTTACTATTTCTTTTTCGCCATTTACATATTCTGTTTCCCTCTCAGAACTCTCTTTATCTGTTTTGTAAAAATGAATAGTAAAACGGTAGTTGTATTTTGTTCTAAACTCTTTCCACAGCTTTACAGGAACTCCATTTTTTTTGATGTAATCTTTAGTTTCTTTAGGAACTTCATTGTTATAAAAGACATCAAAAAACTCTTGTTGATTTCGTTCATGAGGATTTCTATAAAATTCATTAACACTTACAAATGTTTCTACAGCTTGATAATGTGCTATTTCGATACTGCGATTTTTTCCTGTAAGCCATACTACAACAAATCCTCCGGGGGCAAGCCCCACTGTAATATCATTATAAGTAATGTGAGACATATCTTTATCATTATAACCTTCCTTAAACAAGGCTAATATTCTATCGTGTGGCAATTCTGCTTCTATTTTATAGAATTTTTTATCGGCATAACTTATCCAAGTAAGTGATAAATTTGTTGGAATTGTTTTTCCACCGGCATAAGCATTATTACCAAATCCCCAGTCACCAGTACTTGCTCCCGTATTAATATATGCAGTAATCATTTCCTTATCATTAGCTAAATATCCTCTATGAATTTCAATAGGGTACTTATGAGGAGCTGTTATGGTTGATCCCCAGCTAAAGTTATCTTTGTTTTCCATATCTTTTTTATTTGAATTATTGCAACAAACAAAAAGAATACTACTTATAATTATGAGTAAATACTTCCTCATATCCTTAATTCTTCCACATTCTTACCACCGTTTTCTCAAGCGGAATTTCATCTCTTTCACACCTTACTGTAAACGTTGTCGTTTTGTACATAAAAGCCACTTTAGCTTCTATTTCAATCTTTTTGTCAGGATGAGCGATAGTAAGTTTTTTAAAGGCATTTAATATTTCTTCACCATCAAATTCTGCTTCGGCATTGTATTGGCTAAACCAAAACCTGCAATAAGAGGGTAAAGGTTTATTTTGATAAATAGTTAGGTCTTCAACTCTTACTATTTCTTTTTCACCATTTACATATTCTGTTTCCCTCTCAGAACTCTCTTTATCTGTTTTGTAAAAATGAATATTAAAACGGTAGTTGTATTTTGTTCTAAACTCTTTCCATAGCTTTACAGGAACTCCATTTTTTTTGATGTAGTCTTTAGTTTCTTGTGGTAAATAATCATCAAAACGATCTTCATAAAATTCTTGTTGAGTGAATTCATCAGGATTTCTACAAAATTCATTAACACTTACAAATGTTTCTACCGCTTGATAATGTGCAATTTCAATACTGCGATTTTTTCCTGTAAGCCATACTACAACAAATCCTCCGGGGGCAAGTCCCACTGTAATATCATTATAAGTAATGTGAGACATATCTTTATCGTTATAACCTTCCTTAAACAAGGCTAATATTCTATCATGTGGCAATTCTGCTTCTATTTTATAGAATTTTTTATCGGCATAACTTATCCAAGTAAGTGATAAATTTGTTGGAATTGTTTTTCCACCGGCATAAGCATTGTTACCAAATCCCCAGTCACCAGTGCTTATTCCTGTATTAATATAGGCTGTAATCATTTCCTTGTCATTAGCTAAATATCCTCTATGAATTTCAATAGGGTACTTATGAGGAGCTGTTATGGTTGATCCCCAGCTAAAGCTATCTTTGTTTTCCATGTTTTTTTTATTTGAATTATTGCAACAAACAAAAAGAACACTACTTATAATTATGAGTAAATACTTCCTCATATCCTTAATTCTTCCACATTCTTACCACCGTTTTCTCCAGTGGAATTTCATCTCCTTCGCACCTCACTGTAAATGTTGTCGTTTTGTACATAAAAGCAGGTCTTATTTCCAGTTCAATATTTTTATCAGGATGGTTCTTTTTCATTTTCTTGAAAACAGCTACAATTTCATCAGAATCAAATTTTGCTTCGCCATTATAGACATTAAAATAAAAGGAAATATTAGATGGAAGCGGCAGATTATTAAATAAATGTTTATCTATTCGATCATGATAGATATTGTCTTCCTCTCCGTTTATATAAGCAACATATATGTGGCTAAGTTTGTCTTCTTTTAGAAAACTTGTTGTAAAACGCCAGTTGTATTTTTCGCGATATGTATCCCAAATCCCATAAGGAATCCCCGATTGAGCAATTTTTTCTTGAAGATATTTAGGAACCGTACCTTTATAAAAAATATCATAAAAACTTTCTAAATCTTTGAATGCACCAGGTACAGGGAGAAATGTATTTAAATTCACCTCCGTTTCTTTGGCTTGATACCGTACTATTTCTTTTCTATGCGCTGCACCTGTCAGAAAAAGCATAACAATCCCACCAGGAGCAACCGCAATTGTGATGTGATCGTAGGTTTCATGTTCGAGTTCTTTTTTTACATTGTTCCAGTTATAAAAGCCTTCACGAAATAAAGACAGCATCTTGTTTTGCGTAGTTTGGTCTATAGCTGCATCGATCTTCCAGAATTTTTTCTCTGCATAGCTTACCCAAGTAAGAGATAGCATTGTTGGAATAATATTTCCACCAGCTCCAATATCACTTCCATCATATCCCCATCCATCATCTTCTATTCCAGAACTATGCAAAGCAGTTATAAATTTATCTTGCGTAGCAAAGTAGCCTTTATGTATTTCTATAGGATAGTCCTCAACAGAGGCTACAGTTGCGGACCAACTAAAGTTTATTTTATTACTCATCTCTTTTTCTTTGTTACAGGACAATAAAATCATACTAAACAGCACTATTAATCCTCTTAATTTATTTTTCATAGTTTTTATATTAACGCTTTATAATGAACCTTTTTCGTTCTGGTTCTGGTGCATTTACCATTCCAGTTGTTGCATTATAATGGAGGTACTGATTACGAAGTCTTTTAATATCTGCTTCAGGTATTTGATGTTGAATTATATCGAGTGGGTTCGCAAATGCTTTTACAGCATATTCATCTAAATAGCCTTTAATATCTGAAAGAAACTTTACATTATCTACAAAAATATTATCTGTAAATACATACTTGCTCATCGTTGTATTATTAAATTTTACATTTTGATTCTCCGCAAACCGCTTCATCATTTGTAAAGGAATAAAACTGTATTGATTACTTACATAAGCGCGCTGCGAAATAAGCTGCTGCGTATCATACCGAGAACTTCTACCAGGATCATATCTATAAGGTTTACCAAAAGCATCGCATATTTTTATTTGGTCAGGGGTAAACCAACCTTCTTCTATTAATGTTTTTCTAAATGCAATTAATTTGGAACTTGCCAGCGTATTATTGCAATAATCTGTCGTCAAAACGTGTTCGCCCGCAGGATCTGGCGGTGTATTAGGTGCAATTCCTTCTGGTCTGCCCTCTGTATAACTTCCGCCTACATCGCAATGCACACCTGGCATATACAATTCGATATGGTTTTTACTTTTTATAATAGGAGATAAGCTAAAATTTTTGCGATGTTCTTCGGCAGCAACCATATGTACAATATATTTGGCTTTGCTGATAGCGTTAAGTCCTAAATCTTTTATGTCATTAAACTGTACTAATCCATGATGGGCAACGGTATCATACAATCCAGCAAAACGTATAATAAGCTGGTTAAATTCAATGCCTTTTTCGGTAAGTAAAAAACCAAAATGACCGTTTGAGGGCATTCGGGTATTTGCATATTTTAGGTCTATATTTCGACCATAACGATCTCGGTTTACATCAGTATAATAAGAAGGCAATGTAATTTCATGTACAAAGTGTCGTGCTGATGCAGCACCACGGCTAAAACCAAATACATCAATTGTAATCGAATTTATTTTTTCAATACCTTCTTGTTTCATAACTAATGAGATCTTATTTACAAGTTGTTCAATAGTCCTGCGTACCCTGTCTATTATACCTGCATTGCCGGCACCAAAGGCACCTCCCATAAAATAATCATCTGTTTTATATTCGCTAACGTTTAGATTTTCATCTCCCAAAGTATTGGTGTTCATACCTTCTGTGTAAATCTTGAAGACTTTACTTCTTTTATTCTCTATATAATTATCAAACAAAATAGCCACATTAGACAGATCATTTTCATAACTGCCTTCACCATACTTATAGTTTTCTTTTTTACCTACATCCTCTTTGCTCTTTGCATATACGCTTAAATGTTCTTCGTTTGTGTACGGTTTTTCATCTGTCGCTTTTCTGCTTATACGTTTTTGTTCCCAATCAGTACGCGCAATAGTATCGTATCTGTTATTGTTAGTTCCATCAATAAAAACTCCAAAAGTAAAATCGATTTTCTTTTGGTCTTCGGGTGCGCCGGTTTTATCTTCTTTATGTAATACTAAAGGGTTATTGCCTTTTAGTTCGCCTTGCATCAAGATTCCGTCTTTGGAAACTTTAAGCATACAATCGTCCAGATCTATTTTCTGCTTTTTTATTTTTGCATGATACACAATAGGATTAATAGATAACTTACTGCCGTTGTCAAATTTTCCTGCACCTTGAAATTGCCAAGCATGCTCTACAAAAACAGGAAAAACACATTTTTGTACATTTGAAACAGAAAATTGTCCTTTTTCTTTTTCTGTTACCAAAGCATCTGTAACAGAACCTGCAGGCGGTTTAGTTACAGCATTATATTGATGTGTTTTTACTTCACGCGTAAATCGTGTTAAAGGTTTTGCATCGAGTTTCTGTATAGGGTCACCGTCTTCATCACTAGGTGTTGGTGTTAAATCGGCATTTGCAAATTTTGTATCTCTTAATTGTATTTCTATATTTTGCCCAAACAATGCCTCGGTATAAATATGCAGGTAAACAGTAGAACCAAATGCAATTTCTTGGCTAATTGGTTTTCCTGTATAATCACGCCATTCTGCAGCAATAACTTTAGGCGTTCCTAATGCGCTCACAAACATTCCGTGAGGTAATTGTCCTGTTGCGGGATCTTTGTCTGTAAAAACTTCCAGCCATGCCGGTGCGCCGCCCTCTAATATTTTAGGAAACTTTATTTGCTTATAAAAATCATTTGGAAGTCCTTTTGAAAAAGATGTATTGTGAGAAATTCTTCTTCCTGCCATGCCTTTGCCAACAATTTCCCAGCACCAGCTTAAATTATTTAGTTCCTCCTGTAGTTTTTTGTTAAAGGCTTCTTTATCCTTATTATATTTTTCCTCGTCCTTATCTCTTTGGTTATGCGCCTGAACGACCCAATATCGGCTGTCATAATCTGTTATTTTCCAAACTTCTTCTTGAGTTCGTCTCTCAAACGGAGGCAGTTTTTTTGGTGCATCTTTGTGCAGCTTATCTGTTTTAATAATTTCAACGGTAAATGTTCCTGCATTAGCAAGTACCAAATGCCCTGTTTTAGCATTCCATTTTTGACCTTGTGCAAGCGGTTCTTTAGGTATTATATGTAATGTCTTACTCATTTTGTGAATTATTAATTAGCAATGCCTCCTCTTCTAAATCACTAAAATTTACTCCAGGCAGAATTTCAGCCAGTATTTGAGGCGAACTGTTTTTAATATTTTTCTCGGTCAATTCTGCTGTTTGTCCGTGATTTATAATCGAAATACAATCAGGTGTGCCTTTACTGCAGGTTGCTTTGCTGTCTTCAAGCAAGGCTTTGCCGTTGTTAGAGTAGGTAACTTTTTCATGAATACCAGACCATTCAGTTACATCTACTAAACAAATCTCAAAATCATTGCCTCTAGGTTGTTTTTTGCACTTACTAAAAGTATTTTTCTTCATTGTTTGCCCAATTTCTTTATCAGTTGCAATGAGTTTATCTTTTTCGCTGTTGTCATTGGCATAATGTTTAGAATGTGTTTTTACCTGCAAAATATCAGTCTGCGGTGCCACGCTATATTTACATTGACAAACTGCTCCTTGAACTACATAATGTTTTTCGCTCATAGTTTTTATTTTTAAGATTGACTTATTTTTTCTTTTTAAAAATTGATGTTATCCAATCCCAAAAACTAGGATTTGCCTTTATTTCTGGTCCTACACCTACAAATAGCTCGATAGTTCTTTCTGGTGTTCCAATTATTTTGGGAGGTTCTGGATTAGGATTTGAAACCCGCCATTTTGGTTTAGAAATATCTATGATATCTTCATCTTCTGCAGTTTGCCAGGATTGAAATATTTTAAAGTTTTGTTTTTGTATTGCATCATCCAAAGGCCTGTAAGAAGAACTATTAGTTAAATGATAAATTTCAAGTTGAATTTTTTGCTGTTTAGTTTCGTTGATTTTAGTTTCAAAAGTGCCTACTATTGAAAATATGCTTCGATCTTCTTTGTATAGTTTATAATCAACATTCATTTTAGATTCAACAGGAGTCGATTCAGCTTCTAAAAATTTTAGTTTAGGATAAGTAAGTCTTTCTATAATTTCGTCTATAGTTCTTTCGTCAATAGCAGTTCCACTTGCATTAATAATTACTTTATCATCATCTGAATACTTTTCTTGTATAGTTTGTACAACATCATATTCTATTATCTGATTTCCATATACAGGCGATTGCCAAACATATTTTTGGGCTAGTTTATCTGTGTAATCAACATAGAGAGGTTTAAAATACAGGTGAAAAAACCAATTTTTTATGATACCATTTTCTAGCAGCTTATCATTTAGAAACAAAGAATCAATTCTGTCAATCACCGCATCAATTTTATCTCCTTTATAGTATTCCAAAATTCTTTTTCGCGCACTTAAATAACGATTCTTAATTTGCTCTATATTTAGGATATAATCTATTTGTCCGTCTCTTTTTATCTTAAGTTTGATCGGGAAAATAGATTGAGCCGCGATGTCTGCCACTTTTTCTATTTGCAAGTAATCTGCTTTATTGTTGATATATATTGCTTTTCGATCAATTTCAAAAAAATAACTATCAGCACTAGTAGTATCAACAATTGCAACCTCTAGTTCATAGAATAATTGTGTTTTTGAAACATTGTTTTCGAAAATTTCATACGTAAAACCATAGGTTCTATTTTGACTTGATACACCAAGATCTAAAATAAAATTAGAATCAAATAGTATTTTTTCATCACTCATATTATCTGATTTATAGGTTATAAATAGTCAATAAGTAAGATTTATCTTCTTTAGTGCTAATGTAGTTAAATTTTGTAAACAAAAACTTTTAATACTTGAAAAATCTTACTTTTATGTATTTATTACCAGCCATTTACGTGTGAAACCTTAATTATGAAAGTAATTCGAAAAATTGTATAACAGAAAAATCTTTCTTTTTGATGAATTTTGGTATATCAGTTTGATTAACTCATGTATAACTTGAGTAGAATAGGTGAGAAGCAAACAAAATCGATATTAACTAAAATTATTTATTATGTTACGATGGACAGTCATATTTATTATTCTGGCAATTATTGCAGGAATATTTGGTTTTGGAGGTATTGCCGCTGGAGCCGCTAGTATAGCAAAAATTTTATTTTTTATATTTCTGGTGCTATTTGTTATTTCGCTGGTCAGCGGGCGAAAAAGCGTTTAACGGGTTATCATTAATAATTAACCAAGTAAAAACGACACATTTACCAAGGTAAATGTGTCGTTTTTCATTTAAAAATATCAAATTATGGGAACTAAAAGCGGTGCTTATCAAGACGTATATATTAAAAGAGATGATGAAATGGTAAGCTTAAAAAATGATGTAACAGATTTTTGCGAAAAATACATTAAACCTGTGCATCCTAAAAATTGGAATTGGTCGACACGTGATTTTGAAAATCCTGCAAATGATCCATCAATTGCCGAAGCGCGGGCAATTGCAAATGTAGTTTACAAAGATTTACTTGATACTAAACATACCGAAGTAGATCTCTCGACAATGAATAACGTTGAAGCTATAAAAGCGTACTTGAATCCTAAAAGTAAACATGAAGCCTTTAATATGGAAGAATTTGCATTTGCTTTTAAAGTTGAACTTGAACACGGAAAAATTAAAGATGTAAATGTGACCAATAATCATCCGTTTTTGACTGCGATGATTGCTCTTGCTCATATGACAGAGAGTTTAACCTATTACAAACGCTTAAAAGTAATGGAAGCTGAAGGAGAGATTTATGAAATTATGCGAAAAATAGAAAATGCAAAAACAGGTAAAGAGGAATGGTATAAGGAATTAGGAAAAGCAGAACAAGAGCTTACCGAAGCCAGAACTGGTTTGGTTGAGCGACTGCAAAAAATGGATGATATTCCTGTACTCGAAAAAATTGGAGATTAATTAAGTTAGTTTTGTTCAATTGCAGTACTAATTTTTGATCTAAATTGAATCAAAAAGCCGTTAAGTTCAAATAACTTAACGGCTTTTCTGAGTTTATAATCTAAAATTTCCTCGGATCATTATCTGGATAATTTTCATCACGATCATCTTCTTGAACATCGTCTTCAATGTATTCGCTTTCTTCGTCGAGATCATCATCATCATCGATATCTTCTAAATCATCTTCCGTTTCGGTAAAATCATCTTCAAGATTATCGATAGAATCATCACTCTGTCTATTCTCTATATCGTCTTCCGGATCTTCATCCTCTAGTTCGACCTCATAAAGATCGTCGTTATCTTCTTCTAAATCATTTTGATTATGAAAATCATCGTCTAAATCATCAAAATCATCTCTTTCATCATTCGTTATTTGGTCAGGGTTGGGCTTATTAGGATTATAGCCGTCTCTAACAGTGTAACCACGCTCTACACTGGCTTTGTTGCTGTTATCGTTTTCTTCATTATTGTTCAAATCATAAAATTCTTCATTCATAACAGTGTTTCTGTCTGAAATGTTGGGATTTTGATTTTTAGAATTTCCGTTAAAAGCATCTTGATTTTTATCTGTAGTATTCATGACATTCTTTTTTTATAGTTTCTATACTACAAGGTAACCTTGAAAACAACAATACTTCTTACAGAATACTTTAATGTAATTCCATAATTAACAGATGTTTATATTGTAATTTTATGATGCAAAATTATAATTTGAAGCAAGTAAAATTTGCATCTACTTATCTTACAAAAAAGACGTTAGGACTACTAAAGTGGAAAAGTGATGTTTAATTTAAACTTGGCGGTTCAGGAATTTTAATTGTTCTCTTGATTTTTTTAACTATAAGAAGATAACAAGTCACTCCGCCTAAAATTATAAGCAATGCAATTTGAAGCTGACCAAGACTGTTGTTTTTACTATACATTGCATTGGCATTTGCTAATTGTGATTTTCCTTCCTGAATCTGAATTTGCGACAATGATTCTAGTGTTTTTAAAGCTTCAGCGCTCGAAACGGCAATTTTATTCCAATCTTTATTCTCGACTTGTTTATTGATCTCTTTACAGGATTTTAAAAATGTATCAAAATGCTGTTTTTCTTTATTTGTGAGAACCGTTTTGGCATACAAATCGTCGATATTATGAATAATATTCAGCGTATGTATTATTTCATCTTTCTTAATATTGTCGCTTAAGTCCAGTTTTTCTGCTTCTGCCTTTATAAAATGAAGTTCCTTTGAATATTGAAAAATATAATGTGCTACAACCAATCGATCATTGTAAATTGCATTGATATGTTTGTTTACATTTTTAGAATTTTGCAGTGTATTAAAATTTCCAAGTAAAATTAGCAGCATTACAATCAGCAAAACAAAGGCTGCTTTGGTTTTATTACTGTACTTCTTAAGGTCTTTCATGAAAAAGCTTTTAATCGACTAATTTACAAAATTTAATACGGTATTTTAGCAATATTGCAATTAGTTTATTTCTTGATTCTTGATTACAGCTAAAAATTGAAAATGCATTTAGTTTAAAACTGCACACCAAAATGTCCAAATAATAAAAACGATCTGCAGCGGGATTCTAAACCACAAATACGAAATTCCGCTTCCTTCATAAGTTCCTTTTTGATAATCTATATGTTTTACAGCCGCATAAATATTAGCGGGAAGTAAAAAGATAAAGAACACTACTAATATCCATCCTGCATAAACTTTTGTTGAAGAAATCAAAAGACATATTCCTAATACAATTTCAATTATCCCAGTTGCGTAAACCAGCTCTGTTCTAAATGGGATTTTTTCAGGAAGCATCATTACCATTCCTTTGGTAAAAACAAAATGTGCTATTGCTATAAAACACAACATTACACACATTGCGATTCTTGCCGCCATAAGTATATCATATTGATTTGTTAGGAATTTTAAAGTAAAAATTGAAACTAAAAAAACAACAATTAGAACAATTAATGGTTTCATTTTTAGTGATTTGAAGATTTTATCAAAGATAAAAGATTTTATTGAAATGCTTGAAAACCTTTTAGAATGTGTACAAAAAAAATCTTTGTCAAAGTTTAAAACTTTGACAAAGATTTTCGTTTAGTATAATAAAATACTTAAGTCAAAAAAAAGATATTATTCTAAAACAATCTGATCATCAGAATCTTTTTTTCCTCTAAAGAATATAAACTGAATAATCAATGATAATAGTATCGTTAGAATTGCTCCAATAAAATTAAGCCATAAATACCCCAGTTTTTCCTGAGTATAAATCATAAAATAATAAATGATAAAAATACATATCTGGCTGATAATAGCGCTATAAAACATGGGTTTTGCTTGAACGCGGCGTAAATAGAATCCAACCAAAAATATACCTAGAACGGTTCCGTAGAATATGGATCCAATCATATTTACAAGCTGTATTAAGTTTTCAAACAAAGTTCCAACGCAGGCAAAAAGTATCGCTACAATTCCCCAGAATAATGTAAAAAACTTAGTCGCATTAAGATAATGCTTCTCAGATTTCTCTGTTTTGACATTTCTTTTGTAAATATCTATTGCTGTCGTTGATGCTAATGCTGTTAAACCAGATGCTGTTGACGACATCGCGGCAGATAAAATAACGGCAAGCAATAAACCAATTAATCCTTTTGGCAAATAGTTTAAAATGAAATGAAAAAACACATAATCTTTATCGTTTGTTTCGCTGCGACTGTCTGCTCTCAAAATAATTTCTTTAGCGCGGTCACGTAAATCTTTTTCTTTATTGGATAATGTTACTAATTCTTTGCGCAGAATTGGATTATCAAAATCTTGATTTAGCTGATCGATGTACAATAAATTAATTACTTTTTTGTCTTCAGAAAGTTTACTCAGCTTTTTCTCCAAAACATGATATTCTTCTTTAAAAGCCGATTTTTCAATTACTGTCTTGTTATTTGGATTAAAATTTAAAGGAACTGGGTTGAATTGAAAAAATACAAAAACCATAACTCCCGTCAATAAGATAAAAAACTGCATTGGTACTTTTAAAAGACCATTCATGATTAATCCCATTTGGCTTTCACGAACCGATTTCCCAGATAAATATCTTCCAACCTGCGATTGATCTGTACCAAAATAGGCGAGGGCTAGGAAAAAACCTCCTGTAATACCGCTCCAAATAGTATATTTTTCCTCAGGATCAAACGAGAAGTCCACAATATTCATTTTATCGTTTGCACCAGCGATATGCAAAGCGTTATTAAATGTCATATCATTTGGCAGATAATGCAAAATCAGGAAAAATGTTATAAACATACCCGACATAATCACAAACATTTGCTGCTTCTGAGTAACGTTTACGGCCTTTGTTCCACCCGAAAAAGTATAAATAATAACAAGAACACCAATAATAATGTTCATTACGGTAAGATTCCAGCCCAAAAGTGCCGAGAGGATAATTGCAGGTGCATAAATGGTAAGTCCAGTTCCTAATCCTCTTTGAACAAGAAATAAAATGGCTGCAAGTGAACGTGTTTTTACATCAAAACGCTTTTCAAGAAACTCGTAAGCTGTAAAAACTTTATTTTTGTGATACAGCGGAATAAAAGTAACGCATATTACTATCATTGCAATTGGCAGTCCAAAATAAAACTGCACAAAACCCATTCCATCATGATAGGCCTGTCCGGGAGTCGATAAAAAAGTAATGGCACTGGCTTGGGTTGCCATTACCGAAAGTCCTACAGTATACCAAGGAGTTTCGTTATTCCCTAGAATAAAATCTTCAACATTTTTACTTCCTTTGGTTTTCCAAGAACCATATCCAACTATGAATAAAAGTGTTACAATAAGTACGATCCAATCAAATAGCTGCATAGGTTATGAATATAATTGCATGATTAAGAAAAATATTAAAATATAAATGGCATTAGCAACCAAAACATAGGTGTAGCTTTTTTTCCATTTTTTTACTTTTTTAGCTTCCATATTTTCGTTTTTTATTGCTTAACATCTTGTTTAGGAGCTTCTATTGGCTGTTTCAGCGAAATCATGTTAGATAATAATCTATAAGCTCCTGCAACGCCTTCAGGTAATTCTCTAAAGAAACTTAAACCAGTGTAAATATAATATCCTTTTCCGTACGGCGCTACTAATAACGCGCCGTCTTTGGCTGATTCGCCTTTATCATGTGAAGAGATAATAGGAGTAAAGGCAGGATCATATTGATTTGGATAATACAAGCCTTGTTCTTGTGTCCAGCCTTCAAAATCTTTTGATGAAATTTTGTTTGGCGTATTTAAAACAGGATGAGTTGGTGCTAAAAATGTAACTTTTGCATTTTCTTCTGTTACTCGGTCGTATGATAACTTTAACGGATATGGCGCAATTTTATCCGTTACCAATTGTCCATTTGTATTGTATTGAACAATCATGTTTTTACCGCTTTTTACAAAATTGAATAAGATGGTTTGTTTGTTCGCCAAAGCATTTACAGTATTATAAGCACGGACTCCAGTAATAACAACATTAAATGAATCTAATTTTTCTGGTGTGATTTCTTCAGGTTTTAAGATCGTTACTTTATATCCCATTTGCGAAAGACTTTCAGGAACTTCATCACCGGCGCCCATTATATAAGCAATAGCATCTCCTGAAGTTTTTAAATCAATTCGTATTGCTTTTGAATCGGCTGATTTTAGAACCATTTGTTTTGTAATATGGCTGAAATCAATAATTGTTTCTGCTTTATCAAAACGCTTATTATCAATAGTAACAATACTTTGCGCTGTAGTTTCTTCTGGATTTACAGGAGGTGTAACTTCGAAATAAAAAATATGTTCGTTTCCTTTTTGATCTAAAGTAAACGGAATTTGTTTAGGAACTACAGTCCAGCTTTTTGGTAATTCTAACTGTAAATTTCCTTTTACATTATCTTTTCCTGCGCGAACTTTTACGGGAATCATTTTACTGTTAGTATCTCTAAAAACAAGTACTTTTTCTAAAATTGAAGTGGTAACGTCTGGCACAACATCAAGAAAGTTATACATTTCGCCTTTTACGCTGTCGTTGTATTTGTAAATAACGGTACGCTCAAACGGAATTTCGACACCTTCAATTTTTATGGTAAAAACAACTTTTACATTTCTAATAATATCTGGAATCCCAATGTTTTCTTGATTAGAAACAGTATACATTCCAACAGTTGCTTTTTCTTTTAACCAATAAGGCTGCGTGTATTCAATGTTTTCTGGCAGTTTTGTTTGAAGAATAAACTTTTGAGTGCTGTTGTTTTTTAAAATAATATTTTGAATAGTTATTTTATTGTCTGGCAATGAAGTAACACTTGTAAGCTGCATGTTTACTGGAGACCTGTTTATTGCCTCTAAACTAAGTTTTACAATACTTCCCGGAGTAGCTTCCTGCTCGCTCGCGACAGCTTCTAAGTATAAACCTGCACAAGATGCGATAATATTTTTTACAGCTTCAGATTTTAAATTTTTCCAATGATCGTCGTTTAAAGCTTCAATCATAGTGTAGGCTTTTACTAAATCTGGTATACTCGCTGATGGATTGCTAAAATCATACTTGGCAATAATTGTCGATATTAAATCACCAATTGGTTTTCCGTTTTTAACACGATTCCAAGTCGTATCGATTCCATCAAAAACATTGTTTTTATCTAATCCGTTTTCGCCTTTAATTACTTCTAAATACTCTGTTTCTTCACCACGAACACCAGTACTTCCAAAACCTTGCGATTGATGACGGCTTCTGCTCAATGCGGCGATTTCCTGATTTGATTTTCCTAATCCAGTATAATATACACCCGTTTCTAATTTTGCAAAATTAGATTTGTTAGCAGCATCAAATTTTTCTTGACTTCCATAAAACCACCATGAAGGATTAAAATAAAGTCTTTTTACCTGCCAAGGCGAAACAAATTTTAATTGTTCGGGATATACTTTTGAATCGTTTGTTAGATTATAACTCTCAACGCTCAACATTGCAGATGATGTATGATGTCCGTGCGTTGTTCCTGGCGACCGATGATCAAATCGATTAATTATTACATCCGGCTGAAATTTTCTAATAGTCCATATAACATCGGCCAAGACTTTGTCTTTATCCCAAATTTGTAAAGTTTCATCTGGAGTTTTTGAAAAACCAAAGTCATTTGCTCTAGAAAAAAACTGCTCGCCGCCGTCTATTTTTCGGGCTTCAATAAGTTCTTGAGTTCTTATTACGCCAAGTAACTCACGCAATTGAGGACCAATTAAATTCTGACCTCCATCTCCTCTTGTCAGCGACAAATATCCAGTTCTAGCATTTACTTCGTTTGCAAAATAAGAAATCAAACGTGTATTTTCATCATCAGGATGTGCTGCAACATACAGAACTGATCCTAAAAAGTTTAATTTTTTAATTTGATTGTAAATCTCTACAGAATTTGGTTTTTGCGGCTGCTGAGCGAATGCGATGTTGAAACCTATTAAAAAAAATAGAATTAATTGAACTGGAGTTTTTATCATACTTGGTTAGTTGGTTTTTTAATAGACTCAAAAATAGTAATTAAATTATGGAACAGTATTTAAATGAAATGTTAATGTTTAGTTATTGATAACTAATTAGATACTGTTTAAACATGCAAAAAGAGCGTATTAATAAAAATTAATGCGCTCTTTTATAGTTATTTATCTTCTTCCGCGACCTTCGTGGCGATCGTCATCATCATCTCTATCATGTTTTCCATGATGTTTGTTGTTATGTTTATCATAATGTTTGTCGTAGTGCTTGTAATTTCTGTTATCGTTACGACGATCATTATAACCATAAACTGGTCTTGGTCTATAAGGTCTTTGTGGCGCACCGCAATATCCTTTATAGTATTTTACTTTGTGTCGATCAAAGTAAGTGTAAGGAGTTCTTCCATGATAATCTGTTAAAACTACTTTGTAACCTCCATATAAATCATAGTTTCTGTACTGTCTAGGTAAATAAGTTGTTCTAACCCATCTTCCGCCTCCAAAATAGATGAACTGCGAAGCTCTAACATCATAATAAGCCTCAATATCTGGCAAATAGTAATACTCCATATCTGCATATCCGGCTGGTCCCCAAGCTGGCGGATTACCTATGTTAACGTTTATTGATACCTGAGCTTGTGTGGCATTTGCAATCAAAAGGAATAATCCGGCGATTGCTATTTTCATTGTTTTCATCTTTTCTAAAGTTTAAATGTTAATCTTGTTTAAGGATTTTCATATACCGTGCCAAAAATAAAAACGTGATACCGTTCGTCGGATAAAATATACTTTTTAACGAGTGAATTAGTGTTGTAAAATCTGTAATGCATTGATTTTTAAACTAAAAATAAAACACAAAAAAAAGTAAAAAAAATAAAGCTCTATCTATTTATAATCGACAATTCTTGGTTTTGCAAGTTCAAAACTTTGAAGTCCATAATCACTAGTTTCAAATGTATTTGTTTTAAAAACATTATCTCCTTGATTTGGAATACTTGGATAATAGGATAATGAGAGTTGAAAAGAACTGAAAACCAAATAGTCATTGCTTATTAATAATCCCAAAGTAATTTTTGAATAAGGTTTACTTCTTAACATTGCATTATCTGGACTTCCTAAAACTGCTATCGAATAGTTAAAAAATGGATTTAAACGGAAACCTAAAACAGAATGCGGCGAATAAGTTTGAGTTTGAAGCGATAAAACAGCTTTGCTTGTTCCATAAATAGCGCTATTAAATCCTGCTAAACCATTCTGCTCGTTTATATTCAGTTCATCGCCAATGATATTCTCGCGGTTTACACCTATAACAAGCTTAGGATTCACAAACTGTCTTAATTTCCAGTTTCCTATAGTGAACAGTTTAGTAAAGTAATTAGACTCTAATAAAAAGGCGGTTTCGTAAGTTTTTGATTGATGAAAAAAAGTTCCCGCTTCAAAATTCATACTTAAAAAACCCAATCGGTAGTAGTTTCCAAATGAAAATTGTGCACCGGCATAAGGTCTCCAAAAGGTATTTTTGTATTGATATCCCAATGTAATACCGTAAATACGACCAATTGGGACATCTTCCGTTTGTCCGTTTCTAAAAATATAACTGTCTTTTATAAATTTACGTCTATTCAATCCAATACCCGCTAAAAGTAGTTTTTGATCAGAATAGAAATTTGTGGGATCATAAACTTCTGAAGGTGTTTCGGTAAAATCCACATTTAAAAAACGTGCTGCTACAATTAGATTTGTAATTGCTTTATTTTCATCTTCAAAAACTTTCGTGGCGTGACCTCCCCATAAATCTTGAAAATTATATTTAAAAGGCTGATAAGCATAAGTTAAATCAGGAGCTTGCAGCGTATCTTTCCTGAAATTCTGCCCAATATAAACGCCGCCTGCCCATTTAGTCAAAGGAGAATAGAAATCACGCTCAATATCTATTGATTTGCTGTAATTGTTATCGAGATCCATATTGTAATGCAAGGCGGCTCCAATATAAGTGTTCTTAATATTAGGAATCGTGTACGTGGCATCATTACCATTTCTACCATCATCAAATCGGTTAGTGTAACGATATTCTAATTGCTGACCGGAACCAAAAAAATCTTTTTCTTTAAAACCTATCGACATTTGATTACTCGATACTGAAAATCTAGGTATGGTACTCCACGAATCCAAAACCCTGATAGTAACATCAACAGAATCTGCCGCCATTCCAACTAACTTATTCGAAATTCTGACCGCCGTAACATATCTTTGAGATCGTATTAAACGTTCTGTTTCCTGAACTTTATAGCTGTCGTAAACTGTGTTTTTTCTAATTAACAACAGGTTTTTTATAGCAATTTTCTTTGTTTTTAAATGAAGTCGATTTCCTGTACGTTCTCCCCAGTTCTTTGGCATCACAGTAGAATCAACCACAGAATGTCCAAAAGGATCTAATGTAATAATGTTGATTTTTCGGATAATTTTTCCATCAAAATTTGTGGTATCAGTAGAAACAAGAACTTCGTCTTTTTTTCTAGGTTTCTTTGCTCTGAATATAAGCTTATGTAAGGTTTTGGTGAACTTGTTCTTCTTAGAATAATTTCGAATTCGATTGTATATTTCGGTAGTGTCCTTTTTAGTTTTAGTCTTTTCTTTTAAAGTATCTGACTGAGCATAAATGCTTTGCAAACTAAAGCATAACAAAATAAAAACGACTATCTTTTTATTTAGAAACATTCAGATATTTTTAAACTTACTTTTTTACTGATTTTTATATGAATATAAGATAAATAATACGAACATTTTTAAAATTGACAGCTTATTTTAATTGACAGTTTTGGTTTTTCGAATTCGCCAGATGAATTTTTTAGGCATATGATTGCCCATAACATAACCCCAAGGTTCTAGTGAATCTATACGATCGAAGATAATTTTTAAAATTGCAAGAAGCGGAATTGCTAAAAACATTCCTGAAATTCCGGCCGCTGTACCGCCAATAATAATTCCGATAATAGAAACAAAAGCATTTATTTCGACTTTTGAATTAATGATTAATGGCACCAGCAAATTGTTATCAATCAATTGAACAATTAAGTTCACGATCAAAATTCCAACAACTAATGATACTTCGGCAGAACCTGTTAAAGAAGCAAGAATCGTAATTAAACCCGCAATTGCAATTCCGATGTAAGGAATCAGGTTTAAAATCCCTGTTATTAATCCTAAAAGAATGAAATATTTCACACCAATAATCCAAAGTCCTAAACTGGTAAGTACCGAGACTACAATCATTTCAAGAATTAGACTTACAATATAATTATTGATCGAAACTTTTATCTGAGTAAGAATATCTTTTAACGCAGCGTGATTTTCTTTGCTGATTAATTTGGCTAAAAAAAGTATAAAATGATCTTTGTATAAGAGAAATAGAAATGTATAAATTGGAATAATAGTACAGTCTACTAATAGATCACTTATAGAAATTAAAGCTGATCCTAAAGTAGCATTTCCGTTTTTAACCGAATCTTTGGTTACGTTATCTAAATACTTTTTCTGCTCGCCAATACTTACATGAAAATTCTCTTTTATAAACTTATGAATTTCAATTAGAAAGGAGTTTGCATTCTTTTTAATCGTATCAAAATCATTTGCCATATTCGTAACTTGATAGGAAATGAAAACCAAAATTCCGACTATAAACAAGAGAAAAATTAAAACGCAAACTATAGCAGCAAAATGCCGCGGAAACTTCAATTTAGTATTTAATATTGTAAAAATAGGAAGCAGTAAAACAGCAAATAAAAATGCCATGAATACTGGTGTAAGAATATCTTTTGCAATGCAAAAAATATAAGCAAGTGCAATTAGACTTACTAATATACAAGAGAGTTTTGCATAGAATGGCAGTTTTATTGTTGGAATCATTTGGAGAGATTTTATAGTGAAACGTTAAAAAGCTAAACAAATATTGCGATTTATTTAACGTTTTGCGTTCCAGCTTTTTAGTCAAGCCTTATAAAATTCCCATTCAAATTTTAGTCAAAAAATTCCTTTTCTTCATATTGTGTCGGCATAATCGAAATACCTTTTTGAAGAAGCAGATTGTTAGGAAAAATAATTTTTTCTCCTTCTTTGGTTTTTAGATTGACATGAAAAGCGCTGATATCCTCGATTTCGGCTTCGATAGGAAAATCTTTATCATGTATTTTTATAGTATCTCCAATTCGGAATGGAAATGAAAAAAACAAAATCATTCCCGAAGTAATGTTACTCAGAATAGACCATTGCGCAAAAAAAGCAACGCCAATTACTGTTGCAATAGACGAAACCGTAAAAAGTATATCTTTTGTTTCAACACCCCAAATTACTATCAAACTTATTACAACAAGTATATTCATTAGTATATGAGTATATTTAATTGCCAAGTTTGTTCTGTGTTCCAATAGCTGGCTGCTGCTGGCAAAACGACGAATTAATTTTGCCACAATAACACGCATTGTTATTAATAATAAAAGAACAATTACGGTAGCAATAATTTCCTGGCTATACTCTTTGAAAGAAAACATATCTATTTTTTTACACTAAAGTACTCAAATATTCATAAACTTTGGCTGTTGGCAGTCCCATAACATTTGTATAAGAACCTTCTACTTTTGCAACTGCCATAAAACCAAACCATTCCTGAATTCCATAAGCACCCGCTTTATCATAAGGTTTGTAGTTTTCTATGTAATATAAAATAGCTTCGTCTGATAAATCTGCGAAAGTTACTTTTGTAACATCATTAATAAGGGTAGAAGAGGAATTTGTTTTAAAACAAACCGATGTAAACACTTCATGTGTTGCATTCGACATGGATTTTATCATTTGAAAAGCATCTTCTGCATTCTTTGGTTTTCCCAATGCTTTATTGTTATGCCAAACAATAGTATCACTTGTTACCAAGATCTCATTATCATTTAATTCTCCATCAAAAGCATCTGCCTTTAATTGTGCCAGATAATCTGTAATTTCAACTGCTTTCAGCTCTGGCGGATAGATTTCTTCAATTTCTTTTAAACGAATTTGAAAATCAAGATCTAAATCTTTAAAAAACTGCTGTCTGCGCGGCGATCCCGAAGCAAGAATTAAACTATATTTTTTAAGCTTTTCTTTAAGCATTGTATTTGATATTTAAATTAATGATGAGAATGGATAAAATTCCAAAGAACAAAATAAATTTTAAAACAGTACTTAAATGCTGAAAATCCTTTTTTGATTTGGCGCTGAATACTTTTACTATAAAATAAAGTAAAGGTGCTAAAACAAAAAGAAATGCATAAATGGTAACAATAAAAAGATGGTTTTGAACAAAATAAGTATTAATATAAAGTAACGATAATATAAACGGAATTATGGCACAGGCTAATGCAATTTTAGCTGCTCTGCTAATACCAATTGCAATTGGTAAAGTATTCATTCCTTGATTATAATCGCCATTTACATCTTCAATATCTTTAACTATCTCGCGAATAAAATTAATCATAAAAGCAAAGAGGGCGTAGTCTATTAAAATCGAAAATAAACTGGCCATTTGTGCTTGATTTTCTGAATTTACGACAGGAAAAAGATCAAAGATTCCAATAATAAGAACACTTACAGAAAGGAGTGCAGCAACAACAAAATTACCCAAAATCATAATCTGCTTTAAAGTAGTTGCATAAAAGTAGAGTAGTGCAGCTATTAAAATAAAAAGTGATGCAAAACTAGGACGCAAAATAATATTTGACAACAAAAAACCTATTGCAACACCGGAAATATTAAGACCAATATAAATATTGTATGCTGCAGTTTCTGAAATTCCTTTTCCAATAACCACATCATTTGGTTTGTTTATAGTATCTGTTGCAACATCGTAAATATTGTTTATTACATAACCTGCAGCAGCCAATAAAACGGTACTTAAAACCAAAAGTCCGTATTGCCAGTCAGATAAAGCCAAAGGAATATCCTGTTCTTTTAAAAAAGCATAACGAAATAAAACCTGCATAAAAGCAAGCATTAGTAGATTTTTATATCGAATGAGTTTTAGGTATTTCATTTTTTTGGAGGTTCTGAGTGGCTAAGATGCTAAGATTCTAAGGCTTTTTTTAAAGATTCAAAGAGGCAGAGAGGCAAAGGTTCAGAGATATTATTGATCGTAAACTGTGACTGAATACTTCGACTGCAAACTGAGCACTAATCATGCTTCCCATTAAAATACTCCATCCATTTACCTTGCACTTTCATAACTTGCTCAATAACGTCTCTTGCGGCACCTTTTCCACCTTTTACGTGCGAAATGTAACGGCAGATATTTTTAATTTCAGGAACTGCATCTTGTGGAGAGGCAGGTAAACCTACTAATTTCATTACATGATAATCCGGAATATCATCTCCCATGTATAAAACCTGTTCTGGTTTGATATTATTTGCTTCTGTATACTCTTTAAATGTTTTAACTTTATCAGGAGTTCCTAAATGAATATCGGTAATTCCTAAATTTTGAAGTCTCACTCGAACGCCTTCGTTGCTTCCGCCAGAAATAATACAAACATTATAACCGCTTTCTATAGCTGCTTTCATCGCATAACCATCACGAATATTCATTGTGCGAAGAATTTCTCCTTCAGTGGTTACAAAAACGGAACTGTCTGTTAGCACGCCATCAACATCAAAAATAAATGTTGTAATGTCGTTCATCATTTCTTTATAACTTTTTGCCATTATTCTCTATAGATTGTGTTAGTATTTTATAAATATTTTTTTGATTTTCATCTGTTATAAATTCCAAATGTGCATTTGTTGTTACTGAATCTCGGCGTATTGCAGGGCCAGTTTGTGCATCAATCGGGTCTAAGGTTTTAATTTTATCGGCAGTTTCCTGAATTAAAGGTTTCAAAACTTCAAACGGAACATGATGTTCGTCACAGATTTCTTTTCCTATTTGATATAAATGATTTGTGAAATTATTAACGAAAACAGCCGCTACATGCAATGCTTTTCGCTGTTCTGAACTAATTGCAAAAACAGCATCTGAAATGCATTTTCCAGCAGTTTCTAAGATCGTGTAATCTTCTTGATTTTCAGCTTCTAAACAAATTGGGATTATAGAAAAATCGACTTCTTTACTTTTAGAAAATGTCTGCAACGGATAAAAAACACCTTTTCTGTTTTTTGAATCTAAAATATCGATTGGAGTAGTGCCTGAAGTATGAACAACTAATTGATTCTTAAAAGGTAATTGCTTTGAAACTTCAGAAATTGCAGTATCAGAAACTGAAATAATGTATAAATCTGTTTCTTTTAAAACCGAAAATTCGGTTACGATTTTCTCTGAATCAATAATAGAATTCAAAGCTTCTTTTTTTCTGGAAAACACCTGTACAATTTCAACAAGATTACTTGCAGAGAATGCTTTTATTAAATGTTGAGCGACATTTCCAGAACCAATTATCGTTATTCGAATCATATCGCAAAATTAGTATTATTTTTTTTAAACTTAATTGACATAATAAAGTTTTGCCACAGATTATGCTGAATAGAATGATTTTCGATCGATTATTTTTTTTGCAATTAAACTTTTAAATCGCCTAATCTGCAGTAGATAAAATAGCAAATATTCTACAGTTGTATTTTTGTAAAACTAAGCGTACATTTTTATCAATATGATTAAATTTGACGCTCTTTATTTGGTTTTTATTAACAAAATAGCCCTACTGCTAATCAACATTTTTAAGTACTTTTGTGGCACTTTTATACAATGTAATTCCTTAAAAATGGATAAAAAAATATTCTCTTTTTTGTTTTCTACACGATTAATGGCCGTTCTTTTTTTAGCATTTGCAATCGCAATGGGTATTGGAACTTTTATCGAAAGTAAGTATAATACCGATACTGCCAGAATTTTAATTTACAATACATGGTGGTTTGAAGCTATAATGGTTGTTTTCATGCTTAATTTCTTCGGAAATATAAAACGTTATCAATTATTAAAGAAAGAAAAATGGGCTACTTTATTGCTTCACCTTGCTTTCGTTTTTATCCTTTTAGGTGCTTTTATCACACGTTATATCAGTTATGAAGGAATGATGCCTATCCGTGAAGGGGCAGCCGAGAATCAAATTTATTCAGACAAAACATTTATTACCGTTTTTGCTGATGGTGAATATAAAGGTGAAATGAAACGCAGGGTTTTTGATAAAAGTCTTTTGCTATCTCCTGTAACCAATAACAATTTTACACTTTCTGGTAAATTTGACGAAACTCCTTTTGAGGTAAGTTACGTAAACTACATCATGGGAGCTAAAGAAATGATCAAACCAGATCCCAAAGGAACACTTTATTTAAAGTTAGTTGAAGCTGGAGCAGGCGGACGTGAAGAGCATTTCTTGAAAGATGGTGAAGTACAAAACATTCACAATGTATTATTTGCTTTAAACAAACCAACTGACGGCGCCATCAACATTAATACAACTGGTGAGCAATATACCATTCAAACTCCATTTGAAGGAGAATTTATGAGAATGGCCGATAAATTAAAAGGTGCTGTAACTAAAGATAATGTACAGCCTTTAATGATGCGTTCTTTATATAGTATTGGTGACATTAGAATTGTGTTTCCAGATCCAGCCGTTAAAGGTGTTGTTGATTATGAATCTAGCAACGACTTCAAAGCAAAATCTCATACAGACGCTTTAATTGTAAAAGTAAAAGCTGACGGTGAAGAAAAAGAGGTTAGACTTTTAGGTTCTAAAGGAAGTATAGGGGAGCCTCAAACCGTAAAAATTGGAAAAATAGAATACAGCTTATTTTTCGGCAGTAAAGCTTATGTTTTACCTTTTAAAGTAAGATTGAATGATTTTATCGCTACGAAATATCCGGGAACAGAAAAAAGTTATTCTGCTTTTGAAAGTAAAGTAACCGTTTTAGATTCTACAGAAACTTTTGATGCTGATATTTATATGAATCACGTTTTAGATCATAAAGGATATCGTTTTTTCCAATCTTCATTTGATCCGGACGAAAAAGGAACTGTACTATCTGTAAACCATGATTTTTGGGGAACTTCAATTACTTATTTTGGCTACTTTATGTTATATCTGGGATTAATGGCAATTATGTTTACCAAACATTCTCGTTTTGCCGATTTAAAACGCAAATTGGAAGTTGTAAAAAAGAAAAAAGAAAAATTTATCACGATCTTAGTTTTAATGATTAGTTTGAGTGGTTTTGCTCAAGCACCTCATGTTCATACACCAGGTGACAATCACAATCATGATCATAATCATACAGCAGATCCAAATGATCATGCAAATCACGTAACAGCTCCGCCAAGTAAAAAACAATTAGACTCTTTATTGTCTATTTACAAAGCACCGACAGCACATGCCGCAAAATTTGGGCGTTTGATTATTCAAGATGCTGGAGGTAGAATGAAACCTGTTAATACCTTTTCTTCAGAATTACTAAGAAAAGTAAGTCACGACGATACGTATAACGGAATGAACTCTGATCAGGTATTATTGTCTATGACGCAATATGCACAAGTTTGGATTCAGGTTCCTATAATCTATATCAAATCTGGAAATGACAGTATTCGTAAAATTATTGGAGTAGATAAAGAAGCCAAAGCGGTTGCATTTGTTAACTTTTTTGATGCAAACGGAAACTATAAACTTTCTCCATATTTAGATGCAGCTTACAAAGCGGCAAATCCAAATCAGTTTGAGAAAGATTTTATTGAAACAGATAAAAAAGTAAATTTAATGGAGTCTGCTTTAAGCGGAAGCATTTTGAAAATTTTCCCTGTCCCAAATGATCCAAATCATAAATGGGTTTCTTATTTAGAACGTGAAAATGCAGGTTTAAAAGGAATGGATTCTACTTATGTAAAGCAAATTTTACCTCTTTATTTTAGTGCATTAAACAATGCTTCTATTTCTAAGAATTGGGATACTGCCGATCAATTAGTAGAAAGTCTTAATGGTTTTCAAAAGAAATTTGGCGCTAAAGTTCGTCCAAGCGAACAAAAAATTGATGCCGAAATCGCATACAATAAATACGATGTTTTCAAAGGATTGCCTTATTGGTATATCACAGTGGCGAGCTTGATGTTTATATTTATTATTGTCAATATTTTCTTTGAAAAAAAATGGCTTCGTATTACAATAAACGCATTCCATATCATGGTGGGCTTGCTATTTGCTCTTCATACATTAGGATTAATAGCACGTTGGTATATTTCTGGTCACGCACCTTGGAGTAATGCTTACGAATCTATTGTATATGTAGCTTGGTCAACAATGTTCTTTGGTTTGGCTTTTGATAGAAAATCGAAACTTACTGTTGCTTCATCTGCATTTGTTACAGCTATGATTTTGATGGCGGCATATATGAACTGGATTGATCCAGAAATTGCAAACTTACAACCAGTTCTTAACTCGTATTGGTTAATGATTCACGTTGCAGTTATTGTAGGTAGCTATGGTCCAACTGCATTAGGAATGATTCTAGGTTTTGTAGCATTAGTATTGATTTTCTTTACAACTGAGAAAAACAAAGCTAAAATGGAATTAAACATTAAAGAGATAACTTATATCAACGAAATGTCTTTAACTATTGGTCTTATCATGCTAACGATTGGAAACTTTCTAGGTGGACAATGGGCAAACGAAAGTTGGGGACGTTACTGGGGATGGGATCCAAAAGAAACTTGGGCTTTAATTTCTATCATGCTTTATGCGTTTGTAATTCATGCTCGATTTGTTCCAGCTTTACGCGGAAAATGGTTCTTTAATTTGATGAGTATGTTTGCGTTTGTTTCTATTTTATTTACATATTATGGAGTAAACTTCCATTTAGTTGGCCTGCATTCCTACGCAAGTGGTGAAGCACATTCACTAAGTTGGGTTTATTATTGCTTAGGTACAATTTCTCTAATTGGAGCAATAACATATCCAAAATACCGCAAGTATTATAAAACCAAGAAAAAATAATAAGCAAAAAAAGGTTCAACTATAAGTTGAACCTTTTTTTTTGACATAAAATAAACGGTAGAATCTATGTTTTTACTTTAGAAAAAACATAAAACATTTCAGTTGCAATTTGAAGACTTCTTTCCATATACTTTTCATCCTGCTGTAATGTATTGTCAAAAATTTTAGGGTCTTCAAAAGTAATAGGAAAACGTTTTTCGGCTCCAGCTACATACGGACAATCTCCGTCTGCCTGCGAACAAGTCATTATAGCAGCAAAACTATCAGTTGGATTAAAATCATCATCGAATTTTTTAGAAAAACCAATTATTGGATTTTCATTCTGCGCAAACTTTATCGCATAAATAGGATTAGTATCTTCAGATAATTTCTTAATCTTAAACCCTGAATTTGTAAGCATTTCAGCAATTTTAGGAAATACAGCCGTTGCTTCAGTTCCACCAGAATAACAACTTACATTCTTAATATTATAATAGTAAGCCGCCGTTTGTGCCCAAACCTGCGATAGATGACTTCTTCTTGAATTGTGCGTACAAATAAAGTTTAATCTAATCTCAAGATTATTTTTATTTTTAAAATCAACAAAGTCAATTAACGGCTGCAAAACAATCTTCCGTTCATCGGTAATAGATCGAAAGTCAAAAGACAAAACCAGCTTTCCAATTTCTGGAAATAATATATTCATATCGATCCTTTTTTAGCAGCATCCATTTCCTGGAGTACAAGAATTTGAATTATCAGGACTTAATTGAGTAAAACTTAACTTCGTTTTTTCTGCTGGAATTCCGCATTGATCTTGCGCTAAACAAGCAGTTTGTTTATTCAGCAGTAAAAAATCTTTCCCGTTAAAACCTAAATCATATTTTCCAATTGTAGTATCTTGATATTCTACTTCAATTTCAAAATCTGGAATATTTAAAACTTTTTCCGAAAGTTCAATAATATGAATAAGTTTTCCGGGTTTTAATCTATGTTCAAAATCGTTCGCATCCCACAGCTGAAAATTTACTACAGTTTCATTACGTACAACTCCGCCGCAGTCTATAAAGTTTTTAGTGATTAAACCAACTTCGGTAACATGAAAATGCTCAGGAACAAAATTTCCGTTAGGTAATTGAAAATTTACTGTGTCAACAGTTTTTAAGATTGTTTTAATTTCTGAAAGTTTCATAATAATTTGTGTTTTTTAGATTAACAACATTCGTTTTTTCTTTTGTCTAAGTGTGCTGTAATAACATCAAGAAATGCTTTTACTTTTTCAAATCCAACTTCGTTTATACAGTAACAAATTGTATTGCCTTCAATACTTCCTTTAATTAAGCCTGCATTTTTAAGTTCTTTTAAATGCTGTGATACTGTTGGCTGCGAAAGAGGCAATTCATTTACAATATCACCACAAATGCAAGCATTAACTTTTAGAAGATATTCTAAAATAGCAATTCGTGCCGGATGACCTAAAGCTTTTGTTAAAACAGCTAATTCATTTTGGTTTTCTGTAAAGTGATCTGATTTTGTAGTCCCCATAATTATATTTATATATATCTATATTGCAATATTACGATATAAAACTAAATATTTCGAGTTTATAGTACATTTTAACTAAAAAATAATACTTCACTTATTTTAAGACGATTTTACGAACAAAAAAATAAAACAGGTAAGAATGTTCAAAAAATAAAAAATAAACCAACAAGACAATTGTGGTGAAGTCGTTTTTTTAACATTTAAAAAAAAATTACCATCATCATAAAAAAAGCTCTTAGATAAATTTTAAAAAAAAAGTACTAAATTTTCCTTTGCAAACCATTTGGAAACATAATTGCTAAAAGAACGCATATCAACAAGAAATTATACTCGACACCATTTCTTCCACCGCCAACAACAAACCAGCCCTCTTGAAAATGAACCAGAATAATTCCCATTACCAAAATAAATATGGTGACAAAACCAGCAGGTTTTACATATTTATTAATCAGTAGTAATACAGCCGCAGCAATATGTGATAGTTTAATTGACCAAGCTAGAAAAACACCCAAAGGAGCGAAGCCAATTTGATTTAAATACAAATTTCCAAAGTCATTAATTCCGTTGTTAAATATCCCAAAAACAGAATGGGTTAAAAGTATAACAGCAACAGCAATTCTAAGAAGCATTAGTCCTTTCATAAAATTTAATTTTGGTTTTACTTCATTTAAAAATAATAAAAAAACGCATATTATAGTAATATGCGTTTTGAGTTTTATGATAAGTTAAATTTTAAACTTTTCCTAAAGTATACAATTGTGTCATTGTTGGAGTTAAGCTTCCGCCGGCAGGCTCAAGAGTAATTCCAAAAGCTTCGGCTTCATTTGTACGATCAACAGCAAATATTTTTTGTGAATTTCCTTCAAAATCACTCAATAAACCAATACTCGTTGGCGTAAGTACAGGACTTAGTTTTAATGCCCAAACTTGATACACCATTCCTTTAGGCGGTTCTGGTAATCCAGCGGCATCAATATAAGTCGTTTTAGTATCTTTATTCCAATATACTTTTGCAAAAGATGTTGGCGAAACAGCTTGACCTCCAAGTGTTACACCAGTGTTTTTAATATCTCTCACGATGGTTAAACTCTTGGTGATCTCTTTATTTTGCTCACCTAAGAAAGCATACTCTTTCTCGATTTTACTTTTCTCTGTTCCAACAGTAGTAATCGCTTCTTTTGTTTTTGTAAGCTCTAAAGTCTGATAACCAAAACCTAACAATAACAATGCAGCAGCAGCCCAGCCCACATATTGTGTCCAGTTTGAAGCAGGTTTCATTTCGACTACTTTACCGTGTTTAAGCTCTAAACGTGCTTTTATTTTTTCGAAATTAGCAACAGAGTGGAAAGGAGAGAAGCTTGAAGACAAAGCAACAATTGCTTTTTCTATCGAGATAATTTCCTTTTCAACTTCTGGGCTTTTTTTTGCCATTTCGGCTATTTCTAAATTCTCCGTTTCGGTTAATAAACCATAAACATAAAGTTCTAGAATTCCTGAGTCTATATATTCTTGTGCTTCCATTAGATTTTTAGATAATTACGTAAGTCGTTAATACAGTTTCTGTTTTGAGTTTTGATAGTTCCCAGCGGCAATGCCAATTCTTCAGAAGCTTCTTGTTGGGTATATCCTTTAAAAAATAATAAATCGATGATTGCAATACACTTTGGTTTCAGTTTTTTGACAAATTCCTGAATTCCAATTGTGTCAATTTTGTCAAGGAGTTTATTACTGTCGTCTAACAGATTTACGAAATTATCGGATGAAAGGTTTTTTTGTGTGTTGTTAAAATTCTTTGAACGAAGCTGATCTACAGATGCATTTCTGGCAATATTAAGAATCCACGTATAAAATCGACCTTTGCTTTCACTGTAAGAATCGATGTTTTTCCAGATTTTTATAAAGACTTCCTGCAAGACATCTTCTGCTTCTTCACGGTTTTTTATTAAAACATGTATGACCGAGAACAAACTTTTGGCGTACATATCGTACAAATGTGTAAAAGCTCTTTCGTCTTTCTTGTAAATTAAAACTAATAATTCTTCTTGACTCATAGATTTGGATTTTTAAAGTTTAAACAAAAAATTAGTAAATATTATCTGTAACCTGAGATAAAGATAATTTATTTTTTTGTCAAAATTTCATTTTTTTTAACAGTCTTAAACCTAGAAAAATAAGGAGTTTCAAAAAAAATGTAATTTTTTTTTACTTTTTTAAAACCAAAAGTGAACCAATTACGTAAATGCTATTATAACATGTAAAAAATTTCAAGTGAAATAGCAGTTTTCTTTATTTTGAATTGATGCTAAAGTACTTAAGAGTAATTTTTAAGTATTCATACTCAAAAAAAAATAATATTCAGACTGAAATAAACAGAATGTAAATCTTACAAAACTAAAGTTCTATGATAAGTGTAAATAGATTTAAAATATTAATTGTGGGTTTAACAACAGTTTTGGCTTTACAGAATTACGGTGAAAGTGATTTTAGAAAAGAAATTGAAAAAAATTGGAACAAAGAAAGTAAAGAAATACAATAAAAAATAAGATAGTTGATGTCTTCGGACTTCCAATCAAAAATTATTAAAGCAAAAAAGTAATCACAAAAACAGTAAATAAAACAATCTACATATAAACGCCATAGAAAGAAAATTTAGTGATTAAGATTGAAAAAATAATTTTTACTATAACCGAGGCATCAACTATAATTTTAGAAAGATATAAAAGCATTTAAAAATAAATTCATGGTTTGATTTGTTTGTATGGGGGGAAGCCTAGCGTCTGATTAACGCTAGGCTTCAATTTTTTATTTAACGTATGTTTAATAAAAAATAAAGACTCCAAAAATATACTGCAAAACAGATTTTGACTAATTTTATAAAAAATTAAACAATGAAAAATATAGCAATTTTAGTTTGCAGCGCTTTATTTATGATAGCTCCGCAAATTCAGGCTCAAACGAGCCATAAACCTAAAAAAGATGTCATGGCAAAAGAAAACATTTACCAATTTAAAGTAGAAGATTTATCAGGTGATACCTTTGATTTTGCGTCTTTAAAAGGCAAAAAAGTCATGATTGTAAACACGGCTTCAAAATGTGGGTTAACGCCGCAGTACAAAGATCTAGAAGCAATCTACAAAGAATATAAAGATAAAGGATTTGTAATTGTAGGTTTTCCAGCAAACAATTTTGCGTCACAAGAACCAGGAACAAACAAAGAAATCGAAACGTTTTGCCAGCAAAATTATGGCGTAACTTTTCCAATGATGAATAAAGTTTCGGTAAAAGGAGATGATATGTGTGAAATTTACAAATTCCTGACTCAAAAATCTAAAAATGGTTTGCAAGATTCTGAAGTAGAATGGAATTTTCAAAAATATTTGATCAATGAAAAAGGAGAATTGGTAAAGGTTATTAAACCAAAAACACTTCCAACTGATCCTGAAATCATTAAATGGATTAAGAGTTAAAAAACACTCTGAAAAAAAAGCTCCAAATTTGAATTATTCGAATTTGGAGCTTTTTTTTAAGGTACAAAGAAGCAAAGGTGCATAGGAGCAGAGTCTTCTTTACCTTTCTTAAAATTATTGATTTAATACACTTATGATTCTTTTTTCAATGGCAGGTTCAGAATCTGAATGACCTGCATTTTCAATATATAAAACAGATTTTTTTAAGTTACTGTGAATTTCCTGTGCAAACTCAACGGGACAGATTGCATCATATTCTCCATGTATTATAGTAATTGGAATATCTTCAATAATTCTTAGATTATCAACTATGTAATCATTTTCTAAGAAACAATTATTACTCAAATAATGAGCCTCCATAATGCTTAAAGACTGATATGGAAATTGTTGAATAATGGCATCGATTTCATTTGCTTTAATTCCTTTTATAAAAATAGAAATTTCATAATAAGCCCATTCATAACAGTAAAAATCTCTATTTTCGAGAGTTCCATTCAGCATCTGATCTAAATAATATTCTGAAATACTTAGTGAAGTATCAGCAGGAACATTTTTTTTAAACCTTTGCCATTCTGCAGGATACTGTTTATTAAGAGCTCCTCCTAAAAAGTGGTAAATTGTTTTTTGATCTGCTAGAAAAACACCTCTTAGCAAAAGACTTTTTACTTTTTCAGGATTCTGAATTGCAAATACAAGACTTAACGCTGTTCCCCATGAACCACCAAAAACGTTTATTTTTTCAATATTAAGATGAGATAAAAGTGCATTTATATCATTAACCAAATCTTGAGTCGTATTATCTTCTATACTCGCAAATGGTTTACTCTTTGAAGCTCCTCTTTGATCAAAGAAAACAACTTTATGTTTTTTAAAATCAAAAAAGCGTTTATCACTTTCTGAAAAACCAGCACCTGGACCTCCATGAACAAACAAATAGGGCTCTCCTGTACCGCAAACCTCATAATAGATTTCATGTAAATTATTAACTTGAAGATATCCTTTTTGTATTGGAGGGTTTGAATTCATTTTAAAATTATTTCAAGATTAATTGCATAAAAACCAAATCAAGCCAGTGATCAAATTTATATCCAACTTCGCGAATTGTACCGGTTGCCACAAAACCAAATTTTTCATGAAAAGCAATACTTCCTTCATTCTCTGCGTCGATTGCACCAATCATTACATGAAAACCTTGTTCTTTGGCCAATCGAATAAGTTCTGTAAGCAATTTTGAACCTACACCTTTTCCAATCACATTATCCACTACATATACAGAATGTTCGACAGTGTATTGATAACCAATTTTCTCCCTAAACTGTCCGTAACTTCCAAAACCAACTACTTCATTGTCTAACTCAGCCACGACAATTGGAAGGTTTTTAGTTTTCTTATCTTCAAACCATTTTGTTTGTACTTCAATAGTTTGAATATCGTAACTATAATTTGCTGTTGTATGCAGGATAGAATGATTTACAATTTCAAGAATTTTTTCTAAATCCTTTTTTATTGCAGGTCTAAGAATAAGTGCCATGTTTTGGTAGTTTTTTGAAAATTCAAATCACAAAAACTAATTTGTGATTCAAGCAAAAGCAAACTCACGAAGCAAATTTGCTTTTATTTTTTTATTTATTTAGAATTTAATTCGGCCAGTAAAGTATCAACATCTTTGGTATTCCAAGTCATTTCGGTACAAATTACTTTTGCATCTTTGGCATATTTCAGTGCTGTTTTTTTGTCTTTTATCTTATTGTAAAGTCTTGCGAGAAGTAAATTACCGTCATAAGAATCATTTAGTTCTATAGAATGTTTTACCCAAAGAATAGATTTTTTTAAACTTTCGGCATCAGAAATATGTTTCAAATAAGTCTGTCCTATATCTTTCAAAAAACTGGCATCGCTCCACACTAATTTTTGAGTATCTTCAAGCGTCACTTTTTTGTAAAACTGCCATTTTTCGGTACGTTCAGCCAATGTTAAATCAAATTTAAACACAAGAGAATCTGTTTTTTGCAATCGAATCGATTTTGCAACTTCTCTTTGTTTATAGTAGTTTACAGTATCTAAATTATCAACTAAAGGACGAAGTAATTCGTTCACAATACTTTCAACTTTACGATCAATACGTTTTTGAGAAGCAACAGCTGCAAACTCATTTTGATGTTTTAAAACGTACTGGAATTCTCTCGAATTAATATCTGTTACACCATTTGCAATTATTCGCCAATTGGTCTCACTTACTAATTGAGCATCTGATTGTGTATTAAGATAAATGTGTGTTGGAATTGCTATTTCATTTCTATCTCTTCCTTTTTTCAAACTATTCAAATAAGCAAAATACGCATTAGAATTGCTTGGATCGGCTAGAAACTGTTTTTCTAAATAAGGTAATTGCAATTTTGGATTCAAAGCATTAGACGCTTCTGTTAAAAAATCGGCTGTTTTCATTTCGCCTTTTAAAGCATACAAAAGATTTTCATTTGAATCTAAAAATAGAAAAGCGGGAAGTGAAGTAGTTCTAAATTTATTTTTCAAAGCAGTTCCTTCTTCTTTATCTACATTTTTCCAAACACAGATATAGTTTTTATTTAAAAAAGTCATCACATTTGGATCGCTGAAAACTTCTTTTTTCATTTTGTTGCAATGCGGACACCAATCCGCAAAAAGCATTACAAACAGTGGCTTATTTTGTGTCTTAGCACTTTCTAACGCTGTTTTATATGGCGTTTCATCAACAGTAAACTGATTTTGTGCCTGTATAGACTGAACTGAAATGAGAATAAAAAGTAAATATAAGAAACGCATAAACGATCTGTTTTTATAAAAAATGTTCGATTTACAAATATATCCCCTTTTTCTAAAAATGGGTCATAATATCTTGCTAATATAAGTTAAATCATGCATGAAGTTTGTAACTTTGTAATTGTAAAAGAAATTCTAAGCAATAGATTTTCTTTAAAAAGTAATACACTATTTAGAATGATTTACCCCAAAATAGAGCTTGCGCAAAGCATTATCGAAATTTGTTCAGCAAAAGGAATTCACAATATTATAATTTCTCCCGGTTCACGAAACGCACCATTAACTATCGGATTTGCCCAAAATTCTAACTTCAAATGTTACAGCATTGCCGATGAACGCTGTGCTGCATTTTTCGCATTAGGAATTGCGCAGCAAACTAAAAAACCTACAGCGGTTATTTGCACGTCAGGTTCAGCATTGCTCAATTATTATCCAGCTGTAGCAGAAGCTTTTTACAGTCAGATTCCGTTAATCATAATCTCTGCAGATCGCCCGCAAAGCAAAATCGATATTGGCGACGGACAAACTATTCGTCAAGAAAATGTTTTTAAAAATCATTCTGTTTTTAATGCCAATTTAACAGAAGAAGCTTCTGTTGAAAATGATTTGAAAATAAATAAAGCCATAGAAACTGCAATTCTTCAAAAAGGACCAGTTCATATTAATGCTCCGTTTGAAGAACCTTTATATGAAACTGTTGAAACGCTTTCTGTACAGCCAAAAATTACAAGTATAGAAGAAGCAGAAGATGCAAAAATCATCCAAAATGAAGCAGAATTTATTTCGATTTGGAATTCAGCGAAGCGAAAATTAGTTCTTGTAGGAGTAAATGATGCCAATACAATTGATAATAAAATTCTTGAGAACTTAGCCGCTGATCCTTCGGTCGTAGTTCTTACAGAAACGACTTCAAACTTGCATCATCCTAGTTTTATCAACAGTATTGATACTTTAATTACCCCATTCGACGATTCTGATTTTCAAGCATTTCAACCAGATATTTTAATAACTTTTGGCGGAATGATTGTATCTAAACGAATTAAAGGTTTTTTACGCAAGTACAAACCTCAAAATCATTGGCATATAGATACACTTCGAGCTTATGATACTTTTAGTGCTTTAACAAAACACTTTGTTATGAAGCCAAATGAATTCTTTAAATCTTTGCTGCCAAAAACAGAATTTACAATTAGCGACTATTCTTCTAGGATTACCGAAATCTATGCTTTACGAAAAGTTCGAAAACAAGAATATTTAGATAAAATTGCCTTTTCAGATTTTAAAGTCTTTGAAAAAGTTATTGAATCACTTCCTAAAAACAGCCAATTGCAAATCAGTAACAGTTCTGCAATTCGATACGCACAATTAATTGATATTGATTCAAGTATAGAAGTATTCTGTAATCGTGGCACAAGTGGTATTGACGGAAGCACTTCAACCGCAATTGGTGCAGCTGTTGGTAATACTAAACAAAATGTATTTATTACAGGCGATATTAGTTTTTTATACGATAGTAACGCTTTATGGAACTCATATATACCTAATAACTTTAAAATAATTCTGATTAACAATGGCGGCGGCGGAATATTTAGAATTTTGCCAGGACATGAAGAAAAACCTGTTTTTAATACCTATTTTGAAACTTCACATCATTTAACTGCAGAACATTTGGCAGCGATGTATAAATGCAATTATTTTAAAGCTGATGATGCAGCTTCATTAGAACAGAATCTAGAATTGCTTTATAGCGCAAATAATACGCCTGGAATATTAGAAATTTTTACTCCAACAAGAGAGAACGATATTGTTTTAAAACAATATTTTAAGGAGCTGACTTAGTATGTAAGTTAAATTTTATTAAAATTAATCTTTATATCCGTTTTTTAGTTTAAATTTGGACTTATTACCAATTTTAAAACTATAATTATGAGTAAAAGAGAAGAATTAATTGCAAAGTATGCCGCAGACTTAAAAGAAAAATGCGGAGTAACTCCGAACATGGATTTATTGACTAAAGTAACAATAGGCTGCGGTCCATCTATATACAATGATGATGCTTCTACTGTAGCAGGAAGCCAGCAGTCAGAATTAGACACTGTAAAAAATAACTTTTTAATCAAAAAGTTGGGTTTACCAGATACAAAGGCATTAGATGAGGCTATAAATACCGTCTTAGAAAAATATGGTAAGTCTAACAAACACAAGTACAGAGTTGTTGTTTATTACTTATTAACGCTTCACTTTAAAAAAGAAAGTGTTTATAAATAGACAAAAAAAAAGCGCCATAAGGCGCTTTTTCTTTATATCATTTAATTTTATTTAATTGGAATTGGAAAAACGGGCAAACTTGCATGTCCTAAAGCATCAACGGTTTGCACAGCAAAAAAGTAATTGTCTTTAGAATAAGGAATTTCAGCTCGAGTATCTTTTACAAAAAAAGTTTTTTCCCAATGTGAAGAAGAAGTTTCTCGCATTAAAATTTGATAACCATATTGTTCTTTTCCAGCTGGTGCTGACCAAATTAAAGTTGATGAATTAGAAAGTTTTTTAACCTCAATTCCAACATTTTCTGGTGCTTTTGGCGATGAAGCAAGATTAGCCAAAGTCGCTAAATTTGAACAGGTATTTTTTCTTAAATAATCAAAATCCATAAATTCTGGCAAATCGCCATATTTAATATTGTTTTCGGTTCTTAAATCTTGATGCTGATGATCAAAATTTTCATTCATTTCGCAAAAACGAACAGCGGTAAAGCCATTTTGACTAAAAGGAGTATGATCACCGCCACGCAAAAAACGATCATTTCGGTATACTAATTTTACTTTCAGCTGATCTACATATTGTTCTGTAACAGTTTTAATATATCGAGCTAAAAGTCTTGAAGGACTATCATTATCTCGACTTACAGCTTTACGCATTTTTGCTTCTTCCTCAGTTTCTAAATACGGAATTGTTTCACTGAAAACACGAATTTGAGTATTATCTCTTAAATTAGTCCCGCTTGATAAGCTGTTGCCAATCATGTCATTATTAAGCATTGCTACTATATTCCAGTTTTGTGCTTTTGCTTTTTCGGCTAGATGTCGAGCTCCAATCAAACCTTGCTCTTCGCCAGTTACAGCAACAAATATTATAGTAGCAGGAAATGATCTTTTGCTCATTACTTTCGCAAGTTCAATAACTGCCGCAACGCCAGAACCATCATCATTTGCTCCAGGAGCATTGGCTTTTATATTCATAACATCTGTAACGCGTGAATCAAGATGCCCGCTGATAATCAACACACGATTGTCTGTAGGATCAGTTCCTTTTAAAGTTGCCATTACATTCCCAATCTGGCTGTCTACGTTAATTCGCTTACCATCGGCTTTAACAGTAAAATAGTCAATTTCAGAAGTTAATCTTCCGTTAGATTCCAACGCAAATTTATCAAACTCAGATTTCACCCATTGCTGCGCAGCCCCAATTCCTTTTGTTTTGTTCTTTGCATCGCTCAAAGTATGTCTAGTTCCAAACGAAACTAATTTATGAACGGTAGCTTCAAGATTTTCGGCCTTAATTTCGCCTATCATTTTTTTTATTTCCAAGTCTTCGGAAACTTGCGAGATTGAAGCCTGCGCGAAAAGAAGAAAGGCAAAAGCACTATAAATAAGATTCTTTTTCATTGATTTGGGATTAATTACAAGTTTTCAAATTTAACCAAAAGCAACAAACTACAATAAAATGGCCGCTTCTTTTTTTATCCCGCATATTTTTCGGATTACCATTTTCAAACTTCGTACATTTGCACCTTAGAACTTTATGAATATGATTGAAATAGGAAAATACAATACACTAACTATATTACGTGACACCAAAGTGGGACTTTTTTTAGGAAATCCTGAAAAAGATCCAGAAGGAATTCACGACATTTTATTACCCAACAAATACGTACCAAATGAATTCGAAATAGGCGAAGAACTAGTTGTCTTTGTTTATCTAGATCACGAACAACGTCCAGTTGCAACTACGCTTGAACCTTATATTTTATTAAATGAATTTGCACTTTTAAGAGTAAATTACATTAATAATGTGGGCGCTTTTATGGATTGGGGAATGGAAAAAGACATTCTTGTTCCGTTTAAAGAACAAGCCCGTCCTATGGAAAAAGGAAAGCGTTATCTGGTTTACCTTTATAAAGATGAAAAAACGAATCGTTTAGTAGCTTCAAGTAAATTAAACCAATTTTTAAACAACGATCAGCTTACAGTTGAAAAAGGAGAAGAGGTTGATTTGATTGTTTCGCATATTACTGAATTAGGAATAAATGTTATTATCAATGAGCAGCACAAAGGTTTGTTGTATAAAGATGAAGTTTACGATGATTCAATAAGAACCGGCGACAGAATGCGCGGATACATTAAAAATATCCGCCCTGACAATAAAATTGATGTTGCATTGCAAGTTCAAGGATATCAAAGTATTGAGCCAAATGCAGAGAAAATTTTAGATGAATTAAGAGCAAATAGAGGCTTTTTACGTTTAAATGATAATTCGCACCCTGAAGACATTAAAACAGTCTTAAAAATGAGTAAAAAAACTTTTAAGAAAGCAATTGGAGCTTTATACAAAGAAAAACTTATCGAGATTAAAGAAGATGGAATTTATTTGGTAAAAGAAAATTAGATTTTTTTAAATTTCTATTTTTAGAGTTTAAACAAACTTATTATAACAGGAAAGGCTGCTCATTACAAGCAGCCTTTCCCTTTTTATTCTCGTTTTAAAAAAAATTGTAATTAAAAAAAAACAGAAATAAAATAAATTCGAATCTGATCAAAAAATAACAGCTTTAAAAATTTTAGAAGCTACTTCTTGAAAAGGTATGTCTTTAAACAATCAATACATCCATCTTAAAAGCGAAACGTTAATTTCACGGCTAATCCATTGGTTTTAGAAAATAATTTATAGAAAGTTTTAGTTAGTATCTTTTCCTCTTTTCGTAATCAATTTCATACTAATTACTTAAACAATTCTAGTGTTTAACCTTAGGTGTTACTATCTTCTTTTCGAAGTCTTGACAAATGAATAAATCATTTGCTCATTATTCAAGGGTTTACTAATAAAAACCATAAAAAAATGAGCGACAAATTTTTTAAATTTTCTCAAAAAAATCATTTTTTAGGTTAATAAATCAGTGAAAGAAAATCAATCTTGTATCAACAAAATAAATCGTATCTCGTTGATTTCTAGGATGTAAAATTACTTATTATTTTTTATAACTAATGTTAAAAAATGTTATTTTTTGAGCAAAAAGCCTAATTGTTAACATTACTGCAAATTGTTAACCGCTATATAAACCAAAATCAGTGGGTGAAAATCTAAAAAATGGCTTATTTTTACACTATAAATTTTTAAAATAAAACAAACAGAAATGGATTGGATTACTGCCAGAGAATTTGAAGATATAACTTATAAAAAATGTAACGGAGTTGCTAGAATTGCTTTTAACAGACCAAATGTTAGAAATGCATTCAGACCTAAAACAACTTCAGAATTATACCAAGCTTTTTACGATGCACAGGAAGATACTTCGATTGGAGTAGTATTACTTTCTGCTGAAGGACCGTCGACAAAAGACGGAGTTTATTCATTTTGCAGCGGCGGTGATCAAAATGCACGCGGACATCAAGGTTATGTAGGCGAAGATGGTCAGCACCGTTTAAATATCCTAGAAGTACAGCGTTTAATTCGTTTTATGCCAAAAGTGGTTATTGCAGTTGTTCCAGGCTGGGCAGTTGGCGGCGGACACAGTTTACATGTGGTTTGCGACATGACTTTGGCTAGTAAAGAACACGCTATTTTTAAACAAACTGATGCTGATGTTACCAGTTTCGACGGCGGATACGGATCTGCTTATCTGGCTAAAATGGTCGGACAGAAAAAAGCGAGAGAAATTTTCTTTTTAGGAAGAAATTATTCTGCTCAAGAAGCTATGGATATGGGAATGGTAAACGCTGTAATTCCTCATGATGAACTTGAAGCTACGGCATATGAATGGGCTCAGGAAATTCTTCAAAAATCGCCAACGTCTATCAAAATGCTGAAATTCGCTATGAACTTAACGGATGACGGAATGGTAGGACAACAGGTTTTTGCAGGAGAAGCAACTCGTTTAGCTTATATGACTGAAGAAGCAAAAGAGGGAAGAAACGCTTTCTTAGAAAAAAGAAAACCAAACTTTGGCGAAAATAAATGGCTGCCATAAATAATTTAAGAATTTAGATGGCAGATTTTAAATTTGTTTAAATCTGAAACTGCCGTCTAAATTCTAGATTAAAAAATAACATTATTATTAGGTTACATATTTTAGTTTTTTTGTGTTTAAAAAGAATCCAACAATCTAAAATCTGCCATCTAAAATCTAAATTTAAAATAAATGAAACATTGGATTGAAGCGGCTAGACTGCGCACATTACCTTTATCGGTTTCTGGAATTATAGTTGGGAGTATTTATGCACTTTCAAACCCAACAGAAACTATCAATACACCAACTGACGTTTTTAGCTGGAAAATCTTTGGCTTTGCTCTTTTAACCACTTTGGGCTTACAGGTTTTATCCAATTTTGCAAATGATTACGGAGATGGTGTAAAAGGTACTGATAATGCTGATCGAGTAGGGCCGCAGCGTGCCATTCAGAGCGGAGTTATTACGCCTCAAGCGATGAAAAAGGCAATAATAATTACTTCGCTGTTAACTTTATTATCTGCCATTATCTTAATTTATTTTGCTTTTGGAGAATCAAATTTTGGTTATTCAATATTCTTTCTGCTTTTAGGAATTGCTGCAATTGTTTCAGCAATTCGTTATACAGTTGGTAATTCTGCTTACGGTTATAAAGGATTTGGTGATGTATTTGTTTTCATCTTTTTTGGACTTGTAAGTACATTGGGTGTTAACTTTTTGTATTCAAAAGAAGTTGATCCGCTTTTAATTCTTCCGGCAATTTCTATCGGTTTACTAAGTGTAGGTGTTTTAAACCTGAATAATATGCGTGATGAAGAATCAGATCGAAAATCAGGAAAAAATACAATCGTAGTTCAAATTGGTGGAGCAAAAGCAAAAATCTATCATTTCTCATTGATTATTACAGCAATGATTTTAGTTGTAGTTTTTGCCTTTTTAAGCGATTATAACTTTGATCAATATTTGTTTTTATTAGCTTATGTTCCTTTAACTAAACATTTAATTACGGTTTATAAAAACCAAAACCCTAAGCTTTTAGATCCCGAATTAAAAAAACTAGCACTAAGCACATTTTTACTTTCTATATTATTAACAGTATGTATGATTTCATTGATTTCAGATATAATTGTTAACCTATTTTTAGGCGGAAGATAAAATTAAGTTCAACTATAAAACACTCATAAAATGAAAATCACTTTTTACGGACATGCTTCTTTAGGAATTGAAGTAGGAGGAAAGCACATTATTGTTGATCCATTTATTACAGGAAATCCGCAAGCTTCACACATCGATATCAACAGCTTAAAAGCAGACTATATTTTATTAACGCACGCTCACGGCGATCATGTTCTTGATGTTGAAAGTATTGCAAAACGAACTAATGCAGTCATTGTTTCAAATGCTGAAATTGCAGGTTATTATGCAAAAAATGGTCTTAATTCACATCCAATGAATCATGGCGGAAGCTGGAATTTTGATTTTGGAAAAGTAAAATATGTCAATGCAATTCACTCAAGTTCTTTCCCTGATGGTACTTACGGAGGAAATCCTGGCGGATTTGTAATCGAAGGAGAACATAAAAACATTTATATAGCTGGAGATACTGCACTTACTTACGACATGAAATTGATTCCGCTAAGAACTAAGCTTGATCTTGCTATTCTTCCAATCGGAAATAATTTTACAATGGATGTTGAAGATGCAATTATTGCTTCTGATTTTGTAGAATGCGATAAAATTCTAGGCTATCATTTTGATACTTTTGGCTATATCGAAATTAATCACGAAGAATCAATTCGTAAATTCTTTGATAAAGGAAAAGATCTAATGCTTTTAGAAATTGGCGCCTCAATTGAATTATAACAGCACTTATTAAAATATGAGTGATATTAAATTTACGTGTGATTGCTGTGGCGAAGAGCACGAAAGCTGGCCTGCAATAACTTATAACGCCCCAAACAGCTATAGCAACCTATCTTCTCAGGAAAAAGAAGATATTGCTGTAATTGATGAAGATTTTTGCGTTATAAAACATTCCGATCAAGTAGATCGATTCATTAGATGTGTTCTAGTTCAAAAAGTTAATGATCATTGTGAAGATTTAGAATACGGCTTCTGGGTTTCATTAAGCGAAAAAAGTTTTGAAAACTACTTAGAAAATTTTGATGATCAAAAGGAAGAAAACCAGTATTTTGGCTGGCTTTCGAATTATATTCCACAATATGAATTTTCAAACAGTATTCCAACAACAGTTGTAACAAAAACTGGAAACGAAAGACCAGAAATATTTCCTCATCAAGATTTTGACCATCCTTTTGTAAAAGATTATTACGAAGGAATCACAAAAGCAGAAGCTGAAAAGAGAATAAACGCAATACTTAAAAAATAGGCTTGAAATTTGCATGAAATCTTTAACTAAATTTTCTAAAATGAATTTTAAAAAAATAGCTCTATTTATTTTAATTATAGCTTCATCTAACGTTTTTGCACAAAAAGACGGCTATTGGGATAAAGAGCGAGCTACAACTAAAGAACTTATTGTTTCTGCCGGAGACAGAGTAACTTTTAAAATAGAAGATCTACCTCAAGGTACTACTGAAATTGTATACAGAATCACTCTTTTAGACGAAAACCAGCAAATGGCAAATAGTTTAGTTTCGGTACTAAAAGCAATTCCTGATCCCTATGGAATTGGTCAGGGATCTGCAGGAGCCGTTTTTTTGATGTCAAAAATTTCTGGAGATGATACTTGCACCTACGCCTTGTTTACTTCAAATGACGATGCAAAAAAGTATATTACAGATGGTAAGACTGATAAAGCTTGCTACGCACAAACTGAACCTTTAAGCAAAGACGCCAAACGTTTATCTGTAGATAAATCTTCTTGTTTAAGCCAAAATTCAAATACAATTTGGTTTGCATTTCAAAGTAAAAACTGGTTTTTAAATCAAAAAGTGGTATTAGAAGTAGTTCCGTGGGTTAATACCGTTCTTAGTCGTGGTTGGGATAAAGACAATAAAAACGAAATTATCAGCTTATGTAAAACATCTACATTAGCACAAAAAATGGCAAATTCTGATGATTTTTGCGTTTGTATTCTAAATAAAATCATCAAACAATATCGTTATACAGAATTTCAGAAGTTATTAGCAGTTGAAAAAACCAAAGCATACAAAGATTTTGGAAACGCTTGTTATAAAGATGAAGATATTTCTAAAAATGTTTACAGCGATTTAAGAAAACAGGCTTCTTTATTGATAAAACAGCAAAAATATAACGAAGCAATTCCTAAGTTAAATTCGATCATTAACGACGGAAAAGCCACTGCTTTAGATTACAGTTCTATTGGTTATTGTTTTATTTTAACTAAGCAATATGGAAAAGCGCTGAAATTTTTAAAAGAAGGTGAAAAGCTTGATGATACTGAATTGTTAGTTAAACTAAATCTCGCTCATGTTTATTTGATAAGCGATGATTATAGTGAAGCCAAAGCAATTTACAAAAAATACCAAACTCAAAATGTAACTGATAGTGTAAGCTGGAAAGAAAAAACAAAACAAGATTTTACTGTTTTTCAAAAAGCGGGTCTGCCATCAAAAGATTTCGAGAAAGTTTTAAAACTATACAATTAAAATTTCACCATATAAGTAATATAAGATATTTAAGTTTACTAATAAGCCTAGTCTTTTTTAATGAACTTTTATACCTTATATGATTAAACAGAAATGAAAGCGACTTACCATAAATACATGCTCGAGTTTAAGCGCCCCTCTGGGACATCTCGAGGCATTATGACCGAAAAAGAAACCTGGTTTATTGTTTTAGAAGATGATAATAGAAAAGGAATAGGAGAATGCGGAATTCTTCGAGGTTTAAGCGCTGATGATCGCGATGATTATGAGGAAAAACTTAAATGGACTTGTGAAAATATTCATTTAGGAGAAACTGCACTTTGGGAAGCTTTGTTAGAGTTTCCTTCGATACAATTTGGAGTAGAAATGGCTTTTTTATCATTAAAAAGCGAAAATCCATATTTACTTTTTCCTTCAAACTTTACGTCGCATTCTAAATCAATACCTATAAATGGCTTAGTTTGGATGGGTGAAGCTTCATTTATGAAACAACAAATTGAAGAGAAATTAGCGGATGGTTTTAATTGTATCAAACTTAAAATAGGTGCTATAGATTTTCAAAAAGAATTAGAATTACTTGAGTTTATCCGAAGTCATTTTTCGGCAGAACAAATCGAAATTAGAGTCGATGCAAATGGTGCTTTTTCTTTAAATGAAGCTTTAGATAAACTTAACCAACTTAATACATTTCAGCTTCATAGTATTGAACAACCTATAAAAAAAGGAAATAGTACCGCAATGGCAGATTTATGTAATGCAACACCTTTTCCTATTGCTTTAGACGAAGAATTGATAGGTGTTTTTTCATTACAAGAAAAAGAAGAATTACTGCAAAAAATCAAACCGCAATACATTATTTTAAAACCAAGTTTTGTCGGCGGTTTTAGAGGAACACAAGAATGGATCACTTTAGCCGAAAAGTATAATATTGGCTGGTGGATTACTTCGGCATTAGAAAGTAATATTGGCTTAAATGCAATTGCTCAATGGACTTTTCTTTTAAATTCTAAAATGCCTCAAGGATTAGGAACCGGAGCACTTTACACCAACAATTTTGATTGTCCGCTTGAAGTAAAACAAGGACAGCTATGGTATAATATAGAAAAAAACTGGCTGGGAGCCAGTTTTTAGGTACAAAGGTTCAAAGTTGCAAAGGTTCAAAGGTTTTTACTTTGCACCTCTGAACCTTTGAATCTTTGCAACTTTTTTTACTCTTTTCCTCCACGTAAATTATCCTGCCAGTCTTTCAATTCCTGCCATTTACCTTGATAGGCTAATAAAGCTTGTTTAGCCCAAGTACTTGGATTGTGAATAGCATAATTTTCTCCGCCGGCATCTAGAATAGACTGCGATTTTTCTGTAGATGTTTCTGATAATTGATGCCAAGTTGATATTCCTGCTGCATGATATAAAGCTTCAATTTTAGGGCCTATTCCTTCAACAACTTTCAAATCATTTTCTTTTATTTTTTTGCCAAAAACTGTGGCTGCCAGAGCTGTATCAAATACAATTGCGGCAGGTGTAGACACAAACGACTGCGCCGTAGACGAAGAGTTTTTTACTTTTGCAGCTAAATCTGCTTCTAATGCTGCAATTTTTGCATTCAAGCTTTTAGTATTTACTTTGCAGGCATCTAAATCGGCTTGTAAAGATGCAGACAGTGAATCATCACCTTTAGAATTCATTTTCCCTAGTAAGTAACCTAAAATTCCACAGATTAACCCCACTAAAATCGGTATTAAGATACATGGTATATTCATAATCGTATATTTTAATTAGTTATTTAATTGTAATTACAGTTCTTCTGTTATTTGCTTTACCTTCTGCAGTAGTATTTTCTCCAATTGGTTCATCAGGACCTTTTGATTGCGTTTCAATTCGTGTAGTCTCAATACCGTTTTTTACCAAATAGTTCTTAGAGAAATCGGCTCGTTTTTGCCCAAGTACCACATTCGAATCACGATTTCCTACATTGTCGCTGTGCCCAACAACCAATACAACAGCTTCTTTAACATGATCCATGTATTTGGCAATATCTGCCACTTTTTGCTTCTCGTCGGCACTTAAATCTTCACTAGACTTATTGGTGCTGAAATGAAGAACTAATGCGTCACCATTAATTTTATTCTTTAAAATAACCCATTCATCTGTCGATACCGCTGGGGTATCAGCGCTCTCAAAATTATACTCAACAGGACCAAGAAGTGTATCAGAACTAATTTTCCATTGATCGATAATTTTGCCTTTTGTATCAAAATTAGAAGCTGCTAATCCTTTAGAGACAAAATAGTTCTTAACTTCATTTGCCCTTGCTAAACCAAGATTTTCAAAAGTTGTGGTGTTCTTTTCATCAGATGTGGCGTAACCAGTAATCGTAATTTTTTGCTGTGGATTTTTAATTAAAAACCCTTTTAGATTTTCAATTCCTATAGCTACTGAATCATGAACAGGCATGATTACTGCAGCATTGTTTTTAAGGAACTTAAGATTGCCGTGTGTGCGATAATCAATTCCAGAACCGCTTAGAACAAAAGGAACAAAATTAGTGTCCTGAGCCACAACAACGCTTACTGTTTCAGTAGTAACGTCAGCTGTTTTCGTACAACAATTGCAACAGAATTTCAGGTATAAAAAAGTCCCCAAAATAATTGTTATTGCAATGCCCAATAGATAAAGTGCTTTTTTAGACATAGTAATGAAGTTAAGGTTTTATCAAATTTAGGAAAAATAAAAACACGTAACCTACTAACAATCAATCAACATGGTTGCATTTTCCACTTTTGTTTGAATTTGATTCGTGAACAAATAAAAAGAGGTTTTATAAATGTAAATTCTCAAACTTAATTTAATTAAGTAACTTTGAGTAAAATTAATTTAGAAACAAAATGCTCGAAATAGAAAGAAAGTTTCTTGTAAAATCAAATGATTTTAAAGAACAAGCTTTTACTCATAATAAAATTGCCCAAGGCTACTTAAGCTCAATTCCCGAAAGAACTGTTAGAGTTAGAATTAAAGGCGAAAAAGCCTTTTTGACGATTAAAGGAATTGGTCAGCACGGCGGTATGTCGCGTTTTGAATGGGAAAATGAAATTCCGATTGACGAAGCGATAGAACTTTTAAAATTATGCGAAAAAGGCAAAATAGAAAAAACACGTTACGAGGTAAAACTTGGAAATCATATTTTTGAAGTTGATGAATTTTACGGCGAAAATGAAGGTTTAATAATGGCCGAAGTGGAACTGAAATCTGAAACAGAAACTTTTGAAAAACCAGAATGGCTAGGGGAAGAAGTAACAGATGACAAAAGATATTACAATGCTTATTTAAGTAAACATCCTTTTAAAAGCTGGGAAAAAGAATAATTTATGACGGATCAATATGATGTAATTATTGTGGGAGGCGGGCCAATAGGACTTGCCTGTGCAATTGAAGCTCAAAAGAACAATTTAAAATATTTAATAATTGAAAAAGGCGCTATTGTAAACAGTATTTTCAATTATCCGCTGTACATGACCTTTTTCTCTACTGCCGAAAGGTTAGAAATTGGCGACATTCCGTTTAATTGTCTTGCTCCAAAGCCCGGCAGACAGGAAGCTTTAGAATATTATCGAAATATTCATCGCTACTTTAAATTCAATATCAATTTATTTGAAAAAGTTACCGAAGTCAAAAAAATCGAAAATTCGACTTTTGTAGTTTCTACAGATAAAAATTTGTACGAAGCAAAGAATGTGATTATTGCAACTGGCTTTTATGATATTCCAATTCAAATGAATGTAATAGGAGAGGAATTGCCTAAAGTACGTCATTATTACAAAGAAGCACACGAATATGCTTTTCGCAAAGTTTTAGTCGTTGGTGCCAATAACTCTTCTGTCGATGCCGCTTTAGAATGCTGGCGAAAAGGCGCTGATGTTACAATGGTTATTCGTAAAAACGAAATTAACAATAGAGTAAAATATTGGGTAAAACCCGATATTGAAAACCGAATTACCGAGGGTAGTATTAAGGCTTATTTTGAATCTAACATTACGAAAGTAAAAGGTAACGAAGTTGAAATTGAAACTCCAAACGGAAAAGTTACGATTGAAAATGATTTTGTTTTGGCTTTAACGGGGTATAAACCCGATTTAACTTTTCTAGAGAAAATGGGAATTGAACTTTCAAATGATGAACTTAAAATTCCAGTCTACAACGCCGAAACAATGGAAACAAATGTAAAAGGTTTATTCCTGGCTGGTGTTGTCTGCGGCGGAATGCAGACACACAAATGGTTTATCGAAAACTCAAGAATCCATGCTAATATGATTATGGATTATATTGTTTCGAAATAGTTTTTTTAGCCACAAATTTCACGATTTAGCACGAATTAGATTTTGTGAGTTCAAAAAAAATTAGTGCTAATTCGTGAAATTTGTGACTAAAAATAAAACTTAAGAACTGCAAGAAAGCATTGAACAACCAACTTTAGATCTTGCCCAATCTGGTCGTTTAGCAAACCATTTTTGATAATCAGGCTGCTCGTCGTAAGGTTTTTGCAAGAGCGTATAAAACTCATTTACCAACGAATAATCTTCTTTGTCTGCCGCATCAATGGCTAATTGTGCCATATAATTGCGAAGCACATATTTGGGATTAATGGAGTTCATTTTTTGCGAACGTTCCTGATCTGATAAACTTTCAGCTTTTACTCTTTCCAGGTATTGTGAAAACCATTTTTTCCAAGCTTCTAGAATTTCTCCTGAAACTTCTTCTATTTTATAAAACGAAAATTCAATTTTCTCAATTGCTTTTTCAACTGAATCTGATTTTTCAACAGTACTTAAATTTCTAAAAAAGATAGTCATATCCGTTTCTGTTAATTGTAAATTAGCTTCTAATTCATCAATTAGAGTATTATCAGTTTCACTTGAAGTAAACAATCCTAATTTACTTAAAAACATCACTTTGTAATCTTTAACAAAATTATCCATAAATGATTCTAAGATTTTTTCTAATTGCTCTGTTTCGTTTATTAATGGATAAATTGCATTAGCCAATTGGTATAAATTCCACTGTGCAATTTGAGGCTGATTTCCAAATCTGTATCTTCTGTATTGACTGTCGGTAGTATTTGGTGTCCAGTTTGGATCGTAGTTTTCTAACCAGCCATATGGGCCGTAATCGATCGTAATTCCATGAATCGACATATTATCCGTATTCATTACGCCATGCACAAAACCCACACGCTGCCAATGCAGAATCATTTCGCGAGTAGAGTCGGCCACTTTTTTAAAGAATGCCAAATATTGATCTTTTGGCTCGCCAGTAATTTCAGGAAAATAAGATTTGATGTTGTACTCTACAAATTGTTTCAAATTCTTAAGCTCATTTCTGGCTGTCAGCATTTCAAAACTTCCAAAACGGATAAAAGAAGGAGCAACTCGACAAACAATTGCGCCTTTTTCGTAAGCCGGATTTCCATTATACAAAACATCTCTCAACACTTGATCACCAGAAAGCATTAAAGAAAGTGATCGAGTAGTGGGTACGCCTAAATAATGCATCGCTTCGGCACATAAATACTCTCTAATAGAAGAACGTAAAACCGCCAAGCCATCTGCGGTTCTAGAATAAGGTGTTTTTCCAGCTCCTTTTAATTGAAGCATAAAAAACTTACCATTGTTTTCAACTTCTGTTAAATTAATAGCACGGCCGTCGCCTAATTGTCCTGCCCAATTTCCAAACTGATGTCCAGCATAACTCATTGCAAACGGACGTGTTCCTGAAAGGATTTCTTTTCCTGAGAAAACATTCAAAAAAGTCTCAGAATGAATTTCGTCTTTTGAAATACCTACTAATTCTGCCACTTCCTCAGAAGCATGAATTAATTTTGGATTCGATGGTTTTGTTGGATCTACATACGAGAATACAGTATTCTTAACCTGACGCACTTCATTTGTAGTTTCAGGATCCGCAGGCAATTCCGCAGTAAATCGATTATTTATTTTTAAATTTTTCATTTGAGTTTTTATGTTTTGCCTCAGATTACACAGATTAAAAGGATTTTAAATCTATGTAGATTCTAATATTTTACATACATAAAAGAGAAATCCTTTTAATCTGTGTAATCTCTGGCTGGAAAAAAAATCAGCCAATTAATTTATCAGCATACATTTTTTTAAGTTTTTGAACTTTTGGATCGATTACGAACTGGCAATAGCCGGCTTCTTGATTGTTGTTGTAATAGTTTTGATGATAATCTTCGGCTTCATAAAAGACTTCGAAAGGTTTTAACTGCGTTACAATTGGATCTGCGTAAACAGACTGTACTTCTTGAAACACTTTTTCAGCAATTTCTTTTTGTTCGTCGTTGTGGTATAAAACAATCGAGCGATATTGTGTACCGCTGTCACCGCCTTGGCGATTTAAAGTTGTTGGATCATGACTCGTCATAAACACAGTTATCAAATCATGATATGAAATTATGTCAGGATTAAAGGTTACCTGAATCACTTCTGCGTGACCAGTGCGTCCTGTGCAAACTTCGCGATATGCAGGATTTTTTATAAAACCACCTGAATATCCCGATTTTATTGTTTCAACTCCTTTTAAACGCTGAATTACAGCTTCTACACACCAAAAACATCCACCACCAAAAGTGGCTGTTGATAAATTTTCCATAAATGTAAATAGTTTAAAGTTTACATGCCCTATTAATCCGATAGAATATTATGATAATTTATCTAAAAAATAGCTTTTTAACTAAAGATATTAAAAGTTTACTCACTGTTTGAAGTTTATAATTGATAAATTCTCAATTCTATAAAAAAACAATATATTTGCATTCAAACACAGGCACACTAATGAATACCAAAAATAATACCATCAGTCTAGAAACCTACTTTCAGGACTTTAGACAACATATTGTTGGCATAGATCAGGAATTTATGTCACCTTTTGGCAAAAAAAATATTGTTTATACAGATTGGACTGCCAGCGGAAGGCTTTACAGACCAATTGAAGAGAAACTTTTAAATCAATTTGGCCCTTTTGTAGCCAACACACATACTGAAACCACTGTATCTGGTACTGCCATGACTAAGGCTTATCATCATGCAAGACATATTATCAAACGTCATACAAACGCTAATAACGATGATGTTTTGATTACAGACGGAACTGGTATGACGGGTGTTATTAATAAGTTTCAGCGTATTTTAGGTTTGAAAATTCCTGAAAACCTAAAAAGCTTTACTACAGTTCCTGCAGAGAAAAAACCTATTGTTTTTATTTCGCATATGGAGCATCATTCTAATCAAACTTCTTGGTTAGAAACTATTGCTGATGTCGAAATTATTCCGTCTTGCGAAAAAGGACTTTTTAGTTTGGATAATTTAGAGCTGTTGTTACAAAAATACAGCGATAGAACAATAAAAATTGCTTCTATTACTTCGTGTTCGAATGTTACAGGTTTAAAAACACCTTTTCATGAAGCTGCCAAATTAATGCACCAATACAACGGCGTTTGCTTTGTCGATTTTGCCTGTTCAGGACCTTATGTAGAAATTGATATGCATCCTGCAGATGAAGAAGCGTATTTAGATGCCATTTTCTTTTCTCCGCATAAATTCTTAGGAGGACCTGGTACTTCTGGTGTTCTTATTTTTAATAAAAAATTATACAACAATATGATTCCTGATTGTCCGGGCGGTGGAACTGTAAGCTGGACAAATCCTTGGGGAGAGCATAAATATATTGACAATATCGAGGATCGTGAAGATGGCGGAACTCCAGGATTTCTTCAGGTTATTAAAACAGCTTTGGCAATTGAGTTAAAGGAAGAAATGGGAATTGAAAACATTTTGCAGCGTGAGCATGAAATTGTTGATTATGTTTTCAGTCAATTAGAGCCTGTTGATAATATTAAAATTCTAGCGGGACAGCATAAAAATAGATTAGGAGTTGTTTCGTTTTTTATTGAAAACCTTCATTTTAATTTAGGTGTAAAAATACTAAATGACCGATTTGGAGTTCAAACCAGAGGAGGATGCAGCTGTGCAGGAACTTACGGGCATTTTTTACTGCATGTTGATCAAGAAACTTCAAATAAGCTGGTTAACGAAATTACAATTGGAGATTTAATCAAAAAACCGGGTTGGATTAGAATGTCAATTCATCCAACTACGACTGATGAAGAAATTGCTTTTGTTTGTGAAAGCATTAAAGAGTTAGCTAAAAACCACAAAGAATGGGCTTTAGACTATTCTTACAATAAAGATACAAATGAGTTTGTTCATAAAAATGCAACTTCTTTTGAAGATGAATTAGTTGAAGGCTGGTTTAAATCTTAAGAATTAATCTACTGCAAGTTTCTTTCAACTTTACGCGAAAAACTTTGAAATACTAAAAACCCGATAGACTTTAAAAATCTATCGGGTTTCTTATTTAAATTGTTTACAGAACTACATAATCAAACGTACGCCGCCAAGATCAGAAACTCTGTAAGAAAACTTATTTCCAGGTGACCCAATAAACATGAAATTCTTAGGGATTTTCCATTTTTGAGATAATTCATCTATAATTTCTGGACCAAAAACACCTTGAATTTCAAGATATTCAATATCAATATCATCATAAGCTCGATCTAGAACTTCGAGATCTTTTATTAAGGCCTCATTGTTTACTGAATCACTTTTAACATGAACAATTTTAAGCTTTTTGGTGGTTTCATTGCCTTGAACATATTGCAGTACTTTGTTTAAAATCGCAATATCATCGCCTTTAGTGAAAAACACAAACTCTTGAGAGTTGATTTGGACACTCATTTTTTGTAAATATCGATTACTTAAAATCACCATTTTTCGTAATGGCTGATAAAAATATTCCAAAGCTTCAATTAAAAGTTTAATAAGTATAACTCGATTCAGCATTATTCCGATAAATAATAATGACGGAACCATGTATTTTAGAAAAGTATAAAATGCGTTGATATTAAGCTCCATATTGCCTATAAAAGCAATAATAACAAAAATTATCGCAGTTACAACCGCTATACCGCGTGCTCGAACAGGCCTTGGAAGTTTACTGCGTTTAAATTTAAGAAGCAGATTTCCTATTCCAAACAACGCCATTACCGCCAAAAACGAAAATGTATAAACTCCCGCTAAAGATTCTAAATGTCCGTTTGTAGCAAAAAGAACGGATATGCAAAGAATTAAAAAACTTATTACAATGCGATAATGCGATCCTCTTTTATTCTGTTTTAGAAAATAATTCGGCAGAATTCGATCTAAGGTCATTCGGTTTAAAAGTCCCGAAACACCAACAAATGAAGTTAATACAGCACCACAAAGTACTAAAACGGCATCAATAGAAATTAACCACGCAAGCCAAGAACCGCCGGTTGTTTGCCCTAAAAAAGCCAGTAACGATTCTTTGTTTTCGCCAACTTGTGTTAACGGAATTACTCCAATAATTAGAATTGCAATAACGGGATTAAAAAAGCTGACAATCGCCCACATATTACGGAGTGTTTTAGGAAATACTCCAGCTTCCTGCTCTTCGACAAAATTAGCAGAACTCTCAAATCCTGAAATTCCGAGCATTGCTGCCGAAAAACCTAAAAATAGAGCTGTTTTTAAATTACCAAACGCAATAGGAGCCTGCCAATTCAGATGAAAAACATCTAAACCATTCATGGCAATATATAAAAGCGACGCTAAAACGAGTAAACTTAAAGTGGTTAAATGGGTTACGAATATAATTACTGCCACAAAAGCAGATTCTCCGATTCCTAAAATAGCCAGAAAGGTAAAAAGAATTAAAACGACAACGGTAGCAATTGTAACATTAACACCCTCAAAAATTCCATGTAAATAATGCATTCCTTCTGAAGCAGAAATTACGGCGGTTGCCATATAGGAAAGAACAGTAAGAGTTGCTGCCAGCGACGCGAGCTTTTTGGTAGATGTATTTAGTAATACATTGTAAGCACCGCCATTTAACGGAATTGCGCCAACAACTTCGCCATAAATTTTTCTAAATAGATACAAAACTACCGCCACAATCAGCAATGAAATCCATGCGTATTGTCCTGCGTATAAAATGGTTAATGCTGATACATACAAGCAGGAAGAACTAATATCATTTCCGCATATTGCTGTAGCTTGTAATTGATTTAATCTCTTGTGTATAATTTCTTTCATTTTTAATAGAATTGAAAACAATTGACTTAAAAAATAATGAAGGGCAAAGTATTAGACTTTTGCAAGAGGCGTATAAATGCAGAGAACTACATCAGTTTTGGTACAAAAGAAAAAATTAAGTTAGGAAAATTATTTGGATTCCTCAAATTTATTAAGTGACAGCAAAGCTTGCTGCTGAATTTTTTTCTGAAAAAAGCCAGTCCATCCAAGTAAATAACCAGTAAGTCCGAAAGCTTGTTTTGACCATTTCCAAACATCAAAATCGTCAATATGTTTAATAATTAAGCCGTCTTGAAATATAAATTCAGCCCTAATTTTATTGACTACCTTACGATTTGTTTTGCTAAAGTTGTAGGTAGCAACCCATTTTGCAGAACCCGAAAAATCATCGGCTTTTACATCTGAAAATTCAATTTTGATGTTTCCTTTGCTTTTAAGTAACAGCATTTTCCACATTTTAGAAACCTGCTCATCTTTCAATAAACCAAATGCGGGATCTATAAAATGTACTTTTGGATGATAGCATTCAGACATTGTTTGAGCATCTGAATTAGCAAATGCGGTATAAAACTTTGTTATTACAGCTTCGTTAGGAGTCATATTAAATTGTAATTAGATTATAAATATAAGATTTATTCTAATAATTTAATATTTACAAAGCACTTATTTCTTTTGCTGTATCGTAACTCTTCTTAGATTTATCGTAAGCCGTTGAGAAATAGTTCATTTTGTTATGCGCTGTAAAATATCCGTTTTCATTCCCAAAAGCATTAGAACCGCCAGTTATAATAAAACGAACAGCATAAATATCATTTTTCTTCAGTTTTGCAAATTCGGCTGGAGTAAAATAATAATAGGCAGCTATTTTACCATCTGCAGTTTCCTTAACGTTTTTATCTACACAAGCAATAACATCGGCATTTGCCAGATCGACATATAAACCGCCAGAAATTTTTGCTTTATCATTTGATGGTAAAATGGTAATTTTTAAAACGCCGCCTTTATCTGTTTTTGCAATTTGAATATCAGCTTCTCCTGTAAAAGCATATTTCTCGCAGATAAACGTATACGTTTTTGTTGCAGAAAGAGGAGCAGCGCCTTTAATACTCATAGTTTGCTGAGCATTTACAATAGTTGAGAATAACAGTAATAAAAACAGGGGCATTTTTAAATTCATAATTTTGCTTTATTGTTCGGTTAATTTTGCGTCAAACTTCTCGTCCCAATCCATTGACTTTATTGCTGAAACTAAATTATCATTGTTTACAAATACACGAAGTTCTTTGTTTGCAACCTTTTTAGTATACAAGGCGTGATAACGGTAAATTACTTCTTGCTTGGTTTTATAAACGCCGTCTAATTTCAAATCAATAAAACTCCCGTAATATTGTCTAAACCTTGTACACGTTTTAGTCAATCGTTCTTCAGTTGTGTTTTCTCTCACAGACTGTGTCACTTCGGTTTCATTAAAAGGCTTGAATTTTGATGTATTACAAGTTTCTAATACTCTTTTGCCTAATTCATAAGCTTTTCGTTGCTGCTGCGAGTTAATCTCGGCACTTGAAACTTTTTTTATCTTTAAATCTTCAGTATCTCGACTTATCGTTTTCGTTTTACATCCAATTAATAACAACAAACATATAATCAATCCTGCTTTCTTCATAATCATTTAAGTAATTTTTAATAATAAGTTAGGGTCAGGACAGTTTTCAATATAAAAATTCAAATCATTTGTATTGCATACTCCCGGATAATCGCCCCAGTAATCTCCCAAATTTCGTATAATTTGAAAATGAACATGAGGAGCATAATCTCCATTTATAGATGAATTTCCTAAAGATGCAATTTGTTCGCCTTTTGTAAAAACCGCCCCAACAGTAAGGTTTTCTATACTTTCTAACGATAAATGTCCGTATAAAGTATAAAATGTTTCATTTTCAATTTCATGCTCTAAAATAATAGTTGGACCATAATCGCCTAAACCCACATTATTTTTAAAACTGTGAACTTTTCCATCAAGAGGCGCCAAAACAGAAGTACCTTCTTTTGTCCATAGATCCAGTCCAATATGAATATTTCGTTCTGGAATTGAATCATTTCTAAAAATCGAACTGCGTTTGTACAAAGTGCGCCCTTCAATATACCCGCCATAAGCCACTTCGGCATTATTCCTTTTTAAATAATCAGTAATAAAGCGTTCAAAATCAGCCGCACTTTCGGGCTTACTTTCAACCAATTCGGTATTTGTTGACGATAAATCAAGCGGAAGATATTTTGAAGAGTCAATAACATCATCAATTATTTTGGCAGGCGGCAAGGTTTTTAGAATAGAAATAAGGGTCTTCATGAATATTGGATTTTAGGGCAATTTCTCAATTATTATTATTTCATTGTGCACTTCTATGCGAGGCAGCATTTTTACCGTAAACGATTCAGCGTTTATTTCGGCTTTGTATTTTCTATTACGAACGTTATGTGCTTCATCAAGAATCATTGTATTAAACAAAATGAAGCCTTTATCTTTTAATAAAAAACAAACTCTCTCACTGAAAAACTTTTCAAACAAAAAGTTTGGCATATTAGTATCCTCAAAAATATCGATTATAATCAAGTCATATTTATCTTTTGTTTTTAAAACAAACTCAAAAGCATCATCTATTACAATTTCAAGCTGCTTAATTTGATTGAGATTAAAATATTCATTGGCAATCTGAATCATATCTGAATCGATCTCGACGCCGGTAATTTTTCCTTTGTATTCTATTTCATCAACAAGAGTTTTAATTACGCTTCCGCCGGCAACTCCAAGAACCAGAATATGATCCATTTTTAAAACTTTATCATATCCTATATTTCTAAGCCCGTATCGTAATATTCTTTGTAAGCTTCCATAAGAATAATTTGTGTTTTCAGAATCGATTACCAATTCTCCGTTTGTCCAGGTAACTTCGATTATTTTACTTCTTACTGACTTTTTTTTGAATATATTTATAGGTATAAGATAGCTGAACAGTTTTTGAATCATTTTATAATGGTTTTACTCAAAAATACCATTTTAAATCTTTTATTTTGTAGCAAAAATTAAATTTTAATGAAGAAACAATTATACAATTTTATCTTTTGCAAGCTAATGGGCTGGAAAATAACAGGGTTGAAGAACGCTGAAGTAAAAAAATGTATATTGATGGTTATGCCTCATACTAGTAATCACGATTTTTATATTGGGCTTTTTACCCGAGGAATCTCTGGCTTACAAATGAATTGGGTAGGAAAGAAGGAATTGTTTAGATTTCCTTTTGGATACTACTTTAAGAATGTTGGCGGTGAACCTATTGATCGCACAGGCGGATTAAATAAAGTAGATTCTATTGCAGCGATTTTTGACCGTAAAGAAATCTTTCGTTTGGCTGTTGCTCCAGAAGGAACCCGAAAAGGGGTTACCGAAATTAAAAGCGGTTTTTATTACATTGCTCTTAAAGCAAATGTTCCTATTGTTCCGGTCGCTTTTGATTGGGGAAAGAAAATAGTTGATCTTGGGAAAGCTTTTTTTCCAACTGGAAATTACGAAGCTGATCTCGAAATCTTAAAACAACACTATAAAGGCGTTTTAGGAAAAATCCCTGAAAATGGAATTCAAATCTAAATTTCCGATATTTTTTTAATTGCGTGAGAATCGCTTAAATCAAAAATAATTTTGAAATTTTTCAAATACGCGAAAATTTCAAATTTAAGGTGTATACACTTTAAAAGTTCCATTTTTATAGAAAAAGACTATTTTTTCGATTTCATCTTCCTCAACATTTAAATTAGAGTTTTTGTTTAACTCTATTTTTTTTGTCTGAGGATTTTCCGCTTTATATTCAATTTGAGAAAATAAATCCTCACCAGCAAAATTTTCAGTCGACGGAGCAGGGGAGTTTTGATTTTTATTTTCTACAAAATTCTCTGCTTTTAAAATTGCATCTCCATCGTCTGATTTTGGAAAATTTCCTTTCCCATTTAAAATCCAGTATAAATCTACATCAGGAAAAACATCCAAAATTTTCATGACAAAATCTAAACTTGGTTTGTTTCTTCCAGAGAGCAGGTGAGACATACTTGATCGCTGCACACCAATTTTATCTGCAAATGAGGAAGCATTTAAACCATAATAATCCAGTATACTCTCCAGTCTTTTTACAAAATCATCTATGTTTACCATTGTAAATTACAGTTTAAAATTAACTTGTTTACAAATGTAATTAAATTGATTTGATTTAGCAATTTTACAACTGTAAATACTTAAATAAACAACTTTATAATAACATAGATACTTTAAATAAAACATCATAACGTATTGAAAACAAGTAATTATATTAGTTAAATTAACTTTTGTAATTTTCAATCCAATATTCAACTTAAAAAGACCGTAAAGCTTTGAAATATCTGTTTACAATTCTAAATTTTATTACTTTTTACGAATTTACAATTGTAAAAGTAAAGATGTTTACTTTTGTAAACTAATCAAAAGACAATGAATTTAGAAGAATTATTCATCCAAAATAAAGAAGAATCTATTTCAGGACGTTACCTGACATTAGATCATATCAAGCCGCTTTTAGAAAAATTAAACACCAATAATCAGGTTAAAATTATTGGTAAATCTGTTTTAGGAGAACCTATATATAGTTATGAAATAGGAACAGGAAAAACTCGTATTTACTTGTGGTCACAAATGCACGGTAACGAAAGCACAACGACCAAAGCGCTTTTTGATTTCATAAATGTTCTAAACAACAAATCTGAGTTTGCTGCAAAATTGCTTGATACTTTTACGTTCTATAGTATTCCAATTCTAAATCCTGATGGAGCACGTCTTTATACACGTGAAAACGCCAATAAAGTAGATCTAAATAGAGATTCACAAAATCTAACACAGCCAGAAAGTAACGTTTTGCGAGAAGTTTTTGAAGCTTTCAAACCAGATTACTGCTTTAACCTGCACGATCAACGCACTATCTTTGGTGCAGCCGATACAGGAAAACCTGCAACAGTCTCTTTTTTAGCACCTTCTTATAATGAAGAGCGCGAAATAAATGATAATAGATTAAAAGCAATCAACTTAATTGCCGGTATTAATGACGAATTACAAAAACATATTCCAGGTCAAATAGGCCGATTTGATGATTCATTTAATATAAATTGTATTGGTGATACGTTTCAGTTTTTAGGAGTGCCGACTATTTTATTTGAGGCGGGACATTTTGCGGGAGATTATGAGCGCGAAATCACTAGAAAGTTCATATTTTTCTCACTTATTCAGAGTTTTAAACTGCTTAGCGAAAACGATTTAGTTTACAATAGAATTAATGATTATTTGAATATTTCACAAAATAAACCTGTTTTTTATGATTTTATGTATAAAAACATCAAAATAAATTATGATGGTATCGAAATTATTACGAATTTTGTCGCACAATACAAAGAAGAATTGATTGAAAATAAGATTCATTTTAATGCCTATATAGTTGAAGCAGGCGATTTGGAAAATTATTTTGGACATTACGAATATGATGGAAATGGTGCTGTTTATTCTGATGACTATAGTGGTTTTCCGAAATTGAATCAAAAAGCAGATTTTTATTTAAATAAAAATATTAAATTTGTTAACGGGTTGATAAAAAGTTAATTTTTATGTGAATTTGTTGTTTTTTATATATATTTTTATACTTTGTAATAGCAATTAGTAATATTAATTAAAGAATTATGAGTAAATTTCGTTTAGATGAAGTAGATCACCAGATTTTAGATATGTTAATAGACAATACGAGAGTTCCGTTTACTGACATTGCAAAAAAATTATTGATATCTGCTGGTACAGTACATGTTAGAGTAAAAAAAATGGAGGATGCAGGAATAATCATGGGATCTTCATTAGCCTTAGATTACGATAAATTAGGGTATTCATTTATTGCTTACGTTGGGGTATTTCTTAATAATACATCTCAAACTAAATTTGTATTAGAGCGAATCAACCAAATTCCGTTCGTAACAGTTGCATCTGTAACGACAGGAAAATTTAATATCTTTTGTAAAATTAGAGCAAAAGATACAAAACATGCAAAAGAAGTTATTTTCATGATCGATGACATCGAAGGTGTTTACAGAACTGAAACAATGATTTCATTAGAAGAAAGTATTAACGACAAGAAGCGTTTGATGCATACTATTTTCAAAAATATGTAAGAATTCCTCTTGAATGCTATATTAAAAATATAACCTCAAGTTTATTCTTGGGGTTTTTTTATGACTAATTAACCAACCAACTACAACACAATTATGTACACGTTGCCAAAAATTGAACGCTTTAATCGAGATGTTCTTTCTAAATATCACATTTACAACAGTGTTTTTATAACATTACCTTTTGATTCTATAGATAATACAGGCGTTTTACTGCCATTATTTACAGAAACTTGCGAAACAGGTTTTAAAAAACAAGAAACACCAAAAGAAATTTTTGATTTCTTTTCAAACAAATTTCTAAATAACGCTTCTGAGACTGAAAAAATCGACTTAATGTTTCGATTTATTCAATATATAGAACGTCAAATTGTATTATTTGATGCAATTGAAGATGCCGCTTTTCCAGAAGTAAACAATATGGAAGGAAGAGGTTCTTTGAGAGATATCAAAGAAAAATCAGACGCTAAGGAGAAAGACGACGAATTAATTCAGTTTCTAGAAGATTTCAATGTAAGAACTGTTTTAACAGCGCATCCAACTCAATTTTACCCAGGACCAGTTCTAGGAATTATCAATGATTTGACCGAAGCAATTCGTCAGAATGATTTATTGCAGATAAAACAATTGCTGGCGCAGCTTGGTAAAACTCCTTTTATTCAAAACGAAAAGCCAAATCCTTACGATGAAGCTGTAAGTTTGATCTGGTATCTTGAAAATGTATTTTACGCTACATCTGGAGAAATTGTACATTATCTTCAAAAAAACATACTTAACGGAAATGCAATTCAAAATCAATTAATCAAATTAGGATTTTGGCCGGGCGGAGATAGAGATGGAAATCCTTTTGTAACTACCGAAATAACCCTTAAAGTAGCAGAACGTTTGCGTACTTCTATTTTAAAGTGTTATTATGTTGAAATGAGAAATTTAAAACGTAAGTTAACATTCTCAGGTGTAGATACTTTAGTAGCTGAACTTGAACATAAACTTTATCGTTCTGTTTTCTATTCAAAAGGTGAAATTTATATCACTTTAGATGAACTATTAAGCCAGTTGAATAAAATTAGAAGTATAATTATTGAGAAACATCAATCATTATATCTAGATGAATTGGAAGCTCTTTTAGTAAAAATCAATTTATTCGGATTCCATTTTGCGACATTGGATATTCGTCAGAACAGTAAAATTCATAATGTTGTCTTCAATGACGTTGTCAATTTTTACCTAAACTCTGATTCTAATGTATTTCCACAAAATTATTTTGAATTAACAGAAAACGAAAAAATTAGTATTTTATCTAAAGTAAAAGGAGATTTAAATCCAAGTGATTTCGAGAATGAAATTACAAGATCGACTTTAGAATCTGTGCAGGCGATAAAAACGATTCAAGAAAATAATGGAGAGGAAGGAGCCAATCGTTATATTATCAGTAACAATGAAAGTGCATTGAATGTAATGGAAACTTTTGCAATGATTCGTTTGAATGATTGGGAAGATCCAACAGTTGATATTATTCCGCTTTTTGAGTCAGTTGATGATTTACAAAATGCACATTCTATTATGGAGCAGTTGTACACTAATCCAGAATATTCTAAGCATTTACAAGCCAGAGGAAATAAGCAGACTATAATGCTTGGTTTCTCTGACGGAACAAAAGACGGAGGATATTTAATGGCGAACTGGAGTATTTATCAAGCTAAAATCTCACTTACTGAAATTTCTAGAAAATACGGAATTAAAGCTATTTTCTTTGATGGACGTGGCGGCCCTCCAGCTCGTGGTGGTGGAAAAACACATAAATTTTATGCTTCTCTAGGTCCAAAAATCGAAAACAACGAAATTCAAATTACAGTTCAAGGTCAAACCATTAGTTCTAATTTTGGAACTTTAGATTCTTGTCGTTACAATATCGAAAACTTATTAAGTGCAGGTGTTACAAATCAAGTATTTAGTAAAGAAAAGAACGAGCTAACTACTGAAGAAACTCAAATTTTAACTCAATTAGCTGATTTAGGATATGAGAAATATTTAAACTTTAAGAATCATCCAAAGTTTATTCCGTATTTAGAAAAGATGAGTACTTTGAAATATTACTCTAAAACAAATATTGGAAGCCGTCCTTCAAAAAGAAGTAAATCAGAATCATTAGATTTTGCTGATCTTAGAGCAATTCCATTTGTAGGTTCTTGGAGTCAGTTAAAACAAAACGTACCAGGATTCTTTGGAGTTGGTACTGCTTTGAAACATTTTGAAGACACTAACCAATGGGATAAAGTAAGCGATTTGTACCATAATTCTTTATTCTTTAAAACGCTGTTGGAAAATAGTATGATGTCGTTGGCAAAATCATTTTTACCATTGACCGCTTATATGAGAAATGATCCAGAATTTGGTGAGTTTTGGCAGATTATTTACGATGAATTTTCAGAAACAAAACGTATGTTATTGAAAATTGCTGGTCATAAAACCCTTATGGAAAATTATCCTGATGGTATAGCATCAATTCAAATAAGAGAGCGTATCGTATTGCCTTTGTTGACAATACAACAATATGCTTTGTTAAGAATTAATGAATTAAATAAAGATACAGCTAAGAATGAAGAGTTGATTAAAGTTTACGAAAAAATTGTAACCAGATCACTTTTCGGAAATACAAACGCAAGCAGAAACTCAGCATAAATTAAATTTAGACCTTTAATTTTTATAAAAATGTACAGCAATCAATTAGCAGAAAATGAATATTCAGGACATTTCGGTACGTATATCAAACAAGCTGGTGACGGAAAATTAATAGAAGAATTAGAGATTTCATTACATGAATTTATAAGATTTGTTCAAAATATTCCGCTCGATAAATTTGATTACCGATATGCAGAAGGCAAATGGACAATCAAAGATATTATTCAGCACATTATAGATTCTGAACGTGTTTTTGCTTATCGCGCTTTGAGGTTTTCAAGAAATGACAAAACACCTTTGTCTAGTTTTGAAGAAAATGATTATGCCAATAACGCAAATTCAAACAATAGAAGTATTCAAGATTTATTGACAGAATTGTCTGCATTGAGACATTCCACTTTATTGTTTTACAAAAGTTTATCTGAAGAACAGCTTAAAAATATTGGAACAGCTTCAAACAATCAAATTTCTGTTCGTGCTTTAGGTTTTGTAATAATTGGGCATCAAAAACATCATCAAAAAGTTTTTGAAGAAAGGTATTTATAAAAGCTTGAAGATTTGAAATTAAAAAATCCTGTGAAGTATTTCACAGGATTTTTTAATTTTCACCGCAATCTTGTCATTTCGACTGAAAGGAGAAATCATAAAATAGACTTGTTATGTTTTCTTTCTATAAATGCCAAACCAAATCTTATTTTACCGTAAGACATTTTTTCTTCGAAATAATCAAAATACGGTTTTAAAGTACTTGGTTTTTCTAATTCGATTTGAGCTTTTTCAATTGCTGCAATTTCGTCGCCAGAAACAAATTGGCTTAAATCGAAATCTTGACCGTCTACATATAGTTTTGCTAGATGCGAAACTATTGTTGTTTTACTTACGCTTCTTCGTTCAGCAATTTCTTCAACCGAAAGTCCGCTTAAAAAAAGCTCTAAAGTTTTAGCGTAGGTGCTTTCTTTTTTTTCTTTTTTTACAGATTTATTTTTATGAAACTCAATTATTGCATTTATAAAATCTGAACCATATTTTTCGAGCTTAACTTTTCCAACACCATCAACAGCAAGAAAATCATCATCAGTCATTGGTCTTAAAATTTCCATTTGTCTTAAAGCGGCGTCACTAAAAATTACGTAAGCAGGAACTTCTTCTTCTTGCGCTATTTCATAACGTAATTTTCTAAGTGTTTCAAAAAGTGAATTTTTGACTGGCTTTGCTTTTGCTTCTTTAATTTCATTTTTATCAATTACTTTTTTGACAACGGTTGTTAGTTTTACCTTTTCACCTTCAAATAAAACTTTCTTTGCAAAGGGAGTCAATAAAATCTTATTATGCTGGTGAAATGCAATTTCGCAATAGCCAAGATTTATTAACTGAATTAAATATTGATTCCAATCGTACCAAGAAATGTCAGCGCCAATTCCGTACGTTTTTAGCGTTTGAAAATTTTTTTCGTAGATATACGCGTTTCTCGAGCCTCTTAAAAAATCTACAATTACTGCCAAAGGTTCGCTTTCTTGCAAACGAGTAATAGCTGACAATGCTTTTTGAGCTAAAACTGTTCCGTCAAAAAAGGTTGGAGGATTTTTGCATATATCACAATTGCCGCAATTTTCGGTTACTAATTCTCCAAAATAAGAAAGAAGAATTTTTCGTCTGCAGCTTACAGCATCTGCATATTGTTTCATTCGTTCTAACTTTGCGAGCTGCACATCAGAATTTAATCCTTCGGATGCAAATTTCTGAAGTTGTATTACATCTGCATAACTTTCAAAGAGAACCGTTTCGGCAGGAAGTCCGTCACGACCGGCGCGACCAATTTCCTGATAATAACCTTCAATATTTTTTGGAAGATTATAATGAATTACCCAGCGAACATTCGATTTATCGATTCCCATCCCGAAAGCAATTGTGGCACAAACCACCGAACAATCGTCATTTATAAATTCATCTTGTGTTTTAGCACGAAGCTTATTATCTAAACCAGCATGATATGCTTTTGCGGTAATTCCATTTTTCTGAAGTTTTTCGGCAAGCTCTTCAGTAGTTTTTCGACTTAAACAATAAATTATTCCAGATTCATTTGGTTTTCTTTCGACAAAATCAATAATTTGTTTTACACGATCTAAGGCTGGACGTACTTCTAAACTTAAATTTTTTCTATCAAAAGAGGCAACAAATGTTTTTGGATTTTTAAGATTAAGCTGTTTTGTAATATCAGTACGTGTTGCTTTATCTGCCGTTGCCGTTAATGCTAAAACTGGAGTAGAGGGGAAGCGGCTTTTTAAATAACCCAAATTTGTATATGCAGGACGAAAGTCATGACCCCAGGAAGAAATACAGTGCGCTTCATCAATCGCTATTAAACTAATTGTCAATTCATTGAAAACTGAATCTAAGTAAGATAAACTTTCGGGTGCAATATATACCAGCTTAAAAGTATTGGATCTTAGATTGTCAATATAAAACTGCTGTTCTTCACTTGATTGACTGCTGTTTATATAACATGCCGAAATTCCGTTGGTTTTCAAACTGTCAACTTGATCTTTCATTAAGGCAATCAACGGTGAAACTACGATTGTAATTCCTGGTAAAACTAAAGCCGGTAATTGAAAACAAATCGATTTTCCGCCGCCAGTCGGCATAATTGCCAATGTGTCCTGACCAGAAAGTATTGTCTTAATAATAGTTTCTTGGTTTGGTCTGAATTTTTCGAAACCAAAATTCTCTTTTAATTTGGCGTGTAGTAATTCTGAAGTCATATGGTAGATAATTTATGTTTTGCGAATAGTTCAAAACAATAAATATAGTAATTTTCTTATATTTAAGATTATTATGAGTAGTAAAAAAAAAAGGAACCCTAAAAGAGTTCCCTTATTTTATTTAAAAAGAAAATGACTAATCTTCATCATCTTCGTCTTCGTCGTCGTCAGCTATATCATCTTTATCTTCATCATCCTCGTCATCACCGCCATCTGAATCAGGTTTGTCTTGATTATCATCATCTTCGTCATCATCGTCGTCGTCATTATCAAGATCAATTCCTTTTACCGGCTCGATTGTATCTACATCAAGATCGATATCGTCATCTTCGTCGTAATTTTCGATTCTATCTGCAAGCTTAGTACTAATTTTTACTAAATAAATAGTGTCTTCAGTACGAACTTCAACAGCTTCTACTAATTCGTTTTTAGCGTTTCTAAAACGGATAACATCCGAATCATCATAACCATCGGGAAATTTTTCTACTAAAAGGTTTAAAATTTCATTGGTAAGTTTAGCGTAGTCTACTATAACTCTCTTCATAAAAATATCCTATAAATCTAATAAATATGCAAAAATTAATGGAGCAACAATTGTAGCATCCGACTCAATAATAAATTTTGGAGTTTTAATATCTAATTTACCCCAAGTAATTTTTTCATTTGGAACTGCTCCAGAATATGAACCATAACTTGTTGTAGAATCTGATATTTGACAGAAGTAACTCCAGAATGGAACGTCATGCATTTCCATATCTTGGTAAAGCATTGGTACAACGCAGATAGGGAAATCTCCTGCAATACCACCACCAATTTGGAAAAATCCGATACCGTTTTGGCTGTTTTTTGAGTACCAGTCCGCTAGGAAAGTCATGTACTCAATACCTGATTTCATTGTTGAGGCTTTTAATTCTCCTTTAATAACATATGATGCGAAAATATTTCCCATTGTACTATCTTCCCATCCTGGAACGATAATTGGAAGATTTTTCTCAGCAGCTGCATACATCCAGCTGTCTTTTAAATCAATTTCGTAGTATTCTTCAAGAACGCCTGATAATAACATTTTGTACATGAATTCATGTGGAAAATAACGTTCTCCATTATCATCAGCGTCTTTCCAGATTTTGTAAATATGCTTTTGCAAACGTCTAAAAGCTTCATGCTCAGGAATACAAGTATCTGTAACACGATTCAAGCCTTTTTCAAGCAAAGCCCATTCGTCTTCTGGTGTCAAATCACGGTAATTAGGAACTCTTTCGTAATGCGAATGAGCTACTAAATTCATAATATCCTCTTCTAGATTGGCTCCAGTACATGAAATAATTTGTACTTTATCTTGTCTAATTATTTCAGCAAAAATTTTACCAATTTCTGCAGTACTCATTGCTCCAGCCATACTTACCAACATCTTAGATCCATTTGCTAATTGTTGCTCGTACTCTTTGGCTGCATCTACTAGTGAAGCAGAATTAAAGTGTAAATAATGTTTTTCAATAAACTGACTGATTGGTCCTTTCATTTGTTTTTGTTTTTTATTTTTTTTTTTTGAATTAAAAGCTTTTAACCTTCTTACGTTGTTATGCAAATTAATAATTTTTTAAGTATGAACTTTTAATTTGCATTCTTTTTTTTTACAATTTTTTCTTGTACCCTAAAATCTTCAATACATCGTCTGAAGTCTGCTGTTCAGAGAAAACTTCTGTAGCCAGTATACCATTTTCATCACGATCAATTAAAATATGTTTAGGCTGTGGAATTAAACAGTGGTGTAACCCTCCGTAACCTCCAATAGTTTCTTGATACGCACCAGTATTAAAGAAACCAATATAAAGCGGTTTTTCTTTGTTGTATTTAGGCAGATAAATCGCGTTCATATTCTGCTCTGAATTGTAATAATCGTCACTATCACAAGTCAAACCACCTAATAAAACCCGTTCGTAAGTATCATTCCAGCGGTTAATTGCCAGCATAATAAAACGTTTGTTTATAGCCCAAGTATCTGGCAAAGTTGTAATGAATGATGAGTCGATCATATTCCATTTTTCTCTATCATTTTGTTGTTTTTGATACAAGATTTGATAGATAGCTCCGCCGCTTTCGCCTACTGTAAATGAACCAAATTCAGTGAAAATGTTTGGTACATCAACTTCGGCTTCATCACAAGCAATTTTAATTTGATTGATAATTTCATCAATCATATATTGATAATCATACTCGAATGCAAGTGAGTTTTTAATAGGGAAACCACCTCCAATGTTCAAACCATCTAGAGTAGGGCATTCCTTTTTAAGTGCAATGTATACTTTAATACATTTTACAAGCTCATTCCAGTAATATGACGTATCATTAATTCCGGTATTAATGAAAAAGTGAAGCATTTTAAGCTCTAATTTATCATTTTCCTGAATCTGTTTTTTGTAGAATGAAACGATATTTTTATAACCAATTCCTAATCTAGAAGTATAAAACTCAAATTTAGGCTCTTCCTCGGCAGCGATACGAATTCCAATTTTGAATTTCCCTTTGATTTCGCCTTGAAGCAAATCAAGTTCTTCGTAGTTATCAATAATCGGAATAGTGTTTTTATGTCCGTTGTTGATTAATCTAGCGATATTACTAATATACTCGTCTCTTTTAAAACCATTACAAATTACATAAGTACTTTTGTTTATTTTTCCGTTCTCTAATAAGTTCTCAACAATGTTAACATCAAAAGCAGACGATGTTTCGATATGAATATTGTTTTTGAAAGCTTCATTCATAATATATTCAAAATGAGAGCTTTTTGTACAATAACAATAGTAATATTTTGCTTCGTATTTATTTTTTTCCATTGATTTTCTGAACCAAGCTTTTGCTTTATTGATGTTTTCAGAAATCTGAGGCAGATAAGTAAACTTTAATGGCGTACCATATTGTTCAACCAATTTCATCAAATCGATGTTGTGAAATTGAAGATTGTCTTTGTTTAATTTAAACTCCGTTTGTGGAAAGTAGTATGTTTGATTTATTAGATCAGAATATTTTGTATTCATTTATTTTTCAATATTTTAAGTTGTAATTTTTAAATTTAGGTTACTGTGCTAAATCTAAAATTCAAACTCTAATATTGGCAAATATAATTTGCAGTTTTTCGTGTTCGGCTTTTGAACATTGGAAAACATCAAAACAAAACGGACTTTTACTATTATAAAAACGGTTCAACATTCTTAGTAAAGAACTGTTGAGACGGTTTCTGTAAGAGCTGAATTGTCTTTGTTTATTGTTTGTTTTCATCGTGGCAAATGTAAAAAATAATATATACCTAAAGCAATGCTTTTTATTAAAAAAAGTTTAAGATTTATAATCTTGAAACGCCTCTAGAATCAATTTATTTTCAACGGATTGATTAATTTTTATTTTTCCGATTCCTTCAATCAAGGCAAATTGAATTAAACCGTATTCATTTTTTTTGTCGTGAACAAGCAATTCAAGGATCGGATCTATGTCATTTTCTTCCACTTTTACATCATCATAAATACTCTTAATTGCAGTTTTAATCTCGTTGTATTCAGCTTCAGAAATTAAGTTTTTATGCAGCGAAATATAGCTTTCTAGTATCATACCAATCGCAATTGCTTCACCGTGCAATAAAGTAGTTTTGTTTTCACTTTCTAAAAAGTAACTTTCTATCGCATGACCTAAAGTATGACCAAAATTCAATGCTTTACGTATGTTTTTCTCTGTTGGATCCTGAATTACTATTTCGTTTTTAATCTCTACAGAACGATAAATCAGTTGATCTAAAGCGTCGTAATCAATCTCTTTTAAGTCTAAAAATTGTTTCCAATATGCTGCATCGTATATTAAACCGTGTTTTAACATTTCGGCAAGACCAGAACGCATTTCACTTTGCGGTAAAGTTTGAAGATAATCTGTATCAATTAAAACCATTTGAGGTACATTAATAACACCTATTTGGTTTTTAAGATTTCCTAAATCTACTCCTGTTTTTCCTCCAACTGAAGCATCAACCATAGATAATAGCGTAGTTGGAATATTAATGAAATCTACACCTCTTTTAAAAGTAGAAGCCACAAAACCACCTAAATCTGTAACAACACCACCGCCAAGATTAATTACAAGTGATTTTCTGTCGGCACCTAATTCTGTAAGTACATTCCAGATTTGAATACAAGTTTCTATATTTTTGTTAGCTTCTCCAGCCTCAAACTCAATAATTTCGATATTAAGATCAGTTTCAATTACCGGCAAAAGCTTAGGCAGACAAAATTCATTTGTTTTGTCATCAACAATTATAAAAAGATTAGAATATTTATTCTCTTTTAAATGTTTATTTAAGGCTTCGTATGCATTTTGGTTAAAATGTACCAGATAATTATTGGCTTGAATAGACTTCATAAGTTCTTAGGTTAATTGAAAGCGCAAAATAAGGCATTTTTAAGCAATAATTATTCAATTTTTGATGCTATTTTGTTTTAAAATCAAGCTTTACGACAGTTCTAAAAGCAGAAAATGAACACTTTTATAAATACATATTTCCCTAAAAGTAAATTTTTACCTAAATAATTTGATATTTCTAAGAATGTTATTAACGATACCGAAAAATTTGCCCCTGTTTAGTAAATAATATTCAAAACACTCTTTATATTTGCATAAAAACTAAACTTAATGGAAAAAATATTCGATAACACACAAGTTGCATTTTCACTAAAAAGTGATACGGAACTTGATAGGGCTTATTTTCTTTTTAAAATGATTGACAGTGAGCCTTTAGTAAGAATTGGAACTGCTGTTACTAATTTTGCAATCAAAGCACATCTTCCTGTTGAAGGATTGATTCGTGCTACCGTTTTTGACCATTTTTGCGGTGGTGTAAACGAAGACGATTGTATTACAGTAGTAGATAAAATGTTTACAAAAGGAGTTTCATCTGTACTGGATTACTCTGTTGAAGGAAAAGAAGAGGAAGAGCAGTTTGATGCTGCTTTACAAATGACCTTAAAAACTATTGAATTTGCAAAAGAGCGTTTAGCTATTCCTTTTGCCGTTTTTAAACCAACTGGTTTAGGACGTTTTGAATTATATGAAAAACTAGGAGAAAAACAAACATTGTCTCCTGCAGAGCAAACTGAATGGGATAGAGTAGTAGCTCGTTTTGACCAAGTTTGCAGCGAAGCACATAAAAAAGATGTTGCATTATTAATTGATGGTGAAGAAAGCTGGATGCAAGATGCCGCTGATGATCTAGTAACCGAAATGATGCGCAAATACAATAAAGAGAAAGCAATTGTATTTAACACATTGCAAATGTACCGTTGGGATCGTTTGGACTATTTAAAAAAACTACATGAAATTGCCAAACAAGAAAGCTTTTTTATTGGAATGAAATTGGTTCGCGGTGCTTACATGGAAAAAGAAAACAAGCGTGCAGAAGAAAAAGGTTATGTTTCGCCAATTTGTGTTTCTAAAGAAGCTACAGACGTAAATTACGACAGTGCTGTACATTATATGTTAGATCATTTAGAAACGATGTCAATTTTTGCAGGTACTCATAACGAATTAAGTTCTTATAAGCTTATGGAAATGATGGCTCAAAGAGGTATTGCAAAAAATGACAACAAAATTTGGTTTGGACAATTGTACGGAATGAGCGATAATATTAGTTACAACTTAGCCGAAAACGGTTATAATGTTGCTAAATATCTTCCTTTTGGACCTGTAAAAGATGTTATGCCGTATTTGATTCGTCGTGCTGAAGAAAACACTTCGGTTGCAGGACAAACAAGCCGTGAATTATCAATGATAAAAGCAGAACGCAAACGTAGAAAAGGGAAATAATCTTCCTTATAAATGCAAAATAAAAAGCCTCTTAAACTTAAGAGGCTTTTTTATACTGTTTTTTTTAAAACTATTTAATTCCTAATCGAGACTTCAATTTCAGAAATAAAAGTCCGATTTTATAAGCATCTTCAGCTGACGAGTTTCGATCGCTTTTTGGGATTTTATAAATTTCACATAGATCATTTAACGAAAACTGCTTGTCGTTAATATCTGTTAATTTACGATACATAACATCAACATCTAAAGCTTCATTTTTCAATCTGCCGCAATTTAATCGTTCAAGCGCTGCATTAAGCATTTCTATATCAAAATTGATATGATGTCCTACTAGAATTGCATTTCCAATAAAGTTGACAAAAGCTTCAACCGCATCAGGTTCAGGCATTTTCATCATTTTACTTTCAATGATAAACTCATTTGAGAGTCCGTTATCCTGCAAAAACTTGTATTGAAGTAAAACGGCTTCAAAATTTTCTTTAATTAAAATACTGTCTTCCACAACAGAAAATGCTCCCAAAGACAGAATGACGTCTTTGTTTGGATTTAAACCAGATGTTTCAGTCGACAACACCACAAACTTGGACGGTTTCGTTTCTAATTTAGTCAAATAATCCTTCCAAAAATCCGGATATTCTTTATTAATATTTTTAAGCCAGTCTAGCATATTTACGAGAATTGTGTAAGTTGAAATTTACTCTTAATAAGTTCCTCAAGGTCTTTCATTGGGGTTAAAGCATTTTTTAACTTTTCTTTGTCTGTTTTAGACATTTCTCTTAGATTAATGTATTGTCCAGAATCATCATTCTTTAAACCTTCGACCGTTCTAAACTTTGAAAGTGTTAGAAAAGCTTCAGCACAACTTAAATATATTTCGGCATTTTTAGAATCGGTAATTGCTAATTGTTTGAATCTTAAATAGGTATTTTTGATTCCTTTTATATTCGCATTCAAAATTAACAAGCGCGCGCCATCAATCAACGGCATTAAAGCACGGGTTTTAATATCAAATTTAGTTTTATGCGGACCGTCTTCTTCTACAATGAATTTTTTGAAAAAGCTTAAAGGAGAATTTCTCTTTAAGGCATCGTTTCCTAAAAAGTCGAAGAACAAAGTATTGTTTACAGCGTTTTTAAAAATCACATTTTCGATAACTTCTTCGATCTTTGGTTCGCCAAAAACGATCTCATAATCAAAGAAAATAGAACTTAAGTCATTACTATTTTCACCTGGAGTATTCATCCAGCTGTTGTATTGTTTTGTCCAGTCTGTCAATGATTTGCACCAAAGCATATTACTTCCCATATGTCCGTTTGGACAATATTCGTAACCAACTTTTTCAAGAATAGAAGTAGTTCTTTTTGCTAGTCTTAAAAAATAATCTTTTACTTCTCTGTATTTTTCTGGAGCCACATCTTCAAAGATCAAAATACTGTCTTGATCTGTTAATAAAAGCTGTTCTTTACGACCTTGACTTCCTATACTTAACCAAGCAAATCGTGCAGGAGGGGAGCCTAAGTCTAAAATTGATAATTCGACAGCACGTTTTATGATTGCCAAATTAATCTCACTCGCAATATTGCTGATATGAGAAATTGGTATGTTTTTTTGAATTGAATTCTGAATTAAATCTGATAATCGATCACGTATCTGTTTTAAATCTTTTGGTAACTGCGAACGCTTAATTTCTTTAATTAAAACACCAGGGTTACTTGCTTGAGCGACAATTAGATCGTGCTCAGAAATAATTCCTTTTACCGCAGATTTACTTGTACCATCTTTTGTTACGCATAAATGTGATACATTGTGTTTCAGCATTAGCAACTGCGCTTCGGCCAAAGAAACGTTCTCGATTACGGTAACAACAGGTGAGGACATAATTTTGTCTATGGTTTCAGATATTGGATAACGACCAGTTGCTATTTTTGAAGACAAATCGGCATTTGTGACGATACCAATTGGTTTTGTCTTTTCCGTAACCACAATATTATCTACCATCGATTCCGTCATTAAAATCGCAACATCCTTTACAATATGGTGTGCCTCAGTTGTTAACGGCGAATTATTATAGGCTAGAGATTGTATGTATTGCATCTCTGACTGCTGATCTATATAACTGTTGTCAGCATCTAATTTTCCATTAGAACGTACATTATCTTTAGTGTGCCTTGAATTTATTGCAAAACTTTCCAACAAAAAATTTAAAACGTCAGGATTATTAGCCACAAATGGTCTAAAAACAGCGATTGGAATAGCATAAATTATACTTTCTTCACGTGCTTTTGCAGTCATCATGTAGTTGTTTTTGGCAAAAAACGGGCGTAAACCAAAAATATCGCCTTCATGACATTTATTTATAATCGTTTCCTCAGCATCGGCAATTGTTGTCAAATTAATGACACCAGAAGCAACAACATAAAAACTGTCGTGCAATAAATCATTATTTTGAAACAATACAGCATGTTTTTCTAAATTGATAACACGAATATTAGTAGCTATTTCTGATAATTCTTGAAAAGTCAAATTATCAAACGGCGGGTATTCTTTTAAAAAATCTGCAATATGCTCAGCAATTGTATTCATAGAGTTGATATTTTTTTTAAAGTATCTAATGTAAAAATAATAAAATTTAGTTTCACTTTGAACGCATCTTGATTAGAAAGTGATTATTTTAAAGAAATGTTAAGATTTAGCAAATTCAAGGCTTTAAAATGCATTTTGTCATTTCAAAAATATTCTTTTTTATATAATGGGCTTTAAGGAATATACACTAGAAGATCGCTGAGATTTGAATATTTACAAAATTTCAATACAGAAGTGTATTTATGAGATTCTCGCGTCTTGAATTTTCTATTTTACATAATATAAATTATAGTTCAAATTGTATACAAGTAATAAATCAGCCGTAAGAACGGCTGATAATCTAAAAAGCACCACAATTGTGATGCTTTTTACTAATATTTGTCTATTGCTTTAATTTCTTCAGATAAACCGACTTACCATTTAAAGAAACGTTTATTTCATTATTTTTTTCTGAAAAAGTTGTTCTTAAAGCATTTCCTTTAAAAATTGAAACATCACCGTAAACTTTTCCAGTTTCATCAGAAACATATTCAAATGATAATTTTTTATTTCCAGGTTCAATGCCAATTTTATAGCTGGAAAATTTTGACGAACTTACGTCAAATTCTTGCTGAGAATCAATTATATTTCCGTCAGCGTAAAAATTTGTAATTGTCTTGTTTAATGTGATATCAGGATAATACTGATTTACTTTTTTTAATAATTCGTACTGTTCAATACTGACATCTTCTTTTTTAGATGTAATTGTTTGTGCAAATGAAACAGCTGTAAAAGCTAGCGATAACAACAAAATATACTTCTTCATAATTACTTAATTTTTAAGATTAATAATGCTTTGTTTTAGATATAAATGTGTTTAATTCTATTACAATATATGAAATCTTTACCTTTGCAAAAAATTAAACGCCTTTTATTTCAAAAAATGACTACAAAAAAATATATTAAACTCATACTTATTTTAGGTTCTTTGACCGCACTTGGTCCGTTTTCAATCGATATGTATTTACCTGGTTTCTCTGATATTGCAAAAGATTTGAACACAACAGTCGCAAAAGTTTCTATGAGTTTATCTAGTTATTTTGTCGGAATTTCAGCTGGGCAGTTGCTTTACGGGCCGTTATTGGATAGATTTGGACGAAAAAAACCATTATTTATTGGTTTATTAGTCTATATTTTAGCTTCATTAGGCTGCATATATGTTACTGATATTGATTCATTTATATTTTTACGTTTTGTTCAAGCCATTGGAAGTTGTGCTGCTACAGTTGCATCAGTTGCAATGGTTAGAGATTTATTTCCTGTTAAAGATATTCCTAAAGTTTTTTCGCTATTAATGCTTGTCGTTGGGCTTTCGCCAATGTTAGCACCAACAGTCGGCGGATATGTTACTGAGGATTTTGGCTGGCATACCGTATTTTTGATTTTAATGTTTATGGGGATTTTTATTCTAGCAGCTTCGCAAATTGGTCTGCCAAACACCTATAAACCAGATCCGTCAATATCTTTAAAACCAAAACCTATTATTACCAATTTTCTGAAAGTATTAAAAGAGCCTCAGTTTTATACTTATGCTTTTACTGGTGCAATCGCTTTTTCTGGATTATTTTCGTACGTAGCGGCCTCTCCTATCATTTTTATGGATATTTATCATGTTGATGCTAAAACTTATGGTTGGATTTTTGCCTTTATGTCTGTTAGTTTTATTGGTTCTAGTCAATTAAATTCTATTCTATTGAAACGATTTTCTAGTGAGCAAATGATCTACGGCGCTTTGATTTCGCAATCTGTGGTAAGCATTGTTTTTCTAATTTTATCTTTAAATAATCTTTTGGGATTATATGAAACTATTGGAATGTTGTTTTTATTCTTGGCTTGTTTAGGAATTTCAAATCCAAATACAGCTGGATTAACTTTGGCTCCGTTTGCAAAAAATACTGGAAGTGCTTCTGCATTAATGGGCGCAATTCAATTAGGAATTGGTGCTTTTGCATCATTTGCGATTGGTGTTTTTGTAAAAGATTCTATTGCGCCAATGGTTGCTATTATGACTACAACAACAATAACAGCTTTTATTGTTCTAAATATTGGAAAACGCTTTATTAAACATAAAGTAGAATTATCAGGAAATGATGATGTAGTAATTGGGCATTAGATTTTTAAATTCCAAAAAATTCGTTTACTTATAAAAAAAACAGAATCTAAAAAGATTCTGTTTTTTTATGTTGGTTCCAATTTTGGAATCTTATTATTTCTAAGATCTCTTATCAGGCCTAATAATCATTCTAAGTGATTGATCTCTTGCGAAATAAGCAACCATCCAATTCCAGAAAGTATTCAATCTGTTTCTGTATGTAATTAAGGAAATTAAGTGAATAAATAACCAAATTACCCAGGCAAAAAATCCTTTAAAATGCCATTTAGGACTTGGTAAATCTACTACCGCTTTATTTTTTCCAATAATAGCCATCGATCCTTTGTCTACATAAGCAAATGCTTTTAAAGGTTTATTCTGTGCTATTGCTTTAAAATTTTTAGCTAGATTTAACCCTTGTTGTATCGCAACTTGTGCAACTTGCGGATGTCCGTCAGGAAAGTTTTTATCTCCAGCTAAAATTGCGGTGTCACCAATTGCATAAATATTTTCAAAACCGTTTACTTTATTGTACTCATTTGTCGCCATACGTCTGCCGCGTCCGTAGCTTTCTTGTGGAATTCCGTCAAAAAGTTTAGCAGAAACTCCAGCTGCCCAAATTAAGTTTTTAGTTTGAATCTTTTCTCCATTTTCAAAAAAGACCGTATCATCAACATAATCCGTTACTCTTGTGTGCAATTTTACAACAACTCCTAAATTTGTAAGCGCCTCCAAAGTATCTTTTTGCGAAGCTTTACTCATTGGCGAAAGGAGAGCGTCTCCCCCATCGACTAAATAAACATTGCTGGCAGATGTTTCTAGTTCAGGATATTCTTTTAGCAGAATGTTTTTTCGCATTTCAGCAAACATCCCTGAAACCTCTACTCCTGTTGGCCCGCCACCTGCAACAACAATAGTTAATAATTTACGACGTTTACGAATATCTTTTGTGATTGCTGCTTTTTCAAGGTTTTTAAGCAGTGTATTACGCATTTCGATGGCATCATTTAAGGTTTTCATAGGAATAGCGTTTTTCATTACATTCTCCATTCCAAAATAACTGGTTTCAGCTCCAGTTGCAAAAACCAAATGATCGTAGGTCAATTCGCCGTTATTAAGGATAATTTTATTTTCAGCAGGAACTACTGAAAGCAATTCACCTAAACGGAACTGCAGGTTTTTTTTTCCTGCAAAAAATTTTCTAAAAGGATAACTAATGCTTGATGGTTCTAAAAAAGCTGTAGCAACTTGATATATAAGTGGTGGAAAAAAGTTATAATTGTTTTTATCTACAAGAGTAACCTGTATTTGAGGGTGGTTTACAAGTTCCTTTGCTAGATTGATTCCTGCAAAACCACCTCCTATGATGACTATCTTCATATTATATGTTGTTATTAAGTAGGATTATAGAATAATACCTTATAAATATACAACTTTAATATGCAATGATAAATGTCATGCTTGTTACTTTTTGAATTTTTTAACAGGTTTTTCAACTACATCGATTTTGTTCTGAAGGACATAATTGGCTAATAATTTTTCTATCAATTCTTCCTTTGTAAGATGATGGAAAACTGTTTTAACTTTTGTTTTTAAATCATTTGAAATATCATGATTTGGTTTTGTTTTGAAGATTTGTTTTGCCCACAAAAGCGTATTATTTTCTTCAATACTTAATGCCGAAGGTTTTTTGAACTCAGAAAACTTTAATCCCAGTTCTCTTTCGAAATCTGCAATTTCTGCAACTTCTTCTTCCTGTAAAACAGTTAAAGAAAGTCCCTTTGCTCCTGCTCTTGCTGTTCTTCCGCTTCTATGAACATACGTTTCGTAAGCATCTGGCAAATGGTAATTTACCACATAAGAAATTTCCTTTACGTCAATTCCTCTCGCAGCTAAATCAGTCGCTACTAATATATTAATATGTCCTTCACGAAACTGCTCCATAATTCTATCACGAATTCCCTGTGTTAAACTTCCGTGAATTGCTCCAGAAGAAAAACGATTTATAGCCAGATTTTTAGCTAATTTATTTACGGCAGCTTTAGTTTTACAGAAGATAATACCACGTTCACCATCTTTTGAATTAAGAAAATGCATTAAAACATCTAATTTTTCAATTGGATCCACTACAATATACTCATGATCAATACCTTGGTTTCCAATTACTTCCATACTAGCACTTACCTGAACTACATTCTTGTTTAAGTAATTCTGAATCAATTGCTTAATTGTTCCCGGCAAAGTTGCTGAAAACAATAAAGTGCGATGCTTTTTAGGAAGTTCGGCAATGATTTCATCTAAACTTTCTTTTAGAATTGAAACCATTTCATCGGCTTCATCTAAAACCAAATATTGAGTTTGTTTTAAATCAACTGCTTTTCTTTGAATCAAATCAATTAAACGTCCTGGTGTTGCCACAACAATATGTGTTGGCGCAGTAAGACGCTCAATTTGAGGTTTTATTGGAATTCCGCCGCAAGTTGCAGCAATTGAAATATTTGGAATATGTTTTGAGAAATCTTCTAAATTTCTAAAAATTTGATGACCAAGCTCTCTTGTTGGCACCAAAATAACAGCTTGAACAACTGGTAATTCAGTGTCAATTAATTGCAATAAAGGCAATCCGAAAGCAGCCGTTTTTCCTGTTCCTGTTTTGGCTAAACCTACAACATCATGGGTTTCAGTCAATAAAAGCGGAATTGTTTTTTGTTGGATTTCTGTAGGTTCAACAATGTTTAATTCGCCTAAAGCTTTTAAAATTGGTGCTGACAGACCTAATGTTGAGAATTGTTTAGACATGATTTATCTTTGTTTGTTTTGTTTTTATTTGTTTCAAGTTTCAGGTTACTTTCAAAACTTAAAAATAAGTTTTATTAATTCGAAAAGGAGAAATCACAATAGAATGAATTACTCTGAAATGTGATTTCTCCTTTTAAGATCATTATTTTGTTTAGATTTCAATAACTTGAAACATGAAACCTGAAACAAATCGAACCTCAAATTATCAATCTGGTTCGTTCATGATTTTTTCACGATATTTTTTACCTACTAATAAGGTTAATCTCTGCTTGTAATCGTCCAAAAGCCATTCGCGGTAGTTTTTACTACATTGGCTTAAACATTTTGCATAACGTTTAATACGGCACTCAATATCGTCATCTAATTCTTTAGATAATGATTTTGCTTCTTGCAGTGTTTCTGTATTATCTACACACATTGCAGCGTGTTGATCCAACGATTTGTCTAATACAATTTTAGAACGCAAATTTTGTTTTATCGCCAGTTTATGCTCTTCATCTACATCAAAAGTAACTTCGGCAGTTTTGCTGAATTTTGCTCTTAACTCAGGAGGCATAGTGTATTTAAAAAACATTTCGATCTCAGTATCGTCTCTTAGATTTTCAAGATAAAATTCTGGAGATTTAAAAATGTGCTGCCAGTTTACTGGTTCGCTCCATAATCCAAAACGAGCTGCATTATTACCTAAATCAATAACCGTAAATTCATCTTTACCAGGTAATTTACGAGAACCACGACCAATCATCTGATAATATAAAGTTAATGATTTTGTTGCTCTATTTAGAATAATGGTTTCAACTGTAGGCTCATCAAATCCAGTTGTCAAAATTCCAACCGAAGTTAAAATCGCATCAGGAGTTTTCTTGAACCACTGCAAAATATCTTTACGTTCTTCAGAACTGCTTGTATTGTCTAAGTGTCTAATATCATACCCTGCTTCTCTAAAAGTTTCATATACATATAAAGAAGTATGAATACCGTTATTAAAAATCAACGTTTTTTTACCTAAAGAGCGTTCAGTATAGGCATGGAGTAATTTCTCCTGCATTAAAGTATTAGTATATAAATCATCAGATGATTTTACAGTATAATCACCATTTATACCAACTTTAAGCGAAGTTAAACCAACATCATAACTATATGTAGTTGCTCTAGCCAAGAATCCTTGATCAATCAATGAGCCAATTGTATCACCTACAATAAGTTCATCATAACTTTGATGCATTGGTAATTTTATATTCGAACTCAAAGGTGTTGCAGTTACTCCAAGAATAAAAGCATTTTTAAATGAGTTTAATAATTTTCTAAATGAATTGTAATGTGCCTCGTCAATAATAACCAAACCAATATTATCAAGATGCAGTTTTTCATCATTGATACGGTTTTTTAAAGTTTCGACCATTGCCACAAAACATGAAAAATCGTTTTGGTCAGGCAGTTCTTTTACTTTACTGTTAATGATTTTATTACTTACGCCAAACCCTTTCAACATTTTTGAGGTTTGTTTACAAAGTTCAATACGGTGTGTTAGTACCACTACTTTTTTATCATTATTAGATAAATAGCGGCGAACGATTTCAGAAAAAATCACAGTTTTTCCACCGCCTGTAGGCAATTGATATAGTAAATGATGTTTTGAAGGAGCATTATCTAAACGTTCAAAAATGGCATCGATATCGCCTTTTTGGTATGCATAAAGTTCTTTTTTCTCTTCTCTTTCTATTTCTAAAGTGTTTTGAGACATTGTTTGTTTTTGGATTTTTGCAAAAATACACCGAAAAAACAGTTATTCATCTTATTTTAACCTAAAATAAATGTTTTTTTATAAATAAGATTTTTTATGGGAATGCATTTTAGAGGCTTAATTTGTCTAAAATAGCTTCAAAATCGTACTTATTTCTCCATTTTTGTTCTAAAACCATTTCATTTATTCCCTCAATTCTTGTTTTAAAATCTGCTAAAATTCCATTTGAAACTATAAAGTTAACAGCTTGTTCAAATGAATTTAACATGCTTTTGTAAAACAATTCCTGTTTTACAAAGTTTTGAGAAGAATAAGTTTGAGCAATTTCTATATTATATAACATTACATCAGCTGTAATAAATGGATCTACTCCCAGCATAATAAAATGTTTGATAATCTTCTGAGCTACAGAACGACGCATTTTTGCTTTTGGATATCGTTTTGTACCTGCTTTTTTTACAGGAAAATATTCCTGTGAAATCTTAACCTTAGATTCTTGTAAAAGTTTGTCTTCCTTTGGGTTAAAAACAAAATCATAATACACTTTTACTGGACTGAATTTTTCATACAACTCCATAAGCTGCTCCTCAAGTTGTTCTTTACTCAATTCGGTTAAATATTTTTTTAAATCACGCTTGCTCATTATCAAAGTTTAAGATTGTAAAAGTAAATTACTTTATTGATACATAACTCAAAAACCAACCAGAATCCTTAATTTTGCTGCTATAATTTCAAAAAACAGATATATGCTCAAGATTTTTAAAGTTACTGCGATTTTAGAGGGAATCTCTTATTTAGTATTGTTTGCTAATATGCTTTTTATTAAAACTAACAACCCAGAACTATATCATACTTTACTACGCCCGTTAGGAATGACACATGGTGTTTTATTTATTGGTTACATTATATTAGCGGTATTACTGAGAAAATCTCAAAATTGGGATTTTAAAACCTTTTTAATTATTCTTGTTGCATCATTAATTCCTTTTGGAACATTCTATATTGAGAAAAAGTATTTAGAAAGTAATGCATAAACTTTTGGATAAAATATTTAATTTTTTATATCCGCTTTTTAGAGATTGGGGAATGAACCGCAATGTTGCGTCGTACATCAGCCTGATTTTTAATATTGCCGTTATGATAGCTTTGGCATATGCCATTTATTATGCCGCAAAATTTGTTCTGGTTACCTTAACTGCTGTTTTTGCACAGCGCACAAAAACAAAATTTGATGATTATTTAATTCATAATAAAACCACCAAATACACCGCCTATTTAATTCCGTTTTTCTTTATTTATAAAGCTGTTCCAATTATTTTGGATAAGTATGAATATTGGGAATTGATGTTTGGAAAAATAGTCGGAATTTATATTGTTTTGATTAGTTTATGGATCATCAGAACTATTTTTAATGCGCTACGTGATTATTTAAAGCAAAAACCAGAATACAGCGACAAACCAATTGACAGTTTTGTTCAGGTTATTATGATCGTGCTTTGGATTTTTGGTGTTGCCATGATTATTTCTACTTTATTCGGAATTAAGAAAGGCGAATTGCTGACTATTTTAGGAACACTTTCGGCAATTATTATTTTAATTTTTAGAGATACCATTTTAGGATTTGTTTCAAGCGTTCAGGTTGCTATTAACGACATGGTTCGTATTGGTGACTGGATTACAATGGATAAATTTGGTGCAGATGGTGATGTTATCGAAATTAATTTGACAACTGTAAAAGTTCGAAATTTTGATAATACGATAACAACAATTCCAACGTATGCCTTAAGTTCTGATTCTTTTCAGAACTGGCGCGGAATGCAAAAATCTGACGGAAGACGTATAAAAAGACACGTTTTGATAAAAAGCAGCAGTATTCGCTTTTTAAATAACGATGATCTCAATCATATGAAAAAAGTACAGCTGATAAGTTCTTATATAGAAACAAGACAAGCTGAAATTGAGAAGTATAATGATCTTCGAGAAATTGATAAATCTCTTGCTCTTAACGGTCGCAATATGACCAACTTAGGTTTATTTAGAAAATATATTATGCAGTATCTTGTAACACATCCGGGATTGAATAAGGATATGCATATTATGTGTCGACAATTGCAATCTAGTGCTCATGGCGTACCATTAGAAATCTATGCGTTTTCGAGTGATAAACGCTGGGCAAATTACGAATACATTATGTCTGATATTTTTGACCACATTATGGCATCGGTTATTTATTTTGACCTAGAAATATTTGAACTGCCGTCGCAGATTGGTCATTTAGACAGATAATTTATTTTATAAAAATTAGACATTAAAAAAGCCTCAAATTCAATTGAACTTGAGGCTTTTTACATTTTTAGAAATTAGTTATTATCTAATTAATTTTCTGTATTTCAAACGTTTTGGAGTTAAATCTCCACCAAGACGTTTCTTTTTGTTTTCTTCATAATCAGAGAAACTTCCTTCGAAGAAATAAACTTCAGAATCTCCTTCAAAAGCTAAGATGTGTGTACAAATTCTATCTAAGAACCATCTGTCGTGAGAAATAATTACCGCACAACCCGCAAAATTCTCTAAACCTTCTTCAAGAGCACGAAGTGTATTTACATCCAAGTCATTCGTTGGCTCATCCAGTAAAAGTACGTTTCCTTCTTCTTTTAAAGTCATTGCTAAGTGTAAACGGTTACGCTCACCACCTGATAACATTGAAACTTTTTTGTTTTGCTCACCGCCGCCAAAATTGAAACGAGATAAATAAGCTCTTGAATTTACTTGTTTTCCTCCCATCATAATCAACTCCTGACCATCAGCAAAGTTTTCCCAAATAGATTTATTCGGATCGATGTTTGAGTGAGATTGATCTACGTAAGCGATTTTTACAGTATCTCCAACAGAAAATTCCCCGCTGTCTGTAGCTTGTTCTCCCATAATCATTTTGAAAATAGTCGATTTACCAGCACCGTTTGGCCCAATAATTCCAACAATACCAGCTTGCGGCAAAGTAAAATTCAAATTATCGTATAACAATTTATCTCCAAAAGCTTTGGCAACATTCTTGGCTTCGATAACATTTGTACCTAAACGAGGTCCATTTGGAATGTAGATTTCCAAGTTTTCGTCCAATTGTTTTTGGTCTTCATTTAATAATTTATCGTAATTCTGTAAACGCGCTTTTTGTTTGGTTTGACGTCCTTTTGCTCCTTGACGAACCCATTCTAACTCACGTTCTAACGTTTTTCTGCGTTTAGAAGCTACTTTTTCTTCTTGAGCCATACGGTTTGATTTTTGATCTAACCAAGAAGAATAATTCCCTTTCCACGGAATACCTTCTCCTCTATCCAACTCAAGAATCCATCCAGCAACATTATCAAGGAAATAACGGTCGTGCGTTACAGCAATAACAGTTCCTGAATATTGTGCTAAATGCTGCTCTAACCAAAGTACAGACTCAGCGTCAAGGTGGTTGGTAGGCTCATCAAGTAATAATACATCAGGTTGTTGCAACAACAATCTACATAAAGCTACACGACGACGCTCACCTCCAGAAAGGTTTTTAATAGGCGTATCACCTTCCGGCGTACGTAACGCATCCATTGCGATTTCTAATTTAGTATCGATTTCCCAAGCACCTAGAGCATCAATTTTGTCTTGTAAAGCTGCCTGACGATCCATCAATTTATCCATTTTATCTGGATCTGAGTAGTTCTCTTCAAGACCAAATAAATCATTAATTTGATTGTATTCTTCTAGAACAGCCATAGTTTCAGCTGCTCCTTCACGAACAATTTCGATAACCGTTTTAGAATCATCAAGAATTGGTTCTTGCTCTAAATAACCTACTGTATAACCAGGCTGAAAAACTACATCTCCTTGATAATTTTTATCAACTCCTGCAATAATTTTTAAAAGAGAAGATTTTCCAGAACCATTAAGTCCTAAAATACCAATTTTAGCTCCGTAAAAGAAACTCAAATAGATGTTTTTAAGTACCGGTTTGTCTGCTCCTTGATAGGTTTTACTCAATTTCTGCATTGAGAAAATTACTTTCTTATCGTCTGACATTCTATTTATTTTTAATTATTTATTTTCTATTGATTTTATGCCATAATTCTATCTGGCAAACTTAATTTAAACCCTACCTTTTAATGCATTAAAAACCCAAGCATTGGCAAAAAAACCAACACCTGCTGCAGCAAATCCCCAGCCAGAAACATCTCTGTATCTAAAAGCACCAAGACCTATAAGCAACAATCCCATAAGTACCATTATAAAAGTAGCCCATCCTAAAACGGTATTTTTATTCATTCCCATAATTGTGTAATTATTATTTTAAGTAGTATTTTTTTTAGAAAGGCAAATATCGTGAATTTTAACGGCTTAATTAAATATTTTATACAGCATTTCTTTTAGCAAATCTGACTGTGGTAAAGCATTCGCTCCAACTCCTTTACTTTTCACATCAATATCACGCAATGCACCAACAATTTGACTTACTTTTCTCATTGGATAATTTTTCACAGCCAAATCATATTCCTTTAAAAAATAAGGATTTACACCAATCGCCGCAGCAACATTCTTAGGATTTTTATCTTTAAGACCGTGATATTTTAAAAGTTGAATAAAAAATCCAAAAACCAATCCTGTGGTCATAACCAATGGATATTCTTTTGGATTATGTGCAAAATTTTCGGCAATTTTATAGGCTTTTAACTGATTGCGTTCTCCAATGGCTTTTCGAAGTTCAAAAACATTATAATCTTTACTAAAACCAATATTCTCTTCAATATGTTGAGGCGTAATCATAGTTCCTTGCGGCAAAATAATCTGCAGTTTTTCTAACTCGTTATTGATTTTACTCAAATCGGTTCCTAAAAACTCAACAAGCATTGCATTTGCCTTTGGATCAATAGTGTATTTTTTCCCCGCAAGAATACGTTTTATCCAATCTCCAACTTGATTTTCGTATAATTTTTTACTCTCGAAAACAATTCCGTTTTGAGCTAAAAGTTTAGTCACTTTTTTTCGCTTATCTAGAGTTTTGTACTTATAACAAAAAACCAAAACCGAAGTTTCCATCGGATTATTAACATACGATTCTATCTTATCTATTGTTCTAGATAAATCCTGCGCTTCTTTTACAATAACAACCTGACGATCAGCCATCATAGGATAGCGCTTGGCCGTTGAAACAATATCTTCTACAGAAACATCTCTTCCGTATAAAACAGTTTGATTAAATCCTCTCTCCTCTTCAGCCAGTACATTTTGTTCTATATATTCAGACAGCTTATCTATATAATAAGGTTCTTCACCCATTAAAAAGTAAATAGGCTTTATATTCCCTGCCTTTATATCATTAACAATTTTTACAACTTCGTCCATTAAATTTAGTTTTCAGTGTTCAGTATTGAGTATTCAGTTTAATTCAAATAAATAATTGACTAATTTTCAAATTGACTAATTTTCAAATTATATTTGCCTTATGTTAAAGCTAAATTTCCCTTCTTATACTTTCCGATTCAAAAATAGCGAAAATAAAGTGTCTATTTTTGATGAAATCAGGAAAAAATTTATCATTCTTACTCCAGAAGAATGGGTTCGCCAGCATGTAGTTCATTATTTAATGAACGAGAAAAAATATCCTAAATCGCTTATAAACGTAGAGAAAGTTTTAACAGTCAATGGTTTGCGAAAAAGATATGATGTAGTTGTTTTTAATTCAGACGGCACTATACATATATTAGTAGAGTGCAAAGCTCCAGAGGTTAAGATATCGCAAACAACTTTTGATCAAATTGCACGTTACAATATGACAATGCAGGCACGGTTTTTGAATGTAACAAACGGACTGAGTCATTTTTATTGTCAAATGGATTTTGAAAATGAAAAATATCAGTTTTTAAGAGGCCTGCCAAATTACGGAGAATAAAATAATATTAAAATAAATAAAAATTACTTTTGGATAAAATAGCTGTTGTCATTTTAAACTGGAACGGAGTAAAATTGTTAGAGCAATTTTTACCGTCTGTTTTACAGTATTCAGAAGAGGCCACTATATATGTCGCAGATAATGCTTCGACGGATGATTCTATTGATTTCGTAAAGAAAAATTTCCCAACTATACGGATTGTACAAAATAGTGGCAACCATGGTTTTGCAAAGGGTTACAACGATGCACTTCAGCATATAGATGCAGAAATTTATGCATTAGTAAATTCTGATATTGAAGTAACAGAAAATTGGCTCCAGCCTATTATTGAGACTTTTGAAAAAGAAAAACAAACAGCCATAATTCAGCCTAAAATTCTTGATTTCAAAAACAAAGAGTATTTTGAATACGCTGGAGCTGCTGGAGGTTTTATTGATAAATATGGCTTTCCTTTTTGCAGAGGAAGGATTTTTGACACCATAGAAAAAGACAATGGTCAGTACGATGATAATTGTGAATTATTCTGGGCTTCAGGAGCTTGCTTTTTTATCAGAAAAAAAGTCTACCACGAATTAGGCGGTTTTGATGAAACTTTTTTTGCACATCAAGAAGAAATTGATTTGTGCTGGCGTGCCGCAAATGAAGGGCATATAATAAAGTACAATTCAAAATCTGTAGTGTATCATGTTGGCGGCGCTACATTACAACAAGGAAATCCGAAGAAAACTTTTTTAAACTTTAGAAACTCTCTATTAATGCTGGTTAAAAACCTGCCTAAAAAAGGATTGTTTTTTGTGATTTTCTTTAGAATGGTTTTAGACGGAATTGCGGGTATCCGTTTTCTTACACAAGGCAAGTTCAAACATACTTTCGCCATTGTAAAAGCACATTTTTCATTTTATTGCATATCTTTAAAGTATCTAAAACACCGCAAGGATTTTCAAATACAACAATACTATACCGTAAAAAGTATCGTTTACTTGTATTACATAAAGAAATTACTGGTTTTTAAAGAAATCTTTAACAGTAATCAAAATATTAAAAACTAAATTTGTAATCAACGTTTAATTAAATATAATACCTATGAGAAAAATAGTTATCGCACTATCAGTATTAATGGCCTTAACTTCGTGTGTATCGAAAAAGCAATACGCAGCATTAGAAGCTAAGAACAAAGAAACTCAAGACTTACTAAACTCTTGTACTGTTAAGTTAAATTCTTGCCTAGAAGAAAAAGCAGCATTAGCAGCTACAGCTGAAAGCTATAAACAACACAATCAAGACTTAATCAGTACTTCTAAAGACTTAACTGTTTTAACTACTAAAGGAGCTGAAAACCTTGAAAAATCTTTAGAAAGCTTGAAAGAAAAAGATTTGAAAATCTCTAGACTTCAAGATGCACTTACTAAAAAAGACAGTGTAACTTTAGCTTTAGTTACAAGCTTGAAAGGTGCTGTTGGAATCAATGATCCAGATATCGAAATTAATGTAGAAAAAGGAGTTGTATTTATTTCTATCGCTGACAAATTGTTATTTAAAAGCGGAAGCTACGACGTAACTGACAAAGCAAAAACTGTTTTGGCTAAAGTTGCAAAAGTAGTAAACGACAAACCTGATTTTGAATGTATGGTTGAAGGTCACACAGATAATGTACCATACAAAAGCAACGGAATTTTGTTAGACAACTGGGATTTAAGTGTTAAACGTTCAACTTCTATTGTACGTGTATTAACGAATGATCTTGGTGTTAACCCTGCAAAATTAATTGCTGCTGGTAGAAGTTCTTATATTCCTTTAGTGTCTAATGATACTCCAGATGACAGAGCTCGTAACAGAAGAACTCGTATTGTTGTTATGCCAAAAATCGATCAGTTCTACGACATGATTGAAAAAGAAATGAAAAAGCAAGCAAAATAATTTAAAGTAACATACTTTATTATACAGAAAAAGCAGGTCAATTGACCTGCTTTTATGTATCCCTAATTTTTTTAATAACCAATTAAATATAAATCAAGAATAGCATTATTTTTAAATTAACTAACTAAATTATAACTTTATTAAAGTTAGTTATTTATTTTAAACTTTTATAGTATTTAAGTTTTTTTTTACAAATACCCCTCTTCACATTTCTTTGCACAAGATAATAAAAAAATATAAAACTTATTTTATACCGTAATTTAAAGGCAGCATATCTCCCACTTTTTTCTCAGAGATTTTTCCTGAAAACAATATGCTTTCAATATTAGAATTGTTTCCATACTTATAAATATAAAAACTATCTGTTTGAAAAGTAATCTTAGATTCTTCATGTCTATTGTAAGCAATATTATAAGAAGCTACAACATCTTTTAAATTATCGATTTTAACTTCGCCTTTTGGCTGCGGAAGTATTTCTACTTTTACATAATCTTCTTCTTCAATGATTTTAAATCTTTTAAGTGGATCGACACTATGATCATCATTCAATAAAATAAACTTTTTGATTCCCCAATCTTTTTTAGCAAAGTTTCTAAAAAACTGAATTTGTGACCCTTCAAATGTTTTCTCTCTTCGCTCTAAAATTACAGGCGAATTATCAATTTCTTCAAATCGACTTACCCCGCCATAAAAATTCTTTATAACATCTTTTGAGTTTATACTTAACTTATTAAACGCAATTTCAAAGACAACCAACTCAAAATCTATTTTATAGCCTAAAAATGCGTTTACAATAATCAAAGGTTTTTTTGAAGACGCAGTAAAAATTAAATTATCCTTATCATATTTAAACTGAAGATCATTTTCATTTTGTATTATTGATGATTTTCCATTTGCTGTTTTTCCTAAAAAATACTCTCTGAATAATTTTAATTTTTGTGCTCTTGTAAACAATTCATTTTTAGTAATAACAACTTCTTTGAGTTCGTTCTCTGAAACTCTCATAACAACATTAAGTGACTTTGAGACATCTATACCAGTAAGATATTCCGTTTGATATCCCATAGAACTTATTACAACAATATTATTTGCATTAGGTTCGTATTTTATGGCAAAATTTCCATTAGCATCAGAAATAGTAGAAATAGTTGTTCCGTCTAAATAAATATTGACACCATCGAGCGGAACATTTTCTTTGTTAGAAACTTTTCCTTTCAGAATGTTTTGCGAAAACAGAGTAACAGTAAAAAATAAAGAGAAAAGCAAACAAAGGTTTTTCATAAAACAGAAATGGTTTAGTTAAATTATAAGCTAATTAACCACAAAATTTTACAATAACCTAAACAATCAATAAATTACTCTTACAAAATATCAATATCTCCTTTTCCTTCTCTGACAATAACCGGCTCATGTTCTGATAAGTCAATAATAGTTGAGCCTACATTATCTCCATAACCACCATCAATAACCAAGTCTACAATATTTTGCCATTTTTCAAAAATCAACTCAGGATCAGTAGTATATTCAATTACATCATCTTCATCTCGAATAGAGGTTGAAACTACAGGATTTCCTAACTGACGAACAATTTCTAAAATAATATTATTATCAGGAACACGAATACCAACAGTAGTTTTCTTTTTAAACTCTTTAGGTAAATTATTATTCCCTGGTAAAATAAATGTATAAGGCCCTGGTAAAGCCCTTTTTAGTATTTTAAAAGTCGATGTATTAATTTGACGTACATAATCTGATAAATTACTTAAATCATGACAGATAAACGAAAAATTTGCTTTCTCTAATTTAACACCTTTAATTTTTGCAATTTTTTCTAAAGCACGTGAATTTGTAATATCACAACCTAAACCATAAACAGTATCTGTTGGATAAATTACCAAACCTCCATTTTGAAGCACTTTTACAACCTTTGCAATCGCAGCTTCACTAGGTTTATCTGGGTATATTTTTATAAATTCTGCCATAGTTTTTGTTTCAAGTTTTTTATTTTATTTTTAACTTTCAGGTCTCTGCTGTCAGGCTGAGCGAAGTCGAAGCCCACGTCTAATTAAAGCGCCCTTCGACTTCGCTCAGGGTGACAAATGTTTTCAAAACTTGAAAATTTATTTATCCAACAACATCTAATTTAGCAAATCTCAGTAAAAGCTTTTTAAGACCTCCTACTTCAAATTTAATCTCTGCTTTTCTATCACCACCAACACCTTCAAGGTTAATTACTTCGCCTTTTCCAAAACGTTCGTGCATTACGACATTTCCAATCGTCAATTTATTATCAAACAAATTAGCACCTGAACTTGCGGGCGCATTTCCAGCAATAGGTTTTAGTTTACGAATATTTAAATCTGGTTTCGGATTATTATCTGTAACGTGTTTTGGAGGTGTTCCTCCTACTGGTTTTGCTAATCTCAATTTCGATTTATCAACATCTCCAAAAATATCTCCGTCGATAGGTGACTTATAACGATAGTTAGTTTCGGCAGGAGTCAAATACTCTAGAAACTGTCCGTCAATTTCTTCAATAAAACGAGAAGGCTCACTATCTGTCAATTTCCCCCAGCGATAACGAGATTGTGCATATGTTAAATAAGCTTGATGTTCTGCACGTGTTAAAGCTACGTAAAATAATCGACGTTCTTCTTCTAATTCACTTCTAGTACTCATACTCATCGCACTTGGAAACAAATCTTCCTCCATACCCACAACAAAAACATGAGGAAACTCAAGTCCTTTTGCTAAGTGAATCGTCATCAATGCTACACGATCATCGTCATTAGTGTCTTTATCTAAATCTGTTGCCAGTGCAACATCTTCCATAAACTCTGCCAAGGCACCTCTTGCACCATCAATTTCTTTTTGTCCTTCAGTAAAATCTTTAATACCGTTTAGAAGCTCTTCGATATTCTGAATTTTTGCCATTCCCTCTGGAGTAGCATCTTTTTTTAATTCCTGAACCAGACCCGTTTTTTTCGCAACATGGTCTGTTATATAAAAAGCATCCTGATTTTGATCAATAACCTGAAAACTTTGAATCATTGTTACAAAATCCTTCAGTTTATTCTTCGTTCCAGCATTCAGCTTTAAGTCAATTTTATCAATATTAACCATTACTTCCCAAATCGAACGTTTGTAATGATTGGCTGCTATAGTTAGTTTTTCGACAGTTGTATCTCCAATTCCACGCGCAGGATAATTGATAACACGAATTAAGGCCTCTTCATCTTTTGGATTAATTACTAAACGTAAATAACACAAAACATCTTTTATTTCCTTACGTTGATAGAACGATAGTCCTCCATAAATTCTATACGGAATATCACGTTTTCTTAACGCATCTTCCATTGCACGTGACTGTGCATTGGTACGATACAAAATTGCAAAAGAACCATTATGAAGCTGATTTTGCATTTTTTGTTCAAAAATTGTGCTTGCTACAAAACGACCTTCTTCGGCATCAGTCAAACTTCTGTGGACTTTAATCTTTGGTCCAAAATCATTTGCTGTCCAAACTACTTTATCCAATTTCGTTTTGTTATGCTCCATTACCGTATTTGCAGCTTCAACAATATTACGAGTTGATCTGTAATTTTGCTCTAAACGAAACATGATAACACCCTCGTAATCTTTCTGGAAATTCAGAATGTTATTGATATTTGCTCCACGGAACGCATAGATACTCTGCGCATCATCTCCTACCACACAAATATTCTGAAATTTATCTGATAAAGCTCTTACAATCAAATACTGCGAGTGATTGGTATCTTGGTACTCATCAACCAGAATATAGCGAAAACGGTTTTGATATTTAGCCAGAACCTCTGGAAAACGAGTCAGTAATTCATTAGTTTTCAATAACAAATCATCAAAATCCATTGCGCCAGCTTTGAAACAACGCTCTACATATTGCTGATAAATATCTCCTAATCTTGGTCTTTTTGCCATTGCATCGGCTTCAACCAATTCTGGATTGTTGAAATAGGCTTTTACCGTAATCAAGCTGTTTTTATAACTTGAAATTCGTCCTAAAATTTGTTTTGGTTTATAAACATCACGATCCAGCTGCATTTCCTTAATAATTGAAGAAATTAATCTGGCAGAATCCTGCGAATCATAAATAGTAAAATTTGATGGATAACCTAAATGATCTGATTCTGAACGCAGGATACGAGCAAAAATGGAGTGAAAAGTTCCCATCCAAAGGTTTTTTGCTTCAGATGCTCCTACGATATCTGAAATCCTGTGCTTCATTTCACGAGCTGCTTTATTGGTAAAAGTCAGCGATAAAATATTGAAGGCATCAATACCTTGAGCCATCAAATAAGCAATTCTAATTGTTAAAACACGGGTTTTCCCCGAACCTGCACCTGCAATAATAATCATTGGCCCGTCTTTCTTCAGAACGGGTTGTCGTTGCGCTTCATTGAGTTGATCAATGTACTTTTGCATGAAATTTTTCTCCATATGATGCAAAAATAAGAATTTAAAGAGAAAGTTCCTAAGATGCGAAAGAAAGGTTCTAAGATGCTAAGATACTGAGTTGCTAAGTTTTTTTTGAAGCCAAAGAACAGGCTTTTTTTAGGCATGGTTTCCCGCTTTCGGCTTTATCACTCCGTTGCACTACGAGGATAACGCCTCTATCGGGGCTATATTTAAACAATTGGCTTTCTTTAAATATTTTGAAACCTATAAGAGATATAAGTCCATTTAATTCTATTGTTAAGTAAAACATTGCAAATGCTTATATTGACTGCAATTTTAAAAACCATATTAAAAATAAAGCTTATAATTTTTTATATCACTTATATGGTTTAAATAAACTATTTGAAGAAAACGTCGTAAGCAAATCGAATCAACGTTCCAACCACAACAACCAAAAAGAAAATTCTAATAAAGCCATTCCCTTTATTAATGGCTAATTTTGCGCCAAGCCATCCGCCAAGTCCGTTACTAATTGCCATTGGAATTGCAATTGCCCAAATGATTTTTCCTTTAATCATAAATAAACAAATCGAACCAAAATTTGTCGCCAGATTTACCATTTTAGCATTTGCTGAAGCGTGCAAAAAGTCAAAACCCAAAAGTGCAATAAAAGCTACTACAAAAAAGCTCCCTGTTCCAGGACCAATAAAACCGTCATAAAAGCCAACAATTGTACTAATTACAACAGCATAAATTATCTGAGTGGTTCCTGAATGGTCTTTAGCAGCATGCTGACCAAAGTTTTTCTTAGCATACGTATATATAAACAGCAATGATAAAACCACAAGCAAAAGCGGTTTCATAAAATCATTGCTCACCATAGTTAATATAGTAGATCCTAAAAATGCCGAAGGAACAGCCAAACACATCATAATTAAGAGTAATTTCCATTGAATTACTACTTTTTTTAAATATTGAAATGCAGCAAAAGCGGTGCCTGTAAAAGCAGGAATTTTTAAACTTCCAATAACTGTTGAAACTGGAAGATTTGGCAATAAAATTAACCCCATTGGAGTTTGAATTAATCCGCCGCCGCCCACTATAGCATCGATAAATCCTGCTGCGAATGCAGCCAAACAAAGAAAAAGTATTATATATGAATCCATTAAAAGTATATTTTCGGTAGATTTTGAGAATCTGAATGCAAAAGTAAAGTTTACATTTTGTTTATTGCGATAAATTTAAACTTGATTTTTACTCAAAAAGCATATTTTTGCTAAAAAATTACCCAAATGGATTTTACAAAAATTATAGAATTAGCCAGTTATACGTTACCTGCAATTGTAACTGGATTTGTTGCGTACAGTTTTTTTGAACTGCACATTAAAAACAACGACAAAAAACGTGCTTTTTTATTGAATAGAGAATATCAAAAACAATCTTTACCTATACGTTTGCAAGCTTATGAGCGTATGACTTTGTTTTTGGAACGTATTAATTTGACGAAATTATTAATTAGAATTTCTCCTATTTCAAACGATAAGCATGATTATGAAAATTACGTAATCGATCAAATTGAACAAGAGTTTGAACATAATTTAACGCAGCAAATTTATATGTCTGACGAATGTTGGACAATTATCACTACAGCCAAAAATGCTACAATCCAAATGATTCGTAAAGCTGCGATGAGCGATAAGGTAGAAAATGCCGATAAATTGCGTGAAGTAATCCTGAATGACTTGCTAGAAAAACAATCTCCTAGTAATGCAGCTTTAGGATATATTAAAAATGAGGTTGCTGAACTTTGGTAGAAAAACATTTTAGATTTTAGATTGAAGAGTTCAGATTTTGAATAATTCAATCTAAAATCTAAATTTTTATATTATTTTTTGTTTTTAGTAATCCAATAAATAACATTTATAGTTTCCTCTAATTCTTTCTCTTCAACTTCAAATTTATCAAATGACGTTTTAGGACTTGAAGCTGCAGCGGCCATGACTCGACCTGATTTCACTTCATTTACTCTCTCATAAGCAACCATATCTCGTAAAGCATATTTCGATACTTGCTTTACATTTACAATTTTCACGTCTAATGCTTTTGCGATATTATCAGCATTATTCTTAGCATCATTAATTGCATTTTGAACTAATTTCAATCTCGAAGTTTTTTCTAATTCTTCTGAAAGAAAAGTTTCAAATTCAACGTCCAAATCCTTAATATCTTCACTTTGTATTTCCTGATAAAATGCTTCGATTATCTTATTATCCAAAGCAAAATTTATAGACAAGGAATTGGTAACCCTATATTCCTTTTTGTTATCATTATTCTCACTACTGGATATTCTGTATTCAGAAATTTTAATATTTTTTTCAGTAAAACCAATATTAAATAGCCCTTTTTGAAGTTTTTCAATTTCTTCGTTTAACTCCTTAATAGCTGTTTTTTCAATTAAATTTTGCTTCTCAATTGTAACTTTAAATCGTGCACAATCAGGTTTAACTTTGATTTTAGAATTTCCTTCAGCGGTTATTTCACTACCTACGTTTACTTGTGAAAATACTGGAATTACAAAACTTAAAAAAATTAAAACTGTAATTATTTTTCTCATTATCAATGCTATTTAAATGTTTTTATTTCATAATGTAAATTCGTAAATCACCTATTATCACTCATAACCTCAGATTTATTCTGAGCATATTCATAGCCTTGCTCCCACCATTCTTTCATTACTTCTTTATTAAAAATCAAAGCATTATCTGTCAGTTTGGTTGGTGTGTAATACAAATTAAGCTTCACATCTTTATTGTTTGCCATAAGCTTTCCTATAGCGATATCGTGTTTTTCGACTTGATCTAAGGCAATTCGAAACAAATCAATCATCAATGAAAAAGGGTTTTTACCAATTACTGTTTTTGTTGTATTAACTTCGGTTTCTAAAATAATAACATCAATTTCGGTTGCACCGCGATTAATAGCTTCACGAATAGGAACTAAACTTGAAAATCCTCCGTCGCCATATTCTGAATTGTTTTTAGTAACCAAACTCATAAACGGAACATAATTACTAGAAATCCACGACCATTCGCAAAACTCTTCGTAACTGCAGTCTTTAACCGATTTGTACTCCGATTCGTTTTTGGTAAAATTGGTTACTGTTATAACAACATCAGTATCTAATTTCTTTAATTTATTAAAATCGGACAGTGAGAAATTATTCTGAATATATTTTCTTAAACCTTTACTTTCGCCAAAAGTTCTTTTTCCTTTAAAGAATTGACGTAATACATTGAAGTGATTAATGGTAACAATATCTATCCCTTCTTTTACTTTAACTACAAACGGGCAAATATTAAAAATACTTGCCATGGTGACATTAGTATAAACGGAATGAATTTTTTTAATATGACCAAGTGCCAAATGCGGAATTAGAAGACTTCCTGTAGATGTTCCGATAAATAAATCATATTCATTTCTTTTTTCTTCAATCAAATATTGTGCAACTCCGCCGGCAAATGCGCCTTTACTTCCACCGCCAGAAATAACTAATGCTTTCATATATGGTATTGTAGGTTTTATATTTTTTTTAGAGAACAGAACAAATAAGCAAGAGCAAAGACACCTTTGAAAGTAGTAAATCTTTGATCTTGATTCTCTTCTACTCTTTCAGCAAACGATTCAATTGATATTGTTCATCGGGGTTTAAATTAGGTAAAATTCTATTAAACGAAGCACGCATTTCTGAATTTTTTAATAAAACTCGAATCGAATCTCTTCCAAATTTTGAAAACTGCCACATATGATGTGTTGTTGCACTTACCAAATTAGTTAAAACCTGATCGTTTATAATTTTAAAAGCAATCAGTTTTTCAAGTGCATTCTGGCGTGTTGGAGCTTCATATTTAGTTGAAGAAAAAGCAATTAGTTCGCTTATTAATTCTTCTGGATTTGTACTGTAATCAGGTGTTGATAAAGCCAGAGAAAGCCATAATGTTCGAAGATTAAAGTCGTTAAACCCAATCCAGTTTTTAGATTTATTCAAATAATCTGTTCTATGATTTGGGAAGTTTCTCCACAAATAAAACAGAGCAGCTTCTTGTGTTTGATAGGATTTATCATCAAGCAAAGTTTCATATTCTACTCTAAAATCTTCTGGAATTTTAGCCAATGAACTTGCAACGGCTTGTCTGACTTGAGTATTATTTGTTTTTAGTGCAGTTTGTAAAAGCGTTTTCTTTGCTTCATATTTTTCATTTTCTAATTGATCTACAATTGCTTCTTTTACAGATTCATAAATATTAGATTCTAAAGTTTTTCTTAAAAAATCTTCTTTCTCGGATAATGGTGTTTTTTTAAGCTTATCAATTTCTAAACGAGTTTGAATCGCTTTGTTTTTACTGAGTAATGCATTTGCTGTCGACGTATCAAAAACAGTTGATTCTAACCATGTTTTTTGAAATTTCTCAAGATCAAAATCAGATACTTTTTTTATTTCGTCAAAGAAATCTTGAGTTGTTACGGTTTGATAAGCAAACTTTTTCAAATAGCTTTTTATTGCTTTTTTAAAAGCTTTATCTCCAATTGATTCATGCAATACAAACAATGCCCAAGCTCCTTTTTCATAAAAAGTAAGTGAACTTGCTTTTGCATTTAAAACCGGAATAGAATCTGTTCGTGAGGCAAATTTTATTTGCTGCGCCGTATTGTATAATTTAGAATAGAAAAAATCGTCTCCATAAATTTCTCTTTCTGCCAAAGCAGCAAAATAAGTTGCAAAACCTTCTTGAAGCCAATGATGTTTACTGCTTTCGGCTGTAATTAAATCTCCAAACCAATGATGAGCCAGCTCATGTGCATCAACATTAGTATAATTTCGATCTTCAAAACCAATAGAATCTACTACATAGCGAGTTGCCAAAAGTGTCGAAGTTGTGTTTTCCATTCCTGCATACAAAAAGTCGCGAACAGGAATTTGTCTATAGATTTTCCAAGGATATTTTACTCCGATTTCTTTCTCTAAAAAATCAAAAATACGTTTAGAATAACGATACGTTGGTTCAAAACGTTTTTTATCCTTTGGTTCTAGATAATATTCTAACGGAATTCTAGATTTTGAAAGCATTTCCGTTTTATCATATTTACCAATTGCAAGCATCAATAAATAAGAACTCATTGGTTTCTCCATTTCGTATTGCCAGTGAAACAAATCGCCTTTGCTTGTTTTTTCTTTTAAAATACCGTTTGAAATTACCTGATACTGACTATTGTAAGTAATACCTAAATTAAAAATCAATTTCTCGTTGACATCATCAAAACTCGGGAACCAATTACTGGTGTATCTTCCCTGACCTTGCGTCCAGATTTGAACGTCATCATTTTCAATTTCAACAAAGTACAATGCTTGTTTTGGCTTTGCAGTATAATTGAATGTCAGCTGCTTATTTCCTTTTTCAAAATGACTGATAATTTGTAATTCTTTACCGGTATTTAGAAAAACAGCATTCACTCCATTTATTTGAACATTAGAGAATTCCATGTTTTTAGCGTCAATTTTTATTGTATCAACAGACTGCAAAACGCTAAAATCGTAAACGACTTTTCCTGCAATTGTTTTTTGTGCATTATCGATAGTCAATTGTGCATTAACCGATTTAAAATCGACAAATTTAGTTTGCTGTGCAAAAAGGAAAGTGGTAAATAATAAGAATATATATTTCATTGAAATAAATTTGAAGGCGAAAATTCCAAAGTTACAAAGGTTTCATCAACAAATCGAATCAAATTTGTAAGTTTACCGCACAAAAATTCCAAATCGTGTTTACACCAAAAAAAGCCTTATTTAACTGGAGCAGCGGAAAAGATTCGGCTCTTGCATTATACAAAATCCTTCAAGATCCCGAGTACAAAATTGACTGCTTATTAACGAGCGTGAATCAACAATATCAGCGAATTTCAATGCACGGCGTTCGTGTTGAACTGCTGAATGCACAAGCAAAAAGCATTGGACTGCCATTAAAAGTCATGCAAATTCCAGAAATGCCCACTATGGAAGTCTATGAAGATGTAATGACTAAAACTTTAACGGAATTAAAGGATAACAGCATTACACATTCTGTTTTTGGAGATATTTTTCTGGAGGATTTACGAAAGTATCGCGAAAATCAATTGGCAAAAATGGATTTTCAAGGTGTTTTCCCCCTTTGGAAAATACCAACAAAAGATTTAATTCAAGAGTTTATTTCATTGGGATTTAAAACTATTGTGGTTTGTGTAAACGAGCGTTACTTAGACAAAAGTTTTGTCGGCCGAATTATAGATCAGGATTTCATAAACGATTTACCTGAAAATGTTGATGTTTGCGGAGAAAATGGAGAGTTTCACACTTTTGCTTTTGACGGTCCAATTTTTTCGAAGCCAATAGATTTTGAAATAGGAGAAATTGTTTATCGCAAATATGAAAAACCTGAGAAAGAAGATTCATCAGATACTGCCTGCGATACCAGTGCTTCTGATGCTTTCGATTTTGGATTTTGGTATTGTGATTTAATCCCTAAATAGTTTCTAAAAAAAGTTTGCCACGAATTTCAAGAATTAACACAAATCAATTGGTGAAAATTCGTGAAATTCGCGGCGACACTTCGACTTTGCTCAATTTTACATCATTAGATTCTTTTACTCTTCAGAATACATTGCCAATAAATTTGTAACTGTATTCCAGTTTCTAATTGTTGATGTAACATTTAGTTTTTTCTCAATGTATTTTTGGTCAAAACGAGTTTTTCCTGCACCAACAGCGTATTTAATAAAAATTCTATTTCCATCAATACTTGCTTCGTCAGGTTTAAACTGGCTGATTTTTAAGTCGTTTATGTTTTCCTTTTTCAATTGAGTTGAGACAAAAGCTACATATAATTTTTTGGTGTCAATATCCTTTTCCTTCAAAAAAGGATTATTCTTAAAGCATAATTCCAGATCTTCTTTTGTTATTACAATCGTTGGAACTTCATGTCCAAAAACTTTAAATATTTCCTGTTTGATCATAAAACCAACTTTCGAAGCATCTTCTTCGCTGTCTACAAAAACATTTCCTGTTTGCAGATAAGTTCTAATATTCTGAAAACCAATATTTTCTAACATTGTTTTCAAAGCATCCATTTTCATCATATTATGCCCAGAAACATTGATTCCTCGTAAAAGCGCTAAGTGTGTTGCCATTTTTAAAATTTTATTCAAAGATAAAAATTCATTTTAGTTTATATGACTATTCCACCCAATCAAACTTTATTAAAAAAGGCTGGCTTATTAAAATAAAAACTCCGCCAGAAAACCGACGGAGCCAAACAATTTGAATTAGTAAGCATTGTTTGAAATATTACTTTAATTTATCATATGTAAGTAAAGGTCCATCACATGCAGCCCAAGTACTGTACAATTTTCCAGTAGCATAAATTATATATAGATTTTCTATTAAATCCTCAGTACAAGTTCCTATTATATCATTTTTAGTGCTATACATTAATTTTAACTGAGTTTGCTCTAAAGTTTCTACAACAGAATAAGTTCCTGATACACTAGAAGTTTTGCTGTCTCTAATTCTTGTTTTAGTAAACTTCCCGTCAGAGCTAAAAACATAGCTTTCCTCCCATTCCATAACACCAATAGAATTTGCTGCTGGGTTTTTATTTCTATTCATGCTCGTTAATTTCCATTTTCCAAGATAATCTTCAGTTGGTTTATTGTCATTGTCATCATTAGAACAAGAAACAAGAGAAATAAACAAAACTATTAAAAGTCCAATTTTTTTCATTTTTTTTAAAGTTTTAAAGGTTAATTATTATTAAGATTAATCGTCCTTAAAATGGTTGCGTTTATTTTTACAGCTTAACGATAACTTAATATTCAAAATCCTAAGAAGTTAATTCATTTCCAAATTTCCTAATTAAAATCTATCTTCGCTTTTGAAATAAATTTCAATTTAAAAATTCCAAATTCCAATTCTTTCAAATCTACAAACATCAATCTTAAAATCTGAAATAGTTTAAATGTCTAATAATCTTCTAGAAACTCCAATCGAATACTTAAAAGGTGTTGGCCCAAGTCGCGGTCAGCTGCTTCGCAAGGAATTAGGAATTCATAAGTATGGAGATTTGGTGAACTTTTTTCCAAATAGATACATTGACAGAACTCGTTATTACAAGATAAACGAACTTCAAAATACAGGTTCTGAGGTTCAGATTATTGGCAAAATCATCAATATAAAAACAGTTGAATTTGCTAAGAATAAAAAGCGTTTAGTCGCCACATTTGTAGATGATACAGGACAATTAGACCTGAATTGGTTTCAAGGACATAAATGGATTCGTGAAAGTTTAAAACTAAACGAACCTTGTGTAATCTTTGGAAAATGTTCTTTGTACGGAAGCCAATTCAGTATGGCACACCCCGAAATTGAGCTGCTGAAAGAACATGAAAAAAGTCTGCGTTCTGCCATGCAGCCCGTTTATCCATCTACCGAAACATTAACAAATAGAGGTATTTCAAATAGAACGATTAACAAATTAATGGAACAATTGTTTATCGAAACTCAAGCTTTGTTTACCGAAACTTTTCCATTATATTTAATTGAAGAATTAAAGTTAATCTCAAAAAGAGCCGCTTTATTTAATATACATTTTCCAAAAAGCACCGATGCTTTGGCGAAAGCGCAATTTAGATTGAAGTTTGAGGAATTGTTTTTTATTCAGTTGCAGTTAATTACAAAAAATCTAATTAGAAAGCATAAAATAAAAGGACATCCCTTTACCAAAGTAGGTGATTTTTTTACTGAATTTTATCAAAACCATCTCCCTTTTGAACTTACTAATGCTCAAAAAAGAGTAGTTAAAGAAATTCGTTCAGATATGGGAAGCAATGCTCAAATGAACCGATTATTGCAGGGAGACGTTGGTTCTGGAAAAACAATTGTGGCTTTTATGAGCATGCTTTTGGCAATGGATAATGGTTTTCAGGCCTGCTTAATGGCGCCAACAGAAATTCTTGCTAATCAACATTTTATTGGCTTATCAGAATTTGCTAACACTCTGAATATTAATATAAAAATATTAACTGGTTCAACAAAAACTGCAGCTCGAAAAGTTATTCACGAAGAACTTGAAAATGGCACTTTACAAATTTTAATAGGCACACATGCTTTATTGGAAGATAAAGTGAAGTTTCAAAATCTTGGATTGGCTGTTATTGACGAACAGCATCGTTTTGGTGTAGAGCAGCGCTCCAAATTGTGGAAGAAAAATGAAATTCCTCCGCACGTTTTGGTTATGACAGCAACACCAATTCCGAGAACTTTAGCAATGAGTTTGTACGGAGATCTTGATATTTCTGTAATTGATGAACTTCCGCCGGGACGAAAACCAATACAAACGGTTCACCGTTTTGATTCTAACCGATTAAAAGTCTGGAAGTTTCTACGTGATGAAATTGCACTTGGAAGACAAATTTATATTGTATATCCGCTAATTCAGGAATCGGAAAAAATGGATTACAAAGATTTAATGGACGGTTACGAAAGTATTTCTCGTGATTTTCCATTGCCTCAATATTCGATTTCGATTTTGCACGGAAAAATGAAACCCGCTGATAAAGATGCCGAAATGAAGCGTTTCTCTGAAGGAAAAACCAATATTATGGTGGCAACAACAGTAATTGAGGTTGGTGTAAATGTACCAAATGCCAGTGTTATGATTATCGAAAGCGCCGAACGTTTTGGTTTGTCGCAATTACACCAATTACGTGGTCGTGTTGGTCGTGGTGCCGAACAGAGTTATTGTATCTTGATGACGGGACATAAATTAAGTTCTGACAGTAAAACCCGTATGGAAACAATGGTTCAGACAAATGATGGTTTTGAAATTGCCGAAGTTGACTTAAAACTTCGCGGTCCAGGTGACTTAATGGGAACACAGCAAAGCGGTGTATTAAACCTGCAAATTGCAGATATTGTTCGTGATCGAGATATTCTTGGATTAGCTAGAAATTACGCTATGAAAATCCTGAAAGAAGACGGTCCTTTAAATAAACCAGAACATGCAATTCTAAAAGCAGTTTTTATTGAATTAACTAAAAAGAAAAGCATCTGGAATTATATTAGTTAGTTTTTTTTTAGCCTCAAAGGTGCATAGATACAAAGGTTCAAAGGTTTATTGAATTAAAAAAGATTCAATTACATCATATCTGATGCAATAAATCTTTCAACCTAAATATGGCTAAATGTTGAAAAAAATTAAACACATAGAGACATAGTCATGTTTGTTGATGCAAGTGAAATGTCTTTCAAAAGCAACAAAACCAATATTTCTATGTGTTATACATAATTCTACAACCAGCTTTATTATTTCTTTGGTGGAGTTTTCTTTTCAAAAAGACCGCTGAACAAGCCTTTACTAACTTTGTTTTTATCATCTTTTCCTGTAGCGATTAAATGATCGATATATTCCATATACGTTTTTTTACGCTCTTCCAGAAAACCAACCAAATATTCTTCAGAAGCTGTTAAACCGCTTGCTTCTTCTATTTGTAAAAGTTTTTTGTACAATGGTTCTATGAATTTTACGATGATATTTTCGGGAACCGATTTTCTTGTTCCAAAAAAACCAACGATCTCGCCGTCAGTATCTGCAATGATTTTAAATTCGGTTACAACCCAATAATAGCGACCTGTTTTTGCCATGTTTTTTAAAACAACATGAATGTTTTGACTGGACTTAATACTGTCCCATAAAAATTTAAAAATCACCTTAGGCATATCAGGATGCCTCACAATATTGTGAGGCTGCCCTATTAATTCAAACTCATCATAGCCAGAAACATCGATAAAATCTTCATTGGCATACAAAATAGTTCCGTTTTTATCTGTTTTACTAAGCAGTACTTTGCTTTTATTCCAATCGACTTCTCTGTCAGAAGGAGTCGGACGTGTAGTTCTGGTCTCCATAAAATTTTATATTAAAAATTAATTGGCATGAGTTTTTTTTTGCTTTTAGAATAAACTCTCTAAAAACCTGTTTTTGAAGTTTCTTTCGAGAGTTTTTTCATTTTTGGAAGTTGTTTTGTAATTTTTACTTTCTAGTGTTAGTTGATTTTACATGAATATCGTTTACGAGATCGTCAATTTTTTTCGCACTTTCTCTCATCATATCCAGATAAGTCAAAATTTGATCATTGTCTGTATGTCCTTTTGAAACATCAATTAATTTTAGCACTGAAGTTACTGGGAGTTTTAAATCTAAAGTTGTTCTGTGAATAAAATCATTGTATTCTTTAGTTGCTGTTAATGAACTGTATTTAGCCGATGCAAGCTTCATATTTTCCAGTTCATACTCGTCAGAAATTTTAGAAATATGATTTTCGCTGTGTTCCTTAAAATAATAAGCCCAATAACCATTCATAAAAAATACAACTGCCGCTAAAACAGTATGAATAATTAAAGTTTCAAGATCAAAATTTACCTGCGAAAAATAAACCTGAAGCCCGTTTGCATCATTATAAATATAGTTTTGCAAGTATGCCAAACCAGCGTGATGGAGCACTACCAAAAGTGTAAGCGGAATTTGAAGTTTCCAGTTTTGATAAATAATTAAAATTGTACTGGCAATAAAAACGGTAAAATGCATTTCGAACATTCCATGTATTTGATAAATGTACTGCGCCATAAATATAGCCAGAACAACAGACAAAACGTACTGATAGAATTTTGAATTTTTAATAAAAAACTTAGCCGAATAATACATCAGAAGATTCAAGGTTCCTACTCCTACTCCAATTTCAAAGGTATCGTACTTAAAAGACAATGCAATTCCAAGGAGAAAATAAACTGCGAGAACATAATTAATAATAGTATCAGACTTTTGCGTCATTGTAGACATAAAACTGTGCAAGTAGTCTTGCTCATTCAAACTGGCTTTTCTTTTCATAGGTTAAAAATTTTAGTTAGGGATAGATTTATTTAGTGCAATTTGGTAACGAACATCCATAAGCTCTAAGAGCTAAAGCATTAAAAGAGGGCGAATTAGTCTGCTTTAACAATGAGTCAATAGCCATTTGAGCATAATTACTGTCGGCATCAGTACAATATCTTGTTTTGTTATAATTGCCGCGAAAATATAGATTATGCGATGCGTCTAACAAAACCGCTTGCGGAGTCGAAATAACACCGCATTTTTTAGCAATATTTTGATCAAAATAAACAGGAATTTGTGCGTCAAACTTTTTCTGTATTTCTTCTATTGTAAAAGTCTTTTGCTTGTTTAAAACCACAATTTTAAAATTAACCCTGTCACCGTATTTTTTAATCAAACCAGCCACGTGCGGCACATTGAATCGTGAGCAGGGACAATCTGGATTAAAAAAATGAAAAAAAACAGGTTTACTATCAAAAGGACAGCATTGAGACAAATCAATCTTGGCTCCCATGGAAATGCTGTGGTAATTTTTTGGAATAGGTGTCGGCAGGCTATACTTAAACTCATTCTGCCAAAAAAGAAAACCAATTGCAGCAAGTAAAAATGAAAACCATAATGCTAGGAGTAATTTTTTCTTCATCTATTATTATTTTATAATTTGGAACAAAAAACATAAACACTTGTTAAAATAATTAATACTAAATTTCGCTTTAATGATCAAAAAACTGCTGCTAAATCTATCTTTTAACATTTAATTATGTAAAAAGGTACTGATTATACTGCTGTATTAATTATTTTGTCTAACGTATCAATGTTACAAATAAAATCGATGAAATACAATATAAATTCGACAAACTGCATATTTTTTTTCAATTCCATAAATAATAATCTTCCAACAACTCTTTTAGACTTTAAAATCAATTAATTTTCAAAAACCAGAAAACAAATAACCTACTGATTAATAGATTTTTACACATAAATTACCCTCCAGTGTTAAAAATTACCCAACAAAAAATACCAACATCATTAAACCTTTTGTAAAAACCAACATCTAAGCTGCAAAGTTTTGCAGCTACGGCTAAGAAAAACAGTACTTTGAAGTATATTGTACTCCAAGTGTTAAATAAAACCTAACGTCAATTGATTTCAGTACAAAAAGTTAAATTTGTGAGTTGCAAAAAACATACACCAAAAAAAACACATTCACCTAAATTTTATGAAAATTAAACACCTAATCTACGCCTTGATTATCATTATTTTTGGAGGATTTATCACTTATAGGATAGTATCTAACAAAGGTAAAAATGAAGACTCGAAGAAGTTTGGCGATAAAGACAAACCAACTACAGTTACAGGAATAGTAGTTAAAACTTCAACGTTTGACAACAATTTGTCTTTATCTGGCTCTATTGAAGCAAACGAGCAAATTGAGATTCACAGTGAAGTATCAGGAATTGTAGAAGGAATTTATTTTAATGAAGGTAGTTATGTAAATAAAGGACAAGTTCTTTTTAAAGTAAATGATCTTGAACTAAAAGCACAATTAAGACAAGCAGTTACAAGAGAAGGCTTAGCCGCTGAAAATGAAAGAAGAGCAAAATTATTGTTGCAAAAAGAAGCAATCAGTCAAGAAGAAGCAGATGTTGCCAGAGCAGATCATGCTTCGGCGCAAGCTCAAAGCCAGTTAATCAGAGCGCAAATTGCTAAAACTTCTGTAAAAGCGCCTTTTTCAGGAAAAATTGGTTTACGTTCGATTTCTCCAGGTACCTATATTACTCCAACAGTTGTAGTAGCAAAATTGGTAAATACAGGAAAATTGAAAATTACATTTTCGATTCCAGAAAAATATGCTTCACAAGTAAAAACAGGTTCTATAATCGATTTTACCGTTTCTGGATCAGATAAAACATATAATGGAAAAATTTATGCTATTGAGCCAGAAGTTGCCGTTGCTACTCGTACACTGCAAATTCGTGCCATTGCTGATAATACAGATGGAAAACTTTTCCCTGGAACTTTTGCCGATATAAAACTGCCGTTAAACATTATTAAAGATGCAATCGTAGTTCCATCAGAAGCTATAGTTCCTGTGCAAAGTGGTAAAAAAGTGTATGTAGCCGATATGGGCAAGGCAAAAGAAGTTATGGTTGATGCAACAACAAGAACAGATTCTTCGATTTTGATTTTATCAGGATTAAAAGCAGGAGATACTTTAATTACAAGCGGTGTTATGTCATTAAAAAATGAAGCACCAATAATAGTTAAAGTAAAATAGTCCAAAGTCGAAAGTTTTAAAGTCTCAAATTATTAAGGCTTAAATATAGATTTGAAGATGCAGTAAGATTTAGTACTAAATCTAATATCTAAAATCAATAATCTAAAATCTAAAATTGCAAATGAGTTTATCAACTACAAGTATAAAAAGACCTGTTTTAACCATTGTACTGAATCTATTAATTATATTATTCGGTTTCATTGGTTATACTTTTTTGGGTGTCCGCGAATTTCCCTCGATAGATCCCGCACAGGTTTCCATTAGAACCAATTATACAGGAGCTAATGCTGATATTATTGAATCGCAAATTACGGAGCCGCTTGAAAAAGCAGTAAATGCGATTGACGGAATCCGAAATATAACTTCATCAAGTAATCAAGGAAGCAGTAACATTACCATCGAGTTTAATTTAGATAAAGATCTAGAAGAAGCTGCCAATGATGTACGTGATAAGGTTTCTCAAGCCATCAGAAGTTTACCGCAAGATATCGATGCGCCGCCTGTTGTATCAAAAGCTGATGCTGATAGTGATGCTATTATTTCGATGACGGTACAAAGCGACAGCCGAAATTCATTAGAATTAAGTGATTATGCCGAAAATGTTATTTCGCAGCGTTTAGAAACAATTCCGGGAGTCAGCGGTGTTCAAATTTGGGGACAAAAGCGCTACGCCATGCGTTTATGGATTGATCCTGTAAAGTTAACGGCTTACGGCTGTACTGTTTCAGATGTTCGTAATGCCCTTAACGCTCAAAATGTCGAATTGCCTTCTGGTAAACTTACAGGAAACAACACCGAATTAACAGTAAAAACAGTTGGAAATCTTTCGAAACCTGAAGAATTCAATAATATCATTATTCGTACAGATGGAGACAAAATTGTACGCTTAAGTGATGTTGGTGGTGCAGAATTGGGTCCAGAAAATATCGAAACCAAATTAAGCCAGTCTGGATTACCAATGATTGGACTGGCAATCGTGCCAATGCCTGGTGCAAACTACCTAGATATTTCGGCTGAATTTTATAAAAAATACGATGCTTTAAAAAAGGATCTTCCGAAAGATATTAAACTAAATATTGCACTTGATAATACCATATTTGTAAAAAAATCGGTACTTGAAGTTGCTGAAACACTTGGAATATCAGTAATCTTAGTAATCATTATTATTTATCTGTTTTTTAGAGACTGGGCAATTGCTTTTAGACCTTTAATAGATATTCCCGTTTCCTTAATTGCAACGTTTTTTATAATGTGGCTTTTTGGTTTTTCTATTAATGTATTGACTTTATTAGCAATTGTTTTAGCTACGGGTCTGGTTGTGGATGATGGAATTGTCGTAACCGAAAATATCTTTAAGAAAGTCGAAGAAGGAATGTCGCCTATTGAAGCTGCTATTAAAGGATCAAACGAGATTTTTTATGCTGTAATTTCGATTTCGGTAACATTGGCGGCTGTATTCCTGCCTGTAATTTTCTTAGAAGGTTTCGTAGGTCGACTCTTTAGGGAATTTGGGGTTGTAATTGGTGCTGCGGTATTAATTTCGGCATTTGTTTCCCTTACCTTAACGCCAATGTTAAATGCCTATTTAATGAAAGGCGGAGAACAGAAAAAATCTAAATTCTACGTAAGAACGGAGCCTTTCTTTGAAAAAATGAACAGCAGTTATGCTGAAGCTCTTTCAAAATTTATGGAAAGAAAATGGATTAGTTTTCCTATTCTTATTGCTTGTTTTGGATTAATTTATTTGTTTTTTACCATATTACCAAAAGAAACAGCTCCTTATGATGATCGAAGTTCTGTAACCATGCGTATGACAACTCCAGAAGGATCATCATATGAATATACAGATCGTTTTATGCAGGAAATCTCAAGATTGGTTGACGATTCAATTCCGGAGAAAAAAGTAAGTTTGGTGATTACCGCACCCGGTTTTGGAGCTTCGGCTACAAATACTGGTTTTATCAGGCTTTCTTTAAAAGAACCTCATGAAAGAAAGAGATCCCAAAAAGAAATTGCCGATCAATTAACAAAATGGACAAAGCAATATCCTGACGCAAAAACATCTGTGATTCAACAACCTACAATTGCTGTAAACAGACGTGGCGGATTACCAATTCAATACATTATTCAGGCTCCAAATTTTGAAAAATTAAGAGAAAAAATTCCTGTTTTTATGGATGAAGTTGGCAAAAGCGATGTTTTCTCTATCAGCGATGTTAATTTAAAATTCAACAAACCTGAAATAAACGTTAGTATTAATCGTGAAAAAGCCGAAAGTTTAGGAATCTCAATTATTGATATTGCGCAAACTTTACAACTTTCTTTAAGCGGACAGCGTTTTGGCTATTTTATCAAAAACGGAAAACAATATCAGGTTATTGGTCAATTTGATCAAAAAGACAGATCAAAACCATTGGATTTAACGTCGATGTTTGTGAAGAACAAAAAAGGAGAATTAATTCAGATGGATAACGTTGTAAATGTGGAAGAACAAAGTAATCCTCCGCAATTGTACCACAACAACCGTTATATGTCGGCAACCGTTTCTGCAGGTTTAGCTCCAGGAAAAAGTATCAGTGACGGAATTGCCGAAATGGATAGAATTAAAGCTAAAGTTCTAAATGATAGTTTTACTACAGATTTGAGCGGAGAATCGAGAGATTTTGTGGAAAGCAGCTCGAATACATCTTTTGCTTTTGGATTGGCTTTATTATTAATATTTTTAATTCTTGCGGCTCAGTTCGAAAGTTTTATAGATCCTTTTATTATTATCTTGACTGTACCAATGGCGGTTGCTGGAGCCTTATTTTCATTATGGTTATTCAATCAGACTTGGAATATTTTCAGTCAAATTGGAACGGTAATGCTTATTGGTCTAGTGACTAAAAATGGTATTTTGATTGTAGAATTTGCCAATCAATTACGAGAACAAGGAAAACCAAAACTAGAAGCAATTCTGGAAGCTTCAGAAGCACGTTTACGTCCAATTTTAATGACCAGTTTAGCGATTGCTTTAGGAGCATTACCAATTGCAATGTCGCTTGGAGCTGCATCAACCAGTAGAATTGGTATGGGAGTTGTAATTGTTGGCGGAACTATATTTTCATTAGCATTAACACTTTTTGTTATTCCTGCGATCTACATGATGTGGTCTAAAGCGCGTAAACATTACCCTGAATTTGATCATATCGAAGAATACGAAAAAGAAGTAAGTAAATAATTTATTAGCCTTGAATTTCTGAATTGCATTTGATTAATTCAGGAATTCAAGGCAAAAGAAAAACAATATGAATATTAAAATTTTAATTAGCAGTTTGTTATTACTCTTTTTAAGCATTACAAAAACGAGTGCGCAAGAGGTTTTGACTATTGAAGATGCTATGAAAATTGCTTTAGAAAACAATTTTGAGATTAAAATAGCCAAGAATAACTCAAAAATAAGCGAAACGAATGTAACTTTAGGAAATGCAGGAATGCTTCCGAATGCAGGCGCTTCGATAACAGACAATAACAGCGTAACAAATTCTTCGCAGACACGTCAGGATGGAACAACAACTTCATTGGATAACGCTAAAAATAACAGCTTAAATTATGGAGTAAGTTTAGGCTGGACTGTTTTTGATGGATTGAAAATGTTTGCAAAACTAGATCAATTAAAAGAACTTCAAAAATTGGGAGACGCTGAATTAAAAAGAACTATTTTGATCAAAATTGGTCAGGTAAACTCTGCCTATTATGATTTGGTTCAGCAACAACAGCAATTAGCCGCTTTAGATACGACAATCGTAATTTCGAAACAAAGATTAACTTTAGCTCAAAACCGTTTCAGTATTGGAAAAGCTTCAAAATTGGAGGTTTTGAATGCGCAAGTTGATTTAAATTCAGATCAAGTTGCATTATTGAGACAAAAAGAATCGTATGCAAATGCTAAAATTTTATTGAATCAATATTTAGCCAGAGATCCTAAAATAAATTTTACCGTTACAGATTTAGTTACGGTTGATAATAAATTGATTTTGGCTGATCTTATGGATTTAGCACAAAAACAAAATCCAGCTTTAGAAGCTCAAATTATCAATAAACGTATAGCCGAACTGCAGCTAAAACAAGTAAAAGCAGATCGATATCCTGTTGTAAACTTAACATCTGGTTATAATTTTAACGAAAGTCAGTCGAGTTTAGGTTTTACGAGTCAAGCATCGTCACGCGGTTTAAATTATGGTTTTAATGCCACTTTAAATATTTTTGACGGTTTTAATCAGCATCGAAATGAAAAGGTTGCCAAACTTCAAATTGAAAACTCTCAAATAGCTATCGAACAGCAAAATATGATTTTGAATACACAGTTAAGCACTGCTTTTCAAACTTATTTAACCAATCTGGAATTGATCGATTTAGAAGAAGATAATGAAGCTATTGCAAAGCAAAATCTTGATATTACCTTAGATAAATTTAGAATCGGAACTATTACAACTCTTGATTTTAGAACGGCTCAGCTTAATTATGTAAATGCAAAAGTACGTTACAGCAATGCACAATATGAGGCGAAATTATCTGAAATTGCCTTAAAAGAATTAGCAGGAAATATTAATTTTTAAAGTAAATTTACTGCAAAAAAAAGTAATGACTTCGTATAATCCAAAAGACTGGTTTAGTTTTATTTTTCATTTTAGCAAAGCCGATACTTTCCGTAAATTAATTCCCGTAATGTTTTTTATGGCAATATATTGCGGCGGAATTGCTTATCTTGAACTTGAATATTGGGATTTACCAGAAGACAGTAAGGTTAAAAACATCTCAACGATGCACAGCATGTTGGGTTTTGTAATTTCATTATTACTGGCATATCGTACCAATACAGCCTATGATCGTTGGTGGGAAGGACGCAGGATGTGGGGAAGTCTGGTAAATAACAGTCGTAATTTTGCCATGAAACTTTCGGTTATTTTAGAAGACGAAAAAGATAAAGCCTTTTTTAGAAAGATGATTCCGGGATATGCTTCTATCTTAAATAAACATTTAAAGGATGAAGAAACCGGAATGCAATTGTTTGATAATGTAGATTTAGAACTGGATCATCACAAGCACAGACCCAATCAGGTTGCCAAAATAATGTTCAAAAAAATACACGATCTTTATGCAACTAATAAAATTTCAGGCGAACAACTCATTACCTTAAATAATGAAGTAACAGCGTTTACAGATATTTGTGGAGCCTGCGAGAGAATTAAGAACACACCTATTCCCTACTCTTACAGCGCTTTTATCAAGAAATTTATATTTATTTTTGTCCTTACACTCCCTTTTAGTTATGTATTTACATTAGGCTATTATGTAATTCCTGTCGTTGTTTTTATTTTTTATGTTTTAGCGAGTTTAGAGCTTATCGCAGAAGAAATTGAAGACCCTTTTGGTGATGACGAAAATGACCTTCCGACAAGAAAAATGGCAGAAAATATTAAGAAACATGTTGAAGAACTGATTTAATGAAACGTTAAATCTTAAATTGCTAAACTTATTTTTATTAAATTTAGAGTTCCACTCGAAAATTTAATACAATGCAAAATCAACGTGTTTTAATTACTCCGCCAGATTTATCTAATGAAAAATCATTAAAAACACTTGTTGAAAACAGGAGTGTTTACACTCTAAACCATTGCGAACTGAACATTTTTGAGACTTACGAATCTTCAAAACTAGTACCTTTAAAATTCAACGATTTTGTAGTTACGAGTATGCTTCGAGGAAAAAAAGTAATGCATTTGTTTGACGAACCCGGATTTGATTATCTGCCTGGGGAAACAGTTGTTATTCCTTCGAATATTGAAATGAAAATTGATTTTCCAGAAGCTTCAAAAGAAAATCCAACGCAATGTCTTGCTTTAGCTATCGACACAACAAAAATTACCGAGACTCTTGATTTCTTAAATGAGCGTTATCCGAAGAAAGGAAGCGACAGCTATTGGCAGTTAAACTATCAAAATTACTTTTTTTACAACAATGTTGATCTTGCCTCGACAATTAGTAAATTAATTAAAGAGTGTACAAGCACATCGATTACAAAAGATGTTATTGCAGATTTGACATTGCAGGAATTATTAATCAGAATCATTCAAACTCAAACAGCAAAATCTCTTGATGATGGAGCTGTTCTACAATCCAACAATCCAATTTTTGAAGTTACGGAATTTATCAAACTTAATTTGAAGGAAAACATCAATCTAAAAAGCTTAAGCGAAAAAGCCTGTATGAGCACAGCTTCCTTTTATCGTTTTTTCAAGAGAGAATTAGGCATGAGTCCTATAGAATATGTTTTGAATGAGAAAATTAAATATGCGAAAAAACTACTTAAAAATCCAAGCATCCAAATAAACGAAGTTTGTTATTTATCAGGTTTTGAAGATGCTAATTATTTTATCAGATTGTTTAAAAAACACGAAGGAATTACACCGAAACAGTATCAGTTGCTTTATGTTAATTAAAGATGCTAAGGTACTAAGGTTCTAAGATACTAAGCCATCTTGTCATTTCGAGGAACGAGAAATCACAAACCTCTGCAAAACCTTTGTCTCTTTGCCCCTTTTAACCTCTGTCCCTTTTTTAAAAACTTACTCAAAAATCTTTACCGGTTCTAAATCTTTTTCCTCCTCCTCAGTAAAGATTCTATACTCAATTTGAAATGTCTTTTTCAGAGGTGTTTCCAAAGAAAAACCACCAACACCAAATGCATCAATAACTTTAAGCGTAAAATGCGAATGTTTCCAATATTCGTACAGATCATTATCGACCCAAAATTCAGTATCTTCAATAGTTCCGATGCAAACATCACCTATTCGCTGATAGTAACCGCCTTTTTCAAAACATTGCGGCTGCGTGCCTTCACAACATCCTCCGGCTTGGTAAAACATTAAATCTCCATGTTTTTCCTTTAGAATTTTAATTAATTCGACAGCTTCTTGTGTGGCTTCAATTCTCTTAACCATGACTTTTACTATTTAAAAAAAGCAGTAAACTTATTGTTATAAATTTACTGCTTTTTGCATTACCAATTAAATATTTGCGATATCAAGAACGACTCGTCCTTCAATCTGACCTTTTTTCATTTTATCAAAAACGGTATTAATGTTTTCCAGTTTTTCGGCAGTTACAGTAGCTTTTACCTTTCCTTCGGTAGCAAACTCTATTGCTTCTTTCATATCCTTACGAGTACCAACGATCGAGCCTCGAATTGTAATTCGGTTTAAAACCGTATCAAAAATAGATAAATCAAAATTACCTGGCGGAAGTCCGTTGAGTGCCATTGTACCTTTTCTCCTTAAGGTTTCAAGACCTTGCTTGAAAGCTATAGGGGAAACTGCAGTTACCAATGCCCCATGCATTCCACCGACTTCCTTTTTTAAATATTCACCAGGATTTTGATTTTTTGCATTAACTACTAAGTCTGCACCCAGTTTTTTTGCTAGATTAAGTTTATCATCGGCAACATCAATTGCTGCAACATGCATTCCCATTGCCTTAGCGTATTGTACAGCAACGTGGCCTAATCCGCCAATTCCAGAAATCGCAACCCATTCTCCAGGTTTTACTTCAGTTTCTTTTAGACCTTTATAAACAGTAACTCCTGCACAAAGTATTGGAGCCATTTCCATAAAATTTACATTTGAAGGTAAAATTCCAACATATCTTGCATCAGCAATTACAAATTCGGCAAAACCGCCGTCTACACTGTAACCGCCATTTTGCTGACTGTCACATAAAGTTTCCCATCCCGTAATACATTGATCACAGCCTCCACAAGCGCTGTAAAGCCAAGGCACTCCTACAGCATCACCTTCCTTAACATTTTTCACATCTTGACCTACTGCTGCTACATAACCTACAGCTTCGTGTCCGGGAATCAGCGGCATTTTTGGTTTTACCGGCCAATCGCCTTCAACGGCATGCAAATCGGTATGACAAACACCACTTGCAATTACTTTTACAAGAATTTCATTTCTTCCCGGTCGTTTTACTTCAACTTCTTCAATTTTTAAAAGAGAACCAAATTCTCTAATAACTGCTGCTTTCATTGTTTTTGGTAACATAACAAAGATTGATTTAATGAGCATAATAAATAGATTAACTTATTATGCTCAGGTTTATATTAATAGGGATAATGTTTTCTAGAAGAAACCTAATTTCTTTTTATCATAAGAAATAAGCATGTTTTTTGTTTGACGGTATTGACTCAGCATCATTTTATGATTCTCACGACCAATTCCTGATTGTTTGTAACCTCCAAATGGTGCTCCTGCTGGATACGAATGATATTGATTAATCCATACACGTCCAGATTGAATCGCTCTTGGAACTTGGTAGATTTCATGTGCATCACGCGTCCATACTCCTGCTCCCAATCCGTACATTGTATCGTTAGCAATTTCAATGGCTTCCTCTGTAGTTTTAAAAGTTGTTACCGCTAACACAGGTCCAAAAATCTCTTCCTGAAAAATTCTCATTTTGTTATGACCTTTAAATAGAGTTGGTTTTATGTAATAACCGCCTTCAAGATCTCCGCCTAAATGATTTGCATCACCTCCTGTTAATAATTCTGCACCTTCTTCTTTACCTAATTTTATATAGGACATAATTTTTTCTTTCTGAACTAATGATGTCTGTGCTCCAATCATAGTGGATTTGTCTAATGGATTTCCAGCGATTATAGCTTCAGTTCTTTCAATTACTTTGGCAATAAACTTGTCATAAATATCTTCATGAACTAATAATCTTGACGGACAAGTACAAATTTCACCTTGGTTTAAAGCGAATAAAACTGCACCTTCAATGGCTTTATCAAAGAAATCATCATCGTGATCTGCTACTGATGGAAAGAAAATATTAGGCGATTTTCCTCCCAATTCTAAAGTAACTGGAATAATATTTTCGGTTGCATATTGCATTACCAAACGACCTGTAGTTGTAGATCCCGTAAATGCGGCTTTTGAAACTTTTTTATTAGTAACCAATGGGCGCCCAAGTTCAGCCCCAAAACCATTTACAATATTTAAAACTCCCGGAGGAAGAATATCTCCAATAAGTTCCATTAACACCATAATAGATATAGGTGTACTTTCGGCAGGTTTTAAAACTATTGTATTTCCTGCTGCAAGAGCTGGAGCTATTTTCCAAACAGCCATTAAAATTGGGAAATTCCACGGAATAATCTGAGCAACAACGCCTAATGGTTCGCTTAAAGCTATTGAAACTGTCTGCGAATCCAATTCGGCAATCGAGCTTTCTTCGGCACGAATTACACCTGCAAAATATCTAAAATGATCTATTGCCAGCGGAATATCGGCAGCAAGAGTTTCACGAATAGGTTTTCCGTTATCTATAGTCTCAACAGTAGCTATATACTCTAGATTATCTTCAATTTTTTGTGCAATTTTATTAAGTAAAATGCTTCGTTCTGTTACCGATGTTTTTCCCCAAGTTTTAAATGCTTCATGGGCTGCGTCTACTGCTTTTTCTAAATCTCCTTTACCTGAGTGAGCCGCTTTGGTAAACACTTTTCCATCTATTGGAGAAACTACGTCAAAATATTCTCCTGAAATAGGAGCTGTAAATTTTCCGTTTATGTAATTGTCGTATTTTGCCTTAAATTCAGGTCTTTGTGTGGTAGTGCTCATAATTAGTAAATTTTTGATTTGTATCAAATTTAGTTTCATAATTAGAAACAGAATAGCATTATTCATTCATCTAATAGCACAAAAATTACACATTCATTTTTTTATCTAATTTTTAATGAATTTTTATTAAAAAATTAATACTAAATATGATTATATATTGATCACTAGCTATTTAGTTTAAAAAAAGTCTTACTCGAAAAAACCAAATAAATTGTTTCTTACTACAATACGCAATTCTTATATTTGTAACCTCATACAAGAATAATAAAGCTAACATGAAAATATCTTACAACTGGTTAAAACAATTCATTAAAACAGATTGGACATCTGCAGAAACTTCAGAATTACTGACAGATTTAGGTCTTGAGGTTGAAGTTGTCGAAAAATACCAATCTATTAAAGGCGGTTTAGAAGGGGTTGTTGTAGGACACGTACTTACTTGCGAAAAACACCCTGATGCCGACAGATTAAAAGTTACAACTGTAAATATTGGTTTAGAAACACCTATACAAATTGTTTGCGGTGCTGCAAATGTTGCTGCAGGACAAAAAGTTCCGGTTGCAACTATTGGAACTGTTTTATACGATAAAGACGGCGGTGATTTTACTATTAAAAAAGGTAAGATTCGCGGACAGGAAAGTCACGGAATGATTTGTGCCGAAGATGAGTTAGGTCTTGGTACTGGTCATGACGGTATTATGGTTTTAGACGACAAATTAGTTCCGGGAACTCCAGCTGCTGAAGTTTTTCAAATTACAAATGATGAAGTTTTTGAAATTGGATTGACACCAAACCGTGCTGATGCGATGAGTCATTTTGGTACTGCGCGTGATTTAAGAGCGGGAATGCTGCAGCGTGGTGTAAATATAGAATTGATTACACCTTCTGTAAGTAATTTTAGAGTAGACATGCGTACGCTTAAAATAGATGTTAATGTTGAAGAACCTCTTTTGGCTCCTAGATATTGCGGTGTAACCATTTCTGGAATTACGGTGCAAGAATCTCCAAGCTGGCTGCAAGATCGTTTGAAAGCGATTGGTTTAACTCCAAAAAACAATATTGTTGACGTTACTAATTATGTATTACATGAATTAGGACAACCTCTGCATGCTTTTGATGCCGCAAAAATTAACGGAAAAGTTATTGTAAAAACACTTCCTGAGGGAACAAAATTTACAACTTTAGACGATGTTGAAAGAACATTGCATAAAGAGGATTTGATGATTTGCGACGAAAAAGGACCGCTTTGTATCGCAGGAGTTTTTGGAGGTAAAAAATCGGGTGTATCTGAAGGTACAACAACTATATTCCTAGAAAGTGCTTATTTTGATGCTGTAAGTGTTCGTAAAACGGCAAAAAGACATCAATTGAATACAGATGCTTCTTTTAGATTTGAAAGAGGTATTGACCCAACTATTACTGAATATGCTCTGAAACGTGCTGCGCTTTTAATTCAAGAAGTGGCGGGCGGAAAAATAACTTCGGATGTTATAGAAGTTTATCCTAAAAAAGTAGAAGATTTTGCTGTTTTGTTGAATTTCAGCCATGTTTCTAAAATTATTGGACAGGAAATTCCAAAAGATACTATCAAAAAGATATTAGTTTCTTTAGATATTAAAGTAAATAGTGTTTCTGATTCTGGTTTAGGACTTACAATTCCTGCTTACCGTGTTGATGTACAGCGTGAAATTGATGTAATCGAAGAAATTCTAAGAGTTTACGGTTACAACAATATTAATTTCTCTAAGAAATTTAATGCGACGGTTGCAAATTCACCAAGAACCGAAGATTATAAAGTACAAAATACAATTGCTTCACAATTGAATTCACAAGGTTTCCATGAAATGATGGCAAACTCTTTAACAACAGCTTCATATGCAAAATTATCGACTGTTTTAAAAGAAGAGCACAATGTATTAATGTTAAACCCATTGAGCAGTGATTTAGCGGCATTACGCCAATCTTTGTTGTTTTCTGGGCTTGAAGCTGTTTCATACAATATTAACAGACGTAATTCTGATTTAAAATTATTTGAATTCGGAAAAACATACCATAAATTTTTAAGCGGTTACGAAGAGCACAAACATTTAACTTTATTAATCTCTGGAAACAGAAACAAAGAATCTTGGACAAACCCACAAAAAGGAACTGACTTTTTCTTATTGAAAGGATATGTAAAAGGTATTTTGGCTCGTTTAGGAATTGAAAAAATCTCTAATGCACCAGTACAATCAGATGTGTTTTCTGAAGGAACTGCGATTACTTACAATAATGATGTATTAGTAGAAGCCGGAGTAATTAAGAAATCTATTTTAAAGCATTTTGGAATAAAACAAGATGTATATTATGCGGATTTTAACTGGAATTTAATTTTAAAAATTATTACAGGTAAAATCAAATACACTGAGATCCCTAAATACCCTGAAGTACGTAGAGATTTAGCCTTATTGATTGATAAAAATACAACGTACGAAAGTATTTTTAACTTGGCTAAGCAAACGGAAAAAACTCTTTTAAAAGACATTAATTTATTTGATGTATACGAAGGTGCAAAACTTCCAGAAGGCAAAAAATCGTATGCTTTGAGTTTTACAATTCAAGACAATACTAAAACGCTTACTGATGCTCAGATTGATAAAATCATGTCTAAGTTGCAACAGACTTTTGAAACTGAGCTTGGAGCAAGTTTAAGATAAAAAAAAGTATTAGAAATAATAAATCCCAATTCTGAATTAACTTTAGAATTGGGATTTTTTTTATTCAATACCTTTTAGCACTTAATAAGTAATCGCAGAAAAGATTGGATAGTCTTTAATTTTTTCACGACCGTTTAGAAAAGACAACTCCATTAAAAAATTGCATTGTACAATTTCACCGCCAAGTTTCTCTACAAGTTCACAAACTGCTTTTGCGGTTCCACCAGTTGCTAAAACATCATCGTGAATCAAAATACGTTCTCCCTTCTTTATAGCGTCTGTATGCATCTCTAAGTTATCAGAACCATATTCGAGTTCATACGAAGCAGAAATCGTCTCATATGGCAGTTTATTTGGCTTTCTAACCGGAATAAAGCCAGCGTTTAATTCCTGCGCTAATAACATCCCGAAGAAAAACCCGCGGCTCTCTGCTCCTACTACTTTGTCAATTTTTTGATCTTTTAATGATTTTACTAAAATTTCAAGGCATTCTTTTCGTGCAATTGGGTCATTTAGCAGTGGAGTGATATCTTTAAATAAAATTCCTTTTTTTGGAAAGTCTTGAATATCACGTATATAATTTTTAATCTGCATTTTTTTTTATTTTTATGTTATTTTTCTCTTGTATATCTCACATTTATGTCTATCTTTGCACCCGCAATAAGCAATCAACAAAGCTACAAAAAATTAGCTAATTGATAATAAAAAAGGCCTCGTGGCGCAACTGAATAGCGCATCTGATTACGGCTCAGAAGGTTACTGGTTTGAATCCAGTCGAGGTCACTACTCGGGACAAAAGAAAAATATCATCTTTTGTCCCGTTTTTTTTTGCCCGTAATCTATTGTTTACCAAATAGATGCAGTTGACCATTTCATTGATTCGGGCGGTGCGGATTTTCTTTTCTTCAAATGTGAAATTTTCAGGAAAAATTAAACCAATCATCTCCCTAGAATCAGCTAAAGTCCCATTTTCAAAGGTCTCGCCGAGTTTAATAAGGTTTTCCAGTCCTGAGTTCGTTAACTGCTCTATATTGGCCCTGTCATCCTCTACATTTCCCATCTCTTTTTCCAGCTTACTGATTACAGCATTGTATTCCGCTTTCATAAGATTATAATCCTCAGGATCTATTTTCTCTGTAACCAGCAAATTTCTAGCAACTGATAATTTCTTTTCGTAAATCGCAATCTGCTCAAGGGACTTCTTCTTTTCATTGGCGACCACACCTGTATGCTCTCTGTAAGCTTCAAGCAGAACTGCCGTGTATAATTTCTTTACTTCTGCCAAAGGTTTTAATTTATTTAAATGTTCTTTGAATATTTTATTGACTACCTCTGAATTTATTCTCCATCTGCAATCTTTATCGCAATGATAATAGTAATAATATTTACTCCTTCCTTTGCATTTGCTTCCTGTCAGTTTCTGACCGCACTTTGGACAAAGAAAAAAGCCCCGCAAGGGAAAATTCTCAATAGTCTTAATTTTCGGTCTGTATGTACGAGCTTTGCTGTCAAGGACATCCTGCACCCTGTAAAACAATCCCTCGCTGATAATCGGCTCATGCTGTCCGTTGACCCATTTTTCTTCTTCATCCTTGTATTTGGGAACAACTATTTTTCCGCAGTAAAGCGGATTTCTAAGAATCACCCATAAATTGCTCTTAGATAAGACAAGCCCTTTATCTTTCGCCATCTGGTAAATGGACTCGGTGCTAAAAACATTTCTTGCAACCTGTTCGAATATCCAAATAAGTTTTGCCGCTTTCTCCGGTACAATGGCAATATATTTCTTTCCATCCTCAGTAACCTTATTTGCATATCCATAAGGTGCCATCCCCATATGCCTCCCCTCCTTCTTCCCGCGCCTAAGACCTTGAAAAGTATTTAATGCCCTGCGGTCATTTTCAACCTCTGGCGCAGCCAGATAAAATGCAAGCATCATTTTATTTTCGGGAACACTTAGATCAAGGGGCTGCTCTATAGCCTGCGGCTCTACACCCAATTTTCTTAAAACATTGATCATTTGGTAAGCATCACCCGCATTACGGCTAAACCTGTCCCACTTCATAAAAAGCACCATGTTGATTTTATTCTTGTATTTTTTCAAATCAGCAAGAAATTTTTTCCATTGAGGCCTGTTGAAGGTCTTTGCCGAATGATCTTCATAAATTACATTGCGTATCTGTATCTGGTTAATGCTACAATATTTTCTCAGCATTTCCTCCTGACTGCGCTGTGAGAAGCCTTTCTCTGCCTGCTCATCCGTACTCACTCTGATATATAGATCAGCTATCTTACTCATTTTGTTTTGTTTAAATATTTCAACACGGCGATATTAGCGATTATTCTCAAAAAATACAAAATTTCTTCAGCTTGCTCAATAGTTATATCTAACCCTTCCGATTTAAGCATTTGAAAGGCTTTTTCAGGTGTCAACTTTGAATTGGTATACTCAACATCTCTCTCCATAATTACAATATTAACTTCATAAAAAAGTAATTTAAATCCATAAATTTCGAAAAGACGGACAACATGTCAACTTGTCACTACATGGAAGTGTTTTTCCTAATTTGCAGTTTAATAAATAGCACTATAATCGGAAAATTTCAAAAATTTATTAGAAAAAGTTTATTAGGGGCGAAATAATAATATTTTTGGATTTTCATAAACTTTTAGTTGATTTAACAACTACCCAATTAATAGGTAAAATCCTAATAGATGGCAGTAACATAGCTTCAAACATAAATTTAATATTAATATATAAGCATTCACATCAAAAGCCTTGATACACTTTTATATGAAAAGCAAATTCGAATAAATACTATAAATTATTTGCTACTCGAAGTTAAACTTTTATTTTTGCAGACTTAATATCAAAAAAATGAAATATGAAAGATTTAATAGCAAAAATCTATGCCGAAATAGAAACATTCACGACAGAATCTGATTCATTAGCTGAAAAAGGAGTTAAAGCTGCTGGAGCAAGAGCGAGAAAATCTTCTCTTGAAATCGAAAAACTTTTGAAGGAATTCAGAAAAGTTTCTATTGAAGAGTCTAAAAAATAATATCTCTTACTTTCAATGAAGGCCTTTTAGAAATCTGAAAGGCTTTTTTTTATGCAGAAAAGATGCCTTTTTCCAAAATTCCATTGTTTGAAGTTTTCAACAGGCAGAATTCTAGGAAGTTATAAAAACGAGTAATCCATTGGGCTTTCACGTTTAAATAAAAAACAAACAACTAGATAAAATTGTTTATATTAAGCCTAAATTTGCAGAAATTCTATTTTAAAATTTTTCTAATTTTAAAGGATAATAAAATACATATGACTCCAATAAGAAGTAAAAGAATTGAAGCCGTGATCGATGAAATTATCGATCAGTATGCTTATGCCGATCAATCAGACAGACCTTGGATCATTGGTTTCAGCGGTGGAAAAGACTCTACCGTTTTGCTGACTCTTGTCTGGATCGCTTTATTGAGAATCCGAGAAAATCTTCCTTTTCCTTTTCAGCTGAAAAGGCCAGTATATGTGGTATGCAATGACACTATGGTGGAAAATCCGATTATAGCAAGCTATGTAGATGATGTATTAGCGAAGATTACCGAAGAAGCGAGAAACCAAAATCTTCCTATTTTTGTTAAAAAGACAGTTCCTAAGTTAGAAGAAACCTTCTGGATCAATGTGGTTGGAAAGGGATATCCTGTGCCGAACAATGCTTTTCGATGGTGTACTGACAAACTCAAAATAAGACCAACCTCAAGTTTTCTTTTAGAGCAGATCGACGAGAAGGGTGAAGCCATAGTATTGCTGGGTACGCGTTATGAAGAAAGTGCTGCTCGTGAACGCTCAATGAAAAAACATGAGGTGACAGGAAATAGATTATCCAAACATAATAGCACCCCAAATACTTATGTCTATCCTCCTATCAGAGATCTGATGTTGGAAGAAGTTTGGTACATCATAAATGCTGTCAAATCTCCATGGGGATTTGATAATTCAATCCTATTTAAAATTTATGCCGATGCTAGTGCTGATGATTACGAGTGCCCTACTGTAGTAGTTAACAGGGAACATACTTCATGCGGTCAGAGCAGATTTGGCTGTTGGACATGTACGGTAGTCAAAAGCGATAAGTCAATGACCGCCTTGGTAGACAATGGGCAAAATTGGATGCAGCCATTATTAGATTTCAGAAACAGACTAGTTGAAGGTAGAAATATTTCAGAAAATCGTTCTGATACTAGGCGAAATGGACAGGAAGCCGTTCGTGAAGACGGAACTTTTAACGGAAACTATACTTGGGAATATAGATACCAGATATTAAAAGATTTATTAATCGTTCAAAAAGAAATCCAGAAAGATAGGCCACATATAACACTGATAAATAATCAGGAACTTATTGCCATACAGGTAACCTGGAACCGTGATGGATATTTTGATCACACTGTTGGTGATCTGTACAAAGAAATTTATAACAAAGAAATTAGCACTAATAATATTAAATCGCTTGACGATACCGAGCGCAGAATACTTCGTGATGTATGCCAAGAAGATCCAGAATATTATCATCTGATTGATAACTTGATAGCTCTGCAGGAAACTAAAACCTTAATGATTAGCAAATATGGTCTTCATAATGATGTTGAAAACAGAATTGAAAGCTTTGTAAATGACAATGGATTATGAAAATAAACAAAATAAAATTCCAAAACTTTCGAATTTATAAAGGCGATAATGAAATATTGTTTGCCCCTGATTCTTCTAAAAACATAAGCATTGTTGCTGGAAAAAATGGGTTTGGAAAAACTACATTTTTGACTTCCCTAATCTGGGTCTTTTATGGAAAAATGATGAGCGAAGTAGAAGATAAATACAAAAAGGACATTAAGAATGCGGGAGGTTATGAAAAATTTATCAAATCTCTTTTAAACAGAGAAGTTAGAAGCGATTATGAAAATAATGGCAAAATCAATCCCGTATTCTCAGTAGAAATTGAATTAACGGACATCTTGATACCTTCCATCCCCTGCCGATCAGTTGTAATAAAAAGATCATACAATCTAAAATCTGATTCAGAAGATTTAAGAATATTTATCGATGGCTTAGAAAATGAGTTGACAAAGGAAGTCGGTTACGAAGTTTTTATCAATGATTTTATTCTGCCCCGCGAAATTGCGAAATTTTTCTTTTTCGATGCTGAAAAAATTGTTTCCCTAGCAGAGGCCAAATCAAAGTCTGAACTAAAAAATTTAAGCAAGGCGTATTCTGAAGTATTAGGAATAAAAAAATATGAAGATTTAAAGAAAAATCTTGAAACTTTATTGACTAAACTGCGCAGACAAGGAGCCTCTCCTCTTCAGCAGACCAAGCTTTTTGAACTTACCGAAACAGAATCTGAATTGCTGGAATTAATTGAGTTCAATCAGGAAAAACAGGCCAATATTGATCGCGAAATAGCTAATCACAAAACAAATAACGATAGCATCCAGGAAAAACTGATACGTGAAGGAAATGGAATTACTCTTGAAGAGCTTCAAAAAATGAAATCGGAAAGAGAAATCTTAAAAGTAGAATCTGCAGAGATAAAAAACAAACTGAAAAAACTGATGGACATTGCTCCGTTGGTAATCGCAGGAAAAAAATTGGTGCAACTGAGAGAGCAATTGGTTTCTGAGCAGAATTCGAAAAACAGCTCGATGGATCAAGAAGCCTTAACGGAAGAATTAAATTCCTTCTCAACTATTTTATTGAAAAAGCTAGAAAATTTAAATTTAGATTCTAAAGAAAAAATTAAGATAGAAGAAACGCTTAAGGAAACCATTTTAGAAAGAGGAGCTTTAAAACTATCTAAAAATAATTCTGAAAAAATACTTTTAGATTATACTACTGAGCAGTTTAGAAATTTTGAAGCGGTATTCGATAACATTAAAAGCACTTTTTCAAGCCAATTCACCTCTATTGTAAAACAGGAGAAAAATAATAGAATTTACCTTTTCAAAGTTTACCATCAAATTAAGCAGGCAGAAGCTAGGAAAGACAATCCTTTGGCAAAAAAATTGCGTGAAGAGAAAAAAGAAGCAGAAAATAAAATAACTGTTTTGAATATCAACAAAGGAAAACTTCTTGAAGAATTGGATAATTTAAATAACAGGTTAAGTTCAACCAAAAAGGTGCTTTCAGAATATGAAAAGAACTTTAAACTTGTAGAAACTGACCAAAAGAAATTTGAAGTAACAGAAAAGCTTCTGGTAAAGATCAATGAGATAATTCAAAAGATTAAAGAAGACAAAAAATATTCATTGCAGAAATCAATTATTTTGGGGCTCAAAAAAATTATGCACAAAAATGACTTTATTCACAATGTTAGAGTAAACGTTGTTGATGATGTCATGGATATTGATTTGTTGGATAAAAACGACGAAATAATAGACAAAGATTCTTTGTCGAAAGGTGAACAGCAGCTATACGCAACAGCTTTATTAAAAGCTTTGGTCGATGAATCTGGAATTAGATTCCCTGTATTTATAGACAGTCCATTGCAGAAATTCGACAAATACCATTCAAAAAATATAATCAAAGAGTTTTACCCTGCTATTTCGGAGCAGGTTGTGTTATTCCCATTATTAGAAAAAGAGCTGTCTGAATTTGAATTTAACTATTTGAAACCGAATGTTAATAAAGTTTTTGTTATCGAGAATGACAACAGTGGCTCTAGCTTCAAACCGTTTGCCGTGGATCAATTATTTAGTCATTTAAAACAAGAGCAGGATGTTTACGCAAATTAAAACTAGTAGAGACAATAAAGATATTGTGGTTTACTTAACACGAAAGTTGGGTTTAGGCACAGAGAACGTTATTGCCAGAATTGCATATACTTATTCATTATCACAAAATATAAAACTAGATCTTAATGACATTAAAGATTCCGGTGGAAAAGAATATTCAAAATCAGTGCTTTTTGGAGAGTATTATGATATTTATCTTGGATTAATTTGTGTTCATTATGGTTTGTATAAAACTGACAAAGATATTGGACGATACATTAAAATGCATGTGGACGATGGCTTGCGACTTCTATATGAAGAAGTAAATAAGCGTTCAAATATTGATGGATTTGACTATTTAACAGAAAAAATCACTCTTGGATTAAGTATGACCATTTAGTATAATATCCTAAATTGGCAGCTAATTCAGTTTCAATAGTAATTTTTTCAGAAAGTAATTCTATAAATTTATATCTCGTGATATTTAATAATTCATTTTTACTCACTGAAAATAATATGATATAATCTTCCAAGTATTTCGAATCGATAGAGGCAATGTAATGAATAAACCAATATTGAAGATTTGCAAAATTAATTAGATATTTTATGTGAGCAACTTTATTACTCTTCAAGCTATTTACATTTTGTTCTATTGGGTGTAAATTCCACAGCTTATCATGTGTCACTAAGGACCACGGTAAATAATGATCAATTGATAATTTATTTAATTCTATTAAAGGCTTATTTTCAAAAACTGAATTAAACTTACCTCCCTCAGATTTAATAAAATTTTTCCATAATTTAGTCGCCTCTGTTAATTTTCTAACTTTAGGTCTAAATAATTTTAAAGATATATTTGTTATATAAGAGTTATTTTTTTCAATATATTTAAACAATTCATATAAGGTAAAAGCCTCTAATAATTTTAAGTTTGAATATATCCATTCATACCAATGCAAATTAAAAAAAATCTCTTTTGTTTCTCGTTTTATCTCGTACGGAATTTGCTTGTCTGAATTATTCTGAAACAAACCAATCTGATTGTTTACTTTTGCATCTTCATAACCAATAATTTCATTAAACCAAGGTCTAATAAATCTATAAGGCACATATCTAACTAATTTATTAATTATTCCCTTAATTAAATAATGCTCTTTGTTTAACGTAAGAAATAATAATAGTTCTTCTTCTTTAATATCATCATTTAAACTATCAAAATGGCTTTTAATTTCTTTAATATATGAAGCTAATTGATCTTGTTTACCTAAAGATATTTTATAAAAATTTACAGGATACCATGCAAGCACAATCATCTGTAGTACTATTTCATCGAACATGAAAACTTGCTTTTCTTTTCCTTTAATTAATTGCAAAATGGAGAACCACCAATAATATTTATAACTATTTGTAGTACTTTGAAAAGCTTTTATTATTTCATTTTCATAAGAAACACTATTCATTATATCGCAAATATTTTACATGTCAAATCTTCAAACTATTTAACCTTCATTATTATATTAATTCGCACCGATTCTAATCCCAATCAAACTTGTTTTTAAAATATCAAAAAAATTATTTAATTAATCTTAAAATTTCTTTTTTATCATTTTCATTTTGTATTTGATCAATTGATTTTAATTTGTTTAATATAAAAATAACATTTCTCATTCGTGTTTTTCCTATTCCTGAAACTTGAAAGTAGTTATCAGTAAAATCAACGTGAGATATCGAATCAATAATCTCTCTACTCCATTTTTTATTTACTTTTAAAGATTCTTTTAAAACGTCAAATAAAACCTGAATCCCGATTGTTTTTTTTAAATAAGAATTACTTCCAGTTTTTGACCAAATTTTTTCATCAACAACACTAAAAAAGCTTGAAACCACATTCTCAATAAAATCATCCTTATAATTTAAAAACTCATCTCTAAGAGGACTATTGTCTTTTATATTTTTCAGCATTTTTCTATCTCTACCATAAAAAATTTTTTTGTTCATCATTTCTATTCTGTCTCTTTTATAATTAGAAGAAATCAAACTTAAGATTCCTTCAATCATTGCAGAAGTAGAAATTAACCAATTTGATTTGTTTAATTTTATAAAATCTTCGTTATCATAAATTGGAGCCAACTTTATTAAAGAATACAAAGGCGACTTTTTATCAAAATTTAATTTCCTTACTATATTCGCTGCCAACTTTTCTGGTGTCCAAGACTCTTTGTCTTCTTTCTCAATAAAATAGCCAAATTGTTCCAAAGCTAAACTTTTGTCAACCTTTTTTTGATTTCCATTTATGGTTGCAAATAAGTACGCTTGATATGGATTTGGTAAATCGAAAAATATTGAACATAATAATTCCATTTCTAGTCTTGATTCATCTTTTATATAGTTAAATCCATTTAATCTATGTTGTCCATCGATAATTGATGCTGATTTTATATTTCCAGGAAATTCTAAAAAATATTCACCATCTTCACTTATCAATTCCCAACGATTATTTATATCTTCAATTATAGAGCCATCTTCATTATTATTAACAGAAAGTATTATACTATTAGGAAATGTCATTTCTGCGGTATCTATATATTTACCTATCTCGCTCAGCCTTTTCTCATTAATTGGCCTTTGATTCCCTTTTAAAGTGCCATCTTCAGACAAATATGTTAATGGCTCAGAGAATGAAATTGTCTTTAAAATACTTGCCTTTATACTAATTACAAAAAAATTACCTAAAGGCTGGGAAACTTTTAAAGCTCTTAATTTTATCTTTTCCATTTTTATTTTTATTTAATTACCTAATGCACCTGTACCGAAAAATTCATCTTTATTAGCTAAAAACCACATTCTCCAAGAAACGAAACATCCAATAAGACTTAAAATAATCGGAAGCCAATAGCACCAAAATTTTGATTCAAGTGTGACTATATAATTTATGACTAATACATAAACAATTGATCCAATTATATAACCAATGTGATCAAATAGTTTACTCATAAAATTTTCAGAACCATCAGATGAATTAATTATTAAAGTATAGATTGAGGTAACAAGAATCGAAATTGAATAGGTAACAATATTAAATACCGTTTCATCAAGAATTAGTATATTGTTGCTTTTCTGAAATATTCTAACAATAATGGGCATATAAATCCCTAACATTCCGAAGAAGACTATCGCCCAGAAAAAATATTTATTTTTTATTGTCTTTTTCATTAAAATTCATTTTTAATTATGTTCTATAATTCCCAAAACGCTTTGTCTTTAACGAGAATAGGCCCTGAACCTGCTAAGTTTACAATACTTTGATGTTTCTCTAATCCTTTAATAGTTTTGACAAGGTTTTCACGCTGTTGCTTGGTTTCCAGCGAAAACAGTGAATCTATTTCTTTAATTTTTATTTCATTTACTCGATGAATTACCCAGGTCAAAATATAATTTGAGTACTCATTTTCACTAGTAGCAAAATGATTTAAGAATTGTGTCGAAAGAATGGTTCCAACCCCAAATTCTCGACCTTCTTTCAATATTTTTCGAATGGAGGTAAAATTTTTGCTTAAGAAATTATCCGCTTCATCTACTAGTATCATTTTCTTAATCTCACGACTATGCCCATTTATAGCACTATGCCCGTGACGCTGCATTTGCGTGTAGAAAGCATCCAAGGTTATTGCAACAATTAAATTCTGGATAGATTCATCATATCCGGATAAATTGATGACTACGACACCTTCAACTAAAGAATAGAGCGATTTTGTCTTGGCTGAATCAGGCTCAAATATTTCAAACTCCGAGAGATTAGAAATGGCAGAATACAAGCTATCTTGTGAATAATTCTCGCTGCGTAAGTATACATTGCAAACATCGGCTAATGTTGGCGGGATTCTTGTCCAAGTCTGTTTACTTGCTTTTTGTATTCCTTTATCTTCATACGCTTCAACAATTACATCTCTCAATCTTTGCTTTTGGACATTACCCAGATTAAAAGCGCTGGAAATAGTTTCTTTTAAATCATTGGCTGTATGAAGCGGAAGCATTGGTTTTGAGTGCTCTCCAGCTTCTAAAGACAATGGATTATATGGCAGATGATACGGTTCAAATACCTTTGCATTAGTTTTGCTTACAAAATCTTCTTTTATGTAATCTCCCTTATAGTCAAAAATTAAAATGCCGAGTTTTTCACGTCCTATATTCCTGTTTGAATTATCGTTTAATTGCGCAATAAGGGATTTTGTAAACTGTGTCTTTCCTGTACCCATCGTACCAATAATGCCTGTATTGGTGTGCATCACCTTATCAGTGTTGTTCGGCTCCCAGATTACGCTTTTTCCACTATTGAGATCAGTGCCAAAAATAATTTCAATCCCTTCTCCACTATTGTAATATGAAATTAAGTCATCTGCTTGATCATTATACTCATGAGTTTCTACAGACTCATCTTCAATAGGATCATTTTTGTCTAATTCAACATTCTCTTGAATAAAGGGTTTCACAGCTGTAAACACCTCCAGGCTGGCATTGGAAAAAGTATTGGCTAATAGGCTATTTTTATCAATAGTTGTCTCTGTTTCGTGAAAAAGATGGATTAGATCATCAATAGATTCTACAAGAAAGTTATATCCATCAGCTTCTTGAAAATCAACTTTCATATATTCATCCGTAATGGTTATTTGTCGCTTGAAAACATCATTCCCGAAGTGGATTAATCCGAAAGTTCCAATAGCTGAATTTAATCGGTTGCTGATAGTAAAATTGTTGTTTAAAAGATTGCTACGGTAATTTTCAGTGATTAAATTCCAATTTTGATTATCCCAAACATGAAATAGCTGCATTTTCTCAGCGTTTGTCAATGCTATTTTTGCAAAGAAATTTTTATAAAACTTACTTAAAAAACCTCCTTTATTGAGATGTTCATAGAGCAGGTGGAAAGTTTTTTTCCCTTGATCCATGCCTTTTTTGACAATTCCCAGTCCTCCTATTTTAAGTTCAATAGGGTATAAATGCATCAATAGCTCGCCTTCGAGTTCCTCTAAACCAACAAATAACAAATCATCGCTGAAGGATCCCACCGCGCCAAGATTTTTAGCTGAAAACAGCCCTTCCCCCATATTTAGCCCTGCATTCCCTGAAACTCTTAAAATTTCTTCCAAAGAGATTGGAATCCAAACAATATTGGGATGATAGAGAAATGCCAATGAAGTTTTAATCCCTGATAAAAGGCTTAATTTTTCTCTAGGAAATTGGCTATGCTGGCGAATTAATTTTAATAACCATTCTCCATTGATTGCATTGAAAAAATTAATAATATTAATGGTGTCGGTAGACGCATCAAAATCAACAGCATGCTTTTCTAAAAATTCTTTGACTACAAATTCATACTGGCTAGTTTTTCTACTGACTGTAATAGCATCGTATCCATTGGAATTATTATATTGATCGCTGTAATGAATAATTACCAAATCCTGATTTTCCTTGAAAAAGTCCAAATCAACCTTAGGATCAATATAAGTTACCCACTGTGAATCAATATATAATTGTTCTAATTGTTCTTTTACATCATAATTGATGGTTGTACAAAGCGCTTTATTATGTTCATAAGGGTCCCCATTAGAGGCTACTCTCACAAAAGCATTGAACAAAAGGGAAAGATTAATCAAAGGAGTTGGATTGTCTGGAAAATCTAAAATTCCAAAGCCGGTCCTGTAGTTTTGAGCTCGAGGTGTTGAAGAGACATCAGCCATTAATCCATTAAAGGAAATGCCTGTTTTTACCATACTCATTTCATCATAAGACCTTTCAGTTTTAGTCACATCAAACTGATAAAACGTAATATGTGCATATTCATACTTCTCTGATTTTTTAGGTTGCTTTTTGGTATAAAACTTTACTCGATCAAGAAAAATATTTAAAAGATCCTCTTTTTCAAAGTTTTTTGTTTTTAATTCTATCTGTAGATGCTTTTCAATGTCATCGACACTTTCATAAAAAGTTAGCTCTTCAAACTTGGTAACCAATTTTTCTGATCCATAAATACTGACTTCAACAGGCAGAAGATCATTTAGCTTTTTACTTAAATCATTATTTAGGTATTTTCTGTAATATTCGAATATGCCATTTACAACTTCTCTGCAATCACCAAGGTTTATCACATTGATTTTTATTGGAGATTTTTTTGACTGATCAAAAAGGATTCCAAAATTAGTGGTAAAATCTTTTATTTTATCATTGACCAGACTCGACACAAAACTTTTCGGAACTGCTTGTTCAGAATTTAAATACACTGTATAATACAGCCATTCTGGAGAATGACTTGATTCAATCGGTATATAAATTTCATTTCTTTTTCCTTCAATGTAAGGAATCAAATTATAAGGACTTAAACGCTTTAAAACAGCATTATAAATCTCTTCATTATTTAAATCCTCGTTTAATTGAAGCTGATAAGCTACATTAAGCGGATGCAAAGGGCTGAACTTGATTTTTTCCTCTCCATTCTGTTCTTTGACAACACCAAGCCACAAGAGATTCTTTTCTCTAAGGGATAGAGATTTGTTTTCTTCCAATTGCTCTAACTGTTTTATAAAACAATTTATATATTCTAATGCTATTTGTCTAACCTCTTTATTCAGATAAGCTAAACTAGGCTGGGTTTGTTTCGATTTGTAATAAGATCTAAGCTTGTCAAAAGCGGACTTTACATCATCATTTAATTCTATTTCATTATTATAAATGGCATTTTCAGTTCCTAAAAACCACGAATAACCTCCAGAATTTATTATTTGCTCTTCCTGAATCAAGTTATTTCTAAATTCGCCGCTTACTGTTTTTTCGTTATTTTTAAACAATAACTTTATTGTAGCACCTTCCTTTATATATTTAAAATCAAGGCCATTAACCCTTTTTTCCTTCCAAACATCCAGTCCCGTAATTGGCTTAGGCACCTCAAAATCTGTTTTTATAGCAATTGGAATTACAATATCAAACAAATCAACGTTGAAATGAATCAGATCTTCCTGAGCCAGTGAATAGTCATAGTTTAGGATCAATTTTTGATCTTTTGCCGATTTGAATGTTGTATTTAAACTTAAGGTCTCTACCTGAGGCATTTCTGCTTCAGGATTAAAAATTAAAGATGAACTCTCCTTTATTTGAAGATAAGAATTTGATTTTTGAATGTTAAGTTGAAAATAACCTTCAAATTGGGAAAGGATATTTGATTTAAATGGCAGATGCAAAATTTTGATAACGTACCTTTTCTCTGTTTCCGAATCTCTATATTCAACTAAACTAAATAAATTGCTGGCATCAAATTCCTTAAATTCAATTACTATACTGTATCCACTATTGGTAACGGCAATATTTTTAGAACCTTCTTTAATATTAATCCCATCCTTTTTTATAAACTGGTCATATTTTACGCTTATTTTGAAAGGAAGCTCCAAAGATGGATTGAATACTATTAGATTTAGACTGCGTTTTTTAGACACCGAATCACCATCTGCTTTCAACCAGACAGTTTGAAGTAGATTATCTCCTTCTATATTCTGAAATACAGGTGGTGTTTTTTGCCTTTCCTTATCCATCCACTTTACGATTTCAGAATAATCAAAATCGCGCCAGTCTTCCTTTATAATTCTCGCTAGGGCAGCTTCTGGCAAATCTTGCTCCAAATCAGAAACAGGATTTCCATTTAAAAAAATGTTTTCAAATTTTTCAAAAAGATTAAAATTACTTATCAAGTCTTTTGAAATATCCCCATTCTTACTACTTAATTCTTGCTGATGAAAGAGCCCTAAAAGGCGATAATCCTTTTCATTGATAGTACCTTTTTCTAATGAATTGATAACTTGTTCATAATCAAAAATGGAATTATTGTCTTCAACAACACTTTTGTTTTTTCTATCTAATACCGCCCTTAATATTGATTTCTCAAATTTTTTTAAAGTCGTATTGTGTTCGATATCCAGCTCTATTTGATTTTTAAATCTTGAATTATGCAATGGCATTCCTTCCTTTATCAAACTCCCACTGCCTCCTAATAAGCTATCCAGTTTTCCGCTAAATAAAATCAATATTGCCGTTCCTTCAAAAATATCATTTTGATCTGCTACTTTATTTCTGAGCATTGTAAAATAATCTTCAGAGGCAAAAACGCTTGAAGCAATGATTACTCTGGTTTCTTCAAACACCATACTAAAGGTACTGTATTCTTGGCCACCTTCTGGATGCACATAGAAAAACGGTTCAATAGAAACTGCTGAACTGGACTTTAAGGCCTCATATAGGAATTCAATATCCTTGTTTTCCTCTAGATATATATTGAAACGATCTCCAGGCTGAATTTTATTAGTTTTAAAATATGCTATTATTAAATTCGAAACATACTTATATAGTTGACTTGACATATTGGGCATCTCCGCTATCACTTTTTTTCTCTATTAAATTAATTTTTTCAAACAATTTGGTAATTTCAAGTTTCGTCATCTCATCAAATAAAATACCGCGATCTCTAAATTTATCCCATAATGTTTTTAGCGTGATTTTCTCTTCCGTGCCAATGCACACTCTTGTTAAAAACAGTAAGAGTTCTTGAGACAAAACTGTTGTATTTCCCATTCGGCCCCTATTCTTAGTATAATTTAAACTTCCTAATTGATAAAACCATTTCCCATATTTTACATCTGCATTTTTACGATCAGTATTCATAAATTGATAATTTATGGTATACCAAAGCCTATAGATTTCTTTGCTTACTGGACTATCAAAAATCTTTGTTGCAGTACTTAGGCTTAAATGTTTTTCGCACTCTTCCCAACTGCCGGTTTTTAGAGAAATATTGGTCCTATAAAATAAAACTAGTTCATTTAAACAATCGTCAAACCTTTCTTTTTCCTCATTATTTAATGCGTCATAAACAGTTACAATATCATTATAGCTGCCAAGAGGCTTATCATCAATATGTATATAATTTAAAAACTCTAAAGTATTTACATGTGCAAATATGAATGGCGAATAGTTCTTTAACTGTTTCCAGCCAATGGTGTGGTTTGATAATCTTGACTCTGATAAAGTCTCCCAATCCATTGTAAAATAAATGGGCTTGATTTTTTTTAATCCATTGCCATAGCTGTTAAAATTGATTACCAATTGGCTTAAATACTGAAAATAGTAGTATTTAAAAAAATCTTCAATATGTTTTAATAAGTACGTATTATTGGTTTTTAAAAAATCAAAATCTCTTAAAAATAGATCTTTCAGTTCGGGAAATAAATTACAATATGATGAAACTTTTGATTTATTAACTGAATCTGGCAATTCTGGGAGGCTTTGAAGTATTAACTGATGCAATAAGTTTTCACCGTCAGTAGCTTCAAGCAAATCGGCATGATTAAAATCATCACTTAAAAAGACATCAAAAATAAACTTTGAAACCTCTTTAATAGCATTATCCGAATTGATAAAATTCATATAAGATAAGGTCTTGATATTAAATTTTACCAAACCGGATTCTTCATCAAAAAAAAGTTTGCTCAGCATATTTTTAAACTCGGCGACATTTTCAGTTTCAACCATCTCGATCGCATTTTTTAAGATGCTTTCTTTAAGTCCAACTTTAAATGAGCCATCGGTTTTGTCTGCACTAATTTGATGTTTGGAATTAAAAATTCGAAACAATTCTCCTATCACTCCTTGAAACGATTTAAAATCATCAGTGAAATTGTCGCCACTTGGATTAGTTTTGAATGGCAATAATTTTATTTGATTCCCTGTATAATGTCCTCTGAATTCTTTATTCTTAGTGAGATATATAGAATCCAAGCCATTGCTTCCGCTTTTCTTTAACTCTATCTTCATTTTGTTAATTGAAATTTATAACCACCAAATGTATCTTTTGAAAACTTGTAGTCAACTGGTTTTCCTATATTTACTTCATCAATATATAATGAGGCTTTATTGTTGTTTTGATTGATTAAGGTATTAATAGAATTAACAAAATAAACATAATTATTATTATCCTTTTTATTAGGCCTATAGCCCTGTGAAATCATTCTCAGTATTTTAAACAAACTGAAATCCACATGTATTTTTACAAAGTCTGTCTCATTGTTAATTTTAAAAGACAATGAAAATTCTTGAGTAAATTTATTAATTAGCTCTTCCTTCTTTTCTTTTATTGGCTTCACATTTGGAATTACTTCAAAATCTTTAAATACTCTAAACTGAGTCTGTTTTTTGCCTACATTAATAATAACTTTCCCATTAGTTTTCGGGTCTCCATTCCAATTCCTAACTGCGTTTTCGACAAGACTATATATCTTTTTCAAACAATTAACATTGTGATTATTGTAATGAAACAGCCAAATTAGATATTCATCATAATCAAAATCTTTTAAATAATCATTTTCGAAGAAATTGCTGAAGTAATTTAATCTAATAAAAAAGCGAGACAATTCGAGCTTTGAAATTGCGGCCGTATTTAGTTTTGTCATTATTTTTTCAAAATAGTCATCTTCAATATGCTTCGAGAAAACATCAAATGTATTCTCTGCATTTATTAAAGTCAATAAAACATTATCAGTTTTTACATCCCTATTGTTGCAAGGATCTAAATGTTCAATTTTTTCAAACAAGCTGGATAATTCCGGATGCTCAAATAAATAGTTTGGAATTAAATTGGATAAATACTCAGAACAATTTATCCTTTCCATTTTTTTTAGATAATCCGTTTCTACAAAAACTGAAAGATCAACAGGAACAATAATATCATAGACATAATTTAATAATGTACGAATTGAGATAATTTCTTTTCCCTTGATTATTGCCTTGATAATAAGCTGTGTTATAATATTTCTATTATTTTCTTTAAAAAGAAATTCATAGTTATATAGTATTGGGCAGTAAAAGGTAGTTGCACTTGAAGCTTTATATTCTAAGTATGCCTTGTATATGGTGTTTGCTTCATCATTAGAAATTATTTTTTCAAAAAGAGTAGATATGATCTTAGAAACTGGTCCGTTTTCAGTTAATGAATACATATGATAATCTGTAAAATTCACATGATGAAAATTACTTTTGTTATCAAATTCATCATCATGAATTATATCAGAGTCCAAAATTTTACTTGAGATAATATATGCTTTTAGGCTGTTAAACTCATCTCCAAACTCTTCTATAAACTTGCTCAAAGTACCCAAATTGATTGCAAGGATGATTTTATCTTTCGACTCAGCGATTGTATCATCTTTAAACCCTTGCAATAATTTATACAATGTTTCATTGGATGATTCATTAGGGTTATGGGACTCTGTTGCATCATTATGAATTGTAAAATTAGAAATGATATCATTTAATTCATCATGCAGATAGGACAAAACATGCGATTTCCCATCACCAACATTCCCGCAAACCAAGACTAACTGTGCGTGATTGCATGTGTTGCTTAAAATGATTCTATCTTTTAGTTTTTTTTCGACATCCCTCTCGATATGCAAATATTTTTTAAAGCTGTCTAAATCACGTTTGTCTCCCTGTGCAATTGCGTGGCGGGAAGATTCCTTAAGCTTTCTAAGCTCTTTTATAAATGGGTTATTTATCATTGTAGCAAGTTTTCAATCAAACAACAAATTCATTTTTCACCATGAATTTCTTGGAGAGTAGAAAAAAATCATTAAGTTATTGTAATTTAATTTTGGGGTTAGCATTTCAAAATCCTTCTGGAAATGACATTTTATAAACTATACTATATCCTTAGATTTCGCTACAAAATCATCATTGATTTTTGAACCATGCTTTTCTTCAATTAGTCTAAAAAAATCTGAGAGAGAAATCTTCTTATAAAAACACATTATCGCCAAAGTTGACATAGGAATTCTATATCCATCCACATCTTTTATTTTGGTTAATATATGCCTGTGGACTCCCAATTCTTTACTCTGTTTATTAATTGATTTTTTATTGTCAATCCAATTACTAGAAATAAAATTGCATACAAACTTATCAAGTAAAAATACCTTACTTGCTTCTTGTATTATTTCCCTATCTCTGCTTTTCTTAGCCATCATAACAAAAAAAGAAATTATTTACAAATATTTTTGTCACGATAGTGACAGTTTTGTGATATTTTAGTATATTTGCAATTGATTATATATATTTGCGATACTTCATACAAAATTTTTGAAGCATTCGCTTTGAATCTTGCACTAGAAAAAACTGGACACTTTTTCAAACGCGCGCAAGAAGATAAGTGTAAATGCTCACGCCATAAATGGCGTGGGCTCACTTATGCGCGCAAGGTCGTCCAGTAAATCCTTCTAGTGTATAAGTTGAGAACACCCCACGCCTCCTTTTTTGGATATATCTCAACTTCTCAAAGCTACTTCTGGTTTTTATAAAGATTTGCATATAGCAACAACTTTAAATTTAATTACATAGAAAAAGGATTGACCGTTCCTATCATAGAAACAGAAATATTACTTCCAATCCTTTATCTTTTAAAACAAATGCCTATGAAACAATCAAATTGAGTCACATTTAAGATCTCAATTTTATAAAAAAATGGCCCTCTGCAGTAGCGACTAAACTTTAGCAGAGGACCTTAGCTAATCAAACATCCATTTAACTAACCAATCCCAATATTATGAATTATTTTTCATTTTACAAGGATGGGAAAGCGGTTTATTGCCTATTATTTACTGGCTTTCTGCTGTCTTTCTCCCATTCAATTGCTGGAAATCTAAAACGGCATTTCAAATCTATTTCCCAACAGCATCAGGTTCAGGGCACTGTCACCGATGGCACCAACCCCCTGCCCGGTGTAACACTTGCAATTAAAAGCAAAAAAAATAATGCGGCTATTTCAGACTACAACGGACAGTACACGATTGCCACTGCACCTAATGACACTCTCGTAGTATCTTATATAGGTTTTAAAACTGCCTTGGTACCAATTCAGGGACGTTCATCTCTAAATATCATTTTATCATACGACACCACTACCTTGCAGGAGGTCCGAATCAATGCGGGATACTACTCGGTCAAAGAAAGCGAACGCACAGGTAGCATAGCCAAAATCACATCGAAAGACATTGAAAAACAGCCCGTATCCAATGTGCTGGCCACAATGCAGGGACGCATGGCGGGGGTCGATATAATACAGGATTCGGGAACCCCGGGCACAGGCTTTCAGATTAAAATCAGGGGAATGAACAGTCTGCGAGAAGATGGAAACCAGCCTTTGTATATTATCGACGGCGTCCCTTATTCTTCAGACGCAATAGGATACAGTAATACCAATTCGGGAGTTCCAACCTCGACAGGGCCTTTAAACAGCATCAATCCAAATGACATTGAAAGCATAGAGGTGCTAAAAGATGCGGATGCCACTTCCATTTATGGATCTCGGGGAGCAAACGGAGTGGTCTTAATCACAACCAAAAAAGGAAAAGCGGGAAAAACTAGCTTTACGCTTAACGCCTCAACCGGTGCGGGATGGGTAACTGCAATGGTTCCTCTAATGAATACATCTGAATATCTTGAAATGAGAAGACAGGCTTTTGCCAATGATGGGATTACCTCCTATCCAGCTGCAGCTTATGACATTAACGGCACTTGGGATCAGAACAGGTACACCGACTGGCAGAAAGAGCTGTTGGGAGGAACCTCAGCTATAACCAACCTGCAGGCTTCCATTACGGGAGGCTCTGATCTAACCCAGTTTCTTTTAAGCGGCACCTACAGAACTGAAACAACTGTCCTGCCTGAAGATTTCGGATATGACAAAGGAGCTGTCCATTTCAACATGAACCACAGCAGCGAGGACAAAAGATTCAAACTTACTTTCTCAGCAGGCTACACCTTTCAAAATAACGTGCAGCCTGGAACCGATCTTACCCGCATTGCCAGAACACTGGCTCCAAATGCTCCCGCATTGTATGACAGTCAGGGAAATCTGAATTTTGAAAACAACACCTTCAGAAACCCTCTTGCACAGCTGCGGGGAGTCAATATTGGCAAGATAAATGATCTGGTGGCTAACGCAGTGCTTAGTTACAGCATCACACCACATTTGGAAATAAAGGCTAATCTAGGTTTCACAGATCTGAAAAATTCGGAGCAGCGTCTGCTGCCTTCCACTATGAACAACCCGGCACTAAACATCGGAAGCAGCAGATCATCCATCTATACCAACCTTACAGCAAGACAGTCTTGGATAATGGAGCCTCAAATTCGCTGGTTCCATGATTTTGAAGACAGCTCTATAGATCTTCTGATTGGCGGTACTGCGCAGCATCAGTCCACATCAAGACTTTACCAGTCTGGCAGAGGCTTTGCAAGCAACAGTCAGATTACTGATCTCTCTGCAGCCGTTACCAAATCTATCCTTGTAAACGATGAAATTCTTTATAAATATCAGGCATTCTTTGGAAGAGTGAATTACAATTTCAAAGAGAAATACATCCTGAATCTGACTGCAAGAAGAGACGGCTCCAGCAGATTTGGTCCAGGCAGACAATTTGCCACTTTTGGAGCCGCTGGCGCAGCGTGGCTGTTTTCCAAAGAAGATTTTATCAAGGAAGACTCTTTTTTGAGTTTTGGCAAATTGCGTGCAAGCTACGGAACCACAGGAAGCGACCAAATCGGAGATTATCAGTTTCTGGACACCTACACAAGCTCTGGAAGCGCATACAATGGTGTAGTAGGCATGGATCCCACAAGGCTTTTCAATCCAAATTTCAGCTGGGAAATAAATAGAAAATTAGAAATAGCGCTTGAGACCGGATTTTTCCACGACAGATTATTCTTTACTGCAGCAGGATACAGAAACAGGTCTTCCAACCAGCTGGTCGGCATACCGCTCCCTGCAACGACAGGATTCAGTTCTGTAAGCGCAAATCTGGATGCCGTTGTTGAAAATTCGGGCCTTGAATTTACTCTCCGCACAATTAATTTCAACAACCCTAATTTTAAATGGTCTACCAATTTCAATGTCACTGTGGCCAGAAATAGGCTTGTTTCATTTCCTGGGTTGGAAGGCTCAACTTACTCAAACAGATATGTTATCGGCAAACCAACAACAATAGCAAAGACCTATCAGTTTAATGGTGTCAATCCATCAACAGGAAACTATGAGTTTGCAGATTTAAACAAGGATGGAATAATTTCCATTGAAGACCGTCAGACTGTAGTTGATCTTACACCCGAATTTTATGGGGGACTGCAAAATACTGTCCAGTATAAACGCCTGCAGCTGGACTTCCTTTTCCAGTTTGTAAAACAGCTGAATTATGATTACAGCTCTTATGTTCCCGGCGGGAGTTTTATAAACCAGCCGCAAGATATGGTTCATGCATGGAATAATCAGGGAGATATTACGCCTTATCAGATCAATACATCAGGACAGAACAGTGCTGCTGTAAATGCGTATTATAATTACTCAGACAGTAATGCGGGCATTGTCGATGCTTCCTATATCCGCCTGAAAAATATTTCCCTTAGCTATGATCTGCCATTGGAGACAATTAAAGGAGTGCAGTGCAGGCTATCGCTTCAAGGGCAGAACCTGCTCACTTTCACGCCATACAAAAATGGAGATCCAGAATTTAGATTTAGCGGATATCTGCCTCCTTTACAAATATTTACTGCCGGCGTTCAGCTGACTTTCTAACTTAATAACCAGAACCATGAAAAATAGCATAGAAGTTCTGCAGACTGGTTTCTGCAAAAAAAGCAATAGATTTTTAATGCTGGTGCTATCAGCCGTCTTAACATTCATTTTTTTTAGCTCCTGCGATAATTTTGTCGAAGTAGACCTGCCTAAATCCCAGCTGACCTCAGATGCCGCCTTTGAGGATGCTGAAACAGCAAATGCAGCAATGGCGGGATTGTACACGAAACTGAGAATGAACGGCATTCTTGCTGGCAGTACAACGGGCCTGTCCTCTATGCTTGGCCTCTACGCAGACGAATTCAATTACTACCAGCCCAACAGCGTCAGCAATTTATTCAATAACAGTCTTACTGCAGGAACTCCTCAGGTAAGTGATATTTGGAATCAGAGCTACAATCAGATTTACGTTGCAAACAGCATCATTGAAGGTATCCAAAAATCCGCAGCCTTAACGCAGGATCAAAAGAATCAGCTGATGGGTGAATCGCTGTTTGTAAGAGCTATTCTCCATTTTACCCTAACAGGCATTTACGGTGATATTCCTTATGTAACCACAACAGATTATACAATTAACAGCAAAATCTCAAAAGTGACGACAGGCCAGATATATCAGAACGCTCTTGAAGATCTAAAAAGAGCAGCAGACCATCTGCCTGAGAAATATATATCAAATGAGAGAATAAGGCCTAATCGAAGTGCTGCCAAAGCCCTGCTTGCAAGACTTTATCTTTATATGAAATTATATCCCGAAGCCTCTGCCGCCGCATCTTCAGTAATCAATAACCCTTTGTATAAAAAGGAAAGCAATCTTGACAGGATATTTCTGAAAGGCAGCACAGAAACAATCTGGCAGCTGATGCCTGGAACTGCTGGCGCCAATACGCAGGAAGGCGACCTCTACATCTTTAAGGTGGGTCCTCCGCCTATTGTAGGCTTGAGAGAAGAATTCATCAATTCATTTGAGCCGGAAGATAAAAGAAAGACCCAGTGGACTGCAATGGTGACCAACGGCGCTCAAAGGTGGCATTATGCCTATAAGTACAAGCAGGACCAGCCTACTTCCAGCTCACTGGAATATTCCGTTGTGCTTCGTCTGGCTGAACAGTATCTGATACGTTCAGAAGCTAGAGCTAATCAGGGAGATCTTACAGGAGCAAAAGAAGATCTGAACATCATCAGATATGCTGCAGGCCTTTCAAATACCGCCGCAATTTCTTCCGAAGATATTATAGCCGATATTTTGCAGCAGCGCCGTTTTGAACTGTTTACCGAATTTGGCCAAAGGTTCTTTGACCTTAAGCGCTTTGGAAAACTAGATGAAGCCTTGTCTCCTTTAAAACCCGGCTGGAATGCCAATGACCGGCTCTGGCCGATTCCTGTTTTGGAATTAAATTCAAATCCAAACTTGAATCCGCAGAATCAGGGCTATTAGAAATAAGTAAAGAAATTCAATTCGATGCGAAACCATTTTAGAATTTTTATTTTGAATTTGTTGAATTTGTGGATTTTGCCATCTGCCTGTCCCTGTATGGGACAGGCGAGGCAAATGACGCAAGCCACAGAAGGAGATTATAGCCGCTGGGGTACGCTGGAGCTGAAAAGCATATCAGAGAAAGGAAAATGGATAAGCTTTGAAATGCGGTACGAAAGTGCAGTGGATACATTGTTTCTCTGCAATACCTCCACAAATAAGACCTACCCATTTCCAAAAGGAAAAGACGGAAAGTTTGCAGGAGAAGCTATATTTGCTTTTCTAGATGCTAAATCCAATCTAAGGCTCTTCAATCTCACTTCTCTAACAACAGCAGTATTGAAAGATGTGGCCAGCTACGAGCTGCCTTTAAAAGGCAAATTCATCGTAACTGCTTCCACTGGAAGTAAAGATAAATTGCTCACCTTATACAATGGTAATGGAAAAACTCTAGATACCATTAGCGGCATCACGGAGTATGTAATGAATTCTCACAGTGAAGATTTGCTTTACATAGCCAAAAAAAATAATTTTTACGAAAGCGGCATTATCCATTTCGGCAATTATCAGAAAGTCTTGATTACTGAAAAAAGCCCTTATAGGCTTTTTAAACCCACTTGGCAGGACAGTAATGTTGCGTTTCTTTCAGTAATGGACTCGGTAAGTAATAAAACAGGGCTATACTATTACAGAGCTGGAGATAGCCGGCTATTTTCATTTAATTTAAATGATAAGAAACTTGGTGCAGACCTGATCATCAATTCCAAGCTGCCTCTTCAGATTTCTAAAGACGGAAAAAAAGTTTTCTTCATGCTAATCCGAAACAAGTCTTCAAATTCCCAAAAAACAGATGCAACAGTTGAAGTATGGAACGGGAATGATAAATCGCTTTATCCTGCAAGGAACAAGATGCAAAATGGAGCAGAAAGTCCGAAAAAAGCGGTCTGGTTCCCTGAAACTGATTCCTTTTTTAAGCTGAATGAAGAAGGGCATTTTACCTTTGGAATAACCGGAAGACAGGATTTTGCCGTCATCTTCGATAAAAACCCTTATGGGCTTCAAGATAAATATTATGAGGAAGCAGATTTTTACATAAAACAATTAAGAAGCGATAGCACAATCCAATTTTTAAAAAAGCAGTCCATAGATCCTGCGCAGATGAAATTCGACCCTTCCAGTAACAGGATTCTATATTACCGCGAGAAAAACTGGTGGATCTTTAATCCGATTGACAGACAGCACATTAACCTCACAGAAAATACACAAATTTCTTGGGACAACGATTCCGAACCTTCAATTAGGAGCCAGTTCAGCGTTTACGGCTGCGCAGGATGGAGTATCGACGGAAAAAACATTCTGCTTTATGACCAGTATGATATATGGATGGCGGCAGCTGACGGATCATACATCAGACGATTGACAAAAGGACGCGAAAAGAATATTTCCTTTCGTCTAAATAATCCCACTCTAAATAAAACCTTCTCCATGGATGAAGATCTTATTTTTGAGAGTAGAAATATAAAAGACCATTCCACAGGATATCATTCTCTGAATTTTAAAGCAGGGGAAAAACTGATTGTACATGGGAGCAAAAAATTCGAACAGCTTCTGCAAAGCAAAAACCACTGCTTTGCCTATACATCCCAGACTTATAATAATCCTCCCCAACTTGAATTCAAAAAAAACGGTACTAATCAATCAATCCTATTTAAATCGAATCTGCATCAAAAAGAATACTTTTATGGAAAATCAGAAATGGTATACTGCCGTGACTCCGCAGGTGAAATGGTCAAGTCCGCAATGATTTATCCAGCAGGTTTCAATCCTTCTAAAAAATATCCGATGATTGTGTACATTTACGAAAACATGTCTGGTCTTGTAAATAATTACCAGAATCCTTCCCTGCAGAGCACTATTGGATTTAACATCACCAACTACTCTATTAATGGATATTTTGTGCTTCTGCCTGACATCATCTATAAAAAGGGTAATCCTGGAATATCAGCCTTAGAATCCGTAAAATCCGCCGTTAATGCTGTCCTGGAAAAAGGCTTTGTAGATAGGAAAAGGATCGGACTTTATGGGCATTCCTTCGGAGGATATGAGGCTAATTTCATTATTTCGCAGACAGGGCTATTTTCCGTAGCGGCATCTGGTGCCGGGATCAGCGACATTATAGGGTACTATTTCAACATCAGCAGAAATGGAATTGCACAGTCAGAGATGTGGCGATTTGAAAGCCAGCAGTATCGAATAGGAAACTCACTTTTTGAAAAAAAGGAAAACTATCTAAAAAATAATCCGCTTTTAAATGCCGATAAAATAAATACTCCTCTACTTCTTTGGTCAGGGAAGGAAGACCGCGTTGTCCCCTACACCCAAAGTGTGGCTTACTACCTCGCGCTTAGAAAGCTTAAAAAGCCAAGTGTAATGCTGATCTACCCTACAGAAGACCATAACCTTAAAAAAGCTTCAAATCAGGAAGACCTTAGCAGGAGGATTATGGAGTGGTTTGACTATTTTTTAAAAGATAAAAAAACGGCCGAATGGATTTCTTACGGAACTTCCAATGACTAGCCGGAAAAAAAATGCAGTTTCAATTTGAAACTGCATTATCTTTTGTTAATAATTTGATTCATCTAAAGGCGGCGCAATTGGACATTACAATCACTGTTTTCATTATCTTTTCCATAGGCCTCAAAAGAACCGCTGGTACATAATTGCCCGTTTCCTGGCTCACAATTTACAGTTACAGGCTCACAATCATCCTCTGCAGGATTGTGGATGTAAGCTTGAATCACTGCAGATGTTTTACTTTTTTCCGCATCAGCAGTGCTGGCTGCACCAGCGCTTGCTAGAGCAAATGCTGCCAATGGCAGAGCAAATGCTTTTAAAATTGTTGATTTCATAATATCTAAAATTTAATTATTTAATAGAGACCTACTCTTTTCTACAGGTTTTCGGTCAAGATCCTGCTACCGGCCGGTATATTTTTTATATTTTCTTACTAATAGATTATTGAATTGATTCTTTTGCCATATTCATACTTAAGCAGATAATGTCCTGAAATGGCATATAGCGCAGAGTCTGCCGCAAAAAAGCTTCCCATTTTGATATTCTGCGTCTGATCATAGACATAAAAACTAAGCACGTAAGTCTGTTTCGCAATATCGTAGACATCAATTACGGTTGCATTTTTCCATACCTTCTCATCTTCGTATCTTCCTCTAAGCATTGAATTGACAAAAAGCAATTTTCCGATTACAGAAGTGTTTCTGTTGACGGTATAGGGAGGCGCGCTTAATTTTATATCTCCAGACTTTTCTAATTTTACCACTTTTAACTTTGCGTGGACAGTAGTGTCTATGGTGCGCGGTCTAGCCTTAACTTTGAGATTATTCTCAGCAATGATATACTGGTTCCTGTAATAATAGGTGAATATTATCTTCTGCATTTTATCGCTGTACTGCAGTGTTCCGTCTGTGTCAAAAATTCCATCCTTTTGCTTTTGAAATACCTCATCACTATACTGAATATGTGGTGCTGGATAACCTATGCCATAACCCATGATATTCTCGCCTGATGGAGGCTTTTGAGTGCGGAAGGCAAACTGATTTGGATCAAGGAAAACAATACTGGAAAAATGGAACTTTCCCTCTGTAAGTACCGATGCCTTCCAGTTTGAAACCAGTCCTCTATAAATGACTGGCACGGTACCATCCATAACATAAAAATAAGGATAATGGATTCTAACCTCCACGGCTTTATAGCTATAGTTTTCCCTATTCAAGATAATGGTATGCTTAACGGTATATTTGAAATTCGAGTCTGTTTCAAGTATCTCAAGAGGAGCTTTCCAATTGCCAAGATAAATTTTATTACCATGAGCACCTGCAATATAATACGAATAATTTCGAAGATCAAGCATATTGGTCTTTGCAGCAGAAGCTTTGGGAAAACGTCTTATAAAGGGATTTTCCCTTTCCATTATATCCTCAGAAAAAACAAATAAAATAACCACCATGCCCGCACTGGCGATTGCAACTCCACAAAGTTTTAATAAAACTCCATTGTCTTTAGTGCTCAACTTAACAGCTGCCATTGCCATAAAAAGGAATGCGATATTAAAAACAAGATGCTGTCCCCATCCCATCTTCTCCAAAATACCCCCACAGGAGCAAGGTATGAATGAACTGAAATTAAGTATGATGATGATGTACGCCGTAAACATTGCCATTAATGCGGCAGCTAGCCAGAGTGCAAGATATTTAGCCTTTGGAACAGCCAGCAGAACTGAAATAATTATTTCTGCCATAATAACGCCTACTGATATAAAATTTGCAAATGGGCTTAAGAGCGGAGACTGCCCTATCTGGGCGCGGAAATTCTCAAAGTCCATCGCTTTGCTTACTGCGGCATATATAAAAAGCAGAATAAATAATGAGCAGACTGTTTCTACAAAATACTTCTTAAAAGTTGTCCCTAAACTGCGCTTCATGATTTTTCAATTTGATTTCAGATTGTAAAATTCTGAATTAAAACCTCATATCACTTGTAGTATCGGGAGCGATAATTATTCAGGAAGGATTAATGTCCCTTTCATAAAAAAGATTGCCAGTATTGTTTCGGCTTACTTCGTTAGGAGAGGTTCCAAATCGTTTCTTGAATGACTTTGAAAAGTTTGGATAGCTGTTAAAACCATTCATAAAAGAAATATTCTTCAAAGGAATATCGGTCTGTTCGATCATTAGGTATGCTCTTTTGAGCCTTTCCTCTGTATAAAACTTATAAATGCTTGTATGGAAGAAATATCTGAATCCATCTTTAAGCTTAAAATCATTTGTGCCAAAAAGCCTTGCCAGTTCCTTTACTGACGGCAGTGGCTCTGCCAAATTATCCAATACATAATCATAAACACGCTGCATCAGGCGCGCATCGGATTTTCTGAAATTATGATGCCTATGCTCTGCTATTTCGTGGGCCTCCGTACCAACTTCAGCAAGCTGGAGAAAAGGTGTTATGAAGCTGAGAACCGTAAAGTTGCCGTCCGATAATCTAGACACAGAACACTCCGCACTTACTATCAGCTTTTTGTATGTTAAAAAATTCAGTGTAATTATTTCGCCCGATAAAAGCATTTCTTCGAGCTCCCTTTTCTCGATATCTGACATATCCGAGAAATCATCCAGAAGGAATTCCTTAATTGGCCTATTGAGCATTTCTGCCGAATCATATCCCAAAATTTTCAATGCTCCTTGATTCACATCTTTTATCGAATGATTTTCATCTAAAATAAAAGTAGCGGGCGTCACCATCCTATGAGTAATGTAGGGGTTGACAAAACCCGAGTGGAAGGCAGACTCTTTGAGTTCTTCCGCAACCATATTGACCAGGACAACCAAAGTTTCAATTTCGTCATCGAAGCTGCTCAAAGGAATCTGGTTATTGAAATTGCCTCTTGCCATTTCAAACAACATCTTATGCATCGATACCATCCGCTGGCGGTTGTGAGGATTTTTCATTTGTACTGATTTATATATTCTATGACTGACTGTTTACGTCTGTCCTAAACGAAGTCCATTAGATAGTCCAGCGCCTCCTGCTCCACAATAAAAATTCGGGTAGGCACGGACGGTTTGTTGATTTCCACATAAAAAGTGCTCATAGTCATGGAAACATTCTCACTTCCTATCAGAGCTACTGCTTTTGCAAGAAGTGATCCAGACTTGGCTAGATAGTCCCTGGCCGCCTTGTCAATTGAGGCGATTCCCCTAGTATCGCAAAATATGGGAAGCTCCCTTTCATTTTGAAAAGCGATCCGGTCCGCAACCACGCGCATAGCAACCTGCAGATCTACTGCCGTATTGGGTTTGTATTCAAAAAAGAGGATTCCTTTTTCAATCCAGAACCTTGCATTTTGATTCTCAAAAGATTCATGTGTGGGGATCATGACCTATAATTTAAAACTGAAATTTAACAAAAATATAAAGATTTAGAAACATTTTAATTGTCAAATGTGGATTATTTCTTGCAAAACATGGTTACTTGTTGTCAAATCGGGAATTACCGTTGCTATATTGGGATTAAAATATATACAAACAAAAATACTTTCAATTTTTATAATGAATTTTAACTATCAGTTCACTCAGTGTTAAAAAAATCAAGTAAAAAAATCCAAAATAATCTTATAAAAAAATGGCAAAAATCAAGCATAACAATTTTATCGATACAGTCGATACTGTTTTTTCAAGCGCAAAAGACGAGGGCATTTTACACCTGCGCGCAGAAGGCGAATATCTTAATGGCAGAACTATAAAGATACACGGCAGTGAAATGCTGCATTTCGGCACAACAGGCTATCTAGGCCTTGAACAGGACAAAAGGCTGAAAAAAGCTGCAGTTTCCGCAATAAGAAATTATGGAACTCAGTTTCCACTTTCTAAAACTTATCTATCCCATCCTTTATATGCCGAGCTTGAAAGCAAGATATGCAAAATGTATGGCATAGAGCCGATCATCACTAAGAACAGCACTTTAGGCCATATGGCGATCATCCCTACACTTATACGTGATGAAGATGCAGTTATTATTGACCATCAGGCACATTGGAGCGTCCAGAATGCCTGCCAGGTGCTAAAACTAAGGGGAATACCGGTGGAGATGATACGCCACAATAACCTGGAGATGCTTGAAGACAAGATACGTGCACTGAGCAGCAGACCCGGCAAAATATGGTACATGGCCGACGGCGTCTATTCGATGTACGGTGACTATGCACCAGTACAGGACCTTATCCGCCTTACCCATAAATATCAGCAGCTCCACCTCTATTTTGATGATGTGCACGGTATGAGCTGGAAAGGAAAAAACGGCACGGGCTTTATCTTTGATTCTATTGGAACGCTTCAAGACAATATTGTTGTGGTCAGTACGCTCAGCAAAACTTTTGGCGCAAGCGGTGCCACATTTTTCTGCACCGATGATAAATTACGTGAAAAGATCAAAACTTTTGGCGGCCCTCTCACATTTTCTGCACAGCTTGAACCAGCGTCCGTAGGAGCCGCGATCGCATCTTGTGACATACACCTCTCCGATGAAATCAAGAAGCATCAGTCTGAGCTTGCTAAAAAAACAGCTTATTTCGGAAATCTGCTTTCAAATACAAGTCTGCCCCTAGTCTCTGATAACGACTCTCCTGTTTTCTATATTGGAATGGGAACACCAGCAACAGCTTATAATTTTACCAAACGCCTCTTTAACGAAGGATTTTACCTGAATCTAGGAATCTATCCGGCCGTACCAATAAAAAATACTGGCATCCGCATCACGATATCTGCACATAATCGGATTAAAGATATATCAGAACTTGTCTCTGCAATGGATTATCATTTCCAGAAAGCAGTGGAAGAAACTGGAAGCAGCGAAGAAAAGATACGTCAGGCTTTTAAAATGGACATCAGCTCAAAACTGCCTGCAAAGAAACAGCAGACAGAATCGCTTCAAATTGAAGAGCGAACCACTATAGCGGACATCAGCAGGCAGGAATGGAACAAATATTTGGGCATTCACAATATCCTAGACTGGGATGGCATGAGGTATCTTGAACTTACTTTTGCTGATAGTACTGATCCGGACAATAAATGGGATTTTTTCTATTACATTATCCGTGACCAGAACAAGCAGGTGGTTTTAATGACATTCTGCACATGCGGTATCTGGAAAGATGATATGCTCGCCACGGAATCAGTATCAAGACATCTTGAAGATCTCCGAAAAACTGACCCTATTCATATGACATCCAAAGTACTGAGTACCGGATCATTGTTTACCGAAGGTCTACATTGCTATATTGACGAGACCCATCCTCTGGCAGAGCATTCATTACGAATGCTCTTGAACAGATTGGAAGAAAAATACAATTCCCTGGATGCCGATATGTTAGTTCTGCGCGATTTTGATCACGGATTCCAATGGGATGAGATGGTGAGAAATCAAGGCTATTTTAGGATTGATATGCCAGAATCATGTGTTCTCGAAAATAAGCATTTGCATGCTTTAAATAGTTATGGCGATTTGCTTTCACCGCGTTCGCGAAGACATTTCAGTAAAGAAATACTTCCTTTTGAGAAATACTATGATGTGGAGATAAAAAACACTCTAAATGAAGAAGAGCTAAAGTGGGCCTACGAACTATACTGCAATGTCAAGGAGCGAAATTTGGCTATAAATACTTTCACCTATAGCAGGGAAGTATTTCAAAACATGAACAGTTGCTCAAACTGGGAGTTCATAATCCTCTCGCTTAGAGATTCGGTCCAACGAAATTTCTGTGGGATAATGTTCTGCTACAAAAATTCATCAGCTGTATATGTGCCTGAACTTATCGGAATGGACTATGTTACCTCAGAAGGACTCAATCTCTACAGACAGCTTTTATACCAAACCATCAAAAGAGCGCGAGAGCTTAAAATTGAAAGGATCGATTTTGGCATCTCGGCAACTTTTGAGAAGAAAAAACTTGGCGCTTCCATTATACCTAAAGTAGCATACGTGCAGGCACGGGACAATTATGCAATGGAACTCATGCAGACACTGCAGAACGAAACCATTACCGTTCGCTGATCCAACCAAAATATATTTTCACAAAAAAACACAATAAATTTCTGGGCAGTGATGCCCAAAGCTTTTCCTTGTTCAAATAAATCTAAAATCTGTTGTCATGATAAGATCCACATGTGAGAACGCACTTCAGGTTATTCGAAAAGCAGAACAGCAATTCAGCTTAGATCCTGAAGATATAATTGAAAAATCCTACCAGATGACCACCGTGCTTCGAAACTTGCTTTGTACGGTAAAGAAAAATGTTTTAGAAAAGGGATTCTCTGATGAAAATGAAGAGATTAATTTTTTTAAAAGCGTTAAACCCCAGATACTGGGGAAACTGATATTCTACAATAAAGTTTTCCGCATTGAGGCATCCTGTCCGGTGATAAGCGGTAAAATGCATCACAAGTATTTTTCCAATGAGCTCAATCTCCTCAAGCAGGAATATAAAGAGCATTTTTACAACAATGATTTTTACCGCTACTACCGCACAGGAAGAACTGAATGGGACCACCACTTTTTTTGCCTTGGCAAAATAGACCTACATGAGGGAGTAAATAGTTTTGTTTTTGAAGTTGATCCTGAATTTTCTACCTACTATGATTATAAAGTGGCGCGCATCATAGCAAACGAACTGCTTTACAGCTACCTGAGTTCCAAAATTGAACCCGAAACCGAACAAACCAGCATATTATCGGAAAGCAATACGGCAAACAGGGATTTTTTCTGGACAGATTCAAAAAATGCCCTGATCGAATTGATTTATGCCCTCCATGCCTCTGGCAGCATTTCTCATGGAAAAGCTGGAATCCGTAAAATAAGCACGGTATTCCAGCTTCTGTTCAGAGTGCAGCTCGGCGATGTCCATCATGCCTTCCATCGAATGAAAGACAGGACTGACAGCAAAAGCATATTTCTGGATCAGCTGAAGTCTTCCTTTAAACAGCATATGGAAAAAGAACTGTAGCGTCTTATACTTTCCTCTTGCCAATATGATGCAATTGGCATCGAATGGCCGACTGCATACAGCAGCATTTATCAGCACTGCCCTGTCCTATCAAATCAACTATTTAGGACAATTTATTTAATCGTTAAAATTTTCCCAAAACAGTATTTTACATTGGCATGCATTGGCAGTGAAAGACTTATGCTTTTGGCAATTTTGCACCATTAATGCAAAACAAAACGCCATGAACATAGACAGAATGGAATTCATCTCTTGGATGGAAAGGATAATGGAACGTTTCGATCTTATGGGAGCGCATATTAGAGAACTTGAAAAAAAACGCGGCAGCATCGATGGTGAAGAGCTTTTGGACAATCAGGATATATTGCAGATGCTTAAAATAAGCTCAAGGTCTCTGCAGCGCTACCGCTCTTCACGAAGGCTTCCCTACTATACTATCAGCGGAAAAATATATTATAAACTCTCTGATGTGCACCAGTTCATCAGAGAAAGCTTTAACGTCCGAATGCCAAATTCCCACGCCAACGGATGAAAAAGGATGCCACAATATTCCAGCTTTTTATAGGCACATCCACCGCTTTTAATTTCGCATATGAATATAAAATTTAAAATTATGGACGAAAAAATTAATGATAAACCCAAAATCACAGAAGAGCTCTCGGATATTCTGCTGGTCTTCGATAAAGAAAAAAAGAAAATCCTAGCGGTAAAAGGCATTGACCAGAATGGCAATCTGCAGACCACTGAACCCACCCGGAAAAATCAGAATCAGTTCATGCGGGTAGATAAGCAGGGAGATTTATTCTCGAATTTTTTTTCCAATTTTTTCAGCCAGCTGAAGAACCCAACTAATTTTTCGTTCTTCAAAATCCCCGCACTACTGGCTGTCGATATTTCTAAAGACATGCAGAAACAGATAGATTGCCCGACTCCTGAAGGCGACCAATTAATGAAACAGCACGAAGTAAAAGAATATGAACAAAAAAATAAAATTGATATGGAAACAGCACAGACAAATCCGGAAACAAGCGAATACAAATACAAACCGGAACAGATTGATTGGGAAACATTAAACCATCTTGGTTTAAGTAAGGAAAAACTAGAAAAAATGAACCTTCTGGACCCGCTTCTAAAAGGATACAAAACAAATGAACTCGTACCTGTAAGCCTCAACCTAGGCACAGCCGTTACCAGAATGGATGCCCGTTTATCATTGAAACAAAACGATGAAGGACAGGTTGTGGTGGCCATCCATGGCATCCGAAAAGAACCTAATCTGAATTTCTCTTTTTTCGGCCACGAGTTCAGTAAGGAAGACAAAGAGAATCTTCTCGGGACAGGCAATATGGGCCGAGTAGTTAATCTTACCAATCCGAAAAACAATGAAATATTGCCCTCGATAATTAGCATAGACAGGCTTACCAATGAAGTGGTGGCTTTGCGTACTGACTTCATTAAAATTCCTGATGAAATTAAAGGAATAAAGCTGAGTGAAGAGCAAAAGCAGACTCTCTTGGAAGGAAAACCGCTTCCTTTGGAAGGTATGGTTTCCAAAAAAGGAACCGCCTTTGACGCAACTGTCCAGTTCAATGCCGACAAACGTTTTGTAGAATTTCTCTTTGACAGAAATGACCCAAATAAGCAGGCACAAGGCAACCAGCAGAACCAGACTCAGGGCGCACAAAAGACTTTTAGGGACAAAGAACTCAACAATGAGCAGCATCAAAAGCTCCAAGATGGCCAGACGGTCTACATCAGCGGTCTCGTGGATAAGAAAGGAAAAGAATATAACGGATACATCACCTACAATAAGGAGACCGATAGAACAGATTTTTCATTCCAAAATCCAGACAAGATCAAAGAACAGATAAAACCATCAGAAGCGCATAAAACCCAGACAGCCGTAAATTCAGAAGGAAAAACTAATGAAACTACTAAAAACATAAATGAGCCCTTAAAATCAGGGCAGACAAATCCTCATGACAGAAAACAGCAGGAACAGCAAGAAGATTCTCAATCTCCTGCCAAATCAAAAGGGCGTAAAATGTAATGATATGATCACAGTTATTGCAGAAAAACCGAGCGTAGCAAGAGAAATAGCCGTTATAATCAAAGCCACAGAAAAAAAGGATGGCTATCTGACAGGTAACGGCTATTTTGTTACATGGGCACTAGGCCATCTTGTAGGATTAGGAATGCCTGAAGATTACGGAATCACGGGATTTGAAAAAGCATCACTGCCGATCCTCCCAAACCCTTTTTTACTGACTGTCAGAAAGGTCAAAAAAGATAAAGGCTGCACTGCTGATACAGGCGCAATAAAACAGCTTAAAATCATTGAAGACCTATTTAATCAAAGCGAGAGCATTATCGCGGCAACAGATGCAGGACGCGAAGGCGAACTTATTTTCAGGTACATTTACCAATACCTGAAATGCAGCAAACCCTTTAACCGACTCTGGATAAGCTCGCTTACCGAAAAAGCCATCAAACATGGTTTTGATAACCTGAAAGACGGAAAAGAATTTGACGGATTATATCAGGCTGCGCAAGGCAGAAGCCGTGCCGACTGGCTGGTGGGCATTAATGCTTCACAGGCCCTTTCCATAGCTGCCGATAATGGAGTATATTCACTTGGAAGAGTTCAGACTCCTACACTGGCATTAATATGCAGACGCTATCTGGCAAACAGGGATTTCCCAGTAAAAAATTATTCGCAGATACAGTTATCCCATAGCAAAGATCTGATAAATTTTAAAAGCATCTCAAAAATCAAATGGGACGACAGAAAACTAGCCGGCAATGTACTGAAAGCTATTGAGCGAAGCCCAATGGCAATGGTCACATCGGCAGACGGCAAAATTGAAACAGAGCAGCCTCCTTTACTGTTCGACCTTACCGGCCTTCAGAAAGAAGCCAATAAAAAACTGAACCTTTCTGCCGAGGAAACCCTCAACATTGCCCAAAGTCTTTACGAAAAGAAGTTTATCACATATCCGCGAACTGGAAGCAAATACATTCCTGAAGACATTTGGCCCGAAATTCCTAGGCTTGTAAGAGCTTTACAAAAGAGGGAAAACTTCAAACAGGCCATTTCCCAAATAAAATGGAGCAGATTCAATAAGCGTATCGTGAACTATCTCCGAGTAACTGACCATCATGGATTATTGATTACCGATAAGATTCCGTCAGCACTTAGTGCAAAAGAAAATGCTGTTTACAATATGATTGCCTTTCGATTGCTTGAGGCCATTTCCGAGCCATGCGTCAAAGAATTGACCGATATCAGCCTACAAATACTCCATTATGATTTTACTGCAAAAGGCTCCCGAATTATTGAGGCAGGATGGCGGTCCATTAAAGGCAGTTTCTCTAATGATACTGAACCCCTGCTGGATCTGCCTGAGCTGAAAAAAGGCGATGAACTTAAAATAAAAGAGCTTTGTATTTTGGAAAAGAAAACAAAACCGCCTTTTCTTCATACCGAGGCAAGCCTTTTGTCGGCTATGGAAAGTGCCGGAAATGATATCGAAAATGAAGACGAACGGAAAGCTTTACAGCATATTGGCATTGGTACCCCTGCAACTAGAGCGGCCGTTATTGAAACTCTATTTACACGCAATTATATTCAACGCGATATGAAATCCTTAATCCCAACTGGAAAAGGGCTGCAGGTATATGAATTGGTAAAAGACAAAAAGATTGCTGATGTTTCAATGACTGCCCAATGGGAGCTTGCCTTGCAGAAAATCGAAACCCATAAAGCCGATGCTGCAGTGTTTTTAAAGGAAATGGAAAATTATGCATCAAGCATTACAGATGAATTATTGCAGACTGTCATTGCCCAAAATGACTTGCCGGAACTCCTATGTCCAAAGTGCAAAACCCAGCACGTTATGATTAATGATAAAGTTGTAAAATGCACAGATGAAGCATGCTCTTGGATACAGTTTCGCAATATTTGCGGCGTGCAATTAAGCTTATCTGACATCCAAAATCTTGTCAATGAAGGCAGAACTTCATTAATAAAAGGAATGAAAAGCAGATCGGAAAATAAATTTGATGCCTATATTGTACTTAATGAAAATGCAGAAAGCTCCTTTGAGTTTTCACCAAACAAAAACCATAAAAAAAACGGAGAATAACCCTCGCATGAGGATCGGCTTTTTCTCGTAAATGAAAAGTAAGTTAATTATAATTCTGTAGATGTAAATACTATCATAAACCCTCTGATGATTCAGAGGGTTTTATTTTCGAAGTAATCTTTACATAATCGATATTTTTTAGCCAAATCCTGCCACACTCGGCCAAGGCATCCCAATTCTGCAAACACTCTAAACTACGGTTGTAATTTAGGCTTAACGAAAATTCTTAAGAAGATCAACTATGAATACTCAGCAAATAGAACTATCGTATTTCAGATTACGACTGCAGGAACTATTATATACCAGCTTCCCTGAAAAAGCGAATGACCAAATGTTCATCCAACAGCGTTCCTTGTGGGCGGCCACTGCCTACCAAGAGGCATTTAGTTCGGGAAACACAATTGAACAATGCCACGAAATAGCGGATTACATTCTCTTTAAAAACCTTCACTTCTCAAAGTTCGACACTGTTTTTCAGATCATATGTACGGAATTTGATACCATAATGGCAGATGAAGAATTACGGCCATTCGCCCTTAAAATGTTGCCAATTTGTATGCCGGTTTTCTCCAGCTATGACCTATCCGATGACTTCGCGTACAGCCAAGAGTTTGAGCTACTCTACACCGAAATAACTGGAACTATCGCAATATGGATACAGGAAAATGGGCTTCAGTAAAAAACAGCATCTCCAGCAGAACATTGATGCGCTGCAAATCGCTTTTAATCTGGAGAAAGCGAAGCGACAAGCTACCGCAGGGGAAAGACTGCTAATGATGCAGTACAGCGGATTTGGCGGTCTTAAATTTATATTGAACCCCGCTTCAAAAGAAACTGATATCAATAACTGGAGAAAATCCGAACACGACCTTTTTCCTATGACACAGAATCTGCACCAGCTGCTCAAAGAAAATTCCGCAGATGAAAAGCAGTACCGCAGGTATGTAGATAGTATGAAAAACTCCGTCCTAACGGCTTTTTATACACCGCCACAAGCCATAGATGCGATTTCTGATGCCCTGCGTGAAGTCGGTGTGGACATTGATAATTTACTCGAACCATCAGCTGGAATAGGCTTATTCTTAAAATCATTTTCAAAGAATCAAAAATTCAGCGCAACTGCTTATGAAAAGGATCTGCTTACCGGTCAGATTTTAAAACATCTCTATCCTGAAGACAATATCCGGATTTCCGGTTTTGAAGAAATTCCCGAAAAGGAACAAAACAGCTATGATCTGGTAGCCAGCAACATTCCTTTTGGCGACACTTCCATTTTCGACCTATCGTATTCTCGAAGCAAGGACAGTACAAAAGTTCAGGCAGCGCGAAGCGTTCACAATTACTTTTTCTTCAAAGGGACTGATATGCTCCGTGAGGGCGGTCTGCTGGTGTACATCACTTCGCAGGGAGTTCTCAACAGCCCGAGCAACGAGCCGATCCGTAGGAGGCTTATGCAGCATAACAAGCTAATTTCAGCAGTCCGCCTGCCTAACAACCTTTTTACGGAATTCGCAGGTACGGCAGTTGGCAGTGATCTGATCATTCTGCAAAAGAATCTGACAAAGCCAGGATTGACCCAAAGGGAAGAGCTTTTTTGCCAAAGCGAACAAACAGAATTCAATACGCGTGGCAATGCTTTATTTAAGGACAATTCAAGGATTGTTCATACCGAATTTGAATTAGGAACCGATGCTTATGGGCAATCTGCATTAATTTATACGCATAAAGGTGGTATTGAGGGCATTGCAAAAGAACTTAAACAAATGCTCTTGGATGATTTTACAGCTCATCTCGAACTTGGCTCATACACAAATCAAAACATTGTAGAACCTATACCAAAAAAGACGAACACAACAGTCGCTAGATCTAAGGAATTCAAAACATTTAGTCATCAAAGTCAGAACCTATCTCTACCTGCCTCCTCAACTAATGAGCAAAACTCTAAGGAATCAAAACAGTTAAGCATTTTTGACCTGTTTGAAAATGTAGACCAGCATGCTACAGTAGCCAATTCATCCAAAGCAAAAGCAAAAAAACAAAGCCGGAAAAAAAATATTAGCCAGGCTGGCTGGCAAACCGACCTTTTCAGTGGATTGCAGCAAACGTACGTGCCGGCAATTACGAACACCAATAACTTGATGGAAGATCATAAGCAAAAAACTGTCGGTGATCTATTTTCCAATTCCACCGAAGATAATTTTCCTGAGACGCCGGTTATCCCCCAACCCGCTCCATATACCGGCGTGTTGCAATCATTTCACCGAAACGGTTGTCTTGTGTCGGATATGGGCTGGGTTGGACATTTGCAAGATCTAGATACATCAGAAGGTGTAGCAAGATTCTATCCTTTGCCACTGCATCTTTCGCAGAAAGCAAGAGCCGAAGCATACATAGCTCTTCGTGATGTCTACCAAAGGCTGTATAACAATGAGGCGGCCTTCCAGACAGAACAAAAAGAAGAAAGGCAAAATCTTAACCGCCTATATGATGCTTTTGTCAAAAAGTACGGCACTCTTAACACTGCTGATAATATCAAACTGATCAGAACTGACAGTTCCGGCAAAGAAATCCCCTATCTGGAACGTGTGGTTGGCGGCATTGTACACAAAGCTGATATCTTCACTCATCCTGTTAGCTTCTCCTCTTTAACTATAGCAATTAACAATCCTGAGGAAACACTGGCGGCTTCGCTTAACAAATGCGGAAAGGTCGATTTGAATTATATGTCTGAAATTAGCAATATGACGCACGATGCTTTGACAGAAGCATTAAGAGACCGCATTTTTTACAATCCTCTGCAAAAGGAATATGAAATATCCGAACGCTGGATCGCAGGCAATGTAGTTGAGAAAGCTCAAGATATAAAAGCATACCTCGAGAATAATCCAGAAGATAGCCAAGCCAAAGCAAGTCTTGCCATTTTGGAAGAATCTCGGCCTAGACGAATCGAATTTGAGGAACTTGATTTTAATTTGGGCGAACGTTGGATACCTACAGAACTTTACGCCCGTTTTGCTTCCAATCTCTTCGACGCAGATGTACATGTAAATTACTCGGAAAGCTCTGATGATTTTTCAGTAAAATGTCATCAGGGCAATATGAATATTTGGGAGAAATACGCCGTCAAGTCCGAAAGCCGCACCTTTGATGGAATTGCATTGCTTAAACACGCTCTTGTCAATACCACACCAGACATTACAAAGAAAATTATGGTTGGTGATCAAGAAGCCAAGGTACGGGACATCGAAGCTATACAAATAGCCAATTCTAAGATTGATGAAATCCGCATTGCTTTTAGTGATTGGCTGCACGCACAAAATGATGAATTTAAAAACATGCTAACCAAGCAGTATAACGATACGTTTAATTGTTTTGTCAGACCTAACTATGATGGAAGCCATCAGGAGTTTCCAGGACTGGATCGAAAGGCACTGGGTATCGAAGATCTGTACTCTAGCCAAAAAGATACCGTTTGGATGATAAAACTCAACAATGGTGCAATATGCGACCACGAAGTGGGCGCAGGAAAAACTCTTGTAATGTGTACAGCGGCACAGGAAATGAAACGTTTGGGTCTAGCTAATAAACCAATGATTATCGGTTTGAAAAGCAATGTTCATGAGATTGCAGAAGCTTACCGTACTGCCTATCCACATGCTAGAATCCTGTATCCGGGCAAAGAAGACTTTACGCCGCAAAAACGCCTGCGTATTTTCGGGGATATCAAAAACAATGATTGGGATTGCGTGATACTTACCCACGACCAGTTCGGCATGATACCGCAGTCACCTGAGATGCAAAAGGAAATCCTCGAAATTGAATTAGATAGCGTAGAGCGCAATCTAGAGGCCCTGCAATCGCAAGGCAAAGAAGTTACCCGAGCGATGCTTGCTGGAGTTATCAAGCGCAAGGAAAACCTTGAAGTCAGGCTTAAAACACTGCAGCATGATATTGAAACCCGCAAAGATGATGTGGTTGACTTTAAAATGATGGGCATTGACCATCTGTTCGTGGATGAAAGCCACCAATTCAAAAACCTGATGTTCAATACAAGACATACAAGAGTTTCTGGATTAGGCAATGTAGATGGAAGCCAAAAGGCATTAAACCTTCTGTTTGCAGTCCGCACTATTCAAGAGCGCATCAATGGGGATATGGGAGCAACCTTTCTGTCGGGTACAACCATAAGCAATTCTTTAACTGAACTTTATCTGCTGTTCAAATATCTCAGACCAAGAGCAATGGAAAAACAGGGCATCCACTCTTTTGACGCCTGGGCTGCCATATATGCAAGAAAAACCACAGATTATGAATTTTCGGTAGCTAACAATATTGTGGCAAAAGAACGTTTCCGATACTTTATCAAAGTTCCAGAGCTGGCGCAGTTTTATTCGGAAATCACAGATTACCGTACAGCACAAGATATAGGCATAGACCGTCCTGATAAGAACGAGTTATTGTATAATATCAAGCCTACTCCAGACCAGGAAGATTTTATTAAAAAGCTAATGGAATTTGCTAAAACAGGAAATGCCGAACTGTTGGGAAGGCCAAAACTAAGCCCCAGCGAAGAAAAAGCGAAAATGCTGATCGCCACTGACTTTGCCCGCAAAATGTCGCTTGATATGCGTATGGTAAGCGCAAGCTACAAAGACCACCCCGATAATAAGGCCTCACATTGCGCGGCAAATATTGCAAGGTATTACAGGCAATATAATGCACAGAAAGCAACGCAATTTGTTTTCTCCGATCTGGGCACTTATAAACCTGGCGAATGGAATGTGTATTGGGAAATCAAACGCAAACTTGTAGAAGACCACGGAATCCCAGCAAACGAGGTGAGATTCATTCAGGAAGCCAAGACCGATAAGCAGCGCAAAGAGTTTGTCAAAGGCATGAACGAGGGAAAAATCAGAGTTTTGTTTGGTTCTACAAGTATGCTGGGCACAGGTGTAAATGCACAGAAAAGAGCTGTCGCAGTCCATCATCTTGATACACCGTGGCGTCCGAGTGACCTTGCCCAACGCGACGGCCGTGCTGTACGTAAGGGAAATGAAATTGCCAAATTCTTTGCAGATAATAAAGTAGATGTCATTATTTATGCCGTAGAAAAATCATTGGATAGCTATAAATTTAATTTGTTGCATAACAAGCAACTCTTCATAGACCAGCTAAAAAACAACAATCTTAGCAAACGTACTATTGACGAAGGAAGTATGGACGAAAAATCGGGAATGAATTTCTCGGAATATGTGGCTATCCTTTCAGGAAATACTGATCTTTTAGAAAAAGCCAAGCTGGAAAAAAAGATTGGGGGCCTTGAAAGCGAAAAACAGGCTTTCAACCGTTCTAAGTTTAGCGCGAAATACAAAGTGCAAGATTTTACGGTAATGCTGGAAAATGCCAAAGACCGTCTTGAGCGAATGTGTCTTGATTGGAAAAATTTTCAACACCGTATACATAAAGGTACTGACGGCACAATTGAAAATCTTTTAAAATTGGAAGGATTATCCTCTGATGCTGATGTAAAACAGATGGGCAAAAAACTCAACGATCTTTCAGAGAAAGCCCATACAGGAGGACAATTTGAAGTAATCGGCACTTTATACGGTTTTTCAATCTTACTAAAAACAGAATCGTCCGAAAAAGAGGGAGTTGATTTAAAGATAAACCGATTTTTGATCCAAGGCGAAGGCAATATCAAATATACCTACAACAACGGTATCATCGCTAAAGATGAAAATCTCGCATCATTGAACTTTCTTAATGCGCTTGGAAAACTGCCAGATTACATATCACAGGAAAAAAAGAGGATTGCCGAAATACAAAAAGATCTACCTATTCTTCATGAAGTGCTAAACAGCACTTGGCCCAAGGAAAGCCTTTTGGGTAAGCTGAAAACAGAATTGGCATCAGTTGAACGTAAAATTCAATTGTCTATCACTCCGGAAAATAACGAGCAAAAAGAAACTATTGAAAACCATGGCATCCCAACACAGAAAAGTTCTCAAGCAAGCTTAAAGACTTAAGCTTTAATTAGCTTACTATTTCATTATAAACTCTTAATATACTTCAATCACCGCCCTATCCTCTTCATTACCCCATTGCACTTGCCATGTTCTGCCGTCCAATTGGTCAAGCAAAATAAAAGTATATATCTTGGTTGTGGGATAGAGAAAGAATCTGCCATTCTTCTCTTTTTCTTTATCAACTCGAGAGATATCAGATAGCGTACTCACAAATCTAGATTTACTCTTAGTACTCCATTGAACCTGCCACATTTGACCGTTCCTCGTATCCAATTTAATAAATGTATACATATTTCGGGTAGCAAAAAGGCGGTATGCAAGATCACTACCTACAGATATATTTTGTGTAGGTGCCCCAGTGGTACTCTGTGCTGCAGCAGTGGCTGCCAAAAGACCTAGAATAATACAGACTAAAATCCTTTTCATAACATTTTTTTTATCTTATAGTAAATGATTAAAAAATTCACAAACTTGGTAAGAACCGATGAGAATAGTAAATATACTCATTTATAAACTGGTGAATGTTTCAGCAAGAGGATTTATTTCGAAACTTACGATTTGCAATCTCATCTGTTCTTACTTATTTGCACCGCTGCCTTCCTTTGGCACTAGATGTTGCAGTCCGGGGTCATTCTTAATGCGTTGCAATTCTCTTTCAATAACCAGAACAATGTCCTGTTTTATAAGTTTATAATTCTCCTCTATTTCCTGCTTCATCATGTCACGGCCCTGCTTATCGACAAAGGATAAAATAGCCGGTATTTTTTGATAATCCTTAATTTCGGATTCCACCTTCTTATTATCCACAACAATTTCGGCATGGAAAATTTTCTGCTCTATACGCTCATTAAAGTTATCGGAAACAGCTCCAACAAAGAATCCTTGTGTTAGCGTGGATATTTTGGATGCCGGTATCAGGCTGTCCAGTTGCGTGGATATTGAAGTTGATGTGTCATTTCGGTTTATGCTCATGCTTTGCCTCTTCTGCAATACTTTGCCGAATCGTTCCGAAAGGCTTTTTGCTGTTTCTCCTACTACCTGGCCGCTAAAAATATTGCCTACGGTATTCTGAATGACCTTGCTCTCCTTATCACCGTAGTCGCGGTTCAGTTGCGAAAAATCCTGAAAACCTAAACAGACAGCCACTTTATTGCTTCGGGCGGTGGCAATAAGATTATCAAGTCCGCGAAAATAAATGGTTGGCAGTTCGTCTATGATAACCGAACTTTTCAATTGACCCTTCTTATTGATAAGCTTTACAATGCGTGAATTGTACAATCCCAGTGCAGCTGAATAGATATTCTGGCGGTCGGGATTGTTACCCACGCAAAGTATTTTAGGTTCATTAGAATTGTTGATGTCCAATGAAAAATCATCGCCCGTCATAACCCAATACAGTTGTGGCGAAATCATACGGGACAGAGGGATTTTAGCCGAAGCAATCTGCCCCTGAAGCTGGTCCTGGGCGCCGCCCTGCCATGCATCCATAAACGGTGACAGGTAGTTCTCCAGCTCTGGATAAGAGGTAAGGATAGTAAACACATCTGCATATTTTTTATTCAATAATTCTATAGCATGCGGAAAAGTGCAATACTTCCCATTTTCATAGATTTTAAGAAACCATATAATGGCTGCTAAAAGAATAATCGGGCTTTCTACAAAGAAATCCCCCTGCTTCTGTATCCAGCTCCTGTTCAGATTCAGCATTATGGTATAAGCCGCTTCATAGGCGTCAGAAATATCGGTCATGAAATCAGGATTAAGTGGATTGCAGCGATGGCTTTTCCTTGGATCATCGAAGTTGATTACGTAGAATTTCGGTTTGACTATGTAATTGTTATGATGCTTTAATAGATGATTGTACGCAACTGTGGAAAGGTCGTCGAACTTGAAATCATAGATATACATCGAAAAGCCTTTTTCGATCTGCTGCTTGATGTAATTGTTGACTATTGCATATGATTTGCCAGATCCGGGAGTACCGAGAACTATTGTTGCCCTAAATGGATTTACGATATTAATCCAGCCGTTGTTCCATTTGTTTTTATAATAAAATCTCGTCGGAAGATTTACAGAAAACTCATTCTGCAAGAGTCTGGTTTCCTGCTGAAAACTCTCATTCTCGTTATTGAATACATCTGACATCAGATTGGTACGCAAAAGGCGGCTGCTCCACACCCCTGCCATCATCAAGGCTGTATAGCCCATCCCCAATGTAAGGATATAGAAGAACGCTGCAGTTTGCTTTGGAAGGGTTAATAACGGCGTATTTAAAAAATAAAGAACAAAGCCGGCGCCTAAAGCGCTTAAGATTTTAGTCCAGGTAATTTTCTGGTTCTTTACTCCCTTTGTTCCCAGACAGCTTAAAGCCAATAGCAGTACTGCAAAAATTTTAGTGTAAAGCGTGTTGGAAAACAATCCTGCTGTGCGGTCAAATCCACCTAATATTTTATTGATAGCTTGCAATGTCCAACCCATGTCCACAAAGAAGCCATAGCAGTACCAGTACAGATGCATTAGGACTATCAATATGCTTACTGCCCTCATAAATGCCATTATTTTGGCAAGACCTCTTAAATCATCATCTCCCTGCATTTTAATAATGTTTATATCCGGGCGTTAATTTAAATGCCGTTGCTGCCCGCTGTAAGTACATGTCGGAATTTGGCAGAAGCTGTCTGCCTTTGGCCCTGCAATCGGACTTTGTTTTTAAATTGTCTTACTGAATATAAAGAAGGCGTATATTACGGCAAGAGGATTCTATGCTCCACAATAAAAAACCTCCAAAACCAAATGACTTTGAAGGCTTAAAATATTATTGCAGGCATTTGAGAACCTATTATTCCTGTCCAGAATTATCTATTAATTTATCAATATTCTCCTTTACCAGCTGCTCCAATTGGTAAGTGGCGACTCCTAAGGGCTTGTCAAGACCGCGCATTGCATATTCTACTTTGATGTTGCTTTTCGATGCACAGAGAAGCAGGCCAATAGTACGCTCATCTGCCGGAGTTTTGAGCGAATCGTCTATAGCGCTAATGTAAAAGTTAAGCTTGGAAACGTACTCCGGCATAAATTCACCTGCCTTGAGCTCTATTACAACATACGCATGCAGGATGGTATGGTAAAAAAGCAGATCGATTTTGTATTCTGTATTGTCAACCTCTATTGCGTACTGCCTTCCTACAAATGCAAATCCCTTTCCAAGCTCCAATAAAAAGTCTGTAATTTTCTGTATCAGCAGCTTTTCTATCTCAATCTCCTTGACTTTTGCAGAAAGCATTAAAAAATCAAAATTATAAGGGTCTTTAAAAATGCTCTTCGCCAAATCGGATTGATATTCAGGCAGTGTCTGCTCAAAATTATGCAATGCCTTTCCGCTTCTGGAATACAGATTGCTTTGAACCTGTAATAGCATCACATCCCTGCTCCATTCATTTTTAGATGTTTCAGCTATATAAAATGCACGTTCCGCCACATTTTTCACTTTTGCCAGAAGACTTATGTGGTGATACCAGGTAATTTGTGCAAGCGGCACTTGCACAAATTGGTTTTCCGATTGTGCAAGCGGGACTTGCACTATTGGAAAATCAGGATATGCCTCGGAAAAAGCCCTCATATACTTAAGATTGCGCACAGAAAAGCCTCTGCTGTCAGGGAAGCTGCGGGCTAAATCAGCAGCCAGAAGGTCAATTACCTTGCTCCCCCAACTATTCTGATGCTGTTTCTCAATAATAGAATTTCCAATTTCCCAATATAAAGCAAGCATATCGGCATTCACTTTAAGAGCAGTCTGGGTTTGGGCATGCTTTATTTTATTGAAAATAAAGGCTGACCAATCTATATAGTCACGGCTTTTTATAATTTCATCACTCATAGTAAAGGAAAAGTTAGGATATGGACAAATATAACAAAAAGAGCCTTGTGGCTGAACAAGGTTTTTCAAGCATACAATACTCGATTGGTGCTGGTTTGTGAATTGAATAAGAGAAAGCGTAATCAAACAAAGCAGCGCCTATTTATATTTTTTGGACTTTCTTCTTTTTTTCATTTTAGCGCTCCATGCAAGTTCGTTAAAATCGTCACCAAGGGCATCAGGCAAAATTCCTGCCCATGCTACAAACAGCCCGCTCTGCTGTTTGTCAATATTTGGGAAATCGAATAATCGATGCGGCTTTTCGGCAAATAAATCTTCCATATCATCGAATCTCGGCACAGTGGATTTTGGCTGCCCAGAGGTTGCAAATTCTGCTTTCATACAATTAGCCCATCTATCGTTAAAGGCGTTGGCAGAAAATTCTTTGCCAAGATGCGAACCGTTCCAAACGGTTCTGGAATTGTGATCTATGAAAGTGATCCCGTAAATACGCCCGGCATCATTTGCCCTCGAAACTGTATTGATTCCCTTTTTGGCCAGCTGCATATTGAAATCTTTCTGATTAATAGTCGAGTGGAGGGCAGTGATAGCAGCTTCCTTAAGTACGGCTTTTGCATCGGCATGGCTTAAGGCTTCTTTGCATCTTGCAAAATGCAGATTCAAAGCAGGCAGGCAGGCTCCCCTGCCAAATAAAGACGCCTTCAAAGGATGTCCCGCCCTTTCTCCATTTTCATTTAAGGGAATATACAGCAATCCCTGCCTGGCTTTTCCATACATATGGCTTTCTGTTTTTTCAGCAGTAATATTAAACAGGGAAAGTAGGGCATTATATTCACCGAAGGTATGGAATTGGTAGTATTGCTGCAGACTGCGCACAACAGAAGCGATCTGGCTTTTGATATCAGCTTTCCTATAATCAACCGGAGTGCAAATTTTATTATCCCGATTATGCCCTTTTTCTGTTGCAGGAACTAAGGCATACTTTCTTTCAAGCTCACGGCAGAGAGCCATCGATCTTCTCTTCTCAAACTTGTCCGAAATCTTCCTGCCTGCTTCATCCACGCAGACTGTCACTACATGGACATGGGTACGGTCAATATCGGTGTGTTTAAATACTGCAAAAGGCTGCTCTGCATATCCCATCCCCTGCATATACTGCTGTGCCATTGCTATAAATTTATCATCGCTTACATTATCATGTGGGTCAGGATTAAGTGAAATATGCAGTGCGGGCTTTTCCGTATTTCTGTTGGCCAGCAGAAAAGGCTCAAAGGATCGTGCCAAATCTGCAGTTGAATATATGCCGTTTGGTGTTTCGATCATCCTATTGGTAAAGAGTATCTGGCCTTTTTCTTTTTGAACTTTCATCTGGTTGTAAGCCAGCGCGCCATGAAGATTGCTGCTTCTTCCAATTTTTGCTATCATTTCAAGGCTGTTTTTTAAGGTGTTTTTCTTCAAATTCTTCTGCAATAAGAATAATTTTTTGGCATAAGGCAGCAAGTTCAGCGGTCTGTTTTTCGAGTTTGTACAGATAGGCTGACGCTTTTTTCTCCGAAAAATTGCGGTACAGTAGTTTCACAACCTGATTATAGTTTGCACCTGCCGACCGGAACTGGCTGTGGAATGTGGTCAGCCGCATATAAAAATCAACTGTTCCTTTGTCTACTTTAACAGTCTTCACTTCCTTTCCAAACAAAAGCGATATGATAAATTTCGCCTTATTGTGCATTCCTGACGATTCATACATCGATAAAAGCTCGGCATTTTCGTTTTCAGTCAGACGAAAAACATGCCTGTGTATGCTGGGATCGATTTTAGGATTCCTGCCGCCTCTGTTTGCTTTACCATTATTTTCCTGTTTCATAACAAATCCATTTTGACTTCTGCAAAAAACCTGACTTCGGAAGGTTTTTCCAGCCCCCGGCAGGGCAAGTTGTTTTGAGGCACGAACTCAGTTTCGAGTGCCTCAAAACACAACTTGCCGTGTTCTGGCGAACACAAAAATCCGCCCTTCGGGACGGATTGAAGGTAGCAGGGAAAGACAGCCTGAAGCTGTCTCTCTTTTACCGGATATTTCGAGCTGTTTCTGCATTTGCCTTTTACTAATAATTCACATTGCAAAATAAAGCACTGTCGATCTAAGCATTGCAAGTGGTCACAATGCCTAAAAATGCCTCCTAGCGCCAATTGGCTCCTGCCAAAATAAATACCTATTTATCGGCATTCCTTTGTACGTGCAGCAAGGTGTACGCAGGTGATTATGCCATGATATAGTTACGCAATTATGCACATAACCGAATAGCTCAAGATCTGCATATCTAAAGAAAGACATAAAGAGATCCGCTGGTACTGGCCTATTTAAATACACACCTGTAGACCCTTTGGTTTATGCAGGTATGCAGATAAAATATTAACTATCTGCATAGCTACTCCGATTTCTGCGCAGCTGCTTACTGAGAGGCAGCTGCAGATAACAGCATACTTGGGTACATATATGAGTCAATAACTAAATACATTAAAAATGAAAACAAACTACAAAACAGTATTTGTCGCCTTTTCCTCCCAGAAGGGAGGCGTAGGCAAAAGCACCTTTACCACACTTGCCGCCAGTACACTGCATTACCGTCTAGGGTATAATGTAGCGGTATTCGATGCAGACTTCCCGCAGCACAGCCTGATGAAGATGAAAACCCGCGATCTATCTATGGTAATGGAAAATGATTTTTTAAAAAAGGCGGCCTTCAGGCAGTTTACCGCCATCAACAAAAAGGCCTATCCTATCTTGCAGCACAAAGCGGAAGGCGTGCTTCAGGCCGCACAAGATTTCTTAGAATCTTCAACGGTTCCTGTTGACTATATCTTTTTTGACCTTCCGGGAACTGTAAACACACCCGGGATATTAAAGGCCTTGGCAGGGATGCATCATATCTTCACCCCCATAACAGCAGATCGCGTGGTTATGGAAAGCACACTTGTCTTCACCCAGCTCATGAAAGATGTTATTATGAAAAAAGGAGCAACATCAATCAAAACCATCAACCTTTTTTGGAATCAGGTGGACGGCCGCGAACGCTCCCCTCTCTATGAGGTCTATAACAAGCTTATTTCTGAGCTCGGACTCAGCCTGATGGACTGCCAGATCATGAACAGCACCCGTTTCCGCAAAGAAAGCGAAGCGGATGCCCGAACTATTTTCCGCTGCACTTTGATGCCTCCCGACCAGCGGCTGATGAACTCATGCGGTATGGACCGCTTCATAAATGAATTTTTAAGAATAACCAAATCATAGGGTCATGGAAAAAAACATCAAGAAAAAAAATATACCTGAGATAAACGAAGAGATGATGATGAACCTTATGGTAGACGGGATCCGCAAAGAAGGACTTCACATACAGCCTGAAGAGGAACCAAAGGAAGTGAAGCCATCAAAGGAACACCAGACAGCAAAAGAGCGCGGCAAAATAAAGAAGGAAGGAAATCAGGATTACGAAAGCCTATTTTTCAAAAAGCCCGCCTCCAATGCCCGTGACGGTAAAACGGTATATATCCGTCCGGATTTTCATGAGAAACTAACCAGGATTGTTCAGGTTATCGGAGAAGACAAAATAAGCATTTACGCCTATCTGGACAATCTTCTCGACTATCATTTCCAGGAGTTCGGCGAGAGAATCATCAAAAGCTTCAATGATAAATACAAACCGATATTTTAATTATGGAAACGCTGATCTTAATTTGCCTGCTGATTGTCATAATCCTTTTGCTGCAGGATAAAATTACCATTCAAATCACGAAAAACGGCAAACATGCCGCAAAAGAAACCCCTTCTGACCTGCCCGATTTTATGGGACAGCCCAAAACGGCAAGCCTTCTAATGCCAATCAACGCCACTGCCAGCCAAGGCAGAAAGCTGGGACAGGAAATGGATAATTTTGACACAGAAATCGACCATCAGCATGTCGATATAGAAATTCCGCAGGAAGAGCTGGACGACGTTTTCAGATACCAGCCCGATCTTCTGCAGGAGGAGGAAGAATGGAGCGGTTATGGAATGCTGGCAGGGAATGACGGTTTTGCCCAAGGGGTTACCTTCGAGGAACTGAGCGCTGTAGGGATGCTGCTGGAAAAAGAGAATCTGGAGCATTCCCAAAAGGAAACAGCCATTGCATTGGTTCAAAAAATACAGGGAACCGAACTATTCAGCCTGCTGGAGAATTCCATAGAAAGCGCCTCCCGGAAAATAGCCAAGCTGCTGGACGGGAGCCTTACTTCTGATAAAGAATCCAGCTCTTCCTATCTGCGGAAAAATGATTTGAATGAATTTGATATTGGGGATTTTGTCTGAGGATGAAAGTCCCCTTTGTCATTTTAACAAACTATGCAATATGGAAAAAATACCCCCTGCAATAGACATCGAAGGAACTGAATTCATCATTAACGCGGCTAGAGAGGAACTATCGGAAAAAGGTGATCTTAAAAATATCATATCTTTCAAGGATATGTTTTATCTAGGCCACGGATATCAATTTCATTACGATACCGCCGCTAAGAATTTAGCAAGGCTGGAATCCGGCCTCAGCTTCAAGGAAGACGGCACAGTCAAAAAGATCACTATACCCAACCTGAACGAGCTGGATCCTTCCGGTATGGCCGAAAGGTATAACACAACCGTGGAAAACATCAAGGGAAAAACAGATTTTGAGCTGGCGATACGGCCCGGAAGCCTCCTTGAGCTGCGATGGAACCAAAGAAAACTGCCAATTTTAAAAATTGCCGGACATCCCTTTTTTGTAGATATAGCGGCCAACAGGCTTCGCCCAAAAGACGACTTCAAATCCAAAGGCATCAGTCTTGACCAGATAAACGGCTATTACGACCGGCTTGCTCATGCCTATATTTTTCCCTATAATCCAAAAACGCATGAATTTCAGGAAATAGACCATCTGTCAATTACGGAGCTTCCTAAAGATATCATAGTGGTAAAGTTTCCTCCCCTTCAGCTGCTGGACAGGGTTGGCTGGAATGTTAAATATGGCTTTGCTCCTTTCAACTGCATTAGGGAAAAGGAATTTCAGATGCAGTTTAAAGCCCAAACACTGCCATGGGCCCAGACCAACATCCCAGAAAGCATTAAGCTGAACCTTGAGCAAAAACAAATGCGCGCGGAGAATGCCCCTCTCCGTAAAAAACCGTCTCGTGAACCAATACAGCGAAAAAGGAGACGCAGACTCTAGATTATCATTTCAAATAAAAATTTCAAACGCCGAGCCCATCCATCTCGGCGTTTTTTATACCCGGCAATACACTTGATGCTTCTGAGTGCCAAGTAGTTCCATCGGATGCCTCTTTACGGCAGGCAGTCGGTTTCCAGAACACCTTTGTCGCAAGAGTCCGCATAGTGCGGTATAAAGCAACATATTTAAAGTGTTTAGTCATGGAAAAACAAAGAAAAAAAATTCAGCTGGCAGCAATCGTAGTGCTGTCATCCTTAAAGCTATCAGCACAGGGCAACGGCGCTGCAGGCATCACAGAAGCTACCCAGATGGTTACCTCCTACTTCGATCCCGCCACGCAGCTCATCTACGCCATAGGCGCCGTGGTCGGTCTGATTGGCGGTGTTAAGGTATACAACAAATTCAGCAGCGGCGATCCTGATACCTCAAAAACTGCAGCAAGCTGGTTCGGGGCCTGTATCTTCCTTATTGTCGCCGCTACAATCCTACGCTCCTTTTTCCTTTAACGCTGCGATATGGATAATTACAGCATCAATAAAGGCATCGGAAAGACCGTCGAGTTCAGAGGGCTCAAGGCGCAGTATCTTTTTATTTTCGCAGGCGGGCTTCTGGGAATGCTTATCCTTGTGATGATTCTATATATGGCAGGAACCAGTTCCTATATCTGTCTATTTCTTGGCGCGGGCGGCTCTTCGATGATTGTCTGGCAGACCTTTTCGCTAAACAGAAAGTACGGAGAGCACGGGCTGATGAAGATGAGCGCCAAAAAAAGGCATCCCCGTTACATCATCTGCCGCAAGCCTGTAAGACGCGGCTTAAGGTCAGCTCCTAAACCACACTCCCTATGAGAAGCACAGCCAAAACCACGACACTGGAAAGCAGATTTCCGCTGCTGGCGGTAGAAAACAACTGCATCCTTTCCAAGGATGCGGACATCACTGCCTGCTTTGAAGTGCATCTGCCTGAACTCTACACCGTAGCTTCCCCTGAGTATCAAGCCATCCACTCTGCATGGCATAAGGCTGTTAAGACGCTGCCTGACTTCACGGTCGTCCATAAACAGGACTGGTATATCAGGGAGAATTACGATCCTAGTCTGGATATGGAACAGCAGGGTTTTCTATCCAGATCCTTTCAGCGCCATTTTAATGAACATCCATTCCTGAACCATTCCTGCTACCTATTTCTGACAAAGACCACCAAAGAGCGCATGCGGATTCAGAGCAACTTCTCTTCTCTTTGCAAAGGTGTCCTGATACCAAAAGAAATCAGGGACAAGGAAACAATCCAACGTTTCATGGAAGCCGTCGCGCAGTTTGAGCGCATTATAAACGACTGCGGACTTGTAAAAATCAGCCGCATGAGCGAAGAGGACATTATTGGATCAGAAGACCGGCAGGGACTGCTGGAACAGTATCTAACCCTTTCACGGGAAACAGGAACGCCCCTCCAGGATATCGCCTTGGGCAGCGAAGAGGTTCGTGTGGGAAACAAAAGGCTGTGCCTGCATACGCTTTCCGACACTGACGATCTGCCCTCATCGGTATCAGCTGATACAAGATATGAGAAGCTCTCGACCGACCGAAGCGACTGCCGCCTGTCATTTGCAGCGCCCGTAGGGCTGCTGCTTGACTGCAGCCACATCTACAACCAGTACCTGTTTGTGGACAGCAGCGAGGAGAACCTTCAGAAATTTGAAAAGTCCGCCCGAAATATGCACTCCTTGGCACGCTACAGCCGCGCCAACCAGATCAACAAAGAATGGATTGAACGCTATCTCAATGAGGCGCACTCTTTTGGGCTCTCCTCTATAAGGGCGCACTTTAATGTCATGGCATGGTCTGAAGAGCCGTCCGAACTCAAGCAGCTCAAAAACGACTGCGGGAGCGCGCTGGCCCTTATGGAATGCAAGCCAAGGCACAATACAACCGACACAGCAACGCTCTATTGGGCGGGGATGCCCGGAAATGCAGGAGACTTCCCCAGCGAGGAAAGCTTTTACACGTTTATAGGGCCGGCTTTGTGCTTTTTCACCCAGGAAACCAATTACCACGATTCGCCATCGCCTTTCGGCATCAAGATGGCCGACAGGCTCACTGGCAAACCCATTCATCTGGATATTTCGGACCTGCCCATGAAACGCGGCATCATTACCAACCGCAACAAATTCATACTCGGCCCCTCGGGAAGCGGCAAGTCTTTTTTCACCAACCATATGGTAAGGCAGTATTATGAGCAGGGGTCTCATGTCCTTCTGGTTGATACCGGCAACTCTTACCAAGGTTTGTGCGAGCTCATCAAAGGGAAAACCAAAGGCGAAGACGGAGTGTATTTTACCTATACCGAGGAAAATCCCATTGCATTCAACCCATTCTATACCGATGACGGGATTTTCGACATCGAAAAAAGGGAAAGTGTCAAAACGCTGATCCTCACCTTATGGAAACGTGATGATGAGCCTCCTACACGCTCCGAAGAAGTCGCACTCTCCAATGCCGTTAGCGGCTATATCGAAAAGATCAAGCACGATGATGCCTATCCTTCTTTCAACGGCTTCTACGAGTATGTCCGTGGGGATTACCGAAGCGTACTGAATGAAAAACAGGTAAGAGAGAAAGATTTTGACATAGCCAATTTCCTGAATGTCCTTGAGCCTTATTACAAAGGCGGCGAGTATGACTACCTGCTGAATTCCGACAAGCAGCTGGACCTTCTTACCAAGCGCTTTATCGTATTTGAGATTGACGCCATCAAGGAGCACAAGATTCTCTTCCCAATTGTGACGATCATCATCATGGAAGTGTTCATCAACAAGATGCGAAGGCTTAAAGGCATCCGCAAGCTTATCCTGATTGAGGAGGCATGGAAAGCAATTGCCAAGGAAGGAATGGCGAATTACATCAAGTATTTGTTCAAGACTGTTAGAAAATTCTATGGAGAGGCCATAGTAGTGACCCAGGAAGTGGACGACATTATACAGTCGCCCATCGTCAAGGAAAGCATCATCAACAATTCCGACTGCAAAATCCTTCTAGACCAGCGCAAGTACATGAACAAGTTTGATGACATACAGGCAATGCTGGGGCTAACCGACAAGGAAAAATCGCAGGTGCTTTCCATCAACATGAACAACGACACATCGCGCCTGTACAAGGAAGTTTGGATCGGGCTTGGAGGAACGCATTCTGCAGTATATGCTACAGAAGTCAGCCTAGAAGAGTATTACGCCTACACCACCGAAGAGACCGAAAAAATGGAAGTGATGCAGCTAGCCTCTGAACTTGGCGGCGATGTCGAGCTCGCCATCAAGCAAATAGCCATAAGACGACGCGAGCAGGAAAATCAATAATCTATAACAATTTTAAAACCTAAAACTATGAAAAAAATAATATTTAGGGTGTGTGCCGCAATTATGCTTGCCGCAGCGCCATCAGCAAAAGCGCAGTTTGTAGTAACCGACCCTGCCAATCTTGCCTCAGGAATCCTCAACAGTGCCAATGAAATCATACAGACCTCCTCGACGGTAAGCAACGTTGTGAAGAATTTCAAGGAAGTCGAAAAGGTCTACAAGCAGGGCAAGGAATACTATGACAAGCTGCAGGCCATCAACAATCTAGTAAAAGATGCGCGCAAGGTACAGCAGACAGTGCTTCTGGTAGGCGATGTATCGGAAATGTACGTAAAGAATTTCGGCAGGATGCTCAATGACCCGAACTTTTCGGCAAGGGAACTCACCGCCATTGCCAAAGGATATTCGGCGCTGCTGGGAGAGAGCACCGAGCTTTTAAAAGAACTCAAGCAGATTGTCACCTCCTCGAGCCTGTCACTCAGTGACAAGGAACGAATGGATGTTGTTGACCGAGTATACAAAGAAGTAAAAGAATACCACAGCCTGGTGCGCTATTATACCAATAAAAATATTTCAGTCAGCATCCTAAGGGCTAAAAAGCAGAACAGTACCAAAAGGGTCCTTGATCTCTACGGCAGCCCGAACCAAAAATACTGGTAATATGGAATTCAATAATCTTCATGAGGTCCTTCGATCTCTGTATGATGAGATGCTGCCACTGTCCGCCGATATGGCGGCAGTGGCAAAAGGACTGGCAGGGCTCGGAGCACTGTTTTATATCGCCCTGAAAGTCTGGCAGGCGTTAAGCCGCGCCGAGCCCATTGACGTCTACCCACTTCTGCGCCCTTTTGCACTGGGGCTCTGCATTATGTTTTTCCCGACCATAGTACTAGGCTCAATCAATGCCGTATTAAGCCCGGTAGTTCAGGGAACACACAGCATACTGGAAGATCAGGTATTGGACCTGAACGATCTTCAGGCAAAAAAAGACCTACTGGAACATGAAGCGATGATACGCAATCCCGAGACCGCTTACATGGTATCGGACGCTGAGTTCGACAAGAAGCTCGACGAACTGGGCTGGTCGCCCTCAGACATCGGTACAATGGCCACAATGTATATGGACCGGCAGACCTATCAGATAGAGAAAATAATGAAAGAGTGGTTTCGCAACCTGCTGGAAATACTGTTTCAAGCGGCAGCGCTCGTGATAGACACCATCCGGACTTTCTTTCTTATCGTGCTGTCCATCCTCGGACCCATCGCTTTTGCCATATCGGTCTGGGACGGCTTTGAGTCGACACTCACCCAGTGGATTACAAGGTATGTCAGCGTCTATCTCTGGCTTCCCGTAGCGGATCTGTTCAGCTCGATGCTGGCCAGGATCCAGTCCCTAATTATTGAAAGGGATATTGAAATGCTTGCAGATCCCGCCTTCATTCCCGACACGTCAAACACGGTGTACATCATTTTTATGATTATCGGGATCGTGGGATATTTTACCATTCCGACAGTGACAGGCTGGATAATCCAGGCAGGGGGCGCAGGAAATTTTTCACGCAACATCCACCAGACCGCCATGAAATCCGGAAATATAGCAGGCGCCGGCGCAGGTTCGGCCGCAGGCAACATTGCCGGAAGGCTTCTCAATAAGTAAACAATAAACATTCAGTTAAATGGAATTTAAAACACTCAGAAATATAGAAAACAGTTTTCGGCAGATCAGGCTTTACGCTTTCGTGTTTGCTTTACTATGTACCGTGGTGACAGGCTATGCGCTTTGGAGATCATACAGTTTTGCCGAACTGCAGCGCCAGAAAATTTATGTGCTTGACAATGGCAAATCACTCATGCTCGCACTTGCCCAAGATGCCTCGATCAACCGTCCTGTGGAAGCCCGTGAGCACGTAAGGCGTTTTCACGAACTGTTCTTTACCCTTGCTCCTGATAAGAATGCCATCGAAAGCAATATGAAAAGGGCATTCAATCTTGCCGATAAAAGTGCCTTTGATTATTACAAGGACCTTTTGGAGAAAGGCTATTACAACCGGATCATATCAGGGAATGTCCAGCAGCGCATTGAGATGGACAGCGTCGTTTGCAGTTTCGATACATACCCTTATGCAGTGCGCAGCTATGCAAGGCAGATTATCATACGCTCGAGCAATGTTACCAAACGCAGTCTGGTGACATCCTGCCTCCTGGTCAACTCGGTACGCTCGGACAACAACCCGCAGGGCTTTAATATTGAAAAATTTGCCGTGGTTGAAAACAGGGATATAGAAGTCATCGAACGCTAAAAAAATCTTATGGAAGCTGTATTAGATTTAGACGCATTCGTAAAAACCCTCAAAGATAAGGGATACGACGGTTATTTCCATACAGAGAGCTGCTGTGCAGGCACCCTATGGGAAAGCATTAGTGGTTTTTTGGAGATTATTAAAAATGGAAATGATGCTCCATTATTAGCAAATATTCTGCATTTATCTACCTACCTCGAATGGAATGGCGAAGACAAGCCAAGAGTTGAGTGCAATATGTGGGTTAAATATGAGAACGGTAAATTTGATTTAGAGCAAACAGAAATGTATATAAAAAGAACAGACCGCTACGGGCAATTATTGAAGCAGTCTAAACTGACAGACCTTACAGCAAATTCGATCCCGACAAAAATGGAGGCTATTGCCCAAGTGTCAGAAAAATATAAAGAAGAGATCGCTCCCAAAAGAAGAGGGTTTAGAATGTGACAAGGCAAAATCATTAACTATGGAAAAATTAAGAGCAAACATAGACATGTGGCTGGAAAGGCTTGACAAGGACTGGGAAGCAATGCCAATAAAAAGGCAGCACCAAGTAATACTTTACTTTTTTACAGCTTACGCGCTGCTGACGGCAGTTATCATTTTCAACGTATGCCGTGATACGGCACACGCGAAAAACACTATGGCTGTCGAGCAGATGCAAAACCCGGCACAGCCAGAAAAAGAAAGCCAGGCATCTGTGAAGGACACCCTAAAGACAATTTTAAAAAAATAGCAATATGAAAGAAACTAAAAAGAAAGTCCGTCTTTTCTCAGAAGAGGCTGTCCAGAGCAGCAGTTCATTTGTGCCTGATGAAAAGAAGACAGCTGTCGAGCGTTTTAAAAAACCGCTCATTTTCACGCTGATGGGAATTGTCTGCATCGGCTGTATCTACTTAATCTTTAAACCGTCGAAGGATAAAAAACATATCGAAGATATTGGTCTCAACGACAGCGTGCCGCAGGCGAGCGGATCTGTACTGCAGGCAGACAAACAGAAAGCGTATGAGCAGAAAATGCTTGAAGATAAGGAAGAGCAGAAAAAGAACGCTTTAACGACACTGTCAGATTACTGGAATGAGGACAGCACCGAGCAGAAACAGCCACCGTCTGGTGATGAGGATGATTCTAAAAATCCGGCACTGAACACCTACCGCAGCGCCCAAAGCACGCTCGGCTCATTCTATCAAGAGGACAACAGCGAATCAAAAGAACTTCGCAGGCAGCTCGATGAGCTCAAACAGGAACTCGCGCAAAAGGAAATACCCCCGCCCGCCACTGTTGATGACCAGCTAGCGCTTATGGAAAAATCCTATCAGATGGCAGCCAAGTATCTTCCCACAGGCTCCGCTACTCCCACTATTGCAGCCAAAAACACTACAGTGGAAATGGCGCAATCAGAAGAGAAGGATTTTTCGGCGCTGGTTCCTGAAAGAAAAAGCAAGGTCTCGGCACTGTACCGTACATCTACCGACAGCACTTTCTTGGCAAAATGGAACACGGACAGAGGCTTTACTTCTGCATCTTCATTGCAGGAAACCCTTCAGCCAAAAAACAGCGTCAAGGCATGCGTGCACCAGACCCAGACCGTTATCGGGGAGGCGGGCGTATCGCTTCGATTGCTGGAACCTGCAAAGATTTCAGGCGGTATCATAGCCGCAGGTTCTATAGTCACTGCGCATGCCAGGATTCAGGCAGGGCGTCTTCAGCTGAAAATCACTTCTATAGAACTTGACGGATCGATTATTCCAGCGGATATAACCATTTACGATCTGGACGGCCAGCAGGGAGTTCCTATTCCCAATTCTGCAGAAAGAAGCGCCCTGACCGAAATGGCGGGCAATATGAGCCAGCAGTCCGGCACCAGCCTTATGATGACCCAGTCTGCAGGACAGCAGATGGCCGCTGACCTGAGCCGCGGGGTGGTCCAAGGCATCTCGGGCTATTTCGCCAAAAAAGTGAGGACTCCTAAAGTTACCCTGAAAGCGGGGCATCAGGTGCTTCTTGTTTCCAAAAAATAACAACAATTTTAAATCAATTAATTATGAAAAATTATTTAAAGACATTTTTGGCAATCACCTTTTTAATAGCCTATTCTGTATCCGCATCAGCTCAGGAAAACGAAGCCACGAGCCTTAATTTAGGAGAGATTTTGCCGTACAATATGCAGGTCACCTACGATAAAACTTCCCATCTTATTTTCCCGTCCGCTATCCGATACGTAGATCTTGGAAGTGAATGCCTGATTGCCTCAAAGGCCGAGGATGCAGAAAACGTCCTTCGTATCAAAGCAGGGGTTAAGGATTTTGACCAGGAAACCAACTTTTCGGTAATTACCGATGACGGACGATTTTACAGTTTTAATGTTCAGTACAGCTCCCTGCCATCAACTCTGAGCTATGATCTTCAACTGATGCACAAGACCGTGGACAAAACCACCGCAAGCGGTGTGCTTTTTGAAGACCTAGGCAAAACCCCTCCTTCCCTCGCTGCCTTGATTATGGAAACTATTTACAAAAACAATAAACGAGTCTTAAAACACATTTCATCGCAGAGTTTCGGGATTGAGTTCAGCCTAAAGGGCATCTACATCCACAACGGCAAGTATTATTTCCATACGCAGCTTGAAAACAGCACCAATGTCCCTTTCCGTATTGATTTTATGGTCTTCAAGGTTGTCGATAAAAAAACAGCCAGACGCACTGCCATCCAGCAAATTCCGATTGTTCCGCTGCGCGCTTATAAAATGATTTATGAGATTTCCGGAAAAGCCACTGACCAGAATGTCTTCCTCCTGGACCAGTTTACAATATCGGATGACAAACTGATGCTGATCGAGATCTTTGAGAAAAGCGGTGGCAGACACCAGACACTCAAGATTAAAAATTCAGATCTGGTAAAAGCCAGGCTGATAAACGATATGCACCTTAAATTTTAATGCTTACCAAAATATTGAAATGAAAAAGTATTACAGCCCAAAGCATTGCTTGGGCTGTTTTGTTTCATATCTTTCTTAAATCTTTGCTTTAAATAAATTTCATAACTCAATCAATTTTAATACCTTAGTAATTATCCGAAAAAGCCAAAAAATATTTTGGCAAGAACGATTAACTTTTATTGTTATGCAGAATGATATTGACCGCGCCAACAGGCTTTATACCGAAATATCGAGAAAAGTGCTTCCTGAAAAGGAATATGATATGCTTCATAGACTCCTGACAGAAAATATGCCACTGCAGGAGGCAGCAGCGCAATATGGTGTTACGTCCGAATATGTCGAGGCGCTTTTAGAGAGAACATTGAGCAAAGCAAAGGCTGTGGCCGAACTGCTTTCAGAAATCAACGGGTATATTGAGAAGCTGCAGGAGCTAAAACGCGAATTAAACCCCAGTCCAGCCCAGATCAGAAAAGAAAAAACAAAAAAAGACAGGGAAAAACGCGTCTTAGACAGCCAGTATCCGTTAAGCAGGAGACTGCTGACAGTACTCGATGCAATGGAGATGGAAACCTTCGGGCAGATGGCTGATTTCCCCCTTAAGGACTTCCTGCGTATTCGGGGATTTAGAGCCAAGTGCAAAGAAGAGCTCATAGTCCTTATCGAATTTGAAAAGATGCAGTATCTCTTCAAAGGATTTTCGCGCTGGAAAAAAGAGCCTATACCACAATTTAAATAAGAGCCTGCACAATAAGGCGGCCTTCTTTTGCTTCTCCTATGTTTGTCTAACATAATTTAAGTGAAGAAGAGCGAGAGCAGATTTTGCTTTAAATAGCCTTACGGTATATTCAAGAAAAGAGACTGCCTCCTCTTCTTTTACCTTTTAGAATCTGAACAGAATGTAAGGAATACATCTCTATTTGAGGTCGTATAGCCTGTATATCCACTCAGGAGAAAAGATGAGAAAAGGTTATCACTTACCTAAACGAAATAAGATGAAGGTATTATTAAAACAAACAGTCGGAATTGATGTTGCGCAAAAGGAATTAGTTGTGTCGCTTGGTCGGATGGACGAGCAGATCAGTATTGAAGTTTATGCTTACAAGGTATTTCCCAATACTAAAAAAGGGTTTTCCAGTCTTGTATTGTGGGTTAATAAGCAAACACTAACCTCAACGGAAGTACGTTACGTAATGGAAGCAACAGGGGTTTACCATGAATCGTTAGCCTATTATCTTTGTAGTGTTCAAAAACAAGTCAGTATAGTTTTACCAAACAAGATTAGTAATTATGTGAGAACACTTGATATAAGAACGATTACTGACAAGAGTGCTTCTCAAGCAATTGCAAGATTTGGTTTGGAAAGGCAATTGGAAGTTTGGCAACCTCCTCTAAAAATATTTAATGATTTAAGGCAGCTTTGTCGGGAGCGCGAGCAGCTGGTACAGGAACGTACCATGTTAAAAAATCAGTTGCATGCTGAACGTATCTCTGCAACATCAAGTGAAAAGTCAGTTAAAAGAACAAACAAAAGAATAGCATTAATTAATACGCAGGAAAAGGAGATAAGAGAAGAAATTTCTAAACTCATCAAAAAAGATGAGGTATTAGCAGAAAAGATGAAAATAATATCTTCTATACCTGGAGTTGGAAATTTGACTGCCGTGACCATTATTGCTGAAACCAACGGTTTCGAACTCATAAAAAATAAAAGGCAACTGGTTAGTTATGCGGGATTAGATGTAAGAGAAAAGACATCTGGTACCTCTGTAAAATCCAAACCACGCATATCCAAGCGGGGTAATCGGAATTTAAGGAAAGTCATGCACTTTCCGGCACTGGCTGCGATTAGAACCGATGAAAGGTTTAGAGATATCTTTTTAAGATTGGTTTCAAGGCATGGCATTAAAATGAAAGCTATCGTTGCCATCCAAAGAAAAATTTTAGAATTGACTTTTATCCTCTGGAAAAACAATTCTTATTATAACTCGGAATATGCAAATCAAATTTTGCCGTCTGCAGTAATAGCTATGTAATGGAGAGTTGAATTACTTATTGTTAATTTATCTATCCACATGAATTCTTTAAAAGGGGTATTAGTTTATTTGCTACTACCAATAGATACTATTGCCTTTTTATACCGTTATAAGATTAAAATTGATATAAAAGAAAGCCAAGTATTGCACCCCCCAAGACAATAAATGCACTGTTAATTGTTTTGAATTTGAAAACGATAATTGCACTAATAAGTGCAATGCTGATTGTCTTCCAATCGATTATGGTTTCTTTACCCATTGTAAAACAAACAGCAATAATAATGGCAACAGATGCTATATTTACAGCATCCAGCGAAGCTGACAGCCCCTTAGAATTCCTCATTTTTTTCATCAAAGGGTTAAGCAATGCTACTAATACAAACGATGGAAGGAAAATAGCAATCGTTGAGATAACAGCCCCGGATAATCCATTGATTTGATAGCCGATAAATGTAACTGATGAAAAAACAGGACCTGGTGTAAATTGACCAACTGCAATAGCATCCATCAATTGCTGTCGGGTAAGTAAGCCGTTTGCTACCAGTTCCGTATCTAAAAATGCGAATAACACATAACCGCTTCCGTAGAGAATAGCACCAATTTTTAAAAACATCCAAAATAATCTGGTGTTTGTTTCTGAAAGTAATTGATTGTTTGCAATTTGAAAAAAAAGAACCGGAATAAAACTTTGCAGCGTATTTATTTTTTGATTTTGAATATAAAACATACCCAATGCAAACAGGCCTGCACCAAACATTAAATACATTTCCCCGATTCCGAAAAAAGACAAAACCAATACAGCGATACCTATAAATGCTAATAAAACTGACTTAATCGATTTTTTGCCTAATGGAAAAATTGCCCCGATAATGATGGCTATAATGGCTGGTTTGATACCATAAATAAACGGCTGTATTTCGGGCAACTGTCCGTATTGTTTGTACAGCCAAGCAAAAATACCAGTAATGAAAACCGCTGGAAAAATAAAGCACATGCCAGCAGCGAGTAGTCCTTTCCAGCCCCCTTTGTCGTATCCAATATGTATTGCCATCTCAGTACTATTGGGTCCTGGAATAAGATTAGTAGCTCCTAATAAATCTAAAAAATGCTGTTCGCTCATCCACTTTCTTTTAAGTACAACTTCCTGCTGCATCATTGCAATATGTGCCGCCGGACCTCCAAAACCAATCAATCCCAGCTTGAGAAAGAGTTTAGCAATCTCTTTTATATGAATATCATTCGCCATTCCTCATTAAAATTTTATCAATAGACCAATTACCTCCACCTGTAATTAAAAGAAAAATACTTCCTAAAAGCATTGCCCAATCAGTACGGCTTCCGTGAAGAAGCTCCCAAAAGCCCTCATCTGCTAACACTTCAGCTTTAGTAGTTGCAAAAGCTACAAGCATTATTATGATTAACGGAATACTGGCTAAACGGGTTAGCAGACCAACTAAAAGTAGAATTCCACAGAGGATTTCGAAAAACCCAACAAAACTTCCTAAAAAATCAGGTGATGGAAAACCGATTTTTTCAAAGCGGCCAGCACCACGAATGGTTGGAAATAAAAATTTTTGAATTCCTTCGGAAAAGAAAACCGCACCAATAATCAAGCGGATTATAATTGTGGTTTTTGAGTTGTCGGTCGTGATGATCTTTTTGAACATATTAAGCGATTTTTTTTAATATAATTGGATTATAGAAATTGTAAATTCGAGCCACAAACAAAGCAATTGGAATACTCAGAACGGCCGGAACAATAATATCCGTCGGATAATGCACTCCAAGATAAACCCTGCTTATACTGACAAATACTGCCCAGGGGATAAGGACAAAAGGCATCCATTTTAGTTTGTCCCTGGCCACCAGCGTAAGGTAGAATGCCAATGAAAACACATTGGCTGCATGGGATGATGTGAAACCAAACTTTCCGCCTCTGTAATTATTAACAATGTGAAGCTTATCTATTAAATCAGGATTATGGCTTGGCCGCAATCTTTCAAATAATGGTTTGAATATTCCTGAAGCTAACTGATCACTTATAGTGATTAGTAAAACGATCAATAATATCATAAAAATCGCATCTTTTCGATACTTCCATATTAACAGTGATAACAAAAACACATAAAATGGAAGCCATGTAAATTTACCACTAGCAAACCACATCACTTCATCCCAAAATCCGGAATGACCACCATTTAAGCATAAAAGTATTGAAATGTCTAATTCTTTAATAAATTCTATCATTTTTTTGTCATAAAATCTTGATTTGAAAACGGTGGAATTTTCGGAATGGTTATTACGTTATATTCGTGATTTGTGGCTTGGTGGCAAGTATTGCAAGAATTTGTGAGAGTTGTATAATTTCTTTGAAACATTACTTTGTTCTTTTTCAGAATTGAATTACTCAAACTATCCATTGCCAAATTAATCATTCCGATAGATTTGGTTTCAGTTCTGTCGGAACAATATTTTTGAATCCCGTCTAAATTTTCTTTGATTTCATTCATTTCAAAATCGGCTAACTGCCAATTTTGATTTTCTCCTGCGAACCAAAGTTTAGCGTGATGAATTTGTATGTTACCCATAAATTCACCAAATCCTGGCTTATATGTTTGAGAAAGTTTATTTTCTAAACTGTCAATCTTAGTTTGTAAATATTGCGAATTATCAGATTTTTGACCGCAACTTAACATGGAGAGTGTAAGGAGAGTAATTAATATTTTTTGCATCTTTTTTTTTAGTAAAAATAAACAACAAATAAATGACTTTGTGGTTTATTTGAAAAACGAATGGTATCACCCCTAACTCGTCACTGATCGAAAAGCATTTGGTGTAATCCCTGTGTAACGCTTAAAATATTTTGTAAAGTGGGAGTTGTCCTTGAAGTCTAATGAGTAAGAAATTTCAATAATGGTTAGGTCGGTGTAAAGTAATAATCGTTTAGCTTCACCAATTATAAACTCTGAAAGCACTTCCGTCGCTGACTGGTTGTTTTCCCTTCTGCAAATGGCATTGAGGTTTTGAGGAGTAGTATTAAAAAGTTTGGCATAGTGTACAACTTTGTTTGTCAATTTTTTCTCCTGCGCAAGAAGGTCTTTAAATTTGTGAAAAAGATTTTCTTTGTGGTTTCTTATCGAATTTTCAGGTCTTTCAGATTGAAGTAATTTAGCTAATAAAGCTTTCAGTAAGCCTTCTATTATTGCGTTACTCTCCCCCTTACTTTCTTGATATTCTTTGTTTAAGAGTTGGAATAACTGTTCAACTGTATTTTTGTCATTTGGATATAGACAAGGAAAGGGACTTATTTTTGAAAGTAACTGCTTTATTTCCTTGTCTAGGTTTTTTTCAATAAACGATTTTTTAATAATGATTACAAAACCGGATGGCTCTGTTTCAATATCCCAAAAATGTACCTGCTCTTTACGCACGATGAAAATAATTGGTGGTGCTATTGAAAATTCTTGTGTATCAATAGTATGTTTTCCTTTACCTTTTGAGAGATAAATAATCTCAAAATAACTATTGTGTTTATGGGGTTCTGTTCTACGTATAACTTTTCTAAATGGTGAAACTTTTATCAGCTCCATCATTTCAATTTTATTTTTTATTTCTATTGATTTTTTCAATCGTTCTAACTTTTAAAACTGCAAAATACAAAATTTTGAACCGTGTCAAAAAGTTTTAAAAAAATTTGGAGTATAACACAGAATCTTTTCTTTGGCCGCCTCGGAAAGAAAAGAAGCCCGCCAATACAGCAAAAGGGATTAGTCATCCCTTAATAAAAACACAGCGGGTTTGGTAAAATAGCGGGAACTGTATTTTGGCAAAGGCGCTCCACCGCTTTAAACGCAAAAAGACGCTCCGCCCGAAAGGAAGGAGTGCCTTTTTGCCGCCCGGTTTCGGGCTTATCCAACCGCAATGGGCTGAGAGCGGAAATCTTTCAGATTCAGGAAAAATCCCCTGTTTGCAGTCATGCCCTCACGAAAGAGATTCCACAAAAGCGAGCATCCCATCTGCGCCAAAGCCGAATTAATAAACAGATCCTGTTTTTCGAGCGCCTCGGCAAGCGAACAGCTCGGCGTGTCGTCGTGCTGTTCGGACTGATTTAAAAGTTCGCCAAATTCCTCGGTCACAAACGGCAGGCTCGCAACGGCACCAAACTTCTCTGATTTCGGCTGTACAATCTCCCCCACCGTGGAGAGTATGACCTGCCCGGTGCAGGTGCTGTTGCCAAAATCCATCCAATACCTCGGGGCGTCCCTGTGATGCCTTTGGTTACAGTTCTTTAAAATATCGGCAGTTTCAAAACGGGACTTTGCGCTGTCCGTACACGTGATATAAATAGTTGCTTTAGCATTTTCGGGAAGTTTCCCAAAGCTGTCCCTTTCAAATTTAACGGTTTCCGCTTTCCAGTTTGTCCCTGTAAAGCGGTTGGCGCGGTTGATAAGCGCCACGGATTTGTAAAGCCCGAGCTCGCTGTGCGCAAAGCGCTGTCTGCCGAGGTTGGCATTTGTGATTACATCATCATCCCATAGGCGCACCAAGAGCCCTGCATGCCCGAGAGCCATAAGGCTGTGGTTCATTTCCATAAGGGCAGTGAGCACCTTTGAGCCAGTACCGTCCGCCCCTATAAGATTGACAGTAATGGGATTGGTCGGGCTAATGAGATATGGGTCTGTAAAATGCATTTTGGTTTTCTCCGTTTTCATGGCAATAAGTTTTTAAGTGTTTTGTGGCTTTTTTTCAAAATCGCTGTGGGAAAAGCTCTGCCCGATGCGACAAGGTCTTTCCAAAGGCTCACGCAATTGCCTTCTACGGTACTGTTCTCTCCCATAAGGTGGCTGAAATAGCTTTTAAAGAAATAATGCTCCCACGCCTTTATAAACTCTTCAATTGAGGATGATTCCTTTATTTCCACATTTACCGAGCCCATGCACACCCTGCCGTCCTCGTAGATGTTGAAAAACGGCGCATGATAAAGCGGTGTTTTTTCCGATGGTCTGCGGTTGCCTTTTAAGGCAAACACCCGCAGGCCTCTTTTGTCCGCCTGCCAGACCATGGCAGGGACAAGAGCCTGACCGCAGGGAATGCCCAAGCCTTCTATGAAATACAGCGGTCTTTTTTGGGATTTGGTATGCCATATCACAGAACTTTTTTCCCTGCTTGGATTGATATGCAGAATGTTTGTCGGCAGAATTCCGCTAGATCGCAGAAAGGTGGTCTGCTTCTGCTTTTCATTGGCGAGCGCCTTGGCAAGCCCCTCGGCTTCACGCTCCGTAAGCGGATGGGCGTTGATAGGCATGCCGTTTTTATCCATATCAAAATGCTCGACATACACCTCTTTATCTAAAGTATTGCTTTCATAAAAAACAAGGGCTGATTTCGGGCGGTAGAGCGTTCCAAAATCTCGGGTTATATCAATTATAGTATTCATCTTCGTTGCTTTTATAGTTATACAGCAAGGCGCACATGTCGTCCAAAAGGGCAAACAGTCGGCTTTCAAAATCAAGACTGTCCTCTGTCAGCTCATTTCCGTCAAAACATTTTATAATTGTCGGCTCGTCCATTGCGCCATACTCGTTGAATTCATTGTTGATGCTCTCCTCAATGCTTTCATACAGCCATCCTCGGGTATGCGAGATAAAGGAAATATACTTTTCCATGCTTATGCTCTCCTCTTCCGTTTCTGCGTCTTCATCTCCGTCCTGTACGACTGCATTTCGAAAAATGCTCTCGTTGGGATAGTCTGCAAATAAGGCAAAAGCATTTTTGGCGATATCCAAGCATTCCTCATCAAAGGCATTAAGGCATTTAAAGTCGTTCAGCCGTTTTTCAAAAAAGGTCAGGTTCTTGGGGCTGAAAATCTTCTGTGCGATAAAGTCCCCAATAAATTCCGCCTTGTCAAACTCACCGATGTACCTTTCGTCTTCCTCCCTGTCCTCTTCCTGCTCCGTCCATTCCCTGTGCATTTCATAGAGCCAGTACAGGTAGCTTCCCTCTTCCCTGTAGTACGGAATCCCTGCCACATGGTACAGATAAGCACAGACCGATAAAAGCAGTTGAGCATTCATCTTTCGTTTTGGGGCTTTGAGCATCTGATAAATCGGCTGTATCGGGATATAATAGAGCGTTGTGCCTGTATGGTATTTTTCCTCGCTTGTCAGATAGGTTTTCTCTGAGTCCTGCAACACCCGCAGTTCGGAAAAATTCCCCACGCTTTTTTTGAGCTTTTCCTGCAAATCCCACAAAGCAAGCGCCGTATTGTATGGAAACCCTAAATGGCGGGTTGCCATCGGCATAATTCCGTAATGTCGTGCAAGCCTGTCAAGGGACGCATAAAAATCGTTCTGCATTTTTTCAGATTCCTTGCCAGCCTGTACCGCTTTATTTTGCTGCAGTACAGGCAGGAAAGAAACCTTTAGAAAACCATCGGAAGCATTCCCGCAGGAACCGCCCTTGGTTTGTCCTTCTGCACCTCGCCCGCGTCTTTGGGTCTCTGCATCCAATGCATAAACCCTGCGAGCTGTTCGTGAAGCTGTTTTTGCCTTTTTCCCTCGGGCAGTTTCACTGCCCCCGATATGATTTGTTTTTGCATAATTCATGGCTTTAGATTTTCGGTTAGCCTTTTGTTCCCATTACCGTTTCAAATCGGTACTCGACCGCATCGTCCCTGATGGCAGGGGCGGATATCTTGGCTGTGGTCAGTATGGGGTATGTCGGCGCATAGAAATTCAGCACCGCTTCGGCGCTCCATCGCGGTTCGGGGTCGGAAAGCCTGATTTTCTGCCCCTTGTCTTTGAGTATAAATATCCTCTGCAATTGTGTCGATAGTATCATGACCGCTGTATTTTAGTTAATATTGCTGCTCTTCGGGGTCTTCTTCCCAATACTCGGCTTCTTCGGTTTCTGTTTCCTCTTCGTCTGTCTGTTCGTCTTCCCCAGTATAGCCGTGCTCGGGGAAAAGCGCTTCTCTTGGCGGTTCGGGCGCTGTCTTCTCTGATGCAATGCCGAAAAGGTCGGGCGCAAATTTCGCAGACAGTTCGGCTTTTCTTTTTCGCAACTGCTCGGCTTTTAAAGGGTACTCGTGGATTTCGGGCACTTTCATCCATGCCTCACGGAATTTCCCTTCCTTTTCAAGCTCGTCCGCCTTTGCCATGCCATCATTGAACTTTTTCTCCTTTGCCTCGGCTTCCTTTGTTTGGCTTTCTGCTTTCTGTTTCTCCATGGCAGACTGCTTCTTGGTATTTTCAAGCTGTTTCATATAGCCCTCCATATCCACCATAAGACCCGAAGCGCTCTGCATGGGCGTGGTGATATTCTCAAAAAAGCCTTGGTCGAGCTCCTCTGCCGTACCGCGAAGGCTCAGTGGCGGGATGCTGTGCTTTGCGCTGTCCCCGCAAGCCTCGTTCTGTAGCATCACAAGCACTACAAGCCTGTCCTCTGTTGCTTTGGCTACGGTAATGTGCAGATCCCCTATAATGTCCATCTGCGCAATCTGATTGAAAAAATTAGTGTTCATTGCTTTTAAATTTTAATTGTTTCTTGTGCTGTTTCTGAGTTTTTCAGCTTTTTAATCCCGATGGGAATAGCTTTTTAAAGGCTGTCCCATTTTGGCAACAGCCTTTGGTTTATTTCCCGCCTAGTTAAGGTTGAGGATTTCCGCGCCGTCCGTCTTGAAAGCCATGCATAAATCAAACGCCTTCTGCGCTTTTTCCTGCGCCGTGCCTCCCATGACGATCGACTGCAGTTTTGCCTCACCGTCCCTGTATTTGCGCACATTCTGATAGTATCCCGTCACGGCGTTGTAAGCCCCGAAAAGAGTGCCTTTAGTAGTCTCCATCTGCTGTGCCTCGCTTGCCATGGCGTAGGCGAAAGCATCCTCTACGGTATTTTTGAATATTGCGGAAGCCTCTTCCTCCGCACCTTTTCTGATTAGCTCCAAGGTTTCCTTATTTGGGCATAAAGCCAACTGTATAAGCTTTTTGACTTCCCTGTCCGTAATCTTTACTTGAGCCCAGTTATTGAAGATGCCTTTAAGCTGTGCGCTGAGCCTGTCGGCAAGCCCCATCACTTTATGGGCATCGTCAAGTCGCTGTTTAGCACCCGAGGTATGGCGGATGCGCACCACGTTGCTCATTGAGCGGAGCGAAGCGTTAAGGGTGTTCTGGCATACAATGCGGATGGGCGTGAATGCCGCCGTGATGCTACCGCTTCCGTCATGGGAAGTCGTGAGAAAAATATATTTTTCGGTAACATCATCCCCTTTCCCCACACGGATATAGTCAGGGAGTTTTGCTGTAATAAAGATTCGTTCCCCCTGCCCGAGCGCTCCCGCCGTTTCGTAGAGTATCCCGTCGCTCCCGCCCACAATGGCATCAAAGAAGCTGAACGCCTCGCGGTTCTGCACGATATGGTAGTCCTTTCCTACCACGCCCAAAACGGCATTGCTGTCGGTGCGTATGGTGGCAAAGCAGTCAGGGACTGCAAGTTCGGAGCTTCCCACTTCAATGCCCTCACGGGTGACCAAGATTTCAGAGCCCTTGGTGTAGAGAGGGCTTTTAGCAACCTGATAGTCAAGCCCTGCGTATTTGATGGCTTCCGCGCTTGTCGGGTACTGTTCTACTGTCTGTCCAAGCCCGTGCCACGCTTTTTCCTTCACGCTGAAAAACGAATACTTCCCCGTTTTGCTGTTATAGTTGATATTGTGTGCCATAATGCATCTATTTTAAGGTTTATAACTATGTTCTGCTTTTACTGCCGTCCCTTAAAACGGCAGGTCTTCTTCAGGCTCTTTCAAATTGGGTTTGTTGTTCTCTCCCTGCACCGAATCCTTCCCGCTCTGCGTTTCCTGCGCTGTTCCCGCTTTTCTGCCTCCTCCGTGCAGTTTGATATTCGATGCGTTGAAATTCAGCCCCGCTCGCGGTTCTCCCTCGCTGTTCTTCCACGCCCGTGCGCTTACCATTCCCGTGAGCTCCACCACCGTGCCTTTTGTCAGCCACTCGGCAACCCTCGGGCTTATCCAGTAGGCGCAGTCAAAAAAGGTGGTCTGCTCCACCCTGTCGCCTTTTCTGTTTTTGTAGCTCTCGTTGATGGCTACCGAAAAATTCACCACCTGTCTGCTGTCCGACAATGTGCGCACCTGCGCATCTCTTGTCAATCTTCCTGTAATGTTCATGATTCTGATTTTTAAATATTTATATCCACTTAATTATTGTATTACTTAATAGTTTTATTTATTTATTCATTTTTATACTTTTATACTTTTATACTGTATAATCTTCTGCTGTGCATTTTACTTCCTATTAAAGCCCTGCATCCACAAAAGCCCCGCTCAAAATTTCCACACCCAAAAAGCCCAAACAAAAAAACATCCTCACATCGTAGCCACAGCATCCCTTTAAAGCCTTTCAATCTTCCCTGACGCCTAAATTGCCTTTCATTCTCAAACACTCTTACCCAAAACCCCACCCTTAAACACTTCTTTCATTTTCCCCGCACCACCCTGTTTTTCATGTCCCTCTTTTTAACATTTTTTCCCGCCCCTGCATTTAATGTGCTTTAACCCGCCCGCATTTTAGCTTTCTTTTACCGTCCCCGCATTTCCTTTTGTTTCTGCTCCCCCTGCATCCCCGCCCGCATTGCTCTGCGCCTTTTTATTCTTATTTCTTTTGATTTTATTTTTTTCAGAAATTTTATTCGGCAATGAGAGCAGGCGCTTGTTTTGTTTCACCACTTCTGTTTTCCAATATTTCAAATCTTTTTTCTGACATTTTTTTTTATTCGTCTAAAGAGCCTCAGTATGCTGTGTTTTGTTTCATGCGCATAAAAAGGTGAGTGTCCTACAAAAGCAGGGCTCTGCCTGAAAATACTACCCGAAGGGCTGGAGATTTTCAAGGCAGACCAAAGGCCCGGCCTTGCTTTTGGAAAAGGGCACGGACTACCTTTGCTCCTGAAACAAAAAACAGAAGCATACTGGTTTTGATAAAAGCAAATGGGAAGCAATTGGGATATTATGGATAAAGGAAAGTCAGGAAGAATAATAGACCGCTTCGTGGATAAATTCTACAGGGGCATATTGTAAAAAAAGACTGTTTTACGGAAAACCGTTTTTTTATTAAGCATATTGTTTCTATTTTAACATCGGTAATACTCTGCCGTAAAATGACAGACAAGTGTTTTACTTTTGAAAAATAAAACCAAACAACTATGTCCAAATTAATATATTTCAAAAGATACCTGTATATTATAGATCGCTTAAGAAGCCGCAACTGTAACTTTAAAGATTTACAAAAACATATTATTCGTAAATTAGAGAATGAAGACATTGACACTAATTTTGAATATTCCGTTCGAACGTTTGAGCGTGACAAAAAAGATATACTAGATATATTTGGAATTGTAATTGATTACAACCGAAAAGACAAAACCTATAGTATTGATGAAGAAGAAATAGAAGATCAATCGATTACACGAATAATGGATGCTTTTTCTATTCATCATGCCTTGCAAGAAGGAAACAAGTTATCCCCTAGTGTTTTTCTAGAAAAGAGAAAATCATCCGGTACGGAAAACATTCACGGTATTATTCATGCCATACAGAATCTTTATATTACAAAATTCACACACCAGAAGCATTGGGATGACTTTAGCACTAATCGTGAAGTTTATCCTATTGCTATAAAAGAATCTCATCAGCGATGGTATTTAATTGCTTTGGATAAAAAAGACAACAAAGTGAAAACTTTCGGACTTGATAGAATTTCAAATCTAAATATTACAGACACTAAGTTTAAGCCAATTAAATATAATGTGGAAAAAGAATTTCAGCACGCTTTCGGCGTAGAAACATATTCTCCTGCGGAAAAAGTAGTTCTCGAATTTGTCAATAAGCAAGGAAATTACATTAAAACCTTTCCTCTTCATGAATCTCAAAAAATTATAAAAGAGAATGATGATACGCTACTTATAGAAATTTACATACATACCACTAATGATATTGTAATGGAACTATTGAAATACGGTGCAGATGTAAAAGTCGTCTCTCCTGCCAGGCTTCAGAATGAAATGAAAAACAGAATTTCACAAATGACAAATCTCTATATTTAATGAACACATTTACTGCGATAGATTTTGAAACTGCCACAGGTTATAGAAATAGCATTTGTCAAATCGGATTAGTTAGAATTGAAAATGGAATAACTTCTAAAGAAATAAATTTACTAGTGCAACCACCCGGAAATTTCTATTGGAATCAATTTACCGACATTCATGGAATCTCATCAAAGAAAACAAGTAACGCTCCTAATTTTAATCAAATCTGGCAAATCATACAGCCATTTATAGAGAACCAAAATGTAGTGGCTCATAATGGTTTTGGATTTGATTTTCCTGTTCTTGAAAAAACACTTCAACATTTTAATTTACCAATTCCTAACTATAATAAAATCTGTACTTATAAAATCTACAAATCAAACTTATCCAACTTGTGCAAGCAGCATAACATTTTACTAAACCATCACGATGCACTGAGTGATGCTAAGGCTTGTGCGGAATTGTATTTAAAAAGTCTCAAAAATTAAAACACAATATAATAAATAGTATCTATGATTAATTTAACAGAAAAACCAATAGCTGAGTTATTGGGAATGAACTTTCTTATCCCATCTTACCAGAGAGGCTATAGATGGACAAAACAACAAGTTGAAGATTTATTGGATGATATTAATTCATTCACACCTCTACCCATTGCTAATTCAAATGATAAAACATGGTATTGTTTACAACCTATCGTTGTAAAAGAATGTGATGAAGAAACGAATAAGAGAAACAATCTATCTGGAGTTTGGTACGAAGTAATTGATGGTCAGCAACGATTAACAACAATTTTTCTTATCATTCACTATGCAAATGAAATGTGGGTTGGAAAACAAAAAATTACCGAATTTAACCTAAAATATGAAACCAGAGACAAAAGTTTTGAATTTCTCAAAAATCAAAAAATAGATGATTTGAAAGGCAGCGCTGTAATAAACAATTCAAATATTGATTTTCATCATATCTCAAATGCTTATGATACGATTCACAAATGGGTTCTTAATTACAAAAACAAATTCAAAGTTGAATTTGACAACAATAATTTTCAATCGAAATTCAAATCAGATTCTAAGATAATATGGTATGAAGTTGCTTCTGATAAAGATGCTATCGAAATATTCACACGCATTAATATGGGAAAAATTCCGTTAACAAATGCCGAATTAATTAAAGCTCTTTTCTTAAATAGTTCAAACTTCAAAGACGCTAACAGTGAAACAATTAGGTTAAAACAATTAGAAATCGCTTCAGAATGGGACAGAATTGAATATGCTTTACAAAACGATGAGCTTTGGTATTTCATTAATAACTCTGAAAATGAATTACCTACAAGAATTGATTATATTTTTCAACTTATGGAAAGTATTGAAGGAACCCAAAACGCCAAAGATAAAAACTCTACCTTTCGCTTTTTTGCAGAAAAATTCAAAACAAGATCTAAAGATGAAATTGATGCAAATTGGAAAGAAATTAAACGAATCTTTCAGACAATTGAAGAGTGGTTCTATGATCGAGAATTGTATCACAAAATTGGCTATTTAATTGCAACAAATACAAATATTAAGGACTTGCTAAAGGAAGTTAAAAACAAGAAAAAAAATGACTTCAAAATTTTTATAGACACTGAAATTCAAAAGAAATCAGATACCGATTTAGCTAATTTGGAATACAAAAACGGATCTGTAAGAAACATTTTATTACTGCACAATATTCAGACAATGCTGAATTTTAAAAAAGAAACAAGCAGATTTCCTTTTAATAGATTTAAGGATAAAAAAATTGGTTGGGATATAGAACATATACATGCAATTGCTACGGAGGTTAAAGTAAAAAAAGAAGACGAAGTAAATTGGCTTAAGCTTAATTACATTGCTACAGATGCTGATGATGAAGTTAATACAAAAATTAAGGACATTTTACAGAATGAGGCGCCGGTCGAAGAATTTGATGAGATAATCAACTATGTATTAGGAGAAGAAGATAATAACATTAAGAATCTTTGCTTATTGGATAGCGGAACGAATCGTTCTTATAAAAATGATTCTTTTAAAGAGAAGAGACGAAAAATTATCGAAAACGAGAAGAATGGTGTATTCATTCCTATTTGCACAAAAAATGTCTTCATGAAATATTATTCTAAAGAACTTAAAGATTTAGAAGTATGGAATGAAAGTGATAGAACATCTTATTTAACGGATATTGATAATATAATTTTCCCAAACAAAAAACAAAGCTAACATGAGCAACAATACACTAGAAAACGGAATGGGTTTTTGGCAACTTATTTCTAAAAATAAAATTGAAATCCCAATTATTCAGCGTGACTACGCACAAGGTCGAAATGATGATAAGACTAAAATAATTAGAAATGGTTTTCTATCCAGCTTGATAGATACTTTAGAAAATAAAAAGGCTTTAGAACTAGATTTTGTTTATGGAAATGTCGACGAGAAGGTTTTACAACCTCTTGATGGTCAACAACGATTGACTACACTTTTTTTACTGCATTGGTATCTTTATTTAAAAACAGATAAATTGGCTGAAAGCAAAAATACTTTGCTAAAATTCACTTATGAAACACGCACTTCGTCTAGAGAATTTTGCAATGAATTAGTTGACAATCGAGATGATTTAGGAGAAGGAAAAAAAATAAGTGAAAAAATATCTGATTCTAATTGGTTCTTCTTATCCTGGAAAAAAGATCCGACAATCAAAGCGATGCTCACAATGCTCGATGCTATTGAAGAAAAATTAGAAGTGAAAAGTGAAGATGAAATGGCCACTTTTTTCAAAGATCTTACTTCTGAAAATCCTCCAATAACGTTCCTGTTTAAAGAACTTAAAGATATTGGCTTAACAGATGACCTTTATATTAAAATGAATGCTCGAGGTGTGCCTTTAACTGATTTTGAAAATTTTAAAGCACGTTTTGAAAAACATATAGACGATAATAAATGGGAATTAGAAGAATCCAATCTTCTCGAAAAAACTTCGCACAAGATAGACACTTCTTGGACTGACTTATTTTGGAAACATAGAGGCACTGATAATTTAATTGATGATGAATATATTAAATTCATAGCTGGTATAGCAATTATAAACTACGCCAAAAACAAAGAGTTTTTAGAAAATGAAAAAGAATTTAGCGAGGTAAAAAAAATATTGCTTGAGAAAAACAAAAACACAACGGATGAAGCTGTAAAAGCTGAAATAATAGAACGCAGCATTCAGCGTCTTTTTAATAATCCAAATACCGTAAGCCCAAAAGATTTCCCAACAAAAAATGCTTTTGAATACTTAAAAGACTGTTTAGATATCTATTCTAAAAATAAGAACGATGAAATTTTTCCTTCGAATCTTAACCTTTGGGATTATTGCAAAAAAGGAACTGTTGATATAAGTAGCGACACCAAAACAGAAAATACTTTATTCATAGAGTTTGTTAAGGATGGTGAAACAACTTATAAACAAAGGGTTTTATTCTTTGCACAAACAGCATATTTATTAAATGCAGATACAATTAATCAAGAGTTTTTCTCTCATTGGATGAGAGTAGTACGAAATATAACGCACAACGCAACAATTGACAGTGCTTCTGGTTTTGTAGGTGCTGTAAATCTTGTGAATGAATTATCAAAAGGATGCTTAAATATATATGAATATTTTATTCAAAATAAAATAGAATCCTCTTTTGCAAGAACAGAAACTGCTGAAGAAATTTTGAAATCTTCAATTATTACAAATCCTTTAAATAATAAAGTTTCTATTTTTTCAATTGAGGACACTAAGTTCTTTAGAGGAAAAATCAAATTTGCTTTACATTGTGTCGATTTTGAAAACAGTCAAAGCGCTTTTGACGAAAATAAATTAAATGCACTGCACCGTGTAATTACTGAACATTTAAATTCTGATGATTTATCAGCAAAATTCAGGTCTGCTATGTTTACAGTAAAAAACAACGATTTTTATGAATATTGGCGCAGTTGGAGTTATGGAACAGATACTCATAAAAGGTGTTTAATTGAAAACACTTCAGATTTAAAATGGAATTTTACACATGGTTATTATGGCGACTATTTAAAAGAATTATTATTAAAATTGATTGACAGATCTTTAGATGAAATTATAAATGAATATTCGTTTCCTGAACAGATGCCTAATTGGAAGCGCAGATTAATTAAGGAACCTGTCCTACAAGAAAAGTATGCTCAATCGAGTTACTTTGGTATTTCAAACGACAACAAGGCCTTTCTTTTTTACAATAGAAAGCGACCAAATAGCCGTCAAGATTGCAAAAAAATTGAATAGCCGTAATATCCTAAAAAGGGAAAATGTAGCATCACTGTATAACGTTCAAATTAAAAAGAGGCGATAAGCCTCTTTTTTTGTAGCTATTTTTTTCTTACCGTCACGTTTTGACACACTGGCCTAATTTCTTTGCCTTATGGGAAAGCCGAAAACCAAATCTAGAGTAGGCATCATCTAAAACAGAAAAACTATGTCACAAATGATTACCAAAGACAACGAATTGATTAGAATTAATCCTAGCAACACTAATAAGATTGAATACTCAACAACTTCCGGCAGGTCATGGCATGTTAGATATTCGGGATCTTCTTACGGGAGTTTTCAGGATTTGACAGACAATGGCAAAGAAATACTAGCAAACACATCAAAAGGTCTTTACTACTCGACTACAAATGGAAGAAGCTGGCATAAACGAAATTAAAATATATCATCTAATTATTATAAACGACAGACTTTGACAGTGTGTCGTTTTATTTTTACTCAGTAAAAAATAGCTATCATGATTCTGAATTATAATGAACTATTGATTTGTGTAAAAAGGATAGAAAAACAAATCTCTAATCTTAAATTTGAACAACATAACCATATTTATAATCTTAACTTTTCTAAGACAAGGCAAATATTTGCCCAACAACAGCTTCTGGAACTTCAAATTCTAAATTATATCACTTATTATCAGGAGAAAATAAAAGGCAACCACTTAGAAAGCAAAATTTACAGTAATAAACTACGTGACTTAAAAGAAAACTATCAGCCAAAAACAAACGCTAATGATTTTTTTGTCTGTTTGAAAGAATTGGCCGCGGAATACAATGATCTACTAAAAGACCTAAAGCTTTTTTATAAATTAAATAGACTAAAGGATGTAGATGCTATAAAGGAAAAAATAAAAAATCAGACTTCGCGTATTGAAGAAATTTTTCTGCAATTATCTCGAATAATCCTTCTTCCACACTCAAACATTGACGACAATCAAATTAAGGATTTTAATTCGTACACCCTCTTTTTTCAAGAATATTATAATTCAAAACTACTCAATCTCGAAAAAGAATTGCACTCAAAACAAATGGAATTAAAATCACTTAAGGTATTTCTCAACTTTAAGCTAGCAAAATCAATTAGAAAAGAAATAAAAACCATTCAAAGTGAACTTGAAGCAATTCATTGTACCAAAAACAATTTAAAATTTATAGATCAAATCAAATGGGAATATATTATTACCTAAACATATTTATTTTAAAATTTATTTTAATATCTATTTTAAATTTAAGGGGTTGAACTAGTCCATTCCTTAATCATTAAATTTATTACTAATTTTAATGGAAAGCATGAAATATGGAAACTACTATATTGACAAGAGAAGAAATATATGATTTAGTTTGGTCAACCTCAATTTCAAAAATACTAGAGCGATTTGCTTTATCACATGATGGCTTCAAGAAAATATGCAAAGAACATGAAATTCCCCTGCCGTCAAATGGATATTGGTCAAAGTGGAAGCACAATAAACCTTTTATAAAAAAAAGCCTAAATCTAGATTTCATAGGCAGCAATGAAATTGAATTTACAGTCCGCGCAGATGGCAGTAATGTAAATATCGACTAAAGTCCACTTACCATTTTAACCAAACAAATATTAAGCGACAAGAAATCGCCTTTACAGATTCCTGAAAAATTAACCAATCCAGATATATAAATAACACAAACAAAAGATTATAAATCAAACGGAAATTACAATCATTACGACTACAGAAAAAGCAAAATAGAAAGATTAACCATTTACGGAGTTGAAAAAGAAAATTTTAATCATGCCTTGATAATTATGGATATGTTCGTAAAACTGCTTCGATATAGAGGGCATTCATTCCAGCGGGATATCAACGTTGATGGCCCCGATATTATGATCAAAGAAATTTCCTTCCCTTTTAGCATGCGGGAAGCGCAAAAGAGAATTCAGGCTGAAAAGGGATTGTACGGCTCAACTTATCTCCCTACTGGAATTTCAGTATTAAAGATTGGACCAAACTTCAAGGCTTTAGAATGGAAAGATGGAACTGTAAAGCTAGAGAATCAGCTTGCAAAATAGTGGCAAAACTTGAAATTGAAGCCGAAAAATAACTAATTCAAAAAGAAAAATCTCAAATATACTGGCTTAAATATGAAGAGGAAGAGGAGCGAATAAATCAAATCAAAAAAGAAAATAGGAAGAAATCCAAAGATTCAACAAACTTATTGAACTCTCCAAATAGTATAATCAGTCATTATTAATTAGAGATTACATCAAAGCGGAACATCAAAATGCAATTTCTAATAACAATTTGACAGCTGAAAAGCTAGAATGATTTAAATGGGCAAATGACAAAGCCGATTGGCTAGATCCATTAATAAACAAACACGATGAAATATTAGCCACAAAATAACTTAAATTCAAAAATAAAAGGTTTCAGCTTACACTGAAACCTTTTCTAAAAATTATGCACCTGCTCCCAGCGTTTGGATGATTCCTACTGTCCAGACTATAGGCTTCCATAATATAACAAAACCAATAATGGATAATATTGAAAATACTACCCAAAAAGAAAAGTCATAAGCTAGTGTAAACTCTGGAAAATAGCTCATGAGAAAATAATAAACTCCGAATGGGATTGCCAAAAATGCTACAACTATCCAAGCTATACATTTTATAACAAATGCTACAATGTTTAATAAAAATTGAAATAACATATGTTTGATTTTTTTAGTTATGATGCAATTGTAGCACGTAAACCTGTCATTTTGTGTCGGTCTAAAATAAAATTGTAAAACAAACAATACCGACACTAAATGGCAGTTCGACAATTTAAATTTGAAGAAGAAATAAAAATATGATTATAAAGGGGCAAAATACTTTTAATTAAGAATAGCAGAAAAACTGAATCTCATCAAAAAAAAGATTGTTCTAAAGCGTTATATTTGAACTTTAAAAATCAAACATGACTAAAAAACTATATTTATTACTTTTTACAATTTTATCTTGCTTAATATCAATTTCCTGCTCAAAAGACAATGGCACAGATTCCTTGATCGAAGAAAAACTGGACTCAATGACTGGAAAGGAAATTATAAGGGAATTACTAATTAAAAATGATAATGACATAAATCAGTTAGCAAGAATTTTTGATTGTTCGCCAAGTTCTTTAATGAGAATATTAAAAGGTGAAACAATTAACACCCCCCAGGCAGAGAAAGAATTTAAAAATGTATTAAACCTGACTTTGATTGCAAAAGAAAAAACGTTAGATGAAATAGATCCGTCAAAACAATCCTGGATCTTTAAAAGTAGATTTTTTATTGAAAACCACTATATCTGGTTGATTATAATGCTATGCATTATCTTTCTTTTGGTATCTATTGAATTGGTAGAAATTAATTTTTTCTCAATTATTGCTATTGCATTTTCCATAGCAATCCTATTGGCCATTTTAATCTATATTATTGACATGGCTTTTATATGGTTTACTGATCCACCTCTACTGGTTGATAAATTCAAAAACACATATGATCCTATATGGGAAATTTTAAAGTAAAATTGTTCTTTTGTGTTATTATTGTTGCAATTCTCCCTTCTTGCAATAAAAACAAAACTGAATCAGCACAATCAAAACAAGAATTCAATCTTATCCGAAAACCAATAAATAAAGAAGAATCACTATATTTAATTGAAAAATCCGAAGAGTTTGAATTGAAGCATAACGAACTTTTTCAAGAGGAGCTACAAATAAAATCTAAACAATATTATAAAAATACTATTGAAAAATTTATTGAAAATGAGACAAGTTTTCTAAGGTTATTTGGTGAATTGTGGGACATTCCATTCAAATCCGAGAACACAAGAAAAGTAATTTGGAAACTAAAAATTGATCGCCATTTTAGAAGTACATCATATTTAACCTATATCAGAAACGAAGTTGAAATTTATACAGACGGAGTTAATAATCAGCGTAACAACGGTATCTCAAAAATATTAGGTGTAAAAAATCCTTCCTTTTTAAGATTGCCTATTGCATCAATAGATTCTTTCCATAGTAAAGACAAAACAGTTAAAGTAATCATTAATAAAATTAATACGGAAATAATTGATCAGTTATCCGATGCAGTCTTGGGATTTACACCAGAAATAATAATAGGACTATTAGGACTAATAGGTGTGATCGGTGCAAAATTACCCTGGCCAATATCCACAGTTGTCTTTATTATTATTGCTGGTATCTTCTTTTGGAGATCCCATATTCGTCAAAACGAAATTAGAGAAATTTTAAAATTGGAATGCAATAAAGTTATAAGCAGCACCAGAATTGATTATTTAGATCTCTTAAACAAAAATACTTTTGATTATTATTCACAATTAAAAAAATAAATGATGACATTATCTAATAATACTTTCTCTTTTTTTGTATTATCGCTTTTGTTTTTAGTTTCATCATGTAGAAAAACTTCGACAGATTTTATTGAAAAGACTGTTTTAAAAGAAGCCGGAACTGAAGTTCTAGAAAAAATAACTAAAAATTCAGCAAAAGAAATAGCTGAATTAGGATTATCTAAGGAAGCTTCTAAATTTATCGCCAATAATTTTGATGACGATTTAGCTACACAATTTTTAAAAGTTGCCTCCGAAAACAAGAATTTTATAAATACGGTAAAAAGAAACCCAAAATTCCTGAAGACTTGGAAAATATTTTCGGAAACTCAGTTTGGATCAAATCCTAACCAATTAAGTTGGATACACAGAATGCTAGAAAATGAAAAATTCATTTTAAAGAACGTCAATGGAAACGTGAATATTTTAGATACAAAAACCAATAAATTACTTGGCATATTTGAGAACGATAAGATCACTGCTTTTGCTGGAGAAGGTGGAAAAAAATTAAATCCGTTGTTAAATATTCACCCTTTAATCCCCAATACCCAATACAAAATAGGTATTAATTCAACCTATAGTGATAATTTTGGAAGAATTGAAAAAATGACATGCCCTTTAGTGTCAAAATTAACAAAAGCGGAAAGAAGTCCAATTCAACAAGGCCTTTCCAAAAAACTAAAAGACGGTAAAATAGTAACGGATGAACTGGGAAATCCAATTAGGGTAAAAGCTGGCTATTACAAATATAGTGATGATGGAGGACATCTTTTAGCCAATATTCACGGTGGAATTTCAGAACAGATTAATGTCCTGCCGATGACTAGCAATGCCAATAAGGTTAAGTTCAGAGAAATTGAAAATAAAATTTCTAAGGCAATTTTAGAAGGCAAAACAGTAAAAGATTATACAGTTTTTCCCAAGTATACCGGAAAAAGCGGGCGGCCTGATAAATTTTATGTTTCTTACCGTATTGACAATGAATACTTTTCCAAGCAAATTATTAATAACTAAAGAAAGAAACAAAGAATTACAAATGTAAGCATTAGTATGCTGTTAATATATTTAATAAGGGTTTGGATAACTAAATTTCATTTAAAGTAAATCTATGATGTCCATCAGTATATAACTGAAGAACTTGTGGCAATTTTTTTGACCAACAGCAATTCCTATAAAGATGAACGGAAAAAATTAGGAATTATCGATGATGATATAAAGAGGAATTTGGTCGGGAATTATACTGATAGCAATAAAATGTTTAAAAGGCCCTTTCAACAAAGTTCATGGCAGATATTGCCCTAGACCTAAAGACTATTTAAGATTTAAGGCATGAATATTTTTAACTGTTTAAAAAATATTCACATTTACGTTTAACCCATAATTAAGTTGCAGAGAGAAAACACATATCCAGAGAAAAATTGCATAATAACGAATGTTATTCATTACGCCATTACTCAAATTTGAATCTTCAGATTAATAAAATCATACCCAACACACAAATTTAGGTATAATTACCTTTTTTATTAAGCATAATAGCAATATTATTGTAAAAAAAAGAAAACGTTCAGGCTTCCCGAGACCTCAGTAAATAATTCATCTTAACGCTGGCGGGACTTATTACTATTTTTCTATACTATAATGAGGTTTTGATCTGCCCTCAGTTAAGCAGGTCCGGTTTGTTTCTTATGTGATAAAATTTACTTGCAGCATGTTAATAGGTCTTGTAAAATGGTTTGACAGCCACAAAGGTTTTGGAGTAATTGCAACACCTGATAAAGGAGAATTTTTTCTGCATGGCAATGATTTTGAAAATCAGCCTGAAAAAATCCTTATCGGGATGCCGCTGGCCTTCCTGCCAAAGGGGGATAGAACCAAAAAAACTGCCCATAAGGTCCGATTGGCCGGATCAGCTGAGGATTGGAAAACCATTATGCATTACTTAGGAAAAAATGACACCATTAATCTTGAGATAAAAATCACAGGCAGCAGCAAATGGGGAAACCCTTATATCAGAAAAGAAATGCAGGGAACGAGTCTGGTCGGTCTTTCTTTAAAATATTTTTTCAGAGATAAGACTGATCTTGAAATTATAAGTCAGATTACTTCCTTTTTTCAGAATGAATTGCCAGTAGAAAACTTCATTGCTTACTGCGAACTTATTGAAAACAAAACGGCTCAAAATCTTCCCGCTCAAAATGCTGCCGCTGTTTTAAACACTGTATGTGATTATTTTGGAAAAAATCTCAATGAGGAAATACTTTTAAGAGTCTGGAAACAAAAAAAATTCAAATACATAGCACGAACTGATAATGAGGACTACGAAATCCCACAAGATTTGCTTATATCAAATATCGCACAGATTGGGATTCCGGAGCTCAACCGTATTCGCAACTACAGCTACGGCATAGCATTTTGTTCTGATTTTATAAATGATAAGTTTAGCACAATTAAAGATCTTTCCTCTTCTCAAATAAAAGAGATCTATAATTATCTGGATTTTCTGGCGAAGGAGCAGCAGGAGGAACTAAAACTGCGGCTTGATGCTCTTTATATTGAAAAATATGCAGGGGAACTGGTTTTGAAGGCAGAAAAACTGGAAACGATCAGAAACGCTGAGGATTTTAAATCCTATAGCCTGCTTTTAGATTTTATTCCTAATGAACTAAATGATGAAGAAAAAACAAAAATAAAGTCTGCTATTGAAAGCGTCATCCTGGAGAAATGTTCGGAAGAATACAAACCCGAACTGTGGATTAAGGGATTTGGGACAGAACCGTCAATGGAATCGATTGCCGGAATTTTTATAAGCGGTGATACCCTGACAGAAAAACGCATTAGAATTTTATCCAGACTGCCCCTTGAAAAACAGTTCGAACTTCTTCAGCTTTATGCCCGCAATTGCGATTTTGAAAAAACTTTCATATTAATTCAGGAATTCATCAGGCAGGAAAACAAACTTGGCTATTATTTTGAGCTTTCTCCAGTTCTTTTTGACAGCACATTCTGGAACGACAAAAAAGGACAGGAACTGATCACTCTTTTTAACTCATATTTTGAAAGTGAAAGCAATGAAGAACAGCGATACGAAATGTTTTTTAAAGGCTTTTGCCAGCATGTCCCTCTGGAAGCAGTTTACAGCAATATTGCCGGCATTGAAAAGGACAAGCTGGAAAAGATACTCCAGAGCAATTCTTCAAATAAAATTTTTATAAGCGAAATTCTAATACTAAAGGCTTCCACTGAGGAATATCTCAATTTGCACTGGCTTTACGATCTCGCTTTACAATATTTAGGCAGTGAGGACTTTTCTTTTTTTGACAGTGCAATATTTAAAGCTGCCCCGCAGCCTGATTATTTCAAAGTCTGGGAAAAAGGACTGGCAAAAAATTTTCCTGCAGAGAGCATCAATGAAATACTTAACGACCAATTTAAGAATTATTCCCTGATAGATACCTGGATTGCGGACAATGCCATATCATCCAAAGAAATAGAAGATTACCTTTTATTGTATTTAGACAGCCAGGAGCCTGTAACCAACCATAAGATATTCTTAAGACAGCTCAACCATATCAAATATCTCGCAACGGCGAACCAATCAAATTTAGAGAATATCCGGTTAATTGGCAGCGAGTTTTACAATATGCTTTTATGGGTTATCGACAAAATAGAGGGACTGGATTTTGAGCAGCTGAGACAAAAATTCATCTATTTTGCTCCAGATACACAGGTTAGGATATTGAGAAAATTATTTTTTCTTAAAACTCAGGAAAAATTTGATTTAACAATCGAGAAATTAAATTCGCTCACAAGATTTGATTCCGATCTTTACAGAACCGCTACAAATTCCAGCAATGCCATTCCAATAGATTTATCAACAGATGCAGTCATCAAAGCTTTGTCCATGTACAGCGAAAAGGAACGTTTTATTGCTGAAAGCGAACTGATGGCACTGCTCTTGGAAGATTTGAAATTTGATCAGACCAGACGTTTCAAGTTCACGGAATATTTTGAAAAGTGTAAAGGAAGAGAGACTGCAGAATTTAACTGGTCAAGAGAAGGTGAAATAAGGAAAGTATCTTTTGGAGATAACAAACATTATTTTGCTGTAAATTTTTCTCCTGGTGAAACAAAATGGGAAAACAACCGCTACGGCGGCAGGGAAGTGTATTATCCTAATGCAAATTTTGAAAATCTAAAACTAGCTGTCAAAAAGGTCTCCGGTGCAAAATGGAACCCATCGGCAAAACATTGGGGCATACCTGCACAATATGAAACAGAATTGCTGGAATTTGCAAAACAGCATCGATTTTTTCTAAATTTTCATGGCAGTACCTATTCCAATAATATTCACTTGGCAGAATTTAAAAGAACAGGTATTCCCAATGGAATCTCATTCTGCGAAGGCAGAGCGGCAAATAAGCCTCATGAAATGTTTAAAAAGAATTTCTGGTGGTGCGCCGGACAGCCTTGTTTCAATAAATGCGAAACAATCCATATTGCTGCAGAATGGGAAAAATACACGTTGCTCGATTTTTGTGAAATATTACAATTAAACACCGATGAAGTAAATAAAATGGGTGACATTATTCCTAAAGGACGTCTTTATCAATTTAATTCTTTGATAAACCGCTTCAATAGATTGCTTGACCATTTATACTGCAAAGACTGCAGCCATATCCTGTATCCATCCGATTTTGGCACCAGCCACTTCGCTGCCCATACTCTGGTAAGATTTACATGCAGAAATGAAAATTGCTCTAATAAGAAAGAAATTTACCTGAATCACTGCCTAAACGGAAAATGCAACTGCATAATTGACAGCAGGATATCTAAAAAATGCAGTAATGGTCTTTTTATCTGCAGCAACTGCGGGAGCTGCTGCTCTCATGCAATGCTTCAAAGAAGATTATCAGCCTTAGAATTGACGGGAGGCTATATACATCATAATTTAGTAAAATCTGTAAACGAAAAACTTGGACATCTGGAAAGAGCGGACTATTTCTGTTACAAATGCGGAACCGACATGGCACAAGTTGGCAATCAGGTATTTCACTGCACAGACTGCAGGGTGACTTATGAAACTGCTGTTTATAATATCCAAAGACCGCATATGCATTTAAAAGCGCCTAAAACTGAAATAAATCCAGACAAAAACAACTTTGAAAACAATGACGACCCAGGCATGATTTTATAGGGATTACAAATTTCAATTTCCCTATTAAAAATACATCTGGCGAACCTGCAAAACAAAATGTGCGGTCTTTTTTTACAGCAGCTACAGATTCAGTGCAGAATGGAAATGATTCTGGCAAATCTCTTTGCTGGAAAAAAATATAATAGCCCGACAGGAACATTAACTTAATTAAATGAACGACGTCACTTCTCTATCAAAAAAACTTAAAAAACTTATCTCCAGATACGAACACAGCAGTTTTTTGGCACACTGGAGTTTTTTTGCAAACATGCATTACCGCAACAAGCGGGAAGGCGAATCTCAGCTGCTTTCCCCTGTAAGGCAGATAATGTATATTATTTCGCTGTACCACAGCACAGGCTTTGGAGGAAGAAAACATTTCGAAGCAGTGGGTAAAGAATATGAAATGATTGTTTCCCTTCTCAATAAGATTGAAAAGACCTACAGCGCTCCTTCTGAAACTGGATATGACGAGGATCGTGAAACTGGGGAAAAACTGTTTATAAGCAGCAGCACTTTCCTGAACTATTACCTAAATGCCCCTTTGAGCTACATGGAGCAGGACATTGAACGGATAAGGCAGACCTTCATTCATTTCGAGCCCTATATCATTGAACAGTGCGGGCTAGGCATTGAAGATTTTATTGATTTTTATATCCTCATTAGTGATCTGGAAATACAGCAGTACAATAATTATTATGACCATACAATGGCTGAAAAGGAATTAATAATTAAGGCACTTCAGACTGGGGCTGCACTGACCGAAGAGGAAAAACTGCGTCTTATAGACCTTGCTGACAAGGGAGTTATGGGACTGGCAATACCAATCGCAAGGCTAAAAGAATCCATAGAATCCAAAAAAATTGAACTGCTGCTGAGTTATTTTACCATGCTTCGTGATAATGACGAAAAGTACCTATACTATACCGATACCTGTCCTTACCTAACTAAACCGGTACTTCTTGTAAATAGTGGGCATATCGCTTTTGTCTATTCCAAACAGCTAATAAATGCAGTTTATGATTTCCTTTTTGAGTTATGTTCGGAAATAGACGGCACTGGAAGAAGGGTTCTCTGGCAGCGTGAAAACTACCTGGAGTATAAAACTGAAGAAATTTTCAGGAATTTTCTTGGACCGGAAGCCAGGATACACACAAATTATCTCATAAACAATTCGGAAAAAGACCTGATTATTCTATTGCCCACATGTGCTTTTATTGTCGAATGCAAAGCAAATAAATACAGAATCCCCTTCCGTGATCCCATTAAAGCATACGAGCGCATTAAAGATGACTTCAAGAAATCAATTGGCAAAGCACATTTGCAGGCTCATGAAGTAAAGCAATATTTCCTAGAAGGCCGGAAATTTGAAATATCTGATCAAAAAGGCAACCGGGTCGAAACAATAAATCCGCAAAACTATCAGCAGGTTTTTAGCATTATTGTAACACAGGAAAGATTTGGACAAATTCAATGCAACCTAGGGCATCTCCTCGAAATTGAAAAAGGAGAAAGCTTTCCCTGGGCTGTTTCGCTTGACGACCTTGAAACCTTTCTCTTAACCCTAAACCGTAAAACCTGCCATATCCAAGAATTCATAGCCTTCCTTAATCATAGGGAAAAACTCCACGGAAGGCTATACTGCTTTGACGAGCTTGAATTGTGTGCAGATTTTATTATGCAACCTCACAAATTTAAGCAATATTGCAATCTCACACTGCCGGTAATTACCCAAGGTGATCTAAATTTTTTCTTTGACGACCTTTACAGTGCCGGCTTTGGTTTCAAAGATGAGATAAACATCACAGAAAAGCCTTTTCGGAATCTGCCGATTGCAGCAGGATTGATTGAAAAGCTGAAACTCCATACACCACAGAGAATGCGAAAATCTAGATAATAATATTAATAACTTTTATATTTGTGGCAAAATCGTGGCGCATGATGTTTATGAAAAACAGAAATCTGGAAAAACAATGCCTAAGAAGCTTAGGTTAGAATCTTCATTAACCAACCTTATACATTTTTTAAATAGCCCCGATAGCAGCGGAAATCCTTCTGCGCCGGGGTTCGGCGCAAAAGATTGGAGCGGATAGCGGGAACAGCTCCAAACAAATAAATTTAGAGCGGCATATATAATCAATAATTAACAACGTAACTTCGGCACACTATAATCAACCCTTCCAGCTAAAAAACAGCAAATGCAACCAATGCTTAAGAACATATTTAAAGGGATAAGGCTTTTTCTGGCTATGGGAACCATGATCGGAGTCCTGTATCTGATGGCGCTAAAATCATCAAACAACAGATTAAGGGAGATTGCCTATATCAAAAGCGATTTTGGAACCGCAAAAGCAGTGGTTACCGCAAAGAAGACCTACAGAGGAAACTCTCTCAGCGTGGAATATTATGTAAATGGAATTTTCTACGAGGCAAAGGACAGTTTTGATGATAAATATCAGGACGCCTTTAATGAGGGCGACAGCATAACAATCAAATATTCCGCTAAAAAACCGGAATTGATAATCAATGAGTTCAACGCCACCTATTAAAATGCACGCATGTTAAGCGTGGATTGGAAATTGCATCCATCCTGTCAAAAACAGAGAGTGCGAAAAAACCAGTATTCATATTGGACACTTTAACGGAATATTGCTGTCAATCCCTAGCCCCGATAGAAGTGGAAATCCTTTTGTGCCGGGGTTCGGAGCTGAAGATTGGAGCGGATAGCGGGAAAAGCTCCAAAAAAAATAAATCCAAAAAATAAATCTAAGAACCAAAACCAAATACCAAAACCAAATACCAAAACCTAAAACCAAACCCAAAAACAATACTATATAAACACTTCAACAAACAAACAAACAAACAAACAAACAAACAAACAGACATCCAGTCCGGTGATTGCCAGGCCCGCTGAAAAAAGCGCAGCGGCACCTGCAAAAAATCCGCCCCCGCTCCCCTGCATCCCTTGACAGCACACGGATTTTTGCCTAAATTTGCCCCATGAACCCCGAAGAGATAAAAAGATATTTTGACGCCAATCCCCCGCCGCAGACGGTGGACTGGAAGCCCTGGGCAAGAATCACCGACTCGCAGCTGTTTTTAAAGAGCTGCTATACAGGCATACGCACCTTCAGCGGTACCTTGGACATGTGCCCCGCGTGGTGGCACCTGAGGGATTTCTACCTGCTGGTGAAGAAGACCCAGCAGGCAGATGCTGCAGATCCGCAAGGGGAAGAGCAGACTGCCGACTGAAAATCATAACCGGCCGGAATTCCAGAAAGCTAAAAGAAACATACTTAAAAACAGCTTTCAAAAAAAAGCAATACGGGATTTTACAATCGGATCTGAGATATCATCCGCACAAATAAATGGCAGCGAGCCTGGCAATCGCAAACATGCCTCCTGCAAATAATCCGACACAAAGCAGCAATATCGCAAAGAAATTATCCTTTGGCGGTTTTTCGCTCTTAAGCCCTATGCCATCAAACAAGGGTTTGAGGGACTTTTTGCAGAAATAGACAAACCACACCATTAAGACGGCCATGATAAGGTAAGCCGAGAGCCTGTTTCCCTTAATATTTACATTTATGCTGAAAAGACAGGTAATGACCACAAAAAACAGCATGCTGAACATAAAGGCCGCTATGCCCAGAATATTCCTGACTGCCGCATAGGCATATCTTTTGGAAGTCTCTTCATCATAGTGAAGATGATAATAATAGTTATTAAGCAGTTTTTCGTAAAAAAAAAAGCAATTTAGGCTTCATTCCCTAATATAATTTTAATTGGTTAAAATTACTGGCATCTGCCCAAAAAAGCAAATGGCAGCAACGCTTTATATTGATTAATTACAATAGGCGGCTCCTGCCAAGCCGGACATGATTGATAATGGTCCAAATGAAGGGGAATGCGGTCCAGGCACCTGCGCCGCAGCACCTAAACCTGCAGCATTCAGCGTATCGGCATCAGTCCATGGATCCGACTGCAACTGCCTCTAATACAGAGACAACCTTTCGGCTCCACCGATTGCAGCGCCAATTCCCATACCTGTTTTAGCAAAACCTATTGAATCCGAGACCCTAGCCCCGATAGAAGCGGAAATCCTTCCGCGCCGGGGTCCGGCGCAAAAGATTGCTTCGCCAGTTCGCTAGCGCTCGGGTGGAGCGGATAGCGGGAAAAAGCTCCAAAAAAATATTATCATATACAATTATCGTTCCCTAAGCGTAATTCGGATATCCTGCTGAGGCAAGCAGGAATTTATTGCTGCTTTTTTTAAAACTGCTCCAGTCCATTTCAAATACTTTCTGCAGCAGGTCGTTCAGCCCCTGAAAACTGCTGGGTTCCACAGCGTACAAATCAGCGCCGAGTTTATGGCAGAGCTCGATATTGTCAGGGCTTTTGCTTGTGGAAAGCATGATGATCTTCACTTCTTTCAGGGCATCTTCCCTGCTGCGGATTTCCGCAAGGCAGTCAAATCCATTTTTGATGGGCATATTGATATCCAGAAAAATCATATCAGGCAGGCGGTCTGCGGTCTTCTCAAGGGTATTGAGCAGTTCCTGTCCGTCACAGGCGGCCTTTACGGCAGCCGGCAGGTTTAAATCCTCGAGGGCATCTAAAAACAGCATTCTGTCGTCTTCGTCGTCATCAGCTATAAATATAACTTTCTGGGATTTATGTAGTTTGGACATGGACTATATTTTTTTGCAGTACAGAAGACAAGAATCTAAGAATCTGCAAAAGTCTATATAGCCATATAAATCTTTGTAAATCGATAAACGATTGAATTATAACCGTGAAGCGGTTAATACCTCTCAAATATACAAATTTTACCCAAATAAAACAGTAAACAGCGCTTTACAATTGACTATAATTAAACGATTTGTACATTTCAATAGGAAAAATTCAAAAACCAACAGCAGTATTTCTAAAATTAGCTGTGACTGGTTTACAAAAAGCATCCTCGCTGAAAATTCTGAATAAAGCATCTTATCAATAAAAAAGCGGTTTTTCGTATGCCCTGAAAAATAAGGATTCTTGAATTTTGTTATTATTTGGAACATTAAATTTTTAAAAATTGTTACTAACTGTACTAATTTTGATAAGCATAAAATGATCAAGATTATGAACCGGGCAATTGTACACATCGACATGAACACGTTTTTCGTCTCCTGCGAAAGACTGATTAATTCTGAACTTAACGGAATACCGCTTATTATCGGCGGCGGTGACAGAGGGGTTGTGGCTTCCTGTTCCTACGAGGCACGCCGTTTCGGGGTGCGCTCGGCAATGCCAATTCATATGGCAATGAAACTCTGCCCGCAGGCCAAAATCATGAAAGGCGACATGGAATTGTATTCCAGACTCTCTCATGATATTACAGAAATCATTCAGGAAAAAGCTCCCGTCGTAGAAAAAGCATCAATCGATGAGTTCTATCTGGACATCACCGGAATGGACAAATTCTACGGAAGCTACAAATGGACCGATGAGCTGGCTCAGCGCATCACAAAGCAAACGGGTCTGCCTCTTACCTTTGCCCTTTCGGTCAACAAGACCGTATCGAAGATCGGAACAGGAGAAGGCAAGCAGAAGCAGAACCTTGAGATCCCCGAGCATCTGGTGCAGTCCTTTTTGAATCCGCTCTCCATTAGAAAAATCCCGATGGTCGGACAGAAAACCTTTGAGCTTCTTTCGAGAATCGGCATCCGCACCATCCAGACACTCTCTGAAATGCCAGCCGAATCCCTGCAGCAGATGATCGGCAAAAACGGCACAGAGCTCTGGAAAAAAGCCAATGGTATTGACAATACCCCTGTAGAGCCCTACACGGAAAGAAAATCCATTTCAACCGAGCATACCTTCTCCCAGGACACCATCGATGTATTGAAACTAAACAGGATCCTGCAGGGCATGGTGGAGAAACTGGCCTACCAGCTGCGGGCCGAGCAGTGGCTCGCCTCAACGGTGACCGTCAAGATAAGGTACGCCAATTTCGATAGCGAAACGAGGCAGTCAAGAGTCCAGTACACCTCCGCGGATCACATCCTGACCCAGACGGTGACGGATCTCTTTGCCAAGCTCTACCAGCGAAGAATGAGGCTGCGCCTCATCGGAGTGCGTTTCAGCGGCCTTGTCAGGGGAACCTACCAGATCGACCTTTTCAATGATACCCAGGAAATGCTTGCCCTGTATCAGGCCATGGACCGGATGAAGACCCGTTACGGCTTTGATGCCGTGATGCGATGCGCCAGCGCATCGTTCAAACCCAACAATAAAGACGAAATTCTAAAACGCAAAAAATAAAACATGTTTCTCAACTGCCACTCTTTTCATTCGCTCCGCTACGGCACCATTCCGCTGGATGATCTGACACGGCAGGCAGCGGACTGCGGCGCCACGGCGGTGGCCCTCACGGACATCAATACCGTTACGGGGATTTATGATTTTATAAAAGGCTGCCAGGCTCTAGGCATAAAACCGCTTGTCGGGATAGAATTCCGCTGCAGGCATAAATTCCGCTATATCGGTCTTGCCCAAAACGATGCAGGACTTGCCCAGATGAACCGTTTTCTGACCGACCATAATTTCTCAGGCGCTCCGCTTCCTGAAAAGGCTCCGGCTTTAGAATCGGTTTATTTCATCTATGCGCTGGACAATGCACCCGCAGAGCTCGATAAAAATGAATATATCGGCATCCAGCCTGACCAGCTCGGCAGGCTTTTTACGGCTGAACATAAAAAGAAGATTTCCAGAATGGTTATCCTGCAGCCTGTGGTATTCCGCAGCAAGAGGGAATACAACCTGCATAGGATCCTGCGCGCTGTCGACCTCAATGAGCTTCTCTCCAAACTCACACCTGAGGACTGCTGCAAGAAATCCGATATGATGATTCCTGAAGCAGAGCTTATCGCCCTGTATAAAGACTACCCTGAGATTATCGAGAATACCCGGCGCATCATTGAGAACTGCAATTTCAAGTATGATTTCCAAAGCCCTAAAAACAAAAAGCACTATACCAAAAATAAAGCAGGCGACATTGCCCTTCTGACCACCCTTGCCCAGGAAGGCCTTGTATGGCGCTACGGACGGCATAACGCCGAAGCAAAAGCGCGCGTGGAGAAAGAGCTCAAAGTCATCAATGATCTTGAATTCAGCGGCTATTTCCTCATTACCTGGGATATCATACGCTACAGCAGCAGCCGGGGTTTCCTGCATATCGGAAGGGGCTCGGGCGCCAACAGCATTATTGCCTACTGCCTTGGGATAACCGACATCTGCCCCCTGGAGCTTGACCTGTATTTTGAGCGCTTTCTGAATGAAAACCGCAAGAGCCCTCCCGATTTCGATATCGACTGGTCGTGGAAAGAGCGTGATGTGATCCTGAAATACATCTTTGACCGCTACGGCTATGAGAACGTGGCTTTCTGCGGCACGAATGTGGAATTCAAATACCGCTCGATTTTCCGCGAGGTCGGCAAGGTTTTCGGGCTTCCAAAGGACGAGCTGGACCAGCTGGCCAAAAATCCAATGAAGCTCCACCAGACCAATTCCATAGTCAAGCTGGTGCAGGAATACGGGATGATGCTCGAGAAATACCCCAACATGCGAAGCATGCATTCCTGCGGGATCCTGATATCGGAAGAACCGCTAACCAATTACACGCCGCTGGAAATGCCTCCCAAGGGCTTCCCTATTGTGCTTTTTGATATGCATACGGCTGAGGATATCGGTTTTGACAAGTTTGACATCCTCAGCCAGAGAGGCATCGGGCATATTGATGACACCGTGAAAATAATTGAGCAGAACAGGGGAATCCGCATCAATATCCGAGACACGGGAATATCAAAAAACGAACCCTCCGCAAACACGTATCTTGCCCAAGGGAGGACCATCGGATGCTTCTACATCGAGAGCCCGGCGATGCGGGGACTATTGCGCCGCCTGAAATGCGATAACTATAAAACGCTCGTAGCGGCATCATCGATTATCCGTCCCGGCGTGGCGCAGTCTGGAATGATGAAGGAATACATCTTCCGCCATAACAACCCATCAAAATTTGAATACTTCCATCCGGTTTTCGAGCACGAGCTCGGGGAAACCTACGGCATTATGGTCTATCAGGAAGATGTGATCAAAATTGCCCTGCATTACGGCGGTCTGTCGGCCGCGGACGGCGATATCCTAAGGCGCGCCATGTCAGGCAAAGGACGCTCGAAAGCCGCTTTGCAGAAAGTAAAGGACGACTTCTTTATTGCAGCCGCCGCAAAAGGGCATCCCGAAGCGCTGAGCCAAGAAATCTACCGCCAGATCGAATCCTTTGCAGGCTACTCGTTCTGCAAGGCGCATTCCGCTTCCTATGCCGTGGAGAGCTACCAGAGCCTTTATCTCAAGGTCCACTACCCTATTGAATTCATGGTGGCTGTGATCAATAATCAGGGAGGATTCTACCGCACTGAAATCTATGTGCACGAAGCGCGGATGGCCGGCGCCGTTATCCATAACCCCTGCGTGAACAAGAGCGGATATGAAACCGCGCTTTACGGCAGCGATATCTATCTGGGCTTTATGCACCTGCAGGGCCTGGATTCCAAACTCTCCCAGTTCATCGCTACTGAACGGGAGAGAAACGGCACCTATAAATCGCTGGAGGATTTCATAAACAGGGTGTCCATGGGAATTGAGAATGTGAAGACCCTTATTTTTATAGGCGCATTCCGCTTTACGGGAAAAACCAAAAACCAGCTCCTGGTGCAGGTGAGCCTTCTGATGAATAATTTCAGGCCTGAAAACCGCGGGCTTATGCTCATCGAACAGCCTGCCAAGGAATTTAAGCTGCCTGCTTTGGAGCGCTCGGTATTTGAGGATGCATTTGACGAGATCGAGCTTTTGAATTTTCCGGTTTCCTGCACCGTGTTTGATCTGCTCAAGACCAGACACCGAGGTGATGTGATGGTAAGAGATTTATTAAAATACCATAAAAAACAGGTCCGCATGCTGGCTTATCTTATTTCTACCAAACAGGTGCCGACCAAAAGGGGCAATATGTATTTCGGGACATGGATCGATCATGAGGGGGCTTATTTTGATACGGCGCATTTCCCGGACAGCCTTGTAAACAATCCCTTTCAGGGAGGAGGCTGCTACCTGCTATTGGGAACCGTGGAGATTGACTATCATTTTCCGACGATCACCATTTCCAGAATGGCGAAAATGCCCTTTATCCCTGATCCAAGATATTCGGACTCGGACAAGAGATATACCACCCAGCACAATATCAAGCAGGATGTCAGCAGCACCCACCGCCAGCCCTACCCGCAGGATCATGAAATCAACCTGCCGCGCCACCGTATGAAATTCTGATGTTTTATTCATGCAATGTCCTAATAATGAATTAAATTTGATAGATAGCAAAAACAGAAGACCGCTGAAGTGAAGCCGTCTTTTAACCAAACAGACAGAAAATATGTGTTACTACACCCAGCAGTCGGCATCGATTGAAAATCTGAAAAGGCGTTTTAATGCAGAGGTGGATAATGAAGAAGCCTATCTGCAGTCCGACTTTATTAACGGATTCACGCATCCGAACATCCCAATTATTCTCAACTCGTCACCCCATCTGATCACTACGGATTACAGCTGGGGGCTGCTGCCGTCTTGGGCAAAGGATATGGACTTCAGGAAAAACACGCTCAATGCCAGAATAGAGTCCATTGATGAAAAAGCATCCTTCAAAAATATAACGCATAACCGCTGCCTGATAATAGCCACAGCCTATTACGAATGGCATTGGAATGATGATAAAGGTAAAAACAAGGATAAATACCAGATCAATTCGCAGGATGATGAAATCTTCACATTTGCAGGATTGCATTCTTCTTGGACCGATCCGTTGACTGGGCAGGTTAAAAACACCTACACCATGGTCACTACCAAAGCCAATGAAACGATGCGTTTTGTGCACAACCATAAAATGCGGATGCCGATCATGCTCCGAAAACAGGATGAATCCGCATGGCTGGACCAGTCGGTAAAGATCGAAGATTTTGCTTATCCATATGATGGAAACCTCATTGCATTTCAAGTATAAAAATATAAGCTATGGAAGAAATTGATTATTTCAAAGGGGTTACCGATCAGGAATTTATCGACTACTACAAGGTCGATCTGTTCTCCCGCATGGAAATCACCATCTACACCTACCCGCATGAGTTCACCGAGGAAGACCCGCGTCCATGGGAGCATCTGAACAGGTGCGAAGCAATTTTATATGAATACCTCTACAATACCTACGAAAATGCAGATTTCGAGAGAAGGCTTGAAAAGAAAGCCGGGCAGTCGCAAAAGCAGGAAACAGAGGTGCTAGAAAATGATGCTCCACAGATAGAAATTGAGCTGGCGCCCCAGCAGAAAGCAGAAAGATATGCGCATTTGCAGAAACTGCGAAATGAAATTGTCGCGGCTAAGATGCAGCAGCTGATCCCGCGGCTAAATGTTGTAACTGATGATTACCTAACCAAAGTAAAGCTTAAATATGAAGATTTATAGCCGTCTTTCTAGGCATTCAAAGTATTTTGTATGCACAAACAAAGGTTTGGCTCCGGTAAAACTGATGGGTTCATTAAATTCTTTGTCGGTGCGCCTTTTTTACTGTACAAATTCCGCTCAGCATAATGTTTGGTAAGGATTGGGACTGCACTATTATGATGCCCTTTTCCTTTGAATAGGCATCAGCAATAGATTGCAGATAATTTAGAATCTGCCTGACTATTTTTTATTGCTGCTTATTTCCCTGGGCTTCAAGTATTGCTATCGTTTTATCGTCCTCCAGTCCAAGGCAATACTTATCCAATACTTTTTGGAATATCGGATTTGTGTTGCATATCTTGTTGAACAGGGTCATGCAGGATTTAAGTTTTCTCTCGTCAGGTCTTCCAAAAATTTCCAATGCCGTCTTTCCCTTCTGGCTGAGAAGTGCTTCTGAAATTTCAATCAGATGCGCTCCAAGTATCGGGTCATGCAGATATTCTCTGGCTTCGTTGAGGTCCTTTATCCCGTAATATATGTTATATTCCGTAAATCCAAGACCTCTTATCTGGGGAAAAATATACCACATCCAGTGGCTTTGCTTCTTTCCGTTTTTGATTTCTTCCAAAGCATGACCATACGCATTCTCGTGCGCCGATTTATATCTTTCAATGCCGTCTTCTTGATTCACAAATTCTAAATTAACCTTCTTAAAAAACTTCTTGGTACATAAGTTCAATTGTGACCTCTCTTTTTGATGATCCTTCCTCCGTAAATACCGTTGCCCATCTTGGCTGGAAACTGGAAACTAATTGATGGAAAGCATTCAAAATCTCCTCCGAAGGACTTTCCAGACCGATTCCTAAATTCTTCTCATAGGCAATAATGCGGTAGAAGAAACCATTCTCCAAAAGCTCATCCTGTCCGTCTGCCGTATTATCGGGAGCGGCTCCAAAGCTGACAATTTCCGTTTTAGGATTCGCTAATAATTCAAGCAGATCCCAGCGGACGGCCAGAAACAGAATTTCGTCCGTCAGATTGCAGGGAACCTCCAATTCCTCGGCCTTAATCGTGAGGGCAAAATCTTCATAACCTGGCTCCATGCTTAATTAGATATTGGGATTCCTGTAAATGGCAGCATCGCTGCATCGAAAGTCTTCCTAAAAGGAATGAAATCAGTCCAGTATCCCTTTTCCAAATATTTTCTCAACTTGAAATACGTAGCTCTCCAGTATTAGTGTGGCTAGGAAAAATCGGCTGGCCGCTGCAGCTCCTGCATCTGTTTTCTGATTGTCAAATGACCATTCCAGCTTTGATGCATAGTCCTGCAACTGTGTCTGATCCAGTTCTTTGCGCAAATCCCGCTCTGTGTTTACAAATGATTTGAGCATGGGAAAATCATTATTATGATCCAGTTCATACCGCTGCAGCCCTGATTTTACGTCACGGAACTCCTTGCGGAATATTTTTAAGATGGCTGGGATATTATGCCTGAATAGAATATTGGGTATCAGTCCTATTTTATAGTTAGCAAAATGCTCTTCCGATGCAATCGGATTCTCCAGATACTTTTCAAAAGCCTGGATTCGATGCACATAATCCGTCTCAAAAAAATTACGGTCTTGATAATCAATATTCATAACAGGTGTCCTTTTAAAAGTTGAATGCAATTCCTAAAACTATCCATCACACTCTCATGAGTTTAGCTAAGATACAGATATTGGGTTCTGTCGCATATGCCAGAAGCAAATATAAGAATTGAAGTAATTTAAAAGTTAGCCCGCCAATTTACAGAATGATTTAAACATAGTTGTACCATGTCCAATCATCTGATTCTTTCTCAGCATATGCACAACTTCAATTCCACTCAATGTTCGTCTTGCCGATTCAAAGCTTTTAAAGCCTAACCCATTTTATATCCTCCATTTTATAAATCGATGGTCCTTTTCTACAATATTGTTGAGATATTTACACTGCCGAATTTTAACCTTTGAGAATGAACGCTTGTTATAGACTTTGATAGCGGCAGTATTAGATCCACTTTTATCAATATTTATTACTCTTGGCTTGTAGTTATTACTAATTGCTTTAATTAGAAATGACTGAGCACTCATTCTCTGTCTTTTTCTGGTCAAAAGAAAGTCTACTGTTTTTCCTAATTTATCTACCGCTCGATATAAATAACACCAAATACCTTTTACTTTGATATAGGTTTCATCCAATCTCCAACTCGCCCCTACTCTGACTTTTCTCTTCTTCATCTCTGACTCAAGCAAAGGTGTAAACTTATAAACCCAGCGCTGAATAGTAGCATGATCAACAGAAACTCCTCGCATTTTCATGATCTCTTCAACATCCCGATAGCTTAATGTAAACCTAAGCTTAAAATATACTGCCTGCAGTATAATAGACTTCGGATAGCAATGACCTTTAGTATTCATGAGTTTAAGAGTTTAAGAATTTAAAAAAGGCAAAGATAAAACTTAGCTTTAGATGCGACAGAACCCTTTATCTTCTTTTTAAAAGACTCAAAAATAAAAGGATAAATGCATTTTAATTCAATTTGCTGTCTCAGGATAAGTATGATTATTTTAAAAAAGTAATTTAACTGCTTTAAGTTGTTGAATTATATAAAATAGTTACTTTTGGAAATACTTTTTTTTAATATTAATATCCTCCTTTATGAAATGGATAACCCGTGAACGTCCAAAAATAGACCGATTAGCTTGTCCTTGGCTAATTAAGCGTTTTGTCGATAAAAATGCAGAATTTATTTATGCGCAATATGATCAGGTTCTTTCTCTGGCCGAAAGTTTAGGAGCCATTCCATTTGACATAACGGGAGCAGAATATACGCATTACGAAGACTTATGTACTTTTGATTATATTCTTAAAAAGCATAAAATAGAAGATCCAAGCTTAATAATTATGGCATCGATTGTTAGAGCTGCAGACACAGACCGCCATGATTTAGCTCCACAAGCATCAGGATTGTGGGCTATTTCAGCAGGTATTGCATATAATGAGCCCGACGATCAAATACTGCTCGAGAAAGGGATGGTAATATATGACGGTATTTATAGCTGGGCAAGACATTTGCAGCATATAAAACATGGACAACAGCCTTTTGAAAATAAACTCATTGAAATCTTAAAGAAGTTTAAAGAGCATGAAAAGAATAATCAAAAGATTCCAGATTGGGTAAGAGAATTGAAAGAAATCATTCAAGATCATATTGACACAAATTTGAGTTTACGAGAATTATCCAAAAATCTTGGCATAAGCCCCTCTTATCTGTCTCGAATTTTTAGTAAATATTTTGATAATATGTCCTTTGGCGAATATGTTCGCAAACAACGCATTGAAAAAGCTAAAAAACTTATGCATTCCCCAAAAAACCTTCCCCTTACTGAGATAGCTATTCTTAGTGGCTTCTCTGATCAAAGTCACTTTTCTCGCATATTTAAAAGGGAAACTGGATTAAGTCCATCAGATTACAGAAAAAAAACTCCAAAAAGGTAAATTCTGTACAAATAGATCATTTCTATTCTATTTCGCCAAATTTCTAAATTGTAATATTGTTGAAAATATTATAACCTATGAAATGGATTACTCGTGAACGTCCGAAAATAGATCGAATAGCCTGTCCTTGGCTGATCAAACGATTTGTAGATGAAGAAGCTGAATTCATCTATGTTCCCAAAGAGCTGGTTTTTATAAAGGCAAAAGAACTTAATGCAATTCCCTATGATATTCCTGGTGCGGAATATTCTCATGAAGGCGACAATTGCACATTTGACTACATTATAAAAAAACACCAGCTTACCGACCCCTCTATATTGCAAATAGCAACAATTGTAAGAGGTGCTGATACAGATTGCTTTGATTTAGCACCACAAGCTGCCGGTTTATGGGCAATATCAGCTGGTTTATCCTTAAATTATACAAATGATCTAGATATGCTTGAAATGGGTATGAAAATCTACGATGCCCTTTATAGTTGGGTAAGATTTTTGCAAGATGAAAAACATAATTGGAATACCAAATCCTAATATTATAATGATTGGAAAAAATAATATGAATGCAAAACCCATTTATTCCCTATCTCAGATAGTTACATATTTTCTCAAGTTAGGCACAATTGGGTTTGGCGGACCAGTTGCTTTAGTTGAATATATGCACCGAGATCTGGTCGAAAAGCGCGGATGGATTTCAGAAGACGATTATAAAGAAGGAATGGCCTTGGCACAATTGGCACCGGGACCTTTGGCGGCACAACTTGGCATCTATTTGGGATATGTACATTACAGATTAGTGGGGGCAACACTTGCAGGACTAGCTTTTGTATTGCCCTCTTTTCTAATAGTCTGTCTTTTAGGACTACTCTATGTTCAATCTGGCGGTTTACCGTGGATGCAAGCCATTTTTTTTGGCGTAGGCTCAGCAGTAATAGGTATTATTACGATGAGTAGTTATAAGCTGGTCAAAAAAACCGTAAAAAAGGATTGGCTAATGTGGGGAATTGTTACGTTATCGGGCATCGTAACCTTTATGTATGAGGAAGAAAACCTTTGTTTAATAATGGCTTCAGGCATTATTGTTTGGTTAAGAAAAAAGCCCCCAAAACTTTTCATCGCAACACAAAAAGCTTTTTTTGTCCCACTGTTTTTACAGACAGCTAGTCCACCTGAGATTGATAACAAATTAACTACCATAGGAATGTTTTTTCTAAAAGCTGGAGCTTTTGTTTTCGGAAGCGGTTTGGCAATTGTTCCTTTCTTATATGGTGGTGTTGTGAAAGAATATCATTGGCTTAATGATCATCAATTCATGGATGCGGTTGCGGTTGCTATGGTTTCTCCCGGACCCGTTGTGATAACAGTTGGTTTTATAGGCTATCTTACTGCTGGTTTTCAAGGAGCGTCTGTGGCGGCATTGGCTACTTTTTTGCCTTGTTATCTCTTTACTGTTTTACCTGCGCCATATTTTAAAAAATATGGACAACATCCTGGAATAAAAGCCTTTATAGATGGAGTGACAGCAGCGGCTATTGGGGCTATCGCTGGTGCAGCTGTAGTTTTGGGTAAAAGACAGATAACTGACATATTTTCAATCGCCATTGCATTCATTACTATTCTTTTACTAATTCGGTTTAAAAAATTACCTGAACCAATTATCATTTTGGCAGCAGCGTTGTTAGGACTAATTTTTAAAAGTTCATTTTAGTTTAATTTGGCACCATATCCAAAATTTCTCCAAAATTGATGTTTAATTTTGCTAAAAATAAATTTTATGAAACTGCTTATCATTGAAGATGAGCCAGATTTACTGAAAAGTATTCTGGAATATTTCAAGCTTGAGGATTTCCGCTGTGAGGGAGTTTCTACATTTTTTGAAGGCATCGAAAAGGTGGAAAATTTTGATTATGACTGTATCATTTTGGATATTAATTTGCCAGATGGCAGTGGCATTAAACTTTTAAAGCATCTTAGGGAAGATAAAAAGCAAGATGGAGTAATCATTATATCAGCGCGTAATTCTTTAGATGATAAAATTGAAGGACTCTCATCAGGAGCCGATGATTATGTCACCAAACCTTTCCATCTTTCGGAACTTAATGCCAGAGTAAAGGCGCTAATCAGAAGAAAGTATAATCAAGGAACCTCTGTGTTTGAAATTGGTGATTTACAGCTTGATCTTTTGTCTAGACAAGTCAGCTGCAATGGAGTACAGTTGCAATTTACCAAGAGTGAATTTGACTTACTGGCATATTTACTAAATAACTCAAACCGAGTAGTCAGTAAGCAAGCCATGGCAGAGCATTTGTATGGAGATCGAACGGATAACATGCCTTCTTTTGACTTTGTTTATTCTCAAATAAAGAACCTAAAACGTAAATTAAAAGAATGTGGTTGCGATGAAATGTTACAAACTGTTTATGGATTAGGATATAAGATTTCGATATGAGTAAACCCCTTTTACAGCGAAACACCAATATACTGCTAGTATGGCTTCCTATTATCCTATTGTTAAGCTCAGGAGTATTTTACTATATTTTGAAAAAGCATACGCATCATGCCGAGGAGAAGTATCTTTTGTTAAAACAACAGAATGTGTGGAATGGGTTTATCACAACTTCAGGAGCCATAGAAAAACACATCGCAGGAGAATACAAAATAGAAGAAAGCAGTGCGACAAATCGAACAATATTAAATTCTACTAGAGATACCACCATTTTTTATGCAGCCGAGGGAAAAAAACTCCCCTTTAAATTTTTAGCTAGACAATATCAATGGAATAGCCGGCCATATATTGTCACAACTTATATTTCCTCGACTGAAACTAATCATCTTATTATAAAGGTATTTATTTCTGAAGCTATTATTCTTTTAATACTTTTAATAACAATTGTAGTTTTAAATAGAAAAAGTTCCGTTTGGCTATGGCACCCTTTTCTTTTAAGCATAAACGCAACTGAAAAGTTTGACATTATTAGGAATAACAATCTACAGCTTTCAGAAAAGACTGGAACAATTGAATTTGACCAGCTTAACAATACAATCAATAAGTTAGTAAAAAATGTAAAGAGAGCCTATAATAGCCAAAAGCAATTCGTAGAAAACGCATCGCATGAAATTCAAACTCCACTTGCTATAATTCGCGCTAAACTTGAATTGTTGATCAATCAACCAAATATTCAAGAAAAAGAAGCATCTCTATTGGGTGATATAGCCAATGCGACAAATCGCCTAAGTGAAATGAATAAAACACTGCTCTTGCTAGCAAAAATTGAAAACAACCAATTTCCTGAGATAGCCAATGTAAGCATAAACAATGTGATTAATGAAATAACGAGAGACTGCATAGAGTATATTGATAGCTGCCCTTTAATAACTAGCAACATTGAGAATGAGATTACGGTAGCTGCTAATCTTTCATTAATTGAAATTTTGATTAACAATCTTGTTAACAATGCCATTGTCCACAATAATGATAAGAAAAAAATAATCATAACAATTGAAGGGAGCAAACTCGAAATTAAGAATACAGGAGATCCATTACTAGTAAATCCAGAAACGTTATTTGAAAGGTTCCGGAAGAGTACTTATCAAAAACAAACCACTGGTTTAGGATTGGCTTTGATAAAACAAATCTGCCAATTATATGGATACAATATAGAATATAGTTATAAAAATAACTGGCATACAGTACAAATATATTTTTGATGATTGTATTTCCAAAATATCTCCAAAATCAACTTATAGCTTTGTCAAGAAATCAAAACTATCAAAAACTAAAAAGTATCATGCGATATACTATTTTTAAAAGGAAATTTTTGCCCATTTTAATAGGGATTATTTCTATAAACCAAGCTCCAGCACAGCAGAAAAATATACCATTAAGCATAAATGAGGCTTTAACGTTGGGTGATCAAAATTATTATTTGCTAAAAGGCAGGAAACTTGAGTCAATGGCTGCAGACCAAAATATAAATGTGGCAAAATATAGCAGGATGCCCACTATTGATGCTAACTATCAGGCGGGTATTTCAACAGCGAATAATCTGATTGGAGTTTTTAATCCATCTGGAATATTACCTATTTCAGGTCCTCCATCATCGGAAAATAGATTTGAACCCGGCACAGGAAGTGCTGCCGGAATATTATTAAACTGGCAAGCTGTTACATTTGGAGAAAGAAACGCCAGAATAAATACAACAATTTCGGAGGCAGATGTGCAAAATAATGCTTTACAAAAAGAGCGTTTTCAGCATGCTATCAGTATAATTAGCAGCTATCTTGATGTTTTGCTTGCTAATGCTAATTTAGATATACATCAATATAATATTAAACGAGTCGAAACTAATTTACAACAGAGTCGTGTATTAGCAAATAGCGGAATTAAAGCTGGCGTGGATACGGCATTGTTTCAGTCTGAATTATCAAAAGCAAAAGTAGAATATATAAATGCCCATAAGCAACTTGAGGTTTTACAATGGAAATTAGCTCGTTTAATTGTCATAGATAATTTGCCTATTCCAAAAGACTCTAGTTTTCTGTTCACATTACCTGTAAGCAGACTTTTACCGGACAATGACATTAGCTTGCATCCATATATTAAATATGCACAAAGCCAATATACATTAAGTCAATCAAAAGAGAAGCAAATAAAAAAATCGTACTTCCCAAAATTAAATATTTGGGGAGCTGGTTTTGCCAGAGGCTCCGCGTTCAAGACCGATGGATCTCTGGATACTTGGGACGGATTGAATCTTAACCGATTCAATTACAGCTTAGGGCTGCAACTTACATTTCCTATAATGAAATATGGAGAAACCAAACGTCAGCTTAAACAGCAGTCATTTTTATCACAAGCAACAGAAGAGAATTTGAAAGATGTGCTTTCAGATCTTTCGACACAACAAAAAATAGCGAATACTACATATAACCACAGCATAGAAGTAGTAGCCCAAACAAAAGAACAGTTAAAGTCAGCACAGTCAGCATTCAATGCAATGCAGATAAGATACAATACTGGATTGGTAAATTTCTCAGATTTAATCCAGATACAATATACTTTACTGAAATCTGAACTTGACGTAAAGCAAGCTTATTGGGATACGTGGAAAGCCTTATTATTGGAAGCCGCTGTGAAGGGTGATATGAATATTTTTATAAACGAAATTAAATTTTTTATAAACGAAATTAAATAAAGGATATGATAAAATTAATTCAACTCGCACTTCGCAAACCAATTGCAATTATGGTGTTTGTTATAGGTATCGTTATTTTCTCTATACTGTCAATTAAAAAGACACCGATTGATATTTTCCCGACAGTTAATGCACCTACTATTTATGTTGCCCAAACTTATGGGGGGCTTTCACCACAACAAATGGAAGGATATATTACATCTTACTATGAATACCATTTTTTATATGTCACAGGAATCAAGGCCGTAGAAAGTAAATCCATACAAGGATTGAGTTTGATTAAGCTACAATTTTATGAAGGCACGAACATGGCTAATGCTATGGCGGAAGTTATTTCTTACGTAAACAGATCCCGATCTTTTATGCCTCCTGGTACATTGCCTCCATTTGTTATGAGATATGATGCTGGGTCTGTTCCCATTGGCCAGTTGGTATTCAGAAGTGAAACGCGGTCACTCAATGAAATTCAAGATCTTGCATTATTCAAAGTACGCCCTATGTTTGCAGCATTGCAGGGTGTATCTGCTCCACCTCCATTTGGAGGAAATCAGCGAACTGTTGTTATCAAAGCAGATCCTGAGCGTGTAAGAAGTTATAATCTGACACCAGATGAAATAGCTGTTGCCATTGCAAAAAACAATTCCATATTGCCATCTGGAACAATACGTACAGGTAATAAGGCAGTAATTACAGCAACCAACAGCATAGTAGATAATTTTAAAGAACTAGAAAATGTAACGATTAAGACAATAGGCGGTACATCAGTATTAGTGAGAGATGTCGCTTCTGTTGATAATGGTGCTGATGTTACAACTGGATATGCGTTAATTAACGGTAAGCGATCGGTATATATCCCAGTAACCAAAAGAGCAGATGCTTCTACATGGGATGTGGTACAAGCCATAAAGAAGGCCTTACCGGATATGCAATCCGCTATTCCTGATGATATAAAAGTTTCATACGAATTTGACCAGTCAGGATACGTTGTCAATTCACTAAAAAGTTTACTTCTTGAAGGAGCACTTGGAGCGTTGTTAACAGGGCTTATGGTATTGTTGTTTCTACGTGACCTGCGCAGTGCAGCGATTGTGATCATTACAATTCCATTATCTTTGCTTACTTCCGTACTGTTTCTTTATCTTACTGGACAAACTCTTAATATAATGACCTTAGGCGGTCTAGCTTTGGCCGTTGGTATATTGGTGGATGAATCAACTGTAACTATCGAAAATATACACCATCATTTGGAGTTAGGAAAATCTAAATCAAGGGCAATATGGGATGCATGCGTAGAAATAGCCACTCCCAAAATACTTATCTTATTGAGTATCCTTGCCGTGTTCGTACCATCTGTCCTCATGTCTGGCGTGCCTAGATCTATGTTTCTCCCACTTTCGTTAGCTGTAGGCTTTGCAATGATATCATCTTTCTTATTGTCACAGACACTTGTTCCTGTTTTGTCCAATTGGATGTTGAAAGCGACATATAAAAGCCATAATGAGCCAAGATTGGATAAAGTAAAACAAGGTTTGTCAAAAGCAATTGAAAAGACATTCCCAGTCAGCAGATTAGCAATACCCCTTATACTGGTTATACTTTTATTTACTGCATTCATTGCTTATAAACAAGCAGGAACAGAAATATTTCCCAAAGTAGATGCTGGTCAACTTCAGTTGAGATTAAGAATGCCTACAGGTACAAGAATTGAACGTACAGAAAATGCAACAAAAAAAACATTACAATTACTAGCTGATGAAGCAGGAAAAAACAATATCGAAATCACATCTTCATTTATAGGTCTGCAACCGCCAACATTTGCTATTAATCCAATCTTTTTATATACAAGTGGGCCTCATGAAGCAGTCATAAAAGTAAATTTAAAAAAGGGCTCAGGTGTAGAAATTGAAGAATTGAAAGAAAAACTTCGTGCATCGGTCACTAAGAATATACAGGGCGCTCAACTGTCATTTGAGCCAGCAGACTTAGTAGATCAGGTTATGAGCATGGGTGCAAATAATCCTATTGAAATCGTCATACAAGGGAAAAATCTAACTCAAAGCAAAGAACTGGCTGATAAATTAAAAAAAAACATGGTTTCTATTTCATATTTGCGTGATCTGCAGTTAGCCCAACCTTTGGAATACCCGACCATGCAAATTAATTATGATCGGCTTCGATTAGGCCAAATGGGACTAAATGTTGAGCAAGTCGGAAGATCCGTTGCAGAAGGAACTTCTTCCAGTCGCTATACTCAGCCAGTCTATTGGCTTGATAAGGCGTCAGGAAACGCATATCAGGTTCAGGTAGAGTATCCACAATTTGTGATGAATAAGCCCGAGCAAGTAAATCAAATACCAGTAGGAAAAGTGAACAATAATACGATTTACCTGCGAGATGTTGCAGATTGGAAAACAGGAAATACGGTTGGGGAATATGATCGGATCAATCAACAACGCTACATAACACTAACTGCTAATATTTACAAAGAAGATCTTGGGAGTATAGTCAAGGATATTAATACAGCTATAAAGAAATTAGGAGAACAGCCACAAGGAGTAAAAGTATATTTGCGTGGGCAATCGGAAATGCTTGATCAAACGGTCAAAGAGTTGTCCACAGGGCTTTTGCTTGCCATCGTTGTTATAGGGCTGATGTTGACGGCTTATTTCCAGTCCATCCGTTTAAGTATTACTATATTAGCTGTCCTTCCCGGAGTACTGGCTGGTTCTATGCTTTTTCTGTGGTTTACTGGCAATACAATAAACATTCAGTCTTTTATGGGATGTATTATGGCAGTCGGTGTAGCTGTTTCTAATTCCATTTTAATTGTTGCAAATGCTGAAACTATCCGAAAAAGTCGAGAAAATACAGTTCCTATTGGAATACAAGCTGTACTTAGCCGTTTTCGTCCTATTATTATGACAAGTACAGCTATGATTGCGGGAATGATACCAATGTCCCTAGGTTTTGGGGAAGGTGGCCAGCAAACTGCTCCATTAGGTATCGCTGTGATTGGAGGATTATTCTTTAGTACGGCACTCAGCCTATGGTTAGTCCCATTAGTATATGAACAATTGAGAAAAAAGAAACAAGCATCAGTATCACTTGATCCAAACGATAAAAATTCAATTTATTATGACAACAATATTTAAGCATAAACGTTCAATAGTTTATACCGCCATCTATCTATTATTTTTATTATCGATAGTTGCCTGCTCCCAAAATAAAACGGTAAAAGAAAGCGATACCAAAATCGAAAATAAAATTGATTCCGTGAGCGTTTTCACGATAAAAAACGATACGGTTAAAAAAATGCTTATTCTTCCCAGTGAACTCATTCCAAATGAAAATGCCGAAATCCGAGCAAAGATACAAGGATATGTGCGAAAAATGCTCGTGGATATAGGCACTAAAGTTAATAAAGGTCAGGTTTTAGCTCTTATTGAAGCTCCGGAAATAAATACCCGTATTCAAGAACTAAAAGAAAAAGCAAATGCATCACAGGCTCGCTATTTGTCTAGTAGGGATTACTTTGTTCGCATCAAGACCGCTTCAAGAACTGAAGGCGTTATTGCCGCAGGAGAGTTGCAGCGTGTTAAAAATCAAATGATCGCGGACAGTCTTGAGTATAAAGCGAATCAATCATCTGCAATTTCAGCAAAACAGATCGGCAAATATCTTGCCATTGTAGCTCCATATAATGGCGTTATTACAAAAAGAAATATTGTAACCGGTTCTTTCGTAGGAACTTTAAATGAAAAGCCATTATTTGAATTATCGGATAATAGCATTCTAAGATTGCATGTGTCAGTACCAGAAGTGTATACTAGTTCTGTCCTGCTGAATGGAAAGGCAGAATTGACAACACGTGCATTGCCAGATAAAAAATTTGAAGCTAAATTAGTGCGGAAAACAGGCAGAATTGATGAACAAAGTCGCAGTGAGATTTGGGAATTTCAGATTCCTAATAAAAACAATGAGCTGAAACCTGGCAGTTATGCAGATGCAAAACTTATGTTTATGCGTCAGAAAGAAGGAATGGTTGTACCAGCCTCAGCAGTAGTCACCACACTCGAAAAGAAATTCGTAATTAAGGTCTCAAACGGAAAAACACAGTGGACAGATGTACGTCCAGGATTTAATATGGGCGAAAAAATTGAAATTTTTGGTGATGTTAAACAAGGAGATACTTTGGTTTTAAAAGGAACAGAAGAGTTAAAAACGGATATGGAAATAATTCCAATCAATTATTTATTATTAAATAAATAAAATCATGAAAAAGTTGGTAGATCTTTTAAAATTGCCTGCATTTTATTCATTTCTTGTAATAATTGCATTCTATTCAGAACCTCTAACAAGATTAACTTTGACATGATTAAGCCAATAGCAATAAAAACAAAAAAAACTCTGTCAATTGCACTTCTTTTAGCCCTAACGGCTTCTTGCAGAAACATTTCCGATACATGGCTGAAAGAATATCAAAAAACAAAATGTGAATGGGACAAAAAAGAGAAAGAATTTAAACTAGACAGCATTGAGAGAACGGCAGGTGTAAATGCAGAATTAATTTCAGTAAAAAATGAAATTGCGCGATTGACCATACCTATCCAATATCAAATTAAAGAACTCGATAGCCAGATAAGCAAAACTAACATAAAATACCTTAAAAAAAATCGTGAAATATCTGATCGGCAGGAAGCTGCCTACGGCCATATATCCACTCCTGAATTTGAGATGAAGCTCAAAGAAAATGATGATAACAATATCGGCGAAGTCCAGATTCTCGAGAATAAAAAAAAGATTCTTCAATCGAAATTAAACGACAATAAAACCTATCAAAAACTAATTTTCAGACAAAATCAAATCAAAGACAAGACTCTAAAGATTACTCAAAAAATACAAGAAAACTACAATATCATTTTTGATGGCTTAAAGCAGAAGCTTGACAATCAGAATAGCGATTATAGAATGATACTGTTAGATTTAAATAATATTGAAAAACAAAACTTTAAGAATCAAAGAGATCAAATAAATAAAAATCCCTGTAAATAAAAAATGCAAAACTATAGTTTAAAAGAATTGGTGCTTTATTTTTTAAAGCTGGGCACCATTGGATTTGGCGGTCCTGTCGCCTTGGTGGGTTATATGCACAAAGATCTGGTGGAAAATCGAAAATGGATTACAGAGGACGAGTATCGTGAAGGACTCGCTCTGGCTCAGCTTGCTCCCGGACCACTGGCAGCGCAGCTTGGAATCTACCTTGGCTTTGTACATTATCGTTTCTTAGGAGCTACATTAATCGGGTTTGCCTTTGTGCTGCCGTCTTTCTTAATGGTATTGTTACTGGGGATTATCTATCAGCTGTATGGCGGGCTTTCATGGATTCAGGCCGTTTTTTATGGCGTGGGTGCAGCCGTGATTGGAATTATAGCCTTGAGTTCCTATAAACTTACTTTAAAGTCCATTGGGCAGCTTAATTGGGATGCTATGAAATCAAAATGGCTTTTGTGGCTATTTTTCATCCTTGCCGTCCTTATAACTTACCTGACAGAACAGGAACAGGTATTGCTTTTTATAGCAGCAGGACTTTTATACATGATTGTTTATGCGCCCCCAAAGTGGCTAAGCATAAAGACCGTAAACTCCTTTTCTTTGTTTGCTTTACTGGCGGTATTCTGGAGCTATGAAAGTTCTACCCTAACTAAAATAGCGGTGTTTTTTGCAGAAGCAGGCACTTTTGTCTTTGGAAGCGGTCTTGCAATAGTGCCTTTTCTGCATTCAGGTGTGGTAATCGAGAATCAATGGCTCACCGAGCAGCAGTTTTTGGATTCTGTTGCTGTTGCGATGATTACTCCCGGTCCTGTAGTAATAACCGTAGGATTTATAGGTTATCTGGTCAACGGATTTTTGGGAGCACTGGTAGCTGCACTAGCCACCTTTCTGCCTTGTTACTTTTTTACAATCGCAATGGCGCCGTCCTTCAAGAAAATTGCTCAAAACAGACCTGTAAAAGCATTTGTAGAAGGTATCACCGCAGCCGTTGTAGGCGCGCTTGTAGGATCTGTAATAGTAATCGCCAAAAGGAGCATAATAGATATTCCGACTGCTCTTATCGCTGTTGTCACAATTTTTGCGTTACTTTATATAAAGAAAATTCAGGAACCTTACATTATCGTTATCGCAGCAGTTTTAGGTCTCATCATTAAATTAATAGTAATATGAACAGAAAAGACTTTTTAAAATCAAGCACCCTGTTTGGCGCAGCAGCATTAGTACTGCCGTCATCTAATGCGTTTTCAAATAATCTGGCAGATAATTCCATTGACAAGCTGGTGGATGCAAACGGAAATTATATCCAGCAGACACTTCCATACAATGAAAATTTTCTCGAACCCTATATGGATGCGGAAACGCTTCACCTGCACTACACCTTTCATCACGGCGGCGCTGTAAAAGGCGCAAACAAAGACCTTCAGATGATAAAAAAGGCACTGGAAGAAAACAATCTGGAAACAGTTGATTTTTGGACTAAAAAGCTTTCCTATCACTTTTCTTCCCACATCCTGCATTCTATCTTTTGGACCAATCTAACCAATAAAGCCAATTTGCCTACAGGCAATCTGCTTAAGCGTATCGAGAAAAGCTTTGGAAGTTTTGATAAATTAAAAGTTCTTATCGCTGCCACTTCAAAGAATGTAGATGGAAACGGATGGGGCATTCTTGCTTATCAGCCTTATAGTGACAGCCTTGTAGTGCTTCAGTGTGAAAATCATGAAAAACTTACCCAATGGGGAGCTGTTCCTATTTTGGTAATCGATGTCTGGGAGCACGCTTACTATTTAAAATACAAAAACAAGAGGACTGATTTTGTGGACGCGCTCTTCAATATTATAAACTGGGACAATGTAGCACAGAGGCTTAATGATGCAGAGAAATTAATGCTATAGAAAAAAAAACGTTCAAGACCCTGCCGTCTTGAACGTTTTTTTAATCACTTGCAAACAAAGTGACTTCACAAAATACACATCGGGTGGTTGCTAAATCTTTAAGCTCTTTTTGAATTCGGCAACACTAACGCCAAATTTATTCTTAAAAAGCTTGTTCAGATGGCTCTCATCGGTAAAATTAAGTTCATATGCAATTTCTGAAACACTGAGCGTGCTGAACTTAAGCCTGGTTTTAATAAGTTCAATTTTATAATCGATAACATATTCTTTTATCGTCTTGCCGATATCGCTTTTAAAAATTCTGGTAAGATGATCAGGCGAGGTCTTAAAGTAACCTGCCATTACCTCGAGTCTGAGCGATTCCTTATCATAAATAAACTGCTGGATGTAATTGATGATATCGTAGGCTCTGCCGCTGCTTCCATACGCTCTGTTTAATGTATTCTGAACCTGTATGTTTCGGGTAACAAATTGAAGCAGTAAAAAAACTATATTTTTGATAATACTTTCACCAATCAAAGAAGGATTTTCTTTCTCATTAAGCAGCTGCTCAATGAGTTTTTCTATGAAATCGGCATCATTTCCCTGAAGAAGGTTTCCTTTTATCTTGTTATGATTGTGAAAAATATACTCCAGTCTTTTGAATAACTCGCCATCCGAATCAATCAGATCACCTTTGCCCTTTGCACTGAAAAAATTTTGGGTGAAATCAATTATGCAGGATTTGACAGGACTCGATATTATAAAAGTATGTGCATCTTCAGGTGTCAGCAGGAAAGCCTCTCCTTTTTTAAAATCATAGTGGTTTCCGTTTATATTATGGATCCCTTCCCCTTCCATAATATAAATCAGCTCAAAATAATGGTGCTTATGCAGGTCCGATGTATTGCTTTGCATTTCTTTTATGGAAATGGCAATATCATTTTGGAGGTGAAATATTTTCATAGAGCAAATTTACTAAATATTATCGTTTTTTTACCTGTTTGCACTTCCGTATATAAAATAGTTTTGTCTAAAAATAAATTTATGGAAAAAGTAAACGCTCAGAAACCTGCAACGGCCTCTATTAACTGGTACGAAAAACATGGTGCAGCCGTTTCTACTTTGATCTGCCTGCTGCTGATTATTATAGGCTGGTACGCAGGAAACGGAAACAAGTGGTTATCAATATCACTGTTTATAGCCGCCTTTATTGCAGGCGGACATCAAAAAGCCATTGAGGGCCTTATAACATTATTCAAAGAAAAAGATCTGGATGTTGATCTTCTTATGGTTATAGCCGCAATCGGCGCAGCCGCAATCGGATATTGGATGGATGGAGCACTTTTAATTTTCATATTTTCATTGAGCGGCGTGCTGGAAGGCTATACAATGGCAAAAACAAATAAGGATCTCAGCTCAGTTATGGAGCTTCGTCCGGAAAGTGCGACACTTCTTCAAGACGGACAGGAAAAACTGGTTTCGATAGACAGCCTTAAACCAGAAGATATTGTAGTTATCAGACCCGGAGAAAGAATTCCTGTTGATGGCCAAATTATCAATGGTAGCACTGCGGTAAATCAGGCAGCGATAACCGGTGAAAGCCTAGCTGTCGATAAAGTAATGGGCGATCCGATATTTGCCGGTACCATTAATGGACAAGGCGCAGTTCAGGTTAAAGTAACAAAACTCCATGAAGATACTGTTCTGGCAAAAATTATACACTTGGTACAGGAAGCACAGACTGAAAAACCTCCAGTGCAGCAGTTTATTGAACGCTTCGAGGGAGTATATTCCAAAGTAGTTCTGGCTGCAGCTGCGCTTTTAATGTTTCTGCCACACTATATCTTAGGCTGGACATGGTCTGACACTATATACAAAGCAATGGTTTTCCTTGTTGTAGCATCGCCTTGCGCACTCGTATCTTCCACTATGCCGGCTATACTATCCGCAATTTCAAACGCATCCCGAAATAAAGTGCTGTTCAAGGGAGGCGCACATCTTGAAAATATAGCTTCTGTAAAAGTAGTAGCGTTCGATAAGACCGGAACGCTCACTTTTGGAAAACCGGAAGTAACTGATATCAATTCCTTCGACGGTGTTGAACAAAACGAACTTCTTACTATTGCCGCATCCATAGAAATGCTTTCCGAGCACCCTATAGCAAAATCTATAATGGTTAAAGCAGCCGAACAGAATATTGTTTTACATCGTCCTGAACAGTTTCAAGCTAAACCAGGTATTGGGATTGAAGCTGTTTTAAAAGGAAAAATATATAAGGCGGGAAAAAGCAATATCATTGATAACTCTTCTTTGGATAAATCAAAAAAAGATATGATCCAAAATTTGGAGGCTCAGGGAAAGACCGTTATATACATAGCAGAGAATAATGCACTGATTGGCATCCTGGCCCTTCGTGATAAAGTACGCCCGCGCTCTCCACGCGTAATAACAGATTTAAAAGAAATGGGGATTAGAACTGTTATGCTTACTGGAGACAGCACAATAGCAGCCGAGGCAATAGCTTCTGAAACCCAGATTGATGAAATCTATTCAAATCTAATGCCCGAAGATAAAACAAGGATAATCGAAGAACTATCAGCAAAATATGGTAAAGTTTCAATGGTTGGAGATGGTATCAATGATGCTCCAGCCTTAGCCGCTGCATCTGTTGGAATCGCAATGGGCGACGGAGGAACAGATATTGCAATTGAAACTGCTGACGTGATCTTGATGTCTGATGCTGTCGAAAGTATTCCTTTTGCTATTAAACTTGGAAAAAGAACCAACAAAATAATTAAACAGAACATTGTCTTCGCAATCGGAGTAGCTTTATCTCTAATTACAGTTAATTTTATTGGAGGCATAAATCTACCTGAAGGTGTTATTGGACATGAAGGAAGTACAGTTTTGGTAATTCTAAGCGGTTTAAGACTACTTACTATTCCCATACCGAAGTGATGCAGCATTGGATAAACCCAAAAGGCGAAGTGCGCACCATGTCACGCAGTACAAATGTTTTTTCGCACGCATACGATGCATGGCAGTACTATTCGCCCCTTGAAATCCGCCCAAAGGATTTTCAGAACTCTCCCAAGTATCGAATCAACCCCTACAGGTTTTATCCACGCTTGAAAGTGCTTCCCGTATTGAAACGAAATGGCTTTAAGACAAGTTTTTATGAGGTAGCACCTCAGGTGTTGCTTTCATCATTATTAAAAGACCACTGTGCTGAAACTCTGCTGAAAACTAGGCAGATTTCATGGCTCCGCTATTACCTTGAATCTCCCCATCAGCATGTCCTGCGTAACTGGCAGGCCGTAAAAATATGTCTTAAAAAGAATTATACAGTTTCCGATTTTGGAATTTGGGAGGATTATATCGAACTTTTGCGTTGGTTTAAAAAAGACATAACCTCCGCCCTGCTCGTCTGTCCTGCTGATTTACACTTGGAGCATGACAGATTGGTGGAGAAAAAACAGCAGTTGCTGAGAAAAAAATATCTTGTGAAAATGCGTGCGGAAATAGAAAAAGCGCAAGGTCTGTATGCTGAGGAGAAAAAACAGTTTTTCGGGTTATGCTTTTCAGGGGCAGGAATTACTATTTCAGTATTGGAGAATGTTTCTGAATTTATGACCGAAGGCGACAGCCTGAGACACTGTGTTTTTACCAATGAGTATTTCAAAAAGATAGATTCCCTGCTCTTCTCTGCACGCATTGACAACAAACCAATCGAAACTATAGAGGTTTCTCTTTCTAAAATGGAAATAGCACAGTGCCGTGGTTTGAGGAATCACAATTCAAAACATCATAAAGCTATTTTCAGTTTGATGAAAAAAAACCTTTATCAGATTCGCTCCCGAATGAAAAAGAAGAAAGCAGAACAATGCTAAAAGCGGAAAAACCGAAGAACTTTCGGTTTTTCCGCTTTATAACATTTCAGACACTGAAATTTTCCTTGCTGATTTATAGCAATCTTCCTCTTAGATTGTTCAAATCAAAAAAAAATAATTACTGTTCAATAGCGTACTGCCTTCAATGCAGACTATTAAACAGGGGAAGAAAAATCCATTTCTAAATAAACTATGAAAAAATAACAATTTTAACATTTCATTTATAAACAGAGATATTTTTATAATTATCTTTGTTTACGATTTTACATGTCTTATGAAAAGATTCCACATCATAGTAATTATTACCTTAGGTTTCTTCTTGATGCCAATGGCTACTTTTGCTTGTGGAAAACTTTCTGGAAAGATTTCTTATACTAAAGAAGCTTCCAAAAATCATGACAATGATTGCTGCTCGAAAGATGGCAGTCATTCCAAAAAAAATAATGATGGCTGCTGCGGTCATAAATGTGGGCACAAGTCATGCGGTTGTGTCTCAATCTGTAACGGAGGAATTACTTTCTTTAACCAACTTGACTTTAAAAACATCACTATAAGTGTTTTTTCTAAAAAACAAAAATTCCACAGTTCAGAAACCTCCATTCTCTCTGGTTTCTATACTATCTGGCTTATCCCTAAAATAAGCTAAATACCTTTTTTGACAGCCATACGTGTGTCAAAAAAGGAAGCCTAACTGCTTCATTTTTTTATTTTTCGCTTTTTGTAGAATAATTCTCTATACAGTTCTTGTATGCAATTATTTCTCAAAAGCAATATTCACTTCAAATACATTTTAAAATGAAATCAATTCAAAAAGGATTGATGGCAATCACTCTATTGCTGTCAGTCATAGTGTTTGGCGCACCTATAAAAAATGCAAAAAACATAAATGCAAAAATTTATGGTAATTGTTTAATGTGCAAAACTGCTATTGAAAAAGCAGGAAACATCAAAAATATCGCTTCGGTAAACTGGAATGAAAACACCAAAATAGCGGCTATTACCTATGATGAGAAGAAAACAAATCAGGATGAAGTCCTGAAAAGAATTGCCTTAGCAGGATATGACAGCGACCAGTTCTTAGCTCCTGGTGACGCCTATGCAAAACTTCCACAATGCTGCCAATATGAAAGAACAAATATGGCGGCTCCAATAAAAAAATCCGAAATGGATATGGGTAAAATGGATCATTCACAGCATACAGCCGCAGTTCCTGCAGATGCACAAGAAAACAGTCCTTTTAAAGCAATTTTCGACAGCTACTTTGATGTAAAAGATGCTTTGGTGAAAACAGATGCTAAAACTGCCGCATTGAAATCTAAAGAGCTCCTTACTGCAATCAATGCTATTAAAATGGAGAACCTAAAGCCAAAAGAACATACTGCATGGATGAATGCAATGAAAAGTTTAGCTTCAGATGCCACAAATATTTCTGAAAACCAAGATGTAAAAAAGCAAAGGGAATCCTTTAAAAGCCTTTCCAAAAACACGTACGATCTTATAAAAACTGCTGATCAGCCGCAGCCGGTTTATTATAATCATTGTCCAATGGTTGATGCGAATTGGCTCAGCAAAGAAAGCGGCATCAAGAATCCGTATTACGGTTCACAGATGTTAAGCTGTGGATCAACTATAGAAACAATCAAATAATCCCAAATCAAAAAATGAAAAATATAATAACCGTTAGTTCAATGCTTGGAGTTTTAATTTTAGGGACCGTTTCGCTGTTTTCTTGCAGTAAAATGGATGATATGAATATGTCCGATCCAAAACTGAATATAAACTATCCTGCCGCTTATGTGGTCAATGGTCAGGACGGCACAATTTCAGTAATCAAATTGGAAACTAATGAAGTTACAGAAACCTTAAGCCTAATGGGCAGCGGCAACGATATGATCATGTGGCCGCACCACATTTCTTTACATTCCAATCATCTGGCTATCGGTGTACCCGGAATGGACTTCTCTGCAGGCCATACCGCAGGTATGGGAGGAATGACAGGTAAACTCCTTGTAATTGACCCAGCCAGTGGGGCAACAGTAAAAAATATCAGCCTGCCAATGATGAACCACAACACAATATACAGCCCAAATGGTTCAGAAATCTGGGTGCCGCAAATGGACATCAATGGAAAAGTTCTGGTTTATGACGCCTTAACATACGCATTGAAAAGCACCATTGCAGTTGGCATGATGCCCGCTGAGCTTACCTTTTCTTCTGATGGGACTAAGGCTTATATTGCTAATGGAGATGACAATACTGTGTCAGTTATAAATACCGCAACCAAGCAGGTTACAGCCACAGTTGCTGTGGGAAAAAACCCTGTGGGTGCCTGGACAGGAACTGACGCCAGAATGTATGTTGATAATGAAGACGGGCAATCTATCTCGGTAATCAATGTGGCAACCGATGCCGTAGGCCAAACCATTGATCTAGGATTTATGCCTGGAATAGCGTCTCACAATGGAAATAAGAAAGAACTTTGGGTAAGTGATCCTGTCAATGCAAAAGTCCATTATTGGACCTGGGACCAGACTAAGATGATGTGGGTTCATGGAGGTGTATTCACTACTGGTGCCGGTGCACATGCTATAACATTTACAGCAGATGGAAATACTGCCTATGTGACCAATCAGACCGCCAATACGGTCTCTGTTGTTAATGTATCAAACCATACGGTCTCTAAAACGATTAATGTCGGTAGAAAACCCAACGGATTGGTGCTGAAAATATAAATCTGATATAAAGGCATTTAAAAGGCAAAATAGAGATTGGATTTGCAATCAAAAAAAGAATAATTCTTATAACACTCAAACAAAGGAATGTTAGACAAAAAAACATTCATTAGAGATAAAAACTAAAAAAAATGAAAAAACTAATTTTCTCAACCCTTGTAATGGCAATTGTACTTACAGCTTGTAATTCAAAAAACAAAGAAACTGCAGCTCCTGAAGCGGCTTCCGGGACAGCTCAGAATGACTCGCAATTGTATGCCTGTTCCATGCATCCTGAAATTACAGGAAAAAAAGGAGACAAATGTTCCAAATGCGGAATGGAATTAACCGAGCCAGTAAAGGAAACGGCCGGAAAAAGTGCAGAAGTAGAAACAGCCCAGACTGCTCAAGGAACATTTTCTATAAACGAAATCGTGAGTAATTATCTGTCCCTAAAAAATGCATTAACCAAAGATGATACAAAAGGAGCTGCAGATGCAGGCAAGGCATTATATGCAGTTTTTAACAGTGTAAATCCCAATTCGATAGATGCGAAATTAAAAGCAGAATATCTTGATATTGCTGATGATGCCAAAGAACACGCAGAACATATTGGAGCTAACGGCGGAAATATTGAACACCAGAGAGAGCATTTTGCCGTGTTAAGTAAAGACATGAATGATTTGATAAAATCTTTCAAATCAGAACAAAAATTGTATCAGGACTTTTGTCCTATGTATGATGGCGGAAAAGGAGCTATTTGGATAAGCGAAACCAAGGAGATCAAAAACCCATATCAAGGAAAAAAAATGTTAACCTGTGGTTCTATGAAAAAAGAACTATAGTACAGCTAAGTACTAATAAATTTATCGGGCTGTTTACATAATGACCACTCAATTTTCTCGTGACTAATGATGTTCATAATTTATTGAAATGTATCTAATTTTTTTAGACTACGCCGTGCGATACTCTTTGCTGAATATTCACTTATTTCCCATGTGTTTATTGTGTAGACAGTCCAATAGATATTTAGAAAAAAAATCAATAGCAACCTATTTTTTAAACAATTTAAAATATAATTAAAATGAAAAATACAATTCTTTCAGCCATATTAATGGTATGCGTAATGGTTTCTGGCAATGCGCAAAGCAAAAAAACAGAAGCAAAATTTTCAACTCAGCAAATTGTTGCAGATTATTTAGCGTTAAAAAATGCACTCGCAAAAGATGACAGCAACGGGGCCGCTAAAGCTGGCAAGGCACTGTATTCGGCTTTCAAAACCACAAATGTAAAATCGATAAATCCAAAATCCAAAGCTGAATATCTTGATATAGCTGACGATGCCAAAGAGCATGCAGAACATATTGGGGCCAATGGCGGTAATATTGAGCATCAAAGAGAGCATTTCGCTCTATTGAGTAAAGACATAAATGATTTGATCAAAACTTTTGGAGCTGCAAAAACACTATATCAGGATTCTTGCCCTATGTATGATGGTGGAAAAGGAGCTATCTGGATCAGTGAAACAAAAGAGATAAAAAACCCTTACTATGGTTCTAAAATGCTTACCTGCGGTTCAATGAAAAAACAATTGTAAAATGAAACGGTTCATCAGAAAGATTCTTTTTATTGGGTTAATTATTTTTCTACTGATGCAATTGTATCAGCCTGCCCGCAATTCCGATTACGGGCAGGTTTTACCAATTCACATTTCAAAAGTCTATCCCATTCCCAAAAATATACAAACGATTCTTAAGACTTCTTGTTACGATTGTCACAGCAGCAACACGCAATATCCATGGTACTCCTACATCCAGCCGGCACGTACCTTTATGGAAGGACATATCAAGGAAGGAAAAGAAAATTTGAATTTCAGCCAATGGGGAAGTTATTCGAAACGAAAACAGGAAAATAAATTAGACCGAATTGCCAAGCAGATAAAAGCCAATCAAATGCCTTTGGCTTCCTATACGCTGATCCATAAAGATGCAGTACTGAATACTGTTCAGAAAGAACAGCTACTCAATTGGATTGAAAAAGTAAGTGATAGTCTTTCAAAAATAAATTAAATCTATGGTACACAAATTAATAGAATGGTCCCTGCGCAACCGTTTCATCATATTACTATTATCAGCAGGAATATTTGTTTGGGGTATTATCTCTATTCAAAAAAATCCTATTGATGCTATTCCAGATCTATCTGAAAATCAGGTAATCGTTTTTACAGAATGGATGGGACGTGCTCCACAGCTCGTTGAAGACCAGATCACCTATCCCTTGGTTACCAACCTTCAGGGATTGCCTAAAATTAAATATGTAAGGGCTGCTTCCATGTTTGGAATGAGTTTTATCTATGTCATTTTTGAGGATGATGTTGATGTATACTGGGCAAGATCAAGAGTACTGGAAAGGCTCAGTACAATTAGCAGCACCCTGCCCAAAGGAGTTGCACCGCAATTGGGACCCGATGGAACCGGAGTTGGCCATATACTCTGGTATACTTTGGACGCTCCCGGCATTGACCTTGGCGAACAAAGGGCACTGCAGGACTGGTATGTCAAATTTGCTTTGCAAAATGTCCCCGGAGTAAGTGAAATTGCTTCTTTTGGAGGATTTCAAAAAGAATACCAGGTTACCATTGATCCAAACAAACTGCTATATTATAAGCTGTCTGTCCCTGAGGTTATAAGCGCCGTACGAGCCAATAATAACGAAAGCGGCGGAAGAAAATTCGACATGAGTGATATTGGCTATATCATTAAGACATCCGGTTATCTGAAATCCATAAAAGAAATTGAGGATATTCCACTGAAAAACCAGAATGGTATCCCTATAAAAGTCAGCGATATAGGAACAGTCCAGATGAGCGGAGAAACCCGATTGGGAATCTTTGATCATAATGGTACAGGCGAAGCTGTTGGAGGCATCGTCGTGATGCGTTACGGTGAAAACGCCGATGCCGTTATTGATAATGTGAAAGAAAAGATGAAAGAAGTCGCAAAAGGGCTTCCTAAAGGGGTAAAATTCAATATTGTATATGACCGAGGGCATCTGATCAAAGAGTCTATTGATTCGGTTAAGCGCACCTTAATTGAAGAGATGATTGTGGTTTCGCTTATCGTTATTATTTTTCTTTTCCATTGGCGCAGCGCATTAAGTATCATAATCCAGATCCCAATTACAATTGCCGCGAGTTTCATACTTCTAAATGCCTTTGGAATATCCTCCAATATCATGTCCCTTACCGGTATCGCACTTGCCATTGGGGTAATAGTTGACAACGGTATTATTATGAGTGAAAATGCCTACCAGCATCTCTCACAACGGTATGCACAATGGGAATCCGAACAAAAAACTGAAACAAACTCTGATGAAAAGAATTAAAAATATATTTCGCAAAAAAACACAGTGGATATCCGAAGAGGAAAGGCTTAAAGTAATTGAGAAAAGCAGCAAGCAGGTTTCTCGCGGGGTATTCTTTGCCACCATAATTATAATTACTTCTTTCCTGCCTGTATTTATGCTTACCGGACAGGAAGGAAAGCTATTCCATCCCTTGGCTTATACAAAAACTTTCATACTGATTGTGGATGCCTTGTTGGTACTTACATTAGCTCCGGTACTGATCTCTTTTTTTATGAAAGGGAAATTCCGTCCAACTGATGCACATCCCGTAAATCGTTTTTTGGAAAAAGGTTATGAGCCTATCATACGCTGGGTCCTAAAATGGAGAAAAACAACCCTTACGGTTAATATTTTGGCGTTATTGATTTCCATTCCATTATTGATGCGGCTGGGAACAGAGTTCATGCCCCCACTGGATGAGCAGAGCATTTTATTTATGCCTGTTACCCTGCCTGATGTATCCAATGGAGAAATCAAACGCATCTTGCAGGTACAGGATAAAATAATAAAATCAGTTCCCGAAGTAGAAAGTGTTTTAGGCAAAGCCGGACGGGCTAATACAGCTACCGATAATTCCCCAATGAGCATGATTGAGACCATTATCATGCTAAAACCAAAATCAGAATGGCGTAAAGGAATAGACAAAAAAGACATTATTAAGGAACTCGATACCAAACTGCAGATCCCGGGTGTGGTAAACGGTTGGACACAGCCTATCATCAACCGTATCAATATGCTCGCTACAGGAATTCGTACCGACGTGGGTATTAAAGTCTACGGTCAAAATCTCGATACCATTGCGCGAGTATCAGAAAGAGTAAAAATGGCTTTAGAGGGAACCCCTGGAGTGTCTGACTTATTTGTGGATCCTATTACTGGTGGCAAATACCTGGATGTTGATGTCAATCGTTCCGAACTGGCCCGTTATGGACTCACTGTAGATGACGTAAACCAAACCGTGGAATTTGCCTTAGGAGGAGCGTCCATCGGCAATACCGTTGAAGGACGAAGACGATTTTCAATAAGCGTTCGTATGGCACAGGACTATAGAAATAGCGTAGAACGCATTAAACGCATTCCCCTGCAGTCTCCAACCTTTGGAGAGGTGCCCCTATCTTCTGTTGCCGATATTAAATTCGTAGATGGCCCTCCAATGATTAGTTCAGAAAATGCACTCCTTCGCGGGGCAGTCATGTTCAACATACGTGATCGTGATATGGGGGGAACCGTACAAGAAGCTATGAAAAAATTAGAAAGTGCCAAAAATATACTTCCCGAAGGGTACTTTATAGAATGGAGCGGACAATATGAGAACCTGATCAGCGGAGAAAAGACCCTTAAAATCATTGCACCGATAGTATTGCTTATTATTTTCTTCTCCCTCTATTTTGCCTTTAATTCCCTTAGAGAAGCCTTCTTAAGTCTTATAACAGTGCCTTTTGCTTTGATTGGAGGTGCCTATATAATTTTTTTCTGGGATGTCAATCTATCAGTGGCAGTAGCTGTAGGTTTTATAGCCTTGTTTGGTATTGCCGTGGAAACCGGAATTGTGATGGTTATCTATCTCAATGATGCAATGGAGCAGCTTATCAAGGCCAAAGGTAATTCAAGAGAAACCATTACTAAAGACGATCTCAGAGAATATGTGGTACACGGCGCCGCAAAGAGATTACGCCCAAAACTAATGACCGTCTGTGTCTCATTATTTGGATTAGTGCCTGTCCTTTGGTCCAATGGTGTCGGAATGGATGTAATGAAACCAATCGTATTGCCTATGATTGGCGGCGTATTTACCTCTGCCGTACATATCTTATTAGTAACCCCGCTTATTTTCCTAATGTCTAAAGAATATGAATTACGAAAATATGGCAAACTTGAAGTACATGATGTCAAACATTAAAATACTGGCAGTACTATTGCTTTTACTGCCATTACAGCTATTGAGCCAGACCCAACAGGTCTTGTCTCTTGATACAATCCTTCACAGGATTGATAAAAAAAACGTGCTCCTGCAAAGCTATAGCCTAAAGGCTGAAGGGTACAAATATAGTGCTGATGCCGCAACGGCATGGATGGCACCAATGGTGGGTGTTGGGACATTTATGACACCCTATCCTTTTCAGGAAGTTATGGATGACCGCGACAAAGGATCTTTAATGTTCAGAGTTGAACAAGATATCCCCAATATAGGAAAGCTAAACAAGAAGAAAAAATTTATCCAGTCCCAAGGAAATATTGAGAACGCTACGCGGACCGTTACCCTTAACGACTATAAAGCGCAGGCCAAACAGCTCTACTACAGCTGGATGGTAGCCGAAGAGCGAATGAAAGTTTTGGATCAGAACGAAAAGATAATGTTGACCATGAAAAAGATTGAGGAAGTACGCTATCCTTACAATCAGTCGCAATTGGGTAATGTATACAAGATTGACGCAAGGATTGAAGAGAACAAAAATATGATCCGCATGCAGGAAGGTGAAATCGCAAAAGCAAGAGCATGGCTCAACAGCTTGATGAACCAGCCTGGCAATGCTGATTTTTCAATCGACACAAGTATTATTCCTGTCTTCAACCCTGCTTTGCACGACACCACAAGTCTTGCTGCTGTGCGGGGAGATATTAAAAAGATGGATGCGGGAATTGAATCGATGCAGCTCAGTATTCAGGCGATGAAAGCGGAGAAAAATCCCTCTTTTAAAATCCAGTTTGACCACATGAATTCTTTCGATAAAATGATGCCCAAAGCCTATTCGGTAATGGCAATGATGTCTATTCCTATTGCTCCATGGTCATCAAAAATGTATAAATCAGATGTTAAAGCAATGCAATATAATGTACAGGCAATGGAGAAAGAGAAATCCGCCATGCTGCAGGAAACCCAGGGTATGTTATATGGTATGCAATATGAAATACTGACCATGCAAAAAAGAATCCAGGGACTCGAAACAAAAATAATCCCTTCAATGCAAAAATCGCTGGATGTAAACTTTCTGAACTATCAGGAAAACAAACTGCAGATTCCTGTAGTAATTGACTCCTGGGAAGCTTTAAATATGCTGCAGAATAACTTATTAGATGAAAAATTAAAACTATATCAAATGATTGTCGATTATGAAAAAGAACTCTATCGCTAAGTTAGTCGGATTGTTATTCGTTTCGATATTAGTATTGACAGCCTGTAACAAGAAAACAGAGCATAACAGTAAGCCCGCACATCAGCATAGTACAAATCAGGAATATACTTGTCCAATGCATCCCGAAGTTATTCAGGATAAGCCCGGCAGCTGCCCAATATGCGGGATGGAATTGGTTGCAAGACACACTCCTGGAACGGAAACAGCTATAGACAGCAGCCTGAAACACCTTTTAAAACCAGTTAACGAACAAGTTGTTTCAAACATATCTGTCATAAAACCTGACGAGGGTACTAAAATATTCTCTATGCAGGTACAGGGAATTATTACCTACGATACCCGCGAGCAGACCAGTATCTCCAGCAGGGTAAGCGGAAGGATTGAGCGTCTGCTGATTAAGTACAATTATCAGCCCGTAAAAAAAGGACAGTTAATCATGGAAATCTATTCCCCTGATCTGGCTGCCGCGCAAAGAGAGTTGTTATTTATTTATCAATCTGACCCAAACAATCCGATGCTTCAAAAAGCAAAAGACAGACTCTCTCTGCTGGGTATGCAACAGGGGCAAATTCAACAGGTATTAAAAACAGGTAAAATCTCCTATCGCATTCCTGTTTACAGTAATGCCACCGGGTACATCTTAGACAACACGGGAGCGGCAAATGCTTCTGCAACAGCTCCTGCGGCTTCGCCTCAAAGCGCACCGTCAGATGATGGTATGGGCGCAATGGGTTCAAGTAGCAGTGCAGCATCAAATAGCAGCGCATCTGCCCCTGCTTCCTCTGCTATTATGCTAAGAGAAGGACAATATGTTGGTGCAGGACAATCTCTTTTTACAATATATACCAACAAAAACCTTATCGCTGAGTTTGCTTTTGATCCATCGGTATCATCCCAGATTAAAAAAGGACAAAAGTTGGTGTTTTATGAACCCTCAGATAAGCAAACCGTGTATACTGGTACTATCGGACTCATTCAACCCGTCTTTAAAGAGGGAAGCAACTTTACCATAGCCCGAATTTATTTGCAGGATAATAAATTTCAGACCGGAAAATTAGTAACTGCAGCCATTCCTATTGTCAGTAAAGGCTGGTGGCTTCCACAAAGCGCCGTTCTTAATTTAGGAAATAAATCCATCGTTTTCAAAAAAGAGCAGGACGTGTTTGTTCCCAGAGAAGTTAAAACGAAAAATAATGGTGATGGAATGGTGCTAATAGACCAAGACATCAATAATTGGAATATCGCCAGTAATGCGGCTTATATGATAGACAGTGAGAGTTTTATCAAGACAGCTTCAGAAAATAAATTAAAAAATTAAGCCATGAACAATAAACTAATAATTCGTACTATTTTGCTCATTGCAATGGTTTTTCCACTTCTATTTACAGCATGTGCCCAAAAAGAAGAAAAAAAAACCAGTCAGGAAAAAGCTCAAACCTATACCTGCCCCATGCATCCGCAAATTGTAAAAGATGGCCCCGGCTCATGCCCGATCTGTGGAATGGATTTAGTGCCTTTCGAAAAAAACAACGCACAGGACTTTCTAACCTTGGGACCCAGCCAGCAGGCACTAGCTAATCTGACTACAATAACTGCTGGGGAAAATGAATTTTCAAATTCTTCTCATCTTAACGGACGTTTGGTTACTGACCCTGAGCAAACTATTTACATTTCAAGTCGTGTGGCAGGAAGGATTGAAGAGTTGTATGTAAAAGAAACTGGTGTTCCCGTTCGAAAAGGCCAGCCTTTGTACAAAATATATTCAGAGCAGCTTTCAGCCCTGCAGCAGGAGTACCTTCTAGCTACGGCACAGGCTGCAAGCTTTACTGAGGATAAACGATTTGCCCAAATAAAAAATGCTGCAAAACAAAAACTATTATTATATGGACAATCTGAAGCACAGCTTAATGAATTATTAAAAAAACAAAAAGCTTCTCCTTATGTTGTTTATTATGCCCCGGATTCAGGAATAGTTGCAGAACTTTCCATAACAGAAGGCCAATATGTAGCAGAAGGAGGCTCTATTATGAAACTGGAAGATTATACCCGTTTATGGGTCGAAGCTGATGTCTATCCCGCAGATGCTGGTAAAGTTAAAATAGGCCAAAAAGTAAAAGTTATAGTCTCGGGTTATGAAGATCAGCCCCAAACAATGACAGTAGATTTTATAAATCCTGCCCTGCAGACAAGCAAACAGCTCATACAGCTGCGAGGTGCTATTGCCAATCCAAACAAGCAATGGCAGGCAGGTCAACAGGCAATTGTTTTACTGCCTTCATCAGAACAAAAAATGAAATTAACCATACCTGTAGATGCCGTAATAAGAGACGGCAGCGGTACACATGTGTGGATTGAAATTGAAAAAGGCAAATATCAGCCTAGAATGGTGGCTATTGGTTCTGAAACCTTCGATGAAGTCGAAATTACCAGTGGCTTAACAAAAGGTGATATTGTGGTTGCAACTGGCGCCTATCTCTTGTACAGTGAATTTATATTAAAAAAAGGCAAAAACCCAATGTCAGGAATGAAAATGTAATAATTAATCAAGCAAATAATGAAAGAATTAATCAAATCAGGAATCTCCATATTATCAATCTTGTTGCTTATTGCCTGTGGTAATAATGAAAACAAAAAGAAAGAGATTCCACAGAATAAGAAAACGTCAGTCGCAATTACTAAGGAATCCGAAGTAAAGATAAATGATGATCTTTTAAACGCAATTTACAGCCAGTATACTCATTTAACAGTTGCCCTTACTCAAGGTAATATCGCAGAGGCAAAACTGGCAGCTAATGCGATTGAGGCGGGAGCGCAAAAAATCAGCGCCAACAGTAATCTTGTTACAAGTGCTGGGGCAATCGTTTCAGCTCCGGATATTGAAAAGCAGCGAGTAGCTTATTCTCAACTAAGTAATGAAATGGTTGGCTTGCTGAAGAAAGCAGGAATGGCTGACGCTGAGCTGTATGTGCACTATTGTCCAATGGCTTTTGATAATAAAGGGGCAGTATGGATTAGTACTACCAAAGAAGTGCGTAACCCTTACTTTGGAGAAAAAATGCTTAAATGTGGTGAGGTGAAAGAAACAATTAAATAATCAGAATCTAAGATTGAAGACGGTTTGTAATTATTTTTTAGTGTTAAACAATTGGTTGAAACAGCTGATGAGAAACAAGCCATTTGAAACAAGTTTAAAATACATATTAGCTTCAAAAAAAAACACTAACTTTCTATATACTAAACAAATAACACATCGTATCTAAAAAAACAACCTTATGACACATACCTATACAATATCAGGAATGACTTGCGATGGATGCCGCACCAAAGTAGAAAAAACATTAAATGCAGTCGAAGGAATAAAGGCAAATGTCACATTAGATCCACCGATGGCAACCATTACGATGGAAAAACATATTGCCACCGAAGAACTTCAAGCCGCATTAACTGCCGTTGGAAAGTACACCATTGAAATGACTCATGCTACTCATTCCCACGAAAAAACAGCTGAGAAATCATGCTGTAGTACTGCTAATGATCATCAACACAACAAGGATCATAAAAAAATAGCGGTACCTCATAATCATGCCGGTGGAAAATACTATTGCCCAATGCATTGTGAAGGTGATAAAATGTATGATAAAGCCGGAGATTGTCCTGTGTGCGGAATGGATTTGATACAAGAGCCAGCAGCTATTCAAGTACAGCAATATACCTGTCCGATGCATTCGGAAGTTATTACCAATGCGCCTGGTTCATGCCCAATTTGTGGAATGGACTTAGTGCCTATGGAGCCAACGGATACAGAGGAGAACAAAGTATATAAGGAGTTGCTGCAAAAAATGAAAATAGCAATACTCTTTACGGTGCCTATCTTTTTTATTGCTATGATAGAGATGATGCATGACAATCCATTATTGAAAATAATGGACGTTCAAAAATGGAATTGGGTTCAGCTGATTTTCTCACTCCCCGTGATGTTTTATGCCGGTTGGATGTTTTTCGTTCGCGGATGGAAATCAATTGTAACTTGGAATTTAAATATGTTTACCCTTATCGCAATTGGTACTGGGGTAGCATTTTTGTTTAGTATTGTTGGAATGTTTTTTCCGGATGTATTTCCGGAGGAGTTTAAATCGGAACACGGAACAATTCATCTTTATTTTGAAGCGGCAACGGTAATTCTTACACTGGTATTACTAGGACAATTGCTTGAAGCAAGAGCGCACAGTCAAACCAGTGGTGCCATAAAAGAATTATTGAAATTAGCACCTACCGAAGCTACTTTGGTTCTTGAAGGAGTCGATAAAATAATCTCAATCCATGATATCAAAAAAGGTGATTTATTACGGGTAAAACCCGGAGACAAAATTCCTGTGGATGGGAAGATAACCGATGGTGAAAGCACAATAGACGAATCGATGATTACCGGCGAACCAATTCCTGTGGATAAAAAAATGGGAGATGCGGTATCATCAGGAACCATCAATGGAAACAGATCATTTGTTATGATTGCCGAAAAAGTAGGTTCGGAAACTTTGCTTTCGCAAATTATACAAATGGTCAATAATGCAAGCCGTTCCAGAGCACCAATACAGAAACTAGCAGATAGTATCGCCAAATATTTTGTGCCGATTGTTGTTGTTATCTCTGTTCTTACTTTTTTCATTTGGGCAAAATTTGGCCCGGAACCGGCAATGGTTTACGGATTTATCAACGCCATTGCCGTATTGATAATTGCTTGTCCATGTGCACTGGGTTTAGCAACACCGATGTCTGTAATGGTAGGGGTTGGTAAAGGAGCACAATCGGGAATTCTCATAAAAAATGCCGAAGCCTTAGAAAATATGAACAAAGTAAATGTTCTGATTACTGATAAAACGGGGACAATTACCGAAGGAAAACCTTCTGTAGAGAAAATTGTTGCTTTCGAGTATTCAGAAGAGGAACTGTTACAATTTATTGCTTCTTTAAATCAATATAGCGAACACCCTTTGGCACAGGCCGTAGTGAAATTTGCAAAAGCGAAAAATGTCTCTTTGACAAAAGTCAATGATTTTGAAAACATCGCAGGTAAAGGAGTGATTGGAACTGCTATTGGTAAGAAGACGGCATTAGGCAATAAAAAATTAATGGAGCAAGCAGGGGCAATTGTTTCTGCTGTCATAGAAGAGAAAATTATTGCCGAGCAAAAATTAGGAAAGACGGTTTCTTACATCGCTGTAGATAAAAACGTGGTGGGATTTGTAACGATAACCGATGCCATAAAAGAAACCAGTGCTGCTGCTATAAAAGAATTAATGCGTCAAGGAGTTGAAGTAATCATGCTTACGGGAGATAATATAAATACTGCCAAGGCTGTTGCCGACGAATTGCATTTGACTTCTTTTCAAGCAGGCTGTTTACCAGAGGATAAATTAAAAGTAATCGAGAAATTACAAGCTGAAGGAAAAATTGTTGCTATGGCGGGTGACGGTATAAATGATGCGCCGGCTTTGGCACAATCGGATATCGGAATTGCGATGGGAACAGGAACAGATGTTGCAATAGAAAGTGCCAAGATTACATTGGTAAAAGGAGATTTGCAAGGAATTGTAAAAGCTAAAAACCTGAGCCATGCTGTAATGAGCAATATAAAACAAAATCTCTTCTTTGCTTTTATATACAACGTATTAGGGGTTCCTGTTGCAGCTGGAGTTTTATATCCGTTTTTCGGAATATTACTTTCTCCTATGATTGCTGCCCTGGCAATGAGCTTTAGTTCTGTATCTGTTATTGTCAATGCATTGCGATTAAGAAGTTTAAAACTCTAAAGAATAAATAATTTACTATACAAACAAAGATGACCAATCTAGGACAAATTATTCTGCAGTATAAAATTGATAACGAAAGTGTCTACAATACCTGGTTTATATATAACGATCAACGATTAAAGGCATTTCGCACTATAAGACGCGGTGTTCTGCAAGTCATTGAGGATATTAAAAGCAAAACCTTTCCTAATGATTTCAAAGAAAGCAGCCTAGAATTTGTGCTGAGCTGCATTGCCGAACAAAAACAAGTCTTTGCCGGAGTTTCGCATCCGTTTTACTGGAAACCCAAATTACGCATTCCAGATATCTATGAAAATCAAAACAATAAATTGGCTTTTGGTCAGTTTCTTGAAAATTGTATCAATGCCAAGTCTGAAGAACAGGTTGTAAAAGAAATCATAAGACTTGATGAATTAAAAATTAAAGGCTTAGGACCTGCGGTTGCCAGTATTTTGTATTTCATACACCCAACCTGGTTCCCACCATTCAATACTGCTATTCTCAATGGTTTTAATTTTCTTTTTAAAGACAAAAAAAAATTAGGAAGCTGGACAGAATATCTTAAAATTCGAGAGACTTTATTGGAAACTAACAGTTTGCATAAATCTCAGCTCTCAAATGATTTGGGTGCCATTGCGGGATTGTGTTTTGAAATTGGAACTCAGAAAATGCTAATCGGCAGTGATGAATATTTAAGCGAAGCGGAACGTTCAAGATTTGAAAAAAACGTGCACAAGCGCCAGAAAGAAATACTTGACGAAAAACTCGAAGAAAATCTGCATAGCGAAATGCAGTACCATCTGCTAAAAATAGGCAGTTCCCTGGGTTTCGATGTTACTCCGGCGAGTAATGATAAAAGCAAATCGTTTAATGGACAAAATTTTTCCTTTATTTCACTTGGGAAATTCCCTGAGTTGCCTACCGACAAAGACACTCAAAATACCATCAGGCTAATTGATGTGCTGTGGTTCGAAAAAGGCACAAACAAAATTATTGGAGCCTTTGAAGTAGAAAAGAGCACTAGTATCTACTCCGGCATACTGCGGTTGTCAGACCTATACTTTACCATTTCAAACGGACAGGAAGTTTTCTATATCATTATTCCAAACAACCGCGAAAAGGATGTCGTTCTTCAGCTAAATAGGCCCGTTATAAAAAACTCTAAAATGAATATAAAATATATACTGTTTTCTGAGCTGAGAGCTAATTGTGATGCCATATGCAAATTTGGCTCCGACCATTCGATAATGGAAAAAATATCAAAATCAATTTAAAATTAAAAAACTATGAAAAACATAATTCTACTAAGCTTCATTATTATTCAATCGATATCAATTTCTGCACAAGAAAAAGTTCAAATTAAGCTTACCCCTGCCAGTCCCTCTGCATCATTTCAACAAGAAATTGGAAGCGCAACAATCAAGATGACTTTTAGCAGACCCTTAGCTAGAGGGCGAAAAATATTTGGAGAATTAGTACCCTTTGGCAAACTCTGGCGAACAGGTGCCAGCGACTGCACCACCATTAATACCAATGAAGATATCACCTTTGGAAGTAATATCTTAAAAGCAGGAACTTACTCCATATTTACAATTCCTTTAGAAAATGAGTGGACTATTATTATAAATAGTGATATTTCTTTACATGGCGAAACTGGATATGATGAGAAAAAAGACGTTATGCGTTTTACCATTCCCACTGAAAAAACGACTAATTTCTATGAAACTTTTACCATCGAATTAAATGACATCAATAGTAAAGGAGAAGGTTTCCTTAAAATAGAATGGGAAAATACCATGGTTAAAATACCAATGAAGAGCAAAGCTGACAAAGAAATTTTAGCTTTAATTGACAAATATATTATAAATGAGAAAAGTGAAAATGCAACTTTATTATTTCAGGCAGCAAATTATTATTCAGCCACTGGCAGAGCAGATAGCCAAACAGTAGCCTGGTTAACTGAGGCTGAAAAATTGGATTCCGAAAATTTTTATTATCCAGCCTTGAGACAAAAAATAGCTACGGAACTAAAGGATTATCCCAATGCCATTGAAGCAGCAAAGAAAGCCCTAGCAATTGCAGAAAAGAAAAAAATGAAGGGGACAGAAAAATTAAAAAACCAGATTGAAGAATTACAATTATTATTTAAAAGCAAATAAATAATAAGATAAAATATTACAATGAAAAGTATAAACATATAAAAAAAACCTTGGCATCTAAGCTAATACAGTGTTATAGTAAAATTAGACTTGTTTTGTTGGGAAATAGATTAATCAAAATAACTTTTAAAACAAAAAATCATGAAAATGGAACACACAACACAGCAGCATTCAAAAGAGGTTAACTCCAAAATGTATAAAAAACTAGCTATTATGATAATATTGTCATTTTTTTCTATGTATATACTAATGTATTCAATGGTCGATGTTTTTGCTAATATCATTCCTAATGTAAACCAATTTTACATGGCTGGACTAATGACCATGCCGATGCTCATAATAGAGATTATTGTAATGGGTAGTATGTATATGAATAAAAAGTGGAACAAAGTATTACTAATCACAGGCAGCCTTGCTGGGATCATTTTTTTTTCCTGTATCCGACAGCAATCGGCCGTTGAGGATAAACAATTCTTAAAATCAATGATTCCACACCATGCAGCGGCAATCCTCATGGCTAAAGAAGCTTCCCTCCACGATCCTGAAATAAGCCAGCTTGCCCAGGAAATTATAAAAGCACAGCAAGCTGAAATTGCACTTATGAAAGCCAAGTTGAATGAAATGAAAAAAAAATAACAGAACAATCTTCTATAAAAATAGTAATATGAAAAATATACTTAGAATAGTAGTATTTATCATGCTTCCTGTACTAATTCAGGCTCAAGATATGAAAACAATGGATATGGATAAAAAGCCGGTGAAAGAAGCGGAAGAAGACATTACCTACACCTGTACGATGCATCCCGAAATCCATTTACCCAAGCCAGGGAAATGCCCAAAATGCGGAATGGCATTGGTAAAAGAAAAACCAAAAGCTTCAGCTCCAGTAAAAAAAGCAACTGCTGAGAAAGCTAAATCTTCAGCTATACAAAAAGTAGAAACTGATAAGACCCAAGGTGTGAAAAATACTGAAAAGATTAATTCACAGATTTTTTATACTTGTGTAATGCATCTCGAAATTCATTCCCCAAAGCCAGGAAAATGTCCAAAATGTGGTATGGGATTAGTAAAAGAAAAAACTAAAACTACAACAACTGTTAAAAAGCCAGCCGCTGAAAAACCTGCTGCAGAAAATGACAAAACGAATAAAAGCCATGATATGAAAAACATGGAAAAGATAATAGCTAATCCACCTGTAAAAAAGAGAGTGATAAAAGATGAGCCACCAAAAGTGGTCCGATACGATTTATATGTTCGCGATACAGTGGTGAATTTTTCTGGAAAATCAAAAAGGGCGATAGCGGTGAATGGGCAGATACCCATGCCAACTTTAACCTTTACTGAAGGTGATACTGCAGAGATTTATGTCCATAATGAGCTGGATGAAGAAACCTCCTTACACTGGCATGGTTTGTTTTTGCCCAATAAGGAAGACGGCGTGCCTAATCTTACCCAAATGCCAATAAAACCACACAGTACATATAAATATTCTTTTCCAATCAGGCAGCATGGCACTCACTGGTATCATAGTCACTCCGGATTGCAGGAACAAATCGGGATGTATGGTTCGTTTGTGATGAACAAGAGAAATTCCGATCCAAACTTTAGAGAAGGAATAGATGATCTGCCAACGATTCCAATTGTATTAAGCGAATGGACGGATATTAAGCCCGAGAATGTTCATAGGATGTTGCACAATGCCTCAGATTGGTTTGCAATTAAAAAGGGCACAACCCAAAGTTATGGAGAAGCAATTCAACAAGGCTATTTCAAAACCAAGGTTATTAATGAATGGAAGCGCATGAATGCCATGGATGTTAGCGATGTCTATTATGAGAAGTTTTTAATCAATGGAAAAAATGAGAACCAGCTTTCGCAGTTTAAAGCAGGTGATAGAGTACGATTACGTGTTTCAAACGGCGGAGCTTCCAGTAATTTTTGGCTTACCTATGCCGGAGGCAGAATTACCGTTGTTGCTAGTGATGGAAATGATGTTGAGCCGGTTGAGGTAGATCGTTTGCTAATTGCCGTTTCTGAAACCTATGATGTTATCTTAGCCATTCCAGCAGAAAACACCTCCTATGAATTTTTAGCCACGCCAGAGGATAGGACAAAATCGACTTCCCTTTATATCGGGAATGGCGTCAAGCAGCTTATATCGCCTTTACCGAAACTGAAATACTTTGAAGGCATGCAGATGATGAACGATATGATGAAAATGAATGGAGACCTGAATGATATGGGGATGAAGATGTCTTTGAACCAGATGGACATGAACACCGTAATGTACCCCGAAATTACTGGCCCGCAAAAAAGTGGTGGCACTGACATGCCAATGGATATGAACAAAGAGGAAACAAAAGGGGGTGCCGCTGATAAAACGCACGACATGAACAATATGGAAAATAAGTACAATGCTAATGCGCTTGCCGATATTGTCACATTAAATTATGCGATGCTAAAATCACCTACAAGCACGGCACTGTCAAAAGATGCTTCGGTAAGGGAACTTAAATTCGAGCTTACCGGCAATATGAATCGCTATGTCTGGAGTCTGGATAACAGAGTCGTTTCGGAATCAGACAAAATCCTGATCAAAAAAGGAGAAATTTTACGCATTGTTCTGCATAACAATTCCATGATGCGCCACCCAATGCACCTGCATGGCCACGATTTTAGGGTTATTAATGGACAAGGTGATTTCGCCCCTTTAAAAAATATTATTGACATCATGCCTATGGAGACAGATACCATTGAATTCGCTGCAAGTGAAGACGGTGGCGACTGGTTCTTTCACTGTCATATTTTATATCATATGATGAGCGGAATGGGGAGAGTTTTTAGTTATGAAAATTCACCTACAAATCCGGAAATACCTAACCCAAAATTAGCCCAGCGAAAACTTTTTGCAGACGACAGGAAATTCCATTTTATGGCAGAGAATGATTTTGCAACCAATGGAAATGATGGTGAAGCAATGTATCAAAGTACGCGCTGGAGTATTGGAACTGAATGGAGATTAGGATACAATGACATGCATGGTTATGAAACTGAAACACATATTGGTCGATATATAGGAAAAATGCAATGGTTAATGCCATTTGTCGGATTTGACTGGAGATATCGAAAAATGGGAGAAGATGTACAAGAAAGAAACCTTTTTGGTCAAAACAATACTAAAGATAAACGTGCCGTAGCAAGTTTAGGGGTCAATTACACCCTTCCCATGCTAATAGTTGCACAGGCTGAAGTTTTTACGGACGGTAAAGTCAGATTACAGTTTGAACGTAAGGACATTCCAGTTTCCAAAAGGCTAAGAATGAATTTGATGTGGAACACCGACAAGGAATATATGGCAGGACTACGGTATATAATCACCAGATGGGGTTCTCTTTCTTCCCACTATGACAGCGATATGGGCTTTGGCGCCGGTTTTATTTTAAATTATTAATGTTGTCTGATTAGAATATAAAAATATACATTACAATGGATTAAACCGACACTCGATCATTAGAAGGTGCCGCTGATATCACAACTTTATTTATCAATTAAAGAATGCCAATCTTAAATTAAAGATTGGCATTCTTTTATTAGACTATAAAACAGATCCTTCTTTTTATAGTAAGATGAGGATTTGTGATAGTATGCTTTAAATATGCCGCTTCAAGAATTAAAACAATCTTTAAAAATTATTTTAACAAAATACTTAGTAAATTAACAATAAGACATTGAGAAAGAATATTGGAAATAAAATTACAATTATTACTTTTACATACTAATTCTATAGGATATAAGAAGTATGATAATTAAAACGGCAGCAAAAAAAAACACCTACTGTTTTTTCTCTTTTTATTTATCATTCAATTAAGTGCTCAGGAAAAAGACACCATATCTCAGCAGTTTTTAATGAACATAGAAATAAGGCCACGAGCCGAGTACACTTCAAACTATGTACTGCCTCCAAACGACTCTGCCGATCCTTATTTTTACATCACGCAGAGAAATAGGTTTTCTATGCAGTATGCAAGAGAAAAATGGCTAATAAAATCTGATTTGCAGGAAATTCATCTTTGGGACCAAAACAACAGGGCCTCCAAAGTAGAAAGCATCAATTTTTCTCAGTTGTATTTTGAAACTAAATTTAAATCGTTAAATGTACGATTAGGAAGGCAAAGCATTTTATTAGATAATGGCAGACTGTTCTCTGATGCGCCCTGGGCACAGCAAGGAAGAGCTCATGAAGGAATCCGAATAATGAAATATTCAAAACATCTCTCTAATGACTTTTTCTTTTTATTTACCAGAGATTACAATACTGGATTTGAGCCGGCCTATTCACCTGTAGCTTCCAATAAATATAAATATCTGCTGGCAAATAGCCTTATTTACAATACTAGTAAAGGATTTTCATTTAACTCATTAAATGCAGTTGATTTTTTAGAGAACGCAAATTCGCAGCAACTATATACTCGTGCAACGATGGGTGGCCGGATAGATTTTAGAAATAAGCAATGGTATTATACCCTAAATTCCTATCTGCAGTTTGGCCGTAATGTTAAAGGTCAAAAATTATTGGCGTACTATTTTCAGCCTGAGATTAAATTGTCGCTGTTAAAATCTACCTGGCGTTTAGGTGCTGAAATAATTAGCGGAAGCAAATCTAAATTGTCTAGCAGCAGGTCTGGGGATTTTGATGTATTGTATGGGGTTACATGGAAATTCAATGGAAACATGAATGTATTTACACGTTTTCCAAATGATGTTAATGGAAAAGGGTTGGTAAATCCTTATTTGTTTACAACAATTCCGCTAAACAATAAATTAACACTTCGCTCCGATTTTCACTTATTTTACACCCAATATCCCCTTTTAAATAATTCAGGTCAGGAAATGTCAAAGTTTCTTGGGTTTGAAAATGATTTTTCAATAAAATACATGCCTGTCAGAGAAATAGAAATAAATTATGCCTTTTCATTTTATAAGTCATCAGGGGCTATGCAGTACCTGCCAAAAATACAAGATGAAAATAAGCTGGCTCTTTGGAGCTATCTTATGGTCTCGTATAATTTTAATGCCCTAAATTTAAAGACACTTAAAAAAAAGCACTTAAATTAAAGTATTTTTTAATGCATTTGCTTGGAGAATGACTATAATAAAAATACATTTTTAATCATAATTTATATTTAAATTCGCAGTGTGAAAGCATTGGCAACAATAATATCGTTTATAGTACTGTTCCTTTCAACAGTACCATGCTCTGCATTAGTGAAACACTCAAAATGCGCAGTAGAGAAAAACTGCGGTAATGATTCACATGACTGCGGTAATGACTGCAATGGAAAATGCTCCCCCTTTTATTCCTGCGGGACTTGTGTGGGGTTTACAATAAATTTTAACTCTGCAGTTATTACTGAAAAATTAGAATTTATTCTGCACGATGTTTCGCCAACACCAACTTACAATAAATTTGTTGATTCTTCATTCATCTGCAAAATCTGGCAGCCTCCCAAAATTTCTTAGTCTAAAAACAGTGTTATTTTGCATGATTCTTTAATCATGTAAGGCTATTATGTCTATTAACCATTAAGAAAAATCTAAATGCTCAAATATATTTTACTGATTGTGGCAATAACATCTATTGGCACTGCGCAGGCACAGAATAAAATTACTTTTCATATAAAGAATGCTGATAATAATGAAGCTGTAAAAGGTGCTTCAGCAAAAATTGAAGAAACCAATTCCGTTATCTCATCTGGTAATGATGGCAACATCATTATTGAAAATTTAAAAGATGGAGATTACACATTATCCATTTCAATAGAAGGATTTGCCCCAAATAAAACGCTTTTTAAAGTACCTTCAACTGTCAGTCTTATAGAAATAAAATTGCAGAGCGAGGAAGAAGAGGCTGAAGAAATGGAAGAAATTATTGTTACTTCAACAAGAGGTACCAGAACCATCAGCAATATTCCAACCAGAGTTGAATTCATTGCCGGAGAAGAGCTGGAAGAAAAAGCCAATATGAAACCCGGAGACATTCGTATGATGCTTAATGAAAGTACCGGAATTCAGACCCAGCAGACTTCTGCAACTTCAGGAAATTCTTCCATCAGGATTCAAGGCTTAGACGGAAGATATACCCAGATTCTAAAAGACGGTTTTCCTTTATACTCTGGCGCGTCAAGCGGACTTGGGTTACTGCAGACTCCTCCATTAGATTTAAAGCAGGTTGAAATAATCAAAGGTTCCGCCTCTACTCTTTACGGTGGAGGAGCAATCGCTGGTTTAGTAAATCTTGTTTCTAAAACCCCGACCGAAGAAAGGGAGCTGCGATTTTTAATTAATGGAACTTCAGCTCTTGGACTGGATATAAATGGATTTTATTCTCAGCAGTTTGATAAAATTGGATTAACTGTCTTTGCTTCCCACGATCGCAACGCTCCTTATGATCCCGCTCATATACAGCTTACAGCTATTCCTAAATTTGAGCGTTTTAATTTTAACCCTAAACTTTTTGTCAATTTTAATGAAAATACCAAACTTAATTTCGGCATCAATACCGTTTTTGAAAACCGTTTAGGCGGAAATATTGAGTACATCAAAGATCAAAGTAAATATCCTGACAGTTATTTCGAAAAGAATAAAACACAGAGAATAAGCACGCAATTTTCCCTGACACATAAATTTAATGAGCAGGAATCGGTTACAATTAAAAACAGTTTTAATAATTTCAGCCGTGTCATCACCATTCCTGATTATGTATTTGATGGTCTGCAGAATAGTACCTTTTCTGAAATCAGTTATTCTAAAAACGGCAAAATTGCTCAATGGGCTGCTGGTGTAAATTTATATACGGACAGCTTTACTGAAAACAGTCCAACCGCTTTTCCGTTAAGAAATTATAATCAGATAACATATGGGGCTTTCCTTCAGAACACCATAAAAGCAAAAGAATGGCTGGAAATTGAAACAGGCCTCAGAAGTGATTATGTAATTGATTACGGATATTCTCTCCTTCCGAGAATTTCGGCATTATTTAAATTCAATTCTAAGCTTACATCCAGAATTGGAGGAGGCCTAGGCTACAAAACACCAACGATTTTTACAGAAGAAAGCGAACGCATCCAATATCGAAATGTATTGCCTATTAACAGCGATTTCAATAAACTTGAAAAAAGCTACGGTGTTAACTTTGATATAAACTATAAAACTAAAATTACCAATGACCTTTCCTTATCATGGAATCAGTTATTTTTCTACACGAATGTTGATAATCCTCTTATATTAAATTCTCTTCCTGATGACCTTTATCAGTTTGCAAATGTTAATGGATATTTGGATACTAAAGGAACTGAAACAAATGTGAAATTAGGATATAAAGATTTTAAATTATTTCTGGGGTATACCTTCACTGATGCTTCTATAAATGCAAATGGAGTAAAATCCGAAAATCCTCTTACCGCAAAACACAGATTAAATAATGTTTTAATGTATGAAGTTGAAGATAAATGGAAAGTTGGTTTAGAAGCTTACTATTACAGCAATCAAAAATTAAGTGATGGCACGACCGGAACAGCTTACTGGATTTTTGGCTTTATGGCAGAAAGGCTTTGGGAAAATTTTTCCCTTTATGCCAATTTTGAAAATTTTACTGATACCCGGCAAACTAAATTTGGAAGCATATATACAGGTCCTATTTCAAATCCTGTTTTCAAAGATATCTATGCTCCTCTGGACGGATTTGTTGTGAATGCAGGAATAAAGATAAAAATTTAAAGCGAAATACAGTGGCAGTCAATTTTTCGGACTACGGAATTACGCCTAAAGATTGCCATATTTTCAGAGACCTTGGAGTGGTATTCCAAGGTCTTTTTTATTTCATATATATATGATATACAATATGTTGCAAAACACACAAACGCACTTTTAGAAAATTTTCTTATTCAACTGCATGATAATTAAATTTTATATCGTAATATTGCAATATAAATATAAAACGATGGGAGCAACAAAAACAGATCACTTTACAGAAAGCCAGAACGAGCTGGCTGTTTTAGCCAAAGCACTAGGCCATCCTGCGCGTATTGCAATTATGGAATATTTATTAAAAGTAGATGCCTGCATCTGCGGGGATATTGTAAATGAACTTCCCCTTTCACAGCCGACGGTTTCACAGCATTTGAAAGAATTGAAAAATGCAGGCTTGATTAAAGGGAGCATCGAAGGAAATTCTATCTGCTACTGCATCAATGAACCTGGACTTGAAAAAATAAAAGGTTTCTTTCAGCACATATCAGATCATCTTGCCAAAAAGAAAAGCGAATGCTGTTAATTTAAAAGGATATGGAAATCAGAAAACTTTCGGCCAAAGATTGGGATCAGGTAAAAATAATTTACCAAAAAGGGATAGATACCGGCAATGCCACTTTCCAGACCAGCGCCCCTTCATGGGAAGACTGGGACAATTCACATCTGGCATCCTGCAGAATTACAATGCAGGAAGATGGCAAGGTGATTGGCTGGGCTGCCCTTACCCCTGTTTCTTCCCGCTGCGTTTATGCAGGGGTAGCAGAAGTAAGCGTATATGTGGATCCCGCACATTCAGGAAAAGGAATCGGGCTAACCCTTTTAAATGAACTTGTCAGACAAAGCGAAGCAGAAGGAATCTGGACGCTTCAGGCAGGGATCTTTCCTGAGAACACGGCAAGTCTCCGCATTCATGAAAAAGCAGGTTTCAGGATACTTGGAACAAGGGAGAAAATCGGAAAACAAAATGGTACCTGGAGAGATACTGCGCTTCTTGAAAGAAGAAGCTCCCTTATTATTTAATAAAAATATAGTATAACTAAATATAAGAAATTATGAAACTTTCAGAAATTAAAGAAGTGCTTAAAACAGTAGAAGCTGTAAATTTTGAACTGCCGGACGGAACATTTGTACCGGAATATTTCCACGTAACAGAAGTGGGTCTTGTTACCAAAAACTTCATCGACTGCGGAGGAACAGTAAGAAAAGAGACTGTTGTAAACTTCCAGCTTTGGGATGCCAACGACTACGAGCACAGGCTTAAGCCTCAGAAGCTGATCCACATCATTGAGCTTTCAGAAAAAGTATTGGGAATTGAAGACAATGAAATTGAAGTGGAATACCAGAACACCACTATCGGCAAATACGATTTGGATTTTAACGGTAAAAATTTCACTCTGCTTAACAAGCAGACAGCCTGCCTTGCTCAGGAGCAGTGCGGTATTCCTTCAGACAAGCCTAAAGTAAAATTATCTCAGTTAAATTCTGATAGCGGTTCTTCATGCACTCCAGGCGGAGGATGCTGCTAATCATTAACCATAAACTATTAGCCAAAAACTATGTTATATCCACAAATTGAGAATACAGTTAAATCATTTGATTTTAAGCAGATTTCAGAAGAGCGCAAAGCAGTCCTGCAGCCATTAATCGACTTCATTCAGACCAAAGTGGACAGTAAGCTGGAAACCAGACTGAACCTAATCTGCACGCACAATTCCAGAAGAAGCCACTTATCGCAGGTTTGGGCGCAGACTGCCGCTGCCTATTACGGCATCAGAAACGTTTCATGCTATTCAGGAGGAACCGAGGCTACTGCCCTTTTCCCGATGGCAGCGGAGACTTTGAAGGATTCAGGATTCAATATCAAAACGCTTTCAAAGGGATCAAACCCTGTTTATTCAATAAAATATTCAGCTGATGAACTTCCCGTTATAGGTTTTTCTAAAACCTATGATGATGATTTCAATCCTGAAAGCGGATTCGCCGCAATAATGACCTGCTCGCAGGCTGACGGCGGATGCCCGTTTATAGCTGGCGCAGAGAAAAGGATCCCAATTACTTTTGTAGATCCAAAAATTTCCGACGGAACGCCCCAGCAGAAGGAAACTTATCTGGAGCGAAGCCTGCAGATAGGAACTGAAATGTTTTACGTATTCTCACAAATAAAAAAATAAAATGTCAGCAAATAACTGTGCACCAGCCGTCGGACGCAAAAAACTAGGCTTCCTTGACCGCTTCTTGACCCTTTGGATTTTCCTTTCTATGGCTATAGGTGTGGCAATAGGATACTTTATTCCTTCCAGCGGAGATTTCATCAATTCTTTCTCCAGCGGAACAACAAACATTCCATTGGCAATAGGACTTATCCTGATGATGTACCCGCCTCTGGCAAAAGTAAAATACGAGCAGATGGGACAGGTTTTCAAAAACACAAAAGTCTTAGGTGCCTCTTTATTTCTGAACTGGATTGTAGGCCCTGTTTTGATGTTTTTATTGGCGCTCCTGTTTTTAAGCGGATATCCTGAATACATGATCGGGGTGATCCTGATCGGTCTGGCACGCTGTATCGCAATGGTTGTGGTATGGAACGATCTGGCAGACGGAAACCGTGAATATGCAGCAGGACTTATTGCCCTTAACAGTATTTTTCAGGTGCTGCTTTACAGTGTGTACGCTTATATTTTTATAACCATTCTCCCTCCCTATTTTGGATATGATGGTTTTGAGGTGAACATCAGCATAGCACAGATTGCTGAGAGTGTCGGTATCTATCTAGGTATTCCTTTTGCATTGGGAATCATAAGCCGTTACACTTTGATAGCTTTAAAAGGTTCTGAATGGTTCGAAACTAAGTATGTGCCTTTTATCTCGCCGATTACTCTTATTTCACTTCTCTTTACGATCATTGTAATGTTCAGCCTGAAAGGGGAACTTATTGTTCAGATCCCTATGGATGTTGTGCGTATTGCAATACCGCTTGTGATTTATTTTACTTTGATGTTTGTCATCAGCTTTTTCACTGGTAAATATTTTGGGGCAGACTATTCAAAAGCAACATCTATAGCATTTACAGCAACTGGGAATAATTTTGAACTTGCCATTGCTGTGGCAATCGGAGTGTTTGGAATAAACAGCGGCCAGGCTTTCGCAGGTGTTATAGGTCCTCTGGTAGAAGTGCCTGCTCTTATTGCACTGGTAAATCTTGCATTCTGGTTCAGAAAGAAGCATTTTACAAAGCAGGTATCTGCAAAAGCTGCTTAGTAGAAATATGAGAAATGTTCAACGCATTGCTGTCATGACGATTCTGGAACTTGTGCTCTGAAGGATTGCAAAAAGTTTTTTTTCACCCTAATGCTTAAAAGACAACTCAAAAAGTTGCCTTTTTTTATGCGCAGGAATATTCATAAATTTAATTCAAATGTTTTGTATTTTAGCATTTGCTTAAATAAGCAAAAAGTATAAATTTGCATTATGGAAGATATAACTTGTATACGGCAACAGGCAGATATAAAACAAATAATCCGCTGTAAAGACAGAGTATCAGAACTCAATGCCTCATTTGACTATTTATCAAGTGGGCTTGAATTGGCTGGCAACAATGTGAGATTAAGAATTCTTTTTTTGCTTTATGAAGAAAAACAGCTCTGTGTTTGTGACATAAGTGATATTCTTGACATGAGTATTTCTGCAATTTCACAGCACTTACGGAAACTAAAAGACAGAAAACTTATTGAAACTAAACGGGAAGCGCAGACCATTTTCTATTCATTAACAAAGGAGTATGAAAAAATGCTAAGACCTTTCTTCGAAATTTTAGAGAAAATATGAAAACAGAGAATAAAATGATCGGAGCTGGATTTTTCACAGCAGTAGCTGCTTCATTGTGCTGCATTACGCCCATATTAGCATTAGTTGCCGGAACAAGCGGGATTGCTTCTGCTTTTTCATGGCTTGAACCAATGAGGCCTTATTTCATCGGCCTGACGGTTTTAATTATTGGTTTTGCTTGGTATCAAAAGCTGAAAACTAAAAAGCCGATAGACTGTAACTGCGATTTAGAAGAAAAGCCGAAATTCGTTAATTCAAAAATGTTTCTAGGAATTATTACAGTATTTACATTCCTTATGCTTTCGTTTCCATACTACTCAAACATTTTTTATCCAAATACAGAAAAGAAAATCTTGGTCGCGAAAGAAACCAGCACTCAAAAAGCTGAGTTTAGAATCAGCGGAATGACTTGTGCCAGCTGTGAAAAACATGTGAATCATGAAGTAAACAAATTAGAAGGAATAATAAATTCAGATGCAAATTATACCAATGGTAATGCTGTTGTAGAATTTGATAATTCCAAAATCACAATTGCCGAAATTGAAAAAGCAATTAATTCAACAGGCTATACAGTAACTAACAAAAAATAAAATGAAAATCGTTCTACAATCTATAATAACCTGCCCTCTTTGCTCCCACAGCAAAGAAGAAACAATGCCGACAGATGCATGCCAATTTTTCTACGAATGTGAAAACTGCAAACAAACTCTTAAGCCAAATCAAGGAGACTGCTGTGTTTATTGTAGTTTTGGAAGTGTGCCGTGTCCACCAATCCAACAGAACAAAAAATGCTGCTAAAGTGAATCTGGTTAAACAGTAATCTTTTTAACTAAATCTTTCTAAAAGCCAATTTCCTTTTGATCAAAACAGAGACAACTCAAAAAACAATCCTTCGCATGACTTTAGTATAGGTTAATCTTTTATTTTTCTTCAATTCTATCATTCTGGGGACTTAACAATTTTAAATTTTCCAGTGGTAAAGCATAATTTATATAAACTGATTCGATACTATAGTCCACAGAAATAATACATTTTGAAAATTCAGAATTAATTCAAAATCGAATTGTAATTTTACAAGTTAATAAAAAATGACGTGCCAATTTTTTAAATTTAGTTTTTACACAGAATCTCTGGGCTTAATTTCTTAAATTTATAGACGCATAAGTCATTAAGTTAATTTAATTTCCAGCATGAAAATTTTAATTATCGAGGATGAGCAACAGATTGCTGAAAGCATAAAAAGTTATTTCAAGGAAAATGGAGTCCAGTGTGAAACTGTACATAATTACATCGAGGCCGCTTACAAAATTGACAATTATGATTATGATTGTATTCTTCTGGACTTGACACTTCCTGACGGCAATGGTTTTGATATTCTAAAAGAACTTCGAAAAAAAGATAAAACTGATGGTGTTATTATAATCTCAGCGAAAGAAAATCTGGAAACACGTATCGAAGGCTTCAGCCTTGGTGCTGACGATTACCTTACCAAACCTTTCCATCTAGCTGAACTGCTTGTCCGAATGCAGGCACTTGTAAGACGAAGAAATTTTAAAGGAAGCAACTCTATTGTTTTCAATGAGATTGTAATTGAGGTTTTTACCAAAACTGTAGTGGTAAAAGGTAAAAAACTCGATCTCACCAGAAAAGAACTCAACTTGCTTTTGTTTCTAATAGGTAATACCGATAAAGTACTCTCCAAGGCGGCGATCGCAGAACATCTTTCAGGAGATATGGCCGATATGCTGGACAGCCACGATTTTATATACGCGCATATCAAGAATCTAAAAAAGAAATTGGCTAAAGCCGGATCTGGAGACTACATTAAAACAATCTACGGTGAAGGATATAAATGGGAAAAATGAACAAAAATAAATTACTGCATAAAACAACACGCGATTTCCTTGCCTTGGCAGCCGTTATCCTTTTCATATGTGCGCCCATTTTCTATTATGTAAGCCAGTGGCTGTATATTTATGAAACAGAAGAAGTGCTCCAGCAGCACAAAAATGCCTTTGTTAACCAGAGCAGTAAGAACTTCACATCCGACGATATCAAAACCTGGAACAGATTCAATCTGCACTTTACCATTCTGCCGGACATGGGACTTACTAAGGACTCTATTGTAGGGACAACAATCGAGGACCCGATTGCAGAAGAAAAAGAACCGTTCCGAATTATTTACGCGCCTGTAGAAATTGCAGGCAGGAAATACACATACACAGAAAAAATACATCTTCTGGAAATGGAACGTCTTGTGTACAGTATTGCCGGCATGTTTACTTTCATAATTATAATACTTTTTATTGGCATTGTATGGCTTTCAAAGAAGACGGCATCCAAACGCTGGAGGCCCTTCTATAACACACTGGATCAGATTCATGAATTTGAAATCGATAAAAACAAACCTCCGCATTTTGTGGAAACTGACATCGATGAGTTTGACCGCCTAAATAAAAGCTTGGAGGCACTCATTGAGAAGAATACGGCTATTTATAAGAGCCAGCGTGAATTTGTTGAGAATGCTGCGCATGAACTCCAGACACCACTTGCTTTGTTTCAGAACAAAATCGATGTTTTGTTTCAGATGAAACTCAACAAGGAACAAACACAGGTTTTGGGATCATTAAGCAGGGATGTGGTCAAGTTAAACCGATTGAACAAAAACCTACTGCTTCTCTCCAAAATTGAACACGAAATTTATCTGGAAAAAAATACAATATCGATTAACAATCATATTGAAAAACACCTTAATTTTTTTACCGAACAGGCTGAACTTAAAAATATAGCAATAAATGTTCAGGCTCCTGAAAAGCTGCAGATTAGCGGAAATCTTATCCTTACTGAAATTTTAATTAACAACCTTCTGCTTAATGCCATAAGACATAATCGCAGTGAAGGCAACATCATCATAAGGATAATGGAAAACGAACTGCAGGTATTGAATACAGGAGACGATAAGCCACTTCCTATCGACAAACTTTTTAATCGTTTTTTTAACAGCGGATCCTCTTCGAATGGAAACGGACTTGGACTTTCGATCATAAAAAAGATTACTGAACTTAACGGCTGGAAAGTCAATTATTCCTTTTACAATAATTTTCATTCATTCAGCATTCATTTCTGAAAATCAGTTTCATATCCATAGACAGGATAAAACATATATCCGGACTACATCAAAAAAGATGAATTTTATTACAAATAATTACAGAATTTCTTAATAAAAACCAAAATTCAGGATTACTACAAAATTGGGTTGTAAACTTTGTTGCGTTATTAATAAGTTTATGAGTAAATTGTCTTTGAGAACCGGCAGGTACGCACTGCTGGTTCATTTTATGATCTGGTTTTTAATCGTTTCACAAATCTTGAGAATTGTTTTTTTTATCTGGCAGTATGATCAAGTTTCATGGAATATTACAGATGTGCTGAGAACACTTTTAACAGGTCTATTTTTTGATACCGGCACCATTATTTTCATATCACTGCCTGGAATACTTTTTTATACATTTATGCCTGATAAATGGGCCGGTTCTATTGCTGATCGAATAGTAATTACTTTTTTTACATCCTTAAATATATTCATCTTGGTATTTACCTTTTTTGCCGAGCTGACATTCTGGGATGAGTTCAAGACACGTTTTAATTTTATTGCTGTCGATTATCTCATATACACCCATGAGGTAGTTGCCAATATCCAGCAGTCCTACCCTCTTCCCGCACTTATTACAGGGGTACTTTTTTTCTCGCTGATGGTATTGTACTTATTTTTTAGAAGCGGTGCCTTCAAGCAGACTTTCTCATCTACTTCTGATATAAGGCTTAGGCTGGCAGTACTGGGAATATCCCTGGCGGCTGCCTTGTTTTTTACTTCTTTTATTTCAAACAACCATGCGGAATGGTCTTCCAACAGATATAATTCGGAAATATCCAAATCAGGCATCTACTCCTTTTTTGCGGCATTTAGAAATAATCAGATGAAATACCCTGATTTCTATACCTCGATTGACAATGACAATGCCTTTGGGATAGTCAAAAATAAATTAAAAGATTCGACTACAACTTTCACTACTACGGGCTACTCTATTCACAGAAGCATCAGGGACAGCCAGTCTGCACTGCAGCGTAAAAATGTTGTCTTTGTCCTGATGGAGAGTTTCAGCGGAAGCTTCCTCAAGGAGTTTGGAAATAAAGAAAACATAACTCCCTTTTTGGACAGTCTGGCTCAGAAAAGCATCTTCTTTAATGATTTATATGCCACAGGAACCAGAACCGTAAGAGGAATGGAAGCTGTTACGCTGTGCATTCCCCCAACACCGGGACAGTCAATAGTAAAAAGACCAGATAACCAGAACCTGTATACAGTCAGTAATGTTTTTAAATCAAAGTCTTATGACTGCAACTTTTTTTATGGCGGGGACGGGTATTTTGATAATATGAATTCATATTTCGGGGGCAATGGATTCACGATATATGACAGGGGGCGCGGAAGCGTTCTCAGCGATAAGATCAAAACAGTCCGTAACAATATTCCCGATAAGGAAGTAACGTTTGAAAATGCATGGGGAATCTGCGATGAAGATATTTTCAATAAAATGATCACCGTTGCCGACAAGCAGTATAAGGATGGGAAACCTTTCTTCAATTTTGTCATGACCACCTCCAATCACAGGCCTTTTACCTATCCGTCAGGAAAAATCGACATTCCCTCAGGCACAAGCCGCGAAGGGGCCGTAAAATATACCGATTACGCATTGAAGCAGCTTTTTGACAAGGCACGTACCAAGCCTTGGTACAAAAACACCGTTTTTATAATCATCGCAGATCATTGCGCAAGCAGTGCCGGTAAAGACGAAATAGATGTCGCCAACTATCATATTCCCGCATTTATTGTCAATATGCCTGAAAAGCACAATCAAAAAATTCAGAAACAATGTTCTCAGATCGACCTCTGGCCGACGGTGTTTTCATTATTCAACTGGCATTACGAATCTGATTTCTTTGGAAAGGACGTCCTTGCTTCAGACTTTGAACAGCGCGCGTTTTTGGGAACATACCGCAAGCTGGCGCTGATGAAAAAAGAAAAAGTAATGATTCTTTCCGATCAGAAAAAACAGGCCTTCTATGACTGGAACAAAACTGACAACAGCCTTGTCAAAATTCCTATGGATAAATCTTTTCTACAGGAGACCATTGCATGGTATCAGTCGGCAGATTATCTATTTACAAACAAACTTTTGAAGTAATAATGATCTATATACATTTCATAATCAATCCCGTTTCAGGCGGAGGAAAACATCATCTTTCCGAGTTTTTCATCAAGCAGTTCTTCGAGCCTGAAAAATATAAAATAAAGGCAGACTATACCTTAAACAAGAAACATGCTATTGAACTTGCCAAAAAAGCAGCATCGAAGCACCCGGACATTATTGTGGCCTGCGGAGGGGACGGTACGATCAATGAAGTAGCCTCCTGCCTTTTGGGAACCAATATAAAACTTGGAATCATACCGGTGGGCTCAGGAAATGGCCTGGCCTCGCACCTGAACATACCTCGGGATCTTAAGAAATCTCTGGAAATTATTAAAAACGGAAACAAAATACTCATTGACGCAGGAAAGATCAATCAGAATTACTTTTTCAGCAATACCGGAATCGGCATTGATGCAATGATTATAAAGAAATATGAACATTCTTCGGGCCGAAAACTCTATTCTTACATTAAGGCCGCGATTCTTTCCAGTTTTGAGTACAGGACGCAGCCGGCTGTAATTTCATTTGATGATAAAATCATCAACCTAAAAACGTTCATGATATTTATTTCCAACTCAAATGAAATGGGATACGGTATGAGTCTTACACCTAATGCAATGCTGACGGACGGATTACTGGATCTGATTTTAATTCCGGAATTATCCTTTACAGAGAAAATCGCTTTAGGATTTCATGTCCTGCAGGGAACTGTCGGTAGATTTGCAAAAGCCCAGCACCATCAGGTGCAGAACCTAAGGATAGAAATGCCCCTGAAAATCTATACCGATGCACAGATAGACGGGGAACACTATAACCTTAAAACCAATTTCTGCAAAATTTCAGTAATTCCAGGAGCGCTCAATGTGCTCGTATAAAGATTTAGTTTGGATTTTTCAGATTTTCCTTCCCTACGGGGAAGGTTATCTAGGAAATATTTTTCTCAAACAGCCAGAATTGAAAATACAATTCCTGCCTCCCGTATTTGTGTAATGGACAATTATAAAGGTATTGAACTTTCATCGGTTTCAAAATCCAATACAAGCATTTTCTGATCGTCCAAAAATATAAGGATATCTAGGATAATTGCTTGATTTTCCTTCTCCTGCCCTTTTCCGTCTGAGGGATAAATAATCTGGACCAGCTCATCAAGCTTAAATAATCTTCCTCTGTTATCCTGAAGAATTTGAAGAACCAGACCCGAAATATTTACATTTCTTTTCATATTCAATTTGTCTTAGGTCAATAAAACAGACAGTTTTGTAAATGATATTCTAAAATAAAAATTGTCACAGTCCTGTAGAAACTGCGGCCGGGAATTAACTATTTAACCTTTTCTGCTTTAATTTTAGTCGCTTCCATTTTTTTTCAAAGTATTGGGTTTGCCCTCTTTGGCGGGTATCGTTTTGATAGTTTTCTCCTCTGGCTTACTCATCAGGTGATACAAAATAAAATGCCGGGCTCTGATGATAATTCCAACAACCATAGCAAGTCCCAGAATTACAAGAATAATAGTCTTTCCAATATTTACAACGGAAAATTTATTTTTCTTTTTTACAGGCTTTCCCTTCTGCATTCTTCCTGTTTTCTGCACATTTGGATAATATTTTTTATTCCTTTTTTTCATTTCCAGTAAAATTCAAAATGAGAGTTTTAAACCTGTAGCATTAGCTATCGTGCAATGGCAGCTACCGGTAAAACTGTCTGTTTAATATGTAGCATTTTACGTCTGCAGGTTGCTTTTTAAAAGATTAGACCCATTGAAATTAGGCAAGCCTAGACCTTGCTGTCCTGACCAACTGAATATCCGGTTAAGGATTTCATTTGGCCGGCAGCAAAAAAATTAGGATTTTTAAAATGTAGAATTTAGAAACTCTTGCCTTTCTTTTCTTAGAATTTCATTTTCTGAATGCGTACCGCGTTTAAGATCGCAATAAGCGATACACCAACATCGGCAAATACCGCTTCCCACATCGTGGCAAGTCCGCCGGCTCCCAGAATGAGGACTATACCTTTGACAACAAATGCAAGTGTAATATTCTGCCAGACGATTTTCTTTGTCTGCTTGCCAATATTTATTGCCATTGGTATTTTGGACGGTTTATCATCCTGAATAACAACATCTGCCGTTTCAATAGTCGCATCACTTCCAAGTCCCCCCATCGCGATTCCGGCATCACTCAAAGCAACAACAGGGGCATCATTCACTCCGTCGCCGACAAAGGCTACAGTTCCATACTGCGCCTTGATTTCCTTGACTTTGTTTACCTTATCTTCAGGCAATAGGTCTCCGTAAGCATTGTCGATTCCCAATTTATCAGCAACAAATTTTACGACACTGCCCTTATCACCGCTCAGCATTGTTGCTTTAATGTTCAGCTTATGAAGAAGATCGATTGTCAGCTGTGAGTCTTCCTTAATACTATCGGCTATTGTTATATAACCGACATATTTTTTGTCGTAGCTTACTGCAATTGTAGTATAAACTATAGAAGCGGGATCAACATCATAACTGATGGAGAACTTATCCATAAGCTTGAAATTACCTGCAAGCAGTTCTTTGCCGTTGATTACAGCTTTCAGTCCGTGGCCTGCAATCTCTTCGGTGCTTTCCAGCTTAATGGAACTGTCAACTTCACCAACAAATTCATGGATTGCAGTGGCAACAGGATGAGAGCTCTGGCTCTCCACAGCATTGACCATTCTTAAAATTTCGTCCTTATCAAACTCCGGTTTGAAAACCGTTTCCTGAACCTTAAAGACCCCCTCGGTCATAGTACCTGTTTTATCCATGACCACGTTCTGGATCGAAGCCATTACATCCAGGAAATTACTTCCCTTGAATAATATGCCGTTTCGGCTTGCTGCACCGATTCCACCAAAATAACCAAGGGGTATTGAAATCACCAGTGCACAAGGACAGGAAATAACAAGAAATACAAGGGCTCTGTAAAGCCAGCTGTTAAAGTCATAATTGTCTACAAAGAAGTAAGGCAGCAGACAGATGCCTATAGCCAGAAAAACAACAATCGGCGTATAAACTTTTGCAAATCGTCTTATAAAAAGCTCTGTAGGCGCTTTTTGGGCTGTCGCATTCTGAACAAGCTCCAGTATTCGGCTCAGTTTGCTTTCTGTATAAGCTGCAGTGACTTTTACCTGTGCCGCAACATTTAAATTGATCATTCCTGCCAGAACCGTCTCTCCTTTTGATTTGGTATCAGGCTTGCTCTCTCCGGTAAGTGCAGCAGTATTAAAAGATGCACCGTCTGTTAACAGTTCTCCGTCAAGCCCTAATTTTTCACCTGGTTTTAATTGGATAATATCACCAATGCCAGCTTCTTCCGCTTTTACCGTTTTAGGCTTTCCGTCAACAAGTATAGTCACTTCATCAGGCCTCTGGTCCAAAAGGCTTTTGATATTTCTCTGCGCTCTGGAAACGGCAAGTGTCTGGAATACCTCTCCTACTGCATAAAAAAGCATAACGGCGACACCTTCGGGGTATTCTTTAATAATGAATGCTCCTACTGTAGCTATACTCATAAGCAGGAATTCTGAGAATACTTCGCCTTTTGTGATACTTTTAAAAGCATCCTTGATTACCGGAAAACCGACAATAAGGTAGGCAACAAGATACCATACAAACCTGACCGCACCCGAAAACCAAGGCAGTTTTATCCAGTTGTCAAAAGCAATCGCCAGAAGCAGCATAACCAGCGAAATGATGGAAGGAAGGAACATTTTGAAAGGACCTCCTTCTACATTGCTGTGGTCGTGTCCGTCATCATCACTATGGGCATGGTTGTGTCCGTCGTCTTTAGTGTGCGCGTGATTATGGCCGTCATTTTCACTATGGTCCTTCAGCAATTCCTTTGCACCTGCCTTAACATACACTTTCTCTGTCTGAGTACAGCAGATTTGCTTTCCGTCTTTATCATATTTATGTTTGTGTTCCATGTTATTTTAATTTATAAGGTTAAAAAATACGGTATCGTTGTCCATAAGATTGTGATACCTATAAAAGGAAATACATTGGTTCAGTTAGTCCTCTTTTTACTCTTAATCAATCTGTCTACTAATCTTCTGTACCATGGAAACTGATTTATGGTGAAAATAAGCAGTATTATAAGGGTCGCCGCCACAGCAATGACAAACATGTTAAGTGCAATAGCCATTCCCACTGCCGATGTGGTCCACAGACCAGATGCGGTAGTGAGTCCTTTAGGCAGATTTTTATCATCCCTGAAAATTAGTCCTGCACCTATGAATCCAAGTCCTGTCGCAATTGCAGCCAGCATTCTGGCAATTGCCGATTTATCGGCGGTCAAATGCGCCGAAATCGAGACGAAAAGGCACGACGCGACACATATGCAGGCAAAGGTTCTTACTCCCGAATTCTGTTGCTCGCGTTCCCTTTCAAGACCAATAATTCCCCCAAGAATAACAGCAAGCAGTAATTTGGCAGAAAGCAGCAGTTCAAACTCGATATCCATAGCAGGCTAATTTTAGATTAATAATAATTTACATCTCGAAATACTCATTATTCTTAGGTTTTACAGGAATTTCCTGCGCACCTGTCATTTCAAGAAGATTGATCTCAATGGTCTGGGCAAGTGAAGTCATCGGCGTGTCGACTGGTGTATTTTCAAATGGATCCTGCATGATAATTGCAGTTTTCTCAATTGAAATGAACAACAGGGGAATCAGGATTGTGATAAGGACTTCTACTGCCAGTTGGGAATCTTCAAGCCCGAAAGGAAGTATGGCAGCAAAAACATATATCAGGGTATGTACCAGAAGACTGTAAGATTTAGGAAAAACGGTGTTTTTAATTCGCTCACATTTACCCATGCTGTCACATAATCTGGCAAGCGTCTCATTTAACTGCACCTGTTTAAAATCTGAAATGATTCCCTTCTGTTCCAGAAGGGCAATATCATCGGAATGTTTGTCAAGAAGTGCATTTGGAATATTGCCTCCATTTATCTTATGAAAATTAAGATAGGTCAAAACCTTTGGGGAAAAAGGCTTTCTGCGAAGCGCTTCACCAAGGGCATAAACCCAGATAATCTGTCTTTCCGTAAATTGATCTGCAATTTGTTTATTATCTTTTGAAGTGAACTGCGTTACCTGTCTGATCAAAGTGCGGGAATCATTCACTATCGCTCCCCACACCGTTCTTGCTTCCCACCATCTCTCATAGGATTGGGCTGTCCTAAAGGCAAGCAGCAGTGAAACTACAGTTCCCACCAAAGCAGGAATACTAAGGGGGAGGGCTATCTCCTTGAATACAGGCATCATATCCAGAAGGCCTATTGCCACTGCAAATACCACAATGAGAATTATCTGAGACTTAATCTGTTTAAGAAAATATATAACTGATATTTTTTTATCTAACAACATTTAATTTGGTAATAAAAATTCAACAATTTCTCTTTAAATTCTCTACTCCTAATTATTCTTTTATCTAAACTGATTTTAGGCATTTCTCACATATTCCTTTTACTAATATCTGCACCTCATCAATTTGAAAACTTTCTTCCAAGCTTTTGGGCAGAATAATTTCATCTCTGCAGGTTGTCTCATTGCACTTTTTACAGTAAAAGTGAAGGTGTCTGTCATTGTGGTAATCTTCACCGCAAGAGTCCGCGCAAAGTTTGTACTTAACGACATTTTCGTCAAGGATTTTATGAACCAAGCCTTTCTCCTGAAATGTCTGAAGAGTCCTGTAAATTGTTACTTTATCTGCCTTATGAAAAAATTTCTCAATTTCTGCCAGAGATAGCGCAGCCGTAACGGTTTCCAGATATTCATAGATTAGGATACGCATCGTTGTGAGACGTATCTTTTTACTTTCAAAGACGGCTTCTGTTACTTTTTTCATATAAATTTTCACTTTAAAAAGAAAACCGGAAATATTTGCATTCGGCACCTACTCTAGTAAATTTACGAAGCTTATTTTTAACCTCAGCTAATTGGTTTAATTTTTAACAATTAAATACGTACGTATTGCTATTATAAAAAGTACTTTAAATTGATGCAGGCCCTGAATCGAGAACTAGGAATTAAAGAAGTAAGGGGGTAATTCTTTACATTCATAGTTAATCAATGTCAAACAGGAGCCTGCAATAAATTCTTGATATTTCTAGTGTTCGTGCTCTCCCGAATTACTTAGTTTGGCATTGACGAAAAAAGTGCCCTTGGTCACAATTGGCGTTCCTGCAGGTATTTCCTTAACAGGGGTCACCGCAGTGTATCCAACCTCTGAAACACCCTTATTAACCTCGACTTTTTCGAAGTTCATGCTTGTTGCAGCAATTTTCTTTTCCTCTTCCGGGCTATGCTTTTCGCCAGCTTCGGCTCCTTCCCCGCCTTCTGCTTCTTCGTGCTCTTCAGGTTTTTTATCTGTTTTAACAAAGATGTAGAATTTACCGTCTGCCTCTGCAATGGCATCATTTGGAACTGCAGTTGTAAGAGCTGTACCAACACTAACCATTGCTGTAATATTCATTCCATCAATAAGTCCTGTTTTGTTCCCTGTAACAGTACAGTGAACTGCCACAGTCTTGCTTTCATTTTCAAAAGAAGAACCAATATTAAAAACCTTTGCCGTATAAGAAGCAGTAGGATTGTTAGTCAGTGTAAAGTTTACGATCTGCCCTACCTTTATCATAGGCAGATCTTTCTCAAACACCTGAAGGTCTAAGTGGATCAGCTGATTGTCAACAATCTCCACAACAGGAGAAGAAACATCCACGTAGCTTCCAATTTTAGCAAATTCGGCACTTACTGTACCAGTAACCGGACTTGTAACTGTTAATGCCGACCTTAAATTCGACGCAGATACAGTCGCCGGATTGATTCCCATAAGCTGGATCTGTTTCTGCAGTGACGCTTTGCGTGCACGAAGCGCATTTACTTCTGCAGTTGCATTTTGCAGGTTTTTTAGTGCTCCTGCATTTCCTGCCTGAAGATCTCGCTGGCGCTGCAGTTCCTGCTCTGCGTTGATAATTCTGCTGTTGATTGTAATGTATTCTTCCTGCTGCTGGATAAACTGCGGATTCTCAATAGTTGCTATAACCTGCCCTTTGCGTACATGGTCTCCCAGCTGTACCTTTAGGGTTTTAATTACTCCACCATATAATGATGTAGCATTTGCTTTATTATTATTAGGAACTCTCAAAGCCCCGTTGGCTTTTATTGCAGCAGTTAGATTTTTGCTCTCAATAGTTCCCAGTGTTATCCCAACAGCTTTAATCTGATCCTGGGTTAATACGGCAATTACCGCAGCTTCTTCCTCACCATGTCCTTCTTCTTTTGCTCCTTCTGCCTGTTCAGTTTTGGCTCCGTTTTCGCTTGCATTGCTTTTTTGCCCACAGCTTACAAGTGAGAATATCGCCGCAACCGCGATTAATAATTGAATTTTGACTTTCATTTATACTCTATTTTAAAATTACCCTGTGAGATTATGTATCTCCCACAGGTTTTACATTATTTATTTATTATTGAAATAATCAAACTGCACCGCTGAAAGGTTAAATTGATTTAAAACATCAAGATAGTTCTGGCGGATCCCAACAGCCTGGCTTAAAAATTGTCCAAGTTCCGCAAAACTGATTTCACCCGAGCGGTAGCTTAGAGTTGAAGCTTTTATAATATCTTCCGACTGCTTAAGTCCAGAGGTCTCATAAAAATTCAGAAGCGAAAGGTTCTTTTCAATTTCCGCTGCAGAAGAAGCCTTCTGGGTCTGGAGAAGCTGAGTCTGATATACAAGATTTTTCTCCTGCACTTCTTTCTCCGCTTTTGCCGCTTTTACCTTGTTATGCGCTGATACGGCACCGAAAAGAGGAAATGATGCAGTTGCTGAAAAACCTGTATAAGGATCATCCAGCCCATAGAGCCTCTGGCTGAAAACCCTTCCTGAAAGCTCCGGCATATTGCTGTTTTTCATAATCGAAACATTTGAAGATGCTATCTTTACATTCTGTTCCTGCAGTGTTAGCAACGGATGCATACCGTTGCTTTCAGAAAAATTTACCTCTGCTTTACCAAGAGGTGCTTCCAAAGGAAGCAGCCATTCATTCAGGTTCAGAAGCATCATAAGCTGTTGCTGCTGAACGGTCATGTCTTTCTTGTTCTGTTCCGAAAAGGCTTTTAATTCCTGAAGTTTTGCATCTGCCGCAATTTTATCCAGCTGTGCGACATCCCCGGCTTTTAAACGCACTTCTGCAGTCTTTGAAAGGAGCGTGTAAATACTGTCCAGACGCTGATATAAAAGCTGTTTATCCTGAAGGTACCAAAGTTTATAATATGCCGTACGTACATCTCTTTTGATCGTTGCGTTAAGTAGAGCTGTATTAAGCTGGGTGTACTTCAACTGATCCTTGAAATAGCTTTTTCTAGCGGCATAAAGACCCGGCCATGCAAAACTTTGAGAAATTCCTATTTTTAAAATCCCTGTCTTATCTGAAGGTCTTAAATCTTCATTCTCTGCAAAGATACCTGTTTTAGGCATGTCAACGGCAGTTTTTACATTCAGTCCAGCTGCTTGGATTTCAGTTTTATTAATATCCAGCTGCTGATTGCTTTGTAAGGCGGTTTCAACAGCTTTGTCAATTGGAATCCTCTGCTGCGCATTTGCAGATCCTAGACCTGCAAGCAGCAGTATAAGTACGGCTGTTGCATTTCTCATTTTAAATCGTTCTTTAAAATCAAATTTAGTGTTAAAGATTATATAGAGTAATGGGAGCACAAACAATGTAAGGAATGTCGCTGTAACAAGACCTCCGATTACAACTGTTGCAAGCGGTTTCTGAACCTCCGCACCTGCGCTGCTGCTCATCGCCATCGGCAGGAATCCCAGTGATGCCACCATTGCCGTCATAAGAACGGGGCGAAGCCTTGTGATTGTCCCCTCTTTGACTCTCTCAAAAATGTTATCCATATCTTCCTTTTCAAGCTGGTTGAAAGTTCCGATAAGCACGATACCATTCAGCACCGCTACTCCAAATAATGCAATGAATCCAATTCCGGCACTGATGCTGAAAGGCATCCCTCTAAGCATAAGGGCAAAAATTCCCCCAATGGCGCTCATTGGTATAGCGGTAAAGATAAGCATAGCCTGTTTGAAAGAACGGAATGTGAAATAAAGCAGCCCGAAGATCAAAAGAAGCGAAACCGGCACTGCAATCATAAGTCTTGCACTTGCCGCCTGCAGGTTTTCGAACTGTCCACCATAAGTGAAATAATATCCTGGAGGAAGCTTCACTTTTTCAGCCAGCTTTTTCTGGATGTCCTGCACCACACTCTGTACATCACGGCCAGCCACATTAAATCCAATTACAATTCTTCTTTTGCCCGCTTCCCTGCTGATCTGTGCCGGACCTAATTTATAGTCGATTTTAGCTACCTGAGATAAAGGCACCTGTATTCCTGTATTGGTAGGGATCATCAGGTTGCTCACATCGTCTATGCTGGTTCTGTGGACGCTGTCAAGACGCACAACAAGGTCAAAACGTCGTTCGTTTTCATATACCTGTCCTGTGCTTTTTCCCGCAAATGCAGTGCTGACAACGCCATTCACATCTTCGATCGTAAGTCCGTAGTTGGCAATTCTGGTCCTGTCATATTCAATATTGATCTGTGGAAGGCCGCTCACTCTTTCAATCTGCGGCGAAGTAGCCCCCGGAATGCTCTGGATCACTGCACCCACTTCTTTGGCGTACTGTGAAAGAGTATCCAGGTTCTCGCCAAATATCTTAACGGCAACGTCCTGTCTGATACCGGTCATAAGCTCATTGAAACGCATCTGGATCGGCTGGTTCTTTTCAAAAAAAACGCCGGGTATCACTTCGAGCTCCTCACTGATAGCTTCAGCAAGTTCATCATAGGTTCTTCCTGATTTCCATTCTTTCTGCGGTTTCAGCACCACCATCAAATCACTGGCCTCAGGAGGCATCGGATCAGTTGGAACTTCTGCCGCACCTGTTTTACCAACGACCATCTTGACCTCATCAAACTTTTTGATTATTCTGGATGCCTGCATCGAAGTCTCAATGCTCTGGTTCAGCGAACTTCCCTGCGGAAGGATGCAGTGGAACGCAAAATCCCCTTCCTGCAGCTGCGGAATAAATTCCCCTCCCATTCTTGTGAAGAAAAAGACAGCCGCAAAGAAAATTAAAACGGTAGCACCCACCACAGCATATTTAAAGTCAATCACCTTCTGGAGAAGAGGCTGATATACGCTCTGGATTCTATTCATCATCTTATCGCTGAATGTTTCTTTGTGCTGCGGCTTTTTAGATAAAAACAAAGCACACATCATCGGGATATAGGTAAGAGATAATATTAATGCTCCAAATATTGCAAACCCCACTGTCTGCGCCATCGGGCGAAACATTTTTCCTTCAACGCCGACAAGGGTCAGGATCGGGATATATACAATTAAAATGATAATTTCTCCAAAGGCAGCACTGGTACGGATCTTAGAAGCAGACTCGAAAACTTCATCATCCATTTCATCCTGGGTAAGATTTTTGAGCGACTTGCGCATAGCCAGATGATGAAGCGTAGCCTCAACCACAATTACCGCTCCATCAACAATTAAACCGAAATCAATGGCTCCAAGTGACATTAGATTGGCACTTACCCCAAAAACGTTCATAAGTCCAAGGGCAAAAAGCATAGCCAAAGGAATAGCAGAGGCAACTATAAGTCCTGCACGGAAATTCCCTAAGAATAATACCAGTACAAATATTACGATCAATGCACCTTCAACAAGGTTCTTTTCAACGGTGCTGATAGCACGGCCCACAAGGTCTGTACGGTCAAGGTATGGCTCAATAACAATATCGTCAGGCAGCGATTTCTGGATAGTTGGCAGTTTTTCCTTAATGCGTTTGACAACCTCGTTGCTGTTCTCTCCTTTAAGCATCATCACGACACCGCCCACTGCATCAACTTCTCCATTGAATGTCAAGGCACCGTATCTCACTGCATTGCCAAATCTCACTTCGGCTACATCGCTTACATAAACAGGAGCTGCGCCAGTATTTTTAACCACGATCTTTTTGACATCGTCAAGAGAAGTTACCAGACCAATGCCCCTTATAAAATATGCATTTGGCTTTTTATCGATATATGCGCCGCCGGTATTTTGGTTGTTTTTCTCCAGCGCCGTAAAAATATCCGGTATGCTTACTCCCATTGCGCGGAGCCTATCGGGATTTACCGCGACCTCATACTGCTTCAGCTCCCCTCCAAAGCTGTTTACCTCCGCAATTCCAGGGGTTCCGTATAATTGTCTAGCCACAATCCAATCTTGCATGGTACGCAGATCTTTGGCATTATATTTATTTTTGCTTCCTTTTTTAGGATGGATGATATATTGGTAAACCTCCCCTAGACCCGTGCTCACAGGAGCCATTTCCGGTGTTCCGATTCCCTGCGGTATTCTGTCTACCGCTTCTTTCAGCCTCTCGCTTATAAGCTGTCTGGCAAAGTAAATATCGGTCTCATCGTCAAAAACCACAGTAATAACCGAAAGCCCAAAGCGGGAAATACTTCTGATTTCCTCGATTTTCGGAACAGTGGCAATGCTCTGTTCAATTGGAAAGGTAACCAACTGCTCCACTTCCTGACCGGCAAGAGTTGGACATGCTGTTATAATCTGAACCTGATTGTTGGTGATGTCAGGTACGGCATCTATGGGCAGTTTAGTTGCGCTCCAGGCGCCCCATATTATTAGGACCAAAGTCATTAAACCAATAATGATTTTGTTTTTAATACTGAATTTAATTATACTATCTAACACAATGTAATTAATTTTAACGTTTAGAAAATAATGTGATCGCCAGCAAATACTGGAGAAAAATTAGAATGTGCAAGATCAATCACTGAAAACATTCAGGAATCGAAAACGTAGCGTCTCGCAAGCCATTATTGAATACCAATAATTACTATGCATCAATTGCACAATTCAAAAAACTTAAACGAAAAATTTGGGAGGCTGCCATATGCTTCCAAAATAGCTGGAAATTACCTGACAGTCTTTTATAACCGCATGTTTAACATTGATTATATTTTGGGGAAAATTAAATTCCGGCATCTTAAAATTAAATTTTACAGCCGAAACACTGCAGCATGAACATTGACAGAAAGGTGTACAATGGTCATCGTGATCCTGATTGTGATTATGAGCCAGTTCTTTCTTCTGAGACTTCGCTTCAAGACATGTATTATAGACGTCACTGCATGGAACTGCAAGCAGTCCAAGAATGTATACTAATAATATTGTTGTTTTCCATCTCATATTAAGACAAATTTACAAAATAGTTTCTGCAATTGGATTGCAAATTTACTTTAATCAACCTAAACACCTAAAAAACAATATTTTACATTTATATAAATTTATAAATTATTTTTAAACGGTTAAAACTAAACCCTGATTTGATTGATCACTGGTATTTTAAACTTAATCATTTATTAAAAAATATTGTTTTAAATAATTGTATGTTTTTATATATCGTCTGCTAATGCAAAGGAAACTTACAATTTTGTATTAATTCTGAATTTCTATTGGTAAACCTAATTTACTCAAATTAATTATTATTTACGCAGTAGCATCTGCCATAGAGTATCGAAATATTAAAAAAAATATTCAAATATAAATCATAATTGTTTTAAAAATATTTTTAGCTTTGTCTAAAAAATAAATAATGGCAAATATAAATATATTTTTAAAGACATCTTTCATACTAGTAGTCTTAAACATAGGGCTTGTTTCCTGTGAAACCAGCTTTGTAGATTTACCGCAAGATGATAAACTTTTAGACGGCTCAATCGAAGGGTTATCGGCTTCTGAATCAACTCAATTTTTAAAAGGCGACCAGGCAGTTAATGAAGTTTTTAACAGGGCATCCGGCCTTGGTCCAACCTTTGTAAGTACCAGTTGTATCAGCTGCCATGCAGGAGACGGAAAAGGGCATCCTTTTACCAGCTTAGTTCGCTTTGGACAAATTGACGAAACAGGCAATCATTTCATTAAACTAGGAGGACCGCAGCTTCAAAACCGTGCACTACCTGGTTTTATTCCAGAAGAAATCCCTTCAGGCACATCATTCTCCACCTTTATGCCTCCATCTATCACAGGATTAGGATTATTACAGTATGTCTCAGATGCCGATCTAATTGCAATGACTGACCCTGAAGATGTTGATGATGACGGAATTTCAGGGAATGTAAACTGGATTAACATACCTGATTATGCTATTGTAAGTTCTAATGCCATATCAAAAAATGGCAAATATATTGGAAGATATGGCAAGAAAGCTTCAGCATTCGATCTACTTCATCAAACAGTTAATGCATACAACCAAGATATGGGCATTACTTCTATATTTAATCCTATTGACCACTACTCTGCTTTAGAAATTGACCCTGAAATCGCTACTTCAAAAGTAAATGATGTTGTGTTTTATCTGAAAACATTAAAGGCTCCCATCCAAAGAAGCCAAAACGATCCTGCCGTTATCCGAGGCAAAGTTATTTTTAATCAAATAAGTTGTACAGGCTGCCACAGATCAGAATTAAAAACAAGTTATTCTCCAATTAACTCGCTTTCAAATAAAACTTTTGCACCTTATACTGATCTGCTCCTACACGATATGGGTCCAGGATTGGATGATGGCTATACAGAAGGCAGCGCAAAAACTTCTGAGTGGAGAACCCCTCCCCTCTGGGGCATTGGCCTTTCCGAGAACTCGCAGGGAGGTAATTTGTTTTTAATGCATGATGGCCGTGCAAAAAGCATAGAGCAGGCGATACTAATGCATGGCGGCGAGGGACAGAAAAGTAAATATGCATTTGAAAAGCTTTCTAAAGAAGATAAACAGGCTTTGCTGAAATTTATAAAATCATTATAGTATGGACAGAAAACAATTTCTAAAAGCATGCGGTTTCGGCTGTCTTGCTGCAATATCAGGAACGACAATACTGCAAGGCTGCTCTTCTTCCCAAATTTCAAGAGAAATAAAGGAATCTGATCTCTTAGTCCCAATTTCTGATTTTATAATTCAAAAAGGGACAAAATCTGCATTTAAAAAGTATATAGTAATTCAAAATGACATATTAAAAGCCCCAATATGTGTATTTAGATTTAGTGAGAGTGATTATTGTGCCATGTTTATGTTATGTACGCATCAGGGTGCTGAATTACAAGTTTTTGGAGATAAACTTCAATGCCCGGCTCATGGAAGCGAATTCAGCAATCGCGGGAACATCGAGACCGGTCCCGCAGATACAGACTTAAGAAAATTCCCGGTCACAATAGAAAACAATATTTTAAAAATATCTTTAAAATGAGATTGAAAATAAAAGTAATACCCGCATTGTTAATTTTACTCTTTTCTACATATTGCTATTCACAGATCGATCCTAGTTTATTAAAAAGAGTACCTAAAGATACTGTAAAAAATATCTTAAACATGGATGCTCTTTACAACAGACCGGCTTTGAAGATAAATAAGACTCCCATATCAATAGGAGGTTATCTTGAAATGAACTGGCAAAAAATGACAACTGACGGAATTTCCGAAGGCAATCAATTTCAAGCTAGAAGACTATCTATTTTTATATCATCTTCCATTAGCAGAAAAATTAAATTTTTGAGCGAGATTGAGTTTGAAGACGGTGGCAAAGAAATCTCTATTGAATTCGCTTCCGTCGATGTAGAGTTTGACCCGTTGATAAATCTTCGCGCAGGTATCATTTTAAATCCTATTGGGTCTTTCAATCAAAATCATGATGGCCCAAAATGGGATTTTACAGATAGACCTATTTCTTCCACTCAAATGTTGCCAGCAACTTTCAGTAACGCCGGGGTTGGCATTTTTGGAAAAAAATACTCTGAGAAATGGATGTTTGGTTATGAGGCCTATCTCTCCGGAAATTTTGATAACTCAATAATTGAAAATACAGAAAACAAAACTTTCTTACCCGCGGCAAAAGAAAACCCTGAAAGATTTGAAGAAATTAATAGTGGAGAACCCTTGTTTACGGGAAAAATTGCTCTGCGGAATACTAAAGTCGGAGAACTTGGAATTTCTTATATGGGCGGTATCTATAATAAATTTGAGGATGATGGCATTACAATAGATAAGAAGAGACGTGTATCTGTTTTTGCTTTAGATTTTAATACAACGCTTCCAAGAATAAAAACTTTTATCACTTCTGAATTTGCATGGGTTTATGTTGATGTACCTGATACTTATTCGCAACAATTTGGCAAAAAACAGAAAGGGGGATTTATAGATATTGTGCAACCTATATTGACAAAAACAATTTTAGGCTGGCAGAAAGCTGCGATAAATGTTGCATGTAGATTGGAATATGTAGATTGGAATGTTGGAAGCTTTAAAGAAACCGGTGGTAATATTGGGGAAGATTTATGGAGCATAATGCCTGCTGTTAGTTTTAGGCCGACCTCCCAAACAGTGATCCGCCTTAATTATCGATATTTGAAACAACGGGATATTTTTTCCAACCCACCTACTATTACTGACGGGTTTAACTTAGGAATTTCAACTTACTTTTAAATATTTTGACAGCTATAATAACCCTGCATATACCAGTATTACAAAATAAAACTTGTACCCCTATAAGGCTTATTAATAAATAAAGGATAAATTTGCGATGTGAAAACTTTCGTAACTATACTTTCATTCATCGTACTGTTTCTTTCTACAGTTCCATGCTCCGCATTTGCTAAACACTCAGAATGCGGTGTAGAGAAAAATTGTGAAAATGATTCACATGACTGCGGTAATGAATGTAACGGAAAATGTTCTCCATTCTACTCCTGTGGAATCTGTATAGGCTTTACGATAAACTTTGATTCAATAATTCTAAATGAAAAATTAGAATTTAACCTTGATGAAGTCTCACAAACACCATCATACAACAAATTTGTCAACTCTTCATTCATCTGCAAAATCTGGCAGCCTCCTAAAATTTCTTAATATAAAAAGTTTATCCCTGCATTCATCTCATTATGCGGGTCTATTATTTATTATTAATATTAAGAAATCATAAATGTTTAAATATATTTTATTGATTGTGACAATGGCATTTATTGGCACTGCACAAGCACAGAATACTATCAAATTTCGTCTCAAGAATGCTGAAACTAACGAACCTGTAAAAGGAGTTTCTGCAAAAATTGAAGAAACAAATTCGGTTTTCAAATCAGATAATGATGGAAATATCAGTGTAGAAAATCTAAAAGATGGAAATTATACCTTATCAATTTCTGATGAAGGCTACACTCCAAATAAAACAGTTTTTAAAGTGCCTTCCAGCTTAAATTTTATAGAAATTGCATTGCAGAGCGAAGATCACGAAGCTGAAGAAATGGAAGAAATAATTGTTACTTCCACCAGAGGCACCAGAACGATCAGCAATATTCCAACCAGGGTAGAATTTATTGCCGGAGAAGAACTTGAAGAAAAAGCTAATATGAAACCGGGTGACATTCGCATGATGCTTAACGAAAGTACAGGAATCCAGACCCAGCAGACTTCTGCAACTTCAGGAAATTCTTCTATTAGGATTCAAGGGTTGGACGGAAGATATACCCAGATTCTAAAAGACGGTTTTCCTTTATATTCTGGCGCGTCAAGCGGGCTTGGATTACTGCAGACCCCTCCATTAGATTTAAAGCAGGTTGAAATAATCAAAGGTTCTGCCTCTACCCTTTACGGCGGAGGAGCAATAGCCGGATTAGTAAATCTTGTTTCTAAAATCCCAACCAAAGAAAAGGAGTTGCGATTTTTAATTAATGGAACTTCGGCTCTTGGATTGGATATAAATGGATTTTATTCCCAACAGTTTAACAAAATTGGTGTAACTGTTTTTGCTTCTCACGATCGTAACGCTCCTTATGATCCAGCAGATATAAAGCTTACAGCTATACCAAAATTTGAGCGTTTTAATTTTAATCCTAAACTTTTTGTCAATTTTAATGAAAACACCAAACTTAATTTTGGCGTCAATACCGTTTTTGAAAACCGCTTAGGTGGAAATATTGATTATATCAAAGATCAAAGTAAATATCCTGATAGTTATTTCGAAAAAAATAAAACTCAGAGAATAAATACTCAATTCGCTCTCACGCATAAATTTAATGAGCAGGAATCGATAACGGTTAAAAACAGTTTTAATAATTTCAGTCGTGTTATCACAATTCCTGATTATATTTTTGACGGTTTGCAGAACAGTACTTTTTCTGAAATAAGCTATTCTAAAAACGGCGAAATTGCAGAATGGGTTGCCGGTGCAAACTTATATACCGACAATTTTACTGAAAACAGCCATACATCTTTCCCATTAAGAAACTATAATCAGATTACTTATGGAGCTTTTCTTCAAAACACAGTTAAAGCCAAAGAATGGCTACAGATAGAAACTGGTCTGAGAGGCGATTATGTTGTTGACTATGGTTTTTCTCTGCTACCAAGAGTTTCCGCTCTATTTAAAATTAATCCTAAACTAACATCCCGAATCGGTGGAGGTCTTGGCTATAAAACGCCGACTATTTTTACTGAAGAAAGCGAGCGTATCCAGTATCGAAATGTACTGCCAATTAGCAGCGATTTCAATAAACTTGAAAAAAGTTACGGTTTTAACTTTGATTTAAATTATAAAACTAAAATTACAGAAGATCTTTCTTTATCGTGGAATCAGTTATTTTTCTATACCAATATTGATAATCCGCTGATATTAAATTCCCTTCCAGATAATATTTATCAGTTTGTAAACGTCAACGGATATTTGGACACAAAAGGAACTGAAACAAATGTGAAATTAGGATACAAAGATTTTAAGTTATTTCTGGGTTATACCTATACGGATGCTTCCATAGATACTAACGGAATAAAATCTGAAAATCCTTTAACGGCAAAACACCGATTAAACAATGTTTTGATGTATGAAGTTGAAGAAAAATGGAAAGCAGGTTTAGAAGCATATTATTACAGTCCGCAAAAATTAAGTGATGGTACAACTGGAAAAGACTACTGGATTTTTGGTTTTATGGTAGAGAGGCTTTGGGAGAACTTTTCGGTTTACGCTAATTTTGAAAATTTTACAGATACCAGACAGACAAAATTTGGAAGCATATACACAGGAACTATTTCAAATCCCGTTTTCAAAGATATATATGCTCCATTAGATGGATTTGTTGTAAATGCGGGTTTTAAGATTAAAATACAGTGATATGAAAAAAAGTATTTATAATATAAAAAAGATGGATTGTCCTAGTGAGGAACAATTAATAAGAATGAAACTCACAGGTTTAGAACAAATTAAACAGCTTGATTTTGACATTGCAGGCAGAAAACTAAACGTCTATCATACGGACGACAACACTCTTATTACAAATGCAATTAATACTCTTAATCTGGATAGCACTCTGATGGCAACAGAACATACATCTGATTATGTAGAGCAAAATAATGACTCTCAGCAAAGTAAGTTATTATGGCAGGTTCTCATTGTAAACTTTTCATTCTTTATAATTGAAGTTATTACAGGTTTTATATCCAATTCGATGGGATTGGTTGCAGACAGTTTGGATATGTTCGCCGATAGTATTGTATATGGCTTAGCTCTGTTCGCTGTCGGTAGTACAACAACAAGAAAAGGAAGTGTAGCAAAGATAAGTGGTTATTTTCAGATTGGTCTTGCAATTTTAGGACTTATTGAAGTTATAAGAAGATTTGTAGAGTTTGACCATATTCCTGCATACGGAACTATGATAGTAGTTTCATTATTTGCCCTTGTAGGCAATTCGTTATGCCTTTACCTGCTTCAAAAATCTAAAAGCAAAGAGGCACATATGGAAGCAAGTATGATTTTTACCTCAAATGATGTTGTAATTAATATGGGAGTCATAATTGCTGGCATATTAGTATACTTTACTAATTCAATGGTACCCGATCTTATTATTGGAGTTTGTGTATTTTTCATAGTCGCAAGAGGAGCATTAAAAATTTTACAGTTATGATAATGGTAATTTAAAAAAAATAGCAAGCCTTTCAAAATTGTTCTTTTGATATCGTTGCCCAATAAAGCAATCCGAAAATAATAAAAGAAAAAGAGGCTCTGCCTCACATGTTGTGAGACAGTCTTTAATCTTTAGATTTAAAATAACAGGTGATTCAAAATTTGTTTCTTACTATAAATCACGGGAATGAATTAACATTTTTTAACATTTAACCCTTACGATACATACAATCCGCCTCAAAAGTAATATTTCATATAATTATCTTACAAATTCACTTTAAAATAAGCTAATTTCTTTAAATCGTTCATAAAATGATTTGTAAATTGTGAACTAAACGTCACAAAGCCAAATGGCGCCAATTGAAGACAATTGGCGCCATTTTTTTATAATCTTGCTTATTTCTTATTTGTCTATAGAGCCAGGCTATTTAGCAACCCTAACTCCAATAGCAATGGAAATCCTTTTTCGCTGAGGCTAGGCACAAAAGATTGCTTCGCCAGTTCGCTAGCGCTAGGTTGAAACGTATAGAGGAAAAGCTTCTAAGAAATAATATTACTTAAAAATAGTATTCGCACCAAATGTCCTTTACTTTATATGGGTTTCATACAATCTCCAGCTTGCTCCACCTTTGATCTTTCTCTTCTTCATTTCTGATTCAATGAAAGGCGTAAATTTATAAATCCAACGCTGAACAACGTCATGATCAACAGAACTCATCGCATATTCATGATCTCTTCAACATGCCGATAGCTTAATGTACATAATAAAATATACGGCCTGCCAAAATAATAGACTTCGGATAGCAATGGTCTTTAGTATTCATTAGTTTACGAGTTTAAAAAGGCAACGATAAAACTTAGCTTTAGATGCGACAGAACCTCACACACCTTTATTTCAATTTATTTGTCTCTTTTTTTTACTGATCAAGCCAATTCTTAAATTCTGCTACTTTATTTTTACTGATAATAATATCGATTTTGGGATCAGGTTTTATAATTAGTTTCAACTGTTTTTTTCCATAAAGCAATATACTGCTGATAGAATTTATGTTAATAATAAACTGTCTGTTTGCTCTGTAAAAAATAGTAGGATCTAGCCATTTCATAACCTCATCAAGGCTGTTATTGCTGTTATATTGTCGATGATCAAAAGTATAAATATAAGTAATTCCGGTATCCAGTAAAATATAAGCAATCTCTTGAATATCTAATTTTATCAGTTCATCTTTATGATACGTAAGTATTCTTTTCTTTGGAATTTCTGACTCTTTTGATGTATCATTTTGAATATTTTTATCTGCGAGATTTTGTAATTTCTGCTGATTCGAATTCAATTGCAAATTCAAGATCTGAAGCTCATTTACCTTATAATTTAAATCCTCTTTTTCAAGATCAAAAACCCTTTCATATTTTCGATAAATAAGCCGTATCATTAAGTAGCAGCAGACACTTATGAAAACTGTACTTAAAAACAAACTCACCACAAACTGAAGATACAAATCTGATAATTCTTCTTCTAAAACGGCCAAGTTAGCATGCGAAGCCACCATCCAGTCTGTTCCTGCAACGGGATTTATATTTATTATTTCCGATTTTCTTTTTGGATCATTAGGAAATGTACGTATCCCTCCTATTTTTTCTCCTTGCTCCAAAACGGTGCTTAACGGCTTAAACTCTTGATTGCTTATTCCATTTACCTGAGAATTATTTTCTTGGATTTTAACCCCAATTAACGCTGGATTAGGATGGCAGAGTTCAATTCCTTTTTGATTGTACATGCAAATAAAATCACTTTTTATATCTGTATTTTCAATGCTTATCTGAAGATTGCGAATTACCTGATCTTTTGACAATCCGCTTCTGAGCTGCTGCTCCAAAAGTCTGGAAATTTCCCGAACTTCCCTCTCTCCCGATTCCAATTTACTATTGCACATTTTTCTTTAGCTGACTGATACAAATAACTCGAGGATATTAATGTAATAATTAGAACAACAATACTAATGCCTGCAAGTGTCAAAGTGTAAAGACGCGCTTTTTTCATGTAAATTTATAGTCCTTAAAATGAAAACTGTTTCGAAAATTTTACTTAGGCTAAAATAAGCAATTTATTTAGCTTTTGATATTTCGGCTTCAAGGCTAAAAAATCCCCTTTGGACCAATTAAATCTTTTAATCACATGCATTAGAACTAATTTTGAATTGATTATCTATTCATCTAAAAAATAAAACAAATGAAAAAAGGACTTAAAATCTTCGCAATTTTACTGCTAGTATTTATTGCTTTACAATTTTGGAAACCTGAAGAAATTGAATATAGCACCCCTACAAAGGACTTAACTAACGTTCCTGCAGAAGTAAATACTATTTTAAGAAACTCTTGTTTTGACTGCCATTCTAACACTGTAAATCTTGCATGGTTTGATAAAATTACGCCTGCAAATTTTATAGTAGCTTCTCATATTGAAGATGGTCGAAAAGCGCTGAATTTTTCGGATTGGGATAAATTAGAAAAGCCAAAGCAAAGTGCTACACTTTATTACGCTTTCAATAAAATACTATCAGGTGAAATGCCTCTTAAAAGTTATACGGCTCTTCATCCTTCTGCCAAATTAGACGATAGTTCCATTGAAGTTTTGAAGAATTATTTAACAACGATAGCAGCCCGAAAACCAAATCTGGAAATACTGCCTGTTGCTGATTTAAAGGACGTTGAAAAAGTAATTCTGAATAAAAAAATAACAAATCACTCTAAAGTTAAACCAACACTAAATAATATTTCATACATACCCGATTTTAGAAACTGGAAAGCTGTCAGTACATCAGACCGTTTTGACAACGGCAGTATGCGTATCATTTATGGAAACGAAATTGCCGTAAAGGCTATAGCAGAACACCAAACCAATCCTTGGCCTGATGGTGCAATTTTTGCCAAAACAGCCTGGAAACAAAAAACAGAAGCTGATGGAACTGTACCTGCCGGGGCATTCATTCAGGTTGAATTTATGATAAAAGATGCAAAAAAATATGAAGCTACAAAAGGATGGGGATGGACAAGATGGAAAGGGAATGACTTGAAACCGTATGGTGATAGCGCCAACTTTGATCAGGAATGCATTTCCTGTCATAATCCTGTTAAAAACAATGATTACGTTTTTACTACTCCCCTGCATCTTGATATCAATAAGTTTAACATCTACAACAAAAACAAATAATTATGAAACCACTTCACTCTATCATAATCGCGCTTATCATTATACTTTCTGGATGTAAAGGAAATAATAAAGATAATCTCAATGAAAAAGCTTCTGTATCTGCATTAGATGCGTTGCCTGAAAACCCTTTATTATTGTCGCCTATCACATTTTCCATTGATCCGAATCAAAACGCTATGTCCACCTTATACGGAAATAAAATTGCTTTTCAGCATGCAAAAGAAAAAGCAGACGGTACCTATCCTGAAGGAGCCGTTTTATATGAGGTGACATGGAAACAAAAAGCAGATTCGCTATGGTATGGCGCTAATATTCCTGATCAGATTATTAGTGTCGAAAAAGTACAATTTACCGGAAATGCTGTTCCCAAATACGAATTGTATGCTGGACATCCGCTAAAAAAAGTTTCTTCTAATGATGAAAACCGAAGAATAGATTTAATATTATCTAAACGCATCGCAGAAATGCCTTAAAAAAACTCAATTGCAAGAATTATTAATAATTCGCATTCTAAAATAACTTGGTACAAAATTTTTAGTCTTTTAATTATTAAGCAATTACGATAAAAATATTATTATTAAACACATTAAAAATCCCTGAAATTTATATCTCTGAGACTAACTCTAAGAGTTTAAATTGTACTGTACCTATGGGTGTACCAAGTTAAAAAAATGCTGAAAACACCAGCAATTACGGGAATCTATATAGGGTTAGTGGAGCCTCTTTCTCCGCTAATAGATTAAATACAGAATTTTCATGCCTGCAAAAAAGCCAAAACTGAGGCAAAAAAAAAAGATTCTGAAAGCTCTCTCCCTAAGTTTGTGGCAAAATCAAGGCACATGGTATTTTCGAAAACAATAAATCTAGCAAAATCAATATTTTCTGGCTTTAGGTTCGAAGCTGTATACGACTCTGCATTGGAAATACAGAATGGTTTAGTTTTATAAGGGCCTTAAAGTCCTCAATTTTAATTTTTATCAACAAAATAAAACTTATGGCAGTTTATATATCTGCTCCATCATCAACCACTTTTCGCCCTGTTTTGCTCCAGGAGGCGCCGCCACAGCCATAATGGAAGAAACAAAAGATAATTTAAACAAAAAATAACATGGAAGGTCTTACTGCAAATTACCTGACCAGAGCTGAAATATGGCTCTGCATCACCACACTTATCTACTTGTAATGAATGGCGCACAGATTTTCGAAACTCTGGTTTTTGTGCCTAAATGGACCGAATCGGCACCTGAAAATTTTAAGCTTTTACTGGATGGAAAAGGCGCTAGCCTGAAAGTTTTCTGTATTATATTTCATTCTCTGCATGAAATCGCCTTTATCCTTGCCATTATTTTCTGCCGGAAAATTGACCCCGTACGAAACTGGCTTTTAGTTCTATTTGCTGCACATTTTGCAGTTAGAGCATGGACACTCTCCTATTTTGCACCAAATATCATTGATTTTCAAAAAATAGCAGAAAATCCTTCACTTGCAAAGGATCTTGCAAAACGAACTTCCCTTTGGCAGACGCTCAATTATATCAGGGTCATTATATTTCTTGTTATTTCCTGCGCATTAATTCCCTTGTGCATTAAATTATTCAGTTTAAAAGCATAAAACAAAAGGCAGTGTAAATTTACACTGCCTTTTGTTTTATGCCAATTTCGGTTCCTTTTTTATCATTACACTAATATTTTATAAAAAGTATAAATCACAGAAAGTAAAATCATAGAGCTAAAGAAAGACAATTCTGCCTTAATCATAACAATCTTTTCAAATCATAGATAATAGCTCTAGAATTGCATATTATTTTAATACCATAAACCAACTGAGTTTTTATATTTTTTTGTAACAATCCCCAAAAGGACATCCAAACCAAATTAACAAAGCCAATGAAAGACAGACACTAAATACCCCATTAATAAAAGAAGTGTTTATATAAAAAGCTAGGCAAATTTAGAATCAGCGTTTTATTAAACACTAACCAAAATAATTTCTCTATTTGGAAAATCGGATTCTTTTCTAAAAAATGCCCCAAATATTGCCTAACTTTTTGGGGCATGTTCATTTTGATATCAGGCTTAACTTCAAAAAAACAAGTATGGCAATTAATCAAATACCATGAGTCTTTTTGTAAATAACTTAAATTTTAGTTGCAGCCATTAAATTTTCAATCTTAGAATTTGGAACTTCCGGATTTGCGCCAGGCGCTTCAGCAACAAGCGCACCTACAGCGCAGGCAAAATCAATTGAATTCTGAGGATCTTTCTCGGTTAACAATGAAGTGATTAAAGCAGCCAAGAAAGAATCACCGGCACCTACCGTATCGGCAACCTCGATTGGGTAACCGCCGTTTTCATAAATTTTTCCTTTCCACAATAACAATGCTCCATGTTTTCCTTTTGTTACACACATTGCAGTCGCTTTCGTTTTTTCTTCAATGAAAGTCATGTTTTCTTCCAGACTTTCAAAAGGAGATTTCATGGCTTTTGCAATTTCGAGCAATTCTTCATCATTAAATTTTATAAAATCAGCCGATAGCATAAGCTGGTTCAGAATTTCATAGGTATAATGAGGTTTTCTTAGATTCACATCAAACACCTTATAAACATCATTGTCAAGCAGTTCTTCCAAAGCTTTTCTTGAAACATCGTCGCGACAAACCAAACTTCCATAAATCAAAACATCAGCCGCTTTTACCGTTGCTTTTGCCAATTCATTCAATTCAATTTTATCCCAGGCAGACGGATAACTGATTTCATAAGTTGCCGATCCACGCTCATTCAAGGTAACATTAACCAAACCAGTTGGAAAATCTTCAGAAACTACGATTGTATCCGTTTCAAGTCCCAGTTGTTTCACTTGCTCTTTTATTGCTCTCCCGTCTTCATCATTTCCTACACAGCTTATCATGGCCACTTCGCAACCTAACGTTTTCATGCGCAAGGCTACATTCAATGGAGCTCCGCCAATCTTTTTTTCATTGGCAAAAACATCCCAAAGTACCTCTCCGTATGCCACCGCCTTAAGGTTTTTTCCGTTATTCATTCTAAAATATTTTATTATTGTTCTTATTCAGGCTGGGTTATCTGAAGATTTGAGATTGTACTCGTTTGTCCTTCAGCAATTAAACCCCATTTGTTTTTGTCTCTTCCATAAATGCGGTTGGTGAGTGCTACTTTTCCGTCAATATAAACTACGACAACACTTCCTTCAGCAATTATTTCAATAGTGTATTTTGTATTGATTTGAAAAGCAAATGGCAAGCGTGTCATTTCCTGTGAAGCCGAATTATAACCGCTTATTTTAGCATTAGCAATATCTAAAACTACTTTATAATAGCTTCCTGTATCATTGGTATGAAAAACAAATCCGGTTGTTCCGCTAGCTTTCGCTAAAGTGACTTCGGCTTTTATTTTGACTTTCTTTCCAACGCTTTTAAAAGTAACCATTGCTTTTTCTGCCTCTCCTGATAAAGAATAAGTTCCATTATTAGCTGTTGCATTTGATGAAATTGCATCTACCTCTACAGTAGCATTCTTTTTCGAAAATAAATCCTTAACCGATTTCGGCGATTGCGCTCCCAAAGTTCCATCTGAATTTTGAATCAATTCATGAATAACCATATTTCCTGCCCAATCCTTGTTTCCTAAATCATTCTCAGGCGTTTTTCTCGCATTCCAACCAAAAACATATCTTTTATTTCCGTCAGAAGCTGTTTTTCCAGCATAAAAATATTCTCCGTCAATTCTGTCATTTTCCGGTTTTGTCCACGGACCGTTTATAGATGATGAAATTCTGTAGTGCGTTCCTTTATTGCCACTCCAATTCTCAGAAAAAATCAAATACCAATTGCTTCCCATTTTGAAAATATCCGCACATTCCATCATCAGATAATTATCTTCAGGCGTTGTGGTATAAATTGGAGCTTGAACATCCCATTTTCCTGATGCAGGATCTGCGCTTGTAAAATGCAACAAAACAGCTTTTCTTCCCGGTTCTGTCTGCGTACTTACCAGCATTGAATATTTTTTCAATTCATCATTATAAAACACATGCGGATCTCTGAAATCATAATTGTAATACCCCGCTGGCGCAGTAATCTTAAAAGACTGCACTTTTGTCCATTTTTTCAAATCGCTGCTGGTTGCACATAAAACACTTTCTCTTGCATTCGACTGGACAAAAGCCGGATTTTCATTGTGCCCTGTATAATAAAAGTAATAAACATTACCCACTTTGAGAACCGATCCTGTACCTATTGCAAAATCTGGTTCTAGAGCTGTACCATACGGAATAGTTTGACCTTCATAGGTAAAGTGCGATAAATCTGTGCTCTGGTATTCATGAATATCGTGAAATCCTTTTCCAGCAGGCTTATTCTGTGCGTCATGCAAAAAATAAATATGAAATTTTCCGTTATCGAAAAAAGGCATAATATCTCCGGTATAACCTGCACTATAATAGGGATCGGTTGTACCCATCCATTGCGCTGGCGGAACAGGGAAAACACTTGTAATTTCAGAATTCCCTCCTGAAATAGAACCTCCAATATAATTTTCATCCTGACTGCAAGAAACAAGTGAAAAGAAAACCGAGGCGATTGTGATTATATTTCTATATTTCATTTTAATTAAATTCAAAGTGGGTTATTTTGCTGCTAAGTAATTGATACTGTTTTGTGTCAGTAGTTTGATATTTGTAATAAACTCGTTTGCCTGACTTGGCACTCCGCTACTATTCGTTTCATTGTACCAATCGTAAGCTCCCATAGAAATAACTATTACATTTTTGTTGTTGCTTGTATTTGGAAATTCCGCAATGGTAACTCTTCCGTTCAGTTCATTATCCCAAGCTTCACTTGCCAGATTGGTTCCTCCGGTCTGGTTTCTCCAACCTTCTCCATTATTGTATCCGCCCCATTCCGGTAAAAACCACCACGCTGTATGGTTTAATCTGAAAGTGCCGCTTTGCAATAAATTGGCTTTTCCCGCTTCAAAAGTTATTAAACCTTGAAATATTGGATGGCCTTCATGACCAACGAATGACATTCCCCATGAATTTCCGTCTACAAAACCGTTTGGAAGAAAATCTCCAAAAACATTATTCGGTCCTTTTCCTGACGGAACAATTCCTAAAGCATCAACATATTGAGAAGCAAAAGAAGTCAAAAGCAAGTTTCCTCCATTTGTTCTGAAATTTTTCAATGCATTAGTAACGTTAGGATTATAAGCCACAGAAGGTAAATTTGTAGCCGAATCAAAATGCCACCAAATCACATCAATATCACTTAAATCGGCACCGTTTTGAATACTTTCAAAAGAAATGTATTTCGCTCCCGGGAAATTATCAAACAACCAGTTTGAAGCCGTAACTTCATCCATATTTGTAATTCCGGATCTTGTAGCCGCAGTTCCTAAAAATGCAACCGTTAATCCTGTAACTGGAACTCCAACGTTTGCCGTATAATTAACGCTTTTCCCCTTTGATGTTATTACAAAAGTCACAGCATTAGTAAAATCAATTGTTGCTCCTGATGCTGGTGAAATCGTAACTCCATCTGTTGTTTCAATTACTGGTTTTAGCACTGTTAAATCGGTACTTTCTGGAAGCGTCATGGTAATCGTTTTGCTAATGTCGTTTACTGTTGCTGCAACGCCATTAATTGTAAAACTCTTAATCGGACTTAAAACGGTTGTCGTTACTGTATAATCTTTATATAAATTACCATTAACCACTCTAAACTTTACCGGATTTGTAAAATTCATAGCCGAATTTAATTCCGGATTTGAAGTTGCGCCATCGACAAAAACAACTTCCGGTTTTATGGCTGTTATATCAGATCCGTAAGGCATTATAACCGTAATTTTACCTGTCGCCTGATCAATGTTCCCTGAAACTCCATTTAATTTAAATGAAAGCACATTTGATGGCGAACTCACATCAAATCCGCCAGTTTCAAAACTATTTTCGCAGGCAGTAATCATAAAAATCATTGCGAATACTATAGACACTTTGATCCAATATTTATTTAAAGCTTTTTTCATATTGCTGATTCTTTAAAGATTAATAACCTGGATTTTGTTTGTACAATCCCTGACTGAAATTAATTTGCTTCAACGGAATTGGACAATATTCTTCTTTATGTGCATCAAAAAAAGCATCCTGATAATAGGTACGTTTTGTTTTTTCTTTTGCATAAAAATCATTCATGACCTGATCTGTAATTCCCCAACGAACAAGGTCAAAGAATCGGCTTCCTTCCATGGCCAATTCCAAACGACGTTCCCAACGCAAAGCTTTACGGGCAAAATCCTGTGTCCAGTTGCAATTGCTTCCGTCAACATAAGTACTAATTTTGAAGTTGCTTACATACGGAAGTCTTCCTGTACTCTGCGCCGCTCTTTTTCTGATTTCATTAATCAACGGCAAAGCTTCAGATTGTCTTCCTAACTCAATCAAAGCTTCGGCACGCATCAAAATCACATCGGCATAACGAATCTGAATTCTGTTTTTAGAATTTCCGTAAAATGGATCAATATTTACAACACAGCTGCAATTTGGGGCAACGTTTTCTTTTAATGAAGCATAATAACCATACGTTCCTGGAGATCGTACCCAAGCTTCAACATATAAAAATTCTGGATCATATTTATAAGGCAAACCAGGCATTGCAACGGTATGATATAATCTTGGATCAACTGTATTTGCATCTATATTTTTATAATCAAAATCTTCGTTGTTGTACGTATCAAACTCAGGCAGACCGTTTGCTCCTGTTTTAAAAGCATTCACTAAATTTTGGCTTGGTTTATGAAAATCACAACAGCCTAAACCTTGTGGTGTGGAAAGAACGTCAGAAAAATTCAATCTTCCATATAAAGTTCCATCGTTGTCTGAAAACTGAATCGAGAAAATAGATTCCGGCCCGTTTTCATAAGTTCCCGGCAAGAAGTTGTTGGCAAAATCCGGTTCTAAAGACGCTTTTCCAATTACTTTATCCGTTGCTGCAATTACTTCCTGCAAATGCTGCTGATTGATTCCTGTAACTTTAAATGTTTCATCCTGCGTATACGCCTGATACAATCTTGTTTTTGCCAAATATGCATAAGCTGCTTTTTTATTGGCGCGTCCAACTTCTGGTTGCGTATCTGGCAAGTTATCGGCTGCTGCCTGAAAATCTTCAGCAATTTTACTCCAAAGATCTTCGTTTGAAAGCGCTTTGTTTGAAATCGTTTTATAATCTTCAACCGGAATATCTTCGGTAATATAGGGTACATTTCTGAACATGATTTTCAGCATGAAGTAAAAATGTCCTCTCAAAAAACGCATTTCAGCCATTCGTGTTTTCTTCAAGGGATAATCGGCTTCTGAGATTTGTTCCAAAGCTTTCAATGCTTTATTGGCTCTTGAAACACCAACATAACTGATGTACCAGAAACTATCCAATTCGCCAAAATCTGGACGGATATTATTGGATACTTCAAAAAAGTGAAAATCCTGAATATCATTAGTACCGCTTCCGCCTTTGTAGGCATCATCTGAACGAACATTCCCAAACGGCCATAAACTGTATGGAGAATCGTAATGGTCATTTCCTAACTGCGCGTAAGCTGCGTTCATAAATCCTTCAACATTCTCAGGCGTAACAATATCTTTTTCTGACAACACGCCACGTGGATCATTCTCTAAAAAATCGGAACAGGAAGCAAAGAAACCCAACACTGCAAATCCTGCTATATATAGTATTTTTTTCATTTTTAAATCTTTTATTATAAAGTAAAATTAAGACCAGCAGTAAAAGTTGTTGGTTGCGGATATCCAAAACCTGCATTTTCAGGATCTACTCCCGTGAAGCTTTTCGCATCAAGAATCAATAGATTCTGACCACTGATATAAAACCTGAAACTTTCCATGCTTAATTTTTTCAGTAAATCTTTTGGTAGACTGTAGCCAAACTGTAAAACTCTAAGTTTAAGGTAACTTCCGTTTTCTACATAATAAGTCGAGAATCTTGACTCCGCATTTCTATCTACTGTTGTCAATGCCGGAATAGTTGAATTTGGATTATCCAAAGACCAAGCATTCAGCAGACGGGTTCCTTTATTTGATCCAACATCATCGACACTCCAGAAATCAGTTTGATACTTTGTGTTATTGATGACATCAACATCTGTGGCACCTTCCCAAAAGGTAGTGAAATCAAAGTTTTTATAAGACAAATTCAAATTGATGCCGTACAGCAATCCTGGGTTTGGGTTTCCAATCCATGTGCGGTCTTTGTCTGTAATTACGCCATCTCCATTTAAGTCTTTATAGCGAATTCTGCCAAGTCCTTTTCCTTCCTGAATTGGCGAATTATCAACCTGATCCTGACTTGTAAACAATCCATCAGTAACATATCCGTACATCGAATTAATTGGTCGTCCTAAAATATTATCATCCAGTCCGTTTCCTCCATAATTGTTTTTTACTTCATCCGGCAGTTTTGTGATTTTATTTTTGTTTGCTGAAATGTTTCCTGAAATATCATATTTCAATCCAAATGAAGTTTCGTCATGATACCCCAAAGAAAATTCCCAACCTTTATTTTCCATAGAAGCTCCGTTTACCCAACGGTTTCCACCTTCTCCTATAACTCCTAAATACGGTGGCAATACCAAAATATCATCTGTTTTTTTGATATAATAATCTACAGAACCGCTTAGTTTTTGCTTGAATAAACCAAAGTCCAAACCAACGTTGGTCTGTGTCGTAGTTTCCCATTTTAAATCATCATTTCCTGACTGCGTTGCGATAAAACCAGACGGAAGCAATCCGTTTCCGTTTCCTGCAATATCATAAGCCGTTCCAAAAGAAGTTGCCCAAGTCGGGCTTCCGCCTGCGTAACTTGCCAGATATAACGAGTAAACCGCTGTATTACTGATTTCCTGATTACCCGTTTGCCCCCATCCTGCTCTTAATTTTAAATCAGAAATAGCAGTTATTTTATCTTTTATGAAATTCTCATTACTGATTCTCCATCCTGCAGAAACTGCTGGAAATGTCCCAAACTGATTGTTTTTACCAAAACGAGAAGAACCATCACGACGAATTGTAGCCGAAACCAAATAACGATTATCAAACTCATAATCTGCTTTTCCAAAATATGAAAGCAAAGAATATACGGTTGAAGTTCCGCTGGTAAAAGATTCTCCTGTTCCTGCATCTGGATACATATAATCCGGCGTTTCGATCAAAAAGTCATTTTTACGCAACGTGTTTGTGTCATAAGTATCTTTGTACATCTCCGTTCCCGCCATCAAATTAAGATTGCTTTTTCCAAAATTTAAGCTATAAATTGCTGTATTCGTCCAAGTCCATTTGTCACTGATTGACTGATCAATTGTAACAGAAGTCTGATCATTTTGGAGATAACCCGATTTGTAACTTCTTTGCAGCGTACGTTTTTTATAAAAACCATAATCCATTCCGAAACTGGTTTTGATGTGCAGGTTTTTAATGATTTCCAAATCCGCGTAAGCGTTACCAAAAAGGCGCAAATAATCGTATTTGTTGTCTTTATTATATTCTAAAAGACGAACCGGATTTTGTCTGTCGTTCATTCCCCCAACAGGTCCTCCCCAACCTATTCCATCTACAGTGTGTACTGGAATAATTGGTAAAGCTCTAAGTGCAGGATCTAAAACACCTGGATCTGTAACTTCGTTTGTACGGTTTAAACTGAAATTTTCGCCAATAACTAATTTTCCGTCAAAGTACTTGTATGAACTGTTGATTCTGGCAGAAATTCTTTCGAAATCAGTCGTTTTTACCACCCCTTCATTTCCGTAATATCCTAAAGAGAAAACATAATTCCCTTTCTCAGAAGCATTTGAAACCGATAAATCATAAGAATTGGCAACTCCGGTTTGAGAAATCGCATCGTACCAATCGGTATTTGAAGATTTTAGCGTTTGCTGAGCATCTAAATATTCCGGAACCAAAACTTTGTTCAATTGCGGTTTATTGTTGTTTACTGACCAGTCAAACTGATAACGCAAATTGTTATTATTCGGATTCAATCCGTCGTTAATATTTGCCTGCCAAAGTGCTTGTCCAAACTGGTTTGCATTTAGCACATCCAACTTTCTTGAATAATCAGAAAATGAGGCATACGTACTGAAATTGATTCTCATTTTTCCTTCTTTTCCTTTTTTGGTTGTAATGATAATTACACCGTTTGAAGCTCTAGAACCGTAAATACTTGCAGACGAAGCATCTTTTAGAACCTGAATAGTCTCAATATCATTAGGATTCAATTCGTGCATTCCCGATTTGGTTGGCATTCCGTCAATTACATAAAGCGGATCTGTATTGTTCAAAGTTCCAACACCGCGAATCACCACTTTTGTATTTCCTCCGCTTGGCGAGCCATCAGACGACACTTTTACTCCAGCAATTCTTCCCTGCAAAGCTTTGATTGGGTTTGGCTCCGGCTGTTTCATAACCTCTTTCATGTTCACGATGGCAACTGCCCCTGTAATATCCGTTTTCTTTTGTTTAGAATATCCTGTTACCACAACTTCATTCAGTTGATTGTTATCAACTTTCAGCGTTATGTTGATTGTTTTTTGCCCTTTAACTGAAATGGATTGCGGACTGTAACCTACAAAAGAAACTACAAGTACAGCATCTGAAGCAACGCTGGGAAAAGAAAAATTCCCGTCAAAATCGGTAACCGAACTGGTATTGGTTCCCGAAATCATTACTGTGGCACCTGGAAGCGGCATTCCGTCATCAGATGAAATTACCGTTCCTTTTATTCCGTTTTCCTGTGCCATCATGAGCATTGGAAAAAAGAAAAATAGAAAATAAAAAATCTTATTTCTCATAAATTTTGGTTTGGTTAAGGTTATTTTAATAGTTAGTGATGTTTTACTGCCATTCCCTAGCAGTTTTTTTATTTTGCAAATAGATGCAACGAGCCTGAAAGAGATTATCCTTCTTACGGTTGTACGATTTGTTTTTGGATTGAATTAGAAAAATTCTATTCGATTTTCTTATTGCTTTTTATTAATGTCCAATACTTGAATAATCCCATTTTTTAGTTCTATTTTCTGCTTTGAAGAAATAGTAAGGGCTGAAAATGGTTTGTTCAGGAAAAAGATTTCCGTCATCACTTTCTCGCCATTGTTATAAAAAATTTCAATTGAAGTTTTATCCAGAATAATTTTAAAAGCGACATTTTTTTGGCTTCCTTTCAAAAATGCTTTACTTACTGGTGTCGCAAACTTATCCGAGAAATCAATTTTTCCGGCTTTAGAACGATCAACAAATAAATAATTTTCTTTGTTGTTTAAACCAAAACTTAAAGATTCTCCATTTGCATTTGAAAGTGTAAAAGTATAATCTTCCTGTTTTAAGTTTTTTAAGTCTAAGCTAACAATTGCCTGTGTTAAATCAACTTTTCCGCTTTCGATTACTTTTAAAGTTCCTTTTCCGTTCAAACTTTGCACTTTAAGAGTTTTAGCAACATAATTATTTAATTCTCTTACTGGTTTACTCTCCAAGTTATAGTGGTTTCCTTTTTTTACCAATTGCAGTTCGCGCGGAATTGTGGTGCTGCTTCTCCAAGTCGTTGTTGGAACCTGCTGTGCATATTCCCAGTTTGACATCCATCCGATAAATAATCTTCTTCCGTCTGAAGATGGAATATTATTCCATGTCACTCCTGCATAATTATCTTTTCCATAATCTGCCCAAACTGCTTTTTCGTTCTGTACTCTTTCAGCAAAACCGGCGTCCATAGTAAATGTTTTTCCATTAAAATCGCCAACAAAATATTGAACTCCGGAACCTCCATTTGGCCCGCCGGGATTCAGATTTACTATTAAAACCCATTTGGTTTCCTTTGTTCCTTCCACTTTTATTTCGAAGAAATCAGGACATTCCCAAACGCCGCCATGAGCACCGATATTTTTTCCGAATTCAGATGCAAATTCCCAATTTTTCAGATTTGACGATTTGTAAAACTGTATTCGATCCTGTGCGGCCAAAGCCATGATCCATTGTTTGTGTGTCTTGTCCCAGGATACTTTTGGATCTCTAAAATCTCTAATTCCAGGGTTTTTCACGACAGGATTTCCTTCCTCAAATTTCTGCCATGTAAAACCATTATCGTTAGAAAAAGCAATATCCTGCTGTTCCACATCCATTTTGCCTGCTTTTTCCTTTGTCATATCATGCAACGTATAAATGGCAACAATCGGAGCTGTTTTTCCTGTTCCTAAGCCAGATGTGTTTTCCGTATCGACAACAGCACTTCCTGAAAATATATATTTGTCCTTATCTGGGTAAAGCGCAATTGGCTGTTCTTCCCATTTAATTAAATCTTTAGAAATCGCATGTCCCCAATGCATTGGTCCCCATGTGTTTCCATCAGGATAATACTGGTAAAACAAATGATAATATCCGTTGGCAAAGAACATTCCATTAGGATCGTTCATCCAGCCTTTTTTTGGAGTAAAATGAAAATGTGGGCGATACATTTGTTCTTCCGCTGTGTTCGATACAGTTGTGGCAACAGTTTGTGCAATTGCAAAAGACGGTTTTAATCCTATTATCGACAGTAAGGCAGCACTATAAAGAGCTAACGGCAGATGTTTCTTTGATTTCATTTTTGTGGTTGTTTTTGTTAGTTAGTGTTTCGCTTAAAGCTTCTAAAGAGAGTCCTTTTGTTTCCGGCATTAAAAACATTACAAATAATAATTGCAATACCATCATCAATGTAAAAATAAGGAATACAACTTCGGGGCCGATTTCTGAGAACAACATCGGAATTAAAGACGGAATAATAGCTGCCAAAACCCAATGTACGGAACTTCCAAACGCTTGTCCGGATGCGCGAATATGATTTGGGAATATTTCGGAAATAAAAACCCAAATTACAGCGCCCTGACCAATTGCATGTGAAGCAATAAAAAGGAAAAGAAAAATAGGAACCGATAAACCTCCCCAATTGTAATAAAAAGAAGCCGATACTAATCCGAGTGAGATAATATATCCAACAGAACCAATGTACATTAACAACTTTCTTCCTAATTTGTCGATTAATGCCACACCAATTAAGGTGAAAATAAGATTTGTAACTCCAATTCCGATACTGCTTAGCAATGCTGTATTTTGTCCTAAACCAGCTTCTTCAAAAATTCTTGGCGCATAATAAAGAAATGCATTAATTCCTGAAAACTGATTGAAAAAGGCAATTAAAAAAGCCAGAATTAAAGGGAAACGATATTTCTTCATGAAAATGTTTTCGTGTTTGGCAACACCGTTTTCACGGGAATCGTCTATTAAGTCAGTAATATTTGCAGACGGATCAATCGTATATAAAACTTTACGAGCTTCTTCGTCACGGTTTTTAGACAAAAGCCATCTTGGACTTTCGGGAATAGTCAAAATAAAAAGAATATAAATTAGAGAAGGAATTGCCTGAACGCCAATCATCCATCTCCAGGCATTTTCGCCAATATCTTTTAGAAGGTAATTAGATATAAAAGCAATTAAAATTCCTAATACAATATTAAACTGATACAAGGCTACCAATCTTCCGCGTTTGTCTGCCGGAGCAATTTCTGATACGTAAGCCGGAGCAGCAATAGTAGAAGCACCAACTCCTAAACCACCAATAAATCTAAAGGCAGCAAAAACAAACGGGTCATTAGCGAAAGCGGCACCGATTGCTGAAGCGAAATATAAAATTCCAATCCAGAACAACGTTTTTTTACGTCCTATTTTATTAGTTGGGATTCCTCCAAAGATTGCACCAACTACAGTTCCCCATAATGCCATTGCCATAACAACTGAACCATGAAAGGCATCTGACGAGTGCCACAGAAGCTGTAATTGTTTATCAGCTCCAGAAATAACTACGGTATCAAAACCGAAAAGAAAACCTGCCAGTGCAGCAGTAACAGACCAAATCAATATCTTATTCATTGTACATGTATTAAAAACTTGTTGCTAAGATATCTGCAAAAAAAACAACTTATTTTTAATGATGTTACAATTTATTTCTATAAATATTGATAGTTTAGCATTTTAAACCCAAAGCCTTTATTTACAAGATTTTACGTAAATTAAAAAACTTTTACGAAAACCATGTAGTTTCAATTATGTTACATAACCTTCAAAATTGATACTTTAAATGAAACAATTTTAAAGACAAATTAGCTTGACGTTTTATATTCTTTAGGAGAAATTCCAAATTTATTCTTAAAGGCTGTAGAAAAATAGTTTGGAGAAGAGAAACCTAATGAGTACGCAATTTCAGAAATATTCATCTCATTTGCCTTCAAAAGTTCTGCGGCTTTCTCTAATTTGACATTATTAATATGATCGCTAATATTAATTCCAATAATTGCTTTCACCTTTCTATACAGCTGAACTCTCGAAACGCCCAATTTGTCCGCCAAATCTTCAACTGAAAACTTTGGATTTTCGACATTCTTTTTAATGATGTCATTCATTTTGGTAATAAATGACTGTTCCTGATTTCCAAACTTAGATTCAGGTTCAACTCTGTAAATATTATTGGTGTAATAATAACGTAGTTTTTCTCTGTTGAAAAGCAAACTCGATAGCGATTGTTTTAGAATTGAAAGACTAAAAGGTTTTGTCAAATATTGATCTACTCCACTCTGCAGCCCTTTTAGAACCGATTCTTTATTGCTTTGAGCCGTTAGAATTATAATAGGAATATGTGAAGAACGGAGATCTTTCTTTAGTTCTTTGCTAATTTCGTAACCATCTTTATCTACTAAATTAATATCACAGATAATAATGTCTGGAATAATTTCTAAAGCCTTTTCAATCGCATCGCTTCCGTCCGAATTATAAACTACATATTCATTGGAAAGTTTGGCTTTCAAAAAGTTAACCAGATCTACATTGTCTTCTATAATTAATAGCGAATGTTTTTCAGCATCAGAAATTAGGTTTGAATTTTTTAAATCGGGTTCTATGTTTAAATTATCGGTTATTAAACTTGGAATACTGGTTAGATTTTCCACTTTCTGAGTAATCTCTGCTGGTTGCAAATGACTGCTTCCTTTTAATAAGGTAATCACAAATTCACTGCCTTGTTTTGATTTCAATTCAATCGTTCCCTGATGCAAAAGCACAAACTCTTTTGAGAGATGAAGCCCAATTCCTGAACTATTCTTATTGTTATTTGAAGCCCTGAAAAAGGGATCAAACACATTTGAAAGTTCATCATCAGGAATTCCAATTCCGGAATCTTTAAAATGTATTTTGACTGTATTATCCTGATTTTCGACAATTGAAATACTAATTTTACCATTGTCAGGCGTAAATTTAAAGGCATTTGACAATAAATTGAAATACACTTTATCCATTAAACCGCGATCAATAAACAGTTCCAAATTTTTGTTTTTACAAACCAATTGAAAATCAATATTTCTTCGGGCCGCTTCGCCTTTAAAGTTTGCCATGACTTCATTTGTGAAATCGTAAATCTTTGTATTGGAAGCTCTCAGCGTGAATTTTTGCTCTTCAATTTTCCTAAAATCCAGTAATTGATTGATCAATCGAAGCAATCTGTTTGAGTTCTTGTGAATCAGTTTTACTTCATCTATCAATGCGGTACCTTTAATTTTCTCATTTTCGATTAACGATTCCACATAACTCATTATTAGTGTAATAGGCGTTTTAAATTCATGCGAAAGTCCAGTGAAGAAATTCAGTTTTGCTTCGTTGCTTTTAGTTGCAATCTGAGCCATTTCCTGAATTTCATTGTTTTGGTCAATTACCGTTTGATTGATTCTTTCTAATTGTTTCTTCTTTTTTGAAATCGAAATTGTAGAATAAATACTGTAAATCGTTAAGCTCAAAATAATTACAAGAAAAAAACTAAGCAGTCTTACCAAATTATTCTGCGAAGCATATTCTCTTTCCTGCACTTTGATTGCTCCTTGCTGCGATTCGATAACCAACTGTTGCTGATCGACTTTATCCATTTGGTTTTCGATAATTTCAGCATTGTTTTTGTCAATAACAATCGTATTTAGAATGTTGTTTCTTGGGATTGACTCCTTGTTGTACATTTTCAGCGCCAGCTTCAGCGCTTCGTTTCCTCCTGTCGGATATAAAATGGTTCCGTCAAGCACACCGTTTTTTACTAGCTCAATACCGCCATTTACGGAGTTCAGGGCATCCACGCCAATAAACTTGATTTTCTTTTCAAGCCCGAGGGTTTTGGCAGTTTCCCAGGCGCTTAAAGCCATTCTGTCGTTATGAGCGAAAATATATTCAATATTTGGATTTTGCAGCAGAATTGCCTTCAAAGGCGCCTTAACAGATTCTTTTTCCCAGTCGCCCTGAATGGTGTTTACAATCTTAAAACGCTTATTCTCGTTGATAATCTGATTGAAACCAAGTGTTCTTTCATAAGCTGGAGATGATCCGCTGGCACCAGTGATTTCTATAATATTACCGGAACCTTTACTGTGCGAGATAATGTAACGACCAGCGATTCGGCCAATTTCAATATTATCGGCTCCGAGATAAGCCGTATAACTTTCCCCTTCAATTTTGCGATCGACAATAAGAACAGGAATTCCCGCTTTCATCGATTTTTCTACAACTGCCGTTAATGGTTTGGACTGAATTGGCGATACAATAATAACATCCACTTTATTCGAAATAAAACGTTCGATATCTTCGATTTGTTTCGCAACGTTATTATGGGCGTCTTTGATTGTTAAATCTACTTCAGGATGCAAGGAAGCTTCAATTTTTATTGAACTATTCATTTGCTTGCGCCAATCATCGGTCGTCATCGCCTGTGAGAAACCAACTCTAATTTTGTCACCCTGTTTTTGTCTACAGGAGATTAAACTTAAAGATGCCAAAAAGAGCATCAAAATATATTTTACAAATTGATACATGAAATTTTGAGTTTTGTAAATAAAAAATAGGCATTTAAAATGCATTCTTTAATCTAGTTTGTCTAAACAATTAGGAAGGATTATTTTTTAAATGACAAACTGGAAAAGGTGTATAGTTTAAAAAGTAAAATTAAACTTTTATTTCATGTACACAAATGAGCAAACGATATATCTGATGCGATATAATAAAAATACTTATATTCATTTAATCAATTTAGAATCAAATAAATTTTCGATTGAATCCTCGACAGGGCATCTAAACCAAATTTACAAAGCCAATGGAAGACAGATCCTACATATAGTAAGCCAATTTCTTCAAATCATCCAAAAATGATGTTGTAATTTGTCCTGTCGAGGTCACAAAGCCAAATGGCGCCAATTGAATACAATTGGCGCCATTTTTTTATTTATGCTAGTAAACACGGCTGAATTTTAATCATTTTTGATTTTATTTTCTTTCTTTAAAATAATAGCAAAATTGCTTCAGTGTATATATTTATATAAAAAACAGCACAGATAGTTAATTTATCATTCGATAAGTTAACAGGATCCAACACCAAGAATGAAGCGAAAATATGAGTTAATAATATCTTATTTTTTTTAGATGTATTCAATTTCAGAAAATGAAATCTCATTCTAAAATGGCTCAATATTTCAAAATTATTTGAATTTCTCGCTCTCATTTTTTTCAATTGTAATTCTTGCTAGACTGAAGCAAAAAAAATGGTCTACTCCCCACCCGCGAAAACCAGAAATAAAGAAGCCTAAGAAAAAGAAGACAATCCTAACTAACTAACTAACTAACTAACTAACTAACTAACTAACTAACTAACTAACTAACTAACTAACTAACTAACTAACTAACTAACTAACTAACTAACTAACTAACTAACTAACTAACTAACTAACTAACTA
>NZ_JBIPCO010000004.1:0-483097 GCF_044005885.1 Flavobacterium sp. FlaQc-30 | reverse complement strand
TGAGTTTTTAATTTTATCTCTTATGAAAACGGATGCCCTAGCCCCGATAGCAGCGGAAATCCTTTTGCTTTTTCCTTTAAAAAGCAAAAGATTGCAGCGGATAGCGGGATTTAGCTCCTTATACATATTAAAATCTCAATTCTGATCGTTTAAATCAAATTTTCAATTTTATCTATCTTATGCATTAGACGCACTGCGGTGCATCTTTACAAGAAAATTAGAATTTGATTAATCCTATACATATATATGTATACAAAAAACAAACCCGACAGGTTTTAAAAACCTATCGGATTATGGAAATAAAATCTACTCTTATATATAGTATACTTATATATGTATACTTTCGTTTAAGTTATCGATAGCTTCTTTTGTGATTTGAATGCTTTTTAGTTTTGCCTGATGATCAAAGATCGGGCTTGTTACCATTAGTTCGTCTATTCTTGCATAGTCAATGAACTTTTTCAAATCGGTTATTAATTGTTCTTTGTTTCCTGTGAAGGTTCCTGCTGTCATTTGATTCACGTGGAAACGTTCTTGCTCATTCATTATATCGTCTAATGATGGAACCGGCGGCTGTAAACCTTTGCGGTCGTTTCTAATTAGGTTCAGAAACATTTGATACAAACTTGTAGACAATAGTTCTGCTTCTTCGTTTGTGTCTGCTGCAATGATATTGACGCATGCCATTGTTTTTGGCTTGTCTAAATATTCTGAAGCTTGGAAATTTTCTCTGTAAAATTCAAATGCTTGAATCATTAGCTTTGGAGCAAAGTGTCCGGCAAAGGCGTAAGGTAATCCGTAAGCTGCTGCTAAAGCTGCGCTGTCCATACTTGATCCTAAAATCCAAATTGGTACTTTTAGGCCTTCGGCTGGGAATGCACGTACTTTTCCTGTTTCATTTTCGCTTGAAAAATACTCTTGAAGTTTGCTTACGTTTTGCGGAAAACGCTGTGCCTGCTCAAAAAAGTCTTTACGAATTGCTTCGGCAGTTGGCTGATCTGTTCCGGGCGCTCTTCCTAAACCTAAATCGATTCGGTTGGGATAAAGCGTTTCCAGTGTTCCAAATTGTTCGGCAACTACTAAAGGAGAATGATTCGGAAGCATAATTCCGCCGGAACCTACTCGGATATTTTTTGTCTGACTTGCCACATAACCAATTAAAACAACTGTTGCTGTACTTGCAACGTGTGCCATATTGTGATGTTCTGCAAGCCAAAACCGCTTGTATCCTAAAGTATCTGCTAATTGTGCTATGTCTTTTGTTTTTTGAAATGTTTCTGTGGCATTGCTATCTTGAGTTATAATAGCGAGCTCTAATAATGAGACTGAAATTGGGTTTTTCATATAAAAAAATGCTAGTCTACAAAATTAACTCATTTATACGGATGCCTTTTGTTTTCGAATGTTAATAGATTTATAATATTCTCTAAAATACACAACCAAGCAATTTTTAATAATTAATTATTGTTTTACGATAATTAATTATACATTTGCAATATCAATCTAACTTTTCATTATATGAAGACAACTCATATTGTATCTAGAATATTATTTTACTTTACCCGTTTTTTGGCTGTTGTTTATTTCTTTTTAGCTGTATATTCTGTTTTTACTTTAACAACAGGATTATTTTTGACATTTAAAGATCACGGAAAGTATTTTCAGGTTTGTTATCCGTTTACTACTCATCCAATAATGTTAGGCGATTACAATCTGCCGTATATTCTTTTTGATTTTTTGGCTCCGCTGAGTTTATACGGACTTTTCTTTTTATTGAGCAGTAATGTTTTCAAAGTATTTTTTCAGCCGAAACTGTTTACTCAAAATGGAATTTCTCATTTAAGGCGTTTCTATTTGTCCAATTTATTAATCCCAAGTATTGTAATTTTTGTGGCTTTCTTTTTTGTTCCGCTGGATAATGAAGTTTCGCTTTTTATTCTATTGCACGGAATGCTGGGTGTTTTTGCTTACTTTTTAGCGGCCATTTTTAAACAAGGTTTAAACCTTCAGAACGAACAAGACTTATTTATATAACTATGCCAATAATTGTAAATGTTGATGTAATGCTTGCTAAACGCAAGATGCAGAGTAAAGAGTTGGCAGAAAAACTAGATATTACGCCTGCCAATTTATCGATTCTAAAAACTGGAAAAGCAAAAGGAATTCGGTTTGATACTCTCGAAGCTATTTGTAAAATATTGGATTGTCAGCCTGGCGATATTTTAGAATACGTGGCAGAATAGCTTTCTTTTAAATCTTATTTCACTCTTAATAAATCGGTTTTTGAAGCCGACAGGTATTCTATTGCCTAATTTTTTCAAATCATATTTTAATTCAATCATCTAAATCAATCAAAAAATGAACAGTTTATCAATCCAAAATCTCAGCAAAACGTATGAGAACGGCACAAAAGCGATTGACAATTTATCGCTTGAAATTACAAACGGAATGTTTGGTTTACTCGGACCAAACGGCGCTGGAAAATCGACTTTAATGCGAACTATTGTCGCTTTGCAGGAACCGACTTCGGGAATTATTGAATTTAACGGAATTAACATTCTGGAAAATCCAATGTTCATCAGGCAAAATTTGGGTTATCTGCCTCAGGAATTTGGCGTTTATCCTAAAATTTCTGCTTATCGCCTACTCGATCATTTAGCGGTTTTAAAAGGAATCGTTGATAAAAAGGAACGTCACGATCAAATTTTGTATCTATTACAGCAAACGAATTTATTGCAACACAAAGACAAAGCGGTTCATTCTTTTTCCGGCGGTATGCGTCAACGGTTTGGAATTGCGCAGGCTTTGTTGGGAAATCCGAAGATTATTATTGTGGATGAACCTACTGCGGGACTTGATCCGGAGGAAAGAAACCGATTTAATAATTTGCTGAGTGAAATTGGCGAAAGTATTATCGTAGTTCTATCGACTCATATTGTAGAAGACGTTCGTGATTTATGTCCAAAAATGGCCATTATCTCTAACGGAAAATTGATTTTGGAAGGAAAACCAAATGAAGCGATCGATTCTTTGAAAGATAAAATCTGGATGAAGGCGATTACTAAAACAGAACTAAAGGATCATCAATCGAACTTTAATATTATTTCGTCCAACTTAAATTCAGGGAAAATCAATATTCATGTTTTCTCAGATGAAAGGCCAGATTCTGGTTTCGAATTGATCTCGCCCGATTTAAGCGATGTTTATTTTAGTGTTTTAGCTCAAAATCAACTTAAAAATTAAGGTTATGCTTTCTAAATTAATTCAATTTGAATGGCATAACAATACCAGAAGCTGGACTTTTTATGCCATGTTTATCATTTATTTGGTTTTAGGATTTTTTGTGAGTGCTTTTGCGAACTTCTCTTTTTCGGGTGCTTACAAAAATAGTCCGTACGTATTGACTTATGCGATTGGTCTGATTTCATTGATGACGATATTTTCGATTACACTTCAGGTTGCGCAAAGTTTTTTAAAAGAATATGAAACGAAATTCGATTCGATTATTTTCTCCGCTCCTATTTCTAAGTTTCATTTTTTGGCTCCAAAATTTATTACGGCATTTATAATCGCCGTAGTTTCTTTTGGAATGTTTATCGTCGGGATGATCGTTGGACATCAAATGTCGTGGCTTTCTAAAAGCGAGATTGGTCCTTTTGAAATTATAAATTATCTCTGGCCGTATTTTGTCATTGTGATTCCGAATATTTTCCTGTGCCTTTCGATATTGACTGCTTTGGCCTGGCTTACTAGAAGCAAACTCTTTATTTATGTTGGAGGTTTATTAATCTACATCTTATACATTGCGGGTTCGATTTTTTCTAATTCGCCCATCTTTGCAAATGCTTCTCCGTCTTCGGCGAAAGCCATGTCTTTGTCCGCAAAAATAGATCCGTTTGGTTTGGGAGCGTTTTTAGAACAAACAAGATATTGGACTGCAATTGAAAAAAATACCGAATTGGTTTCGCTTTCTGGCAACTTTTTATTCAACAGAATGCTGTGGTTTTCTGTTGCGATACTTTTACTTTTTGTCTCGTATCGATTGTTTTCCTTCCGAAAAACGAAAACTAAAAAGATAAAAACCTCAAAAACTATTTCAAAACAAGCAAAAGTACTTTCTTCGGAAATTCCAAAAAACATCGAATTCAAAACTTTCAGACATAATTGGGCGGTTTTTAAAAGCAATATCAAGCTGGATATTTTTTTAGTTCTAAAAGGAATTCCGTTTTTATTGATTGTTCTTTTGTTTTCGGGATTATTGGCAATCGAAATTTCGGATGAAATTGACGGCGGAATCCGATTAGCGGAAAAAATTACGGATACGGCTTTGATGATTTCCACGATAATGGATCGTCTGCCGTTTATTCTAATTTTAATTCTCCTTTTTTACAGCAGTGAATTAGTAAACCGAAGCGAAAATTCGAGATTTGAAATGCTGGAAAATACCGCACCGTATTCTCAATTTGTAGTTTTACTTTCGAAATTGACGGCACTTTTTATTATTCCGTTAATCATTATCAGCATTAGTATTTTGATTGGATGTGCCTTTCAGATTGCGAATGCGAATGCTCCAATCGAAATTGGGCTTTATCTTTCTCTATTTTATTATCTTGGTTTTCCGTTGTTGTTGATCTCGATTTTGGTAATTGCGATTCAGACTTTTATTAAAAATAAATATATCGGACTTTCAGTTGCGTCTTTTATATGTCTTCTGTTTTGCACCGGAATTGGAGAGCAATTGGGAATTTCACATCCCTTACTTCGATTTGGAGATGCTTTTAAAAGAGAATATTTTGATTTGAATGGTTTCGGAAAATACACCCTTCCTTTTCATATTTCGATGTTGTACAATTTCGGATTGGCTTTACTGCTTCTTACTTTGACTGGAATTTTATGGAAAAGAAATGCTTCAATTGTAAAAACCTTTCGAAGAAATTCATTTAATGACTTTCAGAAAGCAACTTTCTTCTTGGGAATTATTCTTTTTATTGGTTTTGGAAGTTATCTTTTTTATAAAACCAATCTCGAATATCCATATTTGACCGAAGAAGACCAGAATAACTGGAGCGAGAAATATGAAACTCAATTTAAAAAATACACTAATCTGCCTCAGCCCACGATCGTTTCTGTAAAAAGCAAAGTAGATTTATTTCCTGAGGAAAATCGTTATGAAGTAAAAGGTACTTATGAATTGATCAATAATTCTGAAAAACCTATCGATAGTTTACTCCTATATATAGATCGAAATTCGAAACTGACTTCTGTTGAAATTCCGGATTCGAAAAATCTGGATGATGTTTCGGCATTTCAGCATTATTGGTATCGATTGGAAAAACCTTTAGAACCTCAGCAGAAAATGAAAATGAGTTTTTCATTTGAGTCTTCGTGGTCACCATTTAAAGGACATACTGCTTTTAATTCTATAATCGAAAATGGCTCTTTTATGCGAATAAGCCGTTACTTTCCGCTTTTTGGTTATCAGGAATCGAATGAAATCAGCAGTAAAAAAGAACGTGCGAAAAGGCATTTGAAACCGCAGACGCCTCTTAAAAAACTGGAAGACAAATCGGAAATTAGATATGATTTTGTTGATTATGATGCTGTGGTTTCGACTTCTAAAAATCAAACAGCGATTGGCGTTGGGGATTTAATTGGAAATTGGACAAAAGACAACCGCAATTATTTTCATTATACATCTAATGGCAAAATTCCGTTTCGATTTGCCTTTTCTTCCGCCGAATATGAAATCCAAAAAACGAATTATAAAGGTATTTCTATTGAAGTTTTTTATGATAAAAGGCATTCCAGAAACATCAAAAAACTAATTCAGGATGTAAAAAACACTTTAGATTACTGCCAGAATAACTTTGGAAAATATCCGTACAAAACGATTCGTTATGCCGAGGTTTCGGCTTTCGCCGATGGATTTGCGGCGACTTCTTATCCGTCGACGGTTTTTATGAAAGAGAATTTTGGATTTTACAGCAACCTCAACAATAAGGATAAGGAAGATGTAATTAATCAATTAACGGCTCATGAATTGTCGCATGAATGGTGGGGAAATTCACAGATCAATCCGGAACAAAAAGAAGGAAGCTGGATCTTGACCGAAACTTTGGCGCAATACACGGAATTGATGTTGTATGAAAAAGAACATGGCTTGGAAAAAGCGCTAGAAACTTTAAAAATTCATCTCGATTTATATTTGAGCAGTCGAAGTTATGATCCTGAAACACCTTTGTATAAAACGAATTATGAAACTCCCCATTTGCCTTATGACAAAGGAATGCTGGTGATGCATCAGCTCCGTGTTTTAATTGGCGAGGAAAAAGTAAATCTGGCTTTGAAAAATTTCCTGAATCATAATAAATATCCAAATCCGTTTCCTGATTCTGAAAGTTTATTAAAGGAAATTTATGCTGTTGCAAATGTTAAACTGCATACTAAATTGGATGAAATGTTTAAGCAGATTATTACGTATTCGTCAAAAATAGAATGGGTTTCAAGTAGTAGAAAGAATGGCTTTTATGAAGTTTCTTTTAAAGCGGTTTCTGAAAAATTCAGAGAAAATGCAACTGGAGAACGAAAATCAATTGCAAACGATGCTACAATAGATATTGGAATTTATGATGAAAACGGAAAACTGTTTCGTTATCCTTTCACTATCAAAAACAATAAAATTGAAGGTAAAATCAAACTGAAAACAAAACCTCAACGCATTGTGATTGATCCGTATTTAATGAATATTGATACTTTTATAAAGGACAACGAGAAGGAAATCGATTAGTTTTTTGCCACTAATTTCACGAATTTTTAATTTTAGTTTTTCGCAAATGCTCAAAATAGCTCGAGGTTTCAACCGTGGGAAACGTTACGAATTGGGTGTAATTTATATTGTGTACCCGTGGTTGAATCCACGGGATATGTTTGAAATAAAAACAAGTCAAAAAATAGGAATTAGAGAAATTCGTGAATTGCTTCGCCTGTTCGCTGTCGCTCGAGTCGTGGCAAAAAATAATTTCCGCTGAATCAAAAAAGAGAACTGATTTTAAACCTAAATTTGTATATCAAAATACCAATTCGTTTTTAGCTTATCTGCAAATGACACACAAAATTTTAATTATAGACGACGAAGAAAAACTCAGAAGTCTTTTAGCGCGAATTATAAAATCAGAAGGTTTTGAAGTTATCGAAGCCAAAGATTTAAAATCGGGTTTAAAAAAACTGGAACAAACCGAAATAGATGTCGTACTATGCGATGTAAAATTGCCTGACGGAAATGGTGTCGATTTTCTTCAAAACATAAAAGGAAATTTCCCATTGACAGAAGTTATTCTATTAACGGCTTTTGGAAATATTCCAGATGGAGTTCAGGCGATGAAAAATGGCGCTTTTGATTATATCGTAAAAGGCGACGATAATGACAAAATTATTCCGCTTCTCTACAAAGCCGTCGAAAAAGTGCATTTGCAAAAAAAAGTGCAGCAACTTGAAAAACGAATCAATGATAAATATTCGTTTAAAACTATCATTGGAAAATCAAAAGGTCTTGAACAGGTAATTGATTTGGCACAAAAAGTATCTAAAACAGATTCGAGTGTTTTACTTACAGGCGAAACTGGGACTGGAAAAGAAGTTTTTGCACAAGCTATTCACGAAAACAGTAATCGTGCAGGAAAATCATTTGTGGCTTTAAACTGCAGTACTTTTAGCAAAGAAATTCTTGAAAGCGAATTATTCGGTCACAAACAAGGAGCTTTTACAGGAGCTTTAAAAGATAAAAAAGGTTTTATTGAAGAGGCAAACGGCGGTACTTTATTTCTAGACGAAATTGGTGAAATGCCAATTGATCTTCAGGCTAAACTATTACGGGTTTTAGAAACCAGCGAATATATTCCTGTTGGTGATACTACCTCAAAAAAATCAAACTTTAGATTAATTGCTGCGACAAACCGAGATCTAAAAACAGAAAGTGATGAACATCGTTTTCGTTCTGATTTGTATTTCCGTTTGAATATCTTCGAAATTAAACTTCCTTCTTTAAGAGAAAGAATCAAAGATATTCCAGTATTGACTCATTATTTCGTTAAACAGTTTTCTGAAAAAACGAATAAAAAAACATTACACATTGCAGATGATTTCCTGCATAAACTTGAAAATTATTCCTGGCCTGGAAATATCCGCGAACTTAAAAATATTATCGAGAGATCGGTTATTTTGAGTAATGGTGATACTTTAACTTCGGATGTTCTGCCTTACGAAATGCAGCATCAAGCAGAAAAAAGTTCAAAACCTATGTCAGCTTTCTCAATGCAGAGTGTTGAAAAACTTCATATTCAAAAAGTATTGAATTATACTAAAGGTAATAAAGCTGAAACGGCTAGATTATTAGAAATTGGGATTGCTACTTTATATAGAAAGTTGGAAGAATATGGAATAGAGAAAAATTAAATTCCAAATTTCAACTAAAATAGCAATGTCAATATTAATAGCAAATTCAATTTTCAAAGCTTCGGAGAAGCGTCATATTTATAGATTATTTATTGCCAATGATAAAAAGCTCCAGCGGAGCGACACTTAATATCACCCCTTTGGGGCTGTAATATCTGTACTTATTGTTTTCTATAAATATAACGCTCCGCTGGAGCTTAACAATAACATATCAAAACGAGAAAAGCTTATCAAAATGATAGGCTTTTTTTATGCCTTCTTTTTGGCACAAAACTACATTCCTTTTATTGACAACACTTTAGATACAACTTCATTTTTTCGGAACATATTTTGGCATAAGGAGAGAGAACATTAAAATTCATTCCAAATGAAAAACCAAGTCACCTCAATCTGCAAACAAGCTGAACGCTTTGCTGAGATAACCAAAAAATCTATTATTTCGGGTAATATAGTTCGGGCAAAAAAATGCCTGGCTCTTGCTGAGCGTCTATTTGTAACTGGAAGCATCGAAACTAAAAATGCCATTTCTAATGTGTATGTTTTCTCAGTTTCTTCTTTTATGGAAATGCGTCATTGCAATATTTCACATCTTTTTCCTCAAACGCTTAAAGCGGAATATATCAAGCAGATTAATGCATCGGGAGTATAAATATGTTGAATAGGTTAACTGTTTAATTGGTTAATCACTTCAACATAACCTAAAATCTGAATTCTTAAATCTAAAATAATTATCCTATGATCACTTTTCTTTTACTCGGGCTGGCCATTGTGCTATTTGCCATTTGTTTTTTATCAGTTGAATTTTTTGAAAAAATATAAATCATGACCGCACTATTTATCATTTCAATCGCTGTTTTCGTGTATTTGATTTATGTATTAATCAAACCCGAAAAATTTTAAATCATGTAAAAAGTGAAATGTTATATGTGAAATGTAAACGTAAATTTTATTCATCAATCCATTTTACAAATCACCCCTCATCTTTCACTAAAAAAATAAAAATTATGAACACAGAATTATTAGGCGTCATTGGTATTTTTATCTTAACTATTGTTTTAGCGATTCCTTTAGGAAAATATATTGCTAAAGTTTATTTGGGAGATAAAACACTTCTTGACCCGATTTTCAATCCAATTGAAAAAATTATTTTTAAAATCAGCGGTATAAATCCTGCCGAAGAAATGAACTGGAAACAACACTTAAAAGCACTTTTAAGTATAAACATGATTTGGTTCTTTCTTTGCTTTTTTATCTTATTATCTCAAGGTTCTTTACCTCTTAATCCAGATAACAACCCGTCTATGACACCTGATCTGGCATTTAATACTGCCATTTCATTTTTAGTCAATTGTAATTTACAGCACTATTCAGGTGAAAGCGGGGTTTCATACCTTTCACAAATAGTATTGATGTTTCTTCAATTTGTTTCTGCTGGTATCGGCTTGGCTGCGGCTGCAATGGTCTTTACTGCAATGAAAGAAAGAACTACTGAACAACTGGGTAATTTTTACAATTATTTCATCAAAAGCTGTACTCGTATTTTATTACCGCTTTCAGCAATTGTAGCAATCGCTTTAGTTTTTAGCGGAACTCCAATGACTTTTGAAGGAAAAGATGCTATTACAACTTTACAAGGTGACAAAGTAGAAGTATCGAGAGGTCCTGCTGCTGCTTTTATTGCTATTAAACATATTGGTACAAATGGCGGCGGATTTTTTGGAGCTAACTCCTCACATCCGTTAGAAAACCCGACTTATTTTACTAATGGAGTTGAGCTTTGGGCACAAATGATTGTTCCGTTTGCGATGATTTTTGCTCTAGGTTTTTATTTAAAGAAAAGAAAACTATCCTACATAATCTTCGGAGTAATGACAGTTGGTTTCCTATTATTAGTAACCCCGACAGTTATGAGCGAAATTAACGGAAATCCTGCCATCGAAAAAATGGGAATCGCACAGACAAATGGAGCGATGGAAGGAAAAGAAGTTCGGTTTGGGCCAGCAATATCTGGTTTTTGGAGTATTGCTACAACCGTAATTTCTACAGGTTCTGTAAATAGTATGCACGATAGTTCTATGCCTGTTTCTGGTGCAATGGAATTACTTGCTATGATGGTTAATGCTTTTTACGGCGGATGTGGCGTGGGTATTTTGAACTACTACATTTTTATTATTCTGGCGGTATTTATCTCTGGATTAATGGTTGGTCGAACTCCTGAATTTTTAGGAAAGAAAATCGAAGCTCGGGAAGTAAAAATAGCTGCTTTTATCGCCATTCTTCACCCTTTATTAATATTATCAGGAACTGCTTTAGCATCTTATTTCGCTGCTCATGATACTGCAATGGGTTATTGGTTTAACGGAAACGCAACGGGCTGGTTAAATAATCCTGGAAACCACGGATTCTCAGAAATGTTATACGAATATACTTCGAGCGCAGCCAACAACGGCTCTGGTTTTGAAGGTTTAGGAGATAATAATCCGTTTTGGAATATCACTACAGGAATTGTGCTGTTGTTAAGCCGCTTTATTCCAATCATTGGACCATTAGCAATTGCAGGTTTATTGGCTGGTAAGAAATACATTCCAGAGAGTGCAGGAACTTTAAAAACGGATACATCAATTTTTGGAATAATGACTTTTGCCGTAATCGCAATTATCGCTGCTTTATCATTTTTTCCAGCGTTGGCACTTGGACCTTTGGCGGAATATTTTACACTAAAATAAAAATGCTGGATATTTTAAACACATAGGAACATAGAATTTAACTCTTAAAAGAGAGTAAAAAGAAAACTCGTTTTTACACATAGCTGAAATAACAGATCGTTCATTCCTATTTTAATATAACCCGTCGTTTCAACCACGGGAAACGAATTGTGAGGACAAAGATTGTTACATACGTTGCGTCCCAGTGGTTGAAACCACTGGCTATGTTTACAATCTATGTGTTTTTTATCGCATAACATTTAACAAATAACATTTAACTTTTTACAAGAAAATGACAACTAATAAATCCACATCATTGTTTGAAAGTAAACAGGTAAAAGAAGCCTTCGTGCAATCTTTTGTCAAGCTGAATCCAAAAATGATGATCAAAAATCCGGTAATGTTTACCGTAGAAATTGGAACAGCAATTATGTTTGCCGTTTGCATTTCAATATTAATGGGAGCAAACGACCAAGGAAGTCTTACTTATAATCTAATTGTATTCTTCATTTTATTAGCAACTCTATTATTTGCCAATTTCGCTGAAGCTATCGCTGAAGCAAGAGGAAAAGCACAAGCAGACAGTTTAAGAAAAACCAGAGAAGAAACTCCTGCAAGACAAATTTTACCTAACGGAGAAATTAGAAACATCAGCTCTTCGGCATTAAAAAAAGACGATATTTTCGTTTGCGAAGCCGGTGATTTAATTGCTGCCGATGGTGAAATTATTGAAGGTCTGGCAACCATCGACGAAAGTGCTATTACTGGAGAAAGTGCGCCTGTAATTCGGGAAGCTGGTGGAGACAAATCTTCAGTAACTGGAGGAACAAAAGTATTATCTGATAAAATTAAAGTAAAAGTAACTTCTGAACCTGGCGAAAGCTTTTTAGATAAAATGATTGCTTTGGTTGAAGGTGCAAGCCGTCAAAAAACACCAAATGAAATCGCATTAACCATTTTACTAGCCGCATTTACTTTAATCTTCGTGATTGTGTGCGTTACGCTAAAACCGTTTGCCGACTATGCCAACGCACCCATCACGATTGCGGCTTTCATTGCTTTGTTTGTATGTTTAATTCCAACTACAATTGGAGGCTTACTTTCTGCTATTGGTATTGCGGGAATGGACAGAGCTTTACGAGCTAACGTAATCACGAAATCTGGAAAAGCGGTTGAAACTGCTGGAGATATTGATGTACTGCTTTTAGATAAAACAGGAACAATAACAATCGGGAACAGAAAAGCAACCAATTTTTATCCTTCTAAAGGAATTTCAGAGGAAGAATTTATAAAATCTGCTGTGCTTAGTTCATTAGCAGATGATACTCCGGAAGGGAAAAGTATAGTAGAATTGGCAGGAGCCGAAACTGCCAGTAAATTATCTATTGAAGGTGCTACTTTAATCAAATTTACCGCCGAAACGAGAACTTCCGGAGTTATTTTAAAAGATGGTACAAATATTAGAAAAGGTGCGCAAGATGCTGCTAAAAATATCGCACTGCAAGCAGGAAATTCTTTTCCAGATGATACTGCACAACAAGTAATTACGATTTCATCTAACGGAGGAACGCCGCTGGTTGTTATTAAAAACAATGTAGTTCAAGGTGTAATAGAACTTCAGGATATTATAAAAACCGGAATGAAAGAACGTTTTGAGCGCTTACGCAGAATGGGAATCAAAACGGTAATGGTTACAGGTGATAATCCGCTTACAGCAAAATTTATTGCCGAGGCAGCCGGTGTTGATGATTTTATTGCCGAAGCGAAACCTGAGGATAAAATGAACTACATTAGAAAAGAACAGGCCGAAGGAAGATTGGTTGCCATGATGGGTGACGGAACAAATGATGCCCCTGCCCTTGCCCAAGCCAATGTTGGAGTTGCCATGAACAGCGGGACTCAGGCTGCAAAAGAAGCAGGAAACATGGTCGACCTCGACAATGATCCAACAAAATTAATTGAGATTGTTGAAATTGGGAAACAGCTTTTAATGACTCGAGGTACTTTAACTACTTTTTCTATTGCAAATGACGTTGCGAAATATTTTGCTATTGTTCCTGCTCTTTTTATTACTGCGATTCCTGCGCTGCAAGGTTTAAATATTATGCATCTGCACAGTCCTGAAAGCGCAATTTTATCGGCTGTAATTTTCAACGCGATTATCATTCCGATATTGATTCCGCTTGCGCTGAAAGGTGTTGATTATCGTCCAATTGGAGCCAGTGCCATCCTAAAAAGAAACCTTTTAATTTATGGTTTGGGTGGTTTAATTGTTCCTTTTATCGGAATTAAAGTAATTGATTTAATCGTAGCAATCTTTATTTAAGGTTCTTAGGTACTGAGATTCTAAGAGACTAAGGTTTTCTCTTAGAATCGTAAAAACTAGAATCTATCAAAAACTCAATAAAAACATTGGTTCTGAATTGCTAAGTTCTGAGATAAAAAACTTAGAACCTTAGCAACTTAGTCCTTTAGAATCTCAAAAAAAATGAAAAATCTATTTTCTATACTAAAACTTACTGTGGCTACCTTAATCTTGTTCGCAGTTATTTATCCTCTTGCGATTTACGGAATTGCAAAATTAGCTCCAAATCAAGGGAAAGGAGAAACGATTTCGGTTAACGGAAAAGTGGTTGGATACCAAAAAATTGGTCAAAAATTCGATAAGTCGAATTATTTCTGGGGAAGACCTTCTGCCGTTGATTATAATGCTGCCGGAAGTGCCGGAAGCAACAAAGGTCCAAGTAATGCTGAATATTTAGCTTTGGTTCAAAAAAGAATTGATACACTATTGCTTGTTCATCCTTACTTGAAAAAATCTGAAATTCCGGCTGATATGGTAACGGCTTCAGGAAGTGGTTTAGATCCAAATATTTCTCCGCAAGGGGCGCTGATTCAGGTTAAACGAATTGCTAAAGAAAGAAAACTGGATGAAGCTAAAGTAAAAACTTTAGTTGAATCTAAAATTAATTCAGCTGTTGTTGGTCCTGAAACGGTGAATGTTTTGGAATTGAATGTGGCGCTTGATCAGCTTCGATAAAACGAGGTTCTGAGGTTCTGAGTCGCTAAGACACTAAGGTTTTTCTATGCGCATTCTTGTCATTTCGACGGAGGAGAAATCTTCGTTGCAAGATCGACACAGATTGACATTCTTTGCGGAGCTACTTACGAAGATTTCTCTCCCGAAGCCTCGGGATCGAAATGACAAAACAAGACGTTGAATCAAAAACTTTAAAATTAAATCCCTACAAGGTTTCAAAAACCTTGCAGGAAACAAAAACGCCTTTTTTACCCCAAATACTCTAGCCCCGATAGTAGTGAAAATCCTTTTGTACCGGCGTTCGATACAAAAGATTGAAACGGATAGCGGGAAATAGCTCCTAAAAAAAAATCTACTAATAATTAATTACCCTTTCGGGTTTGAATACCACAATTAACAATGAAAAAAATTATACTTACTGCTTTAATCGCTTTTGGTTACAGCAATTTACATGCACAAGAAGAAACAAAAAGTCCATTAACATTTTCAGGATATGTAGAGACTTATTATAGTTATGATTTTGGAAAACCTGAAAATCATACTCGACCAAACTTTTTTTACAATTTTAATAAAAGTAATGAAGTGAATATTAATTTAGGAATGGCAAAAGTAAATTACACCAAAGATAATATTCGTGGTAATTTTGCTCTAATGGCGGGAACTTACGCCGAATACAATATGGCTGCCGAGCAAGGTTTATTGAAAAATATTTACGAGGCGAATGTTGGTGTAAAGATTTCGAAAAACCATAATTTATGGATTGATGCTGGAATCATGCCTTCGCATATTGGTTTTGAAAGTGCGATTGGAAAAGATTGCCAGACTTTATCACGAAGTATTCTGGCTGAAAATTCTCCTTATTATGAAACAGGAGTTAAAATTGGTTACACTTCTGAATCTGGAGAATGGTATTTGGCGGGTATGTACTTAAATGGCTGGCAGCGAATTGAGAAGGTAGAAGGAAATCAAACGCCTGCTTTTGGAACGCAGGTTACTTACAAACCGTCTGATCGAGTTGTTTTAAACTGGAGTACTTATGTTGGAAATGAGCAGCCAGATATCGACAAAAAATGGCGTTATTTTAATAACTTCTACGGACAGTTTAAAGTAACAGAGAAAACAAACATAACGGCTGGTCTTGATGTTGGATCTCAGCAATCGGCTAAAAACAGTAACAAATATGACACTTGGTTTTCGCCAGTTTTGATTCTGCAATATAAACCAACAGATAAAATTCAGCTTGCAGCACGCGGTGAATATTATAGTGATGAAAAAGGTGTAATTATCGCAACTGAAACACCAAATGGTTTTAAAACTTACGGATTTTCAGCTAACTTTGATTACTTAGTTACTGACAATGTAATGTTTAGAATTGAGGCTAGAAATCTTTCGAGTAAAGATGAAATCTTCACAAAAGATAACGTTCCAACAGACACGAACACTTTTGTGACGACTTCGCTGGCGATTAGTTTCTAGGAAAATTTCTTGCCACAGATTGCACAGATTAAAGGGATTTTTTTTTCGCCACGAATTACACAAATTTTCACTAATTTTTATTCAATATAATTCGTGGAAATTTGTGTAATTCGTGGCAAATAAATCTACACACAGATATTTAAAAAATCCTTTTAATCTGTGCAATCTGTGGCTTAAAAAAACTTTGTGACTTAGCGCCTTAGCGGCAAAAAATATGGAAAACGAAAATAATAACGCACAGCACTTTCTCGATTTAATTCAGAAATCACGAAAGGGAAAGTTCAAAATCTACATTGGAATGAGTGCCGGTGTGGGCAAGACTTTTCGTATGCTTCAGGAAGCGCATTCGTTATTAAAAAACGGAATCGATGTAAAAATTGGCTACATCGAAACGCACATGCGAAAAGAAACTCATGAATTATTAGCAGGATTGCCTATAATCCCTAGACGGACTATTTTTTATAAAGGAAAGGAACTCGAAGAACTCGATGTTCAGGCGATTATCAACCTTCGTCCAGAAGTTGTGATTGTTGATGAATTGGCGCATACAAACGTTGAAGGAAGCAAAAATGAGAAACGCTGGCAGGATGTTTTAGAGATCTTGGAAGCTGGAATTAATGTCATTTCGGCGGTTAATATTCAGCATATTGAAAGTTTAAATGAAGATGTCAAACGTATTACAAATATTGATGTTCAGGAACGAATTCCTGATAATGTTTTACGATTGGCAGATGAAGTCGTTAATATCGATTTAACATCAGAAGATTTGATTGCGCGTTTGAAAGAAGGAAAAATTTATACTCCAGATAAAATTCAGACGGCTTTAACGAACTTTTTTAAATCGGAACAGATTTTACAACTTCGAGAACTGGCTTTGAAAGAAGTAGCGAGTCAGGTCGTTCGAAAAGTCGAAAATGAAGTTCCGAATCTTCATGCTTTACGACATGAGAAATTGTTGGCCTGCATTAGCAGTAATGATAAAACGGCTAAAATTGTGATTAGAAAAACAGCAAGACTTTCCAGTTATTATAACGGATTGTGGTATGTTTTATATGTGGAAACTCCGCAGGAAAGCAGTAATAAAATTGCTTTGGACAAACAAAGACATTTAATTAATAATTTTAAACTCGCCGTGCAATTAGGCGCTGAAGTTATTAAACTGGAAAACAGTAATATTGCCGATGCGATTTTGGCAACCGTAGAAGAAAAACAAATTACAACAGTCTGCATTGGAAAACCGCATTTGAATTTATTTAAAGTAATTTTGTCTACAACAATTTTTAGACGTTTGTTGAATAAACTGTCTTTATCAAATGTTGATCTTGTGATATTATCGTAAAATGTTTTATGTGAAATGTAAGATGTTGTTTTTCATTTCACATTTTACAAACAGCATTTCACACAAAAAATAAAATATGAGAATTAAAACCAAATTGAATCTGGGAGTTGGATTGTTATTTTTAATGATCATCATACTTTCGTTAGTGAGCGGTTATTCTGTTTTTTTGATAAAAGCAGATACCGAGAATATTCTGAAAGCGAATTATAATACGCTGGAATATTCGCGAAATATGATTTTGTCTTTGGATGAAATTAAAGCGAGCCCTGATAGCAAGATTCATGTTTTCAAAGAATATCTTGAAAAACAAACGCAAAATGTTACCGAACCGGGAGAAAAAGAAGCAACCGAGAACCTTGAAAAAAGTTTTACGCTTTTAGAACAAAACGGAGCAAACGAAACCATAAAAGCAAAAATCAGACAGGATATTTTTGCCATCATGAAACTGAATCTGGATGCTATAAAACAGAAAAGCGATATTGCCAAACATACCGCCGAAAATGCTAATTTATGGATTGCTATTGTGGGAAGTTTATGTTTTTTGATTGCTTTTAATTTATTGGTTAATCTCCCAAATAATATTGCCAATCCAATAAAGGAATTAACGCTGAGTATCAAGGAAATTGCGAATAAAAACTATTCTGAACGCGTTCATTTTACGAGTCATAGCGAATTTGGAGATTTGGCCAAATCGTTTAATACGATGGCGCAGAAACTTCAGGAATATAATGACAGTAATTTGTATAAACTCTTTTTTGAAAAGAAACGACTGGAAACTTTAGTCAATAATATGAACGATCCTATTATTGGTCTTGATCATGAAGGAATTGTTTTGTTTGCCAATGATGAAGCACTGAAAATTGTTGGTCTGAAACTGGAAGATGTTATCGGGAAATCGGCTTCTACTCTAGCCTTGTCGAATGATTTGATTCGTTCTTTGATTTTAAAAGAGGATGAAGATTCACCTAAAAAACAACCACTTAAAATTTACGCGCACGGAAAAGAAAGTTATTTCGAAAAAGAAATTCTGAACATTACCATAATTCCGACAGGTGAAGAAAAAGAAATCAATATTGGTGATGTTATTATTCTGCGAAATATTACGCTTTTTAAAGAACTGGATTTTGCCAAAACCAACTTTATTGCAACCGTTTCACACGAATTAAAAACACCAATTGCTTCGATAAAATTAAGCCTGAAATTGCTTGAAAATGAAAAAACAGGCGACATGAACGAAGACCAAAAACAATTGGTTGAAAGCATAAAAGACGATAGTCAACGCTTATTAAAAATTACAGGCGAATTGCTTAATCTATCTCAATTAGAAACGGGAAATATTCAGTTAAATATCGAAAAAAGCAATCCGCATGAAATTGTAAATTATGCTGTTGAAGCGGTAAAAGTTCAGGCTGATCAAAAACAGATTAAATTAGTAATTGATGCCGATGAAAATCTAGAAGACGTAAAAGCCGACAGCGAAAAAACAGGCTGGGTTTTGATTAATTATTTGTCGAATGCAATCAGATATTCTTCTGAAAAAAGTACCATTCACATCAAACTTAAAAAAGAACTAAATCAAATTGTCTTTCAGGTTATCGATACCGGAAAAGGAATTGATGCAAGATATAAAGACAAAGTTTTTGATAAATATTTTCAGGTTCCTGGAAGTCAGAAATCCGGAACGGGATTGGGTTTAGCCATTAGCAAAGAATTTATTGAGGCACAAAATGGAAATGTTGGTGTTGAGAGTAATTTGGGATTGGGAAGTACCTTTTGGTTTTCGTTGAAAGTATAAATTATTTAACAGTATTTTGAAAATAAATCTTTAATTTTGAGTATTAAAAAGAATTTGATATGGACATGACAGCGCAAATAAAAGAAAATTTGATCTCCAGAATTAGAGATTCTAAAGACATGAATTTTTTAAAAGCACTTCAAACTATTTTTGATTCTTCAGAACAGTCATTATATGAATTAAATGCTGAACAACAATCTTCTATCGAAACAAGCCGAAATCAGATAAAAAATGGCGAATTTCATAAAAATGAAGATGTAATTTCAGAGATGAGAGAATGGCTAAAAAAGAAATAATCTGGTCTGATCTTGCTAAACTTGAATTTTCAAATGTTCTTGAGTTTTATGTTTTCAGGAATGGAAATTCTGATTACAGCTTAAAAATTCTTGAAGAAGTTGAAGATTTATTAGAAACTCTTTCTAATAATGAGTTTATCGGAAGGCTTACTTCAAATAAAATCACTCGCGTTATTCCAATGAAAATTTATTTGATTTTTTATGAAATTAATAACAATCAAATAGAAGTATTATCTTTTTGGGACAATCGTCAAAATCCTGAAAAAAGGAAAATAAAATAAGACTCTTATTTAGCCAATCTTAATCCAACTATCACATTTAAAACCAACAAATTAATATTCACTTAAGGTTCAATTAAGAGAAAAATAGTTGGCAAAAACCTTCGTTAATATTGCAAAATATAACGACAACGAAAGATGTTTTACAAAACAGTTTCTCTACTATTTCTATTCGGATTATTTTCAGCAAATGCACAGCAAAATGATTCGATCACAAAAATTGACAGCACTTCCAATCATTTAAAATTTAATTACAAACAATTAATTATTCCGAGCGTATTAATTGGTTATGGTGTAATTGGTTTAGAAAGTGATCAGCTTTTGAGTTTTAATCATCAAATTAAGGATGAAGTTACTGAAGATATCGACGAGAAAGTTACTATTGACGATTTCTCGCAATATGCGCCTGCCGTATCTGTTTATGCGTTGAATGCTTTTGGAGTAAAAGGTAAAAATAATATGCGCGACCGTTCTGTAATACTTGTGACTTCGTATGCAATTATGGCTACAACAGTTTTAAGTTTAAAATCGATTTCACATGTAGAAAGACCTGACGGAAGTTCGAACAACTCCTTCCCTTCCGGACACACCGCAACTGCATTTATGGGTGCCGAATTTTTATACCAAGAATATAAAGACAAATCGATTTGGTACGGAATTGCGGGTTATGCCGTTGCTACTGGAACGGGACTTTTTAGAATCTACAATAATCGTCATTGGCTGACAGATGTCGCTGCGGGAGCAGGAATTGGGATTTTGAGTACCAAAATTGCGTATTGGATTAATCCATATATTACTAAAAAGCTATTCAAATCTTCTTCTGAAAATAAATCAACTTCTATGATAATGCCTTTTTATAATGGACAGCAATATGGGTTGAGTTTTGCGAAAGTCTTTTAGTTTTTTTTGCCACAAAGGCTCTAAGACACAAAGTTTTTTTGAATAGCTTTGTGGCTTAGAGCCTTCGTGGCAAACTCTTTTTACGTATTAGAAGTATTATTCTTAATCTCTCGAACTTCACGTTTCAATTCTAAGAGCAAATCTTTCATTGCTCCAGTTTCCGTTGTTTCTTGTTTTTTATCCGAACGGCCGATGTTGCATTCGTATTCCCAAATCTCCAAAATATCAGAAGCTTTCACTTCATAATTCGGATAAAAACTGTTGTCGGATTCTAAAACCAGAGCGTTCTTTTTGTTTTTGTTCAGACGTTTATAAACCATTCCTTCATTTTTGGTAATAAGAATATAGGTTTTCCCATCCATAACCTCTCCCAGCTTTTCCACATAACGACCAATAATGATAGAGCCATCTTCGTGTGGAGGCATTGAATCGCCTTCAACGGGAAATCCACGATGTTTTCCTGGTCCTAAAAAAGGAAGTGTAATCTGCTGTAAACTTTCAATATATTCTGGATCAGCATATCCGTTTAGATAACCTGCTTTTGCTTTTTGAGATACAATTTCAATAAAATTTTCTCCAAAACTATCCACTTGGATAGGTAAAATAAGTCGGTTGCCTTCTAGTTTTATCAAATTTTGCACATCAATTTTGCGGATATCGACAGATAATATCAAGTCAATACTCATATGAAAATATAAGGCAATCTTCTTTAAAATGTCATACGGTGCTTCCGAAGTTCCGTCTTCGTATTTCACGTATCTTCCTCTTGTAATACTTAGGTTTTCAGCTAATTTTTCTTGTGATATTTTATGCTTAACCCTTAGTGCTCTGATGTTGTCTGAAAATAAGGACATAATTAATTTGTTATAATTTGGAACAGCAAATATACAAAAAATTGTTATCACCTGTGCTAATTTTGTTCCATACAAAAACAAAAGGAAAATGGCACGGGCAATTGTACATATGGATTTGGATACCTTTTTTGTATCCTGCGAAAGACGCACCAACTCAGAACTTAACGGAATTCCGCTTATTATAGGTGGCGGAGACCGCGGTGTTGTGGCATCTTGTTCGTATGAAGCCCGAAAATATGGAGTCCGTTCTGCCATGCCAATTCGTATGGCGTTAAAACTTTGCCCAGACGCAAAAGTGATGAAAGGCGACATGGAATTATATTCGCAACTTTCTCATGATGTAACCGAAATTCTTCAGGAAAAAGCGCCTGTTTTAGAAAAAGCAAGTATCGATGAATTTTATATGGACATTACCGGAATGGATAAATTCCACGGAAGTTATAAATGGACAAATGAATTGGCTCAAAAAGTCATTAAGGAAACCGGACTTCCAATTAGTTTTTCGTTATCCATCAACAAAACCGTTTCTAAAATTGCGACTGGCGAAGGCAAACCTGTTGGGAATCTTCAAATTCCGGAACAAGAAGTACAAGACTTTTTAAATCCGCTTTCGATTCAGAAAATTCCAATGGTTGGTGCTGTGACTTTTCAGCTTTTGTCTAGAATCGGCGTTCGTAAAATTCAGACTTTGGCCGAAATGCCTGCTGAGGTTTTACAGCAGATGATTGGTAAAAATGGTTTGGAACTTTGGAAAAAAGCACACGGAATTGATCATACTCCCGTTGAACCTTATACGGAAAGAAAATCAATTTCGACCGAAACAACTTTTTCACAGGACACTATCGATCTTGCAAAACTGCGAAGAATATTATTAGGAATGGTCGAAAAACTGGCTTTTCAGCTTCGTGCGGAACAATGGCTTACTTCAACGGTTACGGTTAAAATACGTTATGCCAATTTTGATACCGAAACCAAACAATGCCGAGTAGCTTATACTTCAGCCGATCATATTCTGACTAAAAATGTAACAGAACTTTTCGAGAAAGTGTATCAGCGTCGTATGCGATTGCGCTTGATTGGCGTTCGCTTCAGCGGATTGGTGCGCGGTACTTATCAAATTGATCTTTTTGAAGACACTCAAGAAATGCTTTCGCTTTATGAAGCGATGGATAAAATGAAAAAACGTTATGGATTTGATGCTGTAATGCGCTGTGCAGGAGCTCACTTTAAACCAAACACTAAAGACGAAATTTTAAAACGCAACAAATAATGTATCTTAATTGTCATTCATACCATTCATTACGTTACGGCACAATTCCGCTTAAGGAATTGATCAGCCAAGCCGTTTCATTTGGTATAAAAGCAATGGCATTAACAGATATTAATACCGTAACAGGCATTTATGATTTTATAAAAGCTTGTCAGGAAAACGGAATCAAACCTTTAGTAGGAATAGAATTTCGCTGCCATCATCAATTCCGATTTATTGGTTTGGCTCAAAATACAGAAGGTTTAGCTGAAATGAATCGGTTTTTAACCGAACATAATTTCAGCGGAGAAAACCTGCCTTTGACTGCACCCGAATTTAAATCGGTTTTTGTGATTTATACTTTAGAAAATGCTCCGAAAGTACTTCGCAAGAATGAATTTATCGGTATTCGTCCTGAAGAAATTTCGAGGCTTTTTACATCAGAACACAAAAATAAAATTGCTCAGATGGTAGTTTTACAGCCTGTAATTTTTAGAACCAAAACAGAATACAATCTGCATAAAATCCTTCGGGCAATTGACACTAATATTATTTTGTCAAAACTTACAGAAGCCGATTACTGCAAAGTTTCGGATATCATGCAACCGGTAGAATCTCTTTTGCCTTTCTATGAAAAATATCCTGAAATTATAAGCAATACACAAAAAATCATTGATTCCTGTAATTTCGAATATGATTTTGAAACTCCAAAAAATAAAAGATTCTATACCAAAAGCCGTCAGGAAGATTTAGAAAAACTTACTGATTTGGCTTGGGAAGGATTTAAAAATCGTTATGCTAAAGATAATTTAGAAGCAAAAGCGCGTGTAGCAAAAGAATTAAAAGTGATTGATGAATTAGAATTCAGCGGTTATTTTTTAATTACTTGGGATATTATTCAGTACAGTAATAGTCAAGGTTTTATGCACATTGGACGCGGAAGCGGTGCCAACAGCATCATTGCATATTGTCTCGGAATTACCGATATCTGCCCAATCGAGTTAGATTTATATTTTGAACGTTTTTTAAACCTCAACCGTAAAACGCCGCCTGATTTTGACATTGACTGGAGCTGGCAGGAACGCAATATAATTTTGGAATATATCTTCGGAAAATATGGTAAAAATCATGTTGCTTTCTGCGGTACGAATGTTGAATTTAAATACCGATCTATATTTAGGGAAGTTGGAAAAGTTTTTGGGCTTCCGAAAGAAGAACTTGATATGCTGGCTAAAAATCCAATGGCTTTGCATGAAACCAATAAAATTGTAAAACTGGTTCAGCAATACGGAATGCTGCTCGAAAAATATCCAAACCAACGCAGTATGCATGCGTGCGGAATTCTGATTTCTGAAGAGCCAATTACGAATTACACACCTTTAGAAATGCCTCCAAAAGGATTTCCAATCGTGCTTTTTGACATGCATATTGCAGAAGAAATTGGTTTTGAAAAATTCGATATTCTTAGTCAGCGAGGCATTGGGCATATTGATGACAGCGTAAAACTGATTGCTAAAAACCGAGGGATAAAAGTTGACATTCGTAATACTTCGATTTCTAAAGATGAGGCTTTGTGTAATGTTTATCTGGCACAGGGAAAAACGATTGGCTGTTTTTATATCGAAAGTCCGGCGATGCGCGGTTTATTACGTCGATTGAATTGTGATAATTATAAAATTCTGGTTGCTGCTTCGTCTATTATTCGTCCCGGAGTTGCACAATCGGGAATGATGAAGGAGTATATTTTTCGTCATAATAATCCAAATCAGTTTGAATATTTTCATGAAGTTTTCAAAGAACAGCTTGGCGAGACCTACGGTATTATGGTCTATCAGGAAGATGTTATCAAAATCGCTTTACATTACGGCGGACTTCCCGCTGCTGACGGCGATATTCTTCGTCGTGCCATGTCTGGGAAAGGAAGATCTTTGGAGGCTCTGCAAAAAGTAAAAAATAATTTCTTTGAGAGTTGTGCTCAAAAAGGGCATCCATTATCGCTGAGTCAGGAAATTTATCGCCAGATCGAATCTTTTGCGGGATATTCTTTCTGCAAAGCACATTCGGCTTCTTATGCTGTTGAAAGTTATCAGAGTTTATATCTCAAAGTGTATTATCCTATTGAGTTTATGACTGCGGTAATCAATAATCAGGGCGGATTTTACAGAACGGAAGTGTATGTACATGAAGCACGAATGTCTGGCGGAACGATTCATAATCCGTGCGTGAATAAAAGCGAATATCAGACTACTTTATATGGCACGGATATTTACCTCGGCTTTATGCACATTCAAAGTTTAGAATCGAAAACGGCACATTTAATTGAAGAAGACCGAAATAAAAATGGTGATTATATTTCTTTAGAAGATTTCATCAATCGTATTCCAATAGGGATTGAAAATATTAAAATTTTGATTTTCATAGGTGCTTTTCGTTTTACAGAAAAAACTAAAAACCAGCTTTTGGTTATTGCTAGTTTGCTCTTGAACAATTTTAAACCTGAAAACAGAAATTTAAAACTTTTACAGGAACCTGTTAAAGAATATAAACTTCCTACTTTGGAGCGTTCTGTTTTTGAAGATGCTTTTGACGAAATCGAATTGTTGAGTTTTCCTGTTTCGTGTACGGTTTTTGACATTTTGCAAACCAAACATCGCGGTGATATTATGGCTAAAGATTTAGTCAAATATCATAAAAGACAAGTTCGAATGCTGGCGTATTTGATTTCTAGAAAACACGTCCCTACAAAAAAAGGAACTATGTATTTTGGAACCTGGATTGATCATGAAGGTACTTATTTTGATACGGCACATTTTCCTGACAGCTTAGAAAAATATCCGTTTCAGGGAGGCGGATGCTATTTATTATTAGGAAATGTTGAGGTTGATTATCATTTTCCAACGATCACCATTACTAAAATGGCAAAAATGCCTTTTATTCCAGATCCTCGTTATATGGATGCTAAAGACCAATATAAAACACAAAACCAAATTAAAGAAGATATAAGCCTAACACATAGAAAGCCTTATCCATCGGATCATGAAATTAATTTGCCGAGACATAGGATGAAGTTTTAGTAATCAGTGTTCAGAATTTAGTGTTCAGTTCTCGGTCACAATCACAGTATTTAACTGAACACTAAATTCTGAACACTGAACACTAAAAAATAACTAAAGAAGAACTTACGTTATATAAAGATGAAAAATACGGAATATGCTATAGTCGATATTGAAACCACAGGCGGAAATGCCAGTGGCAGCCGCATTACAGAAATTGCCATTATTATTCATGATGGTACAAAAGTGTTGGATCGTTATGAAACTCTTGTAAATCCAGAACAGGATATCCCTCTTTCTATTTTTGGATTAACGGGTATTAATAACGAAATGGTGGCGAACGCACCTATTTTTGATGATATTTCAGAGAAAGTATTGGAAATGCTTACCGATCGCATTTTTGTTGCTCATAATGTAAACTTCGATTATTCATTTATTCACCATCAGCTGGAGCAAGCGGGCTTTAAATGGTCAGCACAAAAACTTTGTACAGTTCGCGCAGCAAGAAAAATCAAGCCGGGTTTAGGTTCTTACAGTTTAGGAAATCTTTGCAATTCTTTAAATATATCCCTAGAAAACAGACACCGCGCTGGTGGAGATGCAGATGCGACTGCTGTATTATTCTCTCTTCTGTTAGAATGGGATGATGCGGGAGAAATCGAGAATATGATCAAAAAAACGGCTCAAGATCAGCGCTTACCTCCTAACCTTCCTCCAGATGAATTTAATAATTTACCTGAAAAACCAGGTGTATATTATTTTTATAATCAGGCGAAAAAAGTGATTTATGTTGGAAAAGCTATCAATGTAAAAAAACGTGTGGCATCGCACTTTAGCGGTAATAATATCAATTCTCAAAGACAGCATTTCTTGAGAGATATTCACGGAATTTCCTTTGAAATCTGCGCTACCGAATTAATGGCACTTTTGTTAGAATGCACCGAAATAAAACAGCTTTGGCCAACCTACAATAGAGCATTAAAACGTTTTGAAGCAAAATTTGGCATTTATCAATATGAAGCACGAAACGGTTACAAATATTTGGCCGTTGGAAAACTGAGTAAATTTCAAACTTGCATTCATGAATTTAACAGCATGCATAACGCTATAAATCTACTCCGAGATCTGTCTGCACAATTTGAAATTGATCAAAGATTCTGCAAATATTCCAGACCCGAAGAAGGAGAACTTCCGCAAAATAATGACGTCAGAAATCTGCCTGATGTTTTGTTTCATAACGAACAAGTTGATAATGCTATTGATTTTTTATTGAACAACAGACCTTCTTTTGCTATTATAGACAAAGGAAGATCAAAAGAGGAACGCAGTTGTATTTGGATTGAAAACGGTCATTTTTATGGTATGGGTTATATTCCATCAGATATTTCGATTCATGATCCTGAAGAAGTAAAAAACTATGTTACGACTTATAAAAGCAATCAATATATAGAACAATTGATTTTTGCTTTCGCAGAAAAATATCCTCGAAAAGTATTCTTCAATAAGCATTTTCAGAATTAAACCTGAACTTAGAAAATTTAAGTTATGACACTATTTAACGACACCGAATTATTTGCGACTGGTTTGGAAGGCAAAAAAATATTTGACATTCCTGACTCAGAACTTATTCTTATAGATAATTTCTTTAGTAAAGAAGAATCCGATCGTTTATATGAAAGAATACTTCGCAAGACCAAATGGAGAGAATATGAAATGGAAATTTATGATAAAACGTATACTGTTCCCCGAATGATTTCTTGGTATGAAGACAAAGATAACCCCGGAGCTGATCTAAATGGACCTGACTGGACTTATGATTTATTAACTATTCGAGGACGCGTTGAAAGAGAAACGCAGCTTGATTTTAACAGCCTCCTTTTAAATTTGTACCGAAATGGAAATGACGGTGTAGGATGGCACAGCGACAAAGAACATAACACAGGACCTAATCCGGTTATTGCTTCGATAACTTTTGGAGAAACGAGAATGTTCAGACTCCGACATAAGTACAGCAAGGAAATTCCACAGGTCGAAATTCCGCTGCATCACGGTTCTTTTTTATTAATGTCTGGAACTACAAATAGTTTTTGGCAGCATCAGGTTCCCAAAACAGCACGGCCTGTTTTACCCAGAATAAATTTGACTTTTAGACAAACTAAACGAAGCATATAATGTATAAACAACTCTAAATGAGCTTTTTCTTACTCAATAACGATGAGGAAAATTCTGCAAAAAAAAGTTAAATTACTCACTACGTGCACCTTTTATTAGGCAGACCCTTTCTTTTTTAGTACTTTTGCAACCCTTTTTTAAATACAATACCACAAATGGCATATTCAAACAATGATTTAGCGCGCTTTTTAGATGCGCAGAATAAACTTTATCTTACCGCACTTTCAGAAATTAAAAAAGGAAAGAAAGAAACTCACTGGATGTGGTTCATTTTTCCGCAGGTTAAAGGATTAGGTAAAAGCGATACAGCAAATCTTTATGCAATTGCCGATTTAAAAGAAGCCTCAGATTTTTTGGATCATCCTATTTTAGGAAAACATCTTATTGAGATTTCAGAGCTGTTATTAACTTTTAAAAGAAAGTCAGCTGATGGAATTTTTGGGGATTTAGATGCTCGAAAATTACGTTCGTCTATGACGCTTTTTTCTATGACTGAAAATACAAATCCGATATTTCAAGAAATATTAGATGCTTTTTTCTCGGGAGAATCAGACCCGCTTACTATTTCTATTATTAATTCAACTATAAAATCTTCTGTTGAACCCGCTGTTGTATAACAGTCTCAATAGATTATTTGACATCAAAAGACACTGTTTTTCTAAGCAGTGTCTTTTTTTTATGATTCAAGATTAGCAGCTCACTATTTTTTTATTGTCCGCAGATTTTTTAGTTTTATATTGTACTCTCAAAAAACTAAACCATGACCGAAAAAATCAAAACCCTGCAAATTATTCATCTTGCAGTTTGTGCAGGAACAATCCTTGCTTATTTCTTTTTAGGAGAACTTTCAATTGAAAAATTAAAAAATGTCCCCACTATAGATTCATCGTCAATTGTATATGTTTGTATCCCTGTTTTGGCTTTCGTTTTAAGTACATTTTTGTTTAAATCACAATTAAAACAAATCGATCCAAAATTAAAAACGGAAGACAAATTGCCCGTTTATCAAACTGCTTCTATAATGCGATGGGCAGTTCTAGAAGGTGCTGCTTTTCTAATATTATTTTTAAAACCTGATTTTATATTATTTGGGATTCTTATTATAATATATTTGATTTTTTTAAGACCTACTGAGGAAAGAATTAATAATGATTTGGGTTAAACTTCATAAAAATTTTCTTCGTGGAAATTTAATGTATTTTAATTATAACGAAAAAACGCCTTATGAATAAGGCGCTTTTTTTATCTAGATATTACTTTTTGCTCCAAGCTGGTACTAAACTTCTTTTGGTTTTGTTAGATAATAAACCGGAATTCCTGTAAGCATAATCAATACGCCCCAACCGCAAGTTGAAAATTTTACAACAAGCAATGATATACAAATTGCTGTTGCAATTATTATATACAACATTGGTAAAAAAGGATATCCAAACGCTTTATAAGGTCTTTCAATATCTGGCATTTTCTTGCGTAAGATAAAAATTCCATAAATCGTTAGAATATAAAAAATCAAAACAATGATGATTACAAAATCTAACAAATCACCATATTTACCTGTAAGACATAAAGCGGAAGCCCAGATACACTGCGCCCAAAGTGCCCAAGCGGGTACGCTTGAACTATTTAAAACGGCAGCTTTTTTAAAAAACAAACCATCGTTTGCCATTGTATAATAAACTCTTGCGCCAGCCATAATTAATCCGTTATTGCAGGCAAAAGTCGAAATCATAATCATTATTGCAATAATCAAAGTCCCTATATTTCCAAAAATATATTGTGATGCTACAACCGCCACACGATCAGATTTTGCTGTTGCGATTTCATCAAGCGGAATTACTGCCAAGTACATAATATTTGTAAGAACGTAAATAATTGTAACAATAAAAGTTCCTAAAAATAAACTGAAACCAACATTACGTTTTGGATTTTTAATTTCGCCGGCAATAAAAGTAACTCCGTTCCATGCATCACTCGAAAATAAAGAACCAACCATTGCTGCCGAAATTCCAGTAATTAAAGCCGTACCTCCAATTGGTAACCAAGAACCGCTTTCTTTGTCAAACGAACGTGTATTCCAAGCGTCAGCCCAGTTAGCATCCCATACAGAAGCTTTTGCTGCAAGCGTTAATCCAAAAATAATTAATCCTAATAATGATAAAATCTTGATAATTGTTAAAACGGTTTGCAGAATTTTACCGTTTTTTACTCCTCGACTATTAATATATGTCAATAAAATTATGGTAAATATTGAGACTAACTGCGCTGCATTGAGCTTAAAAGCACCTATCTCGTACAATATATTTTCATCGCTAAAGGGTTCGTACAAATAGGCAGCAAATTTTGAAAAAGCAACTCCAACGGCGGCAATTGTACCAGTTTGAATTACTGCAAAGAAACTCCAGCCATACAAAAATGCAATTAACTTATTGTATGCTTCTTTTAGATACACATATTGTCCTCCGGCTTTTGGAAACATTGCGCTTAATTCTCCATAACTTACAGCGGCAATAACAGTTATTAATCCTGAAATTAACCAAATTAGGGTGAGCCATCCTGCTGAACCTACTTGTCTGGCGATATCAGCACTTACAATAAATATTCCAGATCCAATCATAGAACCAACCACAAGCATGGTTCCGTCTAATAATCCGAGTTCTCTTTTAAAATTTTCTTGGTCGTTTTCTTGCATTTTTTTGGTTTTTGGTTGGTTAAAGATATACTTTTTTCCGAAATCTTATAATTTCACTTTCTAATTTTTAAAATTCAAAACTCTAATTCAAAAAATTAAAATTACTACTTCATATTTAATCTTCTTAAAGGTAAAAAGCATAACTGTTTTTAGTAAAATATATTTAGAATTACTTCTTATTACAAATGTTAATTGCTTAAAAAAAACAAAAACACATTAAACAAAAATCAAATAAAAACATCTTTTATATAGATATCTTCTAACCAACAAAGTCTTGTCTTATTCCTTTAAAAAGAATAAAAAACAACATTACAGCTAAACTACACAAGTGTAAATTACTAATAATCAAATAATTAACAAATAATCTGTTTAAAAAAATTAATCTAAAAAAGAAAATAGGTTAATTGTAAAACCCAATCGTTTTTTTACTAATTTTGATAGAGGTTTTAATTTTTCTTAAAATACCACAAATTTTATTAACAATTGTTTATCATTTAAACCATCCAACAAATAATCATCTTAAACATATTATTGAAGCAAAACGAAAAGCTTAAAAAATACTTTAAAGGCAGAAATAAAAATTATTAACCTACTAATCTGAAAACCATGTCTAAAGGTCATTTTTTCAAAAAACTACGTTCCCCAAATGTTTTTGTTCTTTTATTGTTTGTGTTTCTTTCGTGTGCGTTACTAATATTTATTAATTTTTTCACAATCAAAATATTGTCTGCAAATAGAGCTTATGTAAATGGCGAATCCCATTATTCAAAAGGTCAAAAAGATGCTTCTCGCCACCTTCTAACCTATCTCTATACTAAAGATCAAAACCAATGGAATTTATATTTAGAAGAGCTAAAAGTTCCTCAAGGTGACGGGATCGCCAGAATAACACTTTTAAAAGCAGGCGACAATGCAGCAGCTCGAAAAGGTCTTCTTACAGGTCTAAATAACGAAGAAGATTTAGATGATCTTATCTGGTTGTTTGTTAATTTTAAAGAAGTTCCATTTTTAGCAAAAGCAATTCATGAATGGGAACAAGGAGACAAATTAATCAATCAATTATTCATTATTGGTCAACAAATAGATTCAAAAATAAAATGCGACCAACTAACTGATGCTGATCAACAAAAATTTCTTCAACAAATCAGCAATATCAGTGACAAACTTACGATCAACGAACGAAACTTTTCTAACACATTAGGCGAAGGAACTCGTACTATAAAAGATCTTCTCATCATTATCAATATCATTTTTATATTAATAATTATTTGCAGCGTTTCTCTTTATTATTCTATAATGGTAAAACGATTAATTGTTTCAAAAAAAGAAATTGAAATCAAAAATGAAAATCTAATACTAGTTAACCATGAACTCGATCGATTTGTGTACAGCGCATCACACGACCTAAGATCTCCTATAACATCCTTAAAAGGTCTTATCCAAATTACACAACTTGAAGATGACGTAGACCAAATTAAAGATTATTTAAATTTAATGCATCAGAGCCTTTGTAAGCAAGATCAATTTATCAGCGATATTATAGACTACTCTAAAAACAAAAGAATACAAACTATAATAGAACCTGTAAATCTAAAAGAATTGTTTGATGAAGCAATCGCTCAATTAATGCATATTGAAAACGCCAATAAGATAATTTTCACCAAAGAATTATTACTTGATCAAATTCAAAGTGATCGTTTACGCTTGAGAATCATCATTAGTAATTTACTCTCAAATGCAATAAAATACGCCGACAACAGTAAACAAGAAATGCTTATTTCTATAAAAACTTACTTTGACGGCGGTTTTCATAAAATAGAAATATCTGATAATGGAATTGGCATTAAAGAGGAATTTAGAGATCATATTTTTGAAATGTATTTCGGAACTAACAAAAACAAAGGATCAGGGCTCGGACTTTACATCGTAAAAGAAGCCGTTGAAAATATCAAAGGAAACATATCTGTATCCTCAAAAAGCAATATAGGAAGCAAATTTATTGTAACTATTCCAAACGCATATGGCGCATAAACCTGAATTCTTATTAATTGAAGATAATTTGATCGACCAAATTGTTATAAAGCAACTACTAAAAAAAGTGTTTAACATAACTGAGTTAAGCATCACTAATAACGGTAAGGAGGGAATTATATGGCTTACCAATAACAAAAAAAAACATCATTCTTTAATCATATTATTAGACATTCAAATGCCTATAATGAATGGTTTTGAATTTTTAAATGAGTTTCACAAACAAAGTGAAGATTTTAAAAAAGAGATTAAAATTTATGTACTTTCATCAACATTGGATACTAATGAAATTGAAGAAATCAAGAATAGTAAGTATATAACTGATTTTTTAAGTAAACCTCTTTCGATTGAAGAATTTAAAACAAAAATCTATTCAACTCCTTATTAGGTTTATTCTAAAACACGATTTACTTGCGAAAATGCTCTTGTATAGTAAGCTTCTTTTGTTGAAGAAATCATAACACCGCCGTGAGTAGAGGAATGTACAAATTTAATCTCGCCATCAACATTTTCAACAACCATACCTACGTGGTTGATATGGCGCCTTCCATTGGTTTTAAAGAAAATTAAATCGCCTTTTTGAGCTTCTTCTGAAGCTACTCTTGTTCCTATACGAGATTGCTCTATTGAACTTCTTGGCAGCTTGATGTCGAAGTTACCAAAAGTACAAAACATCAAACCTGAACAGTCAAAACCTGCTTTTGTAGTTCCGCCTGAACGGTAACGTGTCCCTATATTTTCAGTCGCATTACTAATCAGCTGATTAATTAAATCAGAATGGTTGCTTATTCTAACAATTCCTGAGTCTTTAGCAACATTTGAGTTATCTGCAACTTCTATTGAAGGCTGCGTACTATCGATTATCTGTGATGAATTCACATTTAAAGCATCTGCTTTTTCTTTGGTAGTTTTAATCTTTAAAACATAACCTACTGGAAGTTTTCCCTTTATAAATGGATTTTGTCGTTCTAATTCAGCTACTGTAATTCCATATCTTTTTGCAATAGCATACTTTGTCTCTTTTGGCTGAACCTCAACAACAACTTCTGTATTTTCTGAAGTAATAATCTCAGGTTTTGCTACATCAGTACTAACTCCATTTGGTGTAAGTGCAACTGCATTTGAAGAAATATCACCTTGCTTCCCCGTATTTAAATCGGCTGTTTCTAATACTTGATTCGCTTTTTCTGCTGTGGTACTAATCTTTAAAGATTGCCCTACTCGGAGTTTCTTTTTGATTGAAGGATTCTGACGCTCTAATTCTGCTACTGTTATTCCGTACTTCTTAGCAATTGAGTATTTTGTCTCTTTAACCTGTACTTTAACGTTAAGCTCTGTATTTGCAATAGGAACAATTTCTGGTTTTACATTATCTGTATTAACTATATTTTCTGAAACTACTGCATTAGAAGGAATATTTAGATGCTGTCCTATTTTTAAACCGTCTGTTTCTAATGTTGGATTTGCTTTTTTTAATTCGTCAACAGAAACATTGTATTTTTTAGCGATTCCCCAAAGCGTTTCTTTTTGCAAAACTTCATGTGAACCTGGAGTATCATAAGCTATATTTTTCGTTTTACTTGCTTCATTTTGAGAAGATTTTTGAGCAGTACGAACATTTTTATTCGGGATTAGCAAAACCGAATTTAGTTTTAAAACTTTAGGTGCATTAGGATTTGCATCTTGAATATCTTTTACTTTTACACCATATTTTTTAGCAATTACAGTAATGTTTTCTCCTTTTGAGATTTTATGTTTGGTAAATTTTTCTTGAGAAAAAGCACCAACACTAAAAAAAAACAATACTATAATTAATCTAAAAACCATACTCACCTATTAAAGTTTATCTATCTTTTTTAAGTTTAGATAATAATTTAAACTCAAAAAGAGCAACTATATTACCTAAAAAGCGAATTTAACTTTTTAAAGTAAAAAACACACTATTTTTAACAACTAATTCACTTCATTTTAACAAGTACGGCATCAAAATTGTGTCAACTTTTTGAATTGCAGTTTTTTAAATAAAAATAATGTTCCAAAATAGATTTATCCTTAACTTAACTAATAAAAACTTGTGAAAAAATTACTCTTCATCTTTCTTTTATCTTCGTTTTTATCAAATGCACAAAATACTGAAGGAGTTATTGTTTCTACAACCAATCAACCTATTTCAGATGTAAATATCGTTTGTTCATCGAAAAACTTTAAAACATTGAGCGATAGAAAAGGGAAGTTTATGATACGAAAAGAATCAAGCTTTAATGAAACTGACACTTTACAATTCTCTCATATTGGCTACCAGATTTCTAAAATTTCTTTTAAAGAGCTTAGAAAGCTTAATTTTAAAATTTACCTGAAAGAGGAAACAGAGAATTTATCTGAAATAGCTATTTCTGCGAATGGTAAATTAAAATTAAAATCAAAAATTGCTTTTACGAAATTAGCCCCTTTAAAAAATGCTATTTATTCTTTTGGATCTTTTGTAAAAGATGGCAAAATTTATATTGTCGGAGGAGATGCTTCTTATGAATCTGACGCCTTTCAAAAAGCAAAGGAAAAAACAGTAAATACGGATACGGAAATTTTCATGAAAACTTTTTATGATGAACTTCGTCGTCAAGAAGGTTCTCATTCTTACAGAGGCGATTTTTTAATTTATGACATCAATACCGACAGCTGGCAGACTTCTGAAATTAAATTCAAAAAAAGGGCTTATAATAACCTGCATTATTACGACAACAAGATGTACGTTTTGGGAGGAAAGCGAATATCAGGAAACGCCAAATTTGAATATTTAGAAAATGAAATTGAAGTTTTTGATTTAAACAAAAATACAATTACAATTGATAAAACTAATCCGCATCAGGCGGTCAATTTTTCGTCGTTCACTTACAAAGACAATATTATTGTTATGGGAGGCTCAATAAAAACAACTCTGAAAGGCAAAAAAACATTTACTAACAAAGTTCGCTTTTACAATATTCCTTCTGGTTTGTGGTATGAACTTTCAGATATGCCAACTGCAAAAGAAGCAAATGGTGTTTTAATAGGTGATAAAATTTATTTAATTGGCGGAAATAATGGGCAACCTTTATCTGAAATAGTAAGTTTAAATTTACTTGATGAAAAATGGCAAACTGAGGGAGATCTTTTTTCTCCTCTAGAAAATCCAGCAGTTACTTCTCAAAATAACACCATTTATATTTTCAATGATCGAAGATTGTATGTGTATGATGTAAATTCAAATCGTTTAAAGGAATACTTAATTGATCTTGAATTAAAATCCTCGACAATGCATTTTTATGGAGACAAATTATACATAATTGGCGGTTACACCTACAATGAATACAGCACAAATCCTTCTGCCGCCACTTACAGTATTTCTGTTGATGAATTCGAAAACACGAAACCAATCCGTATTAAAATGTTAAATCCAAAAACTCCTTTAGTTAAAGAAAATCAATAGTTTTTTTTTGAAAACTACTTTCCCAGCCCAGATGGAAACACCATAAAATAAAAACAGGTACCATAAAAATGATACCTGTTTTTACTTTAAATAGAATGTACAACCTCATCTAGTTCAAAACGAGATTTTGGCAAAACCGTCGGATTCGCCCAATCACTTAAATCAGCATATCCAACTGTAACAGAGAATAGTGGTGCATACCCGTCTTGTGGCAATATTTGCTTATAGCCTTCAATGTTTATACCTTCCATTGGCGTAGCATCAAGTCCCATACTTATACAAGCACTCAAAAAATAACCCAAGGAAAGATACACTTGATGTTCCATCCAAGATTTCGTTGCAACATCTCCATTCGATTTTATCATTGGTTCGTAAAAAAGAGTTCTCCATGCTTCTGGCAGAATGGAGATATTTCGTTTTTCAAAATGTTCAATATCTTCCATTACACTGAACACCACTAAAAGACCAACATCGTTGATAGATTGTTCGTTCATATAAGATTGAGCTGCCAGCTCTCTTTTTACTGTTTCATTAGTAACAAAAGTAAACTTCCAAGGCTGACTATTTATAGAAGAAGGACTTAATCGAATAATCTCTTTCAACTCTTCAATTTGTTCTGCTGTAATCTTTTTGGCCGCATCATACTTTTTTGTTGCGTACCTGCTCTTTGCAAGGTCTAAAAAACTCATATTTTTATTTTTTTTATTTATACTATACTTTTTATTGTTACAAAACTAAGTATAGTAAACTATCTTTGCAATAACGGTTAAAATTGATAGTAACAGATGTATAGTATAGACAACAAACAATATCCTTGTAGCACAAGCCTAACAATGAAATATATAGGCGGTAAATGGAAAGCAGTAATTCTTATTCATTTAATCGAAAAAAAGCGATATAGTGAATTAAGAAAAGAATGTAAAGTTATTACTGAACGAACATTAAGCCTTCAACTGAAAGAACTTGAAGAAGATGGACTTATTACACGAACTGTACACACAAATAAACCTCCTTTGAGGGTAGATTATGAATTAACTTCTTTTGGCAGAACACTTATTCCGTTACTTCAAGCCATTGCTCAATGGGGAAGTGAAACTGCTGCAGCCTTAAAGCTCTAATAAATTAATTTCTAATTATACAATAAAAAAAACGTTCTGCTTTCACAGAACGTTTCTAGTATAATTGAATACAAAAATATTAAGCTTTTCCGGCTGCAATTAAATTTAATGCAGAACCTGCAACGAACCAGCCAATTTGACCTGCGTTGTAGGTATGATTTGCCAAGATAATATCTTTAGAACCGTTTGCATGAACAAATTCTAATGTCAATGGTTTTCCTGGTGCAAATTCGGTTAAATCTAAGAAGTTGATTGTATCGTCTTCTTGAATCTTATCATAATCTGCTTCGTTCGCAAATGTCAATCCTAAAAGACCTTGTTTTTTAAGGTTTGTTTCGTGGATACGAGCGAAAGATTTTACTAATACTGCTTTAACTCCTAAGAAACGAGGTTCCATAGCGGCATGTTCACGAGAAGAACCTTCGCCGTAATTATGATCTCCAACAACAATAGACGGAACTCCAGCCGCTTTGTATGCACGAGCAACTGCAGGAACAGCATCGTATTGCCCTGTTAATTGATTTTTAACCGAGTTTGTTTTTTGGTTGTAAGCATTTACTGCTCCAATCAACATATTGTTTGAAATATTATCTAAATGTCCGCGGAAACGCAACCATGGACCAGCCATAGAGATATGGTCTGTTGTACATTTTCCGAATGCTTTAATTAATAATTTAGCACCTGTAATGTTTTTACCATCCCAAGCATCAAACGGAGCCAATAATTGTAATCGTTCTGATGCAGGATTTACTACGACCTGAACTCCTGAACCATCCGCTGCTGGAGCTTGAAACCCTGGATCTTCGGCATAGAACCCTTTAGCAGGTAGTTCATCTCCTGTTGGAGCATCCAGCATTACTTCTTCTCCATCTTCATTGATTAATTTATCTGTTAATGGATTAAAACTTAAATCACCAGCGATTGCCATTGCTGTTACTAGTTCTGGAGAACCTACGAAAGCTAATGTATTTGGATTACCATCTGCACGTTTTGAAAAATTACGGTTGAAAGAATGAACAATTGTATTTCTTTCTTCTTTTTCCGCTCCTTCTCTATCCCACATACCAATACATGGTCCGCAGGCATTAGCAAAAACAGTTGCTCCAATTTTGTGGAATGTATCTATAAATCCGTCTCTTTCGATAGTTGAACGAACTACTTCAGAACCTGGAGTAATGGTAAACTCTGCTTTTGTTTTTAAATTTTTATCTGCTACTTGTCTTGCTAAAGAAGCTGCACGGGAAATATCTTCATAAGAGGAGTTCGTACATGAGCCAATTAAACCTACCTGAATTTGCAACGGCCAGTTATTTTTGATTGCTTCTTCTTTCATTTTAGAAATTGGAGTAGCTAAATCTGGCGTAAAAGGACCATTTAAGTGCGGTTCTAATTCTGATAGATTGATTTCGATAACTTGATCAAAATATTTTTCTGGGTTTGCATACACTTCTGGATCTCCGGTTAAGTATGAAGCAATTTTATCGGCTGCATCTGCAACATCAGCTCTGTTTGTAGAACGCAGATAACGCCCCATTGAAGCATCATAGCCAAAAGTTGATGTTGTTGCTCCAATTTCGGCACCCATATTACAAATCGTTCCTTTTCCTGTACACGACATAGAAGTTGCTCCTTCTCCAAAATATTCAACAATAGCACCTGTACCACCTTTTACGGTAAGAATACCAGCAACTTTAAGAATAACATCTTTAGGAGCAGTCCATCCTGATAATTTACCAGTTAATTTAACTCCAATTAATTTAGGAAATTTAAGTTCCCATGCCATTCCGGACATTACGTCTACAGCATCGGCTCCACCAACACCAATAGCAACCATTCCTAATCCTCCAGCATTTACGGTGTGAGAATCGGTACCAATCATCATTCCTCCAGGGAAAGCGTAATTTTCAAGTACTACTTGGTGAATAATTCCTGCTCCTGGTTTCCAAAAACCAATTCCGTACTTATTTGAAACTGATGATAAGAAGTCAAAAACTTCATTACTTTGTGTTTTTGCTCTGGCCAAATCAGTTGCTGCATCCACTTTTGCCTGAATCAAGTGATCGCAGTGTACTGTTGTAGGAACTGCTACTTTAGATTTACCGGCATGCATAAACTGCAATAATGCCATTTGTGCTGTTGCATCTTGACACGCTACACGATCTGGTGCAAAATCGACATAATCAATACCTCTTCCAAACGCTTTGGTCGGATTTCCATCCCAAAGATGATTGTATAAAATTTTCTCTGTTAATGTAAGTGGACGACCAACAATTTCGCGTGCTTTATCAACACGACCTGGCATGTTCTCATACACTTTTTTAATCATTTCAATATCAAAAGCCATAAGTAATTGTTTTTTGTTTTATTTTTTTGAACATGACAAGTTACAAAAAATAGAAGAGCAATAAAAGAAAAAGCCCGAGTTTATCATTCGGGCTCTTTATATATTAATAATCGTAAGATTACATTACTAACGATTTATTAGAAGGCGCAAACTTAGTCAAGTTGATTCCTTCAACTGCTGTTGTATATTCAGCTAATGTTGGAGTTCTACCCAAAATTGTTGATAAAACTACAACTGGTGTAGAAGAAAGTAAAGATTCTCCTTTTTTACCTTCAGTATCTTCTACAACTCTTCCTTGGAAAAGACGAGTTGAAGTTGCCATTACTGTATCTCCTTTTGCTGCTTTCTCTTGGTTACCCATACATAGGTTACATCCTGGACGCTCTAAGTATAACATATTTTCGTATTCAGTACGAGCAGCACCTTTAGGCGCATTATCATCAAATTCGAAACCAGAATATCTTTGTAAAACTTCCCAGTCACCTTCTGCTTTAAGCTCATCTACAATGTTGTAAGTTGGCGGCGCTACAACAAGAGGCGCATTAAATTCAACTTTTCCTGTTTGTGCTTCTACATTTTTCAACATTTGAGCAAGGATTTTCATATCTCCTTTATGAACCATACAAGATCCGATAAATCCAAGATCTACTTTTTTCTCTCCACCATAGAAAGATAGAGGTCTAATAGTATCGTGAGTATATCTTTTTGAAACATCAGCATTATTTACGTCTGGATCAGCAATCATCGGCTCTGAGATTTGATCAAGATCAACCACAACTTCTGCATAATATTTAGCATTAGCATCTGGAGTTAAAGCTGGCTTCTCTGCAGATTTAATTTCTGCAATTCTCTTATCTGCTTTATTGATCAATCCTTGAAGAACACGTTTTTCGTTATCCATACCTTTATCAATCATGATTTGGATTCTGCCTTTTGCAATTTCCAATGATTCGATTAAAGTATCGTCTTCTGAAATACAGATAGAAGCTTTTGCTTTCATCTCTGCAGTCCAGTCTGTAAATGTAAATGCTTGGTCAGCAGTAAGTGTTCCAATATGAACCTCAATGATTCTTCCTTGGAATACATTTTCTCCTCCAAATTGGTGAAGCATTTGAGCTTGTGTAGCGTGAACCACATCACGGAAATCCATGTACCCTTTCATATCTCCTTTGAAAGTCACTTTTACAGATTCTGGAATTGGCATTGAAGCTTCTCCAGTAGCTAGTGCAAGAGCAACTGTTCCTGAATCAGCACCAAAAGCTACCCCTTTTGACATTCTAGTATGAGAGTCACCACCAATAATAATAGCCCACTCGTCAATAGTAATATCATTAAGAACTTTATGAATAACATCCGTCATTGCATGATAAACACCTTTCGGGTCACGAGCTGTGATTAATCCGAAATCGTTCATGAATTTCATCAATTTTGGAATGTTTGCCTGTGCTTTTTTATCCCAAACTGAAGCAGTGTGACAACCTGATTGGTATGCACCATCAACGATTGGCGAAATCACTGTTGCAGCCATAGATTCTAATTCCTGAGCAGTCATAAGACCTGTAGTATCTTGCGAACCTACGATATTAACTTCTACACGAACATCTGAACCAGCGTGCAATACTTTACCTGGAGTAATACCTACTGCGTTTTTGTTGAAGATTTTCTCTACTGCAGTAAGACCTTGTCCTGCATGAGAAATTTCTTTTGATGGAGCAAATACAAGAGGTGCCTCAACATTTAAAACTTTTGCAGCAAGTGTTTGAAGTTTTTTACCAAATACGATTGCATATGAACCACCAGCTTTAATAAATTCCATTTTTTGAGGCGTAAATGCCTTAGAAATGTCAATTAATTCTTGATCTCCGTTGTATAATTTTTTCTCTTTAATATTGATTGTAAGCACCGTTCCTGTAGCAACAGAATATGTTTGCTCTAAAACTGGCTCGTCATTTTCATTACGAACAACATTACCTTCTGCATCAACCTTTTTTACCCAGTTTTTAAGATCTAAACCAATACCACCAGTAACATCAACTGTCGTTAAGAAAATTGGAGAAATTCCGTTTGTACCACCAACAATTGGAGCGATGTTTACGAATGGAATATATGGACTTGCTTGTTTTCCTGTCCAAAGAGCCACGTTATTTACACCTGACATTCTTGAAGAACCAACTCCCATTGTTCCTTTCTCTGCGATTAACATTACACTTTTATCAGGGTGTTGTGCTTGCAATTCTCTAATTTCTTTCTGTGCTTGCGGAGTAATCATACATTGACCGTGAAGTTCACGATCTGAACGTGAGTGAGCTTGATTACCTGGAGACAATAAATCTGTTGAAATATCACCTTCACCAGCAATAAAAGTAACTACTTTAACTTCATCTGCTACTTCTGGAAGTTTTGTAAAGAATTCTGCTTTTGCATAGCTTTCAAGAATTTCTTTTGCTATTGCATTATTATTTTTGAATGCTTCTATTAAACGATCAGTATCTGCTTCATAAAGAAAAACTTGTGTTTTCAGCACTTTTGCTGCCGCTTCTGCAATTGCAGCATTATTACCTAAAGCTAGATCTAACAACACTTCAATAGAAGGCCCGCCTTTCATGTGTGATAATAATTCAAAAGCAAAAGTTGGAGTGATTTCTTTTACTACTGACTCTCCTAATATAATTTCTTTTAAAAACTTAGCTTTTTCACCAGCCGCACTTGTAGTACCTGGCAAAGTATTATAGATAAAAAACTTAAGAGAATCTTCTCTGTATTCGTTATCTAAATCTTTAATCTGCGAAATAATTTCGCTTACTAATTCTGCACCATCAATTGGCTTTGGATGAAGTCCTTGGCCTTTTCTTTCTTCGATTTCTTTAATGTAATCTTTGTAAGTATTCATAATATGTTAGAAGTATTTTTGTTTTTTTGTACGCAAATTTAAATATTAAAGCCGAGAATTAAAAATAATATAATAGAAGTCGCGTTTTCAAAAATTATTATTATTAAAAAACGATTTTCGCTACTTGTTTTTATCAAAATATCAGTTTTATATTAAAAAAATGAATTATTGATATTTTAAAAACCTTTCTTTAGCAAAGTCGAAATTAGACGTAATAAAGTAAGTGAGATTTTACCTCTATTTTAGAAAAGAACAGTTCTAAATAAGCTATTATAACGTTATAGTTACTCTTTTTAGAGTCAATTTCATCTTTCGTTCGCAATCAAAAAATCAATACTTTTCCAAATTAAAACAAAAAAGCCTGATAGTATTTATCAGGCTTTTTTACAATCTAAATCGTATAATTTACATCAGCTTTTTAATAATAACTTCTTCAGTTATTCCTTCAGCGTCGGCTTTATAATTTTTAATAATTCTATGTCTCAAAATTCCAGTTACTACCGCTTTTACATCTTCAATATCTGGCGAAAATTTACCATTAAAAGCCGCATGAGCTTTTGCCGCCAAAATCAAATTCTGAGATGCTCTTGGTCCTGCTCCCCAATCTAAATAATTCTTTACAAAATCATTAGATAATGAATTATCAGGACGTGTTTTACTCACTAAAGTAACTGCATATTCAACAACATTGTCTGCAACAGGAATTCTACGAATCAAATGCTGGAAATCGATAATTTCCTGTGACGTAAACAAAGGTTTAACTTCAACTTTATTATCAGATGTTGTTTGCTTTACCACTTTTACTTCTTCTTCAAAAGTTGGGTACTCTAATTTAATAGCAAACATAAAACGGTCTAACTGTGCTTCAGGCAATGGATAAGTTCCTTCCTGCTCAATTGGATTTTGCGTTGCTAGTACAAAATAAGGCAAATCTAATTTATAATTATGTCCTGCAATTGTAACTGAACGTTCCTGCATTGCTTCAAGCAATGCAGCTTGTGTTTTTGGAGGTGTTCTATTAATCTCATCAGCCAAAATTATATTAGAAAATATTGGCCCTTTAATAAATTTAAAATGCCTGTTTTCATCTAAAATTTCACTTCCTAAAATATCTGAAGGCATTAAATCTGGCGTAAACTGAATTCTTTTAAAATCTAAACCTAAAGCTTGTGCCAAAGTATTTATCATTAATGTTTTTGCCAGTCCCGGAACACCAATTAAAAGTGCATGTCCGCCAGAAAATATACAAAGTAAAATTTCGTCAATTACGGCATCCTGCCCTACAATTACCTTTGCTATTTCGCTTTTTAGTTCATTGCGTTTCTGAACTAAATTATGAATTGCTGTTACATCAGACATTTATAAGTGTATTTAAAATTAAAAAGAGTCAGCTTTATGAATTCATAAAACTAACTCTTTTTCTTTATTTAATAAAAATTATTTTTTCAACCAATTGTTAGCAAAAGTACAATCTCTGTATTCTCCAATAATTTTGATATAAGTATCTTTAATTTTAGCATCAAACCATTTTGCGATTGCATTGATTTGTTTTTCTTTTAATGCTAATTCTTTAATTTTAGTATAATCTTTAGCATAATCTGCTGTATGCTCGTCAATTCTATTAGTAACAGTAATTAATTTATACGTTTTCTTTCCTTTTTCATCCGTATTTAAAATTGGCTGAGAAACTTCATCATCTTTTAAGTTTGAAACCTGACTGTATAAAGTTGGATCCATTTTAGTCAATTCAAAACGAGTGTCCTGTGTATTCGGATTTACTAAAGTTCCTCCGTTTGCTTTTGTTTCTTTTTCATCAGATTCAGTTCTTGCTGCATCCGCAAAAGTGATTGTTTTGCTTACAATTTTAGCTCTAATATTTGCCGCTCTTTCTTTTGCTTCTTTTAAAGCATTTTCAGAAACTGTAGGAGCAATTAATATATGACGCAATTCAACTTCTTGTCCTTTAATTTTATCAACCATAATGATATGGAATCCAAAAATAGTTTCGAATGGTGCTGAAATTTCACCTTCCTGTAAACTAAATGCAACATCTTTAAATTCTTTTACGAAAGGTGTTTTACGTGTCATTTTGTAATAACCACCATTTGGTGAAGATGCAGGATCTTGCGAGTACAAAACTGCCTTTGTTGCAAAACTAGATCCTTCTAAAACGTCTTTTCGAATGTCATTTAATCGATCTATTACTTTTTGTTTATCTTCTTTAGAAACTGCTGGATCAACAACAATCTGTGCTACTTCCATCTCTGCTCCAAAAGTCGGCAATTCATCTTTTGGTATTTTTTTAAAGAAATTACGAACTTCCTCAGGTGTTATCTGAACATCTTTAACAATTTTATCTCTCATTTCTGAGGCTAATTTTTGTTCTTTCAAGATGTCTGCAAAATACGTTTTAAACTCTTCAACTGAACTCTTTTTATAATATTCTACAACTTTATTGATATCTCCAACTTGTTGTACCATATAATTCAATCGCTCATCCATCATTCCTCTAACCTCTGCATCGCTTACAACGATACTGTCCTGAATTGCTTGATGTGCATATAATTTATCTTCTAACAATTTTCCAAGCATTTGGCATCTTGTAATATCTTTTACATTACCTCCTTGACTTGCAATTTCTAAGTAGCCTTTATCAATATCAGAATCTAAAACAATATAATCTCCAACAGTTGCAATAATACCATCAATTTTCTGTTTTTGCCCCGTATGAAGTTCTGCAGGCTTCTCGGCTACAGGATCCTTAATAATTTCCTGAGCTGAAATCACGGAGTTGAAAAAAAGTAAAAAACACATTGTTAAGACTAGTCTATAACCAATTGTTTTTAGCTGTAATTTTTTTAATAACATTATTTTAAATTTAATTTGAATGTAAAGATCTGTATTGTCTGTAATCTAGCCAACTATTCCAGTTTCTGCAAAAAGCAGTTTCTAAAAATCCAAAATAGTTAATTTCTATTTCTTTTACTTAAAACGAACAAAAATAACAATTCAATTACATAATACAACTATCAGCCATACTATTAACAAAAAATTATATGCATTATAGAAACTAATATACTAAAAAGAATTAGTTGAAGGATTTTTGATGCGATATCTGCCTAAAATCCAAAACATCAACTCCAAAAACAGAGTCTTATTTATTTTTAAATCGGCGTAATTAATAGTACTTTTGCAACCTATTTATATAAAATATGAGTTTTTTAAAAGAAATACAACGCAGAAGAACATTTGGAATTATCTCGCATCCCGATGCTGGTAAAACAACTTTAACAGAAAAATTATTGTTGTTTGGAGGTGCTATTCAGGAAGCTGGAGCCGTAAAAAACAATAAAATAAAAAAAGGAGCAACTAGTGATTTCATGGAAATCGAACGCCAAAGAGGTATTTCGGTTTCGACTTCTGTACTTGCTTTTAATTATAAAGACAAAAAAATCAATATTCTTGATACTCCGGGACACAAGGATTTTGCTGAAGATACTTTTAGAACTTTAACCGCCGTTGACAGTGTAATTGTTGTGATTGACGTTGCAAAAGGGGTTGAGGAACAAACTGAAAAGCTAGTTTCGGTTTGTAGAATGCGTAACATTCCTATGATTGTTTTCATCAACAAATTAGATCGTGAAGGTAAAGACGCTTTTGATTTGATGGATGAAGTAGAGCAAAAATTAGGATTACAAGTTACTCCTTTAAGTTTCCCAATCGGAATGGGTTACGATTTCCAAGGAATTTACAATTTATGGGAAGAAAACATCAATCTTTTTAGCGGAGACAGTCGTAAAAATATCGAAGAAACTATCGCTTTCTCTGACGTTCAAAACAACCCAGAGTTAGATAAAATCGTTGGTCAAAAGGCTGCTGAAAAGCTTCGTGAAGAATTAGAATTAATTGATGAAGTTTATCCAAAATTTGAGCGTCAGGATTATTTAGACGGAAAAATCCAGCCGGTATTCTTTGGTTCTGCTTTAAATAATTTTGGTGTTCGCGAATTGTTAGATTGTTTCGTTACAATTGCTCCATCTCCTAGACCAAAAGATTCTGAAACTCGATTGGTTGATCCTGCAGAAGAAAAAATGACTGGCTTTGTTTTTAAAATCCATGCTAATATGGATCCAAAACACCGTGACCGTTTAGCGTTTATTAAAATTGTTTCTGGAACTTTTGAAAGAAATAAGCCTTATTACCACGTTCGCCAGAAGAAAAATTTAAAATTCTCAAGCCCAAATGCCTTTTTCGCTGAGAAAAAAGAAATCGTTGATATTTCTTATCCAGGAGATATAGTTGGTTTACATGATACAGGAAACTTTAAAATTGGAGATACTTTAACCGAGGGCGAAGTAATGAGCTTTAAAGGTATCCCTAGTTTCTCTCCGGAGCACTTTAGATATATTAATAATGCTGATCCAATGAAAGCTAAGCAATTAGAAAAAGGAGTTGATCAATTAATGGATGAAGGTGTGGCGCAGTTATTTACTTTGGAGATGAATAATCGTAAAGTTATCGGAACGGTTGGAGCTCTTCAATATGAGGTTATTCAATACCGTTTAGAACATGAATATGGTGCAAAGTGTACTTATGAGAACTTTCCTGTACACAAAGCGTGCTGGGTAAAACCTGATGATGCGAAGAACGAAGAATTTAAAGAGTTTAAACGTATTAAGCAAAAATTCCTTGCTCATGATAAATATGGTCAATTGGTATTCTTAGCTGATTCTGATTTTACAATTCAAATGACACAAAGTAAATATCCAAGTGTAAAACTATATTTTACATCTGAGTTTGATTAAATTCTTTTAGAATAAAATATAATAAAAACGGGCTGCCTAACTAATATTAGACAGCCCGCTTTTTTATTTACAAATAGATCATTATCTAGTATAATTAATTCCCAATCCACCAGCAATATAAATTTTCGTAAGCTCTTCCGAATTGATACTAATATTTTGTAGCAGCACATTATTCTTAACTGATTTTATAGAAAAAGATATTTTTTTTGAAAGATAGTAATCATTACTGGTAATTGTAACCCTCAAGCTATTACTGCTTTTCAAAACCTTTGCAGTTATAGAAAACTCTCCTGTTTTTGCATTTATTTTCACTGTACTTTCTGAACCATTAACAGAAAGCATCAAATTTGGATATGCCTCCCTATCAAAAGGTCTATTTGTTTTACTTTCTAACAATTTACCTTTTATTAAAAACGAAATTTCGTCATTTTTAACATGATTATAAGCAATTTTACCCAACTTATAAACACTTGGCTCTGGGCAATTTATCTCTGTTTTAACTGGCTCTTTTTGCTGCGCAGTTAAATTTGAAGCAATCATAAGAGATGCTGCGACTGCCGCATATTTAAAATTATTAATCTTTGATGTTTCACTATATTCAAACTGCTCGTTAAGCTGTGCTGTTTTTAGTCGGGCACAAATGCTCTGGTCTTTATTCTCTGCAATAAATTTAGCGACTTCAGAGTTCGTTTTCTTACTCAAATCGATTACATTTTTCATACAAGAATCACAAAATGAGCCGTTTGCATTAGGAATCATTTTATCAAAATTTTCTGAACATGGACTTGCTATTTCTAAGGTGAATTTCTTCTTCATACTATACTCTATTTACGTTAAATCCTTTATATCGGCTCTTACTTATATAGAGTACATATTTTATATAAAGGTTGGGAAAAAATAAAAAAAAATCCCCTGATTATTAAGCATAAAAAAAAGCACTAATAAAATTAGCGCTTTTTTTAACTTTGAATTAAATCAACCTTACTAAGTCTTATATTTCAAAAATTAATCTTTCATAGGAAAAGTTAATTTAGAATAATTTAAAAACAAAAAGGAATTTAGTCGACGAAAGTAAATTAAATCAGACAAACTGCAACTTATTAAAAACTAAACATCAAAAAAAAGCCCCATAAATATGGGGCTTCTTAAATTTATGCTTGTCCAGCAGGACCAAAATTAAGCGGAATTGGCGCTTGTTCTGTCTCTTTGATTTCGCCATGGGCTGCTTCAAATCGATGGATATTTTCACCTATTGCTCGCAATAATCTTTTAGCATGTTGCGGTGTCAAGACAATTCTTGACTTTACCTTGGCTTTAGGAATACCGGGCATAATGCTCACAAAATCTAAAACAAACTCTGATGATGAGTGATTTATAATTGCCAGATTAGAATAAATTCCTTCTGCAATAGTTTCGTCTAACTCAATATTAATTTGCTCTTGTTGTTGTTTCGGATTACTCATAGTTTCCTAATTAATAAATATATTCTTCTTTATTAGCCATCATTTCGTTGTAATCGTCTTTAGATCCTACGATAGTATTATCGTATTCTCTCATACCAGTTCCCGCAGGAATTCTGTGTCCAACAATTACATTTTCTTTTAATCCTTCTAGATCATCTACTTTACCAGCTACTGCAGCTTCGTTAAGTACTTTCGTTGTCTCCTGGAATGAAGCCGCAGAAATGAATGATTTAGTTTGTAACGAAGCTCTTGTAATACCTTGAAGAACTGGCGTTGCAGTCGCAGTAATTACGTCTCTTGCTACAACAAGATTTTTATCATTTCGTTTCAATAATGAATTTTCATCACGTAATTCACGAGGAGAAATTATCTGACCTGGTTTCAATACTGAAGAATCTCCAGCATCTTCAACTACTTTCATACCGTATAATTTATCGTTTTGAACGATGAAATCTTTAGTGTGAATTAACTGATCTTCTAAGAATAAAGTATCACCTGGATCCTGAACTCTTACTTTACGCATCATTTGACGAATTACAACCTCAAAGTGCTTGTCATTAATTTTTACCCCTTGTAAACGGTATACCTCTTGAATTTCATTTACCAAGTACTGTTGAACAGCAGCTGGACCTTGAATTCTTAAGATGTCGTCTGGTGTAATTGCACCATCAGACAATGGAACTCCCGCTCTTACGAAGTCATTTTCTTGTACTAAGATTTGGCTAGAAAGTTTAACTAAATACTTTTTAATCTCACCAAATTTAGACTCGATAACGATCTCACGGTTACCTCTTTTAATTTTTCCAAAAGAAACAACACCATCAATTTCAGATACAACTGCTGGGTTTGAAGGGTTACGAGCTTCAAGCAACTCAGTAATTCTTGGTAAACCTCCCGTGATATCGCCTGCTTTAGAAGAACGACGAGGGATTTTTACTAATACTTTACCTGCTTTAATTTTCTCACCATTTTCAACCATAAGGTGTGCACCTACTGGTAAGTTGTAAGAACGAATCAATTCACCTTCTTTACCATAAACTAATAAAGTTGGGATTAATTTTTTGTTTCTAGCCTCAGAAATTACTTTTTCTTGGAAACCAGTCTGCTCATCGATCTCAACCATGAACGATTGTCCTTGCTCTAAATCCTCGTAAGCAATCTTACCTGTAAACTCAGAAACAATTACACCGTTATATGGATCCCATTTACAGATTACAGCTCCTTTACCAACACTTTCTCCGTCTTTTACAAAAATACTAGAACCGTAAGGAATATTATGTGTATTTAAAACGATTCCAGTTTTCTCATCAACTAATTTTAATTCAGTTGAACGTGATACTACGATATCAACCGCATTACCTTCGCTGTCCTCACCTTTAACTGTTTTTAAATCTTCAATTTCAAGTCTACCTGCAAATCTTGTAACAATACTAGACTCTTCAGAGATACCTCCAGCAACCCCTCCAACGTGGAACGTACGAAGTGTTAACTGTGTACCTGGCTCTCCAATAGACTGAGCTGCAATAACTCCGACAGCTTCACCTCTTTGTGTCATTTTTCCAGTAGCTAAGTTTCTACCGTAACATTTAGCACAAATACCTTTTAAAGCTTCACAAGTTAATGGAGATCTAACTTCTACTTTTTCAATTGGAGAAGCTTCGATAGTTCTCATAATTGCTTCAGTAATTTGTTGACCAGATTGAACCATTACTTCATTAGTAAGTGGATTTATAACATCTTGCAATGCAACACGTCCTAAAATTCTCTCTCCTAATGATTCAACGATTTCCTCATTTTTCTTCAATGCAGCAACTTCAACACCTCTTAAAGTTCCACAATCTTCGATGTTAACAATAACATCTTGAGAAACGTCATGAAGTCTTCTTGTCAAGTAACCAGCATCGGCTGTTTTAAGAGCCGTATCCGCAAGACCTTTACGAGCACCGTGAGTAGAAATGAAGTACTCAAGGATCGAAAGACCTTCCTTAAAGTTAGAAAGAATCGGGTTTTCAATAATCTCACCACCACCAGCAGTAGATTTTTTAGGCTTAGCCATCAAACCACGCATACCAGTTAACTGACGAATCTGTTCCTTAGAACCCCTCGCCCCAGAGTCAAGCATCATATATACAGAGTTGAAACCTTGTTGGTCTTCTCTAATATTTTTCATTGCTAATTCTGTTAACTGAGCATTTGCTGAAGTCCATACGTCAATAACTTGGTTGTAACGCTCGTTATTTGTGATAAGACCCATGTTGTAGTTAGTTGAGATACCTTCAACTTGCTCTCTAGCATCTGCAATTAACTTCGTTTTTTGTTCTGGGATTCTAATATCACCTAAAGAGAATGACAAACCTCCTCTAAATGCAAATTTATACCCCATATCTTTCATATTGTCCAAGAAAGCTGCCGTTGTAGGTACATCAGTCACACTTAAAATGTGTCCGATAATATCTCTAAGGTTTTTCTTAGTCAATACGTCATTGATATATCCAGCTGCTTCAGGTACTACTTCATTAAATAATACACGTCCTGCAGTTGTTTGAATAATTTTGTACACTAATTCTCCAGCGTCATTAAAATCTTTTGCTCTAATTTTCACACGAGCATTCAATTCTAATCTTCCTTCGTTTAATGCAATGTTTACTTCTTCAGCAGAATAGAAAGTCAAATCCTGACCTAAAATAATGTGATCTTCTGTAGAAATACGCTCTTTGGTCATATAATATAGACCCAAAACCATGTCCTGAGAAGGTACAGTAATTGGAGCACCATTTGCAGGGTTCAAGATATTGTGAGAAGCCAACATTAATAATTGTGCCTCTAAAATAGCCTCTGGTCCTAATGGTAAGTGAACCGCCATCTGGTCACCATCGAAATCGGCGTTGAAAGCCGTACATACTAATGGGTGTAACTGGATCGCTTTTCCTTCAATTAATTTTGGTTGGAATGCCTGAATACCAAGTCTGTGCAAAGTAGGAGCACGGTTAAGTAATACTGGGTGACCTTTAATTACGTTTTCAAGGATATCCCAAACTACCGGCTCTTTCTTATCAATGATTTTCTTAGCAGATTTTACTGTTTTTACAATACCTCTTTCGATCAATTTACGGATAACGAAAGGTTTGTATAATTCAGAAGCCATATCTTTTGGCAATCCACACTCATATAATTTCAACTCAGGACCAACGACGATTACCGAACGAGCAGAATAATCCACACGTTTTCCTAAAAGGTTTTGACGGAAACGTCCTTGTTTACCTTTTAAAGAGTCAGATAATGATTTTAATGGTCTGTTTGATTCTGTTTTAACAGCAGAAGCTTTACGAGTGTTATCGAACAATGAATCTACAGATTCTTGTAACATACGTTTCTCGTTTCTTAAGATAACTTCTGGAGCTTTAATCTCCATTAATCTTTTCAAACGGTTGTTACGAATGATTACACGACGGTATAAGTCATTCAAATCTGAAGTTGCAAAACGACCTCCATCAAGTGGCACAAGTGGACGTAATTCTGGTGGAATAACTGGAACCACTTTCATGATCATCCATTCTGGACGATTTTCGCGGTTTTCGTTAGACTCACGGAAAGATTCAACAACTTGTAATCTTTTTAAAGCCTCAGTTTTTCTTTGCTTAGAAGTCTCATTGTTAGCGCTGTGTCTTAATTCATAAGATAAAGCATCTAAGTCAATACGAGCTAATAAATCCATAATACACTCTGCTCCCATTTTGGCAACAAACTTATTAGGATCTAAATCATCTAAATATTGGTTTTCTTGTGGAAGAGTATCTAAAATATTTAAGTATTCTTCTTCAGTTAAGAAATCTAATCTTTGTAAAGATTCTCCATCTGCATTTTTAGCAATACCAGCTTGGATTACTACGTATCTTTCGTAGTAAATGATCATATCTAATTTCTTAGATGGAAGACCAAGGATATAACCAATTTTGTTTGGAAGAGAACGGAAGTACCAAATGTGAGCAATTGGCACAACAAGGTTGATGTGTCCTACTCTGTCACGACGTACTTTTTTCTCAGTAACTTCAACACCACAACGGTCACAGATGATACCTTTGTAACGAATTCTTTTATATTTTCCACAAGCACACTCAAAATCCTTAACAGGTCCGAAGATTCTTTCGCAGAAAAGTCCGTCACGCTCTGGCTTGTGAGTTCTGTAGTTAATTGTTTCTGGTTTCAACACCTCTCCTCTTGATTCTTTCAAGATAGATTCTGGCGAAGCCAATCCAATAGAGATTTTGTTAAATCTTTTTACTGGATTTTTATCCTTATTATTGTTTCTATTATTCATCATAGTTTTTACTATTGATTTATTTGCAATTAAAAAATTGAATTTAGATTTATAATCTACTCTTAAAAAAATAAAGAGTTAATCATTCAGCTACTACCTCGGGTTACTTCTCTAAACTTCAAAATTAAATTTGAAGCGCTAATTATAAAATGCCTTGCATGATATAAAAAATCGGAACGGGTTACGGGTATAAATCTTTAAAAACTTTTATAAATGAGTAATCAGTCCCATTAAAAAATGAGACTGATTACAAAACTTTTATTTATTCTTCTAAACGAATGTCTAGTCCAAGACCTTTCAATTCGTGCATCAATACATTGAATGATTCTGGTAAACCTGGTTCTGGCATAGACTCTCCCTTAACGATAGCTTCGTAAGTTTTAGCTCTACCAATAACGTCATCAGACTTAACTGTTAAGATTTCACGTAATGTACTAGAAGCTCCATAAGCCTCAAGTGCCCAAACCTCCATCTCTCCAAAACGCTGACCTCCAAATTGAGCCTTACCTCCAAGTGGTTGTTGCGTAATCAATGAGTATGGTCCGATAGAACGTGCGTGCATCTTATCATCAACCATGTGTCCTAATTTAAGCATGTAAATTACCCCCACAGTTGCTTTTTGTGCAAAACGCTCTCCAGTTCCACCATCATAAAGATAAGTATGTCCGAAACGTGGTACATTAGCTTCATCAGTCAAAGCATTGATTTCGTCAAGAGAAGCACCGTCAAAAATTGGAGTAGCAAATTTTCTACCCAAGTTCATACCAGCCCATCCAAGAACAGTTTCATAAATCTGACCAATGTTCATACGTGAAGGTACCCCAAGTGGATTCAATACGATATCTACTGGTGTTCCATCCTCTAAGAAAGGCATATCTTCGTGACGAACAATTCTTGCAACAATACCTTTGTTACCGTGACGTCCTGCCATTTTATCACCCACTTTTAACTTACGTTTTTTAGCGATATAGATTTTAGCCAATTTCAAGATTCCAGATGGTAATTCATCACCAACTGTAATAGTGAATTTTTCTCTTCTTAAAGATCCTTGTAAGTCGTTTAGCTTAATTTTATAGTTATGAATCAAATCATTAACCATTTTATTAGTAGCATCATCAGCAACCCATTGACCTTTGCTTAAGTGAGCAAAATCTTCTACTGCGTAAAGCATTTTTTGAGTATATTTTTTACCTTTTGGTAAAACTTCTTCACCCAAATCATTCATTACACCTTGAGATGTTTTTCCGTTAACGATCAAGAATAATTTCTCAACCAATCTGTCTTTTAATTCAACAAATTTAGTTTCGAATTCCATTTCTAAAGCGCCTAAAGCATCTTTATCCTGAGTACGTTTACGTTTATCTTTTACGGCTCTTGCAAATAATTTTTTATCAAGAACTACACCATGTAAAGATGGAGAAGCTTTTAATGAAGCATCTTTTACATCACCCGCTTTATCCCCGAAGATTGCACGAAGCAATTTCTCTTCTGGAGTAGGATCTGATTCTCCTTTTGGTGTAATTTTTCCGATTAGAATGTCGCCAGGTTTAACCTCTGCTCCAATTCTAATCATACCGTTTTCATCTAAATCTTTAGTAGCTTCTTCAGAAACGTTAGGAATATCGTTTGTTAACTCTTCATTTCCTAACTTAGTATCTCTAACCTCTAATGAATAATCATCAACGTGGATAGATGTAAAAATATCATCACGAACTACTTTTTCAGAAATTACAATCGCATCCTCGAAGTTGTACCCTTTCCACGGCATGAACGCAACTTTTAAGTTTCTACCTAAAGCTAATTCACCATTTTGAGTAGCATATCCTTCTGATAATACTTGTCCAGGAACAACTCTATCACCTCTTCTTACGATTGGTTTCAAGTTGATACTTGTACCTTGATTGGTTTTTCTAAATTTAATAAGGTTGTATGTTTTCTCATCAGCATCAAAACTAACCATTCTCTCGTCTTCTGTACGATCGTACTTAATAGTAATGATATTTGCATCAACATATTCAACAGTACCATGCCCTTCAGCATTGATTAATACTCTTGAATCTGAAGCTACCTGACGCTCTAAACCTGTACCAACAATCGGAGCTTCAGGACGGATCAAAGGAACTGCCTGACGCATCATGTTCGATCCCATCAACGCACGGTTCGCATCGTCATGTTCCAAGAAAGGAATCAAAGATGCAGAAATCGAAGCGATCTGGTTTGGAGCAACGTCTGTATAATGAACTACTGATGGCTCAACAACCGGGAAGTCACCTTCCTCACGAGCAATAACATTGCTAGCTGTAATCTTACCAGTTTCGTCCATTTCAATGTTTGCCTGAGCAATCATTTTACCTTCTTCTTCTTCAGCACTTAAGTAAATTGGAGTACTTTCTAAATCAACTACACCATTAGTTACTTTACGGTATGGAGTTTCGATGAATCCCATTCCGTTTACTTTTGCATAAACACCAAGAGATGAAATCAAACCAATGTTTGGTCCCTCTGGAGTTTCAATCGGACATAAACGACCATAGTGAGTATAGTGAACGTCACGAACCTCGAAACCAGCTCTCTCTCTCGAAAGTCCACCTGGCCCTAGTGCAGAAAGTCTTCTTTTGTGTGTAATCTCAGCTAATGGATTCGTTTGATCCATAAATTGAGATAACTGGTTAGTACCAAAGAAAGAGTTGATAACTGATGATAATGTTTTAGCATTAATCAAATCAATTGGTGTAAACACCTCGTTATCTCTAACGTTCATTCTCTCACGAATAGTTCTAGCCATACGTGCTAAACCAACACCGAATTGTTGAGACAATTGTTCTCCAACTGTTCTAACACGACGGTTTGATAAGTGATCAATATCATCAATCTCTGCTTTAGAGTTGATCAACTCGATCAAATATTTTACGATTGTAATAATATCTTCTTTGGTTAGCACTTGCTTATCCATAGGGATATCTAAATCTAATTTTTTGTTCATTCTGTAACGACCAACTTCACCTAAGTTATAACGTTGATCAGAGAAGAACAGTTTATCTATAATACCACGAGCAGTTTCCTCATCAGGCGGTTCAGCGTTACGCAACTGACGGTAAATGTGCTCTACAGCTTCTTTTTCAGAGTTTGTTGGATCTTTTTGTAACGTGTTGTGGATAATAGCATAATCTGCTTGATTATTATCCTCTTTGTGCAACAAAATAGATTTTACGTTAGAATCAATGATCTCTTCAACATTATCTTTGTCGATAATTGTATCACGATCAAGGATGATTTCGTTACGTTCGATAGAAACTACCTCTCCGGTATCCTCATCTACGAAATCCTCGTGCCAAGTGTTCAAAACACGCGCAGCAAGTCTTCTTCCAATATATTTCTTAATACCCGTTTTAGAAACTTTAATTTCTTCTGCTAAGTCGAAAATTTCAAGGATATCCTTATCTCTTTCGAAACCGATAGCACGGAATAAAGTTGTAACTGGTAATTTTTTCTTTCTATCGATATAAGCGTACATTACACTGTTGATATCTGTAGAGAATTCTATCCAAGATCCTTTAAAAGGGATTACTCTGGCAGAATAAAGTTTTGTTCCATTTGCGTGGAATGATTGACCAAAGAAAACCCCAGGAGAACGGTGTAATTGAGATACTACTACACGCTCAGCACCATTGATAACAAAAGTACCACTTGGAGTCATATAAGGTATTGTTCCAAGATAAACATCTTGTACAATAGTTTCAAAATCTTCGTGTTCTGGATCTGTACAGTATAGTTTTAACCTAGCTTTTAAAGGCACACTATAAGTAAGACCTCTCTCTATACATTCTTGAATTGTATAACGCGGTGGATCTACAAAATAATCTAGGAATTCCAATACAAAGTTATTTCTTGTATCTGTAATTGGGAAGTTTTCCATGAAGGTGTTGTATAACCCTTCGTTGCCTCTTTCGTCAGATTTCGTTTCTAATTGAAAGAAATCTTTAAAAGATTTAACCTGAACATCTAGAAAATCCGGATAGTCAGGGATATTTTTTGTAGAGGCAAAATTCAATCTTTCAGTCTGATTTGTTATCATCAATGGACAAAATTTTGATTAAAAAAAGTAATTTTTTTGTGTAAAACACACTGTTTAATCTATACTTTCTTATTATAATCAATACATCTTTAAAAATAAACCAAAAGTAAGTTCAATTTTTTTTCTTCGTATTGATCAAAAACTTTTTCGTATTTTAAACTATTTGATAATAAAACTTGATATATTTTATTATACGAAAAATGGTTTAGGCCTTTGAGTGTTAACTCAGGACCTAAACCTAGTTCTTAAAACTGTGTTGAATTATTTAAGCTCAACTACAGCTCCAGCTTCTTCTAATGATTTTTTAAGACCTTCAGCCTCTTCTTTAGAAACACCTTCTTTAACAGTACTTGGAGCACCATCAACTACATCTTTAGCTTCTTTAAGACCTAAACCAGTTAATTCTTTAACTAATTTTACAACTGCTAATTTAGAAGCACCAGCTTCTTTTAATACAACTGTAAATTCAGTTTGAGCTTCTTCAGCAGCACCTTCTCCACCACCAGCAGCAACTACTACAGCTGCAGCAGCAGGCTCGATACCATACTCGTCTTTTAATATTGTTGCTAATTCGTTAACTTCTTTAACTGTTAAGTTAACTAATTGTTCTGCGAATTGTTTCAAATCTGCCATTTTTTCTATCGTTTAAAATGATTTGTAAAATATAATTTATTTATTGTGCGCTAATTAAGCAACAAGGAAAACTAATTCCCTGCTTGAATTATTATGCCTCAGCTTCTTCTTCGCTACCAGCGAATTTGTTTTGTAAAGCTGAAATAATTCTTTGAGCTGGTGATTGTAATAATCCAATGATTTCACCAATAAGCTCTTCTTTAGATTTAATAGTTGCTAATGCATCTAATTGATCATCACCAATATAAACTTCAGAATTAATATAAGCTCCTTTTAATACAGGTTTAGCTGATTTTTTTCTGAAATCTTTGATTATTTTTCCAGGTGCATTTGCAACATCTGAAATAAATATAGCACTATTACCAGTCAATACTGAAGGTAAATCTCCATAGTCATTAGCAGAAGCTTCCATTGCTTTAGCAAGCAAAGTGTTTTTTACAACTTCTAATTTTATACCTGCTTTAAAGCAAGCTCTTCTCAAGCTTGAAGTTGTTTCTGCATTTAATCCAGAAATATCAGATACATAAATAATATTTGTACCAGCTAACTGTGCAGTTAAATCTTCAATCGCGATTGATTTTTCTTCTCTAGTCATACTAAAAATTATTAACTACCAATTATACTGCTTTAGGGTCCAATGCAATTGCTGGACTCATAGTGCTTGTAAGGTGAATACCTTTAATGTAGGTACCTTTAGCAGCAGTTGGTTTAAGTTTGATTAATGTTTGAATAATTTCGTGTGCATTGTCATAAATTTGCTCAGCTCCAAAAGAAACTTTACCAATTCCTGCATGTACGATACCAGTTTTGTCAACTTTAAAGTCAATTTTACCAGCTTTAACCTCTTGAACAGCTTTTGCAACATCCATAGTTACAGTACCTGTTTTAGGGTTTGGCATTAAACCTCTAGGTCCTAAAATACGACCTAATGGACCTAATTTACCCATAACAGCTGGCATAGTGATGATTACATCAACATCTGTCCAACCATCTTTAATTTTTTGTAAGTAATCATCAAGACCTACATAATCAGCTCCAGCTTCTTTAGCTTCAGCTTCTTTATCTGGAGTAACTAATGCTAATACTTTAACATCTTTACCTGTTCCGTGAGGTAATGTAACTACACCTCTAACCATTTGATTCGCTTTTCTTGGATCTACACCCAAACGAACTGCGATATCAACAGACTCATCAAATTTTGCAGAAGCAATAACTTTAATTAATGCAGCTGCATCTTTTAAAGTATATAGCTTGTTCTTTTCAATTTTTGAAGCAGCCTCTTTTTGCTTTTTTGTTAATTTTGCCATTTCTTTCTCTTAATTAAAAAGGAGCATCTCCTGATACAGTTATACCCATAGATCTAGCAGTTCCAGCGATCATGCTCATTGCAGATTCGATTGTGAATGCATTTAAATCTACCATTTTATCTTCAGCGATTGCTTTGATAACGTCCCAAGTAACACTTGCTACTTTTTTACGATTTGGTTCACCTGATCCAGACTTTAGCTTTGCAGCTTCCAATAATTGGACAGCAGCTGGAGGAGTCTTAACAACAAAATCAAATGATTTGTCTTTATACACAGTAATTTGTACTGGGCATATTTTGCCAGGTTTATCTTGTGTTCTAGCATTGAACTGCTTACAGAACTCCATGATATTAACCCCAGCAGCTCCTAAAGCAGGTCCAACCGGTGGCGACGGATTCGCAGCACCTCCCTTAACTTGTAGTTTAACTACCTTACTAATTTCTTTAGCCATTTTTTAAAAAATTTAACACTATAATCATTGGAAGCGATTATAGTGGTTATTATAGATGTAACAAAAATTATACTTTTTCAACTTGCATAAAACTTAACTCTAATGGTGTTTTTCTTCCGAAAATCTTAACCATAACTTCAAGTTTACGCTTCTCTTCATTAATTTTTTCAACCGTTCCGTTGAATCCGTTAAATGGACCATCGATCACTTTAACAGTTTCACCTAAGTTGAAAGGAATAGCACGAGTATCTGTATTTACAGCTAACTCATCAACTTTACCTAACATTCTATTTACTTCAGAAAGCCTCAAAGGAACAGGTTCTCCGCCTTTGATCTCACCTAAAAATCCAATAACACTAGTAATTGACTTAATAATATGAGGGATTTCACCAACTAAATTAGCTTCAATCATAACATATCCAGGAAAGTAAACTTTATCCTTAGATGATTTTTTCCCATCTTTTACAGTAACTACTTTTTCAGTAGGAACTAAAACTTGAGAAACATAATCCTCCATACCTAATCTCGCAATCTCAGTCTCAATGTAAGCTTTCACTTTATTCTCTTGACCACTAACCGCTCTAACTACGTACCATTTTTTCACATTATTATCTGCCATCACAAAAAAATTATCCTTTTAACCAGTTAAAAAATCCAGCCAAAGCTTTTGCAAAAAATTCGTCTACTCCCCATGTTGCCAAAGCAAATAGAATCGAAAATACAGCCACGACAATTGTCAATTTTTGAACCTCAGCCCAAGCAGGCCAAGTAACATTTGACTTTAACTCTTCGAAAGCCTCTGATAAATAATTAGTAACTTTTGTCATTTGATATGTTTTTTATTGCACGGGCGGAGGGATTCGAACCCCCATCAACGGTTTTGGAGACCGCTATTCTACCCTTGAACTACGCCCGTAATTAAAGCCAGTGACTTCAGTTAAGAAAATCAACTGGCTTTTTTTATAATTTTTATAGAAATTACTCTACAATCTCAGTAACCTGTCCAGCACCAACTGTTCTACCACCTTCACGGATAGCAAAACGTAAACCTACGTTCATTGCGATTGGGCTTAATAAAGCAACATTAATAGTTAAGTTATCTCCTGGCATTACCATCTCTACTCCTTCTGGTAAAGTAATAACTCCTGTTACGTCAGTTGTACGTACGTAGAACTGTGGACGGTAGTTATTGTGGAATGGAGTATGACGTCCACCTTCTTCTTTTTTCAAGATATAAACCTCAGCTTTGAAAGTAGAGTGTGGTTTTACTGATCCTGGCTTAATGATAACCATTCCTCTTTTGATAGATTCTTTATCAATACCTCTTAATAATAAACCTACGTTATCTCCAGCTTCACCTCTATCAAGGATTTTACGGAACATCTCAACTCCAGTAATAGTAGAAGTTAATTTATCAGCTCCCATACCAATGATTTCAACAGCATCACCTGTATTAGCAATACCAGTTTCGATACGACCTGTAGCAACAGTTCCACGACCTGTAATTGTAAATACGTCTTCAACCGGCATCAAGAATGGTTTTGCTACGTCACGCACTGGCTCTTCGATCCAAGCATCAACAGCATCCATTAATTCAATGATTTTTGGTACCCAAGCAGGATCATTATTCAATCCTCCCAAAGCAGAACCTTGAACTACAGGACCATTATCTCCATCATATTCGTAGAAAGATAATAAATCTCTAATTTCCATTTCAACAAGCTCTAACAACTCAGCATCATCAACCATATCCACTTTGTTCATGAAAACAACGATTCTTGGAATACCTACCTGACGACCTAAAAGGATGTGCTCACGAGTTTGTGGCATTGGACCATCTGTAGCAGCAACTACTAAGATAGCTCCATCCATTTGAGCAGCACCAGTAACCATGTTCTTTACGTAATCCGCGTGACCAGGACAGTCAACGTGAGCGTAGTGACGGTTAGCAGTTTCATACTCTACGTGTGATGTATTAATAGTAATACCTCTTTCTTTCTCCTCTGGAGCGTTATCGATTTGATCAAACGATTTTGCTTGACAGTAACCAGCATCTGACAATACTTTTGTAATTGCAGCAGTTAATGTAGTTTTTCCGTGATCTACGTGTCCAATTGTACCTATGTTTAAGTGCGGTTTGGAACGATTAAAATTCTCCTTTGCCATTTTACTTAATTTTTAATCTTAGTTATATATTAATTTTCAATTTCCTACTTACTTGAGCCAATGTCGGGATTTGAACCCGAGACCTCTTCCTTACCAAGGAAGCACTCTACCCCTGAGCTACACCGGCAGAGAGTTCTGATTTTAGAATTTAGATTCCAGATTTTAAAAATCTAAAACCCAAAATCTCACTTTTTTTTGTGGGGAGAGCAGGATTCGAACCTGCGAAGTTCACACAGCAGATTTACAGTCTGCCCTCGTTGGCCGCTTGAGTATCTCCCCTAAATTTTAAAATCCAATCTTTTAAAAGAACTTGTTTCAAATCGCATTTGAAACTTTTTTTTTGAGCCGATAGAGGGACTCGAACCCACGACCTGCTGATTACAAATCAGCTGCTCTAGCCAGCTGAGCTACATCGGCGAATACATTAAAAAAGTCCGCTATTTCTAACGGACTGCAAATGTAGCTATTTTATCTTTTAATCAAAACATTTTTTAAAAAAAATTTCAATTATATATGTGCTCTTATTTTTTCTTTCCTTTTCACAAGCAATCGCTCTAACGATTCTGCTGAATTTTCAACAGCTTCTTCAAAGGACTTACATTGCTTTTTTACTAAAAAATCATCTCCCGGAACATTAATCTTAATCTCTACTGCTTTATTCTCCTTATCACTCGTTCTTTCAACTTTTAAAAAAACATCTGCCGAAACAACTCGATCATAATACTTCTCCAGCTTATCCATTCTTTCTTGAATAAAATCAACCAATTTTCTGTCAACAGTAAAGTTAACTGCATGAACATCTACCTTCATAATACTAATTTTAGGGTTAAACATTTCAGAATTATTATTTATTTCTAGGATGCGCATCGCCATATACTTTTTTTAGCTCCGCCAAACTATTATGAGTATAAACCTGAGTCGACGCCAAACTTGAATGCCCTAACAATTCTTTAACTGAATTTAAATCTGCTCCATTATTTAATAAGTGAGTTGCAAAAGTATGCCGTAGCACATGCGGACTCTTTTTCACCTTTTCAGAGACCCTACTAAAGTAAGAATTTATTAATCGATACACAAAAGATTCACTCAATTTTAACCCTTTTTTTGAAATAAAAAAATATTCTGAATCACGAATTTCATCAAGCCGAATTCTCTCCTGCAAATACAAACCAACCTGATCCGCAACAATAGGCAAAAGCGGAACAATCCTTTCTTTATTTCTTTTTCCTAAAACCTTAATTACATTAGAAGACAAATCAACATTCTTCATCATCAAACCAATCAATTCAGCACGACGCATTCCTGTAGTATAAAAAAAATCCACAACAAGCCTATCTCTTATTTCTTCAAATTCAAAAGAAGAACCAACCCCCAACATTAAATCATTTACTTCTTTTTCAGAAAAAGGAATCTGAACAACTTTTGGCGTTTTGAGCGCCTTATGTTTCAACATCGGACTAACCTCTATTTGCTTTATTTTTAATAGAAATTTATAAAAAGCTTTCAGAGAAGCCATTTTGCGATTTACAGACACATTTGAAATTCCCTGATCCACCAAAGAAACAATCCAACTTCTAATTTGACCATAACCAACAGCATTTATCTCCTCTTGCTCAAACCGCACTTTATTAAATTCTTCAAAACAATCCAAATCAGCTAAATAAGCATTGACAGTATGTGAGGAATATTTTTTCTCCAACTGCAAATAATCACGAAAAGCTTCTTTATTAGACTGCATAATATTTTTTTTCGACTTACCCAATTACAGACAAATCATTTAGAAAAGATTACAAAAACAAAAAACCGCTAGGATCAAAGTTAAAACTTTTTGATCACTAACGGTAATTATTTTAAAAAAGCAGTATACTAACTCTCTAAACCATCTTTCAATGTTTGGATGTAAGCAGCTTTTTGAATTTGAGCTCTTTTGATTACAGAAGGCTTAATAAAAGCAGTACGTGCTCTTAACTGACGAACAGTTCCTGTTTTATCAAATTTTCTTTTATAGCGCTTTAATGCTCTATCGATATTTTCTCCGTCTTTAATTGGTATAATTAACATAATATTGACACCTCCTCTCGTTAAGGCTGCAAATGTAAAAATTAATTATTAATTATGAATCATAAATTTTAAATTATTTTTCTAGTAAAATATCAATCTGTAAAAAGTGAAATGCGACTGGCTTAATACCTAAAACTATTTTACGTACTACTTTTTACAATTCACAAAACCTATTCTTTCAACAAATTTCTTGAGATAACCAATTTCTGAATCTCAGTAGTTCCCTCTCCTATAGTACATAATTTAGAATCTCTATAAAATTTCTCTACAGGGAAATCTTTGGTATAACCATAACCTCCATGAATTTGAACAGCATCATTTGCAATTTTCACACAGGCTTCCGAAGCATACATTTTTGCCATCGCTCCCAATGTAGTTACTGGTTTGTGTTTTTGCTTTAAGAAAGCAGCCTTATGCAACAGCAATTCTGACGCTTCAATTTCAGTTGCCATATCTGCCAATTTAAACGAAATTCCTTGAAAACTACTAATTGGCTGCCCAAATTGATATCTTTCTTTTGAATATTTTAAAGCCGCCTCATATGCTCCTTTTGCAATACCTAGAGACAAAGCTCCTATAGAAATTCTTCCTCCGTCTAAAATTTTCATTGCCTGAACAAATCCCTCTCCAACTTCTCCTAATCTATTTGCATCTGGCACACGACAATTATCAAAAACCAATTCAGCAGTTTCACTTGCGCGCATTCCTAATTTATTTTCTTTTTTACCTGAAGAAAAACCAGGCATTCCTTTTTCGAACACGAAAGCAGTCATTCCCTTAGAATCCCCTTTTTCGCCTGTTCGAACAATAACAACCGCTACATCTCCAGATATACCATGAGTAATAAAATTTTTTGCACCATTTACAATCCAAGAATCTCCATCTCTAACAGCTGTTGTATTCATACCTCCGGCATCAGAACCAGTATTATGCTCTGTTAATCCCCATGCTCCAATAAACTCAGCTGTTGCCAACTTTGGTAAAAACTTTCTCTTTTGCTCTTGGTTTCCAAAAGTTAAAATATGATTTGTACATAACGAATTATGAGCCGCAACCGACAAACCTATTGAAGGATCAACTTTTGATATTTCCTCGACTACTGTAATATATTCATGATAACCTAATCCCGATCCTCCGTATTCTTCAGGCACTAAAACCCCCATGAACCCCATTTCTCCAAGTTTCTTAAACAAATCAATTGGAAAAATCTGAGCTTCATCCCACTCCATTATAAATGGCTTTATATTCTTTTCGGCAAAATCTTTTATAGATTGTGCAACCATTGACTGCGTCTCGTTATAATCAAAATTCATTGTATACTATCTTTTTAGAACTCCAAATATAAACTAATTATTTTTGCTTTTTCAACAGGAAAACCTTTAATTTTTGATAATTCCTCAATATTATTAAAATTTCCGTTCATGCTTCTATAAGTTACAATTTGTTTTGCAAGAGAATATTTAAAATACGGAAACTGTGATAATTCTTTTAAAGAAGCATCATTTATTGCTATCTTTTTAAATCCTGAAGGAGTGACGGCTTTAAATCGTCGGTTTAATTCAACTATCACCTCAGGCGAAAGTCCCCAAACATCCTCCATCTGTTCCATAGAAACAAAGCCTCCTAGAATTTCTTTTTGTTTTAATATTCTCAAAGATAAAGCTTCTCCAATACCATATACTTTTATTAAATCTTCCTGACTGGCGGTATTAATATCTGAAAGTACGATATTCACTTTATTAAAAGGCATTTTCGCAGGATATTCTTTTTTCTCTATTTTGAACTCATTCTTTTTCTGTGTCCAATCAGGAAATTTAAACAATGGAGAAATCACTTTTAAAAGTGAGTCAGAAATATGTGTCACTTCCTGAAACTCTTTTGCAGAGTTTACATATTTATTCTCTTTTCGAAAAGCCAATAATCTATCAATTTCTTGAACTGACATCCCAAGCTTATAACCTTTATAATCTGAAATAAAATTTGGATTAAAAGTATACACTTTTCCTTTTTCAGTTAATTTCTCCATTCTAGCCGCATCTATATCTTTTTGCAACGCCATCCATTGTTTTTCTCCACCAAAAGAAACCTCTGATTTATTAAAATCGAAAAAGAAATAAAATAGCTGCAAAATAATTATGACAACAAATAATAAAAAAATACCAGTTCGCTGTTGACTAGTAAACTTAAAATGCATCATAATCTTCTTAAAACTCATTGCTTTTATAAATTAACCTATTTGTAAGGGATCTAAAATACAAGAAAACCATCAAAGTTAACAAGAAAATTCATTAAAATTTAACTTTTGTCAGAATTATACATTCCGCAAATTTCTATCAATTAATTTAATGATTGTCAGCTTGTCATAAGGCTTTACCGAGTGTTTCTTTAAAATTTTAAATATTTTATAACTTAAAACATGATAATTGTTTTTATTTTTTACAAAAAACGATACATTTGGAGCTTAATAACAAATAAACCAATATTATAGTATGTCAATTTGGAAAACTAAACCTCTTTCGGTATTGCTCGGTGAAGCATCCGAATCTGAAAAAGGACTAAAAAGAACCTTATCTTCACGTTCGCTTGTTGCACTTGGAGTTGGCGCCATCATTGGAGCCGGGCTATTCTCCTTAACTGGAATTGCCGCTGCAGAACATGCCGGACCAGCTGTAACTATCTCATTTATATTAGCCGCTATAGGTTGTGGTTTTGCAGGACTTTGCTATGCCGAATTTGCTTCTATGATACCTGTTGCAGGTAGTGCCTATACTTATTCTTACGCTACAATGGGAGAATTCATGGCTTGGATTATTGGTTGGGATTTAGTTTTAGAGTATGCTTTAGGAGCTGCTACGGTAGGTGTTAGTTGGTCCAGATACCTATTAGAGTTATTAGCAAAATTCAACATTCATCTTCCTCCGGACTTGATTTGTTCTCCATGGGAAACTTTAACACTTAGTAATGGTACTGTAATTGAAGGCGGAATCGTAAACTTACCCGCTATATTCATTGTTTCACTGCTTTCATTATTATTAATTAAAGGAACAAAAGAGTCTGCAACAATCAACAATGTATTAGTTGTTGTAAAAGTAGCTGTAGTTATCGTTTTTATTGTTTTAGGATGGAAATTTATTGATACTAGCAATTACACTCCATATATCCCTAAAAACACAGGAGTTTTTGGAGAGTTTGGATGGTCAGGAATTGCAACTGGTGCAGCAACTGTATTTTTTGCTTTTATTGGTTTTGACGCTGTATCAACTGCCGCACAAGAAGCTAAAAACCCGCAAAAAGGAATGCCAATTGGTATCTTAGGATCTTTAGTAATCTGTACAATATTATATGTGTTATTTGCTCACGTAATGACTGGACTTGTACCTTACTACAAATTTGCTGGAGATGCAAAACCTGCCGCTACTGCATTTGCTGTTACAGGATATGATTTTTTACAAACAGGTTTAATCATTGCAATTTTAGCAGGATACACTTCGGTAATTCTGGTAATGCTTATGGGACAAAGCCGTGTGTTTTACACTATGAGTAAAGACGGTTTATTACCTCCATTCTTTAGTGAAATACATTCAAAATTCCGTACACCTTGGAAAACTAATGTTTTCTTTTTAATATTCGTAAGTTTATTTGCTGGACTAGTTCCTGTAAGTGACTTAGGACATATGGTAAGTATTGGAACTCTGTTAGCGTTTGTTCTAGTATGTATTGGAGTTATGGTAATGCGTTATAAAATGCCTGATGCACCTAGATCATTTAGAACTCCTTTAGTTCCTTTTGTACCTATTGCAGGAATCCTAATTTGTTTAGCATTGATGTATTCTTTACCAAACGAAAGCTGGGCACGATTAGTTATTTGGATGGCTTTAGGTGTCTTAATATACTTTATGTATGGTAAGAAAAATAGCAAATTAAATAATCCGGAAAAATAATTTTGGCTATATAAACAAACAAAAAAAGGATCTTAAAGTGGTAAAACTTTAAGATCCTTTTTTTATGCCTATTATAAACTACAAATCAAAAACTGAAGTTCTTTTCGCACGTATTAAATCCTTTAATCGAATCCAAAAAGCTAAAGTTAAATAAACCCCAAAACCCAAACCTGCCGTAACAAAAGAGATGTAAATAAAAAACAGCCTCACACTTGTTACACGCATCCCTAGTTTGTCTGCTAGTCTTGATGATACGTGAAAGCCATATTTTTCGAAAAAAAATTTTAATTTTAAGATAGCCGACATTGTTAGTTTTTTTTTATCCTAATTATATCAGGATGATTCTTGATTACAAAAATACAAATTATCTAATTGCTCATTTTCTAATTACATAATATATCCTATTATTTTTTCAAAAGCTCTATTCCAACAGCACATTTCAAGCAAGCTTTTTTTATTACAATACTCATTCTTAAGCTCTAATAAAGTTTGTGTTTCGAACGCATTTATTGATTTAATACCAAAAGAGGTAAACTTTTCTATTATTGAGTTCTTTTCTGGAGAGATTTCGTCCATAAAACTAATTAAGTCTTCGGAAATAGATTCTCCAATCATTCTTGAATAAGCAAACTGAATTGGAATAATAGTATTAATGATTACCAAATCAAGAAATGACTTTGATAATATTTTTTCTTTGCTTGGGCTTTCTTTATCAAACTGAAAATGTTTTTTCCAATAAGGACTAGTGGAAACACTCAGGGTTTCGTAAACATTTTTTACTGATTTTAATCTAATAATCTTCGAAAATAAGTTCTGCTGTTTATAATATAATTTAGCCAACTGCGACAGTCTGATTGTCGGAAAATTGTCTGGTCTGTGCTTAAAAAATTGAAGAGGGTCAATATAAGATCTCTCTAATTGGTATTTATGTAAGAGGTAAAAAAATCTAAATTTTAAATCTTTAAAATACTCGTCTTCTTTCTCTTCATTTAATAAATTGGCTGTTCCAAAAAATAGTGCTTCTAAATTTTCTGCCTCGAAACTTTCTTTCCTAATAATCGAAAAAGGAATTGATTTGGCTATTTGCAAGAAAGAAGAACCATTTGTATTTAATCCAAAATTCTTAGCTAGTAAGCAGAATAAAACAGCTTCCCAATCTTGATTAAATTCGTCTAAAAGTTTACAAACAAGTTCTGATTTACGCTCTAATCGCTCAAAAAACAACCTTTCCTGCCAATTTTTTAAAACAAACTCATCAATTTCACATATTTGCTTTTCGCACGGAATCCAAGTTTTAGTAGAAAGCAAGTTTTGATAATTTGCAAGTACTTCTGCTTTCACATAATCTTTAATGACTAAAACTGGTATTTCAGTATTATTTTTTCTAAAAATGGCAGTATCATTCTCCCAAACTACGTGCAGAATAACATTTTCATAGGCTGAATCATTCTCATGATTATGTAAATACCAGTCTGATGATTTTAAATGAATTTCTACATTTCCCGCCCACTTTTGATCTCCAATTTTAATATGAGCATTAAAAAAATCAGGCCCCGAACGTTGCAAATAGTCGCCAGTTTTAATAATCGTAACCAATTCACCTTGAACTGTTTTTAAATTCAGAGTATCAAACTTTTTGAATTTCCAGAGATAATGAAGAAAGTCTTCTTTCATTTTTAAGTTTTTAATTGAAATAAAAACTAAAAATAAACATTTTTAATACTATTCTTACAAAATATAAAGTTTTTTTTATCTAAGCAGATAAAGTTTTGCACAAGCACGTGCATCAGACAGCGCCTCATGATGATTAAGTTGTATTTTCATTTCTCTACAGCAATCGCTCAATTTTGTTGGCTTCAAACCTTTTGCTTTATAAATCTTAACGGTACATTCCCACTTAGAAGCGATATTTAAATCTTCATAGTTTAATCCGTAAAGCAACATTGACTTCACCAAAACATTGCGATCAAAACTTTCGTTATGAGCCACAACTACTCTATTTTTTAATCTTTTTTCAATCTCTGGATAAATCTGTAAAAATGATTTTGAATTGACCGTATCTTTTGGATAAATACCATGTACTCGAATGGTAAATGGATTATACTCGTTATTTGGCGGTTTTATTAAAGTGACAAATTCGTCTACAATAATTCCATTTTCGACAGTAACAATTCCCACAGAACATGGATGATAACCCGTTGCTGTTTCAAAATCAATTGCAGTAAAGTTCATTCTAAAATTTTTATAGGATAAAAAAATCCATAAATCTATCTTTAGAAAGCAGATTTATGGATTTATAAAAGTATTAATTTGTTCTATTTAATAGATCCAATAATATCATATTTAGTGATGATGTGATGATTTCCATTTCCTAGATCAATCAAAACTGCATCATTTTCTTTTGTAAAAAGCTTAGAAACTTCTTCGATTGGAGTTCCTAATTTTACGATTGGAAATGGTTTCCCCATGACATCTTTTATCGGTTTTTCAGCTACATTTTTATCTGCAACATAACTTCTAAACAAATCTGTTTCATCAACAGAACCTACAAAACCATTTATATCAACTACTGGAATCTGCGAAATTTTATATTTACGCATACGCTCAATAGCATGAGAAACCAGCTCTTCTGTACGAACAACGATCAATTCTTTATCGATATGATCTTTTATAACATCTTCAGCTTTGGTAACATTTTCTTCTAAGAATCCACGCTCACGCATCCAATCATCATTAAACATTTTACCTACATAACGACTTCCTGAATCATGAAATAAGACAACTACAACATCATCTGGTTTAAAATGTTCTTTTAACTGCAGCAAGCCTTTTATACAGGCTCCAGCTGAATTTCCAACAAAAATTGCTTCTTCTAGTGCAATCTTTCTAGTATAAACTGCTGCATCTTTATCAGTCACTTTTGTAAATCCATCGATCAAAGAAAAGTCAACATTTTTAGGTAAAATATCTTCTCCAATTCCTTCAGTTATATAAGAGTAAATTTCGTTTTCATCAAAAATTCCAGTTTCGTGGTATTTTTTGAAAACAGAACCATAAGTATCAATTCCCCAAATTTTAATATTTGGATTTTGTTCTTTTAAATATTTCCCTACTCCAGAAATTGTTCCTCCTGTTCCTACTCCCACAACAAAATGAGTAATTTTACCTTCGGTTTGCTTCCAAATTTCAGGTCCGGTCTGCTCATAATGTGCTAATGAATTTGATAAATTATCGTATTGATTTACATACCAAGAATTTGGTGTTTCTTCGGCTAATCGTTTAGAAACTGAATAGTACGAACGAGGATCTGTAGGCTCAACATCTGTAGGACAAACTACAACTTTTGCACCTACAGCACGAAGAATATCCATTTTTTCTTTAGACTGTTTGTCTGATATTACACAGATTAATTTATATCCTTTAATAATTGCAACAAGTGCTAACCCCATTCCTGTATTACCAGAAGTACCTTCAATAATAGTTCCGCCTGGTTTTAATCGTCCATCTGCCTCTGCATCTTCAATCATTTTTACAGCCATTCTGTCTTTTACAGAATTTCCTGGATTAAAGGTCTCGACTTTTGCCAATACTAATGCATCAATTTCAGCAACAATCTTGTTGAGTTTTACTAATGGTGTATTACCAATTGTTTCTAAAATATTTTTTGAAAAGTCCATTTTGTTTAAGTTTTAATATGTGGTATTTTAAAATAAATTTTATTGTTTTATTGGAAGAAATTCCAAACTAAACCAAATCGCAATACAAAATCACGATAAGGATTGTTAGGCGCCGAATAATAATCGCTTTTTGCGAAAAGAGCATTTATATGTTCTGCTTTTAGATAAAAACGCGTCTGACGAATTCTTGCGTTTATAAAAAGATCAAAAAGTGGATAATTTCCAATCTCTTTATTATTTTGAACAAAAAACTCTCCAACAACCGGATTATATCCATTTCCATAATATTTTGTAAAATAACTAAAAACAACACCTGCTTGTGCAAATAATGCTTTCTTAAAAAAGTGATTTGAATAATAGAATGTGTTTCTTGTTACAAAATCCGGTACATTTAAAATTAAATCAGATTGATCTACTTTCTGATACAGAAGAGTATTATCTAATGCAAATTTCCCAAATTTAAATTCTTTGCTTGCTTTTATTTCTAGATAATTAATAGCGTTTCCGTACTGCTCCGGATTTATAATTTGTGTTTGGGCTAATACTTGAGCCGGAGTTGAAACATCTTTAAAATACAAATGATCGTTTAAAACTGTATACTGAACCTCGGCATTTAACCAAGGTGTATACACGCTGGCTCCAAGCGTATTGATTTTTTCGTTTTTAAAATCATTCGACCAGTTGTATTGTACATAACTGCTTTGATATAAATTGTAATTATTGTTTGGCAGTTTGTTTACGTTTCTATATTTAAAATCGAACTGGATTTTCTCATTTAAATTATATCGTAATCTTGCGTCAAGATCAGAAAGTGACTGGTTAGTGATAGATCTTGTATATAAAAAACGGCCATTCCATTTATTCTTTTGATATTCATATTGCCCACCTACATTATTGATCTGAAGAAACAAATTATCAGGAATTACTCCTCCTGATTTATCAACTAAAATTCGATCGTATTTATAATTTGATCTGTAATCGTCTACAAAAAAATTAAACTTTCCTAAGAGAGAATTTTCATAAGCCAATCCAACTTTATTGTACAATCTTTCAAAATGAGTTTGATCATTTATACCACTTGTGGTATATGAAGCTCCAAAACGCTGCACTTGCTGTCCGTCAACAGTCGAAAGAACAGTAGGCTGGTTGTATTCGAAAAATTTATTTTCGAAGTTAAACTGATGATTTATATACAAATTATTATTTCCGTTCTTTGGATTTACTCTGAAAGCGTGGTCAAAAAACAATCTTTTCCCTTTCAAAAAAGATTTTGCATCTGTCAGGTAAACTTGTAATCGCTGACGATTTTTAAAATCAGGATTGTCGCTTTCAAAATCTTCTGGGGTGGTAATACCTCCATTTTCTTCGTTCGAATTATCTTGAAAAGTAAAGTGCGCATTTAAAGCATATCTTCTATCTGTTGTTGCATAACTTGTAGTAAATCTAAAATTTCCTGAACTTACTAACTGATTTATATAATCTCCTTCTGAACGTAAACCTCTATAAGCAATAGAAAAATTAAGGTTTTTTGAAGTATTTAAAGTAATAAACGAGTCTACATTTTGTCCTTTATTAATTGTTGTATTAAAAAACAACTCTGTTACAGGAGTCGCTGCCGAATAGTATCTAATATCATCTGCCTGCAAATAATTATAGTGCATTGCCGAAAAGCCAATCTCTGGATAAGGAGAAAAACTAGTTAAACTGTATTGCAAAACATTTAAAGGCTGCCCAATATTTGAGAACTCCAGCAGTCCAAAAAGATCTTTTCGCAGATGGTTTTGTTTATATCCGCTTTTTATTGTTAATGATGTATCTACATAAGTAGTATCATGCTCTAGAGTAATAATCTGGTATTGATCTATTTTAGCAATTTTAGCCTTCTTCTTTTTAACAGTGTCTGTTATACTTGAATATTTTGAATTCATATCTAAACTACTTTTTGAAGTAGTCTTTTCTTGAGAAAACAATAGGGTTGGTATAATTAATAGATATAGAAAAATGAATATTCTCATTTGATAATGTTATATAAAATTATTTCGGCAAATTTTGTCGAGCAAAGGTAAAAGATAAAAACGTATAAACGAAAAAAAACAAAATGTTAGTATAACCGCATTTTTATAACCGCTTCTAAAATGAAAACCCCGTTTACAAATGTAAACGGGGTTTTCAAGAAAATCAAAATATTTATTGCTTCTGTAAAATATACTTAATGTGGACGATTACTTTAATTTTCTACTAGTTTTTAAATCTTTCAAAAATTAAAAATCCCATTAAGCTAAATTTACAATTTATTATAGTTCGTTCTGCTTAACTAGTGGATTTGCATTGATCTCTGCTCTAGGGATCAACCATTGCCATCTTTTATCTGTTGCAGGAACATTGATTACGTTGTTTGTGATCGTTGAATTATGATTAGCTCCAGATCTATCAAGAGGAGAATTTGTTCTCTTTAAGTCATAAAATCTAAAACCTTCTCCCCATAATTCAATTCTTCTTTGAAACCAGATTTCATCAACTAAAGCTTGTCCTGTTTTTGTAGACAAAGTATATCCAGTATCTCTTGTTTTTACTAGAGCAAATAATACAGCAGCTGCATCAGCTTGCCCTAATCTTGCTTTTGCCTCTGCTTCGATAAGGTACATCTCAGCAACACGCATATAAGGAACATCACATCTACTATCACCAGTACTTACAGATAAGAATTTTTGACTTGTGTAAGGGTATTTAGTAAAAGAGCTTGGAAGATTCAGCGAAGCGTGCACTCCCGTTTTATCAAATAACTTTGAACGTACATCCGTTGTAGGAATCAAATTATAAAGTTTACTATTAATTGCCTTTGGACATGTACGAATAACTGTTGAATTGTAATTTCTAGACATGTAAGCTCCAAAATTACCAAAATAATCTGTTTGAACTTCATTAATATGGCTTCCCCACATCCATTCTTTACCAGCGTAGTCATTAAACCCTTTTACATATTCTTCAGCATTCATTAATGCAATACCTGTTTTAGCTTTAGCAGCATAATCTGCAGCAATAGCCCAATTTCCTTGAGTTAATGCAACTCTAGCTTTTAAACCTTGTGCTACACTTAAACCTAAATGAGAATTATTTGGTTTTGTATAACCTACTAATAAAGTATTTGCTTCATCTAGATCTTTATTGATTTGTGTGTAAACTTGTTCAACAGTTGAACGAGCAAAACCCTCATTACCAACTACTAAAACTAACGGCACTCCCAATTGCGAGTTATCAACTCCATTAACATATCTTTTTCCAAACAATTGAACCAATTGATAGTGACAAAATGCTCTATACAATAAAGCTTGACCTTTTAAAACCTTTTTATCAGCATCTGGACCTATTGTTTTATCTACTGCACCAAGGATAGTGTTTGCATTTCTAATTATTCTATAATAAGTACGGTACGGAAATCTAACATCTTGAGCATTCTCGTTTGCGACACCATTCCAGTTGTAAACTTGCAAAAACCATCCATTAGTAGCAGGAAAAACCACATCATCTCCAGCAATATCAACTTGCTGCATCATTCCTCCTAAACCGTTCTCATTCTGATTACTTTCATATCTAATATACAATGATCTATGTATACCATTTAAAAGCGTCATTAAATCGTCTGTCGTTTTAGTAATATCCTCATAAGTAACATATTCCGTAGGCTTTTTATCTAAAAAATCGTCTGAACATGAAGAGAGTACCAATAACGATATTGCGAAAAATATCTGTTTTATATAATTTGATTTCATAATGTTTTTTTTTTAAAAGTTTAAGTTTAACCCTAATGTAATAGCTCTAGATGGCATGTATCTATTTTGAGTTGTTCCATTAAAAGTTTGACTTGGATCCATCCCTTGACGTTTAGTGAATAATAATAAATTTTCACCATTTACATACAAGGTAGCATTATCCACTCCTAATTTAGTGATTAACTCTGAAGGCATCTTGTAAGATAAATTAACTTGTCTTAAAGATAAATAATCAGAACCTATTAACCATCTGTCAGAAGCTGCAGTTGATTGAGTATTTCTACTAACGTCCATTCTTGGAACATCAGTAATATCACCTGGTTTTTGCCATCTGTTAAGAGCATCTACACTTAAAGCAGATCCATAATTGTTTCCAGTATGCATAAGTGATGCATAATTAGAATCATACATTTTTCCACCTATTTGATAAGCAAATAAAACTTCCAATCTTAAACCTTTATATTCAAAATTAGTCCCAAAACTACCAAACAAATCTGGAATTGCTGAATCAGCATAATGATACAACGCTTTATTTGGATCTGTTGTTACATTAACGCCATTAACAACTCTTTGTGTCGCATCTCCTGCAACAATTAAAGTTGGATCTGATACGTATAAAGCATATCCATCAGCTGAATCTACACCATACCAAGCTCTCAACCAATAGTCGTACATAGACTGCCCAACCATTAATTTCTTAGTTCCATTAATAATCTCTTTTTGAGGCAAACTAGTAATTTCATTATGAATTGTAGATGCATTTATATTCAATCCCCATGAAAAGTCATTTGTTTTAACAACAACTCCATCTAAAGAAACTTCGAAACCTCTGTTAAACATAGAACCAATATTTTCGATTCTGTTATCAAGCCCTGAAGATAATGGATTTGGTACTGAAAATATTAAACCATCTGTGCTTCTGTTGTAATACTCAACACTACCTCTAAGTCTGTTTTTAAACAATCCAAATTCAACAGCAATATCTTTTTGAGTATTTTTTTCCCATTTTAAATTTGGGTTCCCAGCAGAGCTTGCAATAGCACCACCTTCACTCTGATTATCATATCCTAAACTAAATGTTGATAAGCTTGCATAATAACTTAAATCATCAAAACTTAAATGAGAATCATTACCAACCTCTCCTAAAGAAGCTCTTAATTTTAACTCATTGATCCATCCGCTATTTTCTAAGAAGCTTTCTCTTGAAAGTACCCAAGCACCTCCAACTGACCAAAAATTCCCCCAACGGTTATCATTTGCAAATTTAGAAGAACCGTCTCTTCTAAATGATCCTGAAAGGATATATTTATCTTTATAGTCATATCCTACTCTTGACAAATAAGACTCTGTTCCATAATTTCTTGTATAAGATGTTAGGTCAGTTACTGTCGCATAATTAATAAATTCTGGATTATCTGGAAAAACCTGACCTGTTTTAGTACCAGACAACCATTCCCTTTCGTAGTCGAAACTTTCGTGTCCTGCTAAAACTGAGATTGTATGATCACCAATTTTCTTGTCATAATTTAATAACTGGTTATAAGTAACACCAGTCATAATCCTGTTCTCTTTAGCTATCAATCCTGTAGGTGCACCGTCTCCAATTTCTGTGTTATATGTATATGTTCTGTTTAAGTAAGTCTTATCCAATGCTGCGTTTGCAGTAAATTTAAAATCTTTCAAGAACTTAAATTCAACATAAGTTCTTGCTGATAAAGCCGTTCCTTTTTGATTATCAGTATTGTTTAGTGTTTCATAAACAATATTTCTGCCTGGTGCGGCACCAGCACCTCTACGAGTTGAGTAGATTTTATCCCCAGTAACAGGATTTAACAAATAATCTCCGTTTGGTGCATGGTCATAAACAGGGTAAATAGGCCCCATATATCTAGTTGCTCTAAACGGGTTATTAAAAGAGCTTGTATTATCAACTCCGTTTACTGCCATATTAGAATCTGTAGTAGTACCAGTTAAATTAATACCAGTTTTGAACCACTCTTTCAAAGCAGTGTTAAGATTCAAACGAGCAGAAATTCTCTCGTAATCAGATTTTTGAACATATCCTTCTTCATTAAGATATCCTAAAGAAGCGAAATAGTTTGATTTATCACTTTTTCCTTGGTACGAAAAGTCAGCATTTTGTCTTGTACCAGCTCTCTCTAATTCTTTTGTCCAATCTAAATCATCTGGATATAAAAGTTTAGCATTTGGATTTAATTTACCATCTGTACCAACGATTTGTCCGTTTGGAACATTAAATGGGTTTGTAACCAATTCGATTGGAACTCTACCAGATGCATATGTGTTAGCTGCATCTATCTGAGCAGGTGTTCCCATTGGACGGCTGTTTCTAATTGCTTCCCACTCTAAAGGGTAGTAATCATAAACATTAACTCTATCGTATTCTTTAATCAATCTTGAAGTCAATCCTTGACTTACATTTAGTGAAAACTTATCTTTTGATGATTTACCAGTTTTTGTTGTAATAATAATTACACCATTAGCTGCTTTTGATCCATAAAGAGACGTTGAAGATGCGTCTTTTAAAACTGTTAAGCTTTCAATATCAGCAGAATTCAAAGTACTAATATCACCTGCAAACGGCACTCCGTCTACAACGTACAACGGTGTATTTGATCCGTTGATAGAACTAAAACCACGGATTCTAATTGCTGGAGCAGCACCTGGTTGTCCAGACGCACTTTGAATTTGAACACCTGAAGTAGCTCCTTCAATTGTAGATAAAACGTTTGTTACTGCTCTATTTTCAAAATCTTCTGCTTTGATCGAAGCAGCAGAACCTGTATAAGAACTTTTCTTTGCTTTACCATAGGCAACAACAACAACTTCGTCCAAAGATTTTCCTGAATCTTTCATTTTAACACTTACTGTTGAAGAAGGTCCTACCACAGCTGTAACCTGATCCATCCCAACATAAGAAAAAAGAAGTACATCTCCAGTTTTTGCTTTAATAGAGAAACCTCCATCAAAATCTGTTTGCGTACTAACTTTTGTGCCTTTAACAATAACATTAACCCCTGGAATAACTCCTGTATCACCTGAAACGATACCTGTAACAGTCCTCTCTTGAGCATAAGAAAACTGAATAGAAAGCGCTATCAATAGCGAATAGATCCATTGTAATTTTAATTTCATTTTGGTATATATTTGAATTAGTATGCGACAAACATCTTAATTATTTCTTAAAATAACAAGAGTCTTTTTAACAGAACACCAACATTACTTTAATAGCGCATTAACAGTAAAACGCAGTAAATCAACATTTTTTAGCTAAAACCCTATTATATATAACAATACAGCTGTATCTAGAATATATCTAATTTTATAATTTTAACACAATATTAACATTTACAACTGTAACAAAACCCTTAAAACGGAGTGCATTTTGTTTAAAATGTAACAATTATCCTAACAAAAAAAATAGCAAAAAGGCACATTTCCACACTTAACTAGTTATTTAAGTTCATTATTTACAATTGATAGCCCAAAAAATGCCCCACTTTCAACTCAATAATTTTTAATTTATTTTAACATAATAAATGCAGCTGAGAAAAAAAGAGTAAAACTTAGATGCTTCGATTACAACTTAGAATATATCTTAACTGAAACGAAAGTAACCTGCAATTTTAACAATATTAAAAAACATGCATCAAAGACAAATCAAAATCTTGACACAAAACACGATTTGTGTTTAGAACTATTCTATAGAACTACACCATTCTACTTAAATAAAAGTCTTCAAAAAAACACACTTTCTACCAGTATTGATCAATTTGCCTTTTTAATAAATTTTGAAAAAAAATTACAATATTTGCACTTCAAAAAAAAGAACTAGATGCTGCAGCTTAATTATTCAGGATTTTCATTAGAGACAGGAACAGATGAAGCAGGACGTGGTTGTCTAGCAGGACCTGTTACGGCAGCGGCTATAATTCTTCCAAAAGATTTTGAGAATACGATTTTAAATGACAGTAAACAATTGTCTGAAAAAACACGTGCACTTTTAAAACCAATTATCGAAGAGCAATCGCTTTGTTTTTCTGTAACACATTTATTTCCTGATGAGATTGATGAAATAAACATATTAAATGCATCAATGAAGGGAATGCAGGAATGTATCTTAAAATTAAGTCAAGTTCCTGAATATATTATTGTAGATGGTAACCGTGCCTTGAATGCAAAACTAGGATTAAAAAATACTGTTGGAAAACAGTTTTCTTCTGCTGAAATAGAATTGCTGAAATCTATCCCAAATACGAGTATTGTAAAAGGTGATGCCAAATTTCTAAGCATTGCAGCGGCATCAGTATTAGCAAAAACCTATCGAGATGAATACATGGATCAAATTCACGAAGAATTTCCAATGTATAACTGGAAAAAAAATAAAGGATACCCAACCAAAGAGCATCGAGAAGCAATTAGAAAATACGGAACAACAAAATATCACCGAATGAGTTTCAGACTTTTACCTGATCAACTGGAACTTGATTTTTTCGAATAAAAAAAAAGACTTATCAAAAAAATGATAAGTCTTTTTTTTAGTCATCAGATCGCTTTAGTATTTATCCCAAAACAATTTGGTATTCATTTTATCACCGCCAATGGCAATAGCTGCTTTCGTATAATTAGTTCCATTTACAGATTGCTCTTTTCCTGAATAAGTATATCGAACAGGCACTGTCAAAATATTTTTATTAATAGCAGAGGTTGGTGCTTTTAGAACAGGGAAATCTAATCGCCTGTAAGATGTCCAAGCCTCAAATCCTCTATTATAGAGTGCAAACCAAGCTTGAGTTCCAATTTTTTCCTTCCAAGTTGCACCGCTTTGAACATTGGTATAATCCACTTTAGGTTTTGCCAAATAAGCTGTTGCATCTGCTGCTGTTAATCCCCAGTCCAGCATTGACGCTGTAATTCCAGCATCATAATATTTTTTTGCTTGAGCAGATCCTCCCGGAATTAAGTTCTTCTCTGCAGCTTCGGCCAATAAAAATTGTAACTCCGCATAATCAAACAAAGTACCCGGATATGTTTGACTATTAAATGTTTTGGTTAGGTGAGAAGAACTACTGTATACATTTGCTTCTCCATAAGTCCCTCCAATAAAAGTTCTCCCTGCAGGAAGAACAGGTATTGGAGTATCATTAACGAAATATTTAACCATTCGAGGATCTCCCACCGCATCCATAGCTGCAACAAAAGGCTCAGCAGGAACAAAATCTGTTCTATTACTGGCAACTAAATCTGTATACAACGGATTTTGATTACCTGTAGTAGTTAAATAAACCAATTTTGTATTATCTGCATTACTTGAAAGCACACCATTTGCAAGAGCAGCCTGAAGCTGAACTGCTGCATAATCAGGTTCTACGTCCGAAATATTTACAGATAATCTTATAATTAACGAATTAACAAATTTTGCCCATTTCAAATTACTTGCTGCATTTCCCGAGTAAATGATATCAGCACTTCCAAAATTAGGGCTCGAAGCATTTTTTTTAAATACAGCTTCATCTTTTATCAATCTAGCTATAAGATCTTTATAAATTGTTTTAGCGTCATCATAAACTGGTAAAGGATATTTTATAATATCTCCGGCTTGTGTATAAGGAATGTTTCCAAAAGTATCAACCAATATGCTGTAGGAGTAAACTTCAAGTACATCAATAAGTGCCAGTTTATTTTCTTTTATTACAGCTTCAGAATCTGTCATAGTAGACTGAGATTCAATCATTGATTTAGATTCAAACAAATCAAATAATACATCTCTATAGAAAGCATTAAAATGATTATCAGGTATTTTTCGTCCCGTTAAATCGTATTGACTTTCGTTAGGATAAGTAGTTTCTGCCCATTGTTGAGCAAACAATCTAAAAACATTGTTATTAACGCTTGTGCTTACCATTTGGTCTACTATTTTTTTCTGAGCATTGGTAAACAAATATTCTGCCTTAGTAATAGTTGGCTTTTTAGGATCAACATTTTTATCTGTAAGATCATCACTGCATGAAGTCATGATGCCAATAAAAGAGATCAGTAAAAGTATTTTTTTCATGATTTAAAATTTTAATGTTAGATTACATCCTATGTTTCTTGTAGTAGGCAATGAACCGCTTGAATATCCTGCTGATAAGTTACCTGAACTCAGTCCGCTTTCTGGATCAGCACCTGGAAGATTTTTATGAATAATCCATAAATTAGAGCCAACTAATGACAATTTCAAACCTGTCAATTTCATTCTAGATACAACCTCCGAAGGAAAACTATAAGTAATACTTGCTTCTCTTAATTTGATGTAACTTGCATCGTATATAAATGCTTTTTGTGGATTTTTTGTATAGCCATAAATCCCTCCTGCTACTTCTGGAGCTGGAGTTCTTGTCGTATTTGGCGTTCCATCAGCATTAACACCTGGCAGTATAACTCCGCCGCCATTTGCTAATGTATTTCGAACCGGATTTCCTAATTCATTGTAACCAGCAGTTGACTCATATAAACCTGAATTTTGCCCATAATATTGATCTAATGAAAAGATGTCTCCGCCCTTTTGCATATCAATCAGGAACCCTAAAGAAACTTGTTTGTAAGTAAATTTATTTCTAATTCCTCCTAACCAATCAGGAGTAACATTTCCAATAACATTTGTAGTCGTTGATGTGATCGCATAAGTTCCATTATTCGTTATTTTTTGTCCATCTTTTGCATACACATAATCAGCGCCAATAATATCTCCATACGGCTGTCCTTTTTTCGCAACAATACTTACTCCGCCCTGAAAAGTTCCTAATGTCAATATTTCAATACCCTCTGTCAATTCAACAACAGTATTTTTATTTTTAGACCAGTTTACAAAAATATCCCATTGAAAATCTTTCATTTTTACTGGGGTCATATTAAGCTGGACTTCTATCCCTTTGTTCTCTACTGAACCTGCATTTACATATTTTGAAGAATACCCTGTTCCTGTAGAGTAATCAACAGGAAAAATTTGATCAGAGCTCAAACTTTTGTAAATACTAGTATCAAATCCAAGTCTTCTATTAAAAAACTGCATCTCTAAACCAACTTCTTGAGAGGCTGTTTTTACAGGACGCAAATTTGAATTAGCGGCAATACTTGGTTTTGAATAAAGAGGATTTGATCCAAAATTGTCGAACTTATCAAAAGTGTCTTGTAACGCATACAAATCAATATTTCCTTGTGGATTTTCGGCATAACTTACCCTAAGTTTCCCAAACGAAAGCCAATCTTGATGAACATGTTTGGTAAACACATAACTTGCTGATGTAGAAAAAGTATTAACCGCATTGTTTCCTTTTGGCAAAGTCGAAAATGCATCATTACGTACTGTTCCTTCTAAAAATAAGAAATCCTTATATCCTAATGAAGCCGAAGTATAAACACTATTAACTCCTGAATTTTCTTCTTTTTCAATAGGAAATGGTGCTGCTGATTTAGAGTTTGTCAATGAATATATTCCTGGAATTATTAGTCCTCCCTCTGTAGAAGCTAATATTGAAGTACGACGTGTTCTTAAGCCATTTACACCAACCAGACCATTTAAAGAAAAATTGTCCGTTAACTTTCTATTAAAATTCAGTGTGAATTGATAATTCTGTTCAGAAAACATTCCATTATATCTTTGGTATCCAGAAGGCACTGATGCTCTGCTTACACCAAATACAGCACTGCTTGCACCATCGGCTCTTCTTTCTTCACGAAGTTCAGAATAACTATCAGTACTTGCTTTTCCTGTAGCAGATAACCAGTCTGTTAATTTATAATCTAATTGTACATAACCTATAAAACGATTTCTTTCATCAGATTGAAAATTTTTATATCTCGTAAAATAGGGATTGTTAGCAGATTTAGAAGATATATCACCATTTGCGGGATCTTTCATGTTCCATGTTACGTTTTGTCCTCCCGAATTTTCAAAAACAGTTTTCAGCTCTTTTAAATCAACATTTAAAGGCCACCATTGTCTAAAACTACTTGCTACATTATCTCCACTGTATCCTGTAGAGTTTCTTCCAACCGTAGATTGAGCCAAATAATTTGCAAAAATATTTGCTGTAAGTTTATCCGTAAATTTATGATTTAACTTAAGGCTTAAATTATTTTTCTTAAGTTCACTGTTTGGCAATATTCCATTTTCTTTATAATTATTGTAGTTGATAACAATATTGGTCTTTTCATTTCCATCTTCAAAAGAGATAGAATTATTGAAAATTTGTGCTGTTTGAAAAAAAGTAACAGGACCATTTGCCGCAGCCACCCAAGGTGTTTTTTTACCATAATTTGAAGAGTAAGGCGTGTAAGCATTCCATTGATAAACAGACAGATTTGGATCAAAAGCCACACCATAAGATGCATCATCAAATGTGGTCGAAACTTGATTACCATTTTTATCTATTACAAAAAAAGCTCCGGTAGGTCCTACAGGAATACCTTTCGGATTGCCTTTATCATCATAAGTTGGTCCATAACCTTGACCATACTTATTTTGATAAGTAGGAAAAGTGTTTTTATCAAGTGAACCAATTGTTACTTCACTTGAAACAGTTATACCCATTCCCTTTTTTGCTTTCCCTTTTTTAGTGGTAATCATGATTACGCCATTACCAGCCTGCCAGCCGTACAAGGCCGCGGCTGCAGCTCCTTTCAATATATTAAGAGATTCAATATCGTCTGGATTTATATCCATACCAGCATTACCGTAATCGTAAGTATTTCGAACTCCCTCGGTTTGTTTTGCCGAATTTGAATTAATATTACTATTGTTAATCGGCATTCCGTCTATAACAATAAGCATCTGATTATCACCCGTAAGGTTCTTAACCCCTCTTGATACAACATTAGTAGACCCTCCAAAATTGGTGTTTTTTCTAACATATACACCAGCTGCTTTTCCAGAAATTTCATTTAGGAAATTTCCGCTGGCAACACCCGAATTCAAATCAGCGCCTTTTATTTCTTGTGAGGCATAACCAAGAGATTTCTTCTCTCTTTTAATTCCTAATGCCGTTACAACAACACCATCAAGTTCATTAGAAACACTTGATAGTTTTACATTCACAACCGCTGTTGCAGCAGATAATTCCTGAGTTTTCATTCCCATGTAACTAAAAATCAAAACCTCTCCTGGAGATGCTTTTACAGCATATTTTCCATCAATATCTGTTTGAGATCCTTTTTTAGTTCCTTTAACAAGAACACTAACTCCTGGAAGAGGAAATCCGCTTTCATCGGAAACTTTTCCAGAAACAACTCTTTCTTGAGAGAAAGAAATTTGTATAATTAACATCATAAATAATATTAAAATACATTTAAACTGTAATTTCATTTTTGCTTAGTTTTGGTTAGTATTTAGCAAAAATGAAATTATTTTCTTACGAAAACAATAAATAAATGTTAAATTTAAATCTTTTTCCTACTTTAATTTACGATATTTTAACTTTAATCTTATAAATAAAACAGGTATAAAACCAAGATTTACTAACAAGCAAAAGGGATTCCGTTTGCATAAACAGTAAAAAAATCAGCTTAAACTATTTATTTTTTTGAATGCAAAATGTGGAGCAATTCTAAAAAGCACATATAATAACTTTACCTTCGAAATTCTTATTTCCAATTTGTTCTTATCAAGTCCTTTAAACACTTCTGTAACAGCCTTTTCTGAAGATATAGCAATTTTAGGAGGCTTACCATTATGCCAAGGCGTATTTACAACTGGAAATAACACCTCAATAATCTGTATTGGTTCATTTTTAAGCTGATACCTCAAGACTTGGGTAAAGGAGTGCAAGGCTGATTTTACGGCATTATAGAAAGTATAAACACCTCTTGGTACATACACCAAACCAGTAGTAATATTTATAACTTTCGAATTTTTATTTTTGATCAGAATAGGATATAACAATTTTATCAAACGAACTGGAGCTTCAAAATTGGTTGAAATTTCATCATTCATTTTTTGCAAAATCAAATCATCTTCTATAAAAGCCGTTCCATGAACAATCGCAGCGTTATTAATCAAGATATTTATCTGAGGGTAATAAGCCTCAATCCATTTTGCAAACACTTCACATTCATGCTCATTTGCAATATTACAAGGATAAACAATTAGATCGGGCAGTATTCTTTGAGCTTCTTTGAGTTTTTCAACAGAACGTGAACAAGTAATTACTGTATTACCTTGTTTTAAAAACTGTTTACACATTTCAAATCCTATACCTGAACTTCCTCCAGTAATAACGATAGTACTATTCGTGATTTTCATAGCTCAATATTTAAATTAAGCATCAAAAATACCCATCGTCGCAAAACTATGCATTGATCTATGTTAAGTCTTAAATTTTCTTCTAATTCTACTAAGTGATTCAGGTTGAATACCCAAATATGAAGCTATAATTTGCTGCGAAACTCTACTTTCTAAATTTGGAAACTCAGCAACAAAAATTTCATATCGTTTTTCTGCATCCAAAAGCAGTAATTCCCGCTCTCGTTTCTCTTTAACACAAAAAGCTTTTTCTAATATTTGAAGTAAAAAACCATTCCAAAAAGAGTTTTTCTCTTTCATTTCCAGCCATCTCAAATAATCAATTTCTAAAATTTCTGCCTCTTCCAAAACTTCAACCGAAAAATGAGAAATACTATTATGAATCATTGCTGAATAGGAACTTATAAAGTTATTTTCGGTAATGATGCTTTTTGTAAACTCGTTACCATTTTCATTACTATAAACATATCGAAACAATCCTTTTAAAACGAAAGCCATCTTACGCGGAATTTGACCTGCCACAATAAAATAATCTCCTTTATCAATTATTTTATGCTCGCATATATTCGATAATTCCTCCAGCTCTTTTTCAGGAAGTCTTAAACTATTTAAAATTGCTTTTTTATCGATCATATCCATATCTAAAACAGAAAAACCCGTTGAATATAATTTCTATAAAAGCAATTATATTCAATAGGTATAAAGTAAATATTCAAAAACTAAAACTAGTTTTAATTTGATTTTTCTGTAATAAATTCAGCTTCAAATAAATGAGCCAAATGTTTATTGATTTTAGACTTTACTTCTTCCTCATCAACACGTTCAACACCGAGTTCAACATTTAAAGAAGTAACGCCTTTACCACGAATACCGCATGGAATTATATTATCAAAATATCCTAAATCTACATTTACATTTAATGCAAATCCGTGCATGGTAACCCAACGCGAAGCACGAACGCCCATTGCACATATTTTACGCGCAAATGGTGTTCCCACACCAAGCCAAACTCCGGTTTCACCTTCACTCCTGCCCGACTCTAATCCGTATTCTGCCAAAGTCAGAATAATTGCTTCTTCTAAAAAACGTAAATATTTATGAATATCTGTAAAGAAGTTTTCTAAATCTAGAATTGGATAACCCACAACCTGTCCCGGTCCGTGATAAGTAATATCACCTCCGCGGTTAATTTTGTAAAAAGTTGCTCCTTTGGCTTCAAGCTGTTTTTCGTTTAATAACAAGTTCTCTAGATCACCACTTTTGCCTAAAGTATAAACATGAGGATGCTCAACAAACAATAAATAATTGGGAGTTGGCAAATCAAGTTCTTCCCTTCTATTTTTGATTTTTAAATCAACTATAGCTTTAAAAAGCTCTTCTTGATATTCCCACGTCGATTTATAATCTCTGTTTCCTAGATCTTGAAGTTGAATTTTTTTATTCATTTTATTTATTTTTCAAACTCTACTTCAAAGTTGAGTTTGTCAGGATTCTCCATATAATCCGTAAAAGGGTATTGAATTGTAATTGATTTTCGATCATCACTGAATAACGCATTCGGATTTGATACTTTTTTGATTTTTTTCGGGAAATGATAACTCACAACGTAAGTTGAAGATGCAAACATCATTTTTGACATTCCCGCAGAATCTTTAACCATTTCGGCAACTTTTTTAGGATCTATTATAGCCTTTCTAGTAAACTTTTTAGCATCATATGTATAAGTCAATACACTATTATTGTTCCCAATACCATTCCCTAACGGACTTGCTCCTGCTCCTCCTTCAAGTTTTTGAAGCACATTGGCAGTTTGCAAAATATCCTGCAATTCATTTACATTTTTAAAATCAGTCGATAAAGTCATTAAAAACTGCTTTTTCTCACTACTCATTTTAGTATGAACAGCAAAACTTTCTAGTTTCTTCAGTTCTTTTTGAACCTCTGGAGACAACTTTGCAATACTATCTTTTTTCTCTTCAAATAATTGCTTGAAAGTAAAACTAGAATCAATATCTTTTTTGGCATCAGCTCCCATTTGACTTCCAATTTGGTCGCCTGCCATTTCCATCAAAGCAGACCCATCCATATCTACAGAAAATTTCCCAGTTCCGTTATCATTAATGTAAATACTTTCCGTAAAAGTACAACTTGTTAAAAAGGCTAATAAAAAAGAAAAACTTAATAATTTTAATAATTTCATCGTTGTGTAATTTTTTTATCAAATATACGAACTCTATTCAAAAGAATATTACTTTGTAAACTCGCTGATTAATCCTCAAATATTACCTTAAATCCAATATTCATATTGCTGTTGTCCTGCATATTCTCTAAAGGAACATCATAAATAAAACTCTTTCTATCAGCAGCAATCACAGCATTTTTTAAAGAAACCGTTTTTATCTTTTTAGGAAAATGGTATTCCATCGAATATTTACATTCCTTCATCATATCCTCCATTTTCTTCGAAAAAGGATCATCTTCCTCTTTTCCCTTTTTCTTTTTAGGCTTCGAAACTGCTTTTTTATTATCCTCAGTACTCGAAATCACTTTAGTAAAACTCTTTCCATCATAAAGGAACGAAGTAGAGTTATTATCCTCCGATTTTGGTGCTGCACTTAAAGCTCCAAGTCGCTTTTTATCAGAAAGAGCTAATTTTTCCATCGCCTGAGTTGGAGATGCCATTTTTTGAATACTGTTTAAATCAGGAAAATCAAATATCATATTATACTCCATTTGCTTTTGCTCTTCGTTCACCTTTAAACTAATTTTAAAATTCTCCAGAACCTTAAGCATTTCTTTCTCTGCTGCCGGCAGTTTTGCTATACTATCTTTTGCTTTATCAAATAATTCTTTAAAATTAAACGTAGTATCAATAACCTTTTTATCCTTTAAAGAATCTGAACTTTTCATTCCCATTTTATACATTCCCGCCATGTCAAATCCATACGAAAAAGACCCTGAGCCATCTTCATTTATAACCACTTTTTCTTTAATAGTGCAACTTGACATACATAATACTGCAAGGATATAAAACAGTCCTTTTTTCATGATTTTAATTTTTTGGTTAGTAAGCTGCGAAGATACCTTCTTTTGATAATAATTTAAGTTTTATTCTAAAATCACTTCCAAATTTGTCAATTCAGGATTCTGTACGCAATCAGAAAGCTGAAATTCTAAACTTAACGATTTTCTATCGGCACTTATAACTGCTTTTTCGTTTGAAACCGATTTTATCTTTCTTGGAAAATAGTAGTTCAAAACATAAGATTGTTTCAATTTAAAATTGGAAAACATTTTTTTCTTATCCTGCACTTCTTTCATTCTTTCATCAAATTTTTCTTGGTCCGTAATTATCAAATTTCTTCTAAATGTAACACCGTCAAAACTGTATTTTATTTTATAAAATGGCTTAACTATTGTATAATTTTCTTTTAAACAACTTGCTAAACTAAGGCTTTCATAAACATTAGGAACTTCTTCTATCTTTTTAAAATCGCATGAAACAATATTAAAATTCTCCATCTGAATTGGATCCATTTTTACATGCATTTTCACATTAGAATGTTCCTGAAATAATGCTTGATCTGATTTACTAAATCGCACAAAAGTTTCTTGATATTTAGTAATGTAATCTTGAAAAACAAATATGGTATCAATAAATTTCTCCGAAGAAGGACTATTTTTCCCTAACTGCATAACACTATTTTCATCTCTAAGACTGTAAACTTCAATATTTCCAGTTCCGTCTGGGTTTATTATTATTGTTTCGGTTATAGTGCAGCTTGTAAGCAGAATTAACAATAAAAAGGCTGATATAAATTTCATTTTTTAGGATATTCTGAGTTTTTATAAGTCGCTAAGATAACTAGATTCTGATTCAATTTCTTACAAAACTATTTTATTTTAAAACAGTACATAGTCCCCACGCCAGTCTATACGGGGCAAAAGGGGATTGAAATACAATAAATTGCTGTTGCAAAAATTCTAAAACACGCATTCTAAAATCTACATTCTTTTCTTTATCTTTGCACTCTTAAAAAAAGCACAAAAATGGCATTATCAGAACAAGAAATCATCAGAAGAGAAAAACTTCAAAACTTACGCAGCTTAGGAATCAATCCTTATCCAGCTAATCTTTTTCCTGTAAATCATACTTCGAAGCAAATAAAGGAGTCGTTTGAAGAAGGTAAGAAGGTTATCGTTGCGGGACGTTTGATGAGTGTTCGTGATCAAGGTAAAGCTTGTTTTGCTGAATTGCAAGATAGCGAAGGACGTATTCAACTGTACGTGAATCGTGATGTTTTGTGTGAAGGCGATGATAAAACGTTATACAACCAAGTATTTAAAAAATTAACTGATTTAGGTGACTTTATTGGTATTGAAGGTGAATTGTTTACTACGCAAGTTGGTGCAAAATGTATTCGTGTAAGCGGTTTTACGTTCTTGAGCAAAACATTACGTCCGCTTCCGTTGCCAAAAGTTGACGAAGAAGGAAACGTTCACGACGCGTTTAATGATGCTGAGTTACGTTACAGAATGCGTTATGTAGATTTAACTGTAAATCCGCAGGTTAAAGAAACTTTCATCAAACGTACAAAGTTGTTTACAGCAATGCGTGGTTATTTTAACGATGCAGGATATCTTGAAGTTGATACCCCTGTTTTACAGTCAATCCCTGGTGGTGCTTCGGCAAGACCTTTTATCACGCACCATAATTCGCTTGATATTCCGCTTTACATGCGTATTGCAAACGAATTGTATTTAAAAAGATTAATTGTTGGTGGATTTGAGGGTGTTTATGAGTTCTCTAGAAACTTCCGTAACGAAGGAATGGACAGAACACATAATCCTGAATTTACTGCAATGGAAATATATGTAGCTTACAAAGACTACAACTGGATGATGGAGTTTGCTGAAGGTTTATTAGAGCATTGTGCAATTGCTGTAAACGGAACTAGTGAAGTTACTTTTGGCGAACACAAAATCAACTTTAAAGCGCCTTACGCTCGTGTTACTATGACGGATTCTATCAAACATTTTACTGGTTTTGATATTTCTGGTAAATCAGAAGAAGAATTGTTTGAAGCGGCAAGAGGAATGGGAATTGAGGTGGACAAAACAATGGGTAAAGGAAAATTGATTGATGAGATTTTTGGAGCGAAATGCGAAGGAAACTATATTCAGCCAACTTTTATTACTGATTATCCAAAAGAAATGTCTCCGCTTTGTAAAGAACACCGTGATAATCCAGACTTGACTGAGCGCTTTGAATTAATGGTTTGTGGAAAAGAAATTGCAAATGCGTATTCTGAATTGAATGACCCAATTGACCAAAGAGAGCGTTTTGAAGATCAAATGCGTTTGGCTGCAAAAGGTGATGATGAGGCTAACGGAATTATCGATGAAGATTTCTTAAGAGCACTTGAATACGGTATGCCTCCAACTTCTGGAATGGGAATTGGAATGGATCGTTTGATTATGTATTTAACAAACAATGCTTCTATTCAAGAAGTTTTATTATTCCCGCAAATGCGTCCGGAGAAAAAACAATTAATTGAATTATCTGATGAAGAGAAAGCAATTATTCACTTCCTTAAAGAGAACGAAAACAAAATGGATCTTGCGCAGCTAAAAGTTACAGCTAATTTAAGCGGTAAAAAATGGGATGCAGCTATGAAAAATTTATCAAAACATGGTTTGACTAAAGTTGCCGTTGAAGGTGAATTTAAATTCGTGGAATTGGTAGGATAAATTATTAAAATCCCAATTTTTGGAAATTCCAAATTCCAAAAATTGATTTTTATAAAATACAAACCCGACAGATAATCTGTCGGGTTTTTTATTTTTAAAAAGAATACTTCTCTATTTTTTTAGAATTAACATCCAAAACCTTTGTACTTTCTTTAGGAACATTCCCTTTTACAACTTCCTGAACAGATGGATTTGAAGGGTATTTTCCGCCTTTCATTTTTAAAAGATGCAATTTTCCTCCACTTTCAAATATTAAATCATAGAACTTTTCTGTTGATGAAGTCGTTACATAAATTGGATAATCGGTTACAGTAAAACGATTGATTACACTTCCATCATTATTTAAAATATATCCTGAACATCCTCCGCTTCCGCAGAAATAAGAGTTTGAGAAACCTACAAAGTATTCGTTTTTCTTATCATTATTCAAATCAAATTCTTGATAATAAAAATAACGATCGTCTTTTGTCATAGCTGGAATATCTTTCTTCAACAAAACACTTAATTGTTTCCTAATCAATTCGACTGCTTTATCATCTCTCGGAGGCGCTTCGTTGAGATTTGCTGTTCCTCCCAATGTTTTAGACAAAGTGTCCTGCACAATAGTTTTTACTATATTTTTCGATTCTGTTTTATTTTGACATGAATACAATGCCAAAATTGCAATTGCAATTACGATTTTACTTTTCATAGTTTGTTCTTTTAAATTTTATATCTCTATAATCAATTCTAAACAAGCAAAGCTGCTTTATTTTCAATATTATTCTCAGTCAATAATGATTTAATATTATTAAATGTTACCAACGCAATCTGAGTTAAAGCTTCATTGGTAAAAAATGCCTGATGTGCCGTTACTAAAACATTAGGAAAACTCATTAACCTTTGAATAGCATCATCCTGAATAATATCTGCAGATAAATCTCTAAAGAATAATTTTTCTTCCTGTTCGTAAACATCAATTCCTAGATAACCTATTTTACCTTCTTTCAAGCCTTCAATAACCGAAGCCGTTTCAATCAATCCGCCTCGGCTTGTATTAATAATCATCACATTATCTTGCATAGAAGCAATTGAATCTTTATTGACAACGTGCTTTGTTTGAGCATTTAACGGACAATGGAGCGAGATAATATTACTCGATTTAAAAATCGTTTCCAGCGACACAAACTCTACACCGTCTTTTATCATTTCATCATTAGTAACAATATCATACGCCAATACTTTACAGCCAAAACCTAACGCAATTTTCGCAAAAGCTTTCCCTATATTTCCTGTTCCAATAATCCCAACCGTTTTTCCGAATAAATCAAAACCTAACAATCCGTTTAGAGAGAAATTTTGTTCGCGAACACGATTGTACGCTTTATGCGTTTTTCTATTTAATGTCAAAATCATTGCCATTGCATGTTCAGCAACAGCTTGCGGAGAATAAGCAGGAACGCGGCAAACTTTTAAGTTGTATTTCTTTGCAGCTTCTAAATCAACATTATTAAAACCTGCACATCGTAATGCAATAATTTTTACTCCTTTTTCTGCCAGCTGCTTAATTACGGCTTCGTTTACTATGTCGTTTACAAAAACACAAACAACAGTGGTATTTTCAATTAAAATAACAGTCTGGGGATTAAGCTGGGTTTCGAAAAAATCCAATTCAAAACCATCATTATACTGATTAAAAAAAGCTTTATCGTAAGGCTGTGTTGAAAAAAAGGCGATTTTATTTCCGCTGATTGTAGTAACTAAACTCATAATAAATTGTTCTTGGATTTTAATTTGTTTATACCTTAAAAATACAAAAATAATTCTAGATGCCTCTTTTAAAATAAAGCTTTAATGTTTTACGTTTCAATTTGTTAAATAAAGCACAATTCTAATTACCCAATTAAACCTATTGATTTTAACATTGTCTAACCGATATAAACAATTAAAAAACTTACATCATGAAAAAATTATTTATCGCTGCTTTGCTATTTGTTGGAATAGCAAGTTTTGCACAAGAAGCTGACCAAAAACCTATGCGTGAGCACAAAGAAAAACTAACTCCAGAGCAACGCAGTGAAAAGCAGTTAAAAAAACTAACTTCTGAGTTAAATTTAGATGCAAACCAACAAACACAAGTAAAACAACTTTTAGCAGATCGTAACGCAAAAGCTGAAAAATTTAAAGAAGCCAGAAAAGACAAAAAAGATAGCAATGTAAAACCAACAGCTGCTGAAAAAGAAGCTTTCAAAAAACAAATGATGGATGAAAAAGAGGCTAATGATGCTAAAATGAAAGCAATTTTGAACGCTGATCAATACAATAAATGGAAAAACATTCAGAAAGAAAATCAAGATAAGATAAAAAATAAAATGAAAGAACGAAAAGATCTAGAATAAAAAAAGAGGCTCGAAAGCCTCTTTTTTATTATCTATAAATCTACACCTTAGGATTTAAAATTAAATCAATTCTTTTAATACAATCCTCATAGTGATATTTTGTTTCTGCATTTGTTCCTAATGCTTTTGCAGCCGTAAGCGATTTTTTTAATGTATTTAACTCACCGCGTACCAAAGCTCTAAGATCAGACTGAGAAACGTTGTAATATCCACTTGCTCTGTCTGATGGCTTCATCTCTTCTGTCATCAAAGTTCCCATTCTGTCGATATAAGCACGTTGAAGGTTTCGACGGTAAATGGTAACACTAGCAGCGCTGCCAGCCTCTTTCCAAATTCCTTTTCTCATATCTTTAAAGAAATCTAAAGCTTTATAAGTATCAGCACCCAAAATTTCATTATCCATTAATCTTCCAATACGTCCTAAACTTAATAAGTTATTTAGATGTCTAACTTGTAAACTTCTAAACCTTTCAGTATAACCAGCATAATCTGTATTCTTTAAAGTATTTAAATTTACAATCCAAGTTGGAGATGCAAAAGCATTTGTCTGTAACCAATTCATTGCTTCGATTTGCTTTGCCTTTGGAACAACTTCGTATACATTTCCTGCTTGATTTGGATTTTTAAGGTTTTCATATACTCCGCCAACATTAGTTACAACGTGACCTACATAACGACTCCAAACATCCAATAATTCCTTATACAATTCGTCTAAATCTTCATAGTTGTTGGTAACATTACTCGTCCATTCATTTAAATGATTGGCTACAAATTCAAGATTTTTAAGTCCGTAAGAACTCGCTTTCATTGAGTTATTTCCAATATCTTCTGTTTGCGAAGAAGGATCGAAAGTACTGCTTTGTTTACCATATTTATAAATTGGATTTCCTGCTTTATCCAAAATCCATTTGTCTAAAGTCGGAGTTTCGTCTTGAGGAGTTTTCGAATTTGGAATTACTCTATAACCCCAGTTTAAAGCATAATGATCATAGGCTCCCATTTTACGAATAAAACGAACATTTTTATCTCCCGGCTGCGCAATATAATTGTATCTCGCATAATCCATGATACTTGCTGCAATACCGTTTTGCTGTGTAAAATCACCATTTCTGTAACTTTCTGTATCAAAAGCACAGCTTGCTCCCATATTATGAGGAAAACCTAATGCGTGACCAACCTCGTGAGCAATTACCATTCGCATCATTTCGCCCATTTCTTCATCACTAGTCTGCAATGTTCTAGCTGATGGGTTTGCCGCTCCAGTTTCTAACAAATAACGATTCCTGTATGAACGCAAATGATTGTGATACCAGATAACATCACTTTCTATAATTTCTCCCGTTCTAGGATCAGAAACACTTGGTCCAACAGCATTTCTTGTTGTACTGGCAACATAGCGTATTACAGAATAACGAACATCTTCTGGGCTAAAATCGGGATCTTCTTCTTTTGTTGGAGCATCTTTGGCAATAATAGCATTTTTAAAACCAGCAGTTTCAAAAGGCTTTTGCCATTCTTCAATTCCTTGTTTAATATATTTTCTAAGTTTTTCCGGCGTAGCTGGATCTAAATAATACACAATTGGTTTTATTGGCTCAACCAATTCTCCTCTTGCATAAGCCTCAGGATCTTTTGGCTCTAATCTCCATCGTCTGATATAAGTTTTAAGATCCGATTTCAATTCATTGCTTCCATAATCGTATTGGCTTATAGTAAACCATCCTACACGTGGATCTGCTAATCTAGGTTTCATTGGCACTTCTGGCAGTAAAACCATCGACTGATTCATCTGAATACTAATTGACTCTGTTTCTTCTAACATTGAAGGTTTTGAAGCATTATAAGTCATATCCTGAATCACTTCAATATTCATAGGAAAACTTTTAATCGTATTGATAAAACTTCTTGAATCATCAAGTCCTTTTACTTTATACGTTTCTCTCATTTGACCAGAAATTCCGCTGATTGCTTTTACATCTGTACTGTAAAATTTAGTAACATCAATAACGGTGTTTGCAGAATCTTTACTAAAAGCAACAATATCAAAAGCAAACAATGTAGGATCATAATTATTTGATTTAACCGAAATACTTATCGGCAGCGTATCATTTGCAACCGCATTATATGATTTTGATTTAATTAGAATTTTATCTTGAAAACGCTGCCAAACAATCAATTGTTCATTTGTTTCAGAACCTGCGTTTACATACCCACCCCCAAGATTAGAAGGCAGTTTAGACAATCTGCTCACCAGAAGCATATCTTTATTTAGATATTTATTTGGAATTTCGAAGTAAAACTTTTTATCTACTTTATGAACCGTAAAAAGACCTTCGTCAGAAACGGCATCTTTAGTAATTACTTTACTGTACTCTTTGATAGAAGATTCAGATTTTTTTTCTACCGGTGCTCCAGTACTCTCTTCTTTTTTAGATTTCTTTTTTGTCGATTGGGCAAACTGACTTTCAGGAAATAACATAAAAACTGCCATTGCAGTAAAAATGAAAATTTTCTTCATTTATTATAGGTTTTAATGGTTATTTGTTAAACAAAAATAATTTTTGAATGCAATTATACAAGTATTTTAGTTATCATTAACTTTTTATTAACTAAATACAAACTACAGTTTACAACAATAAAAAAGGTTTGACTTTTTGTAAAAGTCAAACCTTTTAAAATAAATAGTTACTATAAATTAAAATGTTTTCGAAACTTTATCGATCGCATTAATTGTAAAATCTAAATCTTCATACGTCAAAGCATCCGTTATAAACCATGTTTCATAAGCAGACGGCGCAATATAAACACCTTCCTGCAATAAACCGTGGAAGAATTTTTTAAACGTTTCGTTATCTCCTTTTGCAGCAGTTTGAAAATCCACAACAGGATTTGCATCAAAATGAACAGAAATCATCGAACCAACTCTATTGATCGTAAAAACAACGTCATTTGCTTTTAAAACCCTGTCTATTCCAGCTTCTAAATAAGCCGTTTTTTCTTCTAATCGAGTAAAAATTTCACGATCATTATCTAACGCTTTCAACATTGCATATCCAGCAGCCATTGCTAATGGATTTCCAGATAATGTTCCCGCTTGATAAACTGGTCCAAGAGGTGCTAGATAATTCATTATTTCTTCACGTGCAGCAAAAGCTCCAACCGGTAATCCACCGCCAATTACTTTTCCGAAAGTTACGATATCAGCATTGATATTATACAATTCCTGAACACCTCCGCGAGCCAAACGGAAACCTGTCATAACTTCATCAAAAATCAGTAAAATTCCGTTTGCTGTACACAATTCTCTTAAACCTTCTAAGAAACCTTTTGCAGGCGGAATACAACCCATATTTCCTGCAACTGCTTCAATTATAATAGCAGCAATCTCACCTTTATTAGCTTCGATTAAAGTTTTTACATTCTCTAGATCATTGTATTTTGCTAACAAAGTATCTTTTGCAGTTCCTTCTGTAACGCCTGGACTGTTTGGCGAACCAAAAGTTACAGCACCGCTTCCAGCCTGAATCAAAAACGAATCAGAGTGCCCGTGATAACAACCAGCAAATTTGATGATTTTATCTCTTTTCGTAAATCCGCGAGCCAAACGAATTGCACTCATACAAGCTTCTGTCCCTGAATTTACAAATCTAATTTTGTCAATATTTGGAACCATAGAAACAGCCAAAGCTGCAATTTCTGTTTCCAATTCAGTCGGCATTCCAAATGAAGTTCCCAGTTTTGCTTTTTCGATTACTGCATCAACAACCGGCTGATACGCATGACCTAAAACCATTGGTCCCCAAGAATTAATATAATCTATTAATTTGTTTCCGTCTTCATCATATAAATAAGCACCTTTGGCACTTTTTACAAAAATTGGAGTTCCTCCAACTGCTTTAAACGCTCTTACTGGCGAATTTACTCCTCCGGGAATTACTTTTTCTGCTTCAGCAAAAAGCTGACTACTTCTTTTATATAACATTATAATATTAGATTTCTGATATTAGATTTTAGATTGTTTGAAACGGACTGAACACTAAAAAACTGCACACTTAATTACTTAACCTTAAGCCTCTGCCCAATCGAAATTGCGTTATCAGTCAGATTATTTTTTCTTTTTAAATCTTCAACCAATAAATTGAATTTCTTTGAAATTGAATATAGCGTATCTCCTTTTTGAACCTCATACAAATTCGGATCGTATTGACTCATGTTGATCTTTGGATCAGAAGCTGCATCATAAGATGATTTTTTTGGTGGGTTCGAAGTATTTATTGGCACATAGTTTCTTCCTGTAACCAAACAATCATATTGATGCAGATTATAACGCTCAATATAACTGATTAACTTATCTGGATATTTCGGATCTGTTGCGTAGCCACAAGCCCTAAGTCCTTTTGCCCAAGCTTTGTAATCGTCTTTTTCATAAGTAAACAACGACTCGTATCTCTTTTTTCCAACCAAAAATAAAGCATGATCTCTATAAGATTCTGCCGGTTCTGGGTATTTTCTAAAACATTCTTGAGCAGAATCGTCATCATGACGAACACTTTCGCCCAGCCAATCTTTATGGCATTTAATTCCGAAATGATTATTAGCCTCAAGTGCCAAATCGCCTCTTCCCGCACCCGATTCTAAAATTCCCTGCGCCAAAATTATACTAGCCGGAATTCCGTATGTTTTCATGTTTCCTATCGCAATATCTTTATACTGCAAAACATAATTATTAATTAAATCATTGGTTACAACTGTTTTTGAAGTAGAATGAATAACCTCAGTTGTATTATTTGTAGAAAGATAATTTTTACCTATCGGCTTAGCAGGAGTAGTTTTTCTAGTCGTCGCTACTCGCGGTTTCTGGACCGCCGCTGCTTTCTTTGTCGTGGCAATAGCTGGTTTACTAGAAGAACAGCTTGCCAAAACCAATATCGTAAATAACAGTACAATTTTTTTAATCATTCGTTTTAAGTATTGGTAATTTTTTCTGCTTCAACTTCATATTCATTCCATCAACTCCCTGTAATCCACCTGTGTGAATAAGTAAAATTTTTGAATGTGCAGGAAAATATTTTTTGTCTATTAAATCTATAACGCCAAAAACCATTTTTCCTGTATAAATTGGATCTAAGGGCACTTTTGTTTTTTCAAAAAATGCATTTATAAATTCGATTAACTCTAAATTTATCTTGCCATAACCTCCAAAATGATAGTCAGAAATCAAATTCCAGTTATCTTGTTTGGCAAAAATACGAATTTCATCTTGTAAAAAGTCACCTTTTAATGCTGGAAAGCCCAAAATTTTCTGATTTTTTGCCGAACTATTTATTAATCCCGAAATAGTTCCTCCAGTTCCAACAGCACAGCAAACATAATTAAAAGCAACATCTTCCTGTGTTAAAATTTCTTCACAGCCTTTTACAGCAAGTTCATTTGTGCCACCTTCAGGGACTAAATAAAAATCGCCAAACTTGTTTTTTAATTGCTCAACAAACGTATTTTCGCTCTTAAGTCGATAATCTTCTCGCGAAACAAACTCAAACTGCATTCCGTTTTCCTGAGCAAATTTCAAAGTTGGATTGTCTTCGATTTTATCTCCAAGTTCATCGCCCCGAATAATTCCAATAGTTTTAAAACCCTGCTCTTTTCCTGCATACGCCACCGCAGCAATATGATTGGAAAATGCACCGCCAAAAGTCAATAAAGTATCTTGATTTTCATCTTTCGCCTGAAGTAAATTGTATTTTAACTTCCGAAATTTATTCCCTGAAACAAACGGATGAATTAGATCTTCTCGCTTTATAGTCAAAGAAATACCATCTGGAAAACTAATATTAATAGACTGATTAAAAACTGGATTCATTTTAATTTGATATAATTTAAAAACCGAAAAAAAGATCTGTTTTTTAAATAATTTAAGTTTGTTTCATTACTGTAAGCTTCTCTTTCAAAACTAATATTTCGATACGCCAAATCTTTATTTTTATACTGAATTAAACGAAATAGAAATTCGAAAAAATACCAAATAAAAAACGGAATTATTAAAAGTTCTAACTGCTGTCTTAAATGAATTTTTTCATGATTAACAAAAACGCCATTTGTTTTATCAAAATCATATTTCATCAAAACAAAAGGAAATACAGCCATTCCGCGATATCCTTTTGGAATTAAATATTTGCTAACAATCAGAAACATTGGCTATAAAATTTATAAATTTGTAGCTATAAAATTGTTCATTTTCATTAAAATCATAATCAAATATTCCTATTTTTGATTTTTATGTTTATTAAAATTGAACGCGAAGCAGATTTATGAAAGAGCAAAGTAATGAAAATAAATTAATCGAAGGTGAAGATTTTTACTATACACCCGAAGGTTATAAATGCTTTACTGAAAAACATCATTTAAAACGTGGTTATTGCTGCAAAAGCGGCTGCCGCCATTGTCCGTACGGTTTTGATAAACGAACTGGAGAAATAAGAAAGAAAACTAATTAGCCAATTTGAAAATGTGTCAATTAGATAATTCAAAAATCTAAAATCTAAAATTATTAATGGATATCCAATCACGAAAATTTAGGATTAAAATCCACAAGTCTTATCATAGGTCGGATATCCGTTATCCCTAGTTTTTCTAATTAGAAACTCTGTTAATGTGCCGATGAGTCAATTTGAAAATGAGATAATTATTTCAGATTGAATTTACATTGATAGGTATTTCGCTCTTATGGAGCTTTTACCAACTGACCGCATTGTTTTCTATAAATATTACGCCTTTCCAAGGCTTTTGGATTTGGTAAATTTTACATTTCACAAAGCTCCGTGAGGAGCGGTATATTTATAGAAACAATTAGTCATCTGTCACATTTGGGCCCCAGCGGGGCGGCATAATCTAAAAAGCAAAAAATTAATCTGTTGTTAATCTAACAAAAGTACCTTAGCGTCTTAGAACCTTAGCAACTCAGCATCTTAAAAAAATGACTTTCAAAGAACAAATACAGCAAGGAATTCCCTCAATATTACCTCCAAAGGCAACATATGATCCAGCTATTAATCATGCTCCAAAAAGAAAAGAAATTCTTTCGGCAGAAGAGAAAAAACTAGCTTTAAAAAATGCATTACGCTATTTTGAACCAAAACATCATACTGAACTAATTCCTGAATTTTCAGAAGAATTAGAAAAATATGGACGTATTTATATGTATCGTCTTCGTCCAGAGTATAGAATGTACGCAAGGCCAATTGACGAATATCCGGGAAAATCACTGCAGGCAAAAGCGATTATGCACATGATTCAGAACAATTTGGATTATGCTGTGGCACAGCATCCGCACGAGTTGATTACCTACGGTGGAAATGGAGCTGTTTTTCAGAACTGGGCACAGTATTTATTGACGATGCAGTATTTGTCTGAAATGACAGACGAGCAGACTTTAACGATGTATTCAGGACACCCGATGGGATTATTCCCTTCTCATAAAGAAGCACCGAGAGTTGTGGTTACAAACGGAATGGTTATACCAAATTATTCTAAACCTGACGATTGGGAAAAAATGAATGCTTTAGGCGTTTCGCAATACGGACAAATGACTGCAGGAAGTTATATGTACATTGGACCGCAGGGAATTGTACACGGAACTACAATAACGGTTTTAAACGGTTTTAGAAAAATAAAACAAAGTCCTGAAGGAAGTTTATTTGTAACTTCTGGTCTTGGCGGAATGTCTGGTGCACAGCCAAAAGCTGGAAATATTGCGGGCTGTATTACAGTTTGTGCCGAAGTAAATCCAAAAATAACTAAAATTCGCCATGAGCAAGGATGGATTAATGAAGTAGTAACTTCTACAGATGAATTAGTGGCGAGAGTAGCTTTGGCGAAAGCCAATAAAGAAACAGTTTCAATTGCTTATTTAGGAAATGTCGTTGACGTTTGGGAACGTTTTGATCAAGAAAACATTAAAATTGATTTGGGTTCAGATCAAACTTCTCTTCATAATCCGTGGGCTGGAGGTTATTATCCAGTTGGTATTTCTTTTGAAGAAGCAAACAAAATGATGGCCGAAAATCCGGATTTATTCAAAGAAAAAGTTCAGGAAACATTACGTCGTCATGCTGCTGCGATTAATAAACATACGGCAAAAGGAACGTACTTTTTTGATTACGGAAATGCTTTTTTACTTGAAGCTTCACGCGCAGGCGCAGATGTAATGGCCGAAAATAATATTGATTTTAAATATCCAAGCTACGTTCAGGACATTATGGGACCAATGTGTTTTGATTATGGATTTGGTCCTTTTAGATGGGTTTGCACCTCTGGAAAACCAGAAGATTTGCAAAAAACAGATACTATTGCAAGTCAAGTTTTAGAAGAATTAGCCAAGACTTCTCCGAGTGAAATTCAGCAGCAAATGCAGGATAACATTAAATGGATAAAGGGCGCGCAGGAAAACAAACTTGTTGTAGGCTCTCAAGCTCGAATTCTTTATGCTGATGCCGAAGGAAGAATTAAAATCGCCGAAGCTTTTAATCAGGCAATTGCAAAAGGCGAAATTGGTGCTGTTGTTTTAGGACGCGATCATCATGACGTTTCTGGAACCGATTCTCCATATAGAGAAACGTCAAACATTTATGACGGATCACGCTTTACGGCTGATATGGCAATTCATAATGTAATTGGCGACAGCTTTAGAGGAGCAACTTGGGTATCTATTCATAATGGCGGCGGAGTTGGCTGGGGAGAGGTTATAAACGGCGGTTTTGGTATGGTTCTTGATGGTTCTAAGGAGGCTTCAAAACGTTTAGCATCAATGCTTTTTTGGGATGTTAACAACGGAATTTCAAGAAGAAGCTGGGCTCGAAATGATGAAGCCATTTTTGCCATAAAAAGAGCTATGCAAGTAGAGCCATTATTAAAAGTAACTTTGCCTAATATTGTTGACGAAAGTCTGCTTTAATTTAAAAGGTATTTATTATTTAATAAATGTCATCCTGAGCGAAGTCGAAGGCTTATAGTAACAAAAGACCTTTAATTTTACTCAGCCTGATAAATACAAAAGAGAACATTAAATTTTTTATAACTATGAAAACATTCAAATTAGTTCCGATTTTTCTGCTATTGATCTTAAGTTCATGCAGCAGTGTTACTGTATATTCTGATTACGACAAAAGTGTCGATTTTGCGCCTTATAAAACGTATGCTTTCTTTAAACCTGGAATTGATAAAGTCGAAATTTCTGATTTGGATAAAAGACGTATTCTTCGTGCAATCGATCAACAAATGCAAGCAAAAGGATTTACAAAAAGTGATAATCCAGACTTATTGGTAAACATTTTTACCAAATCTAGAGAGCAAGTTGATGTAAATCAATTTAGTGCCGGCTGGGGTTATGGCTGGGGATGGGGATGGAATCCTTATATGATGTACGGCGGAAACCAAACTACCGTTTCTACTTCAACTGAAGGAACTTTATACATCGACCTAATTGATGCAAAAAAGAAAGAAATGATCTGGCAAGGTGAGGGAATTGGTGTTTTAACTAGAAACATTGATAAAAAAGATGAGCGAATTGCAGAATTTGTAGGCAAAATTTTAGCTCAATATCCTCCTGTAAAAAAATAATTATTTACTTTTGCTATTCAATTAGTATAAAAAATGACAAACTTTAACAACATTATCATCGCTATTATCAGCATTATTGCAATTCAGCAATAATGGCGAGGTGTTATATAAGTATGTAAAATATAATTTATAAGAACCTCCCACATTGGGAGGTTTTTTATTTTAAGAATAATTAAAAAGTCGCCACGAATTACACAAATTAGCACGAATTTTTATAGACAGCATCTAAAATAAAATTAGTAGAAATTCGTGTAATTCGCGGCAAAAAAACAAACAATATGAGTTTATTCAACGAAATCCTTAATGCAAAAAAGCAGCTTGAAAATGTAGTTGCTGCGACGCCTCTTACCCAAAATTTAAATCTTTCAGACGAATTTAAATCAACTATTTTATTAAAACGAGAAGATTTACAAATCGTACGTTCTTATAAAATCAGAGGTGCTTACAATAAGATTTCTTCCTTAACTGAAAAAGAAAAAGTAAACGGAATTGTTTGTGCCAGTGCAGGAAATCATGCTCAAGGTGTTGCTTATTCCTGTAATCTTCTGCAAATAAAAGGCAAAATTTACATGCCAAAAACTACTCCAAAACAAAAAGTAAAACAAGTGCAATTGTTCGGGAAATCGTTTGTAGAAATTGTTTTAACCGGAGATACTTTTGATGATGCTTATGCTTCGGCAACGGCAGATGCTATCAAGAATCACAAAACATTTATCCATCCTTTTGATGATGAAAAAGTAATTGCTGGGCAGGGAACTGTAGGTTTAGAAATTCTCGAAAGCTATAAAGAACCTATAGATTATGTTTTTGTGCCCATTGGCGGCGGCGGACTGGCTTCTGGATTGTCTGAAGTTTTTAAACATTTAAGCCCAAATACTAAAATCATTGGCGTTGAGCCAAAAGGCGCTCCTTCGATGAAAACTTCTATTGAGGAAAATAAAAATACTGCCTTAAAAACAATAGATAAATTTGTTGATGGTGCCGCTGTAAAACAAGTTGGCGATAAAACTTTTGAAATCTGCCGCTATAATCTTGAAGATATTATTCTGGTTCCAGAAGGAAAAGTATGCACAACCATTTTACGTTTGTACAATGAAGAAGCAATGGTTGTAGAACCTGCGGGTGCATTAACAATTGCTGCGCTGGATTTTTATAAAGATAAAATAAAAGGAAAAACTGTGGTTTGCGTTGTCAGCGGAAGCAATAATGACATTGAAAGAACTGCCGAAATAAAAGAGCGCTCACTGCTTTATGAAGGTTTAATGCATTATTTCATGATTCAATTTCCACAGCGTCCGGGAGCTTTAAAGGAGTTTGTAAACAACATTTTAGGTCCGGATGATGATATTACTTATTTTCAATTTGCTAAGAAAAACAGCCGAGAAGTAGGGTCTGTTGTCGTTGGTTTAGAGTTGAAAAACAAAAAAGATATTATGGCTATCAAAATGAAAATGACGCAATATGGGTTTGAATTTCAATATTTAAACGACAATCAGGATTTGTTTACGCAGTTAATTGGGTAATTATTTCCTGCCTGATAAATATCAGCAAATAAAGAAGAAGTTATGACGTATTTTTGCAAATCAATTTTATTTAGAAAAACATGGAAACGCTTAAAGACATTTCAAACATAGAAGACATAAAACAAATGGTTAACAGCTTTTATGATAATGTTAGAAAAGACGATCTTATTGGTCCAATTTTCAATGATAAACTGCAAGATCGCTGGGAACCGCATTTGCAAAAAATGTACGGTTTTTGGCAGACTATATTATTTGATGTTCGTGCTTACTCAGGCACACCATTTCCGCCTCACAAGCAATTACCTGTAGATAGAACTCATTTTGACCGTTGGATTCAAATTTTCAATACTACAATCGATGCGCAGTTTGCTGGAGAAATTACCGAAGAAGCTAAAATGCGTGCAACAAACATGGCTTATATGTTTAATCATAAAATTGAACATTTTAGAAATGTTGAAAATGAACTAAAAAATGCAATTAATAAATCTTAAAAGAGCAATATTTTAATACAATCGCAATAGTACTTTATTACTTAAACTCAATTTAATTTAGGTAATAATTACAATATGCGCCTAATCTGTAAACTTCCTTTAAAATCTACAAAAACGCAATAAAGGGCATTTTCGAACAAAACTTTTGTGATTATTATCACAAAAAAGGTGGTTTAAATTCGTAATTTTACATTTTAACCTAGAACGTTTTCGAAATGAATCCAAATATAGAAACCAATCCGCTTTTAGAGAGATTGCCAAAACATTTAAAGCAATTTATTAAACCTCAAGATTATAGTGATTACACTCCAATTAATCAAGCGGTTTGGAGATACGTTATGCGCAAAAATGTAGATTATCTTTCAAAAGTAGCGCATCATTCGTATTTAGAAGGTTTACGCAAAACAGGAATCGAAATAGATTCAATTCCAAGTATGTATGGAATGAACCGAATTCTAACTGAAATTGGCTGGGCTGCTGTTGCTGTTGACGGATTTATTCCGCCAAATGCATTTATGGAATTTCAGGCATACAATGTTTTAGTTATTGCATCGGATATTCGACAATTAGAACATATTGAATATACTCCTGCTCCAGACATTATTCACGAAGGTGCAGGTCACGCTCCTATTATTGCCAATCCAGAATATGCAGAATATCTAAGACGTTTTGGCGAAATTGGATGTAAAGCGATTTCATCTCATAAGGATTACCAAATGTATGAAGCGATTCGTTTGCTTTCTATTTTGAAAGAAGCTGAAGATACGCCGCAGGAAAAAATTGACGAGGCTGAAAAAGCGGTTGCCGATTTGCAAAACGATATGGGCGAATTGTCTGAAATGGCTCAAATTCGAAACTTGCATTGGTGGACGGTTGAATATGGTTTGATTGGAACTGTCGAAGACCCAAAAATTTACGGTGCAGGATTACTTTCGTCAATTGGAGAAAGTGCTTGGTGCATGACTGATAATGTAAAGAAAATCCCTTATGATATTTCGGCTGCAAATCAAAATTTTGATATTACGCAGCTACAACCGCAGCTTTATGTAACACCTACTTTTTCTTATTTAAGCTTAATTCTGGAAGAGTTTGCTAATAAAATGGCATTGAGAACTGGAGGTCTTTCTGGAATTAAAAAACTGATTCAGTCAAATGCTTTAGGAACAATTGAGTTAAGTACTGGTTTACAAATTTCAGGAGTTTTCACCAATGTTCTTGAAGATGAAGGAAAACCAGTTTACATACAAACAACTGGAAAAACAGCTTTAGCTTACCGCGAAAAAGAATTAGTCGGCCACGGAACTTTAACACATCCACATGGTTTTGGAAGTCCGATTGGAAAACTAAAAGGCTTTAATCTTGCCATTGAAGATATGAGCCCGAAAGATTTACAAGCTTACAGTATTGTAGAAAACGAAACGGTAAAACTGGAATTTGAGGGTAATATTATTGTTGAAGGTGAAATTATTACAGGATCTAGAAACTTACACGGAGAAATTATTCTGATTAGCTTTAGAAATTGTACTGTAACGCATGGCGAAACTATTTTGTTTCAGCCAGATTGGGGAAATTACGATATGGCAATTGGTAAAAAAGTCGTTTCGGCATTTTCTGGTCCTGCTGATGTAAATAGTTTTGACTTAATCAATATTGTTCCCACAACAAAAACTATTAAAGCAAAACATTCAGAAGAACGTAATGATTTAGAAGGTTTGTATGCAAAAGTTAGAGATATTAGAAAAAATAAAGGTTCTAAAACGGAGTTGAAATCTGTTTTTGAAAATCTAAAAAACAATCATTCAAATGATTGGCTGTTGTCTGTTGAAATTACAGAACTCTTAAAAGATTCTGACGAAAAACAACTTTTGCAAGAAGTATTAGTTTACTTGGATCAATTGAAAACAAAACGTCCTGAAATTGCACATTTAATTTCTGGTGGATTGGATTTGATTTTTGATAAAGAAACTGTTTAAGCTTTAAGGCACAAAGTTTTTTTTCATCAAATTGCAAGCATAGAATTATATTGAATTGCCTCCTGCTTTAGCTGGAGGAAAAAATAAAGCCAAAATCAAAAGGCTTTAGCCAAATCTTATATTTTGGCTAAAGCCTTTTTCAGTTTCTTGATGAATACCTCCAGCTAAAGTAGGAGGCAATTCAAAAAATCATTTTAATCCATGTATCCCGATAGCTATCGGTAGTGGTAAAAACCTCTGCCCCTTTGAGTCTTTGCCTCTTTGAACCTCAAAAAACTACAATTTCAAATCCTCGCTTAAATCTGCATCAGATTCAATCGTTTTGCCATTGTATTGCAATTTCCAACCCATTGAATTGGTTAGGATTAAAATTTTAGACAATTCGCTTATCAAACGGTTTTGTGCGTTACTTTTTAACGAAGATTTTTCGATTTTCTTGGCTAGATTGGCTTTTACCGATTTGTTGATTTTATTATAATCATCTCCTGTAAACGGATTCAGTTTACTTTGTTCAACATCGTAAAACTGAATATCAGGATTTATAGTAATCTCTTCTTTTGGAATGTTTAAAATCGTAATGGTTTTATTTTTTTCATCGATGTCGTATTTCATTTTATGCAAATCATAAGCAACGGTAACATTTGCATTTACCACAATAAGTGCTTTTTTCTCAAATGAAATCATATCCATCAAATACTTCTGCTGGTTTTTATAAGTGATTACTTCAGAGAAATGTCCTTCGGTAACAACCAACTTCCCTACATTAAGTATTTTCTCTTGAATTAAATTGGTATTATAATCAATTGTTGAATCGTCATCTTTTTTGAACTCACAATATTTAAAAGCCAAAACAATGACTAAAATAATAACACCAACGCCAATAATTCTTTTTACTAAGTTTTGCATTCTAATAAAATGTTTAGACGAATTTACTTCTTTTTTTAGTTTTTTGCGCCATGAATCTCACTAATTACAGGAATTTTTTGAAGCGTTCTTTTTAAAATTAAGCACTAAACACAAAGTATTCAATTAGCAAAAATTCGTGAAATTCGTGGCAAAAAAAATCCTTACTAACTTTTTTTCTTTTAGCTAGCTAAAGTTTTTTCGCAACGAATTGCACTAATTACACCAATTTTTCAGTATGATCTTTTTAAAATTAGGTAATAAATACAAAGCATAGTATTAGTGAAAATTCGTAAATTTTGCAGCAAAAAAAGTGACTAAAATCCTTTAAAATGGATATCCAATAGCGATATTCAAAATCAGATTATCTTTTCGCCATGTACTGCTTCCAAAATTAATATCATCAATAACCCAGCGCTGTCCGTCTGGCAATGCAGGATTTCGAAGCGGAAAAGCCAAATCTGTTCTTAGAATCAAGAACGATAAATCAAAGCGCAATCCAGCTCCAGCGCCTATTGCAATTTGTTTCATAAAATCTTTTGAAATTTCGGCTCCGGGTTTATTTGGGTCGGCGTTTAAAAGCCAAATATTTCCAGCATCTAAAAACACTGCACCTCTCACAATGCTAAAAAGCTTTGCCCTGTATTCGGTATTAAACTCCAACTTTATATCTGCAGATTGATCTGGTGTATAATTATCGTTTGTTGTTGGCGGAATCACATAACTTCCCGGCCCTAAAGTTCTTGCTCTAAAGGCACGAATACTATTTGTTCCTCCAACTACAAACTGCTTTGAAGCTGGCAGTGTATTCGAATTTCCATAAGCAAACCCCGCACCTACAATAAGTCGGCTGGCTAATTCGCTTTCTTTTCCTAATTTTAAATAATGTCTAAAATCTGATCTAATTTTTACATACTGACTAAAAGGAACATCAAGTATTTTTATCGTGTCATTTTTCTTAATATTGGCTCCTGTAACCAAACCTGTAAGGTTTCCTGCTAAATCTATTTCGCCATTAAAATAAATCGTATTTTTTCGACGTTTCTGCATCGTATTAGTATAGGTATAACTGTAAGTTGGGCCAAAAATCAGCTGCTTTTCAATTACTTTTCCTAATGCTGCGTCTTCTTTAATATCTTCTAAATATTCTGGCGTAACATGATTTGGACTTACATAAGTTATATCTATAACGTTCAATTGATGCTCTTTACGAATGTTTTCTTTCCATAAATAACCAAATGATGTATTAAAAGAATTCAGGGCGTACAATTGTGTTCTTTTTTGATATTCATATCGTACTGTAGCTTTCGTTCTTGGCACAAATTCACTGCTTCCTTCAATATTAAAAGGAGTTACAAATCTTGGCCAAGTCAAACTTGTTTCGGCTCCAAGCTTATAAATATTTTTACCTTTATTTACGCCGCCAAGCTGAAAATCGGCTCCGCCAAAAATAGAAGCCGTCAGCAATTCGGCACCTTTAAGTAAATTTCGGTTATTCCAATTCAAGTTAATTTCTGTTCCCGTATAACTCGCTGAATTTGTTTTTCCTAAAACTTCAACTCGTATAAACTTTTTAGGCAGAAGCGTTAAATAGTAATAAGAATCTAAAGCATTTTTTATGCTGTCTGAAGGCTTGAATTCATTTTTAACAAAACTAAAAGTTCCCAGATTTACAAAACGATTCAATGTAAGATTATGATCTTTTCTATTATACAAATCTCCTTTTTTAAAATATATTGTTCTGTCAAAAACCCTTGGTTTAAAAGTCTCTGTTGTGTCAATAATTGTAAAATCTTTGTATTGTGTAATATTCTTTTTTCTGTAAACTGCGCTGTCGTTTGTCAAAGAATAATTTGGGTAAACAAATATGCTATTAATTTTATATGCGGTTAATGCTTTAGGCGGCGTATCAGGTTTTATTATTATTTTGATTTTTACCTCGTGATCGCCTTTACTGCTGTCTACTCTAGCTAAAAGATAATCTGGATTAAAATAAAAATAACCTTTCTCTTTTAGTCTGGCATCAATACGTTCACGTTCTGCTTTTATAACGTCTAAGTCGTATGGTTTTCCTACTTTCAGCAAACTTCTTCGGCTTGATCTTCCAATTATTCTGGACATTGCCAGGGAATCATCAGGAAAAGTTACACTTTTTATTATATACTGTTTTTTAGGTATAACGATATATTCTGCCGTAGCACGTTTACTTCTAACGGTAGAATCTGCACTTACCTGCGTTTTAAAATAACCTCGATTTTCAGTAAAATTTCGCAAAACTGCGGCATTATAATCTAAATCGACTTTGCTAAAAAGTACAGGCGCCTCGCCTACTTTATTTCGCAGCCAATATCTAGTTCCTTTTTGTTTTTTAGGTTCACCGGCAAGATTATAAATCAGTAATTTAGGGCGTAATCCAAAAATCTGTTTGTTAGGTTTTGGGCGCAATAAGCCTTCTAATTCTGTTTCAAGTGCTTTTCTATCTTTCTTTTTCATGATCGAATCTTTCACCGTAACAGATGCTCCTGTATAAAGTAAATCGCCCTCTGGCAGATATTTTGTATTACTGCAGCTTAAAACAAAAAAAAGGCTGAACAGTACAAAATACTTTACATATCGATTTTCTATATGATTATGTTTTTTGCTCATTACCTTTTATTTGATTTTCTTTTAGCTCTTGCTCTTCTTTCTCTTTCTGTTTTCTTTTTTCTTTACGAATTTTCTCTTCCTTTATCATTTGCTTTTCTTGCTCTGAACGATGAAAAAGCTCTCTAAATTTATTGTAACTCATCGTAATAATAAAAGCAACCCCAGTTTCTACAACCTGACCTTCTACTGCAACTTGGTACTGATTTTTTCTATAAGCACGAACCATATATCGGCCGTCTTTTGTAATTTGATAATCCAAGGCAACATCGCCCGCAATATTGGTGCTTTCTTCATTGGCACGTTCTGCACCTTCAACGCCAAAACTGCTTCCAACAGTTACTTTCAAACGATCATCAAGCAGTTTTTTAGAAACTGCAACATTCAAATCAGTTCTATTTTGCATAGTTCCAGAAGTGTAATCTTCTGATGATTCTAAATCAAAATTAATTTCAAATCCAGTAATTAAATCGCCTGCCAGATTATTTAATTGCTGCGAAAGAATTTTACTCACACTTTGTCTTGCCAAAGATTCTGCACTTGTACCTCCGCTCTCGCTCGCAAACGGATTTTGCCCAACAAATCGATTCAATAATAAAAGCGCAAAAACCTGTTTATTTAATTCTGCAGGATCTTGTTCTAATTGCTTTAGTTTTGCTTTTGTTTTCGTTACAACATCAGAAGAAACATCGTAATTACCATCTGGCAGATTAATTCCAAAAGAAATATCCGGTTTCATTAATTCTCCATTCATTTTCAACAACGTCTGAAAAGGAAGTTTTTGCTTATAAGTATTTCTTGAAGCAGTGTCATCAGTCGGAAGCTGGTCTCCAACCAAATCAATCGGTGCAGCATTTACTTTATAAATTGCTGTAATATTTAAATTTGCCATTGTAGGCTCACCATTCCAAGTGATATAACTTCCTTTTTGAATGTCGAACTTTCTTTTAATTCCGTTAAAATTCATTTCGTAAGCACCATCTGAAAATTCATATTTCCCTGTTAAAGTTCTTTTTCCTGACTGATCAATTCCGCCGACTAATTCTGCTTCTCCTTTTAGTTTTAAATAATCACCATTTGCCTTATCAATCAACAAAGTTAGTTCTGCTTCTTTATCAATTGAAATCGCAACATTTACATCCATTCCTTTTACTTGCGATTGATCCAGTTTATTTTGTAGATCAACAGTTTGTTTTAAATACATATTATCTTCATCAACAAACTCTACAATTCCTTCACGATCGGCTATCGAAGGATCTGACTGCGGCATTACAACCGTAAATTTAGTTTCTTTATTGATTTTAATGGTTCCGCCAACCACAGGACTTTCAAGGTTTCCTTTGATAGTCAGTTTGGTGTCTAAAAATAAATCTCCATAGAATAAATCATTATCAACTTCTTTAGAATGTATTGCTCTAAAGTCGTCTGCAGTAACAGCCAAATCAAAATTATAATCTCTAAAATCTGTCGATTTTATAGTTCCGTTTACCTCTAATTCATTTTCATTTTCATCAGAAAGAGAGAATTTATCAAATGAAATGGTTTCGTTATTAAAAGCAATTGTTTCATTTCCTGTTTTAAAATAAGAGTTTAACTGCGTTACTCTAAAACCAGCATCATTAAAATTAAGTTCTCCGTTTATTTTTGGAGCAGCTGCATTTCCTATAATTTTAAAATTACCCGATAAGTATCCTGTTCCCTCAGTAATGTTTCCCATACTAAAGCCTTGAATACTTTTAATATTGAGTTTATTTATGGCAACGTCAAAATCAAAATTTCCTGCATCAATTGTGTACGTTCCATTCAAATTAACATCATTCCCTTCATCACTCAAAGTCACATTTGCGGCTAGAAGATTTGCCGCTTTGTTGTCTACTTTTATTTCTAAATCTCCTACTTTTTCACCTTTAAAAGTAAAATCATCAATTTTTAAATTTGAAGTAAAAATTGGGTTCGTCATTATATTTTCGACTAAAGCAGAACCGTTAATCAAACCTTGCATCAACAATTCGTCTTTTTTAACCATATTCATAATGGTTTCGATTTTGAAGTTCACAAAATCAACTTGAAGCGGTGCATTATTTTGTGTTCCCTGAGATTGAAGTTTTAATTCATTGCCGTTATTATCCAAATAAAATTTACTGACATACAAACGTTTGTCTCCAAATTCAATTGCATTCTCTGAATCGATATTCCATTTATCATAGTTGAGAATAAAGTTCTCAGCATCTATTTTAAATATGTTTTTCGAATCTTCTGCCTTAAATTCTCCTGCAATAAAATACTGCTGTTTCTCTTTTGCATCTTTGACTTCAAGTGCATAATTCAGTATATTATTCTCAACTTTTCCAGACAAACTGGTGAATGGAATTTTTAGTGAACCGCTTTCAATTGTTGCAATTGAAACTGAATATTCTAAAGCATTTTCTTTGGCTTCGATATTAATTTTTCCGTCAGCGATTGTATTTTCAGCATATACAATTCTCGGAATTGTTCCTTTTATTTCTAAAGAATCGGTTATATTATTATATTTTCCAGAGATTTTAATGGGTTCTAAACTGGTAAGTTTTGGAATCAGTTTAAACAAAATTGGGTCGTTATTTACGGTCAAGGTAAAAGCTAATCTTTGCTCATCAGATTCTCCGTTTACTTTTGGATTTTTTAAATCGATATATTTTGACAATGATTTTTTAATGGCTGCTGCCAAAGTTGTCAATTTGTATTTTCCATCTACTTCTGCCATTAAAAACTGAGAAGATATTTTAATATTATTTCTAGTATTATCTGAAAAAGCAATTAAACGAACTGAATCTAAAACAATTGGTTCAGTATCCTGTAAAATCTGAATATTCGAAAGAAGCACTTTTCCGTTCAAAAAATCTGGATTGCTATTCGCAATATCTGCGTCGACATTTCCACGAAGCTTCATTGGACCAGCATGCAGATTCAGTTTTTCTAAATCGGCAATGTCAAGATTTAATTTAAGTTTTACTGTTGGAAATTTATCTTTCGTATCACCGCTTGCTGTTAGATTAAAATTCAAATTAGGATCCTGCATTCCTGATTTTACAGCAAAAGAGCCGTTTGCAATATTTCCTTTTAATGCTAAATCTCTATAAGTATAACGATTAAAAACCGCTTTCTTAACCAATCCGTCAATTGCTGCATTTGCCGTTTTTGGATCTAGACCGTTTCCTTTTACTTTCGCTTTAAGTGTAATTTTTCCGATTGAGTCATTTTTGATCAATCTGCCTAAATCAAAATCAAGCAAATAAACGGTCGCGTCATATTTCTCTCTTTTTTTTATGCGTTGATCAAATAAAGCGTCCACTTTTGCATTTCCAAAACTGCTGTTTAAAGTCAGATTGGTTTTGAAATTCTGAGCCGAACCTTTAAACTTTCCGCTTAGATTGAGCTGAGATGGCAATTGAATGTTTTTGGGAATTGTTCCTGCAGGCACAAACGAATTTATATCTTTTGAAGTGCTCGACAGTTTTTTAATATCTAAATCATAATACGCTTTTTGCGCGTCAGGAAGTCCCGTAATTTTTCCCGAAAGCAAAACTTTTGTAGTTCCGATTCCGCTCATTTCAAACTTCGGAATATTTAGGTCTTTTACCTTTCCGCTTACGCGGCTGTTTACATATAAAATTGCATTTGGATTGCTTTTAAAAGGATTTGTTTTCTGCAAATCCGGCACAAACAATAAAATGTCTTTAAAACCTATTTTCGATTCTTTTAAACTGGCATCAATCACAAGATTTGAAATGTCTTTTTGCAAGGCGGCAAGCGATTTATATTCTACCTTAATTTTATCTTTTACAAGAGTTTGAGGCGTCTTTAAATACAAGTTATCCAAAAAGGCATTTTTGGGTCCGTAAAAGAAATCTGTTTTTAAAGCCTGAATATTTAAGCCGCTTTTTTCGTTTACGGTCAGCGTTTTTATATTTCCCGAAATTGTATCATTGGCATAATACAATTTCTCTGCCTGAAAGTTGATTTTACTTAAATCTAGATGACTATAATCTAAACCTTTTGAAATTGGTTTTGACTGCATATCATCAAATTTAAAAGCAACATTTTCTATGTCGATTTTATTTAGTTTCGCTTTCCAGCCGGCTTGTTTGATTGCTGTTGTATCTAAATTTGGGGTTTGAATTTGTTTGTCTTTTATTCCTAATCTTAGATTTCCGCTTAAATCTTTAAGCTCAAAAGCATTAAGATCTACAAGCTGTTTGTTTAAATTAATTTCATTAAATGATAATTTTAAACTGCCAAGTTTTATTCCTGAGTCTAATTTTGAATCTTTGTTATCATAAGCAATATCAATTTTTGACAAACTGATTTTACCTAGTTTTAAATTGAAGTCTGTTCGCTGCGAAATTGTATCAGCAGTTTTTACTGAAACTTCAGCAATTTTCTCTACAACATCCTGATTCAAAACCAATTTAAATCCGTCAAGATCAATATTCGGAATATCAAAATTCATTTTATCGAGATCGAATTCTTTGAATTTGGTATCAAAATGTGTCAGTTTTACACGAACATCGTTCTTCGAATAATCATCTTTAAAATTGAAATTAACGTTATCGAGATTTATTTTTACAACTGATATTTTGAAGGGTTTACTATCTGAATCTTCTGCCTTTGGCTCTTTAGATTCAAAGGCTTTGATGATATAATCGAAATTGAAAACGCCGTTTTTGTTTCGCGAAATATTAGCTTTTACATTTTCTAATGAAACAGAGTTAATCTCTAGCTCACTGCTGACTATTTTAAAAAGATCTACATCCAATTCTAAGCGTTTTCCTGCCAGAAGTGTGTCTTTTTTTTGATCTTCAAAATAAAATCCTTCCAGAACTATGTCTTTTGGAAATTTAATGGAGATATGATCTAAGGAAACTTTGGTTTTAATTTTATCTTGAAGATAAGTAACCGCTTTGTCTTTGACATAATTCTGAACGGACGGAACCTGAATTAACACGATAAGAAGCAATAAAAGTATAATTACAGAAACCAAGCACCATAATAGTACACGTAATGTTTTTTTTATATAATGAATGGTTTTCTTATTCATGCGCTGCAAATACGATTAGATTATAGTTGCATTTTGTATAAAACAGCATCGCTGCTGTTTACAAATTTGTAAATTTTAATTCTTAACAATTTACACAATTACATGCAATTGTTCCAAATTTATGGGTAAATAATTGTTTTCTTACTTTTTTTGTTCAGCGGCGAAGACAGCTAGGCACAAAGTTTCTAAAATACATTTAGTAAAAATCTATTGTCTAATACTAATCAAACAACAATATAGTTCTCAAAATTAGAACTTAATATGCGGTAATTTTTCTCCTAAAAGATCTATTTTCTTTTGAAGTTTTACTAAGAATTTTTGATGCTGTTCTGATTCAGGATTAAAACTGCGATGACGTAAGCTTTTTTGAATTTCATCTACTTCCTGCATTGCCGAAGAGCTTTCTTGTGAAATACAATTCTCACTGAAAAGCTTCCAAATATAATCGATCGCTATTTGATTTGGATGAAGCATATCTTCGGCATAAAAACGATAATCACGAAGTTCGTCCATCATAATCTCGTATGAAGGAAAGTATTCAGTGTTCAGCTTTGAGTGTTCAGTTTTTAAAACTTGATGCAAAGCCGTAAATAAATGTGACTTGCTTAATTGATTTTCTACAAAACCATCTTTTATATGGCGTACTGGTGAGATCGTAAAAATGAAATTGATATTTGGATTTAAAGTATGAATTAAATCGATTGTGTTTTGGATGCTTTTCTGGATTACATCAACTGATAACAACTCTTTTAAAAATTGCTTTTGAGGCACTTTATGACAATTGGCAACGACTTCATCACTTTCCAAATATCTGTAAATCCACGAAGTTCCAAAAGTGATAATAATGTGAGTAGCTTCTTTAATTCTTTTGTGTGTTTCTGTAACAGTTTTGTTAAGCGATTCGAGCAATTCTTGTCTGTCTGAATTGCTTAAATCAGAATGGACTTCGAAACTATGCCAGCGCTCGTTATGAAAAAAAACATCTTTCTCTGTAAATAAATCTTGCTTGTAAACTCTCTCAACTATTTTTTCAATTGAAACGGGGTTGAATATAATTCCAAACGGATTTGTTTCATTTTGAAATTTAAAATAATCAAATTTCTCCGCCATATTTTCTGCAAAACAAGAACCTACAGAAAGTACTTTCGAAGTATAATCAATTGGATTATTACTTTTTGAAATTGGGATTTGGGTTCTGAATTGCATGGCTTTTTATTTAAACACGAATTTCACCAATTTTCGTCAATAAAAAAACCAAATACAAAAGTATTTGGTTTCTAATTGAGTTTTAAAACTTATTTGCAATTAATAAGTATATATCGTAGTCTCTTCATTCTTAAAAGAATCAGTTTCGGTTTGTTTTATAGGATACCCTTTTTCATTGTATTCATAAACACTATTCAAAACACTTGTTGTCGTATTTTCTCCATATTTATAAACATTTGTTGATTTTGTTACATTATTAATAGAAGCACTCGTATCAAAATCAACTAACAAATTAAACCCTAAAATATTTTTACGTGGACTGTTTTTACTGTCATACTCATATGTTTTATTATAAGTATTACCACTGTAAGTCTCTGTTTTATTGATAAGATTACCATTTAAATACGTTAAAACTCCTTCTGAGCTTTTTTGTTCTGCTTTTGTCACAGCGTCAACAGAATATGTTATAAATGAAATTGTCCCATTAGCATTGTGCGTATATACATTTTTAGAAATATATGTTTTCTCTTTAGATATTTCTGTTACTAAATCTATTTTTAATTTTCCATTTTCATAGGTAAACTCATTTCTTGAACTAATATTTCCTTCTTTTGCAATATCTTCAATTTTAGTTATTACACTTCCAGTATATGTATAAACTTCTTTGTCACCACCAGTATATGTTGCACTTACAATTTTATTCCCATCATACACAATTGTTGACAAATCGCTGTCTCCAGGTTCATTTGAATATATATAATTAACTGTTTTTGGTAAAACAACATCTGTTCCATTTTCAGAATCATCACTAGAACATGAAGAAATTAATACTGTCGATAAAGCAGTAAAAAGGCATAAAATTTTTTTCATTTTGATTTGGTTAAAATTATTATTGCAACAAAGTTACTGTAATACAAAATCAAAACCTTACGTGATTCCACATTAAAAAATACAAATAAGCTTTATATGCTTCGTAATGCGCTAATGCCAAACAAAATATACAGGTAAAAATCTATAAAAAAAAACAAATACTAATAAAAAACAATATTCATCAAGAAGAGAAATTTACATTTTTAATAACAAAAACCAACTTCACAAACTAAAACAATTCCTTACTTTTGCATCTTCCACTTTTCTAAAAATCATCTATGAAATTATTATATTCTTATATAATCAAACATAAAATGCTCTTGTTTTTTGCTTTGATTATGGCTTCTATAAACATTTGTTTCAGTTTATCAGACTCTATTATTACGGGTAAGTTAATGCAGGACTGCGGTGTTGGACTGGCAAAATATAAAGGAAACGAAATGGCGTTTATAAAATCGTTATCCTTCTGGCTTGGACTTTCGCTCGCTGCCGCGATGATTTCCAGAATTACCAAAAACTTTCAGGATTATTTTACCAATGTCGTAATTCAAAGAACCGGCGCTCAAATGTATACGGACGGAATTAAGAAATCGCTCGATTTACCATATGCTGAATTTGAGGATCAACGAAGCGGTGAAACTTTGAGTAAATTAACCAAAGTTAGAACTGATTCTGAAAAGCTGATTACACTTTCAATTTCCCTGATTTTTCAAACTATAATCGGATTTATATTTGTAATTGTTTACGTAGCTAGAATCGATTTTCGCATTTCAATCATTTTTTTAATTACAGCTCCAATTATTGCTTTGGTAAGTTCTTATCTCGGTAAAAAAATTAAAGTTGTTTCTAGAAAAATAGTGAATCAAACTAATGCTTTGGCTGGTTCTACAACGGAGAGTTTACGAAATATCGAATTGGTAAAAAGTCTAGGTTTAACGTATCAAGAAGAGAAACGTTTGAATTTAAATACATTCAAAATTCTGCAGTTGGAATTGGAAAAAATCCGTTTTATTAGAAGTTTGAGCTTTATTCAAGGAACAACCGTTCATTTTTTAAGAACTTGCGTCGTTTTTACGTTGTATTATTTCTTATTTGGTAATAAAATTATTGTGGGTGATTTACTAACGATGGTATTTTTTACTTTTTTCATCTTTGGTCCACTGCAAGAACTTGGAAACTTTATTATTGCGGTTAATGAAACGAAAGTTTCTATGGAGAATTTCAAAACATTATTAAGCGCTCCGAAAGAATTCCGACCGAAAAACCCTAAACATGTTGGAGCTATTCAATCTTTATTATTTTCGAATGTAAGTTTCAAACATAGAACGGCAAAATTTAAAGCGGTTGAGAATATTAACTTTGAAATTAAACAAGGGCAGACTGTTGCTTTTGTTGGTCCGTCGGGCTCAGGAAAAACCACTTTAGTAAAATTATTGGTTGGTTTGTATACACCCGCAGAAGGTCGAGTTCTTTATAATGATATTGATTCCACCGAAATTGATTTACTTGATTTACGAAAACAATTAGGGTTTGTCACACAAGATGCACAGCTATTCTCAGGAACTATCCGTGAAAATCTTTTGTTTGTAAAACCAAATGCAACCGACGAAGATTTATATGATGCTTTAAAACGTGCAAGCTGCGACAAACTTCTTAAGCGTGCCGAAGATGGTTTAAACACTACAATTGGCGAAGGCGGGATCAAAGTTTCAGGTGGAGAAAAACAACGTTTATCTATCGCCAGAGCGATTCTTAGAAACCCAAATTTATTGATTTTTGATGAAGCAACTTCTGCTTTGGATTCGATTACCGAAGAAGAAATTAATGCGACAATCCGAAATATATCTGATAAAAACAGAATAACAGTTTTAATTGCGCACCGTTTATCGACTGTAATGCATACTGATAGGATTTTTGTTTTGGAACAAGGTAAAATCATCGAGCAAGGCAAACATGAGGATTTGATTGTGGAGAAAGGATTGTATTATGCAATGTGGCGCCAACAAATTGGGGAACGAAAATAGTTTTTCTAAAGGTTCTGAGGTGCTAAGATGCTAAGGAACTGAGATTTTAAGTTTTTAAACAATCGAACACACGTACTATTTGTCATTTCGACTGAAAGGAGAAATCGCACTAGTATATCGACAAAGATTGGCGACTTTCTTTTACGGATTTCCGCGTGTGATTTCTCCTTCGTCGAAATGACACAAAATGAGAAAACACTATAAATACAAAACCCGACAGATTTTTAAAATCTATCGGGTTTACTTTTATAAAAAACTCAGAACCTTAGTGTCTTAGATTCTTAGCACCTTTAAATTATTTAACAAAATCAACCGCTTTAGCCAAAGCCTCTGCAATTCCGTCAACATTTTTACCTCCTGCAGTTGCGAAGAAAGGCTGACCACCTCCTCCACCTTGGATATATTTTCCTAATTCGCGAACAACTTGTCCAGCGTTTAAGTTTTTGGCAGCAACAACTTCTTTAGAAATATAGCACGTTAACATTGGTTTACCTTCGTGAGCTGTAGCGAAAACAACAAATAAATTATTATAAGAATTACCCAATTCATAAGCTAAATCTTTTGCTCCTTCTGGATTTAAATCTACTTGCTTCGCTAAGAATTGTACTCCGTTGATTTCTTGTAATTCTTTCGCTAAATCCGCTTTCATGTTTTTAGCTTTATCTTTCAATAAAACTTCCAATTGTTTTTTCAATTGAGCATTTTCATCTTGCAATGCTTGAATCGCTTTTACAGGATCTTGAGCGTTTTTAAGTGCTTCTTTAATTTCACTAAAAGAAACAGCTTGCGACTCAAAATACTCTTTTGCAGCTTCACTGGTAATTGCTTCAATTCTTCTAATTCCTGATGCAACTGCTCCTTCTGAAACAATTTTAAAATGCCAGATATCAGATGTATTTGCAACGTGTGTTCCTCCGCATAATTCAACTGAATCACCAAATTTAATCATACGAACTAAATCGCCATATTTCTCTCCAAATAAAGCGATAGCACCTTCTTCAAGAGCTTGATCTTTTGGAATTGCTCTTTTCTCGATTAATGGCAGACTTTCACGAATCCTTGCATTTACGAAATTCTCTACTTCTATCAATTCCTCGTCACTAACTTTAGAAAAGTGTGAAAAGTCAAAACGTAATGAAGAATTACGAACCATCGAACCTTTTTGCTCAATATGAGTTCCTAAAATTTTTCTCAAACCTTGGTGCAATAAATGCGTAGCCGAGTGATTTGATGAAGTTTTAGCTCTTTGTGTAGCATCAACAACAGCATTAAAAGTACCTGTAATATTTTCAGGCAGTGATTTTGCTAAATGTATCGTTTGGTTATTCTCTTTTTTAGTGTCAATGATATAAATAATATCTCCATTTTGAGATTCTAAATATCCTTTATCTCCTGTTTGCCCTCCGCTTTCTCCATAAAATGGAGTTGCATTGAAAACCAATTGGTAGATTTCACCATCTTTTACACTGTCAACTCTACGGTATTTAGTGATTTTTACTTGATGCGATAATCTATCATAACCAATAAACTCCTGAATATCATCTTCAACAATTACGTTCCAATCTCCAGCTGTTACTTTTGATGCAGCACGAGATCTTTCTTTTTGTAATTGCAATTGTTCTTGAAATCCAGCTTCATCTAGTTTTAATCCTTTTTCAGAAAGAATCAAAGCTGTTAAATCGATTGGAAAACCGTAAGTATCATACAATTCGAATGCTTTTTTACCATCGATTGTATCTCCTTGATTATTTAAAATTACAGCGTCTAAAAGAATCAAACCTTGATCTAATGTGCGTAAGAAAGAGTTTTCTTCTTCACGGATAACATTTGAACAAAGCGCCTTCTGCGTTCTGATTTCTGGGAAAGAATCTCCCATTTGCTCGCTTAAAGTTTCAACCAATTTATAAATAAACGGCTCTTTTGTGTTTAAGAATGTAAATCCGTAACGAATAGCACGACGTAAAATTCTACGAATTACGTATCCAGCTCCAGTATTAGATGGCAATTGTCCATCGGCAATAGCAAAAGCTACGGCACGAACGTGATCTGCAATTACACGAATCGCAATATTCATTTTATTTTGCTCATCACTAATATCCGTTACGTCATTAGTTGTATATTTTGATCCTGTAATGGTTTCAATTTCTCTAATTAAAGGCATGAAAACATCCGTATCATAATTTGATGTTTTTCCTTGTAAAGCCATACACAAACGCTCAAATCCCATTCCGGTATCAACGTGTTGTGCAGGAAGTTTTTCTAGAGAACCGTCAGCTTTACGATTGAATTCCATGAATACATTATTCCAGATTTCAACAACTTGAGGGTGATCGTTATTTACCAAACTTTTTCCAGAAACTGCAGCTTTTTCTTCCGGAGTACGCAAATCAACGTGAATTTCAGAACAAGGTCCGCATGGTCCTTGATCTCCCATTTCCCAGAAATTATCTTTTTTATTACCAAGAATAATTCGGTCTTCGTCAATTAAAGTTTTCCAAATATCCCAAGCTTCCTGATCAAACGGAACATTATCTTCTTTACTTCCTTCAAAAACAGAAACGTAAAGATTCTCTTTTGGAATTTTATACACTTCTGTCAATAATTCCCAAGCCCAATTGATTGCTTCTTTTTTAAAATAATCACCAAAAGACCAGTTTCCTAACATCTCAAACATGGTGTGGTGGTAGGTATCAATACCAACTTCCTCAAGATCGTTATGTTTTCCTGAAACACGAAGACACTTTTGCGTATCGGCGATTCTTGGACTTTTTGGCGTTCCGTTACCTAAGAAAAATTCTTTAAACTGGGCCATTCCCGAGTTATTGAACATTAAGGTTGGATCGTCTTTAAGTACAATAGGAGCCGAAGGAACAATTGTATGTCCTTTACTCTCAAAAAAATCTAAAAATTGTTTACGTACGTCTTGTGATTTCATGTTTTATAATGAGATAATTTGAAAATGTGTCAATTAGATAATACGACAATTAAATAATTAAAAATAATTCTTAAACAATAATTATCTAATTGTCACATTATCTAATTATCTAATTGCTTTATCTTGAAAAAAAGCCCCGAACAACTGAAACATTTACTAATTTTGTTCGACTAACTACTTTTACAAGCTGCAAAAATAGGGTATTTTAAAATATGGCGAAAGTAAAATATTATTACGACTCAGAAAATCTGGCTTATACAAAAATAAAAACCAGAAAAAGGATTAAATTCGGCTATGCTATGCTGTTTTTATTGGCTTCGGCGTTATTTGGTTTTTTAGTTTTTGTTCTTTTACTTAATACTCCTTATTTTGAAACGCCAAAAGATCGTTTACAAGCACGTGAAATCGAAAATCTAAAACTGCATTATTCTATTTTGAATAAAAAAATGGATGAAATTGACGCTGTTGCTGCAGCACTAGAAGATCGAGACAATAATATTTACAGAGTTTATTTTAATAAAGCTGAAATTCCAGATTCTATTAGAAAAGCAGGGTTTAGAGATCCTGAAAGATATAAAAGATTAGAGGGATACAATAATTCGCAATTGGTTCTAAACACCACAAAACGGATCGATAAACTTTCAAAGGAACTGGCTATTCAATCTAAATCATTAGATGAAATATTAAAATTGGCAAGTACAAAAGGGAACTTACTATTAGCCATTCCGGCAATTCAGCCCGTTCAAAATGAAAGTCTAAAAAGAGTTGCATCTGGTTTTGGATATCGAATTGATCCTTTTACAAAAGTGAGAAAAATGCACAACGGAATGGATTTTACTGCCAGCACAGGCTCTCCCGTTTTTGCCACTGGAGACGGTGTTGTTGAAAGAGCTGACGCCGCTGCATCTGGATTTGGAAATCATGTTGTAATCAGGCATGGTTTTGGTTATGAAAGTTTGTACGCTCATTTAAGCAAGTACAATTGCAGACCGGGGCAAAAAGTAAAAAGAGGAGATATAATTGGTTATGTAGGAAGCACCGGAAGATCTGAAGGACCTCATTGTCATTATGAAGTTCATAAAGATGGTAAAGTCGTAAATCCGTTGAATTTTTATTACGGAAACATTTCTGCAGTCGAATATGTTGCGATTTCTCAAATGGCAAACCAAGAAAATCAGTCATTAGATTAATAGTATAAAAAGTACTATTTTTGAAATAAATTAGAAAGAAAAAAACATGCATATTGAGCTTTCAAAAGATAAAAGATATTTCAGTATTGGCGAAGTTGCCAAAGCTTTTAATGTCAATGCATCATTAATTCGGTTTTGGGACAGCGAATTTGATATTCTGAAACCAAAAAAGAATGCCAAAGGCAACAGAATGTTCACGCCGGATGATATTACCAATTTACAATTGATTTATCATCTTGTTAAAGAAAGAGGTTTTACACTGGAAGGCGCAAAAACACACTTAAAAGAGGGCCAAAAGAAAACATTAGATAAATTCGAAATAATACGTAAATTAGAGACGATAAAAACACAATTGAACGAAATAAAAAACGAATTGTAATTAAAAATAGAAATAAACTTAAATCAAAACTAATATGAAAAAATGGTTAATCCCCGTAGGAATTATTGTTGCACTAATTGCTATCATTGCTTTTTGGTCAATTGGAATTAAAAATACTGCTTTACAGCACAGTCAAGCCGTTAACAAAGATTGGGGAAATGTACAAACTGCTTACCAAAGAAGAAATGACCTTATTGGAAACTTAGTAAACACGGTAAAAGGTGCTGCTGATTTTGAAAAATCAACTTTAACGGCGGTTATTGAAGCTCGTGCAAAAGCTACTTCTGTAACTATTGACCCAAGTAATGTAACTCCAGAACAATTAGCACAATTCAACCAAGCACAAAGCGGTGTAACTTCATCATTATCAAAATTATTGGTTTCTGTTGAGCAATACCCAACTTTAAAAGCTAATGAGAATTTCTTGAAATTACAAGATGAATTAGCTAGTACTGAAAACCAAATTTTAACAGCTAGGACTCGTTTTAACGAAAGCGTACAAGTTTATAATGGTTACATTTTATCAATCCCGAACAAATGGTTCTTGAGTGAATACAAAGAAAAACCATACTTTGAAGCTGTTGCAGGTGCTGATAAACCAGTTGAAGTAAAATTCTAAAGATTTAATATTTTTGATTAACGATTTTAGATTTCAGATTTAATCTGAAATCTAAAATCCACAATCTAAACTCTAAAATAATTTCAATGTCAAAAGTAGAAGATTTTTTAAGCAAAGAAGAAGAGCAAGAAATTGTTGAAGCTATTCGTATGGCCGAAAAAAACACTTCTGGCGAAATTAGAGTTCATATAGAAAGAACATCTTCTAAAGCTCATTATGACCGAGCTTTAGAAGTTTTCCATGAATTAAAAATGCATGAAACCAGATTAAAAAATGGTGTATTGCTTTATTTTGCTGTTGATGATAAAAATTTTGTCATTTGCGGCGACAAAGGAATTAATGATTTAGTTGCAGACGATTTTTGGCATTGTACCAAAGACATTATGACCAATCATTTTAAATCCGGAAACTTTAAACAAGGTATTGTTGATGGTATTTTGAATGCAGGTGAACAGCTGAAAAAATATTTCCCTTCATTGGCAGACGATACAAACGAATTATCTAACGAAATCTCAAAAGGATAAATAATGAAAAATTCAAAAAATAAAATCACAAATTCCAATAGAATTTTTCAGTTTGCCTTTTTACTTATAGTGCTTTTTACTTCTAATAGTATTTTTGCACAATTTGAGATTCCTAAAAAACCTGATTTTCAAACCTCAGTTTATGATTATGCTAATGTTTTAAGTGCTTCTGAAAAAACGCAGTTAGAAGAAAAACTAATTCGATATTCAGATTCTACGTCAACACAAATTGTAGTCATTACAATTGAAAGTTTAAAAGGAGAAGATATTGGAATTCTTACTCCCAAATGGGCTCAGGAATGGGGAATTGGACAGGCTAAAGAAGATAATGGTGTATTGATTTTATTAGCTAAAGCCGAAAAAAAAATATGGATTTCACCTGGTTATGGATTGGAAGATCGTTTGACTGCAGGTATTGGCGGAACCATTACTCGTAATATTATTATTCCAGAATTTAAAGCTGGAAGTTATTATCGCGGACTTGATAAGGGTGCCGATGCTCTTTTTGACGTTTTTACAGGCAAATACAAAGGCGAACGCAAACAATCTAAAGGAAAAGATTTCCCAATACTCCCGTTCATTATAATTGTTGTAATTGTTTTAATTTTACTCTCTCGAAATAAAAGAGGCGGAGGAGGAAATTCTGGCAACAATGGCGGCGGCGGTCCCAGCCTGCTCGATGTAATTATTCTAAGTAATCTTGGAAGAAGCGGCGGCGGATTTGGAGGTTTTGGCGGCGGATCATCTGGAGGTGGTTTTGGCGGAGGCGGAGGCTTCGGCGGTGGATTTGGCGGAGGCGGATTCTCTGGCGGTGGTTCTGGAGGAAGCTGGTAAACTAATTTTGTTTACTACGCCAATTCTGCTAAAGCTTACTATCAAATTTTCATTGTTTTAGGTTTCAAGTTTAAAAAATCTTACTTTTACAAATTACAATTCAATATAGATGTTATCACATAAAGCAAAATACGCCCTTAAGGCCTTACTTTATTTAGCAGAACAAGACGAAAATCACATTTCTAGAACTATAGAAATTGCTGATGGCGCTAATATTCCTAAAAAGTTTTTAGAACAAATTTTATTAGATCTAAAACGAGGACGTTTTGTGAGCAGCAAGCAAGGAAAATTTGGTGGATATTATCTGATAAAATCAAAAAATGACATCACTTTGGCAGAAATTCACCGATTATTTGACGGTGCAATTGCACTTTTGCCATGCGCTTCTTTAAATTTTTATGAGCCTTGCTCTGATTGCAAAACCGAGTCTGAATGCAGTCTGCGTCACGGTTTAATGCTTATCAGAGATAAAACTTTGAAGGCAATGGAAGGCATCACAATCGCTTCATTAGTAAACAAATAAAAAAATATTTTCTAATTCCTAGTAAATCCATAGAATTAATTATATATATTTGCCAAAAATAATTAACAAACCATTTACAAAATTTTAACTCATGAAAGTACATTTTAGTTCATCAGGTGTAACAAAACTTTGGCAAAACAATTCTACAAGACTTTTCGCAGTTGCAAAAAGCAATTCTTCTATAATGTGTATGTGTTGATTTAAAAAAATTTTATTTTAAACTCTACTAATCACATATACTTAATATAAAAATGAAAACATTTACACAAAATATCTTTACAATAGTATTCTTTTTAATCTTCTCTGTCTCATTTGCACAAAACATTGAAGGTGTTGTTACAACAAGCGAAAATATACCTTTAGAAGCCGTTAACGTAGTAGTTAAAGGAACTACTAACAGCGCTGTTACTGACAACAGCGGAAAATTCACAATCGATTCAAAAGGAAGACTGCCTTTGACACTTTTAATTCAGTACGTTGGATATACAACAGCTGAAATCGAAGTAACTGCAATACCAGTAAATCCGATTCAAGTTCTCCTAAAAGAAGAAAATGAACTTATTGAAGTTGTGGTATCTTCAAGACGTCGTATCGAAAAAGTTCAAGATGTGCCAATTGCTATTTCAGTTATTACAGGAAAACAAGCGGAACAAACTGGAGCTTTTAATGTTAATAGAATTAAAGAATTAGTTCCATCAGTACAACTTTATTCTTCAAACCCAAGAAACACAGGTATCAATATTAGAAGTTTAGGCTCTCCTTTTGGATTAACAAATGATGGTATTGATCCAGGTGTTGGTTTCTACGTTGATGGTGTTTACTATGCACGTCCGGCAGCTACAACTCTAGATTTTATCGACATCGAACAAATTGAGGTATTGCGCGGCCCGCAAGGATCATTGTTTGGAAAAAACACAACTTCGGGAGCCTTTAATATAACAACTCGTAAACCAAGTTTTACTACTGGTGCCGATTTTGAAGTAAGCTACGGAAATTTTGCTTTCTTGCAAGCCAAAGCTTCGGTAACTGGTGCTTTAGGTAAAAAGGTTGCTGGTAGATTGTCTTTCTCTGGAACTCAACGCGATGGTTTAGTTGATAATATTGTAACTGGAAGACCTACAAATACCTTAAACAATCAAGGAATTAGAGGTCAATTACTTTTTACTCCTTCTGTAAATACAAACATTATTCTGGCTGCTGATATTACAACACAGCGTCCGGATGGATACGCTCAGGTTATTGCAGGTGTTGCGCCAACACAAAGAGCAGCTTATCGCCAGTTTGATGCTATTATCAAAGATTTAAATTATAAGCTTCCAAGTCAAAATGCATTTGACCGCAAAATTGATCAAGATACACCATGGCGTTCTGGACAAGATATGGGAGGTGTTTCGTTGAATATTGACACAAAAATTGGAGGAGGAACTTTAACGTCTACAACAGCTTGGCGTTTCTGGAACTGGGATCCATCGAACGACAGAGATTTTACAGGATTACAAGTATTGGCTAAATCGCAAAACCCAACAAGACAAACGCAGTTAACACAAGAAGTACGTTATGCGGGACAACTTACATCAAAATTAAGCGGCGTTGCTGGAGTATTCTTCATTGACCAAACATCACAAACAAATGGTACCGAAGAATCTGGAAATGCGCAATGGAGATTTGCTCAAAGTTCAACAAGTCCATTATGGAAAACTCCGGGGCTTTTTGAAGGTTACGGTATCAAAACCGACGCTCGTATTAGAGCATCAAGTGCGGCAGTATTTGGACAATTAGACTGGGCATTAACAGAGCGTTTACATGTTTTACCGGGTTTAAGATATAATTTCGACAAAAAAGATGCTCATTATGCTAGAACAACATACGGCGGACTACAAACAACTGATCCTGCATTGCTGGCTTTGAAAAAACAAGTTTACTCTGATCAAGCTTTTGATTCTAGTACTGACAACACGGATTTTTCAGGAAACATAACTGTTACTTATAAATTCAGTGATAAAATTAATGCTTACGGAACTTATGCTAAAAGTTACAAACCTGTTGGTGTAAATGTTGCTGGTCTGCCAACAGATTCGAAAGGACAGCCATTGTTAGATCTTGCAGTTATTAAACCAGAAAAGGTAAACCATTATGAGATTGGAATTAAGACTTCTCCATTTAAAAATTCTATCTTCAATTTAGCCTTTTTTGATACTGATATTAAAGATTTTCAAACGAACGTTCAGGCTGCAGAATTGGGTGTAAACAGAGGTTATCTTGCTAATGCTGACAAAGTACGTGTAAAAGGTGCTGAACTTGATGCTAGCTTTGTTGTAAACACACACTTAACTATAAATGCGGCGGCTACTTATACTGATGGAAAGTATGTTAAATTTACAAATGCACCGCTTCCATTAGAAGAAACTGGAGCTCCGGTATCCTTCAAAGATGTTTCTGGAACTGCTTTACCAGGTGCTTCAAGATGGGCAGGATCTTTAGGTGGTGAACTTTCTGATAATGCAAGATTCTTTGGAAACGCAGGAAAAGTTTTTTTAGCTGTTGATTCATACGCTCGTTCTGAATTTTCGTCAAGCCCTTCGGCATCAAAATATTTAGTTGTTCCGGGTTATGCGATCTTTAATGCTCGTTTAGGTTTCCGTGCATCACAAGGATTATCAGTTCACTTTTGGGGACGTAACCTTTTAAACAAAGATTATTATGAGCAATTATTACCTGCAGGAGGAAATGCAGGACAATATGCTGGTGTACTTGGTGATCAAAGAACTTATGGAATTACATTGAAATATAACTTATAGTTTTAAATTAAAGTTAGAAACTAAATTAACGAGATGCGTTTTACACGTATCTCGTTTTTTTTTTATCAAAACAACACAAAAAGACATAAACTGTTATTTTAAAAACTTTTAGCAGCATTTTATTTCATTTTTTAAAATGATCTTTATTGATGATTTTATGTAAATGAACTTTTTTCTAATCTCGGCATTAGCAATATTAAGCGGGAATTAATCAAATACAAAAATGCAGCACTACTACAATTTTACAGTTTCAAAAAAACAGATTTCGTTTGATCCTTATTGGTACGATAACTCAAGCATGCTTTTACACTCTTTTTTAGGAATTATTCTTTTAACTTTAGGAATTATCGCATCGCATTTAAATGATCTTAAAAGCGTACTGGTTCTTTCTATTCTAATTAGTACAGCTTTATTTTTTCGTGGTATTTACGAATGGAAAATTAAAAATAAAACGACATTTATTTTTGACAAAAATGATGATGCTTTTTATAAAATTACACCGCTTTCAAAAAAGAAAATTACTGCTCTAAGTGATATTTTAAACATTAAAACAAAATCGGGATCACGAAATTTTTATTACATTCTAACACTTCAAAACAAAGCTTCCTTTAAAAATATTCCTTTAACAAATACTATTAAAAATGATAATCAAAATAATCCTGAAGTTCGTTTTTTAGAAATGGAAATTATTCCTCAATTGGAATCTTTTTTAAACTTAAAAAAAGAAGGTTTTACGGTTTTTGATTCTGAATTAATTAATATTTAATTTTCAAAACAATCACAAAATCAAACCAAAAGCGTAATAAAAAACGTTTTCTATTTCAATTCATTTATTCTCATTTGTATATATTCGCAGCCTGAATTAATTGGTTGCATGAAGTTTTTCAAATTAGCACTTATTTTAATCTTAATAAGTCCCTCTTTATCGGCGCAAAATCAAAAGAAAACTGATCAGCAGACATTAACTTGGATTAGGTATTATAATATCTTGCCTTTGAGTGAAAAATGGGCGCTTCATTCTGAATTTGATAATCGAAGCTTTCTTAATCCTATTCATCAAAACTTATTTGCAATACGAGTTCAAGGACGATATCGTGCTGCTAAAACTATCGATTTAGGTGGAGGTTTTGCTTATTTTAATGTAAATACGCAAGACCCAAATGTTGATCCTGATTTTTCGATTCCAGAATATCGCGCACAGCAGGATATTACTTTTATAAACGATATTGCCAAAATCACTTTTCATAATCGTTTTCAGCTTGAAGAACGCTTTTTTCAGAAAGCAACCAAAACAGAGTTACTTGACAACTATTGGTTTGCTTACCGATTCCGTTATAGACTGCAGTCAACATTTACGTTATGGGAAAAAGAAAAACGAAGTTTAAAAGCAACAATATCTGATGAAATTATGTTTAATTTCGGAAAAGACAATAAACGAAATACATTCGATCAAAACAGGATTTATGCAGCGCTTCGCTATCACATTAACCCAAACATTGGTTTAGAATTAGGTTACTTAAAAAGCTTTCAAAGACGCGCCAGCGGAGTCGATTTTTATGATAGGGATATTATCCGATTTACAATTTATCATAGGATTAATCGGGAATTTTAGATTTTCTAATAAAAAAACGGCAAATCAGAAATTTGATTCACCGTTTTTTTTATTCTTTGTCCCTTTGAGCCTTTGTACCTTTACATCTTAGTATCTCAGCACCTTAGACCCTTAGCCCCTTAAAAAAAATCAAAATCCTCTTTGTTTTCTTCCTTTTTTACTTTCGGCAAAGTTTCCAATTTTATAGGCTAGAGAAAACATTACATACCTTTTTAAAACCGTATTTTCTTCATCTCGGATCGAAGTTGGCGAAATAGTTCTTGTTGCACTTTGGTTCTGATTTAAAACATCATATACTTTTACTTTAGCATATAATTTTTTATCCAAAAATCCATAAGATAAACTGGTATTCCAAAGAAAGAAATCCTTTTTGAAATCATCTGAAATATTTGAATTATATGTATATCCAAAATCATTTCCGAAGATTAAATTAGCAGGCCAATACGATGTTGTCTGCATATTAATTCTGTGAATTACATTTGAAGTGGCGTCTCTCGAATAATTTTCATAACGTGTTTCATTATAAGATAAACTATAAGATGGTGCAATTGAAAGCACTTCTCCATAATCATAAGAAGCATATACACTTGGAGTAATTACAACTGATTTTGCATAATACAAAACCGCATTTGTAAATCCTTTATCAAAATTATAATTACCGCTTAAACGCAAACCGTATCTTAAAGTGTGAGCATCTTTTTTAATCTGCTGATTCCAGTTTCCTCCAAGCGAAGCTGAATAAGTTCCTGAAATGTTTACATAAGTTGTGTTTCTTTTTCCACTTTCATCATAAATCGAGGTAGAAACAACATCATTATTATAATAATCTCCTTTTAGGAATAAACTATAGCCTGAACGTGTTCTAAAATCAAAATTCTTAAAATCGATACCTGCTGTATTTTTTTCAATCGGATTTAGATTTGGATTTCCTACAACGCTATTCAGCGGATTATTTAAATCTGCAACAGGCATTAATTGTGTTGCTGACGGAAGCGCGTTTGAATAATCGTACTTAAATGTCAAATTTTTAGAACGATTAAATTTGTATCGAAGCTGCGCTGTTCCATATGGCAGCATATATCTTTTATTCAAATCTGTAGTTTGATTTAAATAAAAAGAATGATTATCAAACTCTACAATTGATGTTCTCGAATTTACATTAAGTGTAAATTTACTTTTCTGCCAGGAAATACCAACTTTTGGTGTAATCGAGTTTTGCTTTGATGTTGTATAATTAGTCAGCGATAAATTTAAATCTGAATATTCTTGTGATGCATCATCAAAATTAAATGTTTTTTGATCGTTCATAGAACTCTGCCAATCAAAATTGGTTCCGAATCTTAATCTAAGTGAATCTGTAACTGGTTCTGTATATTCTACATCAAGTGAATACGCATCGCTTTTTGATTCACTTTTTGCATTCTGATTTCTTTCATCATTTGGTTTATTATCCTGATAAAAAATAGTCTCAGAAATATTGATTCCGTTCGAATCATTTTTAGTGTTATTGTTATTAAAAACCACACTTAAATTTCGCGATTCCTTTTCAAAAGTTTTATTGAAATTAATGCTATTGGCAAAACTTGTATTAGAACTTTCTGTATGTGAAGCAGCTGTGCTTTCGTTTAAAGCGTCGCCATTTTCATTCTCAGAAAAAGTCGAAGAAGATGAATTGTTGTTTGATTGGGACAAATTCAATTTAGGTGCAAAAACAATCTGCATGGAAGGATTGATTTTGTATTCTAATTCAAAATTGACTTTGTTTCCCGTGTTTTCATTTTTAGTTTTAGAATCCGCTTCAGTCAAAATATTTCCTGTTGGCAAGAAACTAAGCTGATTCGATTTACTTTCATTTTTAGTGACAGCGTTTGTAAAATTATAACTGCTCATAAACTCCAAATCTTTTGTCCAGTCATCAGAATAATTAATTCCAGCCAAAGTAGACTGCGTAATTCCCTTTCCTCCGCTGCCAGAACCCTGACCGCCGCCTTTCGCATTTCGTCCGCCTCCCATATTATCAAATACCTCATCCATAGAGAATCCGGTTGAATTGATATTGTTGGACGAAGCCAGTACACTTATTTTTTGCTTATTCTTAAAAAAGTTCATCATTAAACTGCTCTCGTAGCGTTCGTCTGAACCGTATCCGCCAAGCACTTTTCCGAAATAACCTTTATTTTTTTTCTCGTCAATTGTAATATTTATACTCGAATAATCTGAAGTCGATTCTTGTTTAGCCAGTTCTTCTTTTTTGGTTTTAAAATCAGAAACCTGAACTTTTTTAATAATATCGGCTGGAAGATTTTTAATGGCAATAGAGCCATCTTTATCAAAAAATGCTTTTCCGTTGACTAAAACCTGATTGACTTCTCGCCCATTTACTGTAATTTTCCCAGTATTATCAACATCAAATCCTGGCAGCTGTTTCAATAAAGTTTCCACGTTTGCATCTGGACGCACTTTATAAGAACCTGCATTAAATTCTAGTGTATCTTTTTTAATGGTAATTGGCGGTGCTTCACTTTTAACTATTACTTCATTTAAAACATTTGCATTTTCTAGCATATACAGCTTTCCGAAATCTTTACTTTCTGAAAGTCCTTTTTGCTCTTCGTAATAGGTCTGATATCCCGTATAATTTACTTTTAAGAAAACTGGTTTATCATACTTTTTAGTATTAATAATAAAGTTTCCGTTTTTATCGGTTGTAGCATATTCTATAATTGTAGAATCTTTTACTGTTGTAAAATAAACCGTAGCTAGTTCAAGGGGAAGCTGTGAATTAATATCCACCACAGTTCCTTTAACAACAATATTATTTTGTGCATTTGCCGAATAAACAAAAGCTAAAAACAATAGAAATGAATAAATTTTGGTCATAAAATTTGGTTAGTTAGATCAATAAGACTCAAATAATTGCAAAAGGTTTAATTGTGTCTTTTACATTTATTCAAATAGCGTGCCGTTAAAAAACTATCGGCAAAAAAAAGTCCCCTTAAACGGGGACTTCTATTTTTATTTCTCACGAATATAAATATCGATCGGAACTCCTGCAAAATCCCAGTTGTCACGGATTTTATTCTCTAAATATCTTTTGTAAGGTTCTTTTACATATTGTGGCATATTGGCAAAAAATACAAACTGAGGCGTTTGAGTTGGCAATTGCATGCAATATTTAATTTTTACATATTTACCTTTTGTTGCCGGCGGCGGATATGCTTCAATTACTTTCAACATATATTCATTGAATTTCGAAGTCGAAATTCTTTGTTTTCTATTCTCAAAAACTTGAACTGTAGCTTCTAATGCTTTTAGTAAACGTTGTTTTGTTAATGCCGAAACAAACAAAATTGGCACATCTGTAAATGGCATTAATTCTTTTTTGATTCTTTCTTCGTAATCACGGCTTGACATGGTATCTTTTTCAACCAAATCCCATTTGTTTACTAAGATTACAACCCCTTTACGGTTTTTCTCGGCAAGCCAAAAAATACTTTGATCCTGACCTTCAAAACCACGAGTTGCATCGATTACCAAGATACAAACATCGGCATGCTCAATTGCTCTTACGGAACGCATTACAGAGTAAAACTCTAAATCTTCCTTAACTTTAGCTTTACGACGGATTCCCGCAGTATCAACTAAATTAAACTCAAAACCAAAACGGTCAAATTTTGTATCAATCGCATCACGAGTTGTACCAGCAATATCTGTTACAATATAACGATCCTGGCCAATTAAGGCATTGATAAAACTTGATTTTCCTGCATTTGGACGTCCTACAACTGCAAAACGAGGTAATTCTTCAGTAACCTCAACTGGTTCTTTTTCTGGAAATGCATCAATTAAAGCATCTAATAAATCTCCTGTTCCGCTTCCTGAGATACTTGCAAACGTAAAATAATCTCCTAAACCAAGATTATAAAACTCAATTGCATCTTTCTCACGCATTGCGTTATCAACTTTATTTACTGCCAATAAAACTGGTTTTGTTACTTTACGCAACAATTTAGCAACCGTTTCGTCCATTGGAGTAATTCCTTCTTCTACATCAACAACAAAAATAATAACATCGGCTTCGTCGATAGCAAGCTCTACTTGTTTACGAATTTCACCTTCAAATACGTCATCAGATCCGCGAACGTATCCACCCGTATCAATAACAGAAAACTCTTTTCCGTTCCACTCGCTTTTACCATAGTTTCTATCACGGGTAACCCCAGATACTGAATCTACAATAGCTTCTCTTCTTTGTATCAGCCTATTAAAAAGGGTCGATTTCCCTACATTAGGTCTTCCTACTATCGCAACAATGTTATTCATTTTTTTTGAATTTTAGACTTTAGATTTTAGATTTCAGACTTTTAGCTTCCTAAAAATCTAATAACTAATAACCTTAAATGCCTTATTTTAATTTTTTGCAAAGGTAGTCTTTTTTAGTTTGCAGTTATCAGTTTTAAGTATTCAGTAAAAAAATTGATAAAACTGTGACTTTAAACTGAAAACAGACTACTTTTTTTCAGGAGCTTAATCCAGCTTTCCACTATATCTTTTGTGGCGAACCCCGCCACAAAAGGATGCCGTTCCCATCTGGACTAGGACATCTCGGTAACAAGAACTTTTAATTTAACGATTAAACAAATAAACGATTAACCGATTCAACAAAAAATTACTGATTATAACCAAATCGTTTCAACATATTAGCGTTACTTCTCCAGTTTTTGTTCACTTTTACATAAAGTTCAATGTGAATTTGTTTTCCGAAGAATTTCTCCAAATCAACACGAGCATCCATTCCTACTTTCTTTAGAGCAGCACCTTTATGCCCAATGATAATTCCTTTTTGAGTATCACGTTCGACCATAATTACAGAACGAATTCTGATAATATTAGCATCTTCATGAAATTCCTCTGTCACGATTTCAACCGCGTATGGAATTTCTTTGGCGTAATTCAATAAGATTTTTTCACGAATAGTTTCGTTCACAAAAAAACGTTCAGGCTTATCTGTTAATTGATCTTTTGGATAATAAGCTGGCGATTCTGGCAATAACTCGATAATTCTGCCAAAAACTTCTGGTACATTAAAGTTTTGTAAAGCGGAAATTGGAAAAATTTCTGCATTTGGCACTTTTTCTTTCCAAAAAGCAACCTGTTCTTCTAATTGTTCCTGATTTGAATTGTCGATTTTATTCAACAATAACAAAACTGGAATTTTAGCATATATGATTTTATTAAAGAATGCTTCGTCTTTTAAGTCTTGCTCCCCTATTTCGACCATATAGATTAAAATATCAGCATCTTCAAAAGCCGATTTTACGAAGTTCATCATCGACTCTTGCATTTCATACGCCGGTTTTATAATTCCGGGTGTATCAGAAAGTACCAATTGAAAATCTTCGCCATTTACAATTCCTAGAATTCTATGACGTGTAGTTTGTGCTTTTGATGTAATGATAGATAGTCTTTCACCAACAAAGGCATTCATTAGTGTTGATTTTCCAACGTTTGGATTCCCGATGATGTTTACAAAACCTGCTTTATGTGACATTTGCATAATATTTTAAGGTGCAAAGGTAGTCATATCAACTCAATACAGAAAATAAAACATTTTTTTAAGTTTTCGTTGGATTTCTAAAAAATCGGCGTATCTTTGCACCCGAAACATCGCGGGATAGAGCAGTAGGCAGCTCGTCGGGCTCATAACCCGAAGGTCACAGGTTCGAGTCCTGTTCCCGCTACTAAGAGAAAACACCACTTATTGTAAGTGGTGTTTTTTTGTTTATAGCAATATTTATCTTTTTATATTTGATAAAGAATTAATTTTACTGCAATGAGAAAAATATCATTACTAATTCTCCTATTTGTCTTAACAATTTCATCTAATTGTTTTTCGCAATCTTTAGTTTTTGAAAAAATTGTTCAAGTCGACTCCACAAAATCAAAAGAAATTCTTTTTGAGAGACTTAATAGTAAGTTGATTGATTATTATGGAGGACAAAATAGTTTTAATAAAAACATTATTCAATCTGATAAAGAAAATGGAGTTATTAAAATTAAGCAAGAGATGCGCTATAGTAAAAATGAGTTTATGAATAGCGCTAACGGTGTTATTGATTTTAATATAAATGTATTTTTTAAAAAAGGACGATGCAAGGTATTAATTGATAATATTACACATACTGGTATGGGTATATCTATGGGTGCTATTACTGAAGACAAAGAATACCCTCATACTGACAAAGATTACTTAAAATTTCGTAAAAGAAAATGGATCGAAATTAAAGACTTTATTTATTCTGAAATGCCAAAGAAGATTTTGATGATAGAGAAAATTCTTAATACACCTTTAGAGCAAGAAAATGAATGGTAAATCATAAGACTGTAAAAGCTTCAGAGAAATCTGGAGCTTTTTTTATTTATGCCTTTCTGATTATTTTGCGAATAAAGATTACAAATCTGCGCTATCGTTGTCTACATATCGGAGCGATCAGGGTTTCAGTACAAAATTCTCCTTCTTTACTGCATTTAAAAAAACTACAGGGCAAACTCCTGCAGAATATCAAAAATCCTCCCTAAAATGAGTTCAATATTATAGAATTGAACTCCTATCTTATAAATTAAAACCAAGAAACAATCTGCATTCCGGATATTTGCACTTATTATTAATAATCTTAAAAAATGATAAAAGCACCGAAAGTCATAATACAAAGTATTTTCATCTTCCTTCTTCTCTCAGCTATTTAACCCTTTAATCAGGGAATCAAACTATAAATTACGACAATGAAATATTTAACCACTATTTTATTTTTTACATTACTTGCCTGTAAAAGTGTGCATCAAACCAATAAACAAACTGTTGAAAATGCGATTACAAATAATGCTGTTCAGTTATTAGAGGACAAACGATTTCATTCTGTTTCCGTTGCAGTGCTTAAAGATGGAAAAAGTACAATAAAACATTTTGGTGAATTAACTATCGGAAAAGGAAATAAACCAAACGATTCTACACTATATGAACTGGCTTCTGTAACTAAAACTTTTACAGGGTATATAGCTGCGAAAGCTGTACTTGACAAAAAAATAAATTTAGATGATGATATTAGAATCTACCTTGATGAACCTTATCCTAATCTTGAATTTAAAGGTGAACCTATAAAAATCAGACACCTCATTACGCATACAAGTGGATTTCCGAATTTCCCTATAAAAAGCGAAAATAAAAAAGCTTTTTTTGAAGGACTAAAACTAATCAAAATTGAAACAAAACCTGGAGAAGTATATTACTATTCAAACACGGCACCAGAGTTGACAGCATATATACTTGAAAAAGTATATCAAAAACCATATGAGGAATTGGTAATGGATTTTGTTTTGAAGCCAAATAAAATGACCCAAACCAAATTTACACTAAATGAAAATGACAAAACAAGATTGGTAAAAGGTTATAACGACAAAAACGAGTTAATGCCTAACTTCAATAGAACTTTATGGGGTGGAATTTCGGGATTGCATTCGACAACTACGGATTTAGTGAAATATATGAAATTGCAACTAGACAAATCAAATCCTATTGTAAACGAATCTCATAAAAAATTATACAAAGAAGGTTCTGATTTTTGGGAAGGCTTTCATTGGTACATCATAGAAAATGATGACGAATTAATTTATAGACATCACGGAGGTATATACGGAATGCAGAATTGGTTTGTGATTTATCCAAAACAAAATATAGGAATATCCATATTGACAAACACCAGCTTTAATGAAACAGGCGAAATTTTAGAAAAAGTAGTTGATAAATTGTATGATGACATAAATAAATAACGCATAACAACTAAGTGCTAAATTCGAGTTTAGTTTCTGAATTGAACTTTAATGCAAAACTGAATATTTCCGCTTCAATTTCCACCAGTTAGCCAAGCTGCAAACCGCTTGGATTTAAATCAAGTCAATTTATATTATTTTTTTTAATTATTAATTTTAAGATGTTAATGCAAAAATCGCATAATAACCTCAATAAACTAGTGAGATAATTGACCGCTCCTGTTACTAAGACAAAGCTTCAGAGAAATCTGGAGCCTTTTTTTGTTTATACCTTGATTCTCTTTGCGGGCGCGAAATCACGAGACATTCGGACAGCTTTCCCCAAGAAATCTTCGAAGAGCGGGGTTACAAGCCAGACGCCAAATGAATATAAAACCACAAGCAAATAGGTACCAATTTATACAGTTTTGAGCTTTTGAGACCTTTTCTAATTTTTCTTATATGAATTTTGGATTTAAATAATTCAAAGCACTTTTTATGAAAAAAAACTTTTTACTACTGATCATTTTATTTGCCTTTTATTCTGCCAATGCTCAAAATGGAACTGATCTTTATCAGAAAAATAATGAAATTAAATTAAATGCTCTTGCTCCTTTATGGCAATCTTTTCAGGTTGGTTATGAAAGACATTTAAATCATAATTCGTCATTAGGAATTTCTTTTTATTATGTGTTTGACAATAAAAAGAATGAAAAGGATTTAAATTATTCAATATCTCCGTATTACAGAAGATATTTTGGTAAAAAATACGCATCAGGCTGGTTTGTTGAAGGATTTGGAATGCTGGCTTCAACAGATGGAAAAAAAATATACGCTTCAGAAGATCATTCTATATATACTGAAAATCCCGACGTTATTAATTTTGCTCTCGGTGCCGGCGGAGGCTGGAAATGGGTCAGTAAAAGCGGATTTCTTTTTGAAGCAAATATTGGTTATGGTGGTATATTAATCAATGCAGATAAAACAGATCATACTATTGTTGCAAAATTTGGGCTTACTGCTGGATATAGATTTTAATAAAACTTATGATTCAATCTAAAAAAACGTCAAATTCTTACGACAACTTTATTAAAATCATCCATAAACTGGTTAGATATTTGAATGCTTCCCACTACTAAGACAAAGCTTCAGAGAAATTCTGAGGCTTTTTTTATATCTGACGTTTTTTATTGCGGACCAATAGTAAATACAATACGAGCAGTGTAGTTATCAACCGGAGTTGTAACAGACACTCCGCGTACTCGAAGGTTTAAACCAATATTAGTTACTTCTGCTAATGATAAAACAGCAACTACTCTAAATAACTCTGTATCATTTGTAAGAACCTCCTGATAGGGCGTCGCTTGATTTGGAGTCATACTACAAAGCACACATAATCCTGATCCGTTATTTAGTTTTCTTACATCAATTTTTAGCGCATTATTCCAGGTAGGATTGGGTTCATATCGTACTGAAATCTTACCAGTACCTAAAAGAGCCGGCACTGTCAAATTTAAACTCATTTGAGTAGAGGTACTTTCATAGGTTCCTGCATAATCAGACCCTGCTTCTGTAATGGTTGGAATAACAGGACTCCAATCTGTACCTACTACTGTAATCGTTTGAGATTTAGCAGCTATACATACCAATAAAGCACCCGCTAAAAGCAATAACCTTATAGATGCATTTATTCGATTTTTTATACAGGATTGTTTCACCATCTTTTTAGTTACTAATAGTGTAGGTTATCGTAATTATTTTACTCGTTGTTTGTACCAATTTCTTATAATCATCAACTTCTAAAGAAATATTCAGCAAGTGTCCGTTATTAATGCCATTTCCTGTATAAGCACCACCAATACCCGTTATAATCGTAGTAGGAGAAGTTGTTAGTGTAACTTTACCGGCCGAAATCCCAAGAGTACCTCCGCCGCTACCAGTAGCAGCAGCCGCTTGAAGCTTTACAAATAGTCCCGCAAAGGACTGATCAATTTGGGCAGTAACAAATCTTGGCGGCGTTGTTGTTTTTTTAGCAGAAGTATAGTTTAACCATTTTGTGGTATTAACAGCAGGAATCGTCAGCGGACGACCCGCTTCTGTTGGAGCTAAAAAGCTAAAAGAAATAGCGGTCATACTTGGTTCAACATCAAGCAATGCAACTTCTGAAAGATTTATATTAATATTACGATTTCCAGACGTTTGCGCTGAAAGAAAAAAAGTACCACAAAAAAACAGCAATACCCCAAAAACAAATTGAATTGAATTAAAAATCATTTTTTATCTTTTGAAGTGTTAAAACCTACTTTCATTGGTTTTTGCAAATATTTTATTTCTTTTTCTGTTTTACTTATCTTAATCTGAACCTGCTTATCTTCATTAGGGTTAAGTGTCAAATTTATATCATCGGTAAGAATTTTATATTTACTGTCTAATGCGTTGCGATATACTTTTAACTTCCAATCTCCTGGTCTTAGATATGTAAAATCAAAAGGCTTGGTTATTTTACATATTTTTCTAAAAACCTGATTATCTGATGTTATTTCGACAATTACACTTTGTTCTTTGTCGGCAGTATCTTTGTCATCGAGAATTATAATTCCTTTAATATTTGAGGCTTTTGTAATACCAAAATTGAGATAATTTCCTCCTTCTGCTATTGTGACTTTAGCAGGAATATCAATATCTGTAATATCTTTTACCCCTAGTGTTCCTTGTTCTATCTCAAGAAAGTAAGTATCGGGTTTTACATTTTTAAACAAAAAATGACCTCTTTCATCAGTAATAGCAGAGTAAGGCCCCAAATGAAGTTTTACACCTTGTATTTGTGTACTCTCTAAAGTAGTGATATTTCCTTCAAAAAAACCATACTCTTTGACTTTTTTTATGGGCGCATGAATATCCAGCGCATACCGTACAGAAAATGAAAAATCTTTATTCTCAAGTTGATTTTGTGCTAAAGCATATCGAGAAAGCAGGTTTATTTGCTGTCTTGGTGATATTCTGTAATTTAATGCCAGTTCCAGAAGATTTCTATCTCTATAGTATTCCTCGAGATAATATGTATTTTGATAGAATAAACTCAAATACCATCGATCATAAATAGTCGCATTTATGCGTCCTCCATATAAAAACAGTTTCTCATCCTTTGCTGCATATCGACTCACGGTAGAATAACTGCCATAAAGACTTATAGAATTTCGTTTGTAATTATAGCTGACGTTTGCAGTTTGTATTGATGTTTTGCCTGTTGAATTAATCAAAAAATTAGTTGTTTCTGCGAAAAACATTTGAAAATTGACCGAAAATTTATAAATATCCTGAGATAATTCGATACGATTAAATCTTTCTTTATAAAAAAACTGTTTATGCTCCATTCTGTCTTCATATTCCTGAGTTCCACTAAACAAAGAAACTGCACCACTTTTTAAATAGTTGTAACGTATTCCTATTTGAAAAGCTTCTCTAAATGGAGCCGCACCATAGAGCGTATCTCTTTCAAAATTTCTCGCATCCTTTTGATAATTAGCCGAAAGATTTAGTTTGGGTAAAATCCGATAATTAACGTTGGAAGTAAAAAATTGCGTATCTGTATAATAACCAGAAAAATGAGGAGATGCATATATATAACTGGCACTAACATTTAGATCATTAAAATAAGTTTGAGCTTGCAGCTGCCATGCATTTCCTTGTGTTTTTTCGTTATTACTTACAGCATATTCTCCTTGTATGCCAATTTTATCAAAAACATTTGTCTCAGCAGAAACATAATGCAAATGATCCTCTTGATGACTATCTTTTCGTTTCAATAAATATCCGTAGCGTATATTATTTTTGGCATTAAAGTTCACTTTAGCATAAACATTAATCTCTTCTTTAATATCTTTAAAAAAACGTGGTTTATTGTAAAACCCTCCTACCTCTAACTTCTTGTATTTTTGCCTTAACTCTACACCTCTCCCATATCTTGAAAACTCGGTCAAAAATGACGAATAAAAGATCTTATCTCCTAAATGAGCATAAAAATTATTGGATTTAAAATTAACAAAATATTCTTCATACTGAGAAAAGACAGTTAATCCGAAACGATCTGGACCGACTGCTCTAAATTCAAGAAATTTTGTATTCTCTTCATTTAAAGCTCCTCTTCCATAAATTTCTCCCTGAAAACCAGATTCATAATCATTTCGCTGCTGTCTCCCAATATACGTTGCCGCTACTCTAATAGGAAAACGAAGCCAGACATCTTCATTTACAGGAAAAGCGGGAATAACATTTGTAATCTGCGAAGCAAAAACGGATTGCGTAGTGTCGCTTTTTACAGAAGCTGTAAGTTTAATTAAATTTTGAGAAGGTTTGGGTTGTTTAAGATCAGTAGATTGATATGCGTTTATTGTTGCTGCCATTCCGGGTGATAACAAAATAGGATTATCTCCTTTTACAAAAGTTGCTGCAGAGGTCTCGATAAAGATATTTTCTTCAACGTTTCCTTCATTTTTTAGAATAAAAAAGCTATTAATAGTATCTCCGGCTTTTACATAGCTTGGCGTAGAAATAACATCTAATGTTATCCGCTGTACTTGACTTACCATTAACGCAAACTCTTGAGAATACAAAATAGCATTTGTTTTATCATTAATAATTAAATGTATGCTGTCTTTACCTTTTGGTTCATTAATTGGTACTTGAATAGCCGCTAAATATATTTTAGTTTCATTTGCTGTTAAATCAAAATCATAAGGAGCAGCAGCTAAAATCCAGTCTTTTGGAAGGGTGACTTTTGGAGTAACCAAAATATCTTTTGAAAATGGATTAGTAATCTTAAAAACCAATGTTTGTACTTTTCCCGGGGTAAGAAACTCGTTTTGGTTTACTAAATTAACCGCGAGATTTTGCGCCTGAAAAAAATAAGGAATAATAAATAATAATATAATTATTATTTTATTCATTTGGTATATTTAGTTCAATATTTATTCCAAAAACATGATCATCACTACTACTCGCGAGTATCGAAGCATTATATTTTCCAGCAGGAACTGAACTTAAATCTATAGTAAATAGTTTGGAATTATTAGGCAATAAACTCATTATATCGCTCTTGAATTTTCCTTTATTACTGCCGTCTTTACTATCAAATATCTCGATGGAGGCTTCAACAAGATGAAATATTTCTCCATTATTTGAAATTGAAAGTTCCAAAATATTCTTTCCAGTAATTTTCTTTAAATCAATAGCATCAAAAGTCATTAAAGCACTTGCTGGTTTTTCATTTGTTGTAATGATCTGAATGCTATAACGAATGAGTGTTCGCAGCTGAATACCATTTTTGACATTATTTGGAACAATATCGTCAACAGGCTCGACCATTACAACGCTCCAAAAGCTGCCGCCAGGAGTGTTTTCTGGAATAATGATTTCATAAGATACACTGGCCTTACCTTTACCTTCTATTTTTAATAAATCAGTATTTAATTTAATCCATTTTAAATTACTCCTCTTATTTTTTCCATAATCTTCATAAAATGAAGTACCTGTCGCATTGTAGCTGTAATCTTGTTGATAAAGCCTTACATTTTGAGGAATATCAGAAGTATTTTCGATTGTGATAATTCCTTTTTGCAGTGTTCCTTCTTTTAGTCTGTAATTATGCGTCAAACCATTGGTAATAACAATACTTGCGAATAAATTAGTATACGCAAAGAAAACTGCAATAAAAAAGAGTGTTTTTTTTAAAGTCATTGTAGTAGGTATTTAAGATATTCTGGTAGTTGGGGTAAACAAAAAAAGTGCCTCCTGATTTTACATAAGCGACACTATTTTTGCTCAAAGATCTTGTAAAAAATACTGCTTTTAGTTTTCAGCAATAGTATAAGTAACTGTTACCGAAGGCGTCGAGGCAAACAAACCTGTGTAATTATTAGCATGTAATGAATAAGTCAAATTGTGTCCGTTTGAAGCACCATCTCCAGTATATGAAGCTCCAATTGCTGATACAATTTGCTGGTCAGCAGCGGTAAGAGTAATTGCACTGCCGGCAATAGTTCCCAGCGTTCCTCCGCCATTTGATCCAGTAGCTGTAGCTGCCTGAACTCTTACATCTAAGCCTGGTACAACTGCATCCATTTTGACAGATACTTTAGCCGTTTTTGCACTTGCTGTTGGAATGTAAGAATAATTGAGCCACAAACTAGCATTGTTAGCAGGAGCTACAATAGGTAAACCTGCCTCTACGGGAGCAGTAAAAGCCATCGTAATATTTTTTGACAACGCTGGTTCAATATCCACAATAGCGACCGTGGGAATTGTAATTCCTACTGTGTGAAAATCTGTCCTAGTGTCTTGAGCATGGGCTTTGCCAAAAACAACCATAAAAAATACAACCGATAAAATGTTAAATTTTTTCATACGAAATGTTTTATATTTTATATAAATTTATAAAATTTTCAAACATATCTCTATAAAATCTTACAATTTTAATAAGTTTTTTTTGCTTAACAATCTTCAAGTTCCTATTTCATCTATAATAGCCGCAACAATGATTAACAGTACCATTACTACAAATTAAAAAAAACATTATTACTCCTTTTACAAAATATGTTAAGCAAATCTATACCGATTATAAGACATAAAAATCATTTTGGTGCAACCGTTTTAATGAAAAAGATTAAGCTGCCTATAGCATAAAGCATTGCTAAAAGCAAAAAATATCATTACTCTATTTTGTAAGATCCAGAGAAAAATTTACGACCCGAAAGTAACGGATTTGCTTATCTTGTTCTAAAATAATTTTACACAAGAAGTAAAAATATATAAAGATAATTCAGCTCAAATTTGAGATAAAAAATGTTTCTATAAGCGGCGGTTCTTTTTATTTACTTTTCGCGATTCTAAATCCAAAACCGTCATTTCGTGTGTCTTTCGGAGATTGGTATCTCACTTCGGGCATATGAATTCCATATTCTAATGGTTTTCCATCTGCACTTTGGGTTTCGTAAAACCAACTAACGCCTTTCGAAATTTTATATTTTCCTTCTCCTTCTATTGGTCCTTGAGGATTCTGTTTGCTTACCAAGCTATCCTTTTCAGGATTATACCAATCAGAAACCCATTCACCAACATTTCCAGTCATATCATGAAGTCCTAATTCATTAGGTTTAAGAAGTCCAACTTTATGAAAAATGCTGTCTGAGTTTTCTTTTACCCAACCAATCTCGATTGGATTATTGCTGCCGCTATATTTGTAGTTTTTAGTTTTCTTTCCACCTTTGGCAGCATATTCCCACTCTGCTTCTGTTGGCAATCTTCCTCCTGCCCATTTTGCATAGTCATTTGCTTCATCCCAAGTTGCAAGCATTGGATTATTATCTATCCATTTATAATATACCTTTTTTCCATAGGCATTTTCAATAGGTGCGTCAGGCATTTTTCTGCCTGTTTTTTCACAAAACTCTTTAAACTGTTTAACCGTTATTTCATATTTACTTATGTAAAAGTTATCAAGTTCAACCATTCGGTGTGGACTTGTAAAACCATTTATTGTATCACCTTTGGGAGTAATAATAATTTGGTTTTTTCCTTGCTCAAAAGTCCCTCCTTCTACAAAAACCCAATCAATATTGTCTTTTTTACAGGAAGTGAATGCAAAAAATCCAAGAAAAATTATAAGTATTTGTGTTTTCATCTGATCTGTTTAAAATTACTTGCAAAACGTAGAAAAATGCTAGTGCTAACTGATGGAAAGCGCCGTTAGCAGTTTGAACTTTCTACTTGATTTCTTACTCAGGCTTTAATAAATTATCTTTTCTTTTAGCATAAATATCAAGACTTATAAATTTACCATTTTTAATTTCGCAGTCTTTCATAGTTCCTTCGTATTGAAAATCAAGTTTAGCCATTGCGTTTTTACAATTCATATTTTCCGACTCAACAAATCCTTCAATTCTGTTAAGGTCTAAATTCTCAAATCCATGATGACAAATTAAGGGCATTGCTTCTTTCATAATTCCTTGTCCCCAAAAATTTGGAATTAACCAAAAACCTATTTCTGCTTTTTTATGTTCTTTGCTTAAATTATTTAATCCACCCGCTCCGTAGAATGTTTTGTTATCAGCCGAGCAAATAGCAAACCAAATTCCTGTTTCATTTTTTTCAAGGTCGGCAAAAAAAAGCATTTGCTCTTTGGTTGCTTCCAATGTTTGAAAACTCACTCCATAATATTTAATAACTTCTGGATGCGAAAGTCCTTTGAAAACATTTTCAATATCACTATCTGCAAATTGTCGCAGTAAAAGTCTTTCTGTTTTTATAGTTGGAAATTCTTTCTTCATGATTTTTTGTTTGTTTGATTAATATTACCCAAGTGCTTTTAAGGATGGAAAGCAATATTACATCAAGTTACAAAATCATAATTTCTAAAACTGGTACGATATACCGGCACTAGCGATCCCTTTGTATCCAAAACCAAATTCTGCAAAACCTGCAAGTGATTTTCCTACACGAAATCCTAAGGCGTTTAACTGATAGTTTACAAAACCATCACCATTAGGAGAGCTTCCCGGACCTGAATAATCTACACTTTCAGAAGTATAAGCAACTGCAATTCCTGAGTACATTTGAAAAAAACTACTGGAAATATAACGGTAATCCGTACCCAACCCTACAGTAATATAAGAATAATCAAGCTCTCCGTTTTTTGCTCCACTTACATATACATCTTGTGACATTTTTTGATAAAAACCATCTGCATATACCATCCATCTCTTTGCAACAGCATAACGATACGTTAACCCAAAGGTGGGACCAGCATTCATATTCTGGGTTGTAATTTGACCACCTGTAAAGCCTCCTGTAAGGACATCTGTAAAAAGGTTTGCTAAGTCTGTTGATGTCGCTGCACCTACACTAAAGCTAATGTCGCTGGTACCTTTTTCTTGCGCTTGTCCTGTTATCGCAAAACCAAATACAATAAAAATTGAAAGTAATAATTGTTTTTTCATGTGCTAGATAATTAATTTACTTTTTTATATTCCAATGTCCCCAACTGATCATTTGTTATAATACGTTTATCACTGTCAAAATATTCTATTTGAAATTTTACAGATATAAGATCAACAATCACTGTAAGCACCTCATTGTTTTTTGATAATTTCCATTTACCTTTTGTACTCTTATCCCCAACAATTCCAGTAAATTTTCCATCCTCAGTAAAGACTTGGAAAACCTGGTCACTTTTAAATTTTTCTTTTATACTTTTCTCTTTGCCATTCTTTGTTAGTTTTACCAGTTGCCATTTACCAATAAGCTGAGTCGATGTTTGTGCAGAGATAGTGCACATAAAAAAGAGAAGGATTAGAGAGAGAGTTGTTTTCATAAATAGTTTTTTAAGTTGAACAATATTGCAGCTTCAAAAACTAAATTACAAAAAAAAAAAATCTGAATATTAAATCTAAAATTAAATAATTTGAATCGAATATTCATTATAATATTAACAGCTAAATTAAAACAAAAAAAATGGTAATGTATAAACAAAAAATACAGTTCTCTAATTGGTAAAAAACTATATAGCTTAACAATACCAGTAATTTTAAAGTTAAATTAAGAAGCAAGTGCAATAGTCCAATTAGATATTTGAATGTTTCCCGCTACTAAGACAAAAGCTCCAGATTTCTCTGAAGCTTTTGCTTTTCATTTGAAGATTTTGGAAAGGGTATTACCAGATCGTTATTCTATCTTTCTCTGGTAAAAACATTTTATCCCCAGGTTTTACATTAAATGCATTGTAAAAAGGTGTCGTATTCATTAAAGGACCATTAACACGCCAATTTGGCGGCGAATGCGGATTATTGTTGATCCATAAACGCAGGAACTCGTCTTTCATTTTTACTCTCCATATTTTAGCTATAGAAATAAAGAAGCGTTGGTCTGGAGTAAAACCGTCGATTTTTGTATTCCCTTTACCTTGTTCCGTCATTTTAAAAGCATCATAAGCAACTGCTATTCCAGCAATATCTGCCGTATTTTCGCCAACTGTCATTGCGCCATTAATATGTAAATCCCCCAAAACAGTATAGGTACTGTACAGATTGATAACCTGTTGTATTCTAGATTTAAACTGCGCGTAATCCTCTTTTGTCCACCAGTTTTTCAGGTTTCCATCCTTATCATATTGAGCACCTTGATCATCAAAAGTATGGGTTATTTCGTGACCTATAACCATTCCGATACCGCCATAATTAAGTGCATCATCTGCATTGTTATCAAAATATGGGGCTTGTAAAATCCCTGCAGGAAAAACAATTTCATTTGCAGTGGGATTATTATATGCCGTAACTGTTGGAGTTGTAGTATACCATTCTGATTTATCGACTGGTTTGCCCAATTTTGCCAATTGAAATTGATATGCAGCCGCAGCGGCCGAAACCATATTTTCAAAATAGGTGTTTCTAGCTATGTGTACATTGCTATAGTCTCTCCATTTATCTGGATATCCTATTTTCTTAGTAATGGCAAATAATTTTTCTTTGGCTTTTTGTTTCGTAATAGGACTCATCCATTCTAATTTATCAATTCTTTTGCCGTACGCTTTTTGCAAATTATTCACGAGGATTAACATACGTTTTTTAGCATCTTCTGAAAAATATTTCTTTACATACAATTCACCCAGCGCATCGCCTAAGTAATTATCGACAACATTAGCCATTTTTTCTCCGCGTGTTTTTTGTACAGCTTGACCAGAAAGCACTTTGGTGTACTCAAATGAGGCATCTGCAAAAGGTTTACTTAAATCATCTGCATATCTTTCTACAGCATTTGCTTTCAAGTAAATTTTCCAATTATTAATAGGAATGGTTTTCAAAAGCTTATTTAGAGCGTCATAATAGGCTGGTTGACCTACATTAATAAAATCAGTTTTAGCACCTAAATTATTTAAAAAAGCAGTCCAGTCTATGTTCGGATGTCTTTTTACAAGATCTGCCACAGCCGTTTTATTATAATTGGCTTGCACATCTCGAAGTTCAACTTTTGTTTTATGCGAAACAGCAATTTGTTTGTCAATATCGTAAACTAAATCAGCATTCTTTTTAGCCTCTTCGGCACTGCTGCCTGTTTGTTGAAATAATACAGTAAGGTATTTTTTATATGATTCTTGTATAGCAGCAGTCGATGAATCTGATTTGAAATAATAATCCCTGTCTGGCAAGCCAATCCCAGTTTGATAAAGTTGAGCAATATTCATGCTGCTGTTTTTATCATCGGGTGACACTCCAAAAGCTATAATAGAAGAATTGCCTGCTTTTTCTTCATTAGCTACAAATTTCATTAAAGACGGTAAATCACTAATGGCTTCAATTTTAGCAAGCAAGGGTTTAATTGGTGTATAACCACGTTTGTCAATGGTTACGGTATCCATACCTGATGCATAAAAATCGCCTACTTTTTGCGCTATACTTCCTGCTGAATTCTCACTTTTAGAAATACTGTCTAATATTCGCTGCAGGCGCATTCGCTGCGGGAAATTCATAAACATATAGGCGCCTACTCCGGCTTGAGATGGTGGTATCGATACAGAATCGTACCATTTGCCATTTACATATTTAAAAAAATCATTACCAGGTGTCAATGTGGAATCTATTCCAGTGATGACGACATTTTTTTTCTCCTGATGTTTTGAACACGCTGTAAAAGCTAAGAATGCAATAAAGAGCACTAAGGATTTTTTCATAAGCTAGATGGTTTCTATTAAAATGAACTGAAAAAACGTTTGAAAAAGCAATTTTAAAATGGATATGCCTGGCATCGTTAATTTTAGCAGAACAATATACGAATTCAGTTTTTAATTCTAAAGTTTTTTATCAAATCCAAAGCAAAGACAAATGCCGCTGACTCTCGCATGATAATTTTCCACAAATAAAAACTAAACAACTATTAATCAAAACACTACAACCCTACTCTATTTAATTTAATTGCTTTCCATTAAATCTCTTAGCATCATTTTTCTTTTATTATAATGCAATTTTATCTTACTTTTATCACAAGAATACCACTAAAAAAACAAAGTAAAAAATGATTGATTAAACTCTAAAAATTAACCCCATAAACCATAACCTATAACTAATGTATTACATAAAAAACAAAAATCTGATCTCCATTTTCGCACTATTATTTTTCTTTTCCTGTAAAATTCAGGCGCAAGGATTTGATAAGAACACGAAGGATAGTGTAATGATCTACAACAAAATGCTTTCAGAAAAACAGATGCATGAGGATCTTAAACTACTTCTTGCCATAAATGAAAAAGCAAATTCGGGCTTATATCAATACCGCTCTAAAAAACAAATAGACAGCATTTATAGCGCAGCCATCAAAAGTATTAAAAAGCCTTTGAGCGTTACTGAGTTTTACAAAATAATGCTTCGTTTGGCAGATTATGAAGGCAGTGTACATAACTATACTATCCCTGATCTTGATTTAATAAATTTTTTAAATCGGCAGAAATCGTTTTTCCCTTATCCTCTTCTTTATATTAACGGACAAATTATTTTCGATGGTCAATCGTCAGATATACCTGCTGGTTCGAGAATAAGAAGCATAAACGGTATAAATGACGCACAATTGATGCGATCTTTTTATAAATATTATACGGCGGATGGTCATAATAGTACAGAAAAATTATCGGCAAGCGTAAATAAATCGTTTGGAATAAACTATCTGCTGGAATATGGTCTTTGTAATGAATTCGTCATAGAATACAATGCACCAAAATCTGGATCTCTTGAAAAAAAGGTGCTTTCTGCAGTAACACTGAAGCAAAGAGAAGCAAACATTAAAAATAGATTTAGTGCTCCTGTTACTGATTTGATCGATTACAAAAAGCAGGCTCCTTACAGCTTTAGCATGCTTAATCCTGCTGCAGGTTTATTAAATCTAAGATGGTTTGGCATGGCGTACGGATCTGACGATCCTAAGTTTCAAACGTATGTTCAATTTTTGGACAGTGTTTTTACAAAACTAGATAAAAACAAGGTTGCTAATCTGATCATTGATGTTAGAAATAATCCAGGCGGAAGTGATCCTAACTTTGAACAACCTGTAATGTATCTTACAGATAAACCATTCAAAGAAAATGTAAAGGCTACCATAATCTTTGATCCCAACTTTTTGCCTTTCGAGAAATATTTCTGGGGCGTTTCGACATCGGAACGCATGGATAGTATTACCAAAAAAATGGGAAAAGAATACTTAAAAGATGTGTATCCGGTTTTCAAAAACAATGTAAGCGTACAAAACCAAAAATACAATCCAGTTTATTATCCCAAATCACCTAGGTTTAAAGGCAAAATTTATCTTTTGATTAATGAAAATGTGGCATCAGCTGCTTCACATTTTGCTTCTCTGGTAAAAGCGTATGTTGAAAATGTTACTATAGTGGGCGTAGAAACTGTAGGCGGTTACTATCGTCACAACGGACATTCACCATTGGTCTATGAGCTTCCAAATTCAAAGATAAAAACACAATTTTCAATTGTAAATCTGGTTCAGGATGCCCCAAAGAAGGATAACCAGCCAGAAGGTCACGGCATTATGCCTGATCATGAAGTATGGCCTTCACTAGATGACTTTTTTCAACATAAGGATACGCAAATGGAATTTACACTTAAACTTATAGAAATGAAATAATTTATTTTTTATACTTTAAAAAACAACAAAAAAGCTTCAGATTTCTCTGAAGCTTTTTTGTTTATCTATTGCCTGACTCAGGTATGTGTGTTTTATTTATTCAGCTCTTTTTCAATTTCTTTAATAAGTTCAATTGTTAGTGGTCTTGTGTTTTGATCATAAACCCTTATATTATTCTTACCTAGTTTGACAAGAAATTCAACTGTCTTTTTAAATTTTGGGTCTGCATACATCTCTTGTTCTGATTTATCTGCATTTTCTATCATTTTATCAAAACACTTAAACAGAAAATCATTATAATATTTATCGACCTCGTTGATTGCCGGTACATATATTTGGTAATAATTTAAGATTTTCTGTTTTAATTTTTCGTCTTCAATATACCCAATTTTACCACTAGACTTAAAACCTTCAAAATTACCAATATTCATTTTTGGTCCATGTGAATAAATTGGGAACTCAACTTTATTTTTAGACTTGTAAATACTGTCAAGTTGGTGAGGCGTTAGCGCTAAAATTTTTTCATAATCCATGTTTGATTTTTTGTATGCTTCCTTTTCAATGTCGATGCTTTTTACATCATTTTGCAAATCATTCTTTAAATTTTCAAGAAATACCTTTACTTCTTCTTGTTGATGTTTATGTTCGCTCCAACTGTGCAGCGATATTGAAAGTGTTACTGCAAAAACAATTATGAATATTTCTATTAGGATTTCTTTCACTTTATCTCCCAATGAGTGCTCTTTATTTTTCGCCGCTTTGTAAATTCTTTGAGTGTGTTTTTGTACTTCTTCTTGCATAGTTTTTGGTTAAAATATTCTCTGATTAATTTGTTTTTGTCTTTGTTTTATAAAATAGCACAACTTATTATACATTTGGAAAATGAATACTTATCCATGCAAATTTGGGCTAATATTGTGATATAAATATCTCACAATATTAATTCTCAAATATATAATTTTTCAATTATAAATCATCATATGGACTTTTATTTTACTGCTGTTTTTGATGCATAAAATGAATCCGGACATGAAAACAAAAAAAGTTTTCTTTCTATTCTATACACAAACAATCACGATATTTTAAAACTAAGATTCTTATTCTGCAATACTATATTTGGCTGACTAATCGACCATTTCTACTACTAAAAAAGCTTCAGATTTCTCTGAAGCTTTTTTTATTTTAGTCTGTTTACACTTTGAAATAACTTTATATCCACCAATAAAATACTCGCATCGACAAAGGATTATTGTTCATTGGTAAGTGCGCCATTTCTCTTTACAATTTCTTTCACTCCTCCTTTTGTTAGAAATATTGAATTGTAAGCACCTGATTTATCACGTATAAATTCTATCGTCCTATCATTATTATCCGCTCTAAAAAATTTTGTTTTTGACTCAGGCAAAAGCTCCATTTCTGAACTGTTATAAAATAGTTTTTCTCCAATTTTGATTATTTCGATTTTTCCATACTTGCCTGCGTATTTATCATACTGAGCACTATCTGCTTTCGTTTGATGATGTTTGTAAGGAAGTTCAACCTCCATCTGTAATGCAATTGCTGAAAGACCGTAAGCTATAATCTGCGAAGATGATTCGTTGTTTGAAAGTACTGTCACAAAAATTTTATCCTCTGTAAACCGATTAAAAGAAGTCATTGTACCAAAAAAACCTCCATCATGTCCAATTAGCTGATGTCCATGATTATAAAATGGATTAATCATAAATCCATATCCAAAACCTTCATCACTATAGGAAGTAAACATCAACTTTTTCATTTCAGCTGTTAGTATTGTTGTTCCATAAAGTATATTGTCCCATAATGCCAAATCTTCAATAGTAGAATAAATGCCGTCGTGTCCAACATTAAATCCCCAATTGATATAAGGATTCTGAACAAATCCTGTTTCGGTTCTATAATAAACTCTTGCTTTTTTTGAAATTATCGAATCATTATTACTTACTCCTGTATTTTTCATTCCTGCTTTGTCAAATATATTTTTCTTCAAAAAAACCGCGTATTTTTCACCAGATGTTTTTTCAATAATCTTCCCCAATAAGTAATAGCCAATATTACTATAAGCACTTTGAGTTCCCGGCGAGAACTCATAGGGTATTTTTTTTATTTCTTCGTACGCAACATCACTAGAAACAGTAGTTAATGTCAATTCTTTAAAACCTAACGCCAGTCCTGAAGAATGACATAATAACATATGAATGGTAACACTATCTGCTTTTGGATAATCTGGAAAAAATTTACTTAACTTATCGGTAAGTGACAACTTCCCTTCTTGGACTAGTAAGAGAATAGCAGCTGCCGTAAATTGCTTTGTAACAGATGCCAACTGAAATTTAGTATCAATTGTATTTTTAGTATTCCACTCGTAGTCTGCCAAACCATATGCTTTTTTTAGTAAAACTGAGCCATTTTTTGTGACTATGACTGTACCGCTAAAATTATTTACGTCAACCTGTGCCTGCATATAATTTGCCAGATTAACTGCTTCTTTTTTTTGTCCAAAAATTAGTGTCGAGAAAAGAATGAATATCAAACTTGGCAGCAATTTATTGATTAGATATTTTTTTTTCATATTATTTTTTTTCCGTTTGAGATTGTTTTAGTCTGTTTGCTTTCTAGTAAATCATTTTTATTGATACAAATATAATTGATATATCAATTATATTTGTATGTTTTACTTAATTATTTTAAAAAAAGTTTCTTTTAGATCAGATTTCTAATTTACATTTTAGTTAATCATTTCTTAATCCCTTCAAAAAATCATTTGCATTAACCTAAATTCGTTCTGTAATTTAGTATGAAATAAGCTATGTTTTAAAAAACAACTAAATACCATTGTTCCCCAAAACAAATCTTAAAAATAACTTTTACTTTAAAAAATTGATTTATACCACAATTTTAAATATTGCGATTTTTCAAGGAGTAATCTTGGGCATCATTATTCTAAAATCTTCCTTATTCAATAGTAATTCAAATAAATATCTAGCCTACTTGCTATTTGCACTTTCAATCGTTTTACTAAACTATGTTTTTGAACTTGAAAATGTGTTTAAATCCTATCCTTTAATACGTTTTACAGACGCTGTCGATTGGATATTTCTATTACCCGTTTTCACTTTCCAGTTTATTATAAACCGCATTGATGATACAGTAAAAAACAAACAAAAAACGTATTTGTATTACATTCCATTTGTCTTTAACAGCATTCTTAATGTTGCTGTTTGTCTTGACATTATAGCAGGAATTTATAAAATTCCCGAGGCATACATACCTGTAATCAATATACTCAGGATTATTCAGCTTTTAATGGCCGTTATCATTGTCCTGTTTCTGCCCCTTTATTCTTATTTTATGATAAGGCATTTAAAAGACCCTCAGGAGAAAAAATGGGTCATTACCATATTAACCTTCATGCATTTGCTGTTGGTTACATGGCTGACTACTTATTTGGCTGGTTATTTTTTTCAATTAGATATTTCTGCTGCCATGAGCTGGCTGGCTATATGCGCTACCTTTATAATTCATTGGACAGCTTATGCCGGCATTTACAAATACAAACTTGCCAAGAACAAAGATGCTATTTATCATTTTCTAAACAATGATTTAGCGCTTTCATCTGCCAGCCTTCAAATTATAGAAAGCGGCCCGACAGAAGAAAATAATACCTCGGAAGAATACAAAGAATCTATCACGGCAGATAATCTTTATTTTCAAAAACTAGAACTTCTTTGCAAAGAGCAGCATATTTATACTGACAGCACATTAAACAGAGAAAAAGTTGCCGAACAACTTGGCATAAGTGCAGGTTATGTTTCACTAATTATAAATACGATTACTGGAGACAATTTTGCCAATTATATAAATAACTATCGAGTTGAAGCGGTCAAGGAAATGATTTCAAATTCTGACTATGAAAACTACAATTTGCTGGCAATGGGATTAGAGTCTGGGTTTACTTCAAAAACCACTTTTTATAAGGCGTTTAAAAAAGTAACCGGTCAAACACCTAATGAATACAAAAACACTATTAAATAAGTACCGATTTGTGCAATTTTAAGTTTTTGAAACCTTTTCTACTTTTTTTAAAATCAATTTTGTACTCAAATAATTCAAATCACTTTTTATGAAAAAACTATTATTACTAGCTGTTCTTACAGTTTTAGGTTTTGCAAATGTTAATGCCCAAGAAATTAAATTTGGTGCAAAAGGAGGTTTAAACTTCGCAACTGTCAGCGGAGATAACACCAAAGGCATTGATTATGTAACAGCATTTAACTTAGGTGTTTTATCAGAAATTCCTATTTCAGATAAATTTTCTTTTCAGCCTGAATTAATGTATTCTGGTCAAGGATACAGTTTCAATGATAATACAATTGCTTTAAGTTACCTGAACCTTCCTTTAATGGGAAAATATTACCTAACTAAAGGATTTAGTGTTGAAGCCGGACCGCAAATAGGCTTTTTGCTTGATGCTAAAAATGAAAAAATAAACGTAAAAGATTCGTTTAATACTTTTGATTTTGGCGTTAATTTTGGTTTAGGCTATAAACTTGAAAACGGACTTAATTTTGGCGTAAGATATAATCTAGGATTAACTGACATTAATAATGTAGATAATTCTTCTAGCAAAAATAAGAACGGACTGTTTCAAGTATCTGTTGGTTATTTCTTTTTCTAAAGCTTATGATTTGGTCTAAAAAGGAATTCAAATTCTTGTAACAACATTATCAAAATCTTAAAAAAACTGGTCAGACATTTTAACGTTGCCTGAAACTAAGTAAAACACCACTTGAAAAAGCTGGTGTTTTTTTTCTATTTCAGATTCAGCAAAATCATATCCGTATTGATAAATACAAGTTCCAGTCGTGTTACGTTTCTAAAATTCATAAAACATAAATTCAAGTACATTACTCACAAACATTTGTATTTTAAAAGGACAGCTTCTTGATTGACACTTTATTTTATAATTATAAATCTGTCTGCAGGTCTGAAGAATACAGAGTCTTTTCTACAGCATTATTTTGAGATATTTTTTGAATATCTACCAGAATATCAATATCATTTTTAAAAATTGTGTTCAATACTTCAGCAACTTCCTCCGAAGTATGTTCATTAGAATATCCTACAAATTGAATCAGTTTATCTTTTTGCTGATGCATTTTAAATCCTGCCAAAGACAACTGAGACAAACGATTAGAAACATCAATATTATTGATTTTCATGTTTGATTTTGTTAAAAAAACTATTGGATTTCGAGCTTCTAAATCTATTAAAAACGGAACTCCATTTTCTATCTTTAAACTACAAAAATCACCTGTTCTATATCGTATTAAGGGCAAGAAAGGGTTACTGCCTCCGGTAACTACTAATTCTCCTCTTTCGCCATATGGAAGCTTCACATCTTGATATTCATCAAAAATTTCTAAATACAAATCCGGCCGAATAATCTTATGTCCAATTTCTGAAGCATAAGCTATGTTTCTACATTCTGTTAACGAATAAAGATCGATAACAGGGCATTTAAAATAATTTTCTAATTTGCTTTTGGTGCCTTTTGTTAACTTCATAGCAGAGGATATTAAGGCCTTCGGATTCAGTTTAGGCTTTAAATCTAATAATGCTGTAAAAGCGATTGGATCACCAGTAAGAATTTGCGGATTATATTTCTCAAGGTATTTTTTACAATCATCAGGATGGTTCCAATCTGACGGATTTAGATTTATTTTTAAAATACCCGCTCCTTCTAAATAGGTTGATAAAGAAGCGTATGTCAATGTTTTTTGCTGTGCACAAATCAAAGCAATTGCTGCTGTATTTTTACTTTCTTTTATATGAATATCGAAATCTTTTAGAACCGATTCTATTTGCGGCAGCCAATTGGCTTGTGAAACGGCATCAAAAAGCACATCTAACTTTGGTCCTGTAGATCCAGAAGTATGATACACTAACAACTCCTCTAAATTTGCTTCATTAGAAACAAATAAATAAGGATATTTTCTAATGTCTTCTCTGGAAATGGTTGGAAAAGAATCTAAATCAGTGCCTTTTTTTTCATAAAAAGGTACTGTTTTAAGACACCATTTTAAATAGTCATTTACCCAAATTGGCGTTTGTCCTTCGTTCCAAAATACTGTTTTATCATAGTACTTTTTTTTATAGGAATGGACTTTTAAAAGTTGTACTGCGTTTAATCGATCACCGCTTTTAAAATTAAATTTTGGAGCAAAAGCATCTTGTCTAAGTTCATTTAAGAAACTTAAATCATCAAGCAGCGGAAAACGCTCCTCATCTGTTAATGCAATTTGTGGATTACTACTCGCGTCCATAGGTATTTGCTGCTTCTCTGGCTTTTTTCTCTGCCATTTCTCTTTTAATGGCCATTATTCTTTCGTGCGCTTCATAAGATTGTTTTAAAACTTTATGCCTGTCTGCACTGCTTAATGAAGATAATTTATCTGCCGCTTCATCATAACTTTCGCCGTTAGGTATGATCTCACAACAATTTAGCAGCAAACGCACCATTTCTTCCGCACGTTCATCATCATTAATCCATTCATTAAATTTTACATATGCAGCAGCTTCACGCAATTCTTCAAACCAAAAATTATAGAGTTTATCTGCAATAAATGGCTTATTTATAAAATCTTGATGACTAAGAAGCCATACCGAAATATGAATTGCCAGCCAATGATTATCTTTAATAAGATTTAAATCAGTATTGGTCGGTATGTTAAATTCCGTTCTTAAAAAATCATTACTTACAATTCTGTATGTATCACAAATTAAGGCTGTTGAATTCAATCCATCTTTAAGAAGAAAATCCGAAGACTTTAAAAAGCTGTCTGGACATTTTCTTAAATAGGTAACTAGTTCAAAAACATCATATTTAGACATAGGCATAATTTTGTTGTGAAAACTCTGATGCAAATTTTAAAAGTTCAGCTTCATTTGTGACATAATATACTTTCCAACCCATTTTTTCTAACCGTATTACTAAATCTTTTTGGTAATCTGGATAAGAATGCAAAACCATAGTTCCGTGCCCGCCAGCATTTTTTAATGCAATTTCGGCCAATTCCCAGTGCGTTTGTTTCTTTTGTGTATCAGAATTTAACATGCTGAATATATCATTATCTGTAACGATTACAATATGTGATTTTTTATTTGGTTTTTCTCCAAACGGTTTTCGCAATCGCTCAATTCCATAGGCATAACCAGTTCCCAAATAAGAGGTTAAGGTAGTTAGCAAATCTGTTTCATCAGAAATAAAACCATCTGTTTCCAAGTAACTTCCTGGTTCACCAGATAAACACCCCATAACGGATGCTCCAGCACGTAAAGCAGATAATCCAATAATTGTTGCTGCGAGAACCGGCCATGAAAAATTTTCTTTTGGATTCATCATCGAACCAGAGCAGTCTATCCCCATATATACATCTAAAGGTCCTTCTGAAATATTATTATCAGAGTCTGCACCATAAGTTCTTTTTTGAGTGGTTAATCCTGGAATAATTGCAGGTGATAAAATAGCCGATTGCAGCCAATCTACTTCTTCTATTGCATCTCCAATATCCCACGTTTCCAATCCTTCTGGTAAATCCATAGAAACATTTTCTGAAGTCTCTACAGGAAAATCAATTAAATGAGATAAAGCAATTTCCTTATAATAGGCATTAACCAAACTCTGCTCATCAGCATTTGGGTTGACTTGCTGCATTAAGTCGATATAATTTCCCGGACCCATATATCCATTTCTTGGTCCAAATCCGCCTTTTTTATTTTCATCTAAACCTAAAACATCGATGTTTTTCTTGCCGCCGTCTTCTTTTAAACTAATCGCTTCTTTTCGCATATCGACTATTTCATCATAGCCTTCTAAATCAAGTTCTGTCATGCCCGAGATATCCATAGCTCCTTTGCCTGCATCTTCCGCATCTAATAGTATCAAAATCTTTTTGCGTGCATCTTTAAACGTTTTATCATCCATTAAATAGGGATATAACATTACAGCAAATCTTCCGCCGCCATGAATCCAGCCTTTTGAATAACTTCTAACCAAAGAAGCTAATAATGAAGCATCAGCATCTATTTTTTTACTGTGAAATGATAAATTCACTGCTAATTCGCCGCGTTTCAAACGCCACAAATATTCATAAGTACGCATCATTAATGTCCATAATTCAGAAAAATTATCTTCTGAATTAATCGCTTTATAAACCTCTGAAATTTTTAATTTATTGACACGCTGTAATTTATCATTGATTAAAAAATCAGTATATAAATTTGACACCATCGGTGCTCGATCCTCAATACCGGGTAAAGCAAAACGAATTCGGTTCAACAAAACAGCGTTGTCGTATAAATTTGCAGGTGCAAAAATGTGATGCCCTATTTCGTGTGCTAATACCTCAACAGCGTAATCGACAATACCGCGTTCTACAATTTCTTCTAAGTTTATCACTATGCGATGATCTGTTAACCGAATCATTGCAAAGCTGCCCGAAAGCCCTTCTTTTTGAGCTTCCTGATGCGACAAACACCAAATAGGTTCTTGCAAGCGCAGCAAAGGATTCCACTCCAGTTTTGCCTGCTGCCAGCACGATTTCCAAGCGGCTAATGTTTCTTTTATTTCAGATTGATTATGCATTTCCAAGACTGAATAAGTATAAAAAATAGGAATTTTGCAACGTTAAAACCAATGTGTTTTCTGTTGTCGCAAAAGATGAAATCTTTTTTGTGTCAATTTTTTCGTTGCCTTTTCCAAGCCATTTCTCCAAGTTATCTAATCGATTAGAATTTGATAAAATTAGAGATGCATCAACAGAATTTGCAGGAACCAAAACTTTTCCAAATTGGTCTGCAAAAAGTGCATAACTGCTTTTCGAATCGGTTACAAATATGTTTCCATCAATTTTTGCTAGTCTCGGCGGATTTTCAAAAAATCCATCTGTGTCTTTAAAACCGCCTTGTACGCCTTCAAATTTTGGTTTTTCATCCGCCCACGGATTCTTAAAAAGTTGAATCGAACTTTTGTCGGAACTTATGGCATTGCTAACTATTTCTTGCAGATTCTCAGAAAGTTCTTTGAAATCTGTATTTAAACGAATCCTCAAATGTGCCAAACCGCATCTCCACGCATAAATACGTCCTGCAATTTTAAAATCTTCAATAGTTTTAATCTCAGAGCTGCTGAGCTTGATTAGAGTACACCAATCTATTATTTTTTCTGGTGCATATATATGCAGATTAAAAAGAACGTCATTTAACAATGAAATTACTTTTACAGGAAATTTCACGACTAAGTTTGGCATTTGCACCATTAAGAGCCAAGCCTCTTTGTATTCGTCTTTATAGCGAATTGCAGATCCGTTTCCAATTAACTTCAATGATTCTTGATAAAGCGCTTTTACAATTTCATGAATTTTTTCTGGAGCAGAATTTAAAGCAGTCGTTTCTTTTACAATTGGTTCAACAACTTCTACCATCCAACTCGTAATTGCATGAGCAGGCAAATTGCCATATTTCATTTCGCTCTCATTGTACCATCGATTGTACAACGTACTTTTTTCGCTTAATTCTGCAATAAGTGGTTGAAAGCTTATTTTTTCCATTGCAGCCATCTTTTGTAATTGGTGTATCGTTGATGCAGATATTTTAGTTTTAAAATATCATCAGCTCGATAACCGTACAGCTTTTTCTCTTCAGACCACTTTTGCAGCTGCTTTTCAATACTTAAAAGTCGATTATCAATTTCTTTTGAAGATATATTTTCAAGACCTTTTTTAAATTCCTCTTCAAATCGATCAACTGGATCATTTCTATCCAAATCCTGACTCACATATTCATCGCAAGACAAATCGAATAAGTTTCGCAGCCACACAATTCGATCTACTCTGTATACTTCATTGCCTATTTGATCGAAAAATGGAGATTCTAAATGCGGCGTCAAACTGTCGTGTAAAACAAATGGCAGAACTTGTCTAATATCTTCTAATTCTACTTTTCGATTTCCTCTAAAATAAGCCAATGCTTTAGAAAACATTAGTAATGTCATGATTTTTCTAACAGACAAACCATTCTTTGCCTGCGAACCTAAATCTTTAATTGGATCTTTTCCTGTTTCTTTTCTAAAAAGAACACGCATATCCATACCAGATAATTTTGCCGTGTCTTTGGTCATATATTCCAGTCGGTTAGACGCAGGTTCAAAAAATTCAAACTGGCGGCAGAAAAACTCGATACGTTTACGTAATTCTGGATCTATTTGAATCCCTCTAATTTGTTTATTTACAGTCGTTAATTCTTCTTCTGTAAAAATAATTTCTTCAGGAATTATTGCTTCTGGCTTAAAATTGAGCTCAATGCGCTGCAATAAATCTTCAATAAACCTTGTATTAAAGTGCATAGCTCTAATAACAATATCAATTCTATCCTTTAAGGCTTCAATAACCTGATAAGTTCCTCCACCTGCATCATCGTTAGCAGTCAGATACCATGCGCCATCAGGACATTCATAAATCTGATCAAAAATTTCAGCATAGTTATCGGCCAGCACAGTTAATAAAGCGGATTGCGTTCTGGTTGGAATTCGATTATATTCATCAATAATTTTTACTCTCATGCCCAGCCATTTTCGCCAAGCAATTCGAATATCTGAAGTTTTTTCGGCCTTTACCATATCCGAAGGCAATGGATGTCCTAATAAATCTGAAATTGTCATTTGAGGCTGACCATGCTGAATGGCTCTCATTACATCTTTATTATCATATCCAGCCAGCAAACCCATCAAAACAGAAGTAGCTGTTTTTCCGCGGCCTGGCCCGCCAACAATAAGACATTTACCTCTTACAGCTAAATTTAACAGAGGCATTAATACAAAACTAGAATAGCTTTGATCTGTAGGCAGATAAACGGGTACTTTACTGTCTCCAAATAAAAACTTTTTAGGATCGCTGTCATTAAACTCGATATCATAATACGGACTGATAATGGCCGTATTAGCGATCCAAAAATACGCTTGGCGCAATTTCTCATCTAAAGTAATTGCATCACCAGATTCTTTTTGAAAATCATCAGCTGAATAAAGATCTTCTACTTGAAATTTATTATTGCTTTTGGCATCTTGCGGATTTGTTGGTGATTCTGGAACTTTCTTAAAAAATCCCATCGTTTTATTTAATAAATCAGACATAGCTATATTTTGATTCTAAGTTATTTAAAATTTACAATTCTCTGAGGCAGATAATACTTTTGATACTTGTTCAATTCGTTCATCGATAGTACCGCTGAGCATATAATATTTAAGATTTCTATTGTTTAAATCTTCTATTATTTTTTGCTGAAATTCCTTTCTCTTCACATCACCAGATCGATCCCAAGTGTCATCATAAGGAATATCAGTATCGCAGACAAAAATAATATCGTGCCTGTTCTCTGCTGCTTTTGCTAAATTTTCTAAGGCTGCAAGTGCCGTTCCATGATAATCCAGCGAAAACAAATAGGTCGTAATCGCATTAGTATCTGAGAACAAAATTCGATTTGACTGCAGCACAAGAGCATCTTCTCTTTCAATGTGTGTTTCAGCAATTTTTAAAAGATCTTCTAAAGTTAGTCTTTTATTTATTTGATGCTTCTCCCAATATTCTCTTCCGTATTCAGGCATCCATTGCGTATCAAAATGAAGAGCCAATTTTTCTGCTAACGTAGTTTTACCAGTTGATGGAGCTCCAAGCAATACCACTTTTGTTATCAAATCTTTATAAACTATGGGATGAATAAATTTCTTATTTTCAAATGAATCTTTTCTAATTTTTGTGGCAGAGATTGGAATAATATTCCGACTAACATCAACTTGTCGATTTACAGCATTCAGCGCAATACTCATATGTACGCCATAAGGCTCACTCGAGTAAAAATGCGAGATAGTACGATTACCTAAAACACTTAAAACATAATCTTCCTGAATTTTCATAATCTCTGGCGTATAACCAGTATCATTTGGCGAATTCACACCTTCGATGACTACAATTTTCGGGTATATTTCACGTATCCAAGCTGCTCTGGTCGCTAAAGCAATATTTATTACTGGATCATCATAAATTAACACTATTAATTCATCAACTTCATTAACAGCAGTTTCTATTAATAATTGATGCCCTTTATGAAAAGGCGCAAACTTACCTAGTGTTAATCCAACTTTATGCTCGCTCATATTCAAATTCTTCATTATATACTTTTCTCCATTCTAGATAACCAATTATTGCCATTATTAAAAAAAGCACATACAACCCTGTTGTAAAATACAAACCTTTGTACCAATATACGCCTATAGCAACTACATCTACAACTATCCAAAACATCCAAGAATGCAATACTTTTTTAATCATTAAATATTGAGCAACAAGACTTGCAATGGTTATAAAAGCATCTTCATAAGGAAAAGATGCATCCGTTTTTGTCTGCATAATATAACCTAAACAAAAGGATAATAAAATCGTTGAACCAATCCAAAACGTTTCGTTTTTTATCGATGTTATACGCAATGTACTGTGATTTGAACCACCATATTTCCAATTATACCAGCCAAATACTTGCAGAAAAACATAAACAACATGCAAAATCATATCTGAATATAATTTGGCTGTGTAGAAAATAAAACAATATAATATTACTTGAAGTAAACCAAAATACCAACACCAGATATTTTGTTTAATAGTAAAATAAACAGCCATAAAGCCGAAAAATGCGCCAAATATTTCTAAAGTTGTATCCATAATTGGGTATAAATATATAATAATGAATCAAAATTTTAATTGATAACGAATAACATTTAAACAATTTGCATCTCTTTATTTAAGTACTTTTTGAACGACTAATACTTTTTGAACAAATTAGAATCATTAACCATCTTATTGTCTGAAAAATGGAGATCTAAGAAATTAGAAAAACACATCTGTCCGTTTTTGATGTGTTCTTTCGAATTATGGACGAAGAAAAACTATACAATTGTCTAAAAAAGGAGATATTGACATTTATTTTCAGCTGGACTTTTCAAAAAAACTATGAAAAATCCGCAAGAATATTCTTTAAAACAAAACATTTCTAAATTTTATTAAAAATTTTTATTCGAATAAAAACCTTCTTTACCTTATTTTTTAGTGTAAAATAACCTGTTATTAACCAAATAAATACACTTAAACTAACTCATTTCGTTTGTGATTTTCTAGCTCAAAACGTGTTATTTCAAGCCTAATTTTAAAAAGTTTTTTTCGGAATCTTTTTGTGTATTTCAAAAATAGTTGCATTTTTGCACCCGCAATAGCAAAACAGGTCCGTTCGTCTATCGGTTAGGACGCCAGGTTTTCATCCTGGTAAGGGGGGTTCGATTCCCCCACGGACTACAAAAAAAGCTTCAGAGAAATCTGAAGCTTTTTTGTTTTTAGGTACTTGCACTACTTTTAATTTAACCAATCAGACACTAATTTTCGGTAGGTTTCACCAATTGGAAGCTGCTCTCCGCTAATCAACTGAATTTGGTTTCCATCGATGATTTTTATTTTGTTCTTTGGAATAATATACGAACGGTGAATGCGTACAAATTGGTTTACAGGCAGTTTTTCGAGAATATCTTTCATATTTTCGAGAACCATAATTTTTTCGCCTTTTGTGTGTATTCGGATATAATCTTTTAATCCTTCAATGTAAAGAATGTTATCTGTCGCAATTTTATAATGCTTCCTGTCGGCTTTAACAAGTAAAAAATCTTCAGAATCTTGGTTCTGAAAAGTTTCCTGCCAACGAATAAATTTCTCAACACTTTGATAAAACCTATTGAACACTATAGGTTTCAGTAAATAATCAATTACGTGAAACTGAAAAACATCTAAGGCATAATCTGTATAAGCAGTTGTAACAATAAAGTTATGCTTTTGATTAAACATCTGCATTAGTTCGATACCGGTAAGCTGCGGCATTTGAATATCAATAAAAACCAAATCGACTGTTTCATTGTTCAATATTTCTATTGCTTTAAAAACATCCGAATCAGCATACAAAACATTCAATCTAGGAACTTTTGATGCATAATCTGCCATAAGTTTTACTGCAAACGGCTCATCGTCTAATATAATACAATTTATTTTTTTCATTTTAAATCTATTTCAAGTTCAGCTGTAAACTGATTATTTTGATTCACTAATTTTAATTGATGTTTTTGAGGATAATGAAATTCTAATCGCTTCTTTAAATTATCCAGCCCAATTCCGCCCAGCTTATCTTTCTTTTGTATTGCGATATTATTTACGACCTTAAAATTGAGCTTTTTGTCTTTCAAATTCAAATTAATTAAAATCGGATTTTCGTTTGAAGTTAATCCATGTTTTAAAGCATTTTCAATTAATGGAGATAAAACATAAGGCGGAATTTCTTCTGAAACGTCTGCCGTTTCAATTCGAAAATCGATATAAGCATTTTCCTGATGCCTTAATTGTTCAAGTTCGATGTAGGCTTTTATATAATCGATTTCATCTTGCAATCTAATTTTTTCTTTTTGAGATTCATAAGTCGTAAAACGCATAATTTGACTTAATTTTTCAATCGCCTCCAAAGATTTATCCGATTGAAAATAGACCATCGAGTAAATATTATTTAGTGTATTAAAAACAAAATGCGGGTTAATCTGCGCTCTTAGAAATTTGATTTCGGTATTTTTATTTTCTTCCAAAATAATCTGATTGTACTCTAAAAGACGAATAAAATAAATTACAAACCAAAGCAGTGAACTCAAAATTACGGCCATACTGCAGTAATTCAAATTATCTAACATATAGTTAAAAAATTCAGGATTTATATAGTTTATTTTATCAAACAAAACTGCTGTTATAACTTGCTCAGTAAGCCATCTTAATAAGGTAAAAAACAGGTAAGAAACAAATACGCCTGCAAAAAATATTTTCCATTGAAAGGCTTTAAAAACCCTTTTCATTATAATCAAATAATGAAAGTAAAAGGTAAAAACAAAAACAATACAATAGGTTATAAAAAACAAATCTGGAACAAAAACATTTGTTTGTATTGGATTTTTGGCAAATATAAAATACGCCATCAAAAGCCAATATATAACATGAATGACAATCTCTGCCTTTAGTGATAATGTTTCCTTACGCATATTGATATTTATTTTTTTCAAAGATATACATTCATAAAAAAGTCTAAAAACGGGTTTGTAGATTATTCACGGGGGTTTGTCGATAAAACTAGTTTTAGGCATTTTTTCAGCACAGTTTTGCATGGTAATTAAATCAAAACCTATGAAAAAAGTTATCATCCTATTGTTTATTCTTCTTAGTCAAACTAATGCATTCAGCCAGCAATTTTCTATTAAAGGAAAAGTAATAAATCAAAACAAAGAGCAAGTCGAATTTGTAATTGCCAGTTTATTTAAGGACAACAAAATGGTTACATCTGTTTCGACTGACAGTTTGGGGAATTTTGAAATGAAAACTGAAAAAGGAAGCTATAGATTGCAGCTGGAACAATTTGGAACAGAATACTTGAACAAAGAAATTACTCTTGACCAAAACATTGATCTAGCTGTAATTGAAATTAAAGAATCAATAAACCTTGAAGGAGTAACCATAAAATCTAGAAAAAAACTGGTTGAACAAAAAGTCGATCGACTTGTTTTTAATGTCGAAAATTCTGTAACTGCCACAGGCGGAACAGCTTTAGATGCCTTAAAAGCAACGCCAACGGTAAGAGTTCAAAATGAAATTATTTCGATTGTTGGAAAAGGTGAAATTTTTGTCATGATTGATGATCGCTTGCAAAAAATGCCGCAAGAAGATTTAGCTGCGTTTCTAAAATCAATTCCGTCTGATAACATTAAAAGTATTGAAGTGATAACTACTCCGCCGGCAAAATATGATGCAGAGGGCAACAGCGGACTTATTAATATCAAATTAAAAAATGCTAAAGCAAATTCATGGAATGCGAATATTGGAACTTCATACACACAAAAAACGTATGCAGGCGAAAACCTAAATGGATTATTTACTTACAACTATGATAAAATTTCGGTGCAGGCTTCTGTTAACAAAGGAAAACAAAAATTACGCTCTACTTCTGAAAGTGCTATATTTTACACAAACGAGTTATGGAAAGAAGATATTAAAAACAAATCTGTAATTGATGTATTGAGTTTAGGATTTGGTCTTGATTACAAACTAACTAATAAATGGACAGCAGGAATTCAATATCTTGGCAGTTTTACAGACAAAACCTCAACTAATAACCCGTTTACAACTATATATAATAATAGCGGAACGGCAGATTCTTATATCGCTTCGGATGTTAATGCAGCCAACAATCCGAAAATGAATACTGTTAATTTTCAAAATTCTTTTGTATTAGACAGCTTAGGGAAAAATATTTCGATTAATCTGGATTACTTCAATTACAATAAAAATGATTATCGTTTCTTTTCTGGAAATGAATTAGATCGCAATAAAAATGTTATTCCTAACACTTTTTTTTCGTCGACCACCAGCAATGTCAATACAATCAAAAATTACTCTGCAAATGTCGACGTTTCGTTACCGTATCAATGGGCAGACATTAGTTTTGGAGCAAAAGCTTTTCATACCAATACTGATAACAATTTAGCCGTATACAACAATGAAACAGGAATTGCGGTTTTCAATACAAACCAGTCGAATATTTTTAATTACAAAGAGTACAATCAGGCTTTATATTTTTCGGGAAGCAAAAAGATAAATTCTAAATGGGAGACACAAATGGGTTTGCGAATTGAAGCTACACAAACCAAAGGTTATTCTGAAAATCTAAATCAAACAACTGAAAATAATTATATAAAATTTTTCCCAACGGCTTATTTGACTTATGCGCCAAATGAAAACAATTCTTTCTCTTTAAATTACAGTCGAAGAATCCGCAGACCTGAGTTTGAGTATTTAAATCCTTTTGTAATTCAAACAAGTCCTTATTCTTATTCGCAGGGAAATCCATATTTAAAACCTTCGTTAATTGATAATTTTGAATTTTCGTTTATCCGAAATCAAAAATGGGTTAACTCTGTTTATTTTTCTCAGGTTTCAGATTTCGGGCAGGAATTATCTATCATCGATCCTGAAACAAACAGCACCAAAAGAATGCCGTTAAACTATGCAAATACGTATCAAATAGGGTTTTCTACTTCGTACAACTTCAATAAATATTCTTGGTGGAATAGTTTTACAGGTTTTAATTTAAACTATCAAAATGTAAAATCAAGAACAAATTTCATTAGTTCTATAGATGGATACAACGGATATATTTACAGCAATAATGACTTTACTGTAAACACTAACAAAACAGTATTTATTGGATTAAATTACGGTTTACAGCTTCCTGGACGTTATCAAATATTTAATATTTCGACTTTGAACATTTTAGATATTTCAGTTAAAATGCTCACTTTCAAAAAAAACCTGTCAATTACATTTCTAGCCGAAGACGTATTGAATGCACAAAAACCATTAATTACCTACACTTCAAACGGAATAAAAACAAATATAAAAAGTTACGGTGACACTAGAGGTTTTAGAATTTCGTTAAGTTATAAATTTGGTAATCAAAATATTAAATCAAAACAGCGCGATTTTGGAAACGAAGACGAAAGAAATAGAATAAACTAATTGCAGCAACAAAAACAGAGCTTCAGAGAAATCTGGAGCTTTTTGTGCATGGAAATAAATTGTGCTATAAATATTCCGCTCCGCTGGAGCTTTCAAAACAAATAAAAAATTCTGCAATCAAAGAGGCAAATTATTTAAGTTTAGAATTATAAAGCTGTTTTAAATTACTTTCAACTGCTTTACAATCTCGTGCATATGTTCTTCATCAGTGCCGCAGCAGCCGCCAAATACATTTAAGTGGCTAAAAGTATCTTTTAAGTTTTTGTATTCTTTACCCAAATCCTTAGGAATTCCTCGGTCTAATTCTGTGGCTTCGTCTAATTCGGCGTGGCTTTTACAAGATGCATTTGCTCGAAAACCTTTTATTCTTTTTACCCAATTTTCGTTTGCATTCGCTCTCAGTTCGTTTACAAAATGCGTAGGATGCGCACAATTTATCATATAATATAACGGAGGAATATTTACACTTTTGTCTATTTTTTCGATTGCGTCTTTTAAGCTCATTCCAGTTGGCAGTTTTCCATCGGTTTCAACTGTAAACGAAATAACTACAGGCAAACTTACAGTTTCTGCAGCTTGAACAATACCTATCACTTCTTCGATATAATTCATGGTAAGTGCCGAAACAAAATCAACCGGCATTTGACTAAAAGCTTTTATTTGTGCCAAATGATATTCTTTCGCTTCTTCAACATTCATACAATTATCCGGCACATAACCGTCGCCTCGAGGACCAATGCAGCCGCTTATAAGAATAGATTTTACAGTATTCGAAAATTCTGTTTTTAAATCTGTTAAAAGCGAAACTGCTTTTTTATTCAACTCAAATAAGGAATCTTTTGGGTATCCAATTTTTTCAATCCACTCTGGATTTGCGCGCCAAGTTGGACTTTCTAAAATAAAATTGGTTTTATACTTTTCGGCAATTTTTAAATACCGAGAATAATAGTTTTTCATGCTGTCGTATCCTTTTTGATCTTTTAATATATCAAAGGCAGCAAAATAAGGCAGATCATAACCTTCTAGAAAAACCAATGTTGTTTCGAGTCCTCCATCAGTTAAAAACAAATCTTCAGATTCGTTTGGCAGTGTATTTTTAGTCTTTTTCATCTTCACTTCATCAAACACAAACAATTAACAATCAAGCAAATAACACTATAAATATACAAAATTTCGATTTCTCAAAATAAAAAATCAAACAAAAGCAAAATCAATTACTTTGCTTTTCAAGAATACTTTTCGGCTTTTTTTTCAAAAACATAACCATAACCATAAAGAGTTTATTTACTTTTGCACCCGCAATGGTTTAGCTGCAACTTTTCAAGTGCAGTTAACGAAGAGGGAATCAGGTGCAAATCCTGAACAAGCCCGTTACTGTAAATTCCATGCAACATTTTGACAGATATAGGAGAGTTTTTTTGGCTTTCGAAATCAAATCTTTTGCCACTGCATTTTTATCAAATGTGGGAAGGCGGCTCAAAATGGGAATAAGTCAGGAGACCTGCCACTGCATATAATTTTAGGCTCTCGCGGACCAGAGTTTTAAAGACAAACACATTTATCAAACTAAACATTTGATTTCATTTTTTCCGTTTAAAACTATTTGTCACAAATAGACTATTTTGCTATGCACGTATGTAAAAACAGGCATTCAAGCCTGCTGCATTGTGGATTATGTGCCTTATTATGGATTTTATTTATGAATCCGATTATGGCACAGGATAATCCTAAAACTAAGGAGCGAGACTCTTTAAAACCACTTGTGTTAAACGAAGTGATTCTAACTGCGAGCAAACGCGAGTTTAGGATCGAATCGCCTATGCCTGTTCAGATTTTATCGGGTAAACAGCTCGAAGCACTAAACAGTCTTTCGGTTGCAGATGCGGTTCGTTATTTTTCGGGCGTTCAACTGAAAGATTACGGCGGAATTGGCGGTTTAAAAACCATAAACGTTCGAAGTTTAGGAAGCGCTCATACGGCAGTTTTTTATGACGGAATGACGGTTGGAAATGCGCAAAACGGTCAAGTCGATTTAGGAAAATATTCTTTGGATAATATTGAAGCCATCGAACTTTATAATGGTCAAAAATCGACTATTTTTCAGCCTGCACGAGGTTTTTTCGCTTCAAGTACACTTTTACTAAAAACAAAAATTCCTGTTTTTGAATCGGGTAAAACCACAAATATTAGAACTTCTTTTAAAACTGGTTCTTTTGGATTAGTAAATCCTTCTGTTCTTTATCAGCAAAAAATAACTTCCAGAACAGCGCTTTCCTCCAATATTGAATGGCTTAAAGCCGATGGAAAATACAAATACCGCTATCAGAAAAAAGACGGTTACGATACAACGGCTGTTCGCCAAAACGGAGATATAACTGCACTTCGGGCTGAATTGAACCTGCATACCAAATTTGGTTCAAACGCTATTGCAAACTTTAAGGCTTATTATTACGATTCTGAAAGAGGACTTCCGGGCGCAATTCTAGCCAATAGATACGAACATGTGCAAAGGCAATGGGATCGTAATTTTTTCATTCATGGTTCTGTACAGAATTCCTTTTTCGAAAAACATGAAATGCTTACCAATGTAAAATTCAGCAGAGACTACAGCCGTTATATCGATCCTGATTATAAAACCCTTGAAGGCGCATTGGATAATAAATATTATCAAAACGAATTTTACGCTTCGATTGTCAATCTCTACACTATAAAAGATTGGTGGAAAATGTCGTTTGCAGCAGATTTCTCCATTAATACGCTTGATGCTAATTTGTACCGTTTTCCCTATCCTACCCGATATTCTTATCTAGGCGTTATTTCCAGCGAAATGCATTGGAAACGACTTGATATTCAAGCCAATTTGCTTGGAGCTTATATCGACGAGCAGGTTAAATATTATCAGCAAGGCGATAGTCAGCATGTTTTCTGTCCGGTTGTATCCGCTTCTTATCAACCTTTTACGATAAAGAATTTCAGAGTTCGAGCGTTTTACAAAGAGTCTTTTAGAATGCCGACTTTCAATGATCTGTATTACACTTTTATAGGCAACAGTTCTTTGCGTCCAGAATTTACAACGCAATACGATGTGGGAACAACTTACAGTATTGAGCCTAAAAAAATGCTGCAATCAATATCATTTCAAGTCGATGTTTATTACAATCGTGTAAAAGATAAAATTATCGCAATGCCGTCATCTAACCTTTTTAGATGGACTATGATGAATTTGGGCGAAGTCGATATTCGCGGCTTAGAACTAAACACCAATTTCGTTTTTAAATTCCCGCAGCAAATCTTTCTAGATTTAGGTTTAAGTTATACCTATCAAAAAGCAATTGACATTACTGCAAAAGGAACAACTTACGGTGATCAAATTCCTTATACACCAGAAAACAGTGGTATAATAACCTCATCGATCAACTGGAAAAACTGGAATCTTAACTACAGTTTTATATATACCGGCGAGCGTTACAGTCAAAAAGCAAACATTCCTGTTAATTATGTTAAGCCTTGGTACACCAACGATATGGCTCTTATTTGGAATGGAAAATTCTCAAAAATCCCTGTAAAATTAAGCGGCGAAGTCAATAATTTATTCAATCAATATTATGATGTGGTACTCAATTTTCCTATGCCGGGCAGAAACTATCGATTAAGTCTTTCTCTAAATTTTTAAAATAAAACAGCAACACTAAAAAATTCTCAGCAATGAAAACAAATTTCAAATTTTGGCTTTTACTCGCTTTTGCGGCAATAGCTCTTCAAGGATGTCAGGAAGATGATCCTATTATTCGTGAAGAAGTAGAAGTTTTACCGCCCGAAACTGTTACGACCGTACAAGGTTTTTATCTTCTTAACGAGGGGAATATGAACATGAACAAAGCTTCATTAGATTATTACGATTATGAAACTGGAAGTTACAAGCGTAATGTTTACGGTCAGGCAAATCCTGATGCGACTTTAGGTTTAGGCGATGTAGGAAACGACATTGGTATTTACGGTTCAAAATTGTATTCGGTTATCAACAATTCAAACAAAATTGAAGTTATGGATGTGGTTACCGCAAAACGTCTTAAAGTAATTGACATCAAAAATTGCCGATACATAACTTTTGCCAATGGAAAAGCTTACGCAAGCGCCTATGACGGCGAAGTACAATTGGGAGAAAATTCTCCAAATGGCTTTGTTGCCGAAATCGACACCACTTCGCTTTCGATCACAAAAACGGTGAAAGTAGGCCGTCAGCCCGAAGAAATGGCTGTTGTAGGTAATAAACTTTATGTTGCCAATTCAGGAGGATATAGTCCGCCAAATTACGAAAGAACCGTTTCTGTAATCGATTTAAAAACTTTTACTAAAACAAAAGATATTGATGTTGCCATAAATCTGCACAGACTTGAGGCTGATGAAGATGGAGATTTGTATGTAAGCTCTCGCGGCGATTATTATGATATTCCTTCCAAACTATTTGTAATTGATACTAAAACTGACCTCATCAAAAAAACTTTTGATATTGCCTGCTCCAATCTTACTATCGTTGGTGACAAAGCTTATATAATTGGATCTGAATTTAGTTACAGCACCTTCGATTATATCATAAACTACAATTTGATTAATGTTAAAACCGAAACTTTACTTACAGAGAGCTTTTTACCTAAAGCGGTCAGCGACGAAATTAAAACTCCATACGGGTTTGCGGTTGATCCTGTTTCTCTAAATGTTTTTATAACGGATGCTGGAGATTATGTTTCGCCCGGAAAATTATACTGTATTGACAAAAACGGGAATACAAAATTCACGGTTACAACTGGAGATATTCCGGCACATTTTGCCTTTAAAACAAAAAAAACAATAATTAATCCATAAATTTTAAAAATGAAGAAAATTCTACTTGCATTGTCAGTTGTCCTGCTTCTTTCGGGCTGTTATAAAGACGATATTAATGATCTAAAAAATGATGTCAATGATTTGAAAAACCGAATGGCACAATACGAGAACCTGCTTGATGTATTAAACAAAAGGTTGTATGTGGTAAACTACGAAACTAAAGACGGAAGTTATGTAATTACAATGAGCGACGGATCTAAATTAAATGTCCGCAATACCTCATCGTTTATAAAAATTGGTGAAAACGGAAACTGGTGGATCGATGGTGTTGACACTGGAAAATCTGCCAAAGGGGAAAGCGGAGCTAAAGGCGAAGCTGCAAAAATCACTATTGGAACTAACGGAAACTGGTTTGTTGATAATGTAGACACTGGCGTTTCTGCTTCTGGTCAAAAAGGAAAAGACGCTGCAGAAATTACATCGGTTGCATTGGCAAACGGAATTATGACTTTTACTTTTGCCGATGGCCGTACAATCAGCATAGTTGCAAGCGCTCCAGAAATTACACTGCCTAATCCAGCTGGTGGTTTTGCTGTAGATAAAATGCAATGGTTTAAAGTTCAGCCTCAATTAACAAATGCTGCAAATGCAACTTACAAATGGATTGTAAACAGCCAAGAAGTTGCTGCAACAACTGATTTATTCTATATTTTTAGCGCTGCAGGAACTTATAATATCGAGTTTAAAGCTAAAAATGGAGTTGGCGAAAGCTCTAAATCTTTTACTGTTACTGTTGCTGAAAAAGCATATTTAAACAAAATTACACGTGTTTTTGACTTCTTTCCTGCTCCAGGACAATTTGTAAATGCGCTGCCTGCTGCTACTGCCGCAGATACTGACGAAACAATGCGTGTAAAAGCCGAAACAGCTTTAACAGCAGGAAACATGATCAGCCTTGGAGGATTTGGAGGATATGTGCAATTTGGTTTTGACCATACGATTATCAATAAAGAAGGAAATGATTTTGTTGTTCTTGGAAATGCTTTTACAGATTGGGCTGAACCAGGAATTGTAATGGTTTCTTATGATGCAAATGGTAACGGAAAAGCGGATGATGAATGGTTTGAAATTGCAGGTTCTGAACACAATAAAACCACGACTATCAAAAATTACGAAATGACGTATTATAAGCCAGAAGCTGAACCAACTAATCCGAATGAACCAAATTACATTCGTTGGACTGACAATCAAGGACAAACTGGTTATATAGCAAAAAACCAATTCCACAAACAAACGTTTTTCCCTTTATGGAAAGGGAATAGTGTAACCTTTAAAGGAACTTTCTTAAAATCTAATATTTACGATAAATCTGGCGGAAAAGGAAACAACTGGGCAAATCCTGCTTACGAATGGGGGTATACTGACAACTGGGCTAATGCTGATGCGAGAGGTCAAATCGACATAAGCTGGGCTGTAAATGCAAAAGGTGAATCAGTAAAACTAAAAGGAGTTGATTTTATTAAAGTATACAATTCTAACCGTGCTGAAGGCGGATGGCTTGGAGAAGTTTCAACAGAAGTTTCAGGATTTAAAGATTTAAATTTACCATAATTCCGTATTCTTATTTTTTGAAAAAAGGAAAGTCTCAGAATCTCTGAGACTTTTTTTTATGCCTGAAAATCTTTCTAATCTGCGGCCGAGAAATAAATACGTTTCTAAAACTGACTTAAAAACAAAACACTCAACACTTTATCTAAATCATACTCAAATTGTGAATATCTATTTGTGTATTTTATGAGTTTTTTTTCCTGTAAAATCTATCTTTGGCATCCTTAAAAAAATTAAAGAGATGAGCGCAATTTGGTACGAATGCAAAGTAAAATATAGAAAAACAGATGAAACTGGAGGCCAAAAAGTACTAACAGAACCTTATTTGGTAGATGCAGTATCTTATACAGAAGCTGAAAAAAGAATCAATGAAGAAATGGCTGCTTATATAAGTGAAGAATTCAAAATCACGAACATAAAAGTGGCAAATTACGCTGAGATTCATCCTTTTGAAAATACAGATCGCTGGTTTAGATCAAAAGTTTCTTTGATCGCTTATGACGAAGAAAGCGGAAAAGAAAGAAAATCGAATATGTATATGCTGATTCAGGCAAATGATGTGAGAGAAGCTTATGACAATACGATTCATGTTATGAAAAACACTATGGGAGAATATTCGATTCCTGCCATTTCTGAATCGCCAATTATGGATGTTTTCCCATACTTCAGCGGTGAAGAAGGAGAAACCGAAATGCTGGAAAGATTCAATGCTCTAAAAGCTTCTAAAACTGTAAAACCAGATGAAGAAACAATTGATCACATGGAATTTGAAACTGCATCAGAGGAATAAATTTCTTAAACTCCAAAAAATTAAAATTACAAATTAGCTTCAGAGAAATCTGGAGCTTTTTTTTATCAGCCAACACAAAATTTAACACATTGTCCCGACCGCTATCGGGATAGATTTTCAAATTAAAAAGAATGCAAAAAAAGAGAAACATATTTCTTTCTCATAGAAATGCTATGTATTTTTTAAAAAAGTGAAACGCCTAATTTTAGGTTGCCATAACTATGTTTCTATGTGTTAAAAATAATTACACGCAACGCAGTTCTATTAATTATAAAATTAAAATAAATCATATATTCGTTATTACAAAACTGATCTAAAAGCACTTGCACACTAAACCAAAAATCCCATGACAAAAAAAACACTTGTTTTAATTGGATTTATCATTTTAAAATTTGTTTTACAGTACACGCTTTTAAGCCCGGAATATGATTTACAGCGCGACGAATATTTGCATCTCGATCAGGCGCATCATTTGGCTTGGGGCTATTTATCTGTTCCTCCCGTTACTTCATGGTTTTCTTATCTAATATTTCAACTCGGAAATTCCGTTTTTTGGGTCAAGTTCTTCCCTGCCCTTTTTGGCGCACTGACACTTTTATTTATTTGGAAAACAATTGAGGTTTTAAAAGGAAGTTTTTATGCATTGGTTCTTGGCGCCATATGCATTTTGTTTTCGTCTCTTTTAAGACTCAATATGCTATATCAGCCCAACTCGCTCGACGTTTTGTGCTGGACACTATTTTATTATATCATAATTCAATATATCACCACTCAAAAATCAAAATGGTTTTATATAGGCGCAATTGTATTTGCCTTTGGATTTTTAAACAAATACAATATCCTTTTTCTGCTGATTGGTCTTTTACCTGCACTTTTACTGTCAAACCAAAGAAAAATACTGACCGAAAAAAAGCTGTATTCTGCCTTGATTTTAGGACTTCTTTTAATCTTTCCAAACTTATTATGGCAGTATAACAATCATTTTCCAATTGTACATCACATGAAAGAATTGGCAGAAACACAATTGGTAAATGTAGATCGTCTCGATTTTCTAAAAGAACAACTCTTGTTTTTTATAGGATCTATCTTTGTTCTTTTGGCCGCTTTATACAGCTTATTATTTTATAAGCCTTTTGCAAAATACAGGTTCTTTTTTGGGTCGATACTTTTTACGCTCATTGTCTTTATTTATTTCAAAGCCAAAGCGTATTACGCCATTGGTTTATATCCGATTTACATTGCTTTTGGAGCCGTATACCTTTCTGAAGTGTTGCAAAAAGGTTGGAAATATTATTTGCGATATGTATTTGCAGCGATTCCGATATTATTGTTTATTCCGATGTACAATATTGCGTTTCCAAACAAATCGTCAGAATACATTGTAAAACATCCTGAGAAGTACAAAAAATTAGGAATGTTGCGCTGGGAAGATGGAAAAGATCATAAACTGCCGCAAGATTTTGCCGATATGCTGGGCTGGAAAGAACTCGCTCGAAAAACAGATTCTGTTTATGCATTATTTCCAAAAACAGAAAATACATTAGTGCTTTGCGATAATTACGGACAAGCTGGAGCCATAAATTTTTATACTCAAAAGGGAATAAAAGCTGTTTCTTTTAATGCTGATTATGTGAATTGGTTTAATTTGAATATCAAATACCAAAACTTGATTAGAGTTAAGGAATTTGAAGAAAACAGCAATGAACTCGCAGAAACAAGTCCGTATTTTGAAACTGCTTTTATTGCCGGTGAAATAACAAATCAATACGCAAGAGAATACAAAACAACCCTATTTGTTTTTACGAACGCCAAAATCAACATCAACAAAAGACTGGAGCAGGAAATTAAAGAAGAAAAAAATTATGCCGACTAAAAAATGATTGATTTTACTTCTATTACCTATTTAAAAACAGGAAATTCAAAACAAGTTCGAGTTTATGAAATCTTAACCCAAAATAAGATTTTAGAAATCCTATCTGAATTTGATCCTATTTTAACCGGCACTATTCCTATAAATATTGATATTGAAAACAGCGATCTCGATATTATTTGTTACTGGACAAACAAAACTGATTTTATATCCAAAATTTCCGCAGCTTTTAGTACTAAACCTGAGTTTAAAATTAGAAACCGTTTGATCAATAACAATGAATCTGTAATTGCAAATTTTAAAATTGATGGTTTTGAAATAGAGATCTTCGGGCAAAATACTCCGACTAAAAATCAAAACGCCTATAAACATATGCTTATTGAACATGAAATTCTACAGTCAAAAGATGAGAATTTCAGATTAAAAATCATAGCACTTAAACAAAATGGTTACAAAACAGAACCTGCTTTTGGTAAATTATTGGGTTTAAAAAACGATCCTTATGCTGAATTACTGGATTATAAAATCTAACCCAGAATAAACGCCAAATACAACACATTAAAATACAATTAATTAGAAACTAAAAAGCAATAATTCAAAATTTTTCAGTTATTTCTTTGCATAACCGTATTTAGTGCTTATCTTTGCACCCGAAACATCGCGGGATAGAGCAGTAGGCAGCTCGTCGGGCTCATAACCCGAAGGTCACAGGTTCGAGTCCTGTTCCCGCTACTAAGACAAAGCTTCAGAGAAATCTGAGGCTTTTTTTTTAAACTACGACTTAAACTATTAGAATCAATAGACTACCTACAGTCTTTGTTCGATAAAAAATAAATTATATTATAATCGTAATTAAAATCCAATGCTTAAAAAAAACAAACCCCAAGTTCTATTTTTTATTCTTTTAAATTTATTTTTCACCCTCAACTCGTTTGCTCAAAAAAGTATTTATGCCGGAATCGAAATTGGACGCAGAGCTATTAAAGTGTCTGTTGTTGATGTAAATAACATTAAAAAAGCTGATTATAAAATACTTTCTTTCTGGACAGAAAGAATTCCGTTTGCCGATCATATTAGCGCTTCTGGAAAACTTACTCCTGAAGACATTAACAAAACCAGTCTGACTATAGTCGATCAATTAAAAAAAATTAAAGCCGACTATAAAATGCTGGACGAAAATATCTTTATCGTTGCGGCTCCTGTATTTGCTTCTGCAAGCAACTTTGATGTTTTAAAAAGCAAAATCACTTCTCTTACCAGTAAAGAACTTGAAATACTTGATGGTACTGAAGAAGCCAAAACCTTAGTTAAAGGCGCAATACCGCCTGTTGATTATGCAAATGCTTTTCTTTTGGATATTGGCGCTCAAACTACTAAAGGCGGTTATATTGACGAACTTAAAGACAATAAATTAGAGTTTATTCCTCTAGAACTTGATTTTGGCACCATGACGCTTACCGATGCTGTAGAAAAAACAGTAACCAATAAAAGTCAGTTAAATGATATGTCAACCTATCAAGAAAAGTCTTTTGATTTTAATCCAAAATTACGTAAGAAAACTAAAGAGCTGTTTGACGCAAATCCGCTTTTAATGAAAAAAGACAAATTATATTTGTCTGGTGGTGCTGTTTGGGCGTTTTCAACGTTGTACTATGATGAAAACGGTAAAGATCATTACATTCCTTTGACGCTTCAAGATGTTATCGATTATGATGCTATTCTGAAAAATAACTTTGGAAAATTTACAAACCTTGGCAAAACCAACAAAGAAATGGCGAGAGTTTTAAGCACTTATGACCAGAAATACCTTATTTCGGCAAATAACATATTGGTGACCTGTTTAGAAAGTATTCCAAATTTAGAAACAAAGAAAATATATTTTGTAAAAGAAGGACAGGTAACTTGGTTGATCTCTTACATTGCCGACCGCTCTAAAAAAGTAAATACCAATTTTTAAAGATCACTATTTATCACATACATTGCACAATTGTTATTCGATTTTGCATTTTAAACTCATTAAAGCTTCAGAGAAATCTGGAGCTTTTTTTATTGATTTTGGTTGGAAAGTGAAGGTCGGGAGACTTTTAGCACCATTATAATTTCTAAGGAATAAAAAAAATGCCTAAAGTCAGAGACATTTGCGCATCTTTTTGTGAGAAATCTTCGCAGAGCGGGTGTATTCAATCTCTAATTCAATCTTTCTACTGAACCATTTTCTTCTGGATAATATTTAGAATAATCTAAAGCTCCTACAGTAAAACAATTATCTTTAATGTAATATTTTGTGTTAGGAGTTCCTTCTTCTTTAAACCAGCTCTCTCTAAAAAAATATTTTGTAGTATCCAAACTCACTGTAACAATTTTAGCTTTGTCATTTACCATCTCCCATTTATAACCATTAGAATTCCAGCATATTCCAAATTGGTCATTTAATTCTGTAATTTTAGAGATATCCAATTCTATATAATTATTTTTAGGTTTTGAAAAATGTTTTCCTACGGCTATTATTCTTTCGTTTTTACTGTAGTTACTTATTATTGAAACGACTTGCGACTTATCTTTTGAATATAAATAAATGACATTGCTTCTTCTTTCTGAACCGCAGCTAAAAAATACAAACAATATGATAACTAATAATATTCTATTCATTTTAAATATTTTATTTTCTAAAAAAATCGATTTTATCCTGCTCCGCAAAGTGTTCATGACAAGCGCTGCGCAATCCCGAAAGCTTTCGGGACTGACTTTGCGCTACCTTACCTTCTTCTTAAAAACGTAAAGTTCTAAAAGCCTCTGGCTTTAAAACTAAATTAATACAAATTATAGAGATTTATTTATTTTTTAAAAAGCAATCGTAAAAAGTCGGGAAACTTTTAACACCATTATAATTTCTAAGAAATAAAAAAAATTGCACAAAGTCAAAGACATTTGCGCAGCTTTTCATTAGGAACACTTCGGAGAGCGGGTAATCGTAAAAAGTCGGGAGACTTTTAGCAACATTATAATTTCTAAGGAATAAAAAAATTGCGCAAAGTCAGAGACATTTGCCCAGCTTTTTATGAGAACTCTTCACGGAGCAGGGGAACTCTTCGCGGAGCGGGCTACACTACCGCAAAACTTTATATTTTTCTTTGAATTATTAAAATAATCCAAATTATAATTCCGAAGATAATTGAGAACACAAAATCACTTGTGTCAAAATTACTAGAATTAAATACGTATCGAATTCCTACAGAAGCAATACAAGCTATTAAAAGTTTTAAAAACCTATTTTTATTCATAATATACAAATTTCCCTGCTGCGCAAATGTCTCTGACTTTAAAACTAAATTAATACAAATTATAGAGATTTATTTATTTTTTAAAAAGCAATCGTAAAAAGTCGGGAGACTTTTAACATCATTATAATTTCTAAGAAATAAAAAAAAAACGCAAAGTCAGAGACATTTGCGCAGCTTTTTATAAGAACTCTTTGCGGAGTGGGCATTATCCATTTTCTTTTTCATATTATTTTTAAAAAGACAATATGTACCTAATATTAAATTTAATGCTATTCCTAAATAAATTATAAAATATTGTTCTTCTGATAAACATGGTGGACAATCATTTACATCTAAACAAGGTTCACAAAAAGGTTGATAGTATCGATAAGACAATAATAACAAAAAGTCAATAATCAACAACTTAAAAAAACAATTTCTAATTATTTTATTTATTTGGGCGATTGTTAATTTCATATCTAAATTCTTTACCTGCTCTGCAAAGTGTTCATGACAAGCGCTACGCAAATGTCTCTGACTTTGCGCTACCTTATCTTCTTCTTAAAAACGTAAAGTTCTAAAAGTCTCTGACTTTAAAACTAAATTAATACAAATTATAGAGATTTATTTATTTTTTAAAAAGCAATCGTAAAAAGTCAGGAGACTTTTAGCACCATTATAATTTCTAAGGAATAAAAAAATTGTGCAAAGTCAGAGACATTTGCGCAGCTTTTTGTGTGAACTCTTTGCGGAGCGGGACAGCCGATACAGGGAGGACGGATGTTCCGAATACTGTTTTTTCAAATTTATTGAGGTTCCCCAGCAGATACAGGATAACTTGGATTCTATTTTAACCGTTTGGTACACTTTAAAGTCCTATAAAAAGCAAAAGCCACTCCGCTAGGAATGGCTCTTAGGATTATTTGCTAATTTTTCATTTATTCGATATTACCTACATCAAAACCATCATAATGATTAATATCATTATCTTCTGCTAATTTGTAAAACATCGTATTTACGTCGTTCAACGAATCAATAGTATGGTGCTCAATTTTGGTAACTTGAAGATAATACTCTGCATCATCTTCTTCATTTACTTTTTCAGCTTCAAAAATACTGTCAAATTCATATCCAAGTTGTTCAAGCTTAAGCGTAAAATCTTGCAACTTATTTTTGTTTTCATCCAAAAAAAAGTAACTCCACAATAATTTTTCATCTATGTTGAAATCGTTCCCTTCTTTTAAATCTTCAAAAAAATCAATAATTGTTTCTCTATTTATCATATTGTTATTTTGATGTTCATCCATTTGGTATTAACCACTAAAACATCTGATGCATTAACCAGATGTCTTATCCAATGGATGTAAGCATTTTGCACCTTTCAACAATTAATTCCTCTAAATCATCAGGTTTTATTTCTACCTTCTGTAATTTAGGAAGATTATGCAATTGCAATTTTTTAAGTTTTCTATTTTCTGTCAAAAATAAATCGACTAAGTTTCCATTATAAATTTGAAGTTCCAAGAGATTTGGAAACAACTTTAAAATATCATTTGATTTGTTATTTTCATGCCACAAAATCATTTTTTCAACATTTCCAAAGGATTCAAGAATCATTCCTTTAAAGGTTTTAACAGATAGGAATGTTATCTCATCAAGTCCTATAAAATTGCACTCTAATAAATTTACTTTCACTTTCTCTCCAATGACTAAATGTCTAGTATTAATTTCTACTTCTTTCAAATCTATCGTCGAATTGTGGATTGATACAATTTGAAATGAATATTTCGAAAATATGCTTTTGAAAGATTCAAAATCAAAAGAATTAAGATAGTTTAAGGAAATTGTTTGAAAATCAAATTTAGATAAATCATGAATCTCAGTTTTTATGTATGTTGATTTAGGGAAAATACCTAAATCCATCTTTTTTTGAATTTCTTCAAAATTGTTGGTCACTATCAATCCTTTTTTGTCGGAGTTGAAATATATGTTAAAGTCCATCTTGTAAAATATAGTTTTTTCCTGGTGATTGTCTTATATTGTAATTTACTGGGTTTGCATAACCTTCTGGGTAAACATCTGTTGCCTCAGTTTGCATTCTTCGGTATTCATCTTTAAAAGCTTCTCTAGTTGACTCAGCAGGATTCCAATCAAATTTCTTAACTGTTACATTATATAATGTCATTTTTTCCAATGCTGACACAAACATTCTATCAATTTGTCCTTTCCCATGATAAGTTTTGCCATTACTAAATGTTATAGTATACGAACCTTCTTTTCCTTTCTTTGAAGTTGCATTTATAGTTTTTGCTTCTGCTTTAACATCTGCAATTGAAAATGTTCCAAACCCACCTACTATAAATGGACCTTTACTCCAATCTGGTGTGTGTGCAGAAGAGAATGTACCAATTATGGCAAATTTCAAGAAACTTGCGGGTCCCCCTGCAATCGAACTTGCAAGTCCAAACCAAGTTGAGGCTGGAATGGAAGAAGCTGGAGGGTCAATAATTTCTGCACTTTCTGCACTTTCACCGTCACTTACTGTTTCTCCATTATTACTTGAAAACGTTCCATTGTTATTATTAGTCCAAGTAGTTCCACTCGCAGAATTCTTTAAAATATTCATAAAGGATTCCGATAGCATTCCATCTGGGTCAGTAAAATATACAGGATTATCAAGAGCATAGTTATAAGGCGACCACCTGCGACCTTTTTCTGCTAAAGGGTCAATGTTCATCCAACGACCTAGAGCAGGGTCATAATTACGTGCATCATAATCGTATATGTTAAGTCCAAGCTCATCTTGGAGCTCTTTTCCATTGAACTTATACTTATAGGGATTTACAAATTTTCCTTAATGGTAATTAGTGGGTTTTGCTCATCATGGCATAATTCAAAGAACTTGCTTTTTATTACGAAAGTAAGTTTAGTTTAATTAAAATCCAAGTCCACAAATATTGAATTCTTTCCCTCTACAGCATAAAAAAACCGAATCATAATTGATTCGGTTTACTAATCTTTTCTCTAAAAAAATTATGCGGCGTCCCACATTTTTTTAACTTCCTCACATATTACCTCCATATCCTTTATTTTGTCGGAAATATTCACTGGGGAAGTTACAATTCCTTCACCAAAAATGTCTATCGAAAGACACAATTCTGGTAAAACAATTTCTCCATTTTTGGCGACCTCTGATTCCAAATATTTATGAAGAGCTGTTGCAACATACAACTGTTGCTTTCTATCAAATTTTTTCCCTTTTGATATGTGGGTTTTGAGTGCTCCTAAATATTTTTTATTATCAATGTCAATTTCAATAATTAAATCTGGCGATACTATTACTTCTACACCTTTAATAAAAATTGATTTTGATTCAACATTTTTCAAAACCTTGTAGTCATAATTTTTTAACAAACTAGGTATTTGAAAACTAACAAATCTTTGTAAAGCGTCCAAAGAAACGATTCTATCATTAACCTGCCTCTTTTTTGTGACCGTTCTACGTTTTAACTCTTCAATGCCATCCAAAACAGGTTTAATATCTCCCTTATTGGCTATTACTTTTTTTATTCTTGCTTTTGCTAATTGGTACCAAGCCGTCTTAAAAGTATTAGGCATTTTTTGCTGATTTATTATACTTCTCTTATTAGCAAGTGTGCTTTTAGAGAAATCGGCTAACTGATTGATTGAAATATTACATCCTCTCATTTCCATTAACCTTTTGGTGGATAACTATCGCTACCATAACTATTTTTATCTCTTATTTTACCATTAACACCGTGTATTAATAGTTCAGAACTGTTGTTCTTTGCAACATTTTTTCCAATTTCAATTGCTTCTTGTTGCGTGCTTACATTTCTATAAGCTTTTTGGCTGTTCTCTGTCTTTACAGACCAACTAGCGCCATCCTTCGATTTAACCACATGTATGTTCTTGTTTGCCATGTCTTTTTTAAAATTTATAATTTAACAAAATATTTTTTTGAAAAAATTTTGATTTATAAAAATTAAATGTACTTTTGCACCCTCCCAAAGGCTCTAATTTACAATAATTTTGAAATCAACTTTTTCGTTTAATCTTAGAGAAAGATTAGCATTTCATTAACGCAAAAATTAGACCAAATTTATTATATTATAAAATTAAAGCATAGTAGCTGTCTTTTTGACAGCTTTTTTCATTTTTAAAACTTTTTGTCACTGTCAAATATTCACAATGGAAAGAATTTATTAATCATTTCTCTTTGCTGATGACTGTCAACTTTGAGATACTTTTCAGTCGTTCCAGGCCACTTATGTCCTGCCAATGCCTGAACGTGTTCCAGAGCCAGTTTCTGTTCATTAAGCCAGTTGCAGATAACACTCATTCGTATTGTTTGTGGATTAAGTTTCTTCTCTGGAAACAATGGCTTTAACGGCTCAATCATGGCATGGATGCTGTTTACTGCAATAGATTTACCAAGCTTGGTTATGATTAATTTATCTGTAGTGCTTCTGAGCATCTGTGGTCTTATTTCGTTGATGTATTTTGAGAATAAGATTATCTGTTTGGACAGCAGTTCCAGTTTTCGATTCTTTAAATTTCGGGATGCTTTGATATAGATTGTTCCAGCATCCAAATCAATATCATTTACAGTCAATCTGACAATTTCATCGCTGGTCAGACCTTGATAAATCAAAAGACTTAATAAAACGTTATTTCTGGTATCCAGATTCTGGTATCTGTTCTCACGGGTCATGAGCAGTTGTAATTCCTCTGAACTGAACAAATCCTGCACCTGAATCGCCTGATTGCTGTTGACTTTGATATTCAACCGCTTGCAAGGGTGGTCTGTTCTGTATCCGCTCATGACCAGATAATCATAATATTTTTTGATTGCTGATAGGATTACAACCCTGTATTTTCTGTTAGGCTGTTGCTCACTGATTTCTTCCATGTAATCAACTATATTTTTGAATTTATACCTTTTGGCTTTAGGGTTCATTTTTAAAAAGTGATTGATTGCAAACAAATAGCTTTTTACAGTCTGTCCGCTGTAGTCTTGAAGTAAAAATTGTTCAATTGTTAATTTTGTCATTGCAATTCATTTAAAATGTTACTCTTGGCGTTAATCTCTTGTTTCGTATGGCGTAGATATAAGTCGTATTGATTTCCAAGTGTCCCAAGAAACCTCTTATAAAGTCAATTCCTGCGTTATTTTCCATTAAATGATGTGCAATACTGTGACGCAGGCAATGGAGCGTTATTCCTCGCTGGATGAGTTCGTATCTACTCGTCTGTTCTATTATTTTTTTTAGTGTTTTGTTGAGGTATTCTCCTGTCATTCGCTTTCCATTATCATAGATAAAAAAAGCATCTTCAATATGATTTTTACCCAATAGTTTCTGGTGTCTCTGGTCAATTACATATTTCTTTAAATGTTCCAAAACCAGATTACACATAGGCACTTCACGTCTTTTACTTCCCTTACCAGAACGGACAATTAGCATTCCACTAGAAAACTGAACATCCATTACATTTAAGGCTTCAATTTCAGAACGTCTTAGTCCGCATCCGTAAGCAACAGATAATAAAGCCCGTTCCAAATCATTTTCGCAGTTCTCGTAAACTATCTTAATTTCATCCACTGTCAGTGTATTTCTGGATTTTCCGCTGTCATCGGAATAACTTGGAATGTAATAGTCCCTTTCAATCTGTTTGTTTTCCAGCAGATTCCCCATAAACACCCCTAAAACATAAAGATGGAATTTGATGGTTTTACCGCTTAGAGTTCCGCTTCCTAATTTCTTTGGTCTAACAGTTAGATAATCCAGATAATTTACGAACTCTCTGCTTGTCACATCCTTTATTTTGGTTACTCTTGATTCTTCCAGCCAGATAAGAAATTCCGATACTGCATTCTGATACATTCTTCCTTTTCCCTGTTTGTAATTCCTAACTTTCACGTAACTTTCAAAATCTTTTATCAGGTCTTGAAAGGCTGTCGTATTAATTGTTTTTTTCATCTTTATTCTGGTCTTTAAATCATCATTTCAAAATCTTCCTTATGTGCATTTTCCAAAAATGCGAACACCAGCGTTATATTGGCTGTGTTTTCGGGGCTTGGGGTGTTCTTTTATCGAATTACAATGCATCAAGCTGTCTGTTGAGGTCTGCCTTAATCTTGGCTTTCATTTTTTCTAGATTATCCCAATAGCTGATTATGTATCGAAAACCCCTATTTACATTACCATCAATTGCTTGAATGTATTCCAGTTCATGTAAAAGCTGAATATATTTAAAAGCCGATGTTTTGCTGATATTTAGTGTCTGACGCACTTCTCTAGTCGTAAAACGATAGGTCGTTCCTTCTGTCTGGCTTTTTACAAATCCTTTAAGGTTTTCGAAAAATTGTCTGGTACTTTTATCGAGTTCATCCACTTTTATGATGATAGAGCTAAAGAATATCTCAACTGCTTTTCTCACGTCTTCTTTCGTCGCTATTAATCGTCCTTTATCATCGGTTTTTCTCTGGTATTGATGAAGGATTGTTATTTGGGAAACAAAATTTTGAAACTGGCTGTTTAACCTTCTGAGCATCTTAGCGGTATCTGGCAACATGAGTTTATCAGCAAAAGGGTTAATCACATTATAGGATTTTAAAACACGAATCGAATTTCTTAGAAGTTGTTTCGCTTCTTGCTCCTTATCATCATCATATAACCCTGCATTCTTCTTGTTTTGAAGGTTGATAATCCTAATGGTTTGTGATAGACTTTCATCAACTCCGAGAACTACTGAACGGCTCATATTATCATAATACACCTCTGCTTTGGTTGTGGCGGTTAGGCTGGCAAAATGAGCTTCAACTTTCTTCATTTTTCCTCTGGTATTGCCAAACACATCTTTGACCACTGTGGAACTACTTAGCATTTTTGCCGACTGCATTTCTCTAAAGGCAAACTGGGCTTCTTCTTCCAAGCCATCAAAATCTTGAATCAGTATCAGCTTGTTCATAAGTTCCTTATCCCTGTAATGGTATAATGACTTACTTGTAATTCTGGTCATGTTCATTACATCTTCCTGAGGCATACATTGCGCTATACCATTGATGAGATGACTTTTTCCTTCTCCACTAGAACCTTGTATTAACCCATGCATCTCATACGGCATTTTATAACTGGATGCCAGAATAAAAAGAAGCAGTCTATTATCTTCCTCTCCCACAATACCGCTTTGTTCCAGCAGTATATCGATGCTCTCAAATAATGATGCTTTTGAGAGGAATTCGACCGCTTTTTCTCCTGCTTGAGGCGTCAGTTCTTTTTCAGAATAAAGGTCTGTTATAGGGTTTAATTCTGCTTCAAACAATGATTCACGATACTGTTCCAATAAATCCGTCAGTTGGATAATATCGGCTTGCAGAGAGTGATATTCAAAGCCTTGTTTCTCTGATAACTCTGTACACTGATTTTGTACATTGACAAAATCAAATAAATCAATTTTTAATCGGTGTTTTATCTGGGTTTCTTTTTCCTGAATTTGGAGTGAAATCCTAAGATTCCCTAAATCCATCGGCAGATTTCCAATGACAAAGAAAGTTCCTGTTCTTCCTTTATAACTGATTTTATAATCGTTAAGAATTTCTAAGCTTGGAGCTATCTTTTCCTTTGTAGGATTTTTTAATAATTCTAAAATTCCATCTGCTCCGTAGTTAAGCCACATATTATTCATACTGTGTCCATCTGGAAGTTGAATAGTGCTTACGGGTAGTTCTGGTCTTATATTTTGTATGTGTGTTTTTATATTTTGCATGGTCTTAACGTTTAATGACTATAACTTCTTCTAGTTCGTACAATGATTTAATAATTTCTAGGTGTTGAGGTAAGAGTTCTCCGTTATGCAGAGCTATAACCGATTCTTTATTCTCAAGCGTTTTGGATTGCATTAGACTGGCACAGTCAATAACTGTCGGCACGATATAAAGCCGTTTGGTCAAAGCGTTTGGATAAGCTGGATAAATACCTTTTTCATTGAGATATTCTTCTTTAGGAGTATCCAAATCAAAACGTACTGCGAAATAATTTACAATGGTATTCTCTTTATCCATCAGCGGAAAAATAAGTCCATATCTGCCAAAAACTGTATAAGCGGTCAATGTATCTTCACGTACACCTGCATCACTTTTTTTAAGCACTCCTAATGCTTCAAATTTATCTTTGTACTCTTGGTCTTTGGAATGATGAAACTGTCCAGAATTAAAACCGATTCTCAGCTCTGCATAATCCAGTCCTATATTTTTCAAATAGTTTTTTGGTTTTATTGCTTTAATACTTCTAATGCCTGTCTCAAAAGATTGGAATAAGGTTTCTAAATTTTCCATAAACTTGATTTTCTTTGATTAAACGATAATTTTTGGACATAGAAATCCCGCTTCGGGTATTTCGCCGAATTGAAAATTTGGGATTTAAATGTGATTTTTTGAGCTTGGTTATTCAGCTTTACAACTCACTCTTTCCTCATTCTTTAGCTATTAGAATGATGAATAAATTCTTGCAAGAATTTTCTTTTTTGATTTCCTTTTACAAAGATATAGAGATTAATTAAAACAAAAAAAAGAGTAAAATCTTACAATTATAGAATTCTCAAGCAGTGTTTTTTAATAGATTTTCAAACACTTGATTATCAGTGAAATAATTTCTAAATCTTATCTTAGATATAGACTCTCAATTTTTTACAAATATTTAGTCAAAAACGCTACAAAACGTACTGAATTTTTGCGAATAATTTTTTGCTTATACACTCAAATATAGATTACTTATTTCCTGTTCCCTGATTCCAAGATAGATTTTAGTGGTCGAAACGCTTGAATGGTTGAAAAGCTGAGACAATAATAATAGAGCTTGGTCACTGTACTTGTTTACTTCCCAAACTCTCCTGCCCAAGGTTTTTCTCATAAAGTGGCTAGAATATTGACCTCTAACGCTGTATTTAGCAAAAATTTCTTTCAGCTTGCTGTTCACGTATTGGATGCTGAACGGCTTATCTCCAGAACGGTTGGCGAACATCAAATCAGTTTCGCTGACTTTGAGCTGAACAAAAAGACGGCTCAGAATAGTCCGCAACTCTGGGTTGATGGTCACTTTTCTCGTCTTTTTAGTTTTCTTCTCCGTAATCGTGAAGTAATCCTGATTCAAAACCTGATTCCAACGAAGCTGGAGCAGGTCAGAGATTCTCAGTCCGATATAAGAACCTGTTGCTATAAGTAACGCAAATTTCAGGTCGTTATCACGCTCCAGCTTCAAAACGATGCTCTGCATCTTTTCCCACTCTAAAAAATCACTTGTCGTCTTTTGTCCTTTTAATGCCATAATTCTTGATTTTTGTTTCACTTTTATAACTCAATATATGTATCTGAAACTGGTTCTTTTTCTATTTAATGTAAACCATTGATTTTATTGCGTTTACATGATTGCTTTCACTTCTTCCTGAAAGTGAAACAAATGTCCAGGTCTATTTTGGATTAAACAAGAAAAATCCTGGTTTTCCTGGGCTCACAAGTTTTTGGATATTTCTGTAATAAAAAAACGAGGTTGTTAGCCTCGTTCTTGTGATAGTAATAATTGGGAAAGTTCTTCCAGTTCATTGCTTTTAAAGTTTCTTCCTTTGTAACTTATTGGAAATTTTAACGTTTCTGTTTTAAGAATCATTTTCAATTGAGATAAGGTCAGTATTACTTTCATGGTTACTATTTGTTAGAATCACTTAAAAAATCCCAATCCTCCCCAGAAAGACCTTCTTTTGTCATATAAAACAACCCTGCCTTATAGCGGTCATATAATCCAAAATCAATTCTGTCATAGCTGAAATATTCTTGAATGTCAGCAGTGATTTGTTCGTATAATCTTCTGTTCTCGATATGGATAACAAAATGGTTGTGATAACCCTTTCTATTCGTGAAAGATTCAGTAGTGAAAAACATTCTTAACCCTGTTGAATCTCCATGTTTTTCAAGCAAAAAATTATAGAGACCATGCATCTGTTTAAAACAGCTTTTTTTCTGGCGTTCCAGTTTGTAAGCCACAGTAAAGAAAAAACTCCAATCCATTTGCCAGAATGTATGTATCAAACTTTCTTTATCCGACAAACAATCAATCAGATTTCGCATTGAATGATTCTCTTGCCTTAAGCTTTTGTTTTCATCAAACATCACTTCACTGTCAAAGTATCTTGTGTGACCAATTGGGAATAATCTTTTACCGCCTTTTAGTTTAGTTTCCGAAAACAATTCTTCATTTTTTTTATAGAATCTGTATATCTTGCTTTTGCTGGCTTTAGTACTTTTTTCAAACTCTATTATATTTTCATATTCCATTTTAAATTATCTGTTAGTATTCATGTTATTGACCAGATACAAGAACTCCGTACAAGGGGCTAAATCAAGTATCTTGAATAATAAATACTACAGATAATTTAAAAGTGTAGCTTTTTGGCACTTTTTCTGGCAAATATTTTCATTTTTACAACAGAAATGCTGTATCAATCTGAAACAGCAAATTTTTATTATTGTGAAAATTTCTAAAAATTTCATCTGCACCATCAAAGGAAGCTCTTGAATATGCTTAGATTTCATATGTAAGAGAAGTAACAGAGAAATCAAAATCAGCGATTTTACATCTAAAAAAGCCGACATTAACGGGGGAGGGAGTGGAAAAATTGAATAAAAATTTATCAGGCTTTATAGAGTACACACGTGCTACTCTAGGGGCATTAAGTACGTTAATATGTAGCGGCTGGTGATTCTCTTGGGTCATTTCTTTCAGCCATCTTTTTTGTGGTCTTGTTATAGTAAATTCTGCTTTCTGGAAATAACTTTCTAAACTCTTTATACTCCTCAATATTGAATTTATAGCTTAATGAACGTGCATAGTACAATTCTAAATTTCTTTTAATCTTTTTTATGTTTGGTGCATTAGGATATAAAGTAACAAAATGTTTTAATATTGCAATTGTAGATTGATAGGAGTCTTGAAATCGGACATCCCTATCGAGCAAATCGGGAAGTTTTTCTACAATCGATGGAGAATATCTTGAATTTGGATATTTCGATACATAAGCTGAAAATTTATAGTAACTCGCTCCTTTTTCAGGGAGTGCCAAAGAATCTCTAATTTCGACAGCTTTTTCTTTTAATTTACTTTCTGGATACAGTTTTATAAAATTATCCATTGAGTCTATTGTCATTGCATCCATTGCAGTTTTAAACTGTGTAGATTCATCGATTTCTGATATTTCATTATTGTTTTGAGAATATAACAGGACGTTCCCAAATAAAAACAAGATTACTAATGATTTCATAATGATTAAAGTTTGATAGTATTGTTATATTAATGGACGCAGACATCCTCAAATGATTTGACATCAGATTTGTAGAGCAAATCGGTTACACGACCCTTTTCAAAATTGTAAATTACCAAAATTGTACTGTTCGTATTGTCAATTCCATGATACACAAATACATCAATTCCAATTGGTCTTTGGGAGGTATAAACGCTAATTGGTTTCCAATTGTAATATTTTTCAAGAAAATTGTGAGCTGAGTATTCTTCATCTGGCTTTCCTAAGTGACGAATCATATTCTTTTCATTCCCAGAAATAATAAGGCTTCTTATTTCTCCAAATGTTTTTTTGGAAGAATTCGAATTATTGGTAATATTTTCACTAGTTTTTACCAGCTCTATCGATTTTGCCAAAACATCTTCTTCGGAAACTTTTGGTAATTCGTAGGTTATTTTAAATTTTTGACCAATATAATTGCCATCATCAAAATTATACTTGCAATAGTCTGGAAGGTAAATTATAACATCGTTTCCTTTTTCGTTCGTAAACAAGTAGTAACAATCATCTACACATTCAATTTTCTTAAAAGTTATTATCTCACTTCCAATATTAGATTTTGTGTTTTCGTCGTTACTTATTTTTTTTATTTCTTTTCTGGTGATGTTTTGATTTTTTGGTGTTTGCTGTTCTATTTTTTTACAGCCGAAAACAATACTAAGAATCCCTATTGTTATAGTTTTTTTCATGCAATGTAGGTTGAGTTAATTTGAAGGTCATTTTTAGATTATAAATACAAATATATAAATTATAGCATATGTGCTATAATAATTCTGCTGTTTATATCTTCATTTTGATGAAGTGAAAAATGATGAAACTAAATCCAGAAAATTAATCTTCGACCAAGAAGGTTTGGAGTTGCTTGCCAAGCGACTAAAAGAAATACGCTCTGAAAAGGGTATATCGCAGGAAGAACTGGCTTATCGCTCTGAAATAACATTATCTCAAATTGCCAGAATTGAGACTGTCAGAATAAATCCAACCGTCAGCACAATATTCAAAATCGCCAGAGCCTTAGAAGTTCGACCTAGCGAATTATTTAATTTTGAACTTTAAACATTTTCAAACGAAATATAAAAAAGATAAGCCACTTCTATTTGAAGTGGCTTTTTTATAAATACAGAACTAGTATAAATTATCAAAACTTTTGGCTAACCTTTTTTTGATTTTTAGTTATCGAAATGTAGAGGAACCAAACTTCAAAGATTACAAACAATAAAAAAAAGATTATTGAAACATTCTCTAAAACTGATAAAATATTCAAACTGAAAGTATCTGGTTTTGAAAATATATCAGAAATCCTTGCTCTTTTATATTCTAACTCAGAATTAGAAGATATAGTTAAAATACAATATAAAAATTGAAGAATTGATATTATTAAATATTTCTTAATAAAATAATATTTTATTATTCTAAGAAGAAAAAGGTTTAAAATTATCGTAACAGCTATAACAGCGTCACAAAAGATTATATAATCGTTATGAAATGAATGTGGCGTTACAACTACCAAAGCAATTGATAAGAAATTTAGACAAAAAGAAATCTTTTTCATAATTTAATTAATTTTTCATAATTGGTTTTTGCATCTTGAATGTTTGTCGAATTCTTTCGACCCACTCCATTCCCATATTTCCAGGGCAATATCTTGATGGTATAGCTTCTTGATGACCTCCATAATACTGTATTCCATAAGTGGTATTTAGATATTGAGTTAGATTAACTAAAGATTGAATCATTTCTGTTGTTGCTTCTCCATCTCCTGTAACTTTTTCTATTGCCTTAAAAAGTATATTTAATCCCCTATCTTGAGAATCTAAATCTGCCAATAAAACAATTCCAATATTTCCAGTGTTACCTCCTTTAACATGAGACCCTTTAATATTTAACGGTCTTCCTTCATAGATATTACCTTTTCCATCTATAGCAAAGTGATAGGGGATATCTGCATACCCACCATTTTGCTCCTTCAATTGCAATTCTTGAATTGTTAATGAATTATCCTCATTCCCTGAGTGGTGTACAGTAATCGTGTTATAATAAACTGACAAGTTACCCTTTATTGGTTCCCACTCTCGCCCTTTTGTAATTGGTTTTTTCGCTCCCCATTCTTCTCTTGAAATTATTTTTGGGTCACCCTCTTTCTGGGAACCATTAGTATTCATTCCATAACCAGCCATAGCTTCTCCGAAAGATACTACACTTCCATTATCAGTGTAAACACCTGTATTACCTTTATAATGCTCTTCCCAATTATAGGTTGCAAGCATTCCATCTGGGTCAACAAAGATTACAGGATTATTATATGCATAATTATAGGGTGACCACCTTCTTGAGACTTCAGCAAGGGGGTCAATGTTCATCCAGCGACCAAGTGCAGGGTCATAATTTCTTGCTCCATAGTCGTACATATTAAGCCCCAACTCATCTTGCAGTTCCTTTCCGTTGTACTTATACTTGTTATTCGTGGCTAAAACATCATTATATCCTTTATGCTTTAAACCAAAAGGGTAATAATTATTTTCTTCGATAATTTCAAGAACTTGTGTCTGCGGGTTTTTAGCGTAACTAATACGAATATTTCCTAAATGATCTTTGTACTGGAATACATACGACAATACACCATCTGTATTTTTAACATATCCTTCAGCGGTTGGGAAAAACTCTAAATTATTGTTTTTATACTGAAAACCACCTAAATAATCTGTTACTGCTGCTATTCCTGCATCAGTTACGATTTTACTCAACTTCTGCCCTGCAGCGTTGTAAATGTACTCAATTGTATTTCCTGTTCCAAATGTAATTTTCTTAGGCAGATTAAGATGGTTGTAGGCTATATTGGTAATGTTTTTATTTTTATCACTGGTCATATTACCATTAGCATCATAACCATAATCATCGCCCGTTGTGTTTAAATCATTAAAACCACTGCTGTTGTTGCCATTATCTGTTACTTTTAAGAGTTGGTTGCTATTATCTTTATATCCGTAAACTAACCTATCAATTATATTACTCCCTAATTGAGGGTCATAATCTCCGTTTCGATTCATGATTTTAATATTACCATTTTTATCGTAAGACATAATCTCATTATAACAATCGGTAGTAAGTTTCGATTTTTGATAAATCGCACTTTTCAAACGGTTTAATTTATCGTATTGATAGCCATAAGAGCGTTCGAGATCATCAGAATCAGTTCGCCAGAACGTTTCGGCTATGTTTCCGTTGTACAAAGGATCAACATCAGTAATCTGAGTTTCTGCTTTATCGTAATTAATCTTAAAAGCAAATAAATCTTCGGGATCTGCATTTTGCTGCAAATTATCTATTTCATTAATTCCAGTAAGCCAGCCTCTCACATTATATTTGTAATCAACTTTCTGAAAAGGACTCCCTGTGCTGTTACCTACATTTTTACTAATCAGCTGTCCCATCTCATCGTAAGTGTTTGATGCCATAAGCTGTACCGCACCTCCATTTACTTGATGCGTATGTGTAAGCAGGCGATCTTGAGGGGAATAAGTAAATTCTTCTCTTATGGTTAATTCTATACTGCCTGAAGTACGCTTATGTTTTGAAATTGTATAAAGATTTTTACCCGTAAAATCTAATTTACTGTCTGTTAAAGTATATCCTGCTAAATGATTTTGCAAATAGGTTCGTATCGGGCGGGCTTTGTCATCATAAAATGTTGTGGTGGTTTCTCCTGCTAAAGATGAAGCCGTTTCTAATGTTCTAACCCAGCTGCCCGTGGTTAAGCTTTTTACATTACTTAAAACAAGCTGGTCTTCAATTTGACTTGGAACCGCCGGCACATTTGGATAATTATAATTGTCATAATAATTAACCGTTAAAAGTTTAAAATTTTTGATCGCCGTATTATTGCTGTAGTAAACTTGTATATCATCAATACTTCCTGATGTTTGTTTAGTTTCAGAACATGCAGTTGCAGCATCTTGGGCATCCTGAAGTGCTTTTCTTGCAGCAGAAGTACAGGTTTGATTGTTCCATCCGGTATAAACAGGACGGTTAAAAGCATCATATTTAGTAATCATCCATCCTATAGAAGAATCGTCTTTAAAAGGTGAAAATGCGGGACCTGTCGCTGCAGGTCTGTCTAATTTGTCGTAAACAATAAACTCCCATTGTTTGCCTGGCAGCTTTTTCTCGACTAAACGATTTTTATTATCATATTTATATTGATAGCATAAATCATCTAACATCTGGTTACTAATTACACCTTCAGCTTTTGGAGGAATTACATATGTTAGGTTTCCATAAACATCATACACATAATAGGTATCATGTTTATCCCCTGCATCATAGGTTCTTTTTAGGACTACCTGTCCCTCTTTGTTTTTAAATTCAACTGTCGATCCTCCTGTTTCTGATGGGGTATTCCCTGAATTTTCATCAAACGTCACGTTTTTATACAACTCATTTATGCCATAACTGCCTGCATCTGAAAAACTGATTCCATATAAACCTAGACTGGCATCCCAAGAAGTATTTGCTTTAAACAATCGCACCTCTGCATCTTGATTAGTTTGGTACTTCAATTTAATTTCATGACCGCTGTTCATTGCCCACGAAGTTCCTGGCGCAGCCTGTTTTAATACTCTGTTTAATGGAGAGGATTCTAATTGTTTCTCTGAAAATGGGTTTGAGGTATTTTTATAGTTTGTATAAAACGATATCGAAGTATTTACGGCAGTAAGCAGTTCAATACGAGGATAACTATTACCCCCGTTTGCTGCGGCATAAGGCAGATATTCCTTTATCTGCCTTCCGAAACCATCATATTCAACTGGAGTAATTAGATCTTCTCCATTTGCTCCTTGTCCTATAGCCATTGTTTGTACCGGACGTCCAAGTCCATCAAAATAACTTACATTTTGACTCATTTGATCTTTTGTCAAAGTGTTTAAATTACCGGATTGAACAGCCTTTTTGGGAGCTATTGTATATATAAAATTGTCGTCGCTAAAGGTCTGCGCAGAGGAGCTAAAACCTGCAAAGAGTAATAAAACTATAATTGGTATATATTTTTTCATCGAGTCGTTCTTTTAATAGAATGAAGTATATTTTTTATGTTTTTTATGGGTAACAACCTCCATTTTCCTCAGCATAAGCTTGTCCATTAATATCGACATCAGCTTGCGCTTTATCATTAGCATCTTGCTGTGAAACAGTTGAAGAATACGTTCCTGCGGCAACATTATAATACACATCCTCTCCTTGCCCCCTCCAACAGTTCATTTTAGTAAAAATTCCTCCCACATCGACGTTATAATAAATAAAAGTACAGGCAGTATTATTTGCATATGCTTGCCCATCATTCATAAACTTAGTCCATCCTCTTGAGTTCGCATCTTCTTGAGAAATAGTTGATGTAACGTCACCTATCGCTTGATTAAAAACAACACTTGAAGCAACTCCTCCCGGCGGGCAATTATTTCGAGTAAACGAACCGCTTCTAGCTATACTTCTAAAGGTACATTTTGCATTATCATCGCTATTTGCAAATACCTGACCCAAATTATCAAATTCTTCCCTTGCTTTTGCATTCGCATCTTCCTTCGAAATTTGAGAAGAATATTTTGATGCAGGAACGGTATACCAAACACTGCCTGGCGTACCCCCTGCGGCACAATTGTTTCTGGTAATTAATTTGCTTTGGGCAGCATTCCAAAAAGTACATCTTGCATCGGGCATGTTATTTGCATAAGTTTGTCCGTTAGTGTCTATGTCATTTTGTGCTTGATCATTAGCGTCTTGCTGCGAAACAATTGATGAGTATGTTCCTGCAGGGACATTATAATACACGTCCTCTCCTTGCCCATTCCCACAATTTATTTTAGTAAAAAGGCCCGCCATATGAATGTTATAAAAAGTACATTTTGCATTAGCATTGTTATTTGCATAAGCCTGGCCGTTAGTATTAATTTCTCTCTGCGCCTGATCATCTGCATCTGCCTGAGATATTTGAGAAGAATATCTTGATGCGGGAACAGTATACCAAACATTATCCGGTGTACCTCCTGCGGCGCAATTGTTTCTTGTAAATAATCTGCTTTGAACGGTATTCCAAAAAGTACATTTTGCATTGGCATCATTATTTGCAAATGCCTGACCATTGGCATTAATTTCTGCCTGTGCTTTAGCATCTGCATCTGCTTGAGATACTTCAGAAGAATATCTTGATGCCGGAACAGTATACCAAACATTCGCTGGTGTACCTCCTGCAGCGCAATTATTTCTTGTTATTAACCTGCTTTGAGCGGTATTCAAAAAAGTACATTTTGCATTGGCATCATTATTTGCAAATGCCTGACCATTGGCATTAATTTCTGCCTGTGCTTTAGCATCTGCATCTGCCTGAGATACTTCAGAAGAATATCTTGATGCGGGAACAGTATACCAAGCACTAGCCGGTGTACCTCCAGGTTCGCAATTGTTTCTTGTAATTAGCCTGCTTTGTACAGAATTCCAAAAAGTACATTTTGCATTGACATCATTATTTGCAAATGCCTGACCATTATTGTTAACATCATCTTGAGCTAATGCATCTGCAGCCGCTTGAGAGTCTATAGAACTATATCTTCCTGCGAGAACCGTATACCAAACATTTGCAGGACTGCCGCCAGGTGAACAATTATTTCGGGTAAATAATCCACTTTTCACAATGTTACTAAATGTACATGAACCATTGGTATTGGCATAAGCCAGTCCGTTATTGTTAACATCATCTTGGGCTAATGCATCTGCAGCAGCCTGAGAATCTGTAGAACTGTATCTTCCTGCGGCAACTATATACCAAACACTTGATGGACTTCCACCAGACGGACAATTATTCTTAGTAAACAATCCACTTTTCACAATATTACTAAATGTACATGAACCATTTATATTGGCATAAGCCAGTCCATTATTGTTAACATCATCTTGGGCTAATGCATCTGCAGCAGCCTGAGAGTCTGTAGAACTGTATCTTCCTGCGGGAACCGTATACCAAACACTTGCAGGACTGCCGCCAGGCGAACAATTATTTCGAGTAAATAATCCACTCTTTGCAATGTTACTAAATATACATGAACCATTTGTATTGGCATAAGCCTGCCCATTATTGTTAATATCATCTTGAGCTAATACATCTGCAGCTGCTTGTGAACTTGTCGATGAATATGTGCCCGCAGGAACTGTGTAGACCACATTCGAACCAATTCCTCCCACAGCACAATTATTTTTTATAAATATCCCGCTTTTAGCAATATTACTGAACGAACATTCTCCATTTGTGTTGGCATAAGCCTGACCATTATTGTTGATATCATCTTGAGCCAATGCATCTGCAGCCGCTTGTGAACTCGTTGATGAATGCTTACCAGCAGGAACTGTGTAGACCACATTAGAGCCAATTCCTCCCACAGCACAATTATTTTTTGTAAATGTCCCGCTTTTAGCAATATTACTAAACGTACATTCCCCATTTGTGTTGGCATAAGCCTGACCGTTATTGTTAACATCATCTTGAGCTATTGCATCAGCAGCAGCTTGTGAAATTGTCGATGAATGTCTGCCTGCAGGTACTGAGTATACAACTGCCGAACCAATCCCTCCAACAGCGCAATTATTTTTTATAAACGAACCACTTTTGGCAATGTTACTGAATGTACATTCTCCATTTGCATTTGCATTTGTTAAACCATCAATATTAAACTTATCAAATCCACGAGAGTCAGCATCAGCTTGAGAAATTGTTGAAATAACAGCACCAGCCGGCTGGTTATACACTACACTAGAAGCAATTGCGCCCGCTCCGCAATTGGCTCTTGTAAACGAACCGCTTCTGGCAATACTCTTATACAGTAAGACACTTGTCGAAGAATTATCACTGCAGTCTGTCTGCTGGCCTTTATAATTATAACAGTATTTTTGAAGTACATTTAAGTCTTTATCTTTTACAAATTTCAGCCTGCCAAAAGAATCATATTCAAAATAAGAAGTCATTCCTTTCACATCGGTAATACTTGTTACTCCAACCAATGGATCATAGGTATAAGTTGATACAAAAGCATCTTGCAATGCTATTCGAAATTGATTCAGCGCATTTCTTAATACTTGTTCTGTACAATTGTCTGACATACAATTATCATTATCAACATTCGAAAGCGTTTGAAGATTTGATATAGTTTGGGAAGAAATACTAGAATATAGTACATTTTCAATCTTTGCAATTGGCTGTGTCTTATGATAACCCCAAATTATTGAGACCGGCATTCCGTTTTCTAGTGTATATTGTAAAATATTTCCTTTTTCATCATAAAGATCATAGGTAATTTTTCCATCAGAATTTAAATTTATAGCAGCGTCGCCTTTGTTTTCATAGACCTTACTTGGCAATAACAAATTACTAGTTGCTGTACTTTTATCATAAACCGTTAATTGTTCCGATAATTTTGCACCAGACTTGAGCGTTTTTGTATCTAATACCAAAGCCAATCTATTACCAGCAATAAACTCATTTACAAATGGCTGAGAAGACATTTCTGGGTCTTGAGGGTAATAATATTTTACTTCTTGATTTTCTTGACTAGAATTTATTGAACTCTGTGAAGTCAATTGAATATGATTAGTTCCTCCATAGTTATACGTTTTTGTGGTACTTACATTCCCACTATCAAAATAGGTCGTTGTTTTTTCTGACGCTAATAAATCAATACTTGTACTAATTTCATATGATCCTATAGCAAAGGCATTTGTAAAATCATGATCTACTGAAAAATATCCAAATTTACCTATCTTAAAAGCAAACATATTTTCGAAAAGACTTCTCTGAGCATTGCTTATCTCTGCATTATATACAAACTCCTTCTTCTCGACAGGAATTAATTGTATGCCATTTTTTTTATAGTGTGTAATTTCTTTAGGCTGACCTCTGTACAACTCCATACTGATTGGAGGCGGATACGGGAATCTCTTAATTACATTATCCATTGAATGGGTATATTTGTAAATTGTAACTCCTGTTTTGACAGGATCATTAGATTCTTCTATTACCGTTTCATATCCTAATGTGGAGCCTGAATAACTTATTTGCTGCACATTACTATAAGATTTAAGTCGATGATAAAGCCCAGCGCAAATACCACCTTGACAATCACCATCACCTAATAAAACATCATCTTCAAAAACAAAATTTGGCTCACTAAATACTTTTCCTGAACTTATTTGGGAGTCATATCCCTCTGTGTATTTATATCTTTTTACGATTGGTAAAGAAAGCGGATCTGCATAACTTCTGATTTCTTTAACTCTTAACCCTCCAATATATCTATTCGTATTTTCTGGAGTTGTATTAGGGTTTTTCTTTTTCCAACTTATTAGTACAAAAATACTTTTTATAGTCAAATCTTCTCCACCAGGAGCATTAATTGAAGCTACCAATCTATAGTCTCCGTTTTGCAGATAATATCTCCCACTGCTTCTAGATATATAGAAAGAACTTTCTGGAGAACCTGGCGCAGCCTCTTTTATTAGACGAAAATTAACATTAGCATCTGCAATGCCTTCTTTTAATTCATAACCATCACATCCCATAACAATATCCGCGTATGCACCTCCTAACGAATTTAATCCATTTAAAAAAGCTTCCGGAGGGTTATTTATTGTAAATGTTTTTTCATAGGGGCTGTAAATTCCTGTTGTAAAATTTTCATCCATACTGCAAAAATCGTCCACATAAGTATCAGGTAATTTGACCGAATTTGATATGTTGTTTTCAAAATCAAATTCAGTATAACCCCCAGTAGGATAGACTATCTTTTTTAAAATTGCAAATTGCGTTTTATCAGGGTTTACAAATCTATTAGCTCCTTCAATTTCTAATGATTTATAAAATACAGTTGGAATTAAATTTAAATTACCATTCGCTCCGTTATAGTATCCCCAATAATCCTGCGCTTGGCTATTCCTGCATGGCGGGATTGACGATTCATCATATAAAAAGGAATGCTCTATGGGCGTTTGAGCAGAAGATGTATTTTTAAATTTTTCAAGAAGCATCCATTTATTAGTATAGGTTTCATTAGAATAACAATTCGTTCCATTGATAAATTTGTATTCAAAATCATACTTAAAGACCTCTTGTCCGTTAAGAGTTTTGACTTTTATAGCCTTTAAACTATAGCCGCCCTGCAAGTCCAAACGTTCGTTTGTATCTCTGGTAAACTCAACAGTACCGCCGCTAAAAGATATTTTTTTTATTAGATTGGCATGAACTGTACTAATTGTTGTTATTGGTCCAGAAGTGAGAACCCCCGTATCACCTGGAAGTCCTCCTGCAAAAATTAATTTAGTTCGTGGTGTTAATGTTTTTAATGTCTGCACCTCTAAATCATAATCAAACAAAATGTTCTCATTTTTATTTGGCGACGAAATTCTTGAAACAGACCACCCTGCTGTTGTATCTTCTCCATTGGAAAAAGTTACTTCTCGCTCAGAAAATAAATATTCCACCCCTTCTTCAGTAACTAACTTAAAAGAACCATTGTCATATGAAATCTTAACCTGCGACTCTTCTAGTGTAACAAATTTGTTATTTTGCTGATCATAAATAAATTTCCCGCTTTTTCCCAGTATATTAAAATTAAAAACATCAGGTTCAGAATCTGCAGTTCCCTCTTTTAATGCATTCAAAAAATTTATTCTTTTTTGATCTTCTTCCGGTAAAAAATATAATTCTTGAACAGTGTATCCCAGAAACTTACTCATAAAACCACCTGTTACTTCATCAGGTATGCCTTTTACGGAACGGGAAATCATCGGTATTGTCCCCATAGACCAGCCTAAACCAACCCAAGAAGCAACATCTTCAACTCTATTTCCACCAGTATGGTAACTTAACGCTAAAGGAAGGTTAAATTCTTTGGTTTGAATAGTGTAAATTGGAATTGAAACATTGGCTGTTCCAGTAAAGTTACTTACTGGAATTTCTCCATATTTTGCAAAAGCTGCTGCATTTGGAGACAAAGGAATAATTTTATTTACATCTCCCACTTGGGAAAATAGTGTTTTAGAAACTAAAACGAATAAGACTATAATAATATTTTTCATTGTATTTTTTATCTAACAGTTTTAATAACCTTTACCGACTCCGTTTTAACATCAGTTTGAATCTTTATAATATAGATTCCTTCTGCATAATGACTTAGGTCTACAGGGACTGTCCTGCTGCTAATCTTGAAGTTTTGTAAAACTCTTCCTAAAATATCAATAACAGAGGCGGTGCCATCATTAAAATCGTAACCAATAATTACATTTGTATAGGTAACTGCCGGATTAGGAATGGCTTCAATACTGGCTTTTACTTTCTCGACTTTGGCTTTATCTTTAAGTTTTACTACCCAAAAATCGTTGCCTCCAATATTTGAATTTTTATCCATAGATGAATTTGAATTTGAAGTCCCTGCCATTAAATAGCCTCCATCTCTAGTTTCAATAAGTTTTCTTAATATATCTTCTCCGCTGCTTCCAACCGTTTTATTCCAAAATTCTTCTCCATTCTCATCAATCTTCAATGCGATGTAATCATTAATTCCTTCTTTATCTTTACCAATACCAGCCATTTTTGCCACTTGACCAACGGTTGACTGTCTGCTTTCAGCTTTTGCATAACCGCCGATCAAATACGTATGATCTTTATTCTCGACAAGAGAAGTTAGAATATCTACTTTTCCAAAATCGTAGGTTTTACTCCAAATAACTCCTCCTTCTGAGTCCAGCTTTAAAACCCAAAAATCGGTTCCATTAGCAACAATACCGCCAAGAGAGGTTAAAGCATTTTTACTATTAGAATTACCTCCTACAATATAACCTCCTTCAATTGTTTGATGAATGACATATGGCTGATCGTCTCCATCTGCTCCATAGGTTTTCTGCCATTGAATCGTTCCTATATCATCAATTTTTACAATCCAATAATCGCCTACTCCTTTGTTACCTTCTGTTTTATCTCCAGACAACGGCGAATTTGAATATCCTGCCAGAATATATCCGTTATCTGTTGTTTGCTCCATACTTCTTAACAAGTCAGCATAACGGCCTCCATAGGTTTTCTGCCATTCAATCACGCCTTGCTTGTCTAATTTCACAACCCAGTAATCCATATTACCACGGCTTTTTTCAGATTTCCCGTATAAATCTATGGTTGAAGATTCAGCTGTTTTTCCTTCTGCTTTTACGTTCGTAATTGAAGATGGACTCGAGCTGGAAGAACCTCCTAATACATAGCCTCCATCTTTGGTTTGAAAAGCACATAATAATTCGTCCTGGCCATCGCCGCCAATAGTACGCTGCCATTGTTCGTTACCTGATGCGTCGAGTTTTATAACCCAGAAATCAGTAAGTCCTTTACAGTCTTCTTTTTTCTCAAAACTATTTCCAGAGCTTGAAGTTCCTGCCAGTATAAAACCACCGTCTTTAGTGCCTTTTATACTTTGAAGCAGGTCGAAACCATTTCCACCTATACTCTTCTGCCAGTCCAGTTCTCCTTTTTCCGTCATTTTCCAAATCCAATAATCTAAATCTCCGTGATTATTTTCAGTTTTATTTCCGGTTTTATTTGATAGAGAACTTCCTGCCAGAATAAACCCATAATCGGCTGTGGGCTGGGCATCAAAAAGGTAGTCTGCATGAATACCGCCATAAGACTTTTCCCAAAGAATATCTTGAGAATAAATTAAAAACGGTAATAGAATAAATAATGGTAAGTAAAGTTTTTTCATCTTCAATTTGGGGGTAAATTTTAAATAAAAGGTAATATTGCACCCACAAACATAACAAGGTGAAATGTTAATTTTTTACGGTTTCCCGTAATCAAATCTTAATTTTTTAAACACATCAACAAACAAAGGGGGTTCAATAAAAAAAAAGTTATTTTTAACTTTATAACAGGATGTCATAATTTCATATTGGTACAAAAAAATCTAACACTTATTAAGCAGCCTTTAAATTATCCTCTTTTACCTAATGTTCTTTAATAATTTAATTACTTTGCATAAAATTAAGAGCCAAATGAATAAAATTTACTACCATCTGCTTTTTTGGTTGTTTATCTCATTGTATGTATTTGATTACATAGCTTCATTTTACAATCTAAAAGAAAGCATTCTTTACACTTCATTTGAAGTTGCTGCTTTTTGCTCTGAATTTTACATTAACCTATTCGTTCTGCTGCCTTTTGTTTTAAACAAAAAAGGAAAAACAGCTTATGTCTCAGCTTTAATTCTGTTGTTAAGTATTAGCTTTTTAATCTATTACAGCACTGGATTGAATGTTGTTTTGTATGATGATGATTTGCTGAAATCATTTATTTCATTCCTCCTAAATCATTCGCTTTATCTTTTCATCTCTTATATTGTTTGGTTTTTCAATAAATATTTTACTGAGAAACAACTTCGCCTGCAGGCAGAAAATGAAAAACTGCAAACCGAAATGATGCTGTTAAAATCACAAATTAGTCCACATTTTCTTTTTAATGCACTTAACAACATTTATGCACTAACATTAATAAAAAGTGACAATGCTCCCAAAATGCTTGCTTGTTTAGCTGATATACTTCGTTATTTTCTATATGAAGGCGACAAGAAAAGCATATCTCTGCTGTCAGAAATAGAAATAATTCACAAATACCTTCAAATTCAGGAATACCGAGAAATTGCAGGAATGAAAAATATCAGCTTTACCATTTCTAATGACAATTCTATTCCAGAGGTACCTCCCCTATTATTTCTTACATTAATAGAAAATGCTTTTAAGCATGGAGATATTATTGAAAATAAAAATGGTTTCGTCGACATAATTCTTACTGCTGCCAACAATAAAATTGAGTTTACTGTTGTTAATTCTTTTCAATCTAAATCAAAAAATCAAGGTATTGGATTGAAAAATATAGAATCGCAGCTCAAAAATCTGTTTGGAGACAATTACCAATTAAGTACCGAAGACATCGATTCAATCTATAAAGTAAGTTTACGTTTTTATGGAAACAAAGACAATATATAAATGTGCCATCGTCGATGATGAAACTTTAGCCCGTACTTTAATACGTACTCATTTAATGCATATTCCTGAGCTGGAAATTGTATACGAATGCTCGTCGGCACTTGAAGCCGACGATTATTTAAAAACAAATAAAGTCGATTTACTGTTTCTAGACATTCAAATGCAGCATTTGTCTGGAATCGATTTCTTAAAGTCACTTCAAAATCCGCCAAAAGTAATTTTTACAACTGCTTATTCTGAATTTGCTTTAGATGGTTACGAATTAAACATTATAGATTATTTACTAAAACCCATAACTTTTGAGCGTTTCTATAAGGCTGTAGCCAAAGCGCTGGAATTATTAAAATTAGAAAACGAAAGCAAAGAAGCATCTGAAGCCTCAGTTATAGATCAATCGATAGTTATAAAATCCAGTCATCAGCACATCAAAATTCTTTTGAGCGACATATTGTTTATCGAAGGCCTTCATAAATATGTAAAAATCGTAACCGAGAAAAAAACATATACTACTTTAATTGCTCTTACGGCGATGGAAGAAGAACTTTCAAAACAGCTTTTTTACCGCTGTCATCGCTCTTTTATTGTCAATCTAAGTAAAGTGGAACTGATTGATGGAAATTTAGCCATTATTGGGACTCATAAAATACCCATCAGCAAATTAAACAAACAAGAACTTCTTGTCAAATTAGGTAAGAAAATTGGGTAAATTAAGCGTAAAACAAACTTTCTGTACCCAAACTAGTTCATTTGGGAGAAAAAAAATTATCAGGGTTTTAAAAATTATTCTCTTTGTCGAATAATTTTTAGAACCCTGAACGCATTTATTCAATAATTTAAAACATCAAAATGTACAACAAAGCAATTTTATCAATGACTTTTGCCATTTTAATTTCAGCTTGCGACAGCAATGAAATCGAAGGATCAACACAAAATCCTGATCCAACTTTACCTGTTACTAACGTTCTTTATACAATGCCTGAAGAATCTGCACCGCACGAAGGCACTTGGCTGCAATGGCCGCACCAATATGAATATGGTGTTACATACCGCAACAGTCTAGACGCGACATGGGTGGCGATGACAAAAGCTCTTCAATCAACAGAAAAAGTTCATATTATAGCTTATGACGCAACAGAACAATCAAGAATTGAAACTCTGCTGACAAATGCTGGTGTGCCGTTAACTAACGTAAATTTTAAAATACACGAAACAAACGACGTTTGGGTGAGAGACAACGGTCCTATTTTTGCAAAAGACCAATCTGGTCAATTAGTGCTTCAAGATTGGGGATTTAATGGCTGGGGAGAAAAATTTGGTTATAAAAAATGTGATAAAGTTCCATCATTTATCGCTGGTGAAATTGGTATAAAAGCGGTAAACGTACCAATGGTAAACGAAGGCGGATCTGTAGAATTAGACGGTAATGGCGTAATGATGGCTACAAAAAGTTCTGTACTGAGCCAAAAAAATAGATCAACTCGAAATGCAGATATGACGCAGGCTCAAGCCGAAGCTAATTTTACGAAATACTACGGAGCTACAAAATTCATCTGGTTAGAAGGCGGATTTAGCAAAGAAGATGTAACAGATATGCATATTGACGGTATTGCTAAATTTGTTCCAGGTAATAAATTGGTTACCATGAATAATGAAGATTTATTGAACTGGGGATTGACGCAAAAAGATATAGATGTATTGTACAGCGCTTCTAACAAAAACAATCAGGCTTATACAAAAGTATTTCTGCCATTATCAAAAAATGATGTTGTTACTACAAACGGCACCAATCTAGGATACAAAGGCTGTTACATAAACTTTTATGTTGCCAACGGAAAAGTATTAGTTCCAAACTATAACGATCCAAACGATGCTGTTGCCAATAACATTATTGCCGGCTTATTTCCTGGAAGAACTGTTGTAGGTATCGATGTTCGAAATTTATACAAAAACGGAGGAATGGTTCATTGTGTAACACAGCAGCAGCCTCAATAATAAAAGACATAAAACTCAAAAGCTCCTTAGACAAGAATGTTTAAGGAGCTTTTTTATTTGCACTCAATTGTTTTATTAACTCATTATGTGTAATTATTTTAACACATAGAAACATAGACTCCGAGTTCTAAAAAAAAAGGCGTTTCACTTGTTTTAAATGCATCCCGAAGCTTCGGGACTGGCTATGCGAAAGAAATGTATTTCTTTATGTATTCTTTTCCAGCTATAAAACCTATGTTTCTATGTGTTTAAACATTTTTTTGAAAATTACAGCCCACGTTTATGCCTTTTGTTTCCACTTCAATCTTTGGGATTTCCGATAAACCAAAGGAGACATTCCTTTAATCTCTTTAAACTTTCTATTGAAGTTCGAAATATTATTAAAGCCGCACAATTCAGAAACTTCTAGAACTGAAAGTTCTTGCGATTTCGACAACAGCTTCCCTGCCCTCTCAATTCTAATTTCAATCAAAAACTGAAAAAAGGTTTTATTAGTTCGCACTTTAAAATATTTACAAAATGCATTTTTTGTCATATTCGATAAAGCAGCGATTTCCTCGAGCGTAATATTTTTTTGAAAATTAGTCATCACATATTCAAAAACCGTCTGCATTCTCTTGCCCTCATTATCAGTTATTTTTTTATCATATATATAACTCGAAAGCGGTGTTTTTTTATCCTGCGAAAGCTTTTTTGTTATTTCTAAAAAAAGCATAAACCGATCAAATTCATTAACTGATTTAATCTTTTTAAAGGATTTAATAACTTTATTAGACGGATTATTAACCACAAAACCATTTTTACAGCCCTCCCAAAACGGTTGAATTTCTTTTAAAGCGGGCAGTGAAAAGAAATCCTTTCCAAAAGAATTGGCAGTAAAAAACAATGTTAACATTACAGATAATTCTTCTGTGTTGGCATCACTTCTAAATACGTGAGGCAGATTACTGCCTATAACTACCACATCACCTTTTTGATAGGGTGAAATAGTATCACCTACAAAAATGGTTCCTTCGCCATTCTCAATATAGCTGATTTGTATTTCTTCGTGCTGATGCAATTTATCATAGAAAACAAACTCAATATCCTCTTGATAAATTAACGAATCTTCTTTAGTTTTTGGAATCTTAAATGGAAATACTTTCATAATCAATTTAATTACAAGTGATAAATATAAAAAAATGTACACATATTAAGTAATAATTTTAAAAATTAATACTAAAGCGGATAATATAGTATCTTTTTGTGATAACTTCCCTAAGCACATATTTACTACTTATAAATATTTTTGAAAAAATTAAAATCGTAATTATGAGTATTCAATGGAAAGGCGTTATGCCAGCAGTAACCACAAAATTTACTGCCGATGACAAATTAGACTTCAATATGTTTGAAGTAAATGTTAAAGCTCAACTCGAAGCGGGTGTTTCTGGAATAATTTTAGGAGGTACACTTGGCGAGGCAAGCACATTATTACAAGATGAAAAGAAAGAATTAATTCAAGAGACAATCAATATCGTTAACGGGCAAGTTCCGGTAATTATGAATATAGCCGAGCAAACAACTCGTGCCGCGATTCTTGCTGCTAATGAAGCAGAAAAAAATGGAGCAAAAGGTTTAATGTTACTTCCTCCTATGCGTTACAATGCTGCAAGTCACGAAACAGTTACTTATTTCTCTGAAATTGCAAAAAGCACCTCGCTTCCTATCATGATTTATAACAATCCTATAGATTATAAAATAGAAGTAACATTAGATATGTTTGAAGAAATTTTAAAATTCGACAACATTCAAGCCGTAAAAGAATCTACAAGAGACATTTCGAATGTAACAAGAATTATAAACCGTTTTAACGGAAGATTAAAAATCTTATCTGGTGTAGATACATTGGCACTAGAAAGTATCTTCATGGGGTCTGACGGATGGGTTTCTGGTTTAGTGGATGCTTTCCCAGCCGAAACTGTTGCGATTTTCAAACTGGCAAAAGCAGGAAGAGCCGAAGAAGCTTTGGCTATTTACAGATGGTTTTTACCTCTTTTAGAATTAGATATTAATCCGCTTTTAGTGCAAAATATAAAACTGGCTGAAGTTGCCACAGGTTTAGGAACAGAGTATGTTCGTGCACCAAGATTACCGCTTCATGGAGCTGAAAGAGAAAGAGTGTTGGCTATTATCAACGAAAGCCTTCGCACTAGACCTACACTTCCAGATTACAAGTCTATAGTATTATAAACTTGTATTGAACAGAAAATTAATCTTTTTTCTCAAAAAGTTTAATTTGGTTGATTTAGTTTGTTTGTTTTTGAGCTGGTTATTATAGCAATAACCAGCACACAAAACACTGTAATTTTTAACAAATCTGGATTTAACTTTAATCTTAATATATATAAAAATGATTACAGGAAAAAATTATGTGGGAAGCCAGCTTTTGGCGGGCGGAACCAAAACATATAAAACCATAAACCCGCAGTGGAATATAGAAAATCCATGGACTTTTACAGAAGCGTCTCCTGAAGAAATTGAACAGGCGGTTGCTTTAGCGGATGATGCCTTTAAAATTTATAAAAATTATCCAGCGGCAAAAAAAGCTGCTTTTTTAAATTCAATTGCAGACGAAATCCTAGAATTGGGAGATGCTTTATTAGAAATATACTGCACCGAATCAGGTTTTTTAAAAGGCAGAGCAGAATCTGAAAGAGGACGTACTATTTTTCAATTACGTTCTTTTGCCAATATGCTTTTAGAAGGAAGCTGGCTTGAAGCTACTATTGACACAGCAATTCCTGATCGAGCACCGCTCCCGAAAGAAGATCTGCGCAAAATGCTGGTTCCGTTAGGTCCTGTTGTTGTTTTTGGATCTAGTAATTTCCCATTTGCATTTTCTACCGCAGGAGGTGATACTGCATCGGCTTTAGCTGCGGGATGTCCCGTAATTGTTAAAAGTCATTCTATGCACATTGCAACTGGAGAAATGGTTGCATCTGCAGTGATCAAAGCGGCAAAAAAACACCAAATGCCCGAAGGTGTTTTTTCTAATTTAATTGGCAGCGGTACAACACTTGGTACAAGTTTAGTAAAACATCCGCTTGTAAAGGCTGTTGGATTTACAGGAAGTATAAATGGAGGACGTGCTTTATTTAATCTGGCTTCACAACGTCCAGAACCAATACCTGTTTTTGCTGAAATGGGAAGCATAAATCCTGTTGTAATTTTACCCGAAGCATTAGCAAAAAACAGCAAAAAATGGGCAGCCGTTTATGCTGGTTCAATAACACTTGGAACGGGACAATTTTGTACCAATCCTGGATTACTTTTAGGAATAAAAGGAAAAGAATTAGATCAGTTTACAAAAGAATTATCCGAAGAAATTGAGAAAATAGCACCTTCTTGTATGCTGCATCCGTCAATTAAAGCTGATTTTAATAACGGCAGAGAAAAAATCAGATCTCAAAATGGTGTTACAACTGTTGCCGAATACAAGGAAGAAACTGCACCTAATTATGCACAGCAGACTGTACTAAGTGTAGATGGTAAAACATTCTTAGAAAATACAATATTAAGCCATGAAGTTTTTGGTCCATTTTCGATTATCGTTCAATGCGAAAATCTAGAAGAACTTACCACTATTATTAATAAATTAGACGGACAGCTGACTGGAACTATAATTGCCGAATCTTCCGAAATTTCAAATTATGACACTGTTATAAGCGCTTTACAAAACAGAGTTGGACGCTTAATTTTTAATGGAGTTCCTACTGGTGTTGAAGTATGCGCTTCGATGCTGCATGGAGGCCCTTACCCTGCATCGTCAGATTCTAGATTTACCGCTGTGGGAATTCATGCCGTAAAACGATGGGTACGCCCTTTCAGCTATCAAAATTGGCCGGATGAATTACTTCCGGAAGCACTTCAAAATAAAAACCCATTAAATATCAATAGAACTGTTAATGATGTAATAACAAACAAACCTATTTAATTTATGCCAAGAAAAACTTTTTTTTGTGTCGATGCACACACCTGTGGTAATCCAGTGAGAGTGGTTGCCGGCGGCGGTCCAAATTTAATTGGTGACAATATGAGCGAAAAACGCCAGCACTTTTTAAAAGAATACGACTGGATTCGCAAAGGACTAATGTTTGAACCCCGAGGTCATGATATGATGAGCGGCAGTATACTTTATCCGCCAAGTAATCCTGATAATGATTTTGGTATTTTGTTTATCGAAACTTCCGGCTGTTTGCCTATGTGCGGCCACGGAACTATCGGAACAATTACCATTGCGGTTGAAGAAGGATTGGTTACTCCAAAAATTCCAGGAAAAATAAAAATGGAAGCGCCTGCTGGTTTAGTTCAAATTGAATATCAGCAAACAGGAAAAAAAGTAGATTGGGTACGTTTAACCAATGTAAAATCATATCTCGCTGCCGAAGGACTTACTATTGATTGTCCTGAACTTGGCGAAATAACTTTTGATGTTGCTTATGGCGGAAATTATTACGCTATTGTAGATCCGCAGACTAATTTTTCGGGAATACAAGATTTTACCGCGGCAAAAATTGTACAATACAGTCAGGAAGTTCGCAAACGCATCAACGAGAAATATCCTGACAAGTTTATTCACCCAGAAAACAGCACTATTAGAGATGTAAGTCATATGCTTTGGACAGGTGATCCATTAGACTCATCATCGTCTGGGCGAAATGCGGTTTTTTACGGAGACAAAGCAATCGATCGTTCGCCTTGCGGAACAGGAACCTCAGCCAGATTGGCGCAACTTCATGCGAAAGGCAAACTGAAAAAAGGCGAAGATTTTATTCACGAAAGTTTTATTGGCAGTAAATTTATAGGAAGAGTTGAAGAAGAAACTTCTATTGGAGATATTAAAGCCATTGTACCAAGCATTCAAGGATGGGCAAAAGTATATGGTTACAACAATATAATTATTGATGAAGAAGATGATCCTTACGCATTTGGATTTCAAGTAATCTAATTTTTTTTGCGTATTAATACAATTATTTAACACATAGAAACATAGATGCTTAATCCCAAAAAAAGGCGTTTCACTTATTTTAAATACACAAAGTAGGCTTTGTGAGAGAAATGCATTTCTCTTTTGTATTCTTGTATTATACAAAAAGCCTATGCTTCTATGTGTTTAAAAAAATTACAGGCAGCAGATCAATTTAATATCAAAATAAATCATTGGTTTCAGCGAGAAGACACGCTTACCAATGCTTTCTAAAATGCATAATTTTAATGAAAAAAGTAAGTATTATTGGCGGCGGAATAATAGGACTATGTTCTGCATACTATCTCGCTAAAGAAGGTTATGAAGTAGTTGTTTTTGACAAATCAGATATGACCGACGGCTGTTCGTATGGAAATGCCGGAATGATTGTTCCTTCTCACATTATTCCATTGGCACAACCCGGAATGATTGCACAGGGCATAAAATGGATGTTTGACAGCCAAAGTCCTTTTTATGTAAAGCCGCGATTAAGTGCTGATCTTGCAAAATGGGGACTTCAATTTTATAAACATGCCAATAAACAACATGTCGAAAAAGCGATGCCGGCACTTTGCAATTTATCATTATTCAGCAAAGAATTGTACGAGGATTTTACTAAAGAAAACGATTCCTTTTTTTACGAGAAAAAAGGTCTTTTAATGCTTTATAAAACAGAAAAAACAGGAGAAGAAATAATCCATGAAGGGGAACTGGCTGCTTCTTTTGGATTAGAAGTCGATTTTTTATCCAAAGACGAAGTAACGAAACTTGAGAAAGGAACTCGAACAGACGTAATTGGCGGGGTACATTATAAAAGTGACGCACATCTTTATCCGCAAAAATTCATGCGCTTTTTAAAAGGTGAATTAGATAAATTGAATGTAAAAATTTACAATAGAACTTTGGTCGAAGATTTCGTTATAAAAAACAATTCTGTTACAGAAATAATTACTGATATAGGACCATTTAAAACAGATGAAGTCGTTTTAGCAACAGGATCATGGAGCCCGGAAATTGCAAAAAAACTACATCGATCAATTTCAATTTTGCCCGGAAAAGGATATAGTTTTACTTTACAGGATACCAAACAAAAACCCTCAATTCCTGCCATTTTATGCGAAGGAAAAGTCGCTGTTACACCTATGAACAACGATATTCGTTTTGGCGGTACTATGGAAATAACGCATACAAATGACACTCAAATAAACAAAAACAGAGTGCAGGGAATTGTAAACAGCATTAACGACTTTTATCCCGATTTAAAAATCGAAATGCCAGAAGAAAAAGAAACTTGGTTTGGTTTTAGACCCTGCACACCGTCTGGAATGCCAATAATTACGCGAGACAAAAAAATAAAAAACTTAACTTTGGCAACAGGACACGCGATGATGGGATTAAGTTTAGCACCGGCAACAGGAAAACTGGTTTCGGAGATTATTTCGGAGAAAACCACATCGGTCAATACAGAAATGTTTCAATTATAATTTTATGAGATACGAATCCATATCCCCTTCTTTATTCATCGAAAACAGAAAACGTTTTTCTGAAAAAATGAACCCAAACACCATTACGGTTTTGGTTTCTAATGATGTAATGCCCAACAATGCAGATGATGTAATGGGATTTGCTCAAAACAACGATTTATTTTACCTGTCGGGAATTGATCAGGACGAAACTATTTTGGTTATTTGTCCGGATGCCTACAAAGAAGAAAATCGAACTATATTATTTATAAAAGAAGTAAACGAGCACACCAAACTTTGGGATGGTGATTTTTTGACCAAAGAAGAAGCTTCAGCAATTTCGGGTATAAAAAACATAAAATGGGTTCATGAATTCGAAAAGACTTTACAGCTTTTTGCTTTTGAGGCCGATGCTTTTTATTTGGGTCATAATGAACACATCAAAAGAGTAACCGCCGAAATGACGACTCGTCAAGATCGAATGATTCAATGGTGTAAAGAAAAATATCCATTGCATCAATACTACAGTGCAGCAAAAATTACACGTGAATTACGCCCTATAAAATCTACGGAAGAAGTTGCTCTTATAGAAAAAGCTTCTGAAATCAGCGTGAAAGGTTTTGAACGTCTTTTAAAAGCAGTTAAACCAAACATTAAAGAGTTTGAATTAGAGGCTGAACTGATTTATGAAGTGATTAAAAATGGCGCTTCTCGTCATGCTTTCCGACCTATTATTGCTTCTGGAAAAAATGCCTGCGCTCTGCATTACAATACTAATGATGCCGTTTGCAAAGAAAATGATATGATCTTAGTCGATTTTGGTGTTTGTTATGCCAACTACAATTCAGATACTACAAGATGTGTTCCTGTAAATGGTGTTTTTTCACCTCGTCAGCGCGAAGTATATTCATCTGTTCTGCATTGTTTAAAAGAAGGTTCAAAACTGTTAAAACCAGGCATTCGTCACAGCGATTACGAAAAGCAAATGGCGGCTTTAATCGAACAGGAATTAATTAAATTAAAACTGATTACTCCTGAAGATATTGCCAACCAAAATCCTGATTATCCAGCTTACAAAAAATATTTCATGCACGGAACGGCTCATCATTTAGGTCTTGATGTTCACGATGTTGGATTGTATTCCCGCACTTTAGAAAAAGGAATGGTATTGACCTGCGAACCCGGAATTTATATTAGAGAAGAAAGAATTGGCTGTCGATTAGAAAACGATTACCTGCTTACAGAAGATGGAAACATAAACCTTTCTGAAGCATTGCCTATTGAAATTGCAGATATCGAAAAATTGATGCAGCACAAATAGTTTCTTTTAAGTCCCAGAGGGTAGTATCATTAAGTTAAGAAACAAAATCGCAAAGTTTTGTCATTTCGACGAAGGAGAAATCTTCATGAGAAGCTCGACAAAGATCGGATTCTCGTTGCGGAGTTACTTGCGAAGATTTCTCCTTCGTCGAAATGACAATATTATACTTAAAATTTAATCACATTGTCCCGTTGGGACTTAAAATTTATCATCATAAAAAAACAGTTACAAGAGCAATTTTGTAACTGTTTTTTTTTATTCTGAAAATGAAATTTTTATACTTTTTTAATGTCTAGATTATCTTAACCAAATGTCTGCAAGTTTTAAAATGTAAAATACCGCAGCTTTCTTACGCAAATAAATACTTACAACTGCAAAATAACAAAATAAACAATACGCAAAACACGATAATATAATCTGATTTTATGATAATATATTGGCATAAAAAAAACCATAAATGCAAAATATTTGCACCTACTAATCATAAAATCATAATATGAGAATTAACCTTTATTTTAGAAAGATTGCGATACTCTTTTTTGTATTTGCAACGCAGCTAATCTTTGCCCAGGAAAGAATAGTGACAGGAGTTGTTACCGATGATGCAGGACTGCCTTTACCAGGCGTAAGTGTATCCATCAAAGGAACCAAAACAGGAACACAAACAGACTTTGACGGCGCTTTTTCCATCAGCGCATCTGCAAACCAAGTTTTAACATTTAACTATATAGGACTGAAAGCTCAGGAAGTACCAGCATCTACAAACAAAATAAATATTAAAATGTCTGGAGGTTCAACATCACTTCAAGAAGTTGTAGTAACCGCTTTAGGTGTTAAAAGAGAGAAAAAATCTCTTGGTTATGCTACACAAGAAGTCAAAGGTGAAGATTTGACAAGAGTTAACAGCGGAAACGTTGCCAACTCTATTTCGGGAAAAGTGGCTGGTGTTGATATTAGAAGAAATAACAACATTGGCGGATCAACAAATGTTATTATTCGTGGATCGTCTTCTCTTACAGGAAACAACCAAGCTTTATGGGTTGTAGACGGAATCCCTTTAAATAACGACAATACAAATTCAATCGAACAAAAAATTGGCGGAAATACTGGTGGATACGATTATGGAAATGCGGCATCAGATATAAACCCTGACGATATTGAATCTATGAACGTTTTAAAAGGTGCTGCGGCTTCTGCTTTGTACGGTTCTAGAGCTGCAAATGGTGTTATCCTTGTTACATTAAAAAAAGGAAGCAAATCTAAAGGCGGATTAGGAATTACTTTTACAAGCGGAGTAAATGTTGGATCTGTAGACAAAAAAACATTACCAGAATACCAAAATCAATACGGAAGCGGATATGGTGATTTTTATGGAACTGTAGATTTAGGCAGCGGTACGCACCCTTACGCAGCAACAGATGATGCATCTTGGGGACCAAAATACGATCCAAATTTATTGGTTTACAACTGGAACTCTTTTTACCCAGAATTACCTACATATGGTATTGCAAAGCCTTGGGCACCTGTAAAAAAGAATCCAAACAGTTTTTACCAAAAGAGTCTTACGTATACGAACAACATCGCTGTTTCGGCATCAAATGAAAATGGAGATTTTAGATTTGGGTATACAAACTATAACCAGACGCAAGGAATTCTACCAAACAGCAGTAACAAAAAAGACAACTTTAATTTTTCATCAAGCTACAAACTTAGTTCAAAAACAAAAATTTCTGCTTCGGCAAATTACTTGAAAGCATACGCTAAAGGAATGAACGAAACAGGTTACGGAGATGGTGGAAATAACTACTTGAGCAGTGTAAGACAATGGTACAATATGAGTGCTGATTTTCAGGATTTAGAAGATGCTTACAATTTAACTAAAAGAAACACAACATGGAGTGTTGGCGGACCAACGGACTTAAGTGTTCAGTTTCATGACAACCCATACTTTCAACGTTACAACAATTACAACTCTTTAAACAGAGATCGTTTCTTTGGTAATTTTGCATTAAGTACAGATGTAGCAAGCTGGTTAAACATTGTAGGAAAAGGATCTGTTGATTACTACACTCAATTGCAAGAAGAACGTATTGCTGTAGGTTCTAAAAGAACAGCCAATATGTTAGGACAATATTCTAGATATGACAAAACATTCCGTGAGATCAATTTAGATCTAATCTTAAACTTTAAAACTGATATTACTGAAACGATCAAATTTTATGGATTATTAGGAGGTAATACAAGACGCTCAGTAAACAGTAATACTTATGCCAGAACCAATGGAGGTTTAATTGTTCCTGGTAAATACATGTTAAGCAACACGATTGCTCCTATTAACTATCCTGACGAGTTTTACGAAACAATAGGTACAAACAGTGTTTATGCAAATGCTACTTTCAATTTTGATGAAACTTTTTTTGTTGAAGGTTCATACAGAGTAGATCAATCTTCTACGCTTCCTAAGAAAAACAATACTTATACATACCCATCTATTACAGGAACTTACATTTTCAGCAAACATCTTAATGCAGACTGGTTATCTTTTGGAAAACTTCGCTTAAACTATGCAGAAACTGGTAACGACGCTGAGTTTGCTGTTATTCAATCAACGTTTGCAAAAAACAGCAATTTTGGTCCTGATGGAATTCGTTTTTCAAATGAAAACAACAAAAGCAATTCTAACTTAAAAAGCGAGCTTACAAAAGGTGTTGAGGCCGGTGTTGAGCTTAAATTCTTAAAAAACAGAATTGGTTTAGATTTTTCATACTACAAAACCAATACTACAAACCAAATTTTATCTATCGAGGTTCCTGTACAAACGGGTTACAGCAGACAGTGGATTAATGGCGGGAATGTTGAAAACAAAGGTTATGAACTTTCGTTGAATGTGATTCCGTTTCAAACCAAAGACTTTTCATGGGAAGCCAGAATCAACTGGGCATCTAACAAAAACAAGGTTATTGATCTAAATGGTGCTGAAAGACTTTCGATAAGTTCATTTCAAGGAGTAGGATACATTGCTGAGGTTGGAAAACCAATTGGTCAGTTCATCGGAAGAGGATTTAAATATCTAGATGGCGAAAGAGTTGTAAAAGCAAACGGTTTATATGAAGTAGTAGCTGGAGCAACAATTGGTGACGTAAATCCTGACTGGACTGGCGGTATCAACAACGTTTTCCGTTACAAAGATTTCGCTTTCAACTTCTTAATAGACATGAAAAAAGGCGGAAGCGTATGGTCTCTAGATCAACAATACGGTCATACTACAGGTATTTACCAAAGCACAGTTGGAAACAATCACTTAGGAAATCCTGTAAGAAACTCAATTGCTGATGGCGGTGGAATTATTCTTCCGGGCGTAAAAGCAGATGGAACACCAAATACAACAGTTGTTCCTGCTGATTACAACACTTACAACTCGATGCCTCAAGAGGCTTATGTTTACGACGCTTCTTATGTAAAATTACGCGAAGTAGGTTTAAGCTATAAATTCCCTTCAAAATACCTGACGCATACTTTTATCAACAGTCTTGTTTTTGCAGTAAATGGAAGCAATTTATGGATTATCCACAAAAATCTTCCTTATGCTGATCCAGAAGCTGGAACATCATCTGGAAATATGCAAGGTTTTCAAACTGGAGTATTACCAACAACAAAAGAGTACAACTTTAACATCAAAGTTCAATTCTAAAAACAAACAAAATGAAAAAAATAACAACCATACTCCTTGCCGGAATATTGCTAAGTTCTGCTGTTTCTTGCGAAGACATCGACAGATTAAACGAGAATACAAAAGCATATACCTCAGCCCTACCAGGAAGTTTAATGACAAGTTCTCAAGTAAATTATTCTTATTTCTTGACTAATGCTTCTGTTAATGATAATAACTTTAGAGGTTATGCACAGCATTGGACTACATCGACTTATACAGACGAAGTAAATTACAATCAAGCTAAGAGAAACTTAGGCAACTCTCATTCTGTAATACTTTACAGAGATGTTTTGCAGGATTTCGTAATTGCAAAAAAGAAAATAACCGAAGAGCAGGCTTTAGGTCCTGTTGAAGCAGCTGTTAAAAAAAATAGAATTGCTATTTTGGAAGTTCAAATTATAATGGCTTACCAAACACTAGTAGATCTTTTTGGAAACATTGTATATTCAGAAGCTTTAGATATAGAAAAATATCCAAATCCAAAATACGACGATGCAAAAACAGTTTATTTAGATTTAGCAACACGTTTAGATGCTGCGATTGCAGATATGGATAGCAGCTATGACAGTTTTGGATCAGCTGATCTTATTTACAAAGGAAAAGTGTCACAATGGAAAAAACTAGCCAATAGTGTTAAACTAAAACTAGGAATGCACTTAGCCGATGTTGACGCTGCCAAAGCTAAAGCAATGGTAGAATCAGCGTACAGCTCAGGCGTAATTGGGAATAATGCTGAAAATGCTTTATTTCAATATTACAAAACCATAATCGATCAAAACCCATTATACAACAGTTTGGTAAACGAAAGTCAAATCATGCCGTCAGAATTTTTTGTAAACGAATTAAACGGAAAATCTGATCCTAGAAGAGACATCTTTTTTAATCCAGCTTCAAAAATTGCAGGAGCTTACAAAGGCGCGCCGTATGCACAACAAGTTAGTTACAAAAACTTTTCGAATGTAGGTGTAAGAATAAAAGAAAGATCAAATCCAGGGGTAATCTTTGATTATACTGAAACTTGTTTTTTACTTGCAGATGCTGCCAGCAGAGGTTTTAGTGTAGGTGCTACAGCTGCAGAATATTATGAAAAAGGAATTCGTTCAAGTATGGATTACTGGGGAGTTTCAACTGCTGACACTAATACTTACCTAGCTAGAACAGATGTTGCTTATGCAACTGCCTTTGGAACTGATAAACAAAAAATAGCGTATCAGCTTTGGATTGCGTACTACAACCGTGGTTTTGAAGCTTGGACAGAATACAGAAGATTAGACTTCCCTATTTTAGTTGCACCAATAACAGCAGTTACTGAAGCTGAAGGAAAAGTACCCGTAAGAAACATTTATTCTTTATTTGACGCTACTTTAAATACAGCAAACTACAATGCAGCCGCAACAGCAATTGGCGGTGATAAAATGACAACAAAATTATTCTGGGATAAGTTTTAATTTGAATTAGTAAGCAATTTAATATCTCATTGAATTGAAGCAGGCGCCTTAAAAACGCCTGCTTTTTCTTTGGAATAAACTGAAATATTAGATTTTCTGCAGAAATCTCAAAACAAGACAAAAACAAAACAATGACACACCTAATTAACTAAATAAAAACACATAACATAATTTTAAAGTTAATTTTAAGATAATTTCATATCATAACCGAATAAAATAGTATAAGTATCTCATTTCATATAAAAATACCTTTGGTTCAACTAAACAAATACCTACATTTATGAAAACAAAATTATTTTTATTCGCATCGTTACTTATGATGCTTAAAATGAGCGCTCAAGGTCTTCCCTGTCGGACGAGCGAGGAGAACGAAAAAATCTACAAATCAAATCCTCATGCACTAAAAGAAAAACAAGACTTTGATACTTTTAGTAAAAACTTTAGTGCAGCCAGAAAATCAAAAACTGGTAAAATGGCCGAAACCTCTTATGTCATTCCTGTTGTATTTCACATTTACGGCGATGTTCAAAGCGGAAAAACAGTTACTTATCAAAAAATAGTAAACCATTTACAACATCTTAATGATGATTTTAACGGTCGTAATGCCGACTATCAAACGGTTGATCCTTTTTTTCAAGCCAGAAGAGGTACTTTAAAAATCGAATTTAAACTTGCCAAAATCGATCCAAACGGCGGCTGTACTTCGGGAGTTGTATTTCATCCTGCTAAAAACGGTTTTGGTAACGGCGGTGGTTACGACGATCAAATTGCAGCCGATGCTTGGGACAATACAAAATACATGAACGTTTACATTCAAAACGATTTATACGCAGATGGCGCTTTAAACAATTCGGGGGTTGCGTGGTATCCTGATTCTGGAATGACTGCCAGTAATACGGCGAGAGTTGTTTTTAATGGAGCTTATCTTTATGACAACTCCTACAGCACAGAATTTTCGGCTACACTTACTCATGAATTTGGACATTTCTTGAACCTAATTCACACTTTTGAAGGAGGTTGTACAGGTACTGATGAGGTAGACGATACTCCTCTTGAAGACGGAAAACATACTCTAGCTTGCACTCAAGGCACAAACTGCAACGGAGACCGAGTTAACAATGAAAACTACATGGGCTATAATGGAGCACAAGGTTGTTACAAAATGTACACTCAAGGACAAATTGACCGAATGGTTGCAGCTTTAGAACATCCGGCAAGAAAATCACTTTGGCAAGCAAGCAACCTTATTGCTACTGGAGTTAACGCTACAGGAGGTTTATTAACTGTAAACACAAGTTCGTTTAAAGAAGCTGTCTCTAATAATGGTTCTTTTGACACAGCATCAGTCGTAACACTTTCTGGAAAAACATTTGCACTTTCTTCTGGAACAATGACTTCTGGAACTCACTTTTCTCACACTTTTCCAGCAGGAATTACACCTGTAATCACTGTTAATTCAAACTCACAATTAACGGTAACTTTAACTGGAAACGCTGTAAATCATCAAACTGCCAATAATACAAAAGGCGCTATCACATTTTTACCTGCCGCTTTCACAGGCGGAACTGCAGATTTAACTTGTACCAGCTTAAACTACGACTTTAAGTTTGTAGATCCTTATGGTATTTTCTTTGTCGATATGCCAGACGCAACAGCATCTGCAGCTCAAACTTGGAAAGCATTTAAAATAAACAAAGGCGATGATCCCGCTTTTGGCTCCTGGAGATATACTGCAAATGCTTTAAAAATTGAAACTTATGCTAAAAAATTAGTGTGCGAGGCTGGAACAAGAAACATCACTCTGCTTCCTGCTAATTCTCCTATAAGCGCTTCAAGCAATTTTACAGCTCCGGGTGCTTATCCAAATCAGTTAGATTTACGCACAGCAACATATACTAATTGGGACGGAAAAACTGGATATGTTGGTTTCGATTATCTTATTGATGGTTTAACTTGTTATGGCTGGTTTAAAGTTACTGTTGATGCAAATGGTGACGGTTTCAGCATTACTGAATATGCTTATAATACACAGCCAGGAGCTGCAATTTATACTGGAATGACTCCAAAAACAGCTGTAGTTCTTTCTACTGACACTTTGTATGAAGCAGATGCTAATGATGGAGCTATTACCACAAATGCAGTAATTTCATTGTCTACAAATAATGGAACTTTTACAAAAAGCACTGGCACTTTTACCGCAAATACAGACTACACTATTACTGGCGTTCCAGCAGGTTTAACAGCAGTTTTAACCTTGCAGAGCAACTCAAAAACAGCTCTTACTTTTACAGGAAAAGCAAGTTCACATTTACCAGCCAATGATGCTGCAGTAATTGTAACCTTTAAAGATGCTGCCATTACAGGCGGAATAGCAACGCTTGACAATGCTGCAAAAACCATAAATCTAAAATTCGAATCTCCTTACGGAATCTATTATGTTAACAATCCAGATTATGTTGCTTCGCCAGCATCGGTTTGGCAATATTTTGATTTAGGAATTGGTGACAATACAGAGTATGGCGCGTGGCAATATGCGGCTAATGCTTTAAAAATTGAAACGTATGGCAAACGACTGGTTACTGAAACTGGAACACGAAACATTACTAAAATCGCTGCAGGAACATCAATAGGCGCAACAAGCAACTTTACGGCTCCAGGTGCATATCCGAATCAATTGGATTTACGTACAGCAGCTTACACTGCTTGGGACAATCAAACGGCTTATGTAGGTTTTGAATACAGCAGAAGAGGCAGAACTTGCTACGGATGGTTTAAGGTAAAAGTAACAGCAAACGGAGATGGTTATACAATTTCAGAGTTTGCTTATAACACACAGCCAAATCAAGCTATTATTGCAGGAGCAACAGGCGGAATAACTGTTGCTGCTCCAACAAATTTAGTTGCAACAGCAAATTCAACCAATCTTCAAGCTGTTTTAACATGGGCAGATAATGCCACTAACGAAACGGGATATACAGTAGAAAGAGCTTCTACAGATGGTGTTTACAGCAGCATAGCAACTTTAGGAGCCAATGTGGTTACGTACACTAATACTGGATTAACTGCTGGAAATACTTATACCTATAGAGTTAAAGCCAATGCCAATGCTGTTTCCTCAGATTATTCGAATGTAGCAACTGCTGTTATCGAAGCTGCATCAGCCTATTGTACAGCGCAAGGAAGCAATTCATATGAATATATCAAAGATGTTACAATTGGAAGTTTTACAACTACATCTGGTGCAGATGCTTCTGGTTACGGAAATTATACTTCTAAAAACATAACATTAACGCCTAATACTAGCGCTGCAGTAAGTTTAACGCCAGGTTTTTCAGGTTCTAACTATTCAGAATCTTGGGGAATTTGGATCGATTACAACAAAAACAACATTTTTGAACCTTCTGAAAAAGTAATCAACGGACTTTCGTCAACAGGTACAGTTACTGGCAATTTTACAGTTGCAGATGAAACTGGAACAACAAGAATGCGTATTGTAATGAAATACAACGGAAATCCTGCAACGCCATGCGATAATATTGGCGACGGTGAAGTTGAAGATTACACGGTAACTTTTGGAGCTTCAAATCCTAATCCGGTTACTTTAAATACGCCGACAAATATTGGAAATTCAGGCGTTTATTCATCAGGATTCTATGCTTCTTGGACTGAAGTTGCGAATGCTACAAGCTATGAAGTACAATTATACAAAGCTTCAACTGGATGGGCAACTACAGGAACTTCAACTACTTATTATTTATGGATTCCGAAACAAGGAACTGAAACGGCTTACCGATTTAGAGTAAGAGCAGCAAATGCATCTGGAACGAGCGCTTGGAGTAATTATCTAGACATCAATCTGCCACTTTCTGGAGCTGAAGGAAATGATCTTTTAACGGGTAAAAAATCATTCTCAATGTTCCCGAATCCAGCAACTGATGTTGTAAATTTCAATTTTGAAAACGTAAATGTTGCAACTGCTGTAATTACGATTTACAATAATGTTGGTGCCATAATTGATACTGTTCGCAATACATCAAGCTATACCTTAAAGAATGTACCAACTGGTATTTATCATGTAGTACTTACTGATGGTAATTTCACTCAGAGAAAAAAACTAATCGTTAAGTAATCCTAAAAAATAATTACAATAAAATTCTAAAAAACAAAACCGCTGAGAGAATCTCTTTCAGCGGTTTTTCATTTTATACCATTAATCATAAAAACTTCATGCAAAACAATATAATTTAAACACTAATTTTTACGAATTAATTTGTGTTTGTTGTACTTAATACCCAAACGGATTTTCAACACTTTCCATTGGCGTTGTAAACCATTTTGGCCCGTTTTCTGTCATGTAAAAATGGTCTTCGTGACGAATTCCGAATTTTCCTGGAATACAAATCATTGGTTCATTACTAACCACCATCCCTTCAAGAAGTTCAATTTTACTGCCTCTTACTAAATATGGGTATTCATGAATATCTAAACCTGTTCCGTGCCCTACTCTATGCGGCAATCCCGGTAAGTTATAATCTGGACCTAAACCTGCTTCTAATAATATTTTTCTAGCTGCATCATCAACAGATCCGCATGACGCTCCTATTTGAGCCGCTTCAAAAGCCGCATGCTGCGCTGCTCTTTCTAAATTCCAAATCGTTTTATATTCTTCAGACGGAGTTCCGTATGAATACGATCTTGTAATATCTGAGATATACCCTTCTAATTTACAACCCGTATCTATAATTACCGCCCCATTTTCTTTTAAATCCTGAGGTACAGAAACACCATGCGGATATTGTGTATCATCAGCAAATAAAACAATACAGAAATAAGAACCAGAAACAGCACCTGCTTTTATGTGCGCTTCATTTATAAATTTAGTAACCTCCACGGCTGTAATTCCCGGTCTTAATATTTTTGCGGCTGCACGTTGTACAACCATTGTAATATCTTTTGCTCTTTGAATAATTGCAATTTCGTTAGCCGACTTTTGCATGCGACAAGCTGATGTAATAGAAAGTGCATTGATAATAGCATAAGACTGATTTGTTTTTACCACACCATCAACCAAAAAATAAGGAGCCGACTCGTCTATTGCAATATTTCCGTTCAGGATGTTTTTACCTTTCAATAATTCTCCCATCAAAGCATAAGGAGATTCATGCTCTTCCCAACAATTAATTTTTCCGTTTAATTGCATGTATTTTTTAAAAGTACCCTCTTCAAATTTTGGGACAATATAATCCAACGTTCCATCATCATACAATAAAGCGCCTACCATTCTTTCTGACGGATTCCATTTCGTTCCCGTAAAATAATAAAGGTTTGTTCCTGCATTAACGTACAGCACTTTTACGTTGCTGTCTTTCATAATCGTAACTGCTTTTTTTAAACGTGCCGAATATTCATCTAGCTGAATTGGCTTTACATCCAATGTCATATTTTCGATTTTTTCTAACTCCGCAGCAGCAGTTGAGCCTCCTATACCAATTGTCATTTTATATATTTTTTAAAAATTGATTAATTAAATTATCTAAACCCGTTGGGCGCGATTACTTTCAACACATAGAAACATAGCTTTTTTGTCGCGTAAAAAGGCGTTTCACTTTACATGAATGCACATAGAGACTCTATGTGTAAATGATGTGTCATTTATTTTAATCTTTTATCCAAAAAATAAACCTATGTTTCTATGTGTTAAATAATTTTAAGCAATTATGCTAAACTTTATAATTATCTAAGTATAAAGCCATTTTTCATAGGATCTTTTGGATCTATTAAAAATGTGTTTACTCCGGTTACAAAAGCTGTTCCTTCTACTTGCGGAATTACCGCTTTAAAAGGGCCAAATTTTTCTTCTCTAACAAGAGATCCTGTAAAAGTACTTCCTGTTATGCTTTCTATTGTAATAAATTCATTCAAATTTATGGCATTTCTAGCTTTTTCAATCGCAATTCTTCCAGAAACACCGGAACCAGTTGGAGAACGGTCAACTTCTCCATCGGCAAAAACACAAACGTTTCGGCTGTGATTAGAAATATGCTGTGGTTCATCAATAAAGATAGTGCCGTATAAAAAACTCAAGTCCTCCTCAAACGGATGCTGAATTTCTTTATCATGAGCCATTACCGCGTGTTTTATATCAACGCCATTTTGAATAATCATACGGTAATTTTCTTCGGTTAAACCAAAATTCAAATGCGTATTTTTCCTCAAATCAACATAAGCATAAAAAGCGCCGCCATAAGCCAAATCATAAACAACATCTCCCACGCCCTGAACGTTTGCAATACGATCTAAACCTACGACAAAACTTGGTACGCAATGAAATCTCACTCCAGTTACTTCGCCATTTAAAATGGTTACAAACGAAAAAATTCGACCACACGGAGCATCAATTTTCAATTCATTCTCACCTTCTTTTATTGCAATCCAATTCATTTTTGCTACCAAAGTGCTTATCGCAATAACCGCATGACCGCACATACTGCTGTATCCTTCATTATGCATGAAAAGAATACCAAAATCGGCATCATCATCATTTGGCGGAAGCAAAATACAACCATACATATCAGCATGACCGCGAGGTTCAAACATCAATGCTGTTCTTAAATAATCGTAGTTTTCTTTTATATCTCTTCGGTATTCTAAAACAGTATTTCCTTTTAATTTTGGAAAACCAGAAACAATCACACGCAAAGGCTCACCGCCTGTGTGCATATCAATTGTTTTTATCTGCAGTACATCTGCCTCTGCTTTATAATCAATATTATTACAAATATTTTGGTAGGTTTTAGACATTTTTTTGTGTTTTTAAATTATACTCTTCATAAAAATATCCAGCTGCAACAAGATCTTCTAAAGCGTGTCCAACGGATTTAAAATAGGTGATTTCAGTATCAGATGTTCTGCCCGCTTTTGTATTGCCGCACAGTTCAAACAAATCTGCCTTGATCGTTTCTTTTCTGATAATTCCACTTGTCAGCGGAATCAAAATATCGCCGCTTTCCTTAAGTCCGCCTTGATACGTATCCAGAAATATACTCGATTTTAAAACGGCTTCATCGTCTGCTTCACGCATATCTTTTTTATATGCGCCAACCAAATCTAAATGCTGTCCTGCTTTCAGCCATTTTCCAAAAACAAGCGGAACAGGCGATAAAGTTGCTGCCGAAATAATATCTACTTGAGAAATAACTTCTTCAACAGTTGAAACTGGTTTACAGATAAGCGAAGAATTTTTAACTGCATCGCAAACCAATTGTGCTTTTTCTATAGTTCTTCCCCAAACATAGACCTCTTTTATAGGTCTTACGCTTGCATGAGCTTGAATTAAATTTATGGCTAATGCTCCTGTTCCAATCATCAGCATAGACGAAGACTCTTTTCGAGAAAGATAACTACTCGCTAATGCAGATGTCGCTGCGGTTCGTTTTCCTGTTAATGACTTCGCATCAAGAATTGCTTTTATGTTTCCTTTATGTCCATCGAGATAAATATAAGTTCCTTGTATTGAAGGCAAATCATATTTACCATTATTAGGACTTACGGTAACTATTTTTACTCCTAAATCTTTACCTGCTTGAAACGCCGGCATTAGCAGTAATGTCGAATCTTTTTCTTCTGCGGGATTAGGATAATCATGATGATGACGCATAGGAACTTGGATTGCCGAAGCCGAAAATCCAGTACGAAGTCTTTCTATAAGCTCTTTAAAATTGCATTTTTCTTCAATGAAATGATCTGAAATAAGTTGTATAGGTTCCATGTATTTTGTTGAAATTTTACTAAAAATAGAAGATTATTTTATGATAATACTATTTCACCCCAAAACCAGATAACATACACCAACTTAAGGTTAATATAGTACAAATTGATTAGGTTTTATGAGCCTATTTTTATAAAAAACAATTTTAAAAAATAATGAAAAAGTTAAAACACATTTTAGTAGTACTGACTGTTTCCTTGACATTCTGTACTAGTTTTGCTCAAACTGAAACCACAGCTCAAACGAGCTTAGAAGGCAAATTGAAGGAATTATTTCCGGATGCTGCTATTACAAAAACTAAAAATCTTGACGGTTTTAGCGAGTCGTATCAATTAGTTCTTAACGAACCTTTAGACCACAATAATCCGAAAAAAGGAACTTTCAAGCATTATGTTTATTTATCGCATTTAGATTTTAAAAGTCCAATGGTGATTGAAACTGAAGGTTATGCGGCACGCTATAAAAAAACGGAGCTGAGTTCTTTACTGCATACGAATCAGGTAATTGTTGAATATCGTTTTTACGGAAACTCGAGACCAAACCCAATTCAATGGGAATATTTAACCAATGATCAAGCTATCGAAGATTATCATTCGATTGTAACAAAATTGAAACAATTGTATACAGGAAAATGGATTTCGACCGGAATTAGTAAAGGCGGAGAAACGACCTTAATTTACAAATCGAAATATCCTAATGATATTGATGTTGCGGTTCCGTATGTGGCTCCTTTAATAAACACACAGGAAGATCCTAGAATCGAACAGCATCTGGCAACTGTAGGAACTGCAGAATGTCGTAAAAAAATAGTTGATTTTCAACGCACTTTATTACAAAACAGAACAGCGCTTCTTAAAGAAATAAAAGCGTATGCTGAACAAGAAAAAATGACTTTTACTGAGGTTTCATTTGATGAAGCTTTAGAATATGGCGTTCTTGAATTTCCTTTTTCGTTCTGGCAGTGGGGAGGAAAATGCGAAGACATTCCCAACAACACAGCATCATCAAAAACGCTGTTTGATTATATGAACAAAATTGTTGGAATTGGTTATTACAACGACAAAAACTATTATGATTTATTACCGTCGTATTACCAGCACATGAGCGAACTAGGGTATTACGGATTTGATTTTACACCGGTTAAAGATTTATTGACGACTGTAAAAAGCACTTCAAACAATCGTTTTGCTCCAAAAGATGTTCGAATAACCTACAATCCAAAATACATTAAAAAAGTGAGGGATTATGTAGAAACGAAAGGTTCAAAAATACTTTACATTTATGGAGGCTATGACACTTGGGAATCTTGTTCTCCAACTCCTAATTCAAATCTCGATGCTTTAAAAATGGTTTTAGCCGGCGGCAGTCATGCCACTAGAATAAAAAACTTTTCAGAGCAAGATCAAGACAAAATAATGAATACACTGACAAGATGGTTAACAGAACAACCAAACTTAAACTAAAAAATGTGGCTGAAGAAAACTTTCTTCAGCCACATTATATAGACATGACTATTATAAATCAATTTTGAACACAAATTGCACCAATTTTAATAGGTTAATCTTGTTTGTGAAATTAATTTCAAAAACGAATTAGTGACAATTAGTGCAATCTGTGTTGCTTTTTTTATTGTCTCTACGAGGCAGCTCTAGTGAGCGTTTTTTAATTTATTATACAGGCACATTTTTTTCAAAAGCTGAACCAAATGAGAAGAAAGAATCTGTGCTTCCTACTCCTTCAATTTGATGAATTTGCTCGTATAAAATTTTACGAAGTTCTTCATTATTATAGGACACAATTTTTATAAATAAAGCATATTTTCCAGAAACCCAATGGCATTCGATTACTTCAGGAATTTCTTTCAATTTTTCAGCAATTGAGTAAGAAAAACGCGCTTCTTTAGTAACAATCCCTGTATAGGTAACCGTTTCATAACCAAGTTCTTTGGCATTCAGTTTTACCGAAAATCCGGTAATAATTCCAGACTCCTGCAATTTTCTGACCCTTAAATGTACGAGCGAGTTTGATATGTTTAATTCTTTAGCTAAATCAGAAAATGGCACTCTTCCGTTTTCACTAAGTTTTTTGATGATTTCTTTATCTAAATAGTCAGTATTTTCATTGTTTTTTGTACTTGCCATGGCTCATTTTTTTAGATTGATTATACTATTTTGACAATTCTAAAGCTGATTCCAGCATTTAAAGTGTCAAAATTACAAAAAAACAATCACGAAATGTCTAATTATTAATAATCACGTACACACATTGTTATAATAACACCATTTTATATAGATTTGTGTCATAATCACACATTTTTAACAGAACCAAAATGAATAAAGATCAACTACTTACAAAACTATGGGAGCAGTATGCTGCTATCACTCCATCAGCAAAAAAAATTCATGAATTATTAGAAAAAAAAGGTGAAGTAATAAAAAATGACCATATCGCAATTCGAACTTTTAATGATAAACGTATTAATATAGAGGTATTAGAAAAACCTTTCTTAAATGTTGGTTACGAAGCAAAAGGAGAATACAATTTTGAAACTAAAAAATTATTTGCTAAACATTATGAGCATGCTACAGACAAAGATGCTCCGAGAATTTTTATTTCTGAATTGGAATTAGAAAAATGTTCTACTGAATTGCAGGAAACTGTAAAAGACATTTTGAACAGCTGTGATGATGATACCTTCAAAAATCCTGAACTAGTTTTAAGCGGTTCTGTTTGGAAGGCAAATTCACAGAAAATCTATAAATCATTATTAAGTGAATCTGAATATGCAGCTTGGATGTACGTTTACGGTTTTAGAGCCAATCACTTTACTATAAATACCAATGCTTTAAAAGATTTTGAAACATTAGAGGAGCTGAACACTTTCTTAGAAAACAACGGCTGGAAATTGAATGAATCTGGTGGAAAAATTAAAGGTACTCCAGAACAATTATTAGAGCAATCAAGCACATTGGCTGATTTGTATACAATTGATTTTGAAGAAGGAGCTCTAGAAATTCCATCTTGCTATTATGAATTTGCACTTCGTTACCCAATGTCAAACGGAGAATTATATCAAGGATTTGTTGCTTCATCTGCCGATAAAATATTTGAAAGCACAGATGTTAAACTGCAAAATTCTTAATATTCAGATTGATTTATTACAATCTCTCTTATCAAAAAATCAACTTTTTTAATGTCCGATAAAAGTTGACTAACATATCAAAAAAGGTCAAAATGACAACAACAGAATTACAATTTGGAATAAAAGAAGCTTTAGACCAATTAGGCATAAAGGAAATTAACGAAGGAACGTCAACAGGATTAAATAACTTTTCGAACGGAGAAGTACTAGAAAGTTTTTCTCCTGTTGACGGACAATTAATTGCTAAAGTTAAAACTTCGACAGCAGCAGATTACGAGAAAGTAATGAAGGCAGCTACAACCGCTTTCAAAACATTTCGAGTAATGCCGGCACCTCAACGTGGTGAAATTGTACGTCAGTTTGGCGAAAAGCTGCGTAAAAATAAAGAAGCTTTAGGTAAACTGGTTTCATATGAAATGGGAAAATCATTGCAGGAAGGTTATGGCGAAGTACAGGAAATGATCGATATCTGCGATTTTGCAGTAGGACTTTCACGTCAGCTTCACGGCTTAACAATGCATTCTGAGCGTCCTGGACATAGAATGTACGAGCAATACCATTCTTTGGGTGTCGTTGGAATTATTTCGGCGTTTAATTTCCCTGTAGCCGTTTGGGCTTGGAACACAGCTCTGGCTTGGATTTGCGGTGATGTTTGCGTTTGGAAACCATCCGAAAAAACACCTCTTTGCGGAATTGCTTGTCAAAACATTATTTCCGAGGTTATCAAAGAAAACAATCTTCCTGAAGGGATTTCATGTTTGATCAACGGCGATTATAAAATTGGTGAAATACTAACAAATGATAGCCGTATTCCGTTAATTTCCGCAACAGGTTCTACTCGCATGGGTAAAATAGTCGCACAGACTGTTGCAGGACGTTTAGGGAAATCGTTATTAGAATTGGGCGGAAACAATGCTATTATTGTAACTCCGGATGCTGATATTAAAATGACAGTTATTGGTGCTGTTTTTGGCGCTGTAGGAACTGCAGGTCAAAGATGTACATCTACACGTCGATTAATTATTCACGAAAGTATTTATGATAAAGTAAAAGATGCAATCGTTTCGGCTTATAAACAATTACGTATTGGAAATCCTTTGGACGAAAAGAATCATGTTGGGCCATTAATCGACAAACAAGCTGTCGAAATGTACAACTATGCTCTTGAAAAAGTAGTTGCCGAAGGAGGTAAAATTCTAGTGGATGGCGGCGTACTTTCTGGCGAAGGATACGAAAGCGGCTGTTATGTAAAACCTGCAATTGCTGAGGCAGATAATTCATTCGAAATCGTACAGCACGAAACTTTTGCTCCTGTATTGTATTTACTTAAATACTCAGGAACCGTTGAGAATGCAATCGCTGTTCAAAATGGTGTTGCGCAAGGATTATCATCGGCAATTATGACCAATAATTTAAGAGAAGCTGAACTATTTTTATCAGTTACAGGTTCTGATTGTGGTATTGCAAATGTAAATATAGGAACTTCCGGCGCTGAAATTGGCGGCGCTTTTGGAGGAGAAAAAGAAACCGGAGGAGGAAGAGAATCTGGGTCTGACGCTTGGAAAGTATACATGCGAAGACAAACCAATACAATCAATTATACTACTAGTTTACCATTGGCGCAAGGAATAAAATTTGATCTGTAAGCAAAAACTAAAAAAAACTAAAAAAAAAACAGATTAAAAATTCATCGCATTTTATACATCAGGTTTGAAACCGAAGCCAAAAAGTAAACTGCTTTTATAACAATTAAAAAAAACTAAAAAAAAAAAGAAAAACTATCGGATTTTAATTAACCAAAAACTATCACCAAATGAAAAAACTATTAATTAGGAAGCTGAATTTTATTCCTTTACTATTATGTTTATTATGGCTGCCAACTCTCAGTTATGGTCAAGCACAAAAAAGCATAACCGGAAAAGTAACTGATGATAAAAACAATACGTTACCAGGCGTAAGCATTTCTATAAAAGATTCAAACTACAATGCTTCAACAGATTTTGATGGTAATTATACATTGACATTCCCATCAAATTTAACAAATCCTACGATTATTTATTCGTTCTTGGGTTTTATTCAAAAAATAGAAACTGCAGACAACCGGACTACAATTAATGTAACAATGATGGAAGAAACCAATAAGCTTAATGAGGTTATTGTAATTGGTTACGGCTCTCAGAAAAAAGGGAATGTTACCGGAGCCATTTCATCTGTTAAAAAAGAAAGTATTGAAGCAAGAGCTGCAACAAATCCTGCCGAAGCACTGCAAGGTTTAGTAGCGGGTGTGAATGTGCAAAAAAGCGGTGGTCTTGCCGGTGCTGATGTAAGGGTAAAAATACGTGGAGTAAACACCTTTGGAGCAACTGAACCGCTTTATATTATTGATGGATTTCAAGGCGACATTAAAACCATAAACCCAACAAACATCGAATCGATGGAGGTTCTTAAAGATGGAGCTGCTGCTGCGATTTACGGATCTGTTGCGGCAAATGGGGTAATTATCGTTACCACTAAAAATGGTCAAAAAGAAGGCATAAAAGTAGATTTTAGTTCGTTTTTAAGTTTAACAAATGTTGCCAACACTTTAGACTTATTAGATGCTGATGGTTATCGTACTGTACATAAAAGGATGTATGATGAGTATAACAAATATGCTACATCGCCAAAACCGCTTCCTGCTTATATTACTGCTCCATCTGATGTTAATACAGACTGGCAGGACGAAGTTTTCCGTTCTGGACTTACGCAAAATTATGGTTTAGGAGTTCAAGGAAGACAAGGCGATATTAAATTTGCTTTGTATGGTAACTACGTAAAACAAAAAGGAGTTGTAATTGATAATGATTTTGGTCAGCAAACAGCAAGTGCAAGAGTGAGTTTTAAGAAATCTATTTTTGATGTAGATGGAAAAATGGCTTATATAGCAACACAAAATGCATTGCCTAATTTTCAATTAAAAGAGGTATATACAATGGCTCCTTTAGTTCCTGTTTACGATTCAAATGAACAATATGGTTATGGATTAACAGGTAAAAATGGACTTCCAGCAGGAACAAATCCAGTAGCTGAAGAACATTTTAGAAAAAGTAATGATAACGGACAGGATTTAACAGCAAATATTGCTATTACAGCAAACATTACTTCATGGCTGAAATATAAAATTGCCTATTCTTACCACATGAAAAACAATCAGCAAATGGCTCATTTTCCGCCGTTTATTGCTAATCCAAAAGAAGTGCATCTTTATCCGATGCAAACAGAGTTGAGATCACATTGGGATGAGCAGATCTTAGATAATATCATCACTATTGATAAAACTTTTGGAAAACATACTTTTGGTTTAATGCTTGGTAACACTATTAATGGTCAATCATCAAACTGGAATCAAGTAAGTGTTGAAGGAAAAACAACAGACTATTCTGTAGAAAACGGAGAATTAGTATCAATCGATCGTCCGTCTGGATTTTTAGATCCAAATTTTGAAACTATCGGTGCAGGTAAAGGAGGAACTTACTCTGCTGACGGTTCAAAATTTCAATACAACCGTGTATCCTTTTTCAGCCGTTTAAACTACTCTTTCAACGATCGTTACTTACTTCAAATGACAGTTAGAAAAGATGGTTCATCTAAATTTGGAGAAGACAGCCGTTGGGGAACTTTCCCATCGATTGCTTTAGGATGGAAAATAGATCAAGAAAACTTCTTCCCAAAAGATTTTTTCATCTCAAATTTAAAATTGCGTGCAAGCTGGGGACAATTGGGTAACGAAGCTGCTTTAGGATATTACTCTGCAAATACTTTAATCAAAACTGGAAATACTTTAGGTAACGGTTATGTGCAAGGCGTTGGAAACAACCCTTGGCCTGGAAGTATTGCAACTGCATTAGAAAACAGAAACTTGCAATGGGAAACAACTGATTCTAAAAACGTTGGTATCGATTTTACGCTTAAAAATGGAAAAATCAGTGGTTCGATGAACTACTACCGCAATGTTACCGATAATTTATTGATTACAAAAAGATTAGCACCATCTGCTGGTATCGACGACCCGATCCTTAACGTTGGTAAAATCAGCAACAGCGGTTTTGAACTTGAGGTAAACTATCGTGATCAAGTTAATGAGTTTAAATACAACGTAGGTTTCAACCTTACTACACTTAAAAATAAAGTAGAGTCTTTGGCAAACGAAGGGCAAACTATTTATGGTGAAGGATTGAAATTTGGAGAAGAACATTTCCCAACACAAGCACGTGTAGGAAGTCCAATCAGTGGTTTTTACTTATACAAAACTGATGGTATTTTCCAAACTGTTGACGAAGTAAATGCGCACAGCAAAAATGGTGTTTTATTACAACCAAATGCACAGCCTGGAGATATTCGTTTTAAAGATTTAAATGGCGATGGTTCTATAGATGAAAATGACAAAGCTTACGCTGGAACAGGATTGCCAAAATTAGAAGCAAATCTAAGTTTAGGAGCGAGTTACAAAGGTTTCGACTTCTCTGCATTAATTGGAAGCGGATGGGGTAACAAACTGTATAACGGAAATAGATATTTTTACGAATCTATGAGTGCAGGAACCAATATGCTGGCTACAACTCTAAATTCTTGGACACCAGAAAACCGCAGCAACATGCCACGCGCCGTATTGCAAGATCCTAACGGAAACAGCCGTGAATCTGATCGTTTTCTTGAAAGCGGAAACTTCGTGAGAATGCGTCAAATACAATTAGGATATACAATCCCAAGTAAAATGTTAGGTAAAGCTAAAATAGACAAACTTAGATTTTATGTAAGTGTTGAGAACCTATTTACAATCACTGATTACTCAGGTATTGATCCAGAATTTTCTCGTGCATCTGTTCTTAATACAGGTGTTGATCGTTTTGTTTATCCATTTACAAGATCATTTGTATCAGGTGTTCAATATATATTTTAATTCTATTTAAAAAAGACAAAAATCATGAACAAGATATTTTATTTATTATCCATCATAAGCTTATTCACTATTACAAGTTGTAGTGATTATCTAGACCAGCAATCTCCTGACCAGCTTACCTCGGGTAATTTCTGGAGAAATAAAGCTGATGCCGAATCTGCTTTGGCAGCAACCTATTCACAATTGGAAGCGGCTGTTGACGAATGGGCTTTCGCCGAAGTAAAATGGCCTGTTGAAGCGTATCGTGAAGACATTTGCGATTTAGGAAGCGACGCCTTAAACTACCAAAGCTGGGTTGAACTTTCGACATTTACTTATACAAATGGAAACCCGCAGTTTGCAACCTATTGGAGACTTAACTACAGAGGAATCAGTAATGCGAATCAAGTTATCGATAAATTGCCGCAAGTTCCTGCTGCTAACCTAAACGATGCTGACAGAGCACAAATTGAAGCCGAAGCTCGTTTTTTACGTGCTTATTACCACATGAAACTGCTTCTAAACTGGGATCAGATTTACGTTAGAAAAAAATACATTACTAAAGAAAGCGATCTAAGCATTCCGTTATCAACACGTGCTGAAGCATGGGATTTTATTACAAGCGAACTTAAAGCTGCGGCAGCAGTACTTCCTGCAAAACAATCTACAGATAAAACGGGACGTGCAACAAGCGGTGCCGCAAACAGCTACCTTGGATTTGCTTATTTAACCAGAGCTTATGAAGAAACGGCTCAAAAACAAGCTTTCTTAAACGAATCTCTTACTGCGCTTAACAAAGTACAAGGATATGACTTAGTCAAAGATTATGTTTCTATGTTTGATGGTACCTCTAAAAATACCAGAGAATCAATATTCGAATTGCAGTTTACAGAGACAACCGCAAACGGTGCTTTTTATCGTAATGCACTTCATTATTGGATGGCTGCTGCAGAATTAGGCGGATGGGATGAAATTTTACCAAGTACTGTACTTATAAACGAATTTAAGAAAGAAGGAAAAACGGCAACTACAGGTAACTACGACACTCGTTTTTACAGTACTATTTTCTTTAAAGATCCTTATTTTAATGATCCAAATAATCCGTTAGTATTAGGAACTACTTATGATGAAAAATTTGGCGATACAGACAAACCTGTATTCCGTAAATTTATTCCAAGTACACAGGAAAAAATGAATCAAGAATTTACTGCAATCAACGTTCCATTAATGAGATACTCAAACGTATTGTTGATGCAAGCCGAAGTATTAAACGAATTAGGTCGTACACCAGAAGCAATTCCGTACATCAACAAAGTGCGTAATAGAGCAGATATGCCAGCAATGACAGGAACAACTGCAAGCGCTGTAAAAGCTCAAATCGAGCACGAAAGAATTCTTGAATTTCCGCTTGAAAACTATCGTTTTTACGATTTACGTCGTTGGGGAAAAACAAAAACTGCTCTTGATGCTGCAGGACGAACTGGGTTTGATCCTGTAAAAAACAACTTCTACCCTATTCCGATAACAGAATTACAAGCAAATTAATCCATTAAATAATTACAATTTTTAAAAGAATAGCCCTATATTTCTTGGGCTATTCTTTTTATCTAATAGCAAATTGCTGGAGATAGTATTTTTTAAACCATTCTCCTCAATATTATATTTATCGAAAAGCATCGACTCATATAAACAGCTGAAATAAAAACAAAAAACATTCAATAAAGACGAAATAACATGGGCAAAAGGCATACACTTTTTATTCTATCCTTCTTTTTTATCTTACAATCCAGCTCGGCGCAAAAAGGATTTCCAATTTTAGAATCCGCAAAAAACAGCTTAAATTATAAGGGAAATCCAGCGAATGCTACAGATCGTAACTCATTGGCTTTTTCTGATAAAGGCGCTTGGTTTGCATTCGGATTCTTGGATACACCAAATACGCAGGCAGGGTTTTCTGGTCCATTTTTAATGACAGAACAAAACGGAGTTTGGCTGAGTCCATCATTTGTTTCTTTACAGCTTACTGACGAAAGTAAAAACGAAGTCATTAACTGGAAAAACACTTTAATAAATCAAAACAGTTACAACAGTCATTTAGAGCAGCAATTTCAGAACGAAAAAGTAAACGTAAAACAACAATTGGTTTATTTATCAGGTCATTCGGCACTTCAAAAAACAAGTATTACCAATAAAACAGGAAAAACGATAACACTTTATCCCTCTTATAATACCTCTCTTTTTTTAAACGATTTAAAATTATCCGATGAAAATAAAACTTTAAAAATAGTTTCTTCAAAAAGTAAAGCGATTGGATACGTTCAGTTTTTAAACTCAAATCCTGCAATCGAAATTACAAAAGAAGGTTACAAAGCTCAAACTGAAAAACTGACTTTAAAACCTAATGAAACTAAAGATATTGTTGTTTCTCAAACCTATATTTTTCCACAGTATTCATGGAAGAAAGAAAAAGAAACGATCGCTAAAACAACATTTAACACACTGCTGAACAACACACAAAAAGAAAAAGAAAATCTATTGACACAATTAATTGCTAAGAAAAAAGCGATTTACAAAGACAATATTTATTCTGATTTAATTGCAAAATTAGAATTGACATTACAAAACAATACCAGAATTGCGGCAGAAGGATTAAAACACGGAGGTCTTTTTCCGAGCTACAATTATGAATGGTTTCATGGATTTTGGGCATGGGACAGCTGGAAACACGCGGCAGCTGTTGCTAATTATGATACTGAATTGGCAAAAAACCAAATGCATGCTTTATTTGATTATCAAGAACCAAACGGTTTTATTCCTGATTGCGTTTACAGAAATAATCTTATCGAAGAAAACAATTACCGCAACACAAAAGCGCCGCTTGCAGCGTGGGCAATTTGGCAGATTTATGAGAAGACAAAAGATGCAGCTTTCTTAAAAGAATTTTATCCAAAGTTAAAACTATACCATAATTGGTGGTACAAAGAACGCGATCACGATCAAGATGGTTTATGCGAATTTGGCTCAACAGACGGAACTCTAATTGCAGGAAAATGGGAAAGCGGAATGGATAATGCAGTTCGTTTTGATGACAGTAAAATCTTGAAAAACGGAGAGAAAGCTTTTTCTTTAGATCAGGAAAGTGTCGATTTAAATTCATTCTTATATGCCGAAAAAAACTATTTAAGCAAAATGGCTCAGGTTTTAAAATTAACCAAAGAATCAAAAGACTGGCAAGACGCAAGCACAGCATTAAAAACTAAAATTCAAACACAATTCTGGGATGCTTCTACAGGTTGGTTTTACGACACAACAATCGATGGAAAATCATTAATAAAGATTATGGGATGCGAGGGATATTTGCCAATTTGGGCAGAAGTTGCAACTCCTGAACAAACTAAATTAATGAAAGAAAACATGCTTAATCCTGCTATTTTCAACACTTTTGTTCCGTTGCCGACATTAGCAGCAAATCATCCAAAATTTAAACCTGAAGGCGGTTATTGGAGAGGACCAATCTGGCTGGATCAAAGTTATTTTGGCATCAACGGACTTGAAAAATACGGATACACAAACGAAGCAAACCAATTAGCGCATAAGCTTATTCATAACGCTGACGGTGTTTTGGGCAAAGGAACTTCTATTAGAGAAAATTATCAGCCTCTAACCGGAAAAGGACTTGAAGCTTATAATTTCAGCTGGTCGGCAGCGCATTATTTAATGCTTATTTTGAACTAAAACTTAAAATTTATTATTGATTAACTATTAAATAAACCATGAACCAAAATATATCTCTTGCAAAATTTATTACTGCAGTAACATTTATTGCAGGCTGTCATTCGACACCTATTTTTGCTCAAAATAAAAAAGCAGTCTCTTCAGAAAAAAAAGATCCGCAGCGTTTTTTCTCAAAACCAGATTTAATGCAGATTGGCGTTTATTATTATCCTGAACAATGGCCAAGAGAACAATGGGAACGCGATCTGAAAAACATTAAAAAACTTGGTTTTGAATTTACACATTTCGCTGAATTTGCCTGGACTTACATGGAACCGCAAGAGGGTGTTTATGACTTTAAATGGCTGGACGATGCTTTGGCTATAGCCGAAAAAGAAGGTTTAAAAGTAATTCTTTGTACGCCAACTCCAACTCCGCCGGCATGGATGGGAGAAAAATATCCTGAGATTTATTTAGTAGATGCAAACGGCCGCCGCAGAGAACACGGAAACAGAGCAAATGTGTCTATAACTAATGAAAAATACAGAGAATTTACAGATCAAATTGTTGCCGAATTAGGAAAAAGATACGGTAAGAATAAAAATATTATGGGCTGGCAGATCGACAATGAACCTCTTGGTACAGCAGATTTCAGTCCGTCGGCACGCAAAGCATTTCAAATTTGGCTTAAAGCCAAATACGGAACAATCGAAAAGTTAAACACAGAATGGGTTGGAAATTTCTGGAGTACACGTTACAATAATTTCGAACAAATTGTTTTACCAAATGCCGAAATGTATTTTGAAGATAAATTGAGTCCGCATGCCGTTTTAGATTTTAAAAGATTTACATCTGATGCTCAAGCTCAATACTTAAACAGACAAGCTGAAATACTTAGAAAATATGTTGATCCAAAACAATGGATTACCACAAACTTTACCAACGTAATTTATGACGCTGATCCAAGAAGTGCTGACAAAATGGATTTTATAACCTATACAATGTATCCTGTAAGCGGTCAAAATCCGTTAGGTGGCGATAGTTTTAGAATGGGCTCACCAAGCAAAATTTCAGAAGCAAATGATTATTACAGATCAATAACGGGCGTTACTGGTGTTATGGAATTGCAACCTGGACAGGTAAACTGGGCAAGTATTAATCCCCAGTTACTTCCGGGAACTGTTCACATGTGGATTTCACAGGCTTTTGGCGGCGGCTGTTCTTTTACTTGTACGTACAGATACAGACACCCGCTTGGAAGCAGCGAAATGTATCATGACGGAATCGTTGGCACCGATGGCGTAACACTTACACAAGGCGGAAAAGAATTTGTACAATCTATCGAAGACATGAAACTGCTTCGTAAAGAATACAATCCGAAAGCTGTAATACCGCAAAATATTGCGAAAAGAAAAACCGGCTTTTTATGGAGTCATGATAATCTTTGGGATTTAGAAAACCAGAAACAAACTAAATTCTGGAATACTTGGAAACACAGAAACACTTATACTTTGGCCATTAAATCAACTGGTGCACCTATGGATTTTATTACGGAAGAGGCTAATTTTGATGATTATCCATTTATTGTAGCACCTGCTTATCAGATTGTTGATCAAAAACTAGTGGCAAAATGGCAAAAATATGTAGAGAACGGAGGAAATTTAATTCTAACTTGTCGTACAGGACAGAAAGACAGAAATGGTCATTTTTTCGAAGCAAATTGGAATGCTCCTATTGTTCCTTTAATTGGTGCTGATGTTGACTTTTTTGATATGCTGGTAGCTGATGTAAACGGAACCATCAAAGCAGGAAACAACAGTTACAAATGGAATACTTGGGCAGATGTTTTATCGCCTAAACAAGGAACAGAAGTTTTAGCCACTTATGACGATCAGTTTTACAAAGGCAAAGCTGCGGCGGTGACTCGAAAATTAGGTAAAGGAACCATCACTTATATTGGAGCAGAAAGCAATGATGGAAATCTAGAGAGACAAATTGTACGCGATACGTATTCTCGCGCCAAAGTTGCGATTGAAAACTTACCAAAAGGCGTTTTTATAGAATGGAGAGATGGTTTTTATGTAGGTGTAAATTATACCAATGAGCCTATTAATCTGCCAATTCCTCAAGGAAGTAAAATATTGGTCGGACAAAATCCTTTACAGCCTGCGCAAGCTGTGATTTGGAAGTAAAAGTTTGCCAAGATTAAGGTTTGCCACAAATTACACGAATTGGCACGAATTTTTTCAAATAGAATACACACAATAATTAGTGTAAATTCGTGCAATTTGTGGCGAAAAATAAAACAAACAAAAACAATAAAATACAATACCAATGACTTTTTCAGAAGCAGCTATTCAAGACTTAGTAAAAGAACATTACGGATTAACCGTAACCGCAAAGGCATTAAATGGATATGATGAATTAAACTTTCTTTTATCGAATGACAAAAATGAAAAGTACATTCTAAAAGTATCAAATGAGAGTCACTCATTTCCTTTTTTAGAGGCGCAGGTGGAAATCATAAAACACTTAACGAGAAGCAATATCTCTGATTGTTTTCAGCATTTTTGCATTAATAAACAAGGCGGTGAATTGACTAAAATAGTACTTGACAGCCACACTTATTATATACGAATTCTAAACTTTTTAGAAGGCATTTTTTGGGTTGATGAAAAAGCAAAAACGACCGAATTACATTATAATTTAGGTTCTTTTTTAGGGAATATGGACAATGCTTTAAAGGATTTTTCGCATCCTGCAATGCATCGCAATTACACTTGGGACATTAGTCATGCGAGTGAAGCTGGAGACAACTTAAAACACATTCTAAATCACGAAAAAAGACGTATTGCAGGTTATTTTCTACTTCAATTTGACACAGAAGTTCTGCCTCAAATACATCGCTTGAGACATGCTTATATACACAACGATGCCAACGACTACAATGTATTAGTACAAGGTAATCGCATTAGTGGTTTGATTGATTTTGGCGATATGGTTTACACCGCTCTTGTCAATAATCTAGCTATTGCTTGTACTTATGCCATGCTCGATGAAGAAGATCCGCTTGCTGTTGCGGCATCAATTGTTCAGGGGTATCATAGTGCCTATCCACTTACAGAACAGGAATTAGATTTATTGTATTATTTAATAGCTGGAAGACTTTGTATCAGTGTTACACAATCTGCTTACAATGCTTCGTTAGACAGTAATAATGAACATCATTTTATTACTGAAAAACCAGCTTGGGATTTATTGTATAAGTTAATTCAAATTAATCCAATCAAAGCGCAAAATGCTTTTAGAAAAGCTTGTGGTTTTGAAGGATTAATTAATGATAATGATTATAGCGATTTACTTGAAGTTCGTAAAAAGAAAATTGGTCGAAATCTAAGCATTGGTTACAAAGACAAATTAAAAATTGTTAAAGGCGCACTGCAATATTTGTATGATGACAAAGGAAAAACCTTTGTTGATTGCGTAAACAATCCTTCGCATGTTGGGCATTGCCACCCTGTTGTGGTTAGAAAAATGCAAAAACAAATTGCGACTTTAAATACCAATACGCGTTATTTAAACGACGCGATAACAGAATATGCAGAGAAACTAACTGCTACATTACCTGAAAAGTTAAGTGTTTGTTATTTTGTAAACTCTGGCAGCGAAGCAAATGATTTGGCTATTAGAATGAGCCGTCATTATACCAAACAAAAAGATATTATTGTACTGGATCATGCGTATCACGGAACCTCAACTGTGGCAATGGAAATGAGTCCTTATAAATTTGACAGCAAAGGCGGTTCTGGTCAAATGCCATGGATTCACAAAGCAATCAATCCCGATTTATATAGAGGTCCTTTTAAATACGGCGATGCAAAAGCAGGCGAAAAATACGCTGCTGATGTGCAACGAATTATCGAAGATTTAAAAAAAGAAGATAAAGCGCCCGCTGTATTTATTTGTGAAACTTTATTGGGAGTCGGCGGACAAATTCCGTTACCCGAAAACTATCTAAAAACAGCTTACGAATATGTAAGAGCCGCTGGAGGTGTTTGCATCGCCGATGAAGTTCAAGTTGGATTTGGAAGAATCGGAGATTATTTCTGGGGATTTGAATTGCAAAATGTAGTTCCGGATATTGTTGTTTTAGGAAAACCAATTGGAAACGGTCATCCGCTTGCAGCAGTAATTGTAACAGAGGCAATTGCAGATTCATTTAATAACGGTTTAGAGTATTTTAACACCTTTGGAGGAAATCCGGTTTCTATGACTACAGGATTAGCCGTTTTAGATGTTATTCAGGAAGAAGAAATGCAGCAGCATGCACTTGAAGTAGGAAATCATTTGATGAACGGTCTTAAAACTTTGATGGCAAAATATCCGATAATAAGCGATGTTCGAGGACACGGATTATTCATTGGCGCCGAAATGGTAAAAGACAGAACTACAATGGAACCTGCCGTTCCTGAAATTGATATTGTAGTCGAAAAAATGAAAGCAAATGGCTTTTTACTCAGTACAGACGGTCCTTTGCACAATGTTTTAAAAATAAAACCGCCTATGACTTTCAGCAAACAAAATGCTGATGAAATGGTGCGTTTACTTGATATTGCATTAAGCGAATTGTAAAAAGTATTTAATACATAATCCAAACGTTTGAACACAATATTGTCATTTCGACCGAAGGGAGAAATCACACGGGGGATTCGACAAAGATTGGCGATTTTGATTGTGGAATTTCTTGTGTGATTTCTCCCTTCGGTCGAAATGACAAAACTCTAATTGAGTTTCTGGATTATGTGTTAAAAAAACAGCAAACAAAAATAAACTAAGACTATTCCTGACTTCTTTATCCGAATAATTTTGGATAAGGCAATCTTCTATATAATTACTGTATTAAAATGAATAACAATAATATCCTTTCCAAGAATTCTATTAATCTTGAAAGTTTAGAAAAGCAATTAGAAGGTAAATTATTTTACGATCATACCATGCGTCTGCTTTATGCTACTGATGCAAGCGCTTATAAAGAAATGCCTTTGGCCGTTGCGGTTCCAAAAACTAAAGAAGATATTCAAAAAATTATTGCTTTTGCAAGGGAAAATAAAAGCAGCATAATACCGCGTGCTGCTGGAACTTCGCTTGCTGGTCAAGTGGTTGGAAATGGAATTATAGTTGATATTTCGCAGGAATTTACCAAAATCATTTCAGTTGATCCAATTGAAAAATCGGCTTGGGTAGAACCTGGAGTGATTCGTGATGAATTAAATCTACATTTAAAATCGTATAAACTGTTTTTTGGACCAGAAACTTCTACCAGTAATCGCTGCATGATTGGCGGAATGGTTGGTAATAATGCCTGCGGTGCACGATCTGTTGTTTATGGTTCTACTCGTGAGCATTTACTTGAAATTAAAGGCTTTCTGGCTGATGGCTGCGAGGTTACTTTTGGTGCTTTGACGAATGCCGAATTTGAAGACAAATGCAACGGAATTAACACCGTAAGTCCTCTCGAACAAGCCATTTACCTTCAAGCTAAAGATCTTTTATCATCAGAAACCAACAGAATATTATTCGAGAATAACTTTCCTAAAAAAACAATTCCGAGAAGAAATACGGGTTACGCTTTAGATTTATTGGCAGATTCTATGCCTTTTGGAGATTCAGACGAAAAGTTCAATTTTTGTAAATTAATTGCAGGATCAGAGGGAACTTTGTTTTTTTCTACAGCGATAAAATTAAATTTAGTCGACGCTTTAAAACCCCACGCTGCTTTAGTCTGCATCCATTTTGAAAGCATTAATGAATCATTAAAAGCCAATATTGAAGCCTTAAAATTCAATCCAGACAGCGTTGAATTAATCGATCATTATATTCTAGAATGTACAAAAGAAAACATTGAGCAAAGCAAAAATCGCTTTTTTGTAAAAGGTGATCCGCAAGCGATTTTAGCGGTCGAATTTTTACGTGATACTCAAGAAGAAATTGATACTGTTGCGATAGAAATGGAAGCTTTGATGCGTTCTAAAAATCTTGGCTATCATTTTCCAATAATTTACGGAGAAGACACTAATAAAGTCTGGGCTTTAAGAAAAGCTGGATTAGGTTTATTGTCAAATATTCCTGGCGATGCCAAAGCTGTTGCTGTAATTGAGGATACGGCGGTTGATGTAAACGATTTACCCGATTTTATTGAAGATTTTAATGCCATTTTAAAAGAACGAAATTTAAATTGTGTGCATTATGCTCACGCTGCAACCGGCGAACTGCACCTGCGCCCTATTATCGATTTAAAAACAAAAGAAGGCACGGCAATTTTTAGAACTATCGCCACAGACATTGCGCATTTAGTTAAAAAATACAAAGGTTCTCTGAGCGGCGAACACGGTGACGGAAGACTTCGCGGAGAATTTATCCCTTTGATGTTAGGCGAAGAAATATATCAAATGTTCGTTCAAATAAAAGATGTTTGGGATCCTTGGGGTGTTTTTAATCCTGGTAAAATTGTAAATACGCCACCTATGGATACCAGTTTAAGATATACAGCTGGTCAAGAAACACCAATGCCTGAAACTTATTTTGATTTTTCTGAAAATAACGGAATTTTGCGTGCAGCTGAAATGTGCAATGGTTCTGGAGATTGTAGAAAAACTGAAAAAAGCGGCGGTACAATGTGCCCGAGCTATATGGCAACTCGCGACGAAAAACACACTACACGTGCAAGGGCAAATATTTTAAGAGAAACGATAACGAATTCAAAAAAAGAAAACAAATTTGATGACGAAGGTCTTCTTGAGGTTCTCGATTTATGCTTAAGCTGTAAAGGCTGTAAATCTGAATGTCCGTCGAATGTTGATATGGCAAAACTAAAAGCCGAAACTTTACAACAGTATCATGACAAAAACGGCATTAAATTCCGTTCGAAATTGATTGGAAATACGCCCAAAATAAATCATTTGTTTGCAGCAACACCTTGGATTTACAATTTATCTACTAAGGGTGTTTTAGGAAATATTATCAAAAAAGCATCAGGTTTTGCTGTGGAGAGAAAATTGCCTTTAATGCATAAAATCACTTTCGCAAAATGGATGAAAAACTATACTCAAAAAGGAGATTTTACAAATGGTAAAGTGTATTTGTACAATGATGAATTCCTGAATTATTATGATGTTGAAATTGGTCAAACCGCTGTTAGACTTTTAAATCGGTTAGGTTATCAAGTCGAAATTTCGAAAATCGGCATCAGCGGAAGAACGTATCTTTCTAAAGGAATGCTGAAAGAAGCACGAGAAATAGCGGAAAAAAACATTCTATATTTTGAAAAAAGCATACCTCAAGACGGAATTTTAATTGGAATAGAGCCTTCTGGAATATTATCTTTCCGAGATGAATATCCCGATTTATGCCGCGGCGATTTAAAAGAAAAAGCAAAATTATTTGCTTCAAAAACCTTTTTAATCGAAGAATTTTTAGCCAAAGAATTAGACAAGGGCCGTGTTTCATCAGCTAGTTTTACGGATAAAACAGAACGTGTGCGTATGCATGGGCATTGTTTTCAAAAAGCTTTATCTTCATTAGTACCGTTAAAGAAAATTTTAACGCTGCCAAGAAACTATACCGTTTTAAACATTCCGAGTGGCTGCTGTGGCATGGCAGGCTCTTTTGGTTATGAAAAAGAGCATTACGATATATCGATGAAAATAGGCGAACTAGTTTTGTTTCCAACAATCCGTTCAGAAGATCAAGCGACATTAATTTCGGCTTCAGGAACTAGCTGCAGACATCAAATCGCAGATGGTACAGGTCGTAAAGCGCAGCATCCTGTAGAAATATTGTTTGAGGCACTAAAATAGATTCTTTTTAAACTCGTTGCCCATATTTATTTTTTAAATATCTTTATGTTAAGATAACAGCTTTTACAAGAAAATGAATCTTTTTTTAATGATCTAAAAAGTAATAATTTTGAGTACTACAGAATTTTTAACAAGACTTGCCGCCGCCACTTTAGCGGGATTAATTATAGGTTTTGAAAGACAATGGCATCATAAAGAAACTGGATTAAAAACGAATACATTGGTAGCAATAGGAGCCGCAACTTTTGTATTATTATCTATAAAAGTTGCGGGTACTGCCTTAAATGTTGATGTTACTCGTATTACGGCTCAGGTTGTTATGGGAGTTGGTTTTCTAGGTGCAGGAGTCATTTTTAGAGAAGGCGATAATGTACATGGTTTAAACTCGGCCGCTACAATTTGGTGCAGTGCCGCTATTGGCTGTATTGCCGCTTCTGGTTATTTTGCCGAAGCTTTAATTTGTACACTCACTGTAATTATCATAAACACCGCCATTGAACCAATCGAAAGATGGTTGAAAAACAGGAAGTAATAAGTTCTAATTGACTTGTTTCTGCTCTTTTTTCTTACTCTTTCAAAAGCTTTTTAGCAGAATCAGAAGCGACAATCAAACCGCCCGCCATCATAATAATATCTTTTACAACTAATCTACCAGCCCCTGATAAATAAGGAAAACCAAATTGCGGCGTTGGCATATCACCTCCCAAATTAGGAACCCAAGTTTCCGGAGTTGTAATTAAAAAAGTAAGAGTTACCAATGCCATACCTGCAGTAAGCAATCCGCCGATAAGTCCCAAACGATCGTTGAAAATACCTAAAAAAGTGAGTGAACCAATAATGACAATAACAGTTCCTAAAGCATACGAGAAACCATAAGTTCCGTTTAGATGATTCCATTCAATATTCTTCTGAACCATCTCCCCCTCTTTATTTTTATGTTCTTTATATTCTTGCGGATTATTATAAAAGAAACTCATCAAAGGACTGTTGGCTACAAAAGGAACGATTCCGTCAGCCTCATATTGAAAAGCTTTAAGTCCGCCAATCCACACCATAACTATAAGAATAGCGATTCGCATAAAATTGATAAACTGCCCTTGTAATTTTGATAAAATGATTAAGATTTTCATAGTCTAAGTATTTAGACACAAAATTAAGAAGAGCCAATTTAGACCACAATGGACAAATATGGCTATTCTCTGGACAAATCTGCAACGATAGATATTCCAACATTTTCGCGAAAAGCTGTTGGCGTAATTCCAGTATGTTTTTTAAAATAACGACTAAAATAATTCTCATCATCAAAATTCAATTCAGCTGCTATTTCTTTCATACTCTTATAAGTCAGATGAATTAACTTTTTAGATTCAAGTATTACTCTTTCATGAATTAATGTCGAAGGTGTTTTTAAGAAATACTGCTTGCAGATCTTCGAAAAATTATTGGGAGAAATTCCCGTTTTTGCGGCATAAAAAGAGGGCTGTCTTTCTTTATGAAAATTATTTTCCAGCAGTTCCTTAAAATTCATCAGTGGATGATATGCATTCTTTTCTGCTTCGATACTATTATCTTTAGATTTAATTTTACTGCATAACGCCAAAATCAATTGTAAATATGCTTTTACAACTGCTGCAGCATACGTATTCGACTCTTGAAGCTCGATTATCATTTTTCTTAAGATGTTGTCAATTTCAGTATAGTCTTCTTGCTCAAGATTTATAAAAGTCTGCTGATAAATATTATTAAACAAAAGTCCATTGCAGGCGACTTCTTTTTTATGGTATTCAATACAATAAAAATCGCCGTGAAACTGCAGTTTCTTTACTTTAATTGGAGATTCAGATTCAAAATAAACCATTTGATATGGAGTTGAAAACAATACAATTTTGCCATTAAAAGAGTACTTTACCAAATCTACGCTTACTTTCCCATTGCCTTCAAAAAGAAATATAGTGTAGAGCGGCGAACTGCCTGTACGGTTAATATCATCTGTAGTACATTCCTGAACTGAACAGCCTTTTTGATTATTTTCTTTATCTTTCATTGATGATCTATACTGCAAATTCTATTTGCTGTTTTAAGCAGTACTCAAAGTTAGAGTATTATTTTGGGGAACTGACTTTTAAAGAATAGATAAATCAATGCTGTTTTTTTTTAAAATTTCTTGTCATAGATTAAGTCTACTAGGTTTTATACTTACTAATTTTACAATACTAAAAAAAGCAATTATGGAATATACAGTTATAAACAACGAAAAAGACAAACGTTTTGAGATTCACGTAGATGGACATATGGCGTTTGAACAATACAAATTATTCGATGGCGGTATTGCCTATATTCATACTGAGGTTCCGCCAGAATTATCTGGACAAGGATTAGCGGCTTACATAGCAAAATATGTTTTGGATTACGCAGAAGAAAATCATCTTAAAGTAAAACCGTATTGTCCTTACATAAAAGCTTACATCGACAAACATCCAGAATATCAAGCTAATTCATTATTTCATAATAAAGAATTATAAAACTGATAAAACAAAAAAAAGACTACTCAAACCGAGTAGTCTTTTATATATAACAGCTAAATGGCTTTTAAGCCATAAATAGTGCATGTTTATTATAATTGTACAAAACCTTATCATAAGGCACATAAAGTGACGTTATCTTCTCTGATGCTTCATCAAACTTGATTCCATTATGTTTTCTAAACAAGTAAATTTCTTTCAAGCAATTCGACAGACTTTGATGAATTGAAGTTGTAAAAGTTGGCAGTTTATTATCGCCTACTAATAAATCAATTTGATAATTAGAACTGCTTTTTGACAAGTTGTTACCAATAATTCTTATTGTAAAAGTAGTCGCTTTTCCGTGTTGTTCACCTTGATATTGTAATACCATAATTTTATAATTAAAAAGGTTATATGTTTTCTCTTTACTCTTATTTAAAGTTATGAAAAAAAATGACTGTTTTAAAAATTAACATCAAATTTATTTGACAAAATTAAAACAATAAAAATAACTGCAATGCCTTTTAACAATTCATAAACTCAAAAAACTAAATAAAAAAAACCGTAAAGAATTACGGTTTTTCGGCAATTAACTAAATATATTTAATCAACTTTTTTCAACGAGTAAAATTCATTCATAAGCACGATTAATTTGCGATAATATTTTCGGGTATTTTTTCTTCGATTAAATCTAATAAAAATGGATTTCCATCTTCATCAAACATTGTCATATTCAACGAATCCAACAAGGTTAATTTTTTTGAAACAGCTCCTTTAAATTTATTGTACGAAAGATTCATCTCTGACAAATTCTTTAATTTCTCCAGTTCTTCAGGAATTTCGCCATCAAAACTGTTATTAAATAAACTTAGGTTTTGCAAAGCATTTAAATTCAATATCTCTTTACTCAAATTTCCAGAGAATTTATTACTGTTTAAAAGCAATACTTTTAAGGTTGTAATCGTATATATTGAACCCGGCAGTTGTCCTTCAATTTCATTGTCAAATAACGAAAGTATTTCTAACTTTTTTAAACTCCCAAAACTTAAAGGCAATTCACCAGATAATTTATTCGACGAAATGTCTAGAATTTCAAGTTCTTTAAAGCTATTTACTTCATTTGGTAATGTTCCTTCTAATTTATTTTTGTGCAGATTGATCCTTTCTAAATTGACTAAATCAAAAAATTCAGGTGGTAATTCTCCTTGTAAATTATTGTCTGGCAAATTGAGCGCCGCAACTTTTCCATCTTCTATTTCAACACCATACCAAGTCGAGACCGAAAGTGATAAATCCCACTTTATTTTCCAATTTGACCCATTTGTAGCATGATAAAATTTTAGTAATGCTTCTTTCTCTTTATCTGAAACAGTATCTGCAAAACTATTTAGAGAAAAAACAAGCATTAAAAAAAGTGTGGTTAAGCTTTTCATAACTAATTTGGGGAATTAGGTTTTTCTATTTTCAAAATTAAGAAATTACTAGACATAATGCATGTATTGTCGATAAAGTGTTGATAAATAAAAAATACGTATTATTTTTACTACTTATTTAACTTTTAACAACCTAACCATTTTTTAACTATTTTTGAATCAACTAATTATAAAAAACCTCATAATATGGAAATTCACTTCACAGCGCTTTTATTAGCCGCAATTGTCACATTGGTAGTTGGTTTCATTTGGTATCATCCTAAAGTATTTGGTACAATCTGGATGAAAGAAAATAATTTTACAGAAGATGATCTTAAAACTGGAAATATGCTCAAAATATTTGGGTTTACTTATATTTTCTCTTTAATGATTACAGTAATATTAATGGGATTAACTATTCATCAATCTGGAGCCGTAGGAATGGTTGGCGGTCCGCCTTTGATTGAGGCTGCAAAACCTTCATTTAAAGCTTTTATGGCTGATTATGGTACTGCATATCGCACCTTTAAACATGGCGCACTTCATGGGTTTATGTCTGGCTTATTCTTTGCGCTTCCAATTGTTGGAATTAATGGCTTATTTGAAAGAAAGTCTTGGAAATATATTTTCATTCACGCAGGTTATTGGATGGTTACGCTTGCTTTAATGGGCGGTATTATCTGTGGATTTGCATAAATAACAAATAACTAACCCGTTTGAAAAAGTAAATTCAAACGGGTTTTTCTTAATAATAACTTAAACCAATTGAGTTATTATAAAAATTATCTAATTTTGAACAAATTAGCACTCTCTTTTGAATACAACTTATTCTTTTCAAATCTACAACAGCGCTTCGTTACTGCCTTTAGAATGGAACTCGCTGGCTGATAATAACATCTTTTTGACACGGGAATATCTCGAGATACTCGAAAATTCTTCTCCTGTAAATATGATCTGCCATTTTATTGGAATTTTTGATAAAGAAACTCTTTTAGGAATTGCATTAACTCAGTTTTTATTTGCTGAAAAGCTGGAATCTTTTGGTGAACGCGATCAATGCTTGAAAACTTCTGTGCGTAATTTTGCTTTCAAAAACTTTGCATCGCACGTTTTATTTGTTGGCAATAATATGCTCACAGGACAAAATGCCTTTGCTTTTAGTCCAAATATAAAAGAAGCAAAAGCAATTAAAACACTTCATAAAGCAATTACACAACTCAAAAAAGATTTAAAAGCACAAGGCAAAAAAGTACATATTACGAGTATAAAAGATTTTACCGCAAAAGAAATTGAGCCTTTGCAAGCTGAATTTAAAAACAATTATACTTTTTCGACTCAGCCCAATATGGTTTTTGAAATCAATAAAAATTGGAAAACCGAACAAGACTATATCGATGCTTTGTCAAAAAAATATCGAGATCAGTACAAGCGGGCTCGAAAAAAATCTGAAGGAATTGAAAAGAAAAAAATGTCACTTTCTGATATTCGAAAATATGAAGATGTCATTTACGAGTTGTATTTTCATGTGGCAAAAAATGCGCCTTTTAATACTTTTTTCTTAGCTCGAAATCACTTTAGCTTTTTTAAAGAAATCATGAAAGATGATTTTTTGCTTTACGGTTATTTTCTAGATGAAAAACTAATTGGTTTTAATACATTGATAAAGAATGGAGCTGTAATGGATACTTATTTTTTAGGATATGATGAAAGTATTCAGCGCGAAAAAATGCTTTATTTAAATATGCTTTATGATATGATTGCGTATTCTATTAATCAAGGTTTTTCATCAATTGTATTTGCTCGAACTGCTCTTGAAATTAAAAGTTCTGTTGGCGCAAAACCAGTAAAAATGTACGGTTTAATTACACACAGCAATGCATTAATCAATCACAATATTGGCAGATTCTTTAATTATCTGGAACCTAAAACGGAATGGCAGGAACGAAATCCTTTTAAATAGTCCAGTAAAACTTTGATAAAGTTCAATTTTCACTTACGGAATTGCTATTTTCATCTGCTTATGCAAAATATGAACTTCTAGATTAGTCTGTGCTCCGCAATATTCACCATCAATCTGAAAATTGACCGGATAATCTGTTTTTATCGTTGCTTTATCTGTTGAAATAATAACAATATCATCAGAATCAATTGGCATATTACCTGTAATAATTTTTCCGATCAATAATAAATCAAGGCTTTTTAAAATTACTAATTCAAATTTCCCGTCATTCATTGCACCATTCGGATTAATGACTACTCCTGTTCCATACTTTTGCGAATTGGCAATTACAAGCATTCTTGCCGTATGCTCAACTTCTTCATTATTGGCTGAAATCGTTGCAATAAAAGGTTCCTCTGATTCTTTTAGAGCCGAAAATGCCTGCAAAGCATATCCCCAAAAACCTCTCAAATCACTTTGTTCATAGTTTTTAACCAAATTAGCATTTAAACCAAGATCGCTTAAATGAATACTTTTTTTACCGTTTATACAAATCATATCCATCTCGATATAATGGTGCAAAAATGCAATTCTGAGATTCTCTTCGATACTTGATGGTAAATTTAAATCGACCGAAAGGCCATTCGCAGAACCTGCTGGTAGAATGCCAAGAATTATGTCATATTGCTCCATTGCTTCGGCTACCATTTTAATGGTTCCGTCACCTCCGGCTATAATAATTCGTTCTGGATTATATTGATTGTATAGTGTTTGTATCTCTTTTAGATCATTTTCTCCTGTAGTTTCATAAACCTTCAAATCAAAATGATTTACTGCTGCAAATTCTCTAACAGCATCAATTAAATCTGTTTTATCAAGATCTCCAGAAATAGGATTTACAACAAATAGTATATTCTTTTTCAAAATTTTATTTTTAAAACCAATTAAAATAATTAATTTACAGTACTCTATAAAAGTACGGAATTAATGAAACCAATTTTACAATTATATCGAGGTTATGCCAATGAAGAAGAATTAATTGTAATGGGGCATGTCTTTAAAAGAACTTATGACTACGATTTTCAGAAAAAAAACTTCAAAAATGCCAGCTCAATTATCAATCAGTTTAGGATAAAAACACTTGAAAATTTTGATGTTTATTTAAAGTATGGTAATCAAGAGATTCATACCAAAACGCTTGATGATGGTTATTTTAAATTTTGCATTCCGCTTGAAAAAGAAACGCATTTTGGATGGATCGAATATGAAGTAAGCATAAAATATGATTCGGAAATTATAGTATCAAAAGCAAATTTCATTAGACCGCATAAAGGAAATCTAGGAATTATATCTGATATTGATGATACTTTTTTGATTTCGCATACTCAGAATATCTTTAGAAAAATATATATTTTACTTTTTAAAAATGTAAACGACCGCAGAGTTTTTAAAGACGTTGTATCACATTATCAAGCATTAAGTTCTGCTGGACGTCATAATACTGAGGGCGAAAATGCCTTTTTCTTTATCTCAAGCAGTGAATGGAATTTGTACCGATTTATTGTAAAATTTGCCAAAATACACCGTTTACCGAGAGCCGTAATTCTGTTAAAAGATATTAAACGAAGCCTTACTGACTTTTTTATGAGCGGACGCGGTAATCATGATCATAAATTTGACAAGATAAAACACGTTTTAGAATTCTATCCGAATCTTAAATATGTATTATTGGGTGACGATTCGCAGCAGGATCCTGTTTTATATGAACGGATTTGTAAAATTTTCCCCGTTACTGTAGTTGCTGTTTACATAAGACAAACTGGTAAATCACAGAAGAGTGAAGTAAAAAAAGTAATGCAAAATTTAGAATCTCTTGATGTTGCCGTTTGCTATTTTAAGGAAAGCAGCGAAGCCATTGCGCATTCTAAATCTATTGGGATTATTTAATCAAGTTGCCATCTAGACTAGTAAATCTAACCGCAAAGCACACAAAGTTTTTTTGATGTGCGAGGTTTTATAAAACACAAAGTTCGCAAAGCTTTGTCAAAAAAACTTTGCGAACTTTGCGCAATCCTTTGTGTGCTTTGCGGTTAAGCTCTACGTAAAATATTCAACTTTAAACTTGAAACAATTTTATATTAAGCGTTAAAATTATCAATTTCTTCCTGAACGATTTCCCAATCTAAAAGCAATTGGTCTAGATCTTGTTTCTTTTTATTGTAAGCAGTAAAAAATGAAGCGTCTTCGATATGTTTGTCATAATTTGAAGCCAGCATTTTATCATCATGCTGAATGTCTTTTTCTAACTGTTTGATTTGGCTTTCGACTTTACTCAAACGGTTTTGAAGTGCTTTTCCTTTTTTCTGATCTTCGTAAGAAGTTTTATTGTTTTCTTTAGGAGCGGCTGTTTTTACAACATCTTTTTTCTCGACTTCACGCATATTTTCTAAATTACGCTGCTCTAAGAAAAAATTAATATCTCCTAAATATTCTCTGATTTTTTGATCTTTGAATTCATAAACGATATTCGACATTCCTTGCAAGAAATCCCTGTCGTGAGAAACCAACAATAAAGTTCCACCAAATTTTTGAAGAGCGGCCTTTAAAACGTTCTTAGATTTAATATCTAAGTGATTGGTAGGCTCATCCATTAACAACACATTGATTGGCTGTAATAATAGTTTACAAAGTGCTAAACGGTTACGTTCTCCTCCAGAAAGTACTTTTACTTTTTTCTCTACATCGTCACCACGAAACAAAAAAGAACCTAACATATCACGAACTTTAGATCGGTTTGTATCTGTCGCCGCATCTTCCATGGTTTGAAGCAAAGTAATTTCGCCATCTAAGTATTCCGCTTGATTCTGTGCAAAATATCCTAGTTGCACATTATGCCCTAATTTGATATTTCCTTGGTACTCGAATTCATTAACCAATGCTTTAATAAAAGTCGACTTTCCTTGCCCATTTTGACCGACAAAAGCAATTTTACTGCCTCGTTCAACCAATAAACTAATATCTTTTAAAATGGTTTTATCGCCGTAAGCTTTTGTGACATCTTCTGCTTCAATAACTACTTTTCCAGGTTCTTTTGAAACTGGAAATGAAATATTCATTACTGAATTGTCATCTTCGTCAACTTCGATTCTTTCAACTTTATCTAACTTTTTAATCAACGATTGCGCCATCGAAGCTTTTGAAGCTTTTGCACGGAATTTCTCGATTAATTTTTCTGTTTCTTCAATTTTCTTCGCCTGATTTTTTTGCGTTGCTAGTTGCTTTTCGCGAATTTCATGACGTAATTCTAAATATTGAGAATATGGTTTATTAAAGTCGTATGCTTTTCCTAAAGAGATTTCGATTGTACGGTTTGTAACATTATCAAGGAACATTTTATCGTGCGATACAATTACTACAACTCCAGGATAATTACGAAGGAAGTTCTCTAACCAAATGATACTTTCGATATCTAAGTGGTTGGTTGGCTCATCCAGAAGCAATACATCGTTTGCCTGCAAAAGTAATTTTGCTAATTCGATACGCATTCTCCAACCTCCAGAAAACGTTTCGGTTTGATTATTAAAAACTTCTCTTTTAAAACCAAGTCCTAAAAGAATTTTCTCTGTATCTCCAACATAATTATACCCTCCTAAAAGATCAAAACGGTGTGTATAATCAGATAAATCCTCGATGATCTGACTGTATTCTTCACTTTCATAATCAGTTCTGGTAACTAATTGATGATTAATTTCTTCAAGCTTTTTTTCTACAACTTTAATTTCGGTAAAAGCTTCATAAGCTTCTTCAAGCACGGTTCTTCCTTGTTCAAAATCAATATCCTGACGCAGAAATCCCATTCTGATATCTTTCTCTTGAGAGATAACTCCAGAATCTGGAGCAAAATCTCTTGCTAACATTTTTAGCATTGTCGATTTACCAGCTCCGTTTTTACCAACAAGACCAACTCGGTCGCCGGCACCTAAACGAAAAGTAACTTCTTCAAATAAATATGTTCCTCCAAAAGAAACCGAAAGATTGTGTATATTAAGCATAATTTGTGACTATTGTTGCAAGCAGTATTCGTACAAAAATGTACCTTTGTTTTAAATTTTTTGCAAATGTTAAAAAAAGGATCCAAACTAAATAGTATTTTAACAGGAAGTTGTCCAAAATGTCAAAATGAGAGCATGTATTCAGACAAAAATCCGCTTCATTTGACTAATGTTCTAAAAATGAACGAGAATTGCAGCCATTGCGGTTTCAAATATCAAATAGAACCTTCGTTTTTTTATGGCGCAATGTATGTTAGTTATGGTTTAAATGTTGCCGTAGGAATTGCAGCATTTATTGTTTCTTTTGTGTTTTTTGGAGCCAATATTGAACAGTCTTTTATAGCAATAGTTATTACACTAATTCTATTGTTTCCATTTGTTTTACGACTTTCTAGAAATTTATATATCAATATGTTTGTTTCTTATGATCCAGAAACAAATCGAAAATAACTTATTTCTCTTTTTATAGAATCGCTGAATATCAATTGTTGGGTCTAATGGCTTTTTGTTTTCAATAAAATCAAATAAATCTTTAGCCATTGCTGGACCAAGCATAACACCTCGCGTGCCTAAACCGTTCAGCAAATGAAGTGATTGCTGTTTATCATGTGTTCCTATAATAGGACGCCTATCGCGAACCGTTGGGCGAACACCGCCAAAATGAGATACGATTTCGAACTCACAATTGATAATTTCCTTAATTCGTTCGACTAATTCGGTCTTGCCTTCTTCCGTTGGCAGATCTGTTTTGTCTTTCCAATTATAAGTTGCTCCTACTTTGTATAAATGATCGCCTAAAGGCAGAATAAAGACGCTGGTGTTTACAATTACATCTAGATCTAGTTCTGTTGCTTTTATAATTAAAAGCTCTCCTTTTGTGCCATCAAGTGGTAATTCTTGAAAAAAAGGATTGGCATGAAGCCCAAAACCTTCTGCAAAAATTATATTTTTTGCTTGATACTCTTTGTATTGAACTGAATTATTATTAATTATTAGTTTTGAGTAATCAAATGTCTCTTGCAATAACAAATTATTCTCCAAGAGATACTCCTTGTATTTATCTAATAAAAGTGAGGTATCAACATAACCTGTATGCAAAACTTCGCCATAATCATATGGTGAATCTATTCCGAAATATTTTGTAAAAATTAAATTGGTTGAAAGAAATGGTGCCAAAAGAGGTTTATCTGAGGCTGCAAACCAATTGTTTTGTTCTTCTATAGAGAAAAACTTTCTAAGAATTGGCAGTTTAAAATTAAATTTAGCTTTTAGTTTAGTTTCAACATGATTATAAAAATCTTCCATTAATACAAGCTGCTCCTCCGCTTTCCAAACCTCGCTGAAGCGCTTTAAAATAACAGGATTATATAATCCTCCTGCAACTCGAGATGAATTTTGAGAATTATCACTAATTACTAAAATAGATTTGTTGTTTCTAAGTGCAATCTCTGCAAATGAAATTCCAGCTAAACCAGATCCAACGATAATATAATCAAACATGTTTTGTATAGATAAGATAAAAAAAACTCTTACTACAAAGGTAGTAAGAGTTTCGCTTATAATTTAATAGTAGAAGCATTAGTAGTTCCACATATCTTCTTCGAAATTACGAATTTTCTCTTTTACTCTTTCAGATTCTAACAATTGCTGCTGGGCATTATCTTTCATATAATCTTTAATTTCACGATCACCATACATATTTTCTTCCTTATAAATTATAGCATTAAATCGTCTCGAATTTAAAACCTGATCAAATGAAATTGGTGCTGCCGAATTCTTGTCATTAAAAGCTTTTGCCTGATTCAAAACATCACGAGCATTTGGAAAGAAGACCCAAAACAATTCGATATAATCTTTTTCGTCGCTATTCATTGTGTAAACGTCTGGCGTTACTGGGCAAATTCCAAGCAAACGATATTTTAATTCACTCTGACGTTTGTCAAAATACCAATATCCTTTAATTTTATATTGTGTAACATCAGCAGCCGTAAGATCCTGCTTCAAAATATATTCGGCAGGAACTGTTCTTGTTGGACCAACAGTTTGGTCTACATACGACACAACTTTCTTTTTACCAGTTCCAGTAACTACTTTTTTCTTTACAACACGAGTTTTATAATCATCTGGATATTGATTAATAAGTTCCCTCCCTGCATCTGTAGTATCAATACGTGTAAGAGATCCGGCAATATCCTTCATTGTTTTTTTGGTATTAAAATAACTATCCGAATATACCTCCGTTATTTTACCCTCTCTAATAGCTCTTGTCAAAACATCGTAAAGCGAACGCCTATCTGAACCGATATTTGCTGTATCAACAGGAAAATACAACGGAAAATTGATCTTTTCATTTAGATCAATGATCTCCCAAGTTGTCTTCCCCATCAGTACATCCCGATCGTCTACATAACCGTAAGATAGTGGTTTATCATTATCCGAAATCAGCCTTCCAGGAGATTTTTGCCCAATTTGAGCAACTGTCTTAGCATTAAGCAAATTTGATTGTGCATTTGAAGCAAAACTTCCCACAACAAAAACAAACACCATTAAAAATCTTGTTATTTTCATCATAATTTAATTATAAGACGTTATAACGCAAAAATACGAAGTTTGTTGTTATTTTTCCTACAACAAGTTAAAAAATAAATTTAACCTTAAAAAACAACAAAATTTGAAGCTCCTTAAAATGCAGGTAAAATAAAAAAACTCTTACTACAAAGGTAGTAAGAGTTTTTCTTAAAATTTAATATAGATACTTAATAGTTCCACATATCCTGCTCGAAGTTACGAATCTTCTCTTTTACTCTTTCAGATTCTAACAATTGATTTTGAGCATTATCCTTCATATAGTCGCTGATTGCTCTGTCTCCATACAAGTTCTCTTCTTTGTAAACAACCGCGTTAAAACGACGAGAATTTAATATTTGATCAAATGAAATTGGAAGTGCCGAATTGTTATCATTGAAAGCTTTTGCTTCATGCAGCGCTTCACGTGCATTCGGGAAGAAAACCCAGAATAATTCGATATAATCCTTTTCGTCACTATTCATTGTATAAACGTCCGGCGTTACAGGACAGATTCCAAGTAAACGATACTTCAACTCACTCTGACGTTTATCAAAGTACCAGTATCCTTTAATCTTGTATTGCGTAACATCAGCAGCAGTCAAGTCTTGTTTCAAAATATATTCTGCAGGTACAGATCTTGTTGGACCAACTGTTTCGTCTACGTAAGAAACAACTTTTTTCTTACCAGTACCAGTAACAACTTTTTTCTTAACGACACGTGTTTTATAATCATCCGGGTATTGGTTGATTAATTCTCTACCAGCATCTGTTGTATCAATACGAGACAATGCACCTTCGATGTCCTTCATAGACTTTTTAGTATTGAAATAACTGTCGCTGTACACTTCAGTTATTTTCCCTTTTTTGATAGCTTTCGTCAAAACGTCGTAAAGTGAACGTCTATCTGAACCAATATTAGCTGTATCAATAGGAAAGTATAATGGAAAATTGATTTTTTCATTTAAATCAATAATTTCCCAAGTAGTTTTTCCCATCAAAACATCTCTATCATCCACATAACCATAAGCTAAGGGCTTATCGTTATCAGAGATAAGCTGAGCAGGAGTTTTAAGTCCAATTTGGGCTGGTGTTTTCGCGTTAAGCAAATTAGATTGCGCATTAGAAGTTAAACCTCCAGCGATAGAAACAATAGCTATTAAAAAATTTCTTACTTTCATCGTGGTATCATTATAAGATATTGAATGTAGTTTTCACTACTTATATTATTGTATTTCGTAAATTACCGGAGCAGTTCTTGGCAATAAATAACTACCAGCTCCAACAAGTTTAGTTTTAATTTCAGAAATAGTAACTTGGTCTCCTTTACCAGCTCTAGAAAGAACTTGTTTACATTGAGCATTCAATCTGTTTCCGCTTACAACAACCGTAGGCTGTCCAGCAATTTTCATATTAAATCCTACAACATCTAAACCAACTTCAAAATCAAAATCAAGTAATTTAGCTCCAATAGTAGCAATTTCTAAGTTAGATTTAGGCCCTTTAACAACCCCCATCTCACCTCTAATTGTTCCTGTTGGGCCAGGAATACCTTTAATTCTGAACGTTTTCTTATCAGAAACTTTATCTCCATTTGGTAATGTTCCTGTTACAGAAATTGTAGCTTCTGTACCTGAACCTGGATTCATGTTATATTTCCCTGGTTTACCAGCTGATGATAATCCTGGAGCACTAGCTACAACTTTATTATCAGCAACACCTGCGAATGATACAGAAATTGGGTTAACAACTCCTCTATAAACAACATTCATTTTATCAGCAGAAATTGTAGCAGAGTTTGGACGTGGTACAACAACGTAAGTTCCGTTGAAAGGTAACTTGATTGGTTTACCATTTTCCATAAAATTGAAAGAACCTCCAATTTTTTGTTCTCCAACACCACCAGCAGTCATTTCTAATAGTGCTTGCCCGTTCACTAATTTACCCGGACCTTCAAATCCGCTAAACTGAGCATTTGGATCGTATTTTCCTAAAACTACTTTACCAGTAACTTTTTCTCCTTGGAAATAAGCATTTTTATCTAAAACTACGATAGCTTCAAATTTGCTGTATGAAGATTCATCAACAGCCGCTTTTCCTAAAGCACGGTTGTAAACATCCGCTTCAATTTTATTCACATCATTTTGCCAAGCAGAAAGTTTAGCCGCAGATGCAATTGCAGGAAAACCTTTAAAATGATAAGCTAAGTATTTTTCTTTTATACCTTCTTTGTTTTTTACGTCTGAAACATCAAATTTCTTAGAAACCTCATTAGAAATATCAGCATATTTAGATCCTAAAGCGGCTTTCATATCTGCTTTATACTTTTCTATTTTTGCAATTATTTCATTACCTTTTGCGGTGTAACCGTCTCCTGTAAACCAGTCATCGATATTATCACCTCTGTCCATAGACTCGTAAGGTAATTTTCCAGTTTCTTCATCGATTTCAAAACCATTAATAGACTGTGCTTTTAAAGTTCCGATGTAAGCATAAAAATCTTTTGAAATCGTTTGTACTTTATGTGCAATACCTGCAGCCTCAGTAAACTCTCCTTTAGATTCAGATGCTTTTAAATCTAAAGTTTTTAACAAATCTCCATTTGTTTTAACTGAAGAAGTGTTTGCTGCTTCAAATTTTTCATTCATTAGACCAAAAGCAGAAATAACTTCTTTTGATACGTTCATTGCCAACATTGCGATGAAAACCAGATACATCAGGTTAATCATCTTCTGTCTAGGGGTTAATTTTCCTCCTGCCATTTTTTCTAATTAGTTCTTATTAATAAATTTAATATAATAGTCTAAAACTAATTATCCTTTGTTACTCATTGCAGAAAGCATACCACCATAAACACTGTTTAATGAAGCAATGTTTGCAGTCATAGATTGCATTTGTTCTTTTAATTTAGAAGCATTTTCAGCGATTTCACTGTTTGCTTGTGCATTTCTTGAAGCACTTTCTAATTGTACTTTATATAAACTGTTTAATGATTCCATTTGAGCAGCAGCCATAGACATTTCTTCTGCATATTTCTTTTGTCCTGCGATAGAATCAACTGTTGGAGAAATTGCTTTTGCAGCTCCTTCAAAGTTTTTGATGCTGTTTCCTAAGCTTGACATTAACTCACCGTCAATTTTAGCTTCTTTCAACATTGCATCTAATTTTTGAGATAATAATCCTTGGGCATCAGTTGGAGTTTCTACTTTCTCAGCTTTTTTTCTCGCTTGACCGTTAGCTAATTCAGGATAAACAAGAGTCCAGTCTAGTTCATCTTCAACTGGTTCAAAAGCAGATAATGCAAAAATTATTGCTTCAGTAACCAATCCGATTGAAAGCATAACAGTTCCTGTTAATGGTCCCAATTCAAAGTGAGTAATTTTGAATAAAGCTCCAATAATTACTACTGCCGCTCCCATACCATAAGCGAAATTCATTGCTTTTTTACTTAATAATGCCATAATTCTTTTTTTTAGGTTTTAATTTAAATAGATTCGATTTGGATTTGTATTGATTTTAATTGTAATATACTATTTCTTTTTACTGGTTCCGTTTCCAGTTACTTGAGTTCCCATGTAATCTTGTACAGTTCTGAAACCAATATAACTTCTTGCTGAATCAGCGTATTCGTGATCACGTGTACTTACCTGTAGGAAATAAGCAACGTCTTTCCAAGAACCACCACGAACAACTTTTCTTTGATTGTTTCCGTCAATTACGTTAGGATTCATTGTAGAAACATATTCATATGCGTTTGGATTGTAAGCTGAATCTGTCCACTCTGAAACGTTTCCTGCCATATTGTATAATCCGTAACCATTAGGATCGTATGATTTTGCTTCAACTGTATACAAAGCTTCGTCAGCTGCGTAATCTCCTCTGTTAGGCTTAAAGTTTGCTAAGAAACAACCTCTATCGCTTTTAGTATAAGGACCTCCCCAAGGGTAAGTTGCAGACTCAAGACCACCTCTAGCAGCATATTCCCATTCTGCCTCTGTTGGCAATCTGAATGCGTTAACTAAATCACGTCCTTTTTTCTTTGATTTGATATAACCGTTTTTGTTTAATGTTCTCCAAGCACAAAATGCTTTAGCTTGTTTCCAAGTTACACCAACTACTGGATAATCTCCGTAAGCTTTATGCCAGAAATAATCATTATGCATAGGCTCATTGTATGAATAAGCGAAATCTTTAATCCAAACTGTAGTATCTGGATAAACACTTACCTGCTCTGTTTTAACAAAGTCTTTTCTTTTTCCAACTTTAGCTTTTGCTGCAGCTTGAATGTCCATCCAAGAATAACGGAATTTCAATTTATTTACATCAATTGTTCTTAAACCATTATATGATTCTTCAATTGGCAAATACATAGAATCCATTACCTCAGCATAATACTCATCTGGATAAGCTTTTGTATCTTTTATTAACTTAACTTTTTTGTTTAATTTTCTACCAGCATATGGATCATCTTTTGTTCCTACACTATAATAGTTATCATACATATATTTATCATAAGCTGTCATTTTATCCGGCTCAGAATCATTAAATGCATAATCAGCGATACTACCACCTTTACTGCCTTTACCACCAGTACTTTTTTGACCAGTTTCATCAGCTAAAATAGCCAAACGAACTCTCATTGTAGAATCTTTTACCCATTCTACAAACTGACGATACTCACTGTTAGTAATCTCAGTTTCATCCATATAAAATGAACGAACCGTTACTGATTTAGTTGGAGCATCTTCCACATTAGCTAAATCAGCATCTGATTTACCCATAATAAAAGATCCACCCGGAACCAATGTCATTCCGTAAGGCTTTTCAGGATGCCATTTCCCTCCTGTAACACCGACTAACTCACCTTTGTCACCTGACTTACCACAGCCAATTACTAGTGTTAACATTGCTGTAAATGCAATAAACTTCTTCATATAAATTTGGGATTATCTATTCATTATTATAGTTCGTAAACGTATTTATTATTTATCTAAAAAACAATACTACTCGCGAAATTTATTTTACCGTTCAAAAATAATGTTAAATAAAATAAAAAAAAAATATTTCATCGACAAACTAACCGAAAAAATCGACGTAAAACACGTTTTTTTATCATATATAAACCTTATCTTACTAAAAAATATTTTGTAATATTTTGTAATTCAAAAAAATTAAGAATTCTATTGAATTTTTGTCCTATAAAGCATTTTTTCGCTGTGCTTTCCACCATCTTTCTGGCAATTCTTGGTTGCAAGCACTCAAATATTCTTCATATGAACATGGTAATAACGTATTTCTTTTTAGTTTATTGCTGCCATTTGTTTCGAATGGAATTTCTATCCACCATCTGTCTGTTTTATCACTTTTATAAAACACCAACTCCTCTTCTTCCAAAGGAACAATATACTTTAAGTAATTCGTTCTGCTTCCAAAAGGATACTCTTTTGAACGATAATGATACCCTTCAATAAAATACCAAACAATTTGTGCAATAATAGGAGATTCCTGCGCTGTACTGTTGTGATTAAAAATTCCAAATGAAGAAACTTTATCACTAATTCCAGCATATCTCGCCAAAGCACAAATTTCTTTTCCGTTAAAACCATTTGGCTCAAAAGTAACAACATTACCTGAAGCCGAAGACTTAACAGAATTCAAATCAATACTCACTAAATCAGCATCTCTAAACACAGGTTCAGCCAAAGTAATTTTATTCGAAATTTCACCTAAACGATAAGCGTCAAAAAATAACTTCTCTATTAAATCAATTTCTTCTTGTGAATTATAATAAGTCTGGTAACCAATATTACAGTAATTAAAAAGGTTATTTGGCGCATCAATAATGATTTTAGTCAAATAAGAATTAGCCGAAACCAGCTCATTTTCTTTACCAAAATCAAACCTATTATCTACAGAAACTAGATTTACCATTTGCTCTAAATCATCATAAGCGCGATACAAAGCATAGGTCAAATCTTGTGAACCTCCAAGGACTATAGGAATCACTTTATTCTTAATTAAAGTCGAAGTAACTTTTTTTACTGCGAAATAAGTATCCTCTACTGAATCACCTGCAAGAATATCCCCAAGGTCAGCTATAGACGCATCCCAATTACCAGGAAACATTCCGTACAGTTTTTTACGAACCGCATTAAGGTTTACTTCATTTATCATATTGATATTTCGGCGGTCTTCAAGAACGCCGACAATAGCAATATTAATTTTATCAATATCTGGAAATTGATCTTGTGTATGCAACACAATTTTACTGCCGAGTTCTTGTGAAGACAATGAACTAATGAAGTTTACCATACCTTCATTTAGCGGTTGTAGAAAATCAAATTCCATTTATTATTTCTTTTTAGCAGCTGGTTTTTTAGCTGGAGTTTTTTTAGTTGTTGCCGCTTTTTTCGCTGGCGCTTTTTTTGCTGGAGTTTTCTTAGCAATCATTTCTTGAACTTCTGCCAATGTTAATTTTGTCGCATCAACATCTTTACTCAATTCAATTTTGATTTTACCTTTTGTAATTACTGAACGCCCCCAACGTGCTTTCTCAACCAAAATCCCTTCATCTTCCCAATTGTGAAGTACTTTATCTATATTTTTTTGTAATTTATCTTCAATCAGCTCTTCAACATCAGCCTGAGATAGATTATCAAAATTGTATTTTTTGCTCACATTTACAAAAAGACCATTCCATTTAATGAAAGGACCAAAACGCCCCACACCTTTTTGAACAGGTTCTCCTTTATACATTGCAATTGGCGCATCAGCAAGTGCTTTTTCGTCAATTAACTCCTGTGCTCTTTCTTTTGAAACTCCTAAAGGATCTTCTCCACGAGGTAACGAAATAAATACACTTCCGTGACGAACATACGGACCATATCGACCGTTGCTGACTTCTACTTCTTCTCCTTTATATTCTCCTAAATTTTTAGGAAGTAAAAATAAATTCAAAGCTTCTTCAAGCGTTATATTTCCAATATTTTGATCTGCCATTAAGCTTGCAAACTTTTTATCTTCGTCGTCTGCTTCTCCAATTTGAGCCATTGGACCAAATTTTCCTAAACGAACAGAAACTTGTCTTCCGTCAGCATCTTTTCCTAGAATTCTTTCACCGCTTTCACGTTCAGCATTTGCCTCAACTTCTTTTACATTTGGATGGAATTTATTGTAGAAATCCTGCATCATCTTTGCCCAGTCAATATTTCCTTCGGCAATTTCATCAAAATCCTGCTCAACTTTTGCAGTAAAATTATAATCTAAAATATTTCCGAAGTTTTTAACCAAGAAATCTGTTACAATAGTTCCGATATCTGTTGGAACCAATTTTCCTTTATCAGAACCTGTATTTTCTTTTAAAAGCTTCTCTCCTACTTTACTGTTTTGCAAAGTAAGCTGTGTATAATTACGTTCCTGACCTTCAAGAGTTCCTTTTTCAACATAATTTCTATTGATAATTGTTGAAATAGTTGGCGCATAAGTTGACGGACGCCCAATTCCAAGTTCCTCTAGTTTCTTCACCAAAGACGCCTCAGTATAACGTGCCGGCGGTCTTGAATATCGTTCTGTAGCTGTAATATAATTATTAGCCAGTTTTTCGTTTACTTTTAATGCAGGAAGCATCCCTTCTTGCTCCTCTTCATCATCATCATGACCTTCTAAGTACACTTTTAAGAAACCTTCAAAAAGCAACACTTCTCCAGAAGCTGTAAAAATTTCGCTGTGATTATCTGCTTCAATTTTCACGTTTGTTCTTTCTAATTGCGCATCACTCATTTGTGAAGCCAAAGTTCTTTTCCAGATCAAATCGTACAAACGAGCCTGATCACGATCAATATTTACAGTATGACGCGACATATCTGTTGGACGAATTGCTTCGTGCGCTTCTTGCGCTCCTTTATTCTTGTTTGCAAAAACTCTCGGTTTCGAAAATTCTTTTCCGTATGATTTTATAATTTCAGCTTCAGCAGCATCCATTGCTTCTTTTGAAAGATTCACAGAATCTGTTCTCATATAAGTAATAAGTCCCGCTTCGTATAAACGCTGTGCTAATTGCATTGTAATTCCAACTGGTAAATACAATTTTCTCGCTGCTTCTTGTTGAAGCGTAGAAGTTGTAAAAGGTGCTGTTGGAGATTTTTTGGTAGGCTTAGTTTCTAAATCGGCTACCTTATATTTAGAACCGATGTTTTGATTTAAGAAATCTTCGGCTTCTTTTTTTGTATTAAAGTTTTTAGGCAGTTTTGCTTTAAAAGCCTTTCCAGCTTCGTTTACAAACTCGGCAACAATTGAATAGGTTGCAACTGCATTAAAGTTTTGAATTTCGCGTTCTCTTTCAACAATCAAACGTACAGAAACAGATTGTACACGTCCTGCTGAAAGTCCGCCTTTAATTTTTCTCCATAAAACTGGCGATAATTCGTAACCTACTAAACGATCCAAAACACGACGTGCTTGTTGTGCGTTTACTAAATTATAGTCTATTTCTCTTGGATTATCGATTGCTTTAAGAATCGCAGATTTTGTAATCTCATGAAAAACAATACGTTTTGTTTTCTTTTTGTCAAGTTTCAATTCTTCCGCCAAGTGCCAAGAAATAGCCTCCCCCTCGCGGTCCTCATCGCTTGCTAACCAAACCGTTTCGGCATTCTTAGATAGTGTTTTAAGTTTACTTACCAAAGCTTTTTTATCTGGAGAAACTTCATATTTAGGTTTAAAACCATTCTCTACATCTACTCCTATTTCCTTTGATGGTAAGTCGGCTATGTGACCATAACTTGACTCCACCTGAAAATCGTTCCCTAGAAATTTCTCGATTGTTTTCGCCTTTGCAGGTGACTCCACTATTACTAAATTCTTTGCCATTGCTCTATTTTTCTGCAACAAAAGTATTTATTTTTTTTAAATATTAACCTCGTCAATTCATTTTTGAGTTATTTTAGTATTATGTTTCTTAAAATTGAAGATTTATCTGAACTATTCTTTATAATATATATAGGTGTAACTTTTACTATTCGATAACCGAGAAATATGCTTTTTATTTATGAGTTTAACAACCACCTACATCACTTTTCTAATCTTCAGATAGAGCTATAATCCCTGAAAATTAAATTTGTTAATTCTTTCCCTGCCATCTTGTCATATTGACCGCATTTACGCTATCTTTGCACTTTGAATTTTTACAATGGAAAAGATTATTGAAGAAAGCAAACAAGGCGAAAGTCTTGTTTTAGAAAATAAACCTGAGAATACTAAAAAACTTTTTATAGAAAGTTACGGCTGTGCTATGAATTTTTCGGACAGTGAGGTCGTAGCTTCCATTTTGTCTGATGGAGGATACAATACTACTTCAGTTCTTGAAGAAGCTGATTTGGTTTTGGTAAACACTTGTTCTATTCGTGACAAAGCTGAACAAACGATTCGTAAGCGTCTAGAAAAATACAATGCAGTAAAACGCATTAATCCGAAAATGAAAGTAGGCGTTTTAGGCTGTATGGCTGAACGTTTAAAAAGTCAGTTTTTAGAAGAAGAAAAAATAGTCGACCTTGTTGTTGGCCCTGATGCTTACAAAGATCTTCCGAATTTATTAGCAGAAGTTGAAGAAGGACGTGACGCTATTAATGTCATTTTATCAAAAGAAGAAACTTACGGAGATATTTCGCCTGTTCGTTTAATGAGTAACGGAATCACTGCTTTGGTTTCAATTACACGCGGATGCGATAATATGTGTACGTTTTGTGTTGTGCCTTTTACCCGCGGACGTGAGCGCAGTCGTGAACCGCAAAGTATCATGGCTGAAATTCAGGATTTATGGAATAAAGGTTTTAAAGAAATTACACTTTTAGGTCAAAACGTTGACAGTTACCTTTGGTACGGCGGCGGTTTGAAGAAAGATTTCGTAAACGCTTCTGAAATGCAAAAAGCAACTGCGGTTGATTTTGACCAATTATTAGAAATGGTTGCAGTTGGTTTTCCTAAAATGCGTATCCGTTTTTCGACTTCAAATCCGCAGGATATGCATGAGAGTATTTTGCATGTTATTGCGAAGTATCCAAATATCTGCAAACACATTCACTTGCCAGTTCAATCTGGAAGTAACCGAATTTTAAAAGAAATGAATCGTCTGCATACGCGTGAAGAATATATGGCTTTGATTGACAAAATTAGAGCAATTGTTCCGGATGCTTCGATTTCACAAGATATGATTGCCGGTTTTCCAACAGAAACTGAGCAAGATCACCAAGATACAATGAGTTTAATGGAATATGTGAAATACAACTTCGGTTATATGTATTCGTATTCTGAGCGTCCAGGAACTTTGGCTGGAAGAAAAATGGAAGATGATGTTGAAGAAGAAACCAAAGCCAGAAGATTACAAGAAATTGTTGATTTACAACAAAAACATGCATGGTTTAGAAGCGAAGAGTTTGTTGGCCAAGTTGTTGAAGTTCTAGTAGAGAAAGTTTCTAAAAAATCAAAAGAAGAATTCTCTGGAAGAAACTCACAAAGCATAACAGTAGTTTTCCCGAAAGAGAATTATAAAATTGGAGATTTCGTAAACGTAAAAATCACAAGCTGTACTTCAGGAACCTTAAAAGGTGAAGCTGTAGGCTTAAGCGACATGAATTAATTTTTTTTCGCCACAAATTCCACCAATTTACACGAATTTTCTTTCAATATTTTCTATAGATTTGTTTTAAAAACAAAGCATGGAACTATATAAAAAAGAAGAATATTATAAAATTGTCGGGATTTGCATGGAAATTCATAGAATATTGGGCGGCGGACTTTTAGAAATTGTTTACAAAGATGCATTAGAATATGAATTTAGGAAACATAACATTCCGTATGAACGTGAAAAAGAATACAACATCCAATATAAAGAGATTGTTTTAGCACATAAATTCTTTGCTGATTTTGTAGTTTATGATGAAATCATTTTAGAAGTGAAAGCATCAAAAGATATAATTGACGAATACACAGCTCAAACAATAAATTATTTAAAACTAGCTGATAGTGATTTAGGAATTATCGTTAATTTTAATAAAAAGACATTACAACACAAAAGAGTTATTCATTGACCCAGTTTCAAAAATTTGTGAAATTCGAGAAATTCGTGGCAAAAGATAAAATCTAATATGGAAACAGTTCAAGCAATAAAACAACGATTTGAGATTATTGGTAATGACCCAAAATTAAATCGCGCTATCGAGAAAGCCATTCAGGTTGCTCCTACTGATATTTCGGTAATGGTAACGGGTGAAAGTGGTGTTGGTAAAGAAAACATTCCAAGAATTATACACTCGCTTTCGCACAGAAAGCACGGAAAATATATTGCGGTAAACTGTGGTGCAATTCCAGAAGGAACTATTGATAGTGAACTTTTCGGACACGAAAAAGGAGCTTTTACTGGCGCGACAAGCACTCGTGAAGGTTATTTTGAAGTTGCCGATGGCGGAACCATTTTTCTTGATGAAGTTGGAGAATTGCCTTTGACAACTCAGGTTCGTTTGCTTCGTGTTTTAGAAAACGGTGAATTCATAAAAGTAGGATCGTCTCAGGTTCAAAAAACCAATGTACGTATTGTTGCAGCTACCAACGTGAATTTGTTTAATGCTATCGAAAAAGGAAAATTTCGTGAAGATCTATATTATCGTTTAAGCACGGTCGAAATCACATTACCTCCTTTACGTGAGCGTAATGATGATATTCATTTATTGTTCAGGAAATTTGTGGCAGATTTTGCTCATAAATACAAAATGCCTCCTTTAAAATTAGATGATGATGCTGTAAATGTATTGCAAAAATTTAGATGGAACGGAAATATCCGTCAGCTTCGAAATGTAGCCGAACAAATTTCGGTTTTAGAAACCAATCGCGATATTTCGGCAGCTACTTTACAATCGTATCTTCCTGCAGAAGGAAGCAACCTGCCATCTGTAATAAGTGACAGTAAAAAAGAAAGCGATTTTAGCACCGAAAGAGATATTTTGTACAAAGTCCTTTTTGATATGAAAAGCGATCTGAATGATCTAAAAAAATTGACTTTAGAATTAATGAAGAACGGCTCTTCAAAAGTGCAGGATATTAATCCAAATTTAATTCAGAAAATATACGGTTCACAGGAAAATGAAAGCGAGATTGATTTTGAAGAAGAGCCAAGAACTGCTGTTATGACTCCTGCTGGACGCGAAGAAAATTATCAAATGCCGGAAGACAATTATTTGTTTGCCGAAACTATTGAAGAAGAAGAAATTTTACGCCTTGAACAGAAAGAAATCGAAATGATCAAAAAATCATTAGAAAAAAACAAAGGAAAACGTAAAGCTGCTGCTGATGAATTAGGTATTTCTGAAAGAACTTTATACCGAAAAATCAAACAATTTGATTTATAGTTTTAGTGCAAAGTCAATAAAACACCAAAACATTTTAAACCAAAAATGAATACCTTTGATCCAAGCGTCAATAAACTGACGAATCAATACTGAAAATAAAAAATGAAAAACTTAAAATATCTTTTTATTCTATTAATAGCAACCACTTTCAGCGGTTGCGGCGTTTACAACTTTACAGGAACGGGACCAATTGACGCGAAAACTTTTCAAGTTAACTTTTTCCAAAATAACGCTGATTTGATTGAACCTGGAATAGACAGACAATTTACATTGGCATTGCAAGATTTAATTCAAAACCAAACCAATTTGAACTTGGTCAGCACTGGAGGAGAATTAACATACGAAGGAGAAATTACAGATTACAGAATAACGCCAATGACAGCCACCGCTGATCAGCAGGCTGCACAAAACCGTTTGACGATTCGTATAAATGTTCGTTTCACAAACAAAAAGAAGGAAACAGATGATTTTGAAAGAACATTTGAGTTTTATTACGATTTCCCTGGAAATGAATTACCAACAGGCAGTGTTTTAAACACAGCAATTCAAACTATTTTTGAGAGAATTACTCAGGATATCTTTAATGAATCATTAGCAAAATGGTAGTTTTTTGATTTAACTGGTTAATCGTTTATTTGTTCAATCGATGACCTATTAAACAAATACAAGGATTAAATAAATTAAACGATTAAATAAAAAAAGAAATGAATGTAACTGATTATACTTACTTAATGAACAAACCCGATGCTATTACAGAACAGCAGGCAGAAGCATTAGGAAGTGTTTTGAATGAATTTCCGTATTTTCAAAGTGCCAGAGCACTGCGATTAAAAGGACTTTACAATCAAAACAGCTTTAAGTATAACTACGCCTTAAAAGTTACTGCCGCTCACACAGCTGATCGTTCGGTATTATTTGATTTTATTACCTCAGAAAATTTCACCACAATTCAAGGTGAATATTACGACCGTAAGCTTCAAGATTTACTAGAAATAACTGTTGTTGACAGCGAAATTGTCTCGCCTAAACCAATCGATAAAGTTACATTTACAAAAATCGATCCGATTGAACAGTCTATTTTAGACTCGATTAAAGAAGCTTCAAATGTAGTATTTGAAGAACCAGCAAAAATTACAGAAAAACCTATTGATCCCATTATTGAAAAATCAATCTTAAGTTCGATAAAAGAAGCTGCAGCAAATACTTTTGAAGAAAAAGTAAAAACAGAAGAACCAACAACTTCTGTTAGCGAATCAATAATTGCAAGCCCTAGCGAAGAAGAAATTTTAAACACTTTTAAAGAGGCTGAAAAAACAGAGAGCACTCCAACAGAAACTATTATTGAGTCCTCTATTATAAGTCCTACTGAAGAAGAAATATTAAATACTTTTGAAGAAGTGCCAAAATCAGAAGAAAAAACAATTGAACCTGCAGCTGAACAGAAAGCGGTTACACCTATTAAAGGAGCAATTCCAACTTTCTTTGAAGAAATTGTAGACGATGAAATCGAAGAAGTAAGAGTATTATCTCCAATCGAAGAATCAATTTTGAGTTCAATAAAAGAGGCATCAACAGTTGTATTTGATAAGGTAAAAACAGAAGAAGAACCAAAAGAAACAGAGAGCTCTGAACCTGTAAAAAATGCCGAGAAAAATCTTGAAATAGGAAAACCATTAGATTTCTCTGATAACGAAAAGCATTCTTTTCAAGAATGGCTGCAATTGGCAAAAACGGAACCTATAGATAGAACTGAGGATACTGCAAATAATAATGAAACCAAAACAGCTGAAGAAGTTGAGAGAATTGAGGAAGAAAAAAAGAAAAAGGCAGAAATAATCGATAAGTTTATCGAAACCAATCCTAAAATATCTCCAATAAAACAGACTGCAATAACCCCTGCAGTACAATTCGACATTAATAAAGAAGACAATTCTTACTTAATGACAGAGACTTTGGCCAGAGTATATTTAGAACAAAAAAAATATACGAAAGCGATACAAGCATATGAAATATTAATTTTGAAATATCCAGAAAAAATTACTTTCTTTGCAGACCGCATTTCGGATATAAAGATTTTACAACAAAATAACAATAACAATTAAGCAATGAGCACATTTTCAATTTTTTTAGTTTTAATCACAATAGTTTGTTTTCTATTGATCGTAGTAATCATGGTTCAAAACCCTAAAGGAGGAGGATTATCTTCTACTATCAGCGGAACTCAAATGTTAGGTGGTGTTCAAAAAACAACTGACTTTTTAGACAAGAGTACTTGGACATTAGCAACTATTTTGATTGTTTTAATTTTACTTTCAAGTTTAAGCTTTACAGAATCATTAAACGACACAGGATCTAAAATTATTGAAAAAACAGAAGCTCCTGCTGCAACTACACCAGCTGCACCAGCACAGCAAACTCCTGCTACAAAATAATAATTTTGATATAAATTAAAATGCCAGCCTGTCAAAGCTGGCATTTTTTTTAAGAAATAATGTCAGTTTTATGAGCATGGCATAGTTTCTGAAAGTTTTTAGAACATTAAAAAACGTATAACCTAATAACATAATAAAATCATGGCTTTAAACATAAAACCGCTTTCAGACCGCGTACTTATTGAGCCTGTTGCAGCTGAAACTAAAACTGCTTCAGGAATCTTTATTCCAGATACTGCCAAAGAGAAACCACAAAAAGGAACTGTAGTTGCAGTAGGAAACGGATCAAAAGATCACACAATGACTGTAAAAGTTGGCGACACGGTACTTTACGGTAAATATGCAGGAACTGAATTAAAACTAGAAGGAACTGATTATTTGATTATGCGTGAAGACGACATCTTAGCGATAATCTAAAGATAGCTGTAGGCAATATGCATTTACAAAAGCCTATTACCTAAAGCAATATAAAACCAAATACTAATTTCGCAGTAGAAAGGCCTAAAGCCTACTGCCTAAAGCAAACAAAAAATGGCAAAAGATATAAAATTTGATATTGAAGCACGTGACGGATTAAAACGTGGTGTTGATGCATTAGCAAATGCTGTAAAAGTAACTCTTGGACCAAAAGGTCGTAACGTAATCATTGGAAAGTCATTTGGCGGACCAACGGTTACTAAAGATGGTGTTTCTGTTGCAAAAGAAATCGAATTAAAAGACCCATTAGAAAATATGGGCGCGCAAATGGTTAAAGAAGTAGCTTCTAAAACTAATGATTTAGCAGGTGACGGAACTACAACTGCTACAGTTTTAGCACAAGCTATCGTAAAAGAAGGTTTAAAAAACGTTGCTGCTGGTGCAAATCCAATGGATTTAAAACGTGGTATCGACAAAGCTGTTGAAGCTATCGTTGCCGACTTAGCTTCTCAAGCTAAAGTTGTTGGAAGCGATTCTGACAAAATCAAACAAATTGCTTCTATCTCTGCAAATAATGACGAAGTTATTGGTGAATTAATCGCTACAGCTTTTGCTAAAGTAGGTAAAGAAGGTGTTATCACTGTTGAAGAAGCTAAAGGAACTGACACTTTTGTAGATGTTGTTGAAGGTATGCAGTTTGACAGAGGATATCTTTCTCCTTACTTCGTAACAAACCCAGAGAAAATGGAAGTTGAATTAGACTCTCCATACATCTTATTATACGACAAAAAAGTATCTTCTTTAAAAGAATTACTTCCAGTTTTAGAGCCAGTTGCTCAATCAGGAAAACCATTATTAATTATTGCTGAAGACGTTGACGGAGAAGCTTTATCTACATTAGTAGTAAACAAATTAAGAGGCGCTCTTAAAATCGCTGCTGTAAAAGCGCCAGGTTTTGGAGACAGAAGAAAAGCAATGTTAGAAGATATCGCAATCTTAACTGGTGGAACTGTAATTTCTGAAGAAAGAGGATATACTCTTGAAAATACAACTATCGAAATGTTAGGAACTGCAAAAAGAGTTTCTATCGATAAAGACAATACAACTATTGTAAGTGGTGCTGGTGAAGCTGACATTATCAAAAACAGAGTAAACCAAATTAAAGGTCAGATGGAAACTACAACATCTGACTATGATAAAGAAAAATTGCAAGAGCGTTTGGCTAAATTAGCTGGCGGTGTTGCTGTTCTTTATGTTGGTGCTGCTTCTGAGGTTGAAATGAAAGAGAAAAAAGACAGAGTTGACGATGCATTACACGCAACTCGTGCTGCTGTTGAAGAAGGAATTGTTGCCGGTGGTGGTGTGGCGCTATTAAGAGCAAAAGCTGCTTTAGCTTCTCTTAAAGCTGATAACGCTGACGAAGCAACTGGAATCCAGATTGTATCTCGTGCTGTTGAATCTCCGTTAAGAACAATTGTTGAAAATGCAGGTCTTGAAGGTTCTGTAGTTGTAGCAAAAGTTGGTGAAGGTTCTGGAGATTTTGGATACAATGCAAAAACTGACGAATATGTAGATATGCTTAAAGCTGGTATTATCGATCCTAAAAAAGTAACTCGTGTAGCTCTTGAAAATGCTGCATCTGTTTCTGGAATGATCCTTACTACAGAATGTGCATTAATCGATATTAAAGAAGAAAACGCTGGCGGAATGCCAATGGGCGGCGGAATGCCAGGAATGATGTAATTCATTCTCTTCTTAAAACTCAAAAGCGCTGGATTTTTATCCGGCGCTTTTTTTGTTTGCCACGAATTGCACTAATTTCCACGAATGATTTTGCTTGTAAAAAGTTGCCACAGATTACACAGATTAAAAGGATTTCTTTATTGGAAACACTAAAAAAATTTCACATAGATTTTACTGATTCAAGCAGATTAATTTATTTTTTATAATCTATGATCTGCATAAAATAAAAATCCTTTTAATCTGCGTAATCTGTGGCTAATTAAAATATGCGCAAAAGATTGAAAAAAATTAATTCGTGGAAATTAGTGTAATTCGTGGCAACTCTCTTTATTTAACATTCTCTTTTTCTTTAAAAAATCTGTTATCTCTACCTTTGCAGTTCTATTAAAATTACAAAATGAGAAAATTCACAACTCGCCTTTTATCTTTTACACTCTTACTTCTTACTACTTTTTTACAGGCTCAAACTAACAAAGATTCTTATGTAGTTTTAGTTTCTATGGATGGATTTCGCTGGGATTATGTAAAACAATTTAAGCTTCAAAATTTAAAGCAAATTGCAGCTGAGGGTGTTCATGCAAAATCAATGAAACCTTCTTATCCAAGTAAAACTTTTCCAAATCATTATTCTATTGTTACAGGGCTTTACCCTGATCATCATGGTATCATCAATAATGTTTTTTATGATGCCGCTTTAAACGAATCATTTTCATTATCAAGCGATGCCAAAACTGATTCTCGCTACTACGGCGGAAATCCTATTTGGAATCTTGCAGAGCAGCAAGGTGTAAAAACGGGTTCTTTTTTCTGGCCGGGTTCTGACATTGATAAAAGAAATCCTAGTTATTTTAAAAAATACGACAGTAAAATTCCATACGGAGCTCGAATCGATACTGTCCTGAAATGGCTTCAGCTTCCAGAAAAGCAACGACCTCATCTTGTCACTTTGTATTTTGATGAGCCAGATCATACAGGTCATAATTTTGGACCATTATCGGCAGAGACTAAAAAAGCGGTTATAAAAATGGACTCGATTATGGGCGCATTGTCTCGCAGGTTAGATCAATTAGAAATTAGAAAAAAAATCAATTTGATTATTGTTTCAGATCACGGAATGACGAACATCAGCAATGATAAAAAAGTGGCTGTTTTAGATTACTTAAAACCAGAGTGGCTTGGATATAAAGCTGTAGTTAACCCAATTATGAGTCTTCAGGCAAAAGCCGGCTGTCAAGATTCAATCGCAAAAGCCTTAAAAAAAGTACCGCATATTAAGTTTTGGAAAGCAGCAGAAGTTCCAAAAAGACTTCATTACGGCACCAATCCGCGTGTACATGATTTTGTTATCGAAGCAAAAAAAGGATACAGCCTAGTCAGCAAAGAAAGTCAAAATATAAAAGGCGGAACTCATGGTTACGACAATAATGAAAAAGATATGCACGCCATTTTCTATGCAAAAGGTCCTGCATTTAAAGTAGATAAAACGGTAAAAACTTTTCAAAACGTTTCGGTTTATCCTTTAATTGCTCATATTTTAGGCCTGCAAATAGGCGAAATTGACGGAAAGTTCAGCGACGTAAAATCGATGCTTCGTTAAATTTGATAATTTGTCAATTTGATAATTAGATAATTAGATAATTAGATAATTAGATAATTAGATAATTAGATAATTTTTGAATTGGAATAGCTCAATATATAGTATTGCCTCCAGCTAAAGCTGGAGGCAATACTATACAATATAAATTATCTAAATACGCTGCATAGACACACTACATTATGCCTCTACAATGTAATTATCTAATTGACACATTTTCTAATTATCTAATTAAGAAACCACTTTGTACGTAGGATCTTCTATTACATTTACATTGATAACAGCATCAGCATTTTTAAGCAATTGCCTGCAATCTGCACTTAAATGCTGCAATTCTACAACCTTGTTTAGCTGATTGTATTTTTTAGTCAAATTATTTAACGCTTCGATTGCTGACATATCTGAAACTCGGCTTTCCTTAAAATCTATAACAATATGATCTGGATCGTTTTTGATGTCGAATTTCTCTGTAAAGGCAGCTATCGAACCAAAAAATAACGGTCCATAAATTTCGTAATGTTTTATTCCGTTTTCATCTACATACTGTCTTGCTCGGATTCTTTTGGCACTTTCCCATGCAAAAACCAAGGCAGAAATAATTACTCCAATTAAAACTGCTAAAGCTAGATTATGCAATACAATTGTAATAAGAGCGACTAAAATACCAACGAAAATATCATGTTTAGGCATTTTATTGATAATTCTGAAACTCGACCATTCAAATGTTGTAATTGCAACCATCATCATAACACCAACCAAAGCCGCCATTGGCAATTTACCAATAACAGGAGCTCCAAAAAGTACAATCATTAAAATCGTTAAAGCAGCAATAATTCCAGAAAGTCTTGCTCTGGAACCGGCACCAAGATTTACCAAAGTTTGTGCGATCATTGGGCAGCCGCCCATTCCGAAAAAGAAACCGTTTAAGATATTTGAACTTCCTTGCGCAATGCATTCGCGATTACTATTCCCTCGTGTTCCCGTAATCTCGTCAACAAGATTGAGTGTAAGCAAACCTTCGGTCAAACCAACGGCTGCGACAATTACAGAATAGGGAAATATTACTTTAAGAGTTTCAAAAGTAAAGGGAATATTAGGAATATGAAACGGAGGAAATCCGCCTTGAACTGAAGCGATATCTTCGACTGTTTTGGTCTCAATATTAAAAATAAGTACGATGGCAAACACTACCATAATTGCCACTAAAGAAGCTGGAACTGCTTTTGTAAGTTTCGGAAAAAGGAGAACGATACTAATTGTAAGTGTAGTTAAACCTAACATTATATACAGCGGCGTTCCTTGCAGCCAAGTCGTTTCGCCATTTACAATAGTTTTAAACTGCTCGAGCTGCGACATAAAAATCACAACCGCCAATCCGTTTACAAAACCAAACATAACAGGCTGCGGGACTAAACGTATAAATTTTCCCAGTTTAAAAAGTCCAATAGTTATTTGCACCAGTCCGCCAAGCGCAACCGCCGCAAAAACATATTCTAATCCGTGCGATTTCATTAAAGCAATTAAAACAATTACTGTTGCTCCCGCGCCTCCAGAAATCATTCCAGGTCTTCCGCCAAAAACTGCAGTAACTAATCCAGCTATAAAAGCAGCATACAAACCAACTAAAGGCGGAAATCCAGCCAAAATTGCAAACGACAAAGATTCTGGAATCATTGTCATTGCAACGGTTAAACCTGCTAAAATTTCGTTTTTGTAATTGACTTTTTGAGTAAAATCGAAGAGTTGAAAAGCTTTTTTCATAGGACACAAATGTAAAAAATAATGCCCATAAATGGAATAAAGCTTTGTTCTATAAAAAAACTAAAGTGATAGCAATAAAGAAAATTTCAACTTAGAACAACTGCTTTAATACCAAAACTAAAACAGAGAGTATAAAATGTATCATAATCTATTTTTGACTTTTATAAGAAATTCAAAATTATTTATAAAACAGTACAAACAACTAGGTATTTATACCTGTTTTCGCACTGTCGCATCTCCTTCTTGTTACGGAATCAAAACTGAATCAAGCGCATTTTGCTTTTGGTAAAGAAAAAAAACTTGTCGCTTAAACAACTAAAAAACAGAACTTCTTACTTCTGATCTCCTTCTGCAATTTGTGCTTCTAAATATTGAATTACTTTTTGAAGGCTTTCAATTGTCTCTTTTCGAGCTTCTGCAAGATCTTTGTAATTGATTGCTTCTTCGTCTTTGTCTGTCTTCTCTGTTTTGTAATATATAACTGGTTCTTCACGAAAAGCATCTAACCTTATCATACTGCCGGTACCTTTTAAAAGCCACTCGAGATTGATATCTGAATATCTTCTTAGGATATTTTCTAACTTATCGAGCCCTATTGTTTTATTTCTTTTTAATTGGCTCGCAAAAGATCCATTAGACATACCAATCTCTCTTTCAAAAGCACTAACTCTAATACCCTTGTAATCAAGATACTGTTTTATTCTCTGTAAGGTGTTTTCTGACATAAATTATTATTTTATTAGAAAATATTCTATTTATTTTGTAATTAAGAAATATCTTACTATATTTGTCTCGTTTTTAATACAAATTAAGCAATGGACAAAAATATAAAAACTAAACCAAGTTACAATCAAGATGTCTTAAAGATTATCAAAAATAGATACGGATATTCTTACGATTATATTCGAAAGTCTATTCGAGGTGATAGAACCGGGATAACCTGCGATCTTATTAAAGCTGAATATTCCAAGCTTGTTAATGAGTATAAAAAACTAATGGAAAGCCAAATAAGCAAATTAAAGGATGTGAAAAAATAACCGCTGCCATTAAAATTTATTCGATTTTAAACTGATAAAAACTAAATTATATAAAAAACAGACCCTACACTAATCTCCGTAATAGTGCTTATAATATAACACAGAAGAATCCTCACTCTCTGCTATTACTATTATAAGAAGGGTCGATGTAAATCTATTCATGCAATAGAAACAATTTTAGATATGTAACTGATCCGCACATATCTAAGGTACCCTCTCAAGGAAGTCAAAGCTGTAAAGAAATTCTTTACGGCTTTTGTCTTTTTATACAGATTCTTATTTTTGATTAAATGAGTATCAAAATCTTTATTCCTTTCTAAAAAAAACTTAAAAAATCAAATTTGGAGCAGTATTTTTGCGTTAATATATACTTCAAAAATTAAAGCCTCAAAAATCGATATGACACGAGAACATTATATTCCTTTTAACAAGGAATTTTTACTCGAACAACAAATTACTGCTTTCGCTAAAGACTCAAATAAAATTGACGATTTCAAGAAATTATTCGACATTATAGAACATTATTATCATTACGAATCTTTTAATCTAAATCGAAATTTAAAACAAAATTATTCTCTTTTTGATCCTGATTTGAGCGAAAAAGAACGCGAGGGTTTTATTGGAAAAAGTGATTTTTCTGTTTTTAAAAACACTTTACTTACGGTTTTAGAACGCGGCAATTATCATCGCATTGACAAAGAAACACTGGAAGTTGCTTTTAAGGAATCTGACTTAATTGGACTCGATTTATCGATCGATTTTAATGCTTTTAAAGATTACGAACTTTATGTTCGCGGTCATCATAAAGCTAAAGAAAAAATTACAAAATACATTTTCTGGAAGAAGGAAGTTGAGATCGAATATTACGATCGGGTAATGATTTTTCTTAATTATAATGAGGCTGATTATTTGAGCGAAAAGAAAGTGAAGTTAGGAAAAATGCCTATCGATCCAGGTTCGATTGCATTGAAAATCTTTAAACGCGTTCCTAAAAATGATCTTGAAACTATTTTTCCAAATGCCATTCCGAAAATGTCTTTAAAAGACAAATTACTGCTTTGGGTTCCTGGAATTTTTGGAGGTCTTTCATTATTAAGTGCGAAAGTAATTCCAGCTTTAATTAATATGTACGGCGCTTATAAAACGAGAGAAGCTATTGATTTACTTAACAGCAAAACCTCGCTAAATCAAGGTCTAATTGCCTTAGGAATATTATCTGCCTATTGTTTTCGACAGTACAACAACTTTGTAAACAAAAAAATCAGATATTCTAAAATGCTTTCAGACAGTTTGTATTTCAAAAACTTAGGAAACAACAGCGGTGCTTTTTATTCGCTTTTAAATTCATCTGAAGAAGAGGCTTTGAAAGAAACCATTTTGGCTTATTCTTTTTTAAGCAGAAGTCAATATCCGTTAACTGCCAAAGAATTGGATTTACAAATAGAAGCTTGGTTTGCCTCTGAATTAAAAACAGAATTGGATTTTGATGTAAACGATGCTTTATTCAAATTAAAAAACATTGGAATTGGAATTGAAACTAGCGGAAAATGGAGCGTTATTCCGTTAAATGAAGCATTGATAAAGATTGACGAATTGTGGGATGACGTTTTTGATTATAATGAGCGTAATAAAATGCAAACTGAAGTTCTCGCCTAAAAAACAGATCAAGAATTACAGTTTTAGAAATTCTATCTGCCTATTTAGTCATTACCATTCTCAATGAAACATTCAAAACGGAATAAGTAAAATCTAAAGAAAATTTTACTAGATTTACAAATACCTAAATCCAAAGAGAATGAGAACATTAGACCAATGGTTTACTGAATACGCTGTAAGTCATCAAAACCCAAAGAACAAAGCGATACACTACATTTGTGTGCCCGCAATTTTCTTTTCTATCGTTGGTTTATTAATGAGTATTCCAAGCGGTTTAATCGCAAATACATTAAAACTAAATGCTCCGCTTATCGAGAATTGGGCATTTGTCGTTTTACTTTTTGTTCTAATTTTCTACATCCGATTATCGATTGCGATGGCGGTTAAAATTGCCATTTTTTCGGCTCTTTGTTTAATAGCGAATTACTATATCGGACAGGTTTTTCCGTTATGGATTTTCTCGATCGGCGTATTTGTAATTGCTTGGATTGGGCAATTTTACGGACATAATATTGAGGGCAAGAAACCTTCTTTCTTAAAAGATCTTCAGTTTTTGTTAATTGGTCCGGCTTGGGTGGTTGAAAATTTATTTTCTAGAAAATAATAATCATTATTTTCTCACTTCAACAAAAGTAAACATCCACTTTACTGGATTTTGCCAATCTTTACCTTTAAAAACTCCAACGGGCAGTTTAATTCTCACTGTATTCCATCCTTTTTTTAATGCAATTTTTGTTGGATCTCTAAATTCATATCCTTCGTCAATCAATGGAATTTCTGAATTACCTTTCATATCAGGATGTTTCCAAATTGGCGGATTTACCAATAAATTATTCACCCAAACTGCGCTGTTTAAATTACTCCAAGTACCAGCAGCCGGCGAATCTGTACTCATTGAACGTGATAAATTATTAAATCCTATCCAAAATTCCTGTTCTTTGTCTTCATCACTCCAAATTTGAGTTTGAGCATACCAAGTTGTATTTTCTTGCGGCTTCTCGATCACGCCCGAAATTTGCGGTGCCCACCAATGTCTCATAACCAAAGTACCGCCAACAGCTTTGTAAACTGGTTTTTCTTTTACTGTATTAAATGACTGTTTTTCGAATGCAAAAGCTTTTGACAAATCTCCTTTATTATCATAAGGTCCATAAATATCCCAAACTAAATCTGCCTGCTTAACATAATTAAAAGGCAGGTTTTTAAAATATTGTTTTTTTTGATCTAATAAACGGTTTTCAAACACTGCAAATGATTTAGCTCTTTCGCTTTCGGGCTGACCAATAACTGCCGTCCAGCCCGCATAACCGCCGCCTTGCCAACTGCGTTCTGCAAAAGCCAGCATACCGGGATAAACGGGGTTCATTTTCATAACATCTTCTTCATTCGCCGCAGCTCTATCGTTCCATACACAAACAGTGCCTCCTAAAGCATTTTCATTACCCTCAGTCAAATTACATATTTGACGATTAAAAATTGTAACAACACTTTCTAAAGGATCCATATGATTTAAATACAAGTGTCTAGAATCTAAATATTTTATATTTTTATTCTTACTAACACTTGTCGCGCCTTCCATCCAAAGCTGACGAATTACTCCATCGTTAAAATTCCCGCCGGGCTCCCATCCTATTACTTTTTTACCTAAACTTTCAGTCAAAGCAATAACTTCTGGCAAAAATTTCTGATTGGTTATTTTAACTTCATCGGCACCTAAATGCAGATAAGGAACATCATAAGTCGCACAAAATTCTTTGATTATATTTTTTACAATTTCTAAACCTGAATCACTTTGCATATCGACTCCCATTGCTCTTCTGAACGCTGCACTATGTCCAGGCATATCAATTTCAGGAACCAAAGTTATGTATCGCTCTTTGCAATACTTAATAAGCTCTTTTAAATCGTTTTCTGTATAATACTCTCCTTTATCACGAAGCATATATTCTGGAGCTGTTAACTGCGGATATAACTTACTTTGCAAACGCCATGCAATATCTTCTGTAGGATGAAAATGAAAGATATTTAATTTATACGCTGCCATAACATCTATTTGCTGTTTCAAAAGCGCAACAGATTGGTAATTTCTTCCCACATCTACCATAAATCCGCGCCATGCAAAGGCAGGCCAATCGGTAATATCAGAAGCATCTACAAAGGTATTATCCCGCATTAATTGCAGTAAGGTTTGAATACCATTAAAAATTCCCTGCGAGGTATTGGCGGTAAGGATTACTTTATCTGATGTCGTTTCTAAGCGATATGCCTCTGATTGATTTTTTGGAGTGGAAACATTCCCTAAACACAGCTGAATATATTTTTCATTGTATGCCGTTTTATTTGTCACTTTTACCCTCAATCCTTTTTGCTCCATAGCTTCTTTCAACACCAAAGCTTCTTTCTCTAAAGCTGGATTATCAACGAGAATTGCTGTTTCTGCAGTTAACGAAAAAGCACCAGTTTTCCAATTCAACTGTTGTGGCTTTGGCAGTAACGAAGGTTTTGATTCTAGATCAAAAACATCAGGATAAACTAAATGCTTCCACAACAAATAGCCGTCTCCCTTAAGATGCAAACCGTCATTAGTTAACTCTTTTCTTAGCTTTCCGTTTTCATCACAAAAGGAATTGTGCAAATCAATATAAGTATATTGATAAACAGCCGAATTTTGTTTCAAAACAGCATTTAAGCGCTTTATCTGTTCTCCTTTGCCTGTATGGTTTTCAAATTTTTTATAGAAATCATTTACAGGTAATATGCTTTGCACAAACAATTTTGTCGATGGAGATTCTTGTTTTAAATACGAAACAATTTTTACAATATTTTTAAAAATACTATCGGTCGAAATATTCCTTGACAAATCATTAACTCCAATCAATAAAAAAACTTTTTCAGGTTTTCTAATGGCAATTTCATCAATTCGATTCAAAACTGCAGCACTTACATCACTGCTTATTCCACGATTTTTTATCCGATTATCTGCAAATAATTCAGCCCACTCTGCGCCATTTGTAATACTGTTTCCAACAAAAACAATGTCGTTTTTTGTCAATGGAAGTGTTCTAAAATGAGAAACGCGCTGATGATAAAAAGTAGAAAACAAACTATCTGGCAATACTGTTTTTTTTATCTGACCATTTGCACTTATCGTGGCACACAGCATAACAATCATTGCAAAATGAAACCATCTGTATTTTTTATAATAATTCATAATTCAATTCTAATTTTCTCATTTTAAATAGTCGTTCTTCAAATCTAATTTAAAAACATTCCAAAATAATTACTTCTTCTCCCCTTAATTATTCTTTTACAATCACACTGTTAATTTAGAGAATTATACATCAACAAACCTGCTCGATCCTCCTTTGGCAAGATTATTTTCAAACTCTCATTATCACAGTGCAATTACAGCTAGTCATTATTAAAACTTTTTATTTCATTTTTCTTTTCTTTCATTTCATCAAACAAATCCTCTTCTTTTTAGTCTTTTTCATTTCAGTAAATTGAATATTCCCTAAATATCATTCCTCCTATCTGATTTTCAAAAACATTCTTTTTTTAGCTGAAACAGAAAACTAAAACCCGTCTTTATTTAATAAAATATTTTAATATTTAACAAATGTATATATTATTATTTAAGAAAAAAAGCAAAATAGTAAAAATGTGTTCGAACACATTATACATAAACACGAATTAATAAAAATATTTAAAATGTTTTATTTTAAGATAAAAAATTACAATACAACAATATAAGCGTTATTAGCTGATTTCTTTACGGTTTACCTCATTGTTAAAAAATACTTAATAAATTTTTTTAATAATTAGATTAATTTATTAAAAACATTTCATACGTTTACAACCTAGAAAAACGTTTTAGTCAAAATCATTTAGTTCTTTTTTGATCTTTTGCTCTTTTATGCAGTAAAAATGGAACCATAATATTTTAGCACAATCAACTAAAACCAACATAGAAATACTATCGCAAGAAAAGAATCCTCCCTTCTTTGAGCAATAGGTAATCTTGAAAGTTATTTACATTGAAATAACTGACTTGATTTGATTATAAACAACACATCAAAAAGGAAAAGAAGTTTTACTGGAACGTTTTGATTGAAGTTTATAAGTACTAAAAGAACACTAAACCAGTATTTAGAAAGAAAGGATATCAATATAAAAACAACAAGCCAATTTGACTAAAACGGGGAAACCCTTTTTTATACTTTTTTTTCATAAAAAAGCCAGCAGATGCTGCGAACACTACTGGCCGATTTCTTCTTATTAAGAAATATAGATTGGAAAAAATAAACATGACCACGAAGGAAAATTATTATTAACCAAACCATTACAAAAGTATGAAATTACTACCAAAAAGCAAGCCTGAGAATTATTGGCTTATGCCTAAATTAGGGAACGTTATCAAATTAACGCCCTTATTTTTGATACCTTTTACTATACAGGTATCGGCAGCAAAATCTACTGCAGCGACTATTTTATCAGAAAAAAATGAAATAGTAAAAGCAGCAAATGACAGAACGACAATTAAATCATCTTTATTTCAAAAACAAATAAAAGGAAAGGTACTCGACGAGGCTGGAAACCCACTGCCTGGAGCAAATATTGTTGTTAAGGGAACTAAAGTTTCAACTCAAACTGACTTCAACGGTAACTTTGAATTAAATGTTCCTGAGGGCGCTACAAAACTTATCGTTTCTTACATCGGTATGGATCAGCAGGAATTAACTATTGGAGCTTCATCGATTACAGTTGTCTTAAAAGAATCGGGACAAAAATTAAACGAGATTGTTGTTGTGGGTTATGGTACTCAGAAAAAATCTAAAATAACGGGTTCTGTATCAAAACTAGATAATAGAGTTTTAGAAACTGGAGTACGTTCTAATCCTGCTTCGGCTCTGGCTGGTACAATCCCAGGCTTAAGAGTGCAGCAAGCTTCAGGAAGTCCTGGTGCTGTTCCTGTCATCACTTTACGTGGAGGAACTAATTACGACGGAAGCGGATCTCCATTAGTAATGGTAGACGGTTTTTTGAGAGCTAGTTTCAGCGAAATCAATCCTGATGACATTGCGTCTATCGAAGTTTTAAAAGATGCTTCGGCGACAGCTATTTATGGTGCTAGAGCCAATAATGGAGTTATTTTGATTACTACCAAAAAAGGTAAAGCGGGTGTTTCAAATATCACTATAAATACAAATCTTGGTATCAATACTTTAAATATACCATTTGATTTTATCAATGCACAAGAATATTTGTACTGGTCTAGAAAAGCTATTCAGACTTCTGGTTCCTATGACGCCAGCCGTCTTAGTCAGTTAAATTCTACTGGGCCATTTGGTACTGGAAATTTATATAAAGATGCATCTGGAAATATTCTTGATGGTAATAAAAACGCATCTGCTGTATGGAGCCCAATGTTTAGAAATCCAAGTAACGAAGAGTTATTGGGACAAGGCTGGCAGAGTATGACTGATCCTGTTCGTACAAATGCTGCTGGAGCTTACGACCCGAATGGTACCAATAAGGAAATCATTTTCAAAGATTTTAACTATAAAGACTACGCTCTTCGACCTCAGGGTATAACTAAAGATATTAATTTATCTATGACAGGCGGAAGTGAAAAAGGCAGTTATTATGCCGGTATTGGTTCTTATAACGAAGAAGGTTTACCAATTAATACTTTTTACAAAAGGCTGACTTTTGTTTTTAATGGTGATTATAAAATAAAGCCTTGGCTGACTTCTACTTCTGGCTTGAACTTCGCAACAGCGCAATGGAGAGGTCCGCAAACAAATGGCGAAAGCAATTATTTAACTCGTTCTCTAGGCGCACCGCCAACAATGAGAGGAACGAATGCTAATGGAGATTTATTAGTAGGAAGAGATTATACAGATGGTAATCCAGCTGTTAATGATGATAAGTTCATCCGCAAAAACCAAACTGATAAATTTACAATGACGCAATCTTTTAAAGCTGATATATTAAAAAATCTATATTTTAGAACTAGTGCCAACTGGTTTTATAATGAAGGTTTTTATGAATCGTTCAATAAAGATTTCTTATCAAGTCCTAACAACATCAACAAAACCCGTTCTTCGTCGGCTCAATTTGATCGATCATTCAGCCAGACTTATAATGGTACTTTAAACTACAATACTGATTTCTTAGGAAAAAATCATGTTGATGCTATGATTGGAGCAGAATACTACGACATCTATTCAAATGGTGTTTCCGCTGCAGGTTCAGGCGCACCATCTGATGATTTTATGGATTTACAGTACACTAGTTCAGATAAAGACAAAAGAAGTATTGACACTTACCACACGCGTCAACGCATTTTATCTTTCTTTGGCCGTGTCACATATGATTATAATGAAAAATACTTAGCAACTTTTACCATCAGACGTGACGGATACTCAAAACTGCTAAATAATCGCTGGGGTAATTTCCCTGGAATATCTGTAGGTTGGAATGTACATAAAGAAAGCTTCTTAAGCGATTCTAAAATAATCAATACTTTAAAACTAAGAGCGAGCTATGGTCAAAACGGAAACGTGAGCGACAACCTTATTGGCCCATACCAATTGCAAGGATCATACGGAAGCAGTAAATATGACGGAACTGTTGGCTATCAGCTTAACGGACTTCCTTTTCCTGATTTATTATGGGAACGTTCTGCCACTTACGAGTTTGGTTTAGACACACGTTTATTTAACAGATTAGATCTTTCGCTAGCTTATTATAATAGACAAACACAAGACAAAATTTCAAGCTTCACTCTGCCAGCTACCTCAGGCATAACATCGATTACTACAAACTTAGGTAATATGCAAAACAAAGGTTTAGAGGTTGATTTGAATTACAAAGTCATCAAAACGGCTGATTTCTCATTAGATTTTAATGCAAATGCAGCTTACAATGTTAACAAAATATTGAAACTGCCAAACAATGGTTTAGAAAACAATAGAGTTGGCGGAAGTCAGGTTACAGATAAAGATGGTAATTTAATTTGGGTTGGCGGTCTGCAAGAAGGTCAAGATCCAAACGTTGCCTATGCTTATGTTGCCGAAGGTATTATTAGAACTCAAGCTGACTTAGATTCTTACGCTTTAAAATTAAGAGATTTAATTGGCGCCAAAGTTTTGGTTCATCCAGATGTTTATAATGCTATGAGCTCTTCTGAAAAAGCACTGGCTTACCCTATAGCTTTAGGTGATGTAAAATGGAAAGATGTAAACGGAGATGGTATTATCAATAGTTATGACAGAGAATATATGGGACGAACTGTTCCTAGAGTAACTGGTGGTTTTGGTTTTTACACAACTTACAAAGGTTTTGCTTTTAGCTCTCGTTTTGACTATGCTTTAGGCTTTGTTCAATATGATGGTCCTAGATCTTGGTTTTTAAGTAATGCACAAGGAACATTTAATACGACCAAAGAAGTTTTTGACACTTGGACCCCTGAGAACCCAAATGCTAAATACCCAACATATTACTGGGCTGATCAATTGTTTAAAAACAACACTATGCGTACTTCGAGCATGTTTTACAATAAGGCAGATTATCTATCCTTTAGAGAAATCAGTTTATCGTATTCATTGCCTGCTGACTTATTGACTAAATTAAAAATAGAAGGAATCAAGCTTACTTTAACTGGACAGAATTTAGGCTATATAAGTAAATCGACTTTGTTTTCGCCAGAGAAAACAGATCAAGGGATAAATGTTACTGGGGGCTATCCGTTACCTCGTACTATGGTTTTTGGTGTTCAAATTATTTTATAAAAAAGATATGAAAAAGATATTAATAGGAATTGCATTTTTAGCGTTGTCAATTACGTTTAATGCCTGCGACAAACTGGATTTAGCTCCAGAAGATTATTACGCTAGTGAAAGCTTTTGGAAAACTCCTTCTCAAGTAGATGGAGCAATGGTAGGATTACACAGCCAACTAAGAAGCTATCAATTTACATTGTTTACATTAGGAGAACTTAGAGGAGGAACATTAAGAGACGGAACCAGCTTTACTGGAACTGCATCTTTAAACTCAGGATCTATCGTTCGTCAGGATATTAGAGAATCATCTCCTGGTATTACAGGCTGGGCGGGACTTTACGCACCTATATTTCAGGTAAACAATTTTATCTATCAAGTAGAAAAAGCCCAATATTTGACTGCTGCCGACAAAAGTTATTATCTTGGTCAAGCTTATGGTTTAAGAGCGTTTTATTATTTTCAATTGTATCGTACTTACGGGAGACTTCCTGTAACCAAAGAACCTAAAGTAGCTATTACTACACCTACAACAGCTCAAGATGCTTATTTGCCCCGTACAAAAACAGAAAAAGAAACTTTAGACTTTATCAAAGAAGACGTAACGAAATCTATTGCAAGTTTTTCTGGAGATTACACCTCTAAAATGCAAAAAGGACAATGGTCTTTGGGAGCTTCACAAATGCTTCAGGCCGAAGTTTACCTATGGTCGGCTAAAGTAAAAATTGATGGCGCCAATCCAACATCTACAGCTTCTGATTTAGCGATTGCAAGAACTGCAGTAGAAGCAGTTATTCCTAAATACAGTTTACAATCAAGCTTTACTAATGTATTTAACTCAGCCGCTACAGCTTCAATAAAAGGAAATAATGAAATTATTTTTGCTTTGAGATTTGGTTTTGGAGAAGCAACAAACAGCTATGGTCAATTTATTTACGCTATTACAGATCCATTAGCGGGTTATGTTGATGACAAAGGTATTGCAATTCCTTCTAACGATCCGTTAAAGGTAAATGGAGGCGGAACCATTATAAGATACGAGTACAAATATGACTTATATCAAAAATATGAAGCAGCCGACACAAGAGCAAATGTTACTTTCTTAAACTTCAACAAAGGAACAGTTCACGCTACTAATCTGCGTAAGTTTATTGGAACTATTGTTGATGGCGCGCGTACTTTTTCAGACGACTTCCCTGTTTACCGTCTTTCAGAAGCTTATTTAATGCTGGCAGAAATAAAAAACAAACAAGGACAAGATCCTTCTGCCGAAATCAACATCATTAGAACCCGCGCTTATGCTGGCGGCGGCGGTACTGCTCCTGTTTATGCAAATGGTTCTTTTGAACAAAACGAATTGGCAATTTTCGCTGAAAGACAAAAAGAATTCGTAGCCGAAGGAAAAATTTGGTACGACTTACGCCGTATGCAAGATGCAACGGGAACTCCTTTAGTATTTAGAATAGACCTTCCTTTAGTTGGTGTACTTCAAAATATTGACGGAATAAACCATAAAATAATATGGCCAATAGATGTTCCTACTTTGAACAGCGATCCAACTTTAGAACAAAACCCATTATACAAAGGCACTTAATGCTTTTTAACTCAAAGCCCCAACAAAAATGTTTTGTTGGGGCTTTTTTATTGACCTTGATGAGGCAAAATTCGAACCAACTGTTAGAAAATTTGAAGATTCAAGTCAAAATTTAAAAGTTAGCCTCACTTATTTTCTCGTTCATTTATTTCTTCTATTGCACTTTGAATAAAATACTTTAAATCATTGCTTCTTGTTCTTTTAAATTCCGCTTTCAATATTTCTAGTGATTGTATTGTTCCAGTAGACCTAAGCGTTGCACAAATCATACATTTAGTATGCTGATCACTAGTCTTAAATTTCAGTATTAAAATCTCCTCTAAATCTTTGTGCTCAGAGTTCTTTAAGGCATTAAGCGCGTCAATTCTATTCTGATATGTGCCTTTTAATATTAATTGCTTAAGATAATCAATGTTCAGACTAGCTGGTTTTCGCAATTCATTAAGCCTGCTTAATACTGTTGTAATTACTTCTTCTTCGTCAGTATTTTCAAGCTCTGAAATCAAAAAATCGAAAAGTTTGTAATCTTTACAGTTTACACATAAGCTGCTTAAGCATCTTAAAACATATTTTTTATATTGAAAAAAATCTTTGTCATTAAGCAATTCAATAAGTTCCGATTTTAAGTTTACATCACTTAATTCATCAGAAATCCTATAAGCATACCAACTAGGAAAATCTTTGCTTTCAAAAGACTGGTCTCGCTTCTGCCTTTTAATTATGTTATTCGAAATAGGCTTGTTGTTTCCCATTTCTACAATCAAAGTCTTTAACTCAGAGCTCTTTAACCTAGATATTAGATTTTCTTTATCTTCTTTAACTTTTTCATCTAAACTTTTAAATAGTCCAAATAACATACGCTTTTTAATTAAATTTCTAATTTTAGTCAATTAAACTAAAGAGGTTCGCAAAGGATTTAAATAATCCAATTGTTTTTCCTCAAACAATTCTTCTAATGCATCACAACCATACTCTATTTTGTAATCGCGCTCATTTTTTGTAATTGGTATAAGCCAATAGCAATGAATTACTTTCTCTTCAAATTGAAAAATTTCTAAATTTTCTCCGTCAAGATAAGGTAATGAAATAAACGCATGATCACATTCTGATTTTTCTAGCCATGGTCTTCCAATATTTGAGGTATGATGAATATTAAAAGGCGTTAATCTGTGATGAGAAGCATGAACAGTCAACAATTCAACCAAAGAATTATCTTGTCTCGGAGAATAAATGACTAACTCAATTAAGTTATCATCTATTAAATCAGCTGACATTCCAACTGTACAATACGCCCACATATTATGGATTTCATTCGGAGCGAATTCTAAAATGAAGAACTCCGGATGGGTTTTCCATGTTGGACCTATTTCCCACTTTATTCTTTTTCCAGAAATTCCAAAATAGAAATTATAATGATGTGTCAAGTTTGTAGAATAATTCTTTTGCATGCATTTTTTATTGTGAAAATAGAATCTGTTTATAAGTCAAATCAATCTTGCAAAAACAATTATTTGACAAAGTGAACTTAATAACTTTAGTATCAATATGCAAATAATAATATCCTTCAAGAATTTTCAAAGACTTGACTAAGTTCAAACCATAAAAAAAGCCTGAGAATCTAAATTCCCAGGCTTTTTACTTTATTATAGTGACCCCGGAGGGGTTCGAACCCCCAACCCTCAGAGCCGAAATCTGATATTCTATCCAGTTGAACTACGAGGTCGATTGATTTATGATTTTAGAATGTAGATTTTAGATACTGATTGCAATCTAAAATCTACATTCTGAAGTCTAAATTTATTTAAACTAAAAGTTTCTTTACAATTGCAGAAATGGTTTTTCCTTCAGCAGTTCCTCCTAATTGAGCAGATGCTAATCCCATTACTTTACCCATTGAAGCAATTCCTGAAGCTCCAGTTTCTGCAATAATTTTTGCAACTACAGCTTCTACTTCTTCTTCACTTAACTGCGCAGGTAAAAACTTCTCGATTACTGCAACTTGAGCTAATTCTGGCTCAGCTAGATCAGGACGATTTTGCTCTGTGAAAATTCTAGCACTCTCTTTACGAGTTTTTACTAATCTTTGAAGTAATTTAATTTCTTCATCTTCTGATAAATCTTCTTTAGATCCTGAAGCTGTCGAAGCTAACAACAACTCAGATTTAATAGCTCTTAATGATTCTAGCGCTACAGTATCTTTTGCTTTCATGGCCGTTTTTATCTCGTCCATGATTTGTGTTTGTAAACTCATGTTTATGTTTTATTTAAAATAAGCAAAATGCCTATTAATTGATATATTAATTTGGAATTTTTATTAAACTAATACTATAGTTTGTCAGGCTGAGTCCTTCGTCCTCGCTCAGGATAAACTTAGTCGAAGCCTTTTCCAATAAGAAGCCCTTCGACTACGCTCAGGGTGACAATATTGTTTTAAAAGCACTATTTACGAGTCAAATTTCTAAATTCTGTGCGAAGATAAAAAAAATAACCCGAAAATTAAATCCAATTTTCGGGTTACCCTAATATTATGATTGTAAAATTAATCTACGTTGTCGTGCAAAAATGAATTATTTGAACGTAATTGAAGATCATTATTACTATCTGTTCCAACTGAAATTCTAGAATTTGTATTGTTAGATTGATTATTTGACAAATCAATTCCTAATCTCTTATAAGCTGGTTCTTTTTCCAACTCATCAATTCTAGAAACATTATTATGAAACTTATAGTTAAACTCTTTTAGTTTCTTTCTTCTTTCTTCAGCTCTTAATCGTAATGTTTCTTCAATTGTTAATTCCATTGGAGAAACTTCCGAAGTGGTTGTATAATCTGCATCTGTTGCAAAATCTACTCTTGGCTTCAACGTAATGTTCAGTTCTTCTGGAACTACATCTTCGATTACTTTTTCAGCAGGTTTTGAAGACAATAAGTCATTCTCTACCTCCATATATTCTTCTAAAGAATATTTTATCACACCTTTATCTGAAAGTTCAGTTACCGGCACAAATTGCACAGGATCATTTACTTTAATGTTGCGAGTTTCATTACTCAACTCAAACATAATTTTTGATTCCTGCTCAGCAACCGGCTCTCTTTTAACTTCAGGCTCTGATCTAAAAAGAGGAAGATCAAAAGAAAAAGTCGTTTGTTCTTCTTTCTCAAATGTTCTTTGCTGCACTGGTTTTACTTCTTGAACAGTTTCTACTGCTGGCGTTGAAATTTTGAAATCAATATCTGTAATTGGCGAAACAATTTCAAAAGTTACGTCAAGGTTTTTAATAAACTCAGACATTACCACCAATTCCTCTTGATTAATGGTTGGTGCTGTTACAGGAGCAGCTGGAATTTCATTTACGGGAGCAACCGTATCCGTATCGTCCATTAAATCAAAAATAACTTTTTCCTCTGATTTTGCAATAGGTGTATCTGCATTCAAATCAAAAGAAGCAAGTGTTTTATTTGTTAAATTATGAACACTTCTTTGCTCATCTTCTAACGTATGAATTATTTTTTTAGGCTCTGTATTAACAATTTCATTTTGTTGTTCAACATCAAAACCAGTAGCGATAATAGTTACTGCAATAGCTTCACCAAGAGTTTCGTCTTCACCAACTCCCATGATAATATTAGCATTATAACCTGCTTCTGCTTGAATATGATCATTGATTTCTCCAATTTCGTCAAGCGTTATCTCATTAGATCCAGAAACGATAAGCAACAATACGTTTTTGGCACCTGTAATTTTATTGTCATTTAATAATGGTGAATCTAATGCTGATATAATCGCATCTTTAGCTCTATTTTCACCTTCTGCCACAGACGAACCCATTATAGCGGTTCCGCTGTTTGCTAAAACTGTCTTAGCATCACGTAAATCGATATTTTGAGTATAGTGATGCGTAATTACTTCAGCAATACCTCTAGAGGCAGTTGCTAAAACTTCATCGGCTTTAGAGAATCCAGCTTTGAAACCAAGATTTCCGTAAACTTCTCTTAATTTATTATTATTAATTACGATTAAAGAGTCAACTTGTTTACGTAATTTTTCGATTCCTAATAACGCTTGCTCCTGACGCACTTTCCCTTCAAATTGAAATGGAATTGTCACGATACCTACGGTAAGGATTTCTCTTTCTTTTGCTAATTGCGCGATTACTGGAGCAGCACCTGTACCAGTACCACCACCCATACCTGCAGTGATAAATACCATTTTAGTACCACGATCCAATACTTTTTCGATATCGGCAATACTTTCAATAGCAGACTGCTGTCCTACGTCAGGATTTGCTCCTGCTCCAAGACCTTCTGTCAAATTCATACCTAACTGAATTTTGTTAGGCACTGAACTGTTTTGCAGCGCTTGTGAATCTGTATTACAAACGATGAAATCAACGCCTTTAATACCTTGTTTAAACATATGGTTGATAGCATTACTACCACCTCCACCTACACCTATTACTTTGATAACATTTGATTGGTTTTTTGGTAAATCAAATGAAATACTTCCAAATTCTGAGTTGCTCATCATCTTTTTGGTTTTTGAAATTCTTATTTAATACATTTTTTACTTCTTGGCTTGGGGCAAAGAGTAATCCTTTTCTTTTATTATTCTGCGTTGTCTAAAAAATCTTTGATTTTGTCGACATATCTATCAAAAAATGATCTTCTTATTTTTGTTTCTGTAGATTCAGGTTTTTCAACTCTGCTTACTGTTTCTCGAGTATCTTCAATAGTTTCTACTCTTTCAACGTAATTTTCTTCTACTTCGTATCGCTGCACTGGCGGAGGAACATTTCTGTAAACTACTTTTGGCTGCTCGTTTACAATTTCCATCCTAACGGCGCTTTGCGTACTGTTTTCAATACTGTTCATTACTAAACCAACAGCTGTTGCAAACAATGGACTTGAAATTTCTTCGCTTGAATTTCCTGCTAAATGCTCGTTTGGATATCCTATTCTGGTATCCATTCCAGTAATATATTCTACTAATTGTTTAATATGCTTTAATTGAGCACCACCTCCAGTTAGAACAATTCCTGCAATTAACTTTTTACGAGGATCTTCGTGTCCGTAAGCTTTGATTTCTGCAAAAACCTGTTCTACAATTTCCACAACACGTGCGTGAATAATTTTAGATAAATTTTTAAGAGAAATCTCTTTTGGCTCTCTGCCTCTTAAACCTGGAATAGAAACAATTTCGTTGTCTTTATTTTCTCCCGGCCAAGCCGATCCGAATTTTATTTTTAAAAGCTCTGCTTGTTTTTCGATAATCGAACAGCCTTCTTTAATATCGTCCGTAATTACATTTCCTCCAAAAGGAATTACGGCTGTATGGCGAATAATTCCGTCTTTAAAAATAGCCAAGTCTGTTGTTCCGCCTCCGATGTCGATTAATGCAACACCCGCTTCTTTTTCTTCTTGACTTAAAACTGCATCTGCCGAAGCTAATGGCTCCAATGTCAATCCAGACAATTCGATTCCTGAACTTTGAATACAACGTCCCACATTTCTGATTGAAGACGCTTGACCAACTACAACGTGAAAACTAGATTCTAATCTTCCGCCGTACATTCCGATTGGCTCTTTAATTTCAGATTGTCCGTCAATTTTAAACTCTTGCGGTAGAACGTGAATAATTTCTTCACCTGGCAGCATCGCCAATTTATTTACCTGATCGATCAAAAGCTGAATATCTTTCTCTCCAATTACCTCTTCTGGATTATTACGGCTGATGTAATCTGTATGCTGAATACTTCTGATGTGCTGTCCGGCGATACCCACAACAACATCTTTTATTTTATAACCTGAATTGTTTTCTGCTTCAAGTATAGCCTGCTGAATTGATTGAATAGTTTGCGTAATGTTGTTTACAACTCCTCTAGCAACTCCTAAACTTTTAGATTTTCCAATACCTAAAATTTCAAGCTTTCCATACTCATTTTTCTTGCCTATCATGGCAACTATCTTTGTCGTTCCAATATCTAGACCTACTGCAATGTTATCTTTTTCCATTTTCTATTATTTTGTGCAAACTACTTGTTCCGTAAACCTAAGGTCAATTTTATTGTATTTATATAACGAACTATCCAAAACCGCTTTTTGAAAAAAGGCTTTATAGTTTCTAAATTTTTTATCAACATTCATCATTCTGCCAAAATCGATGAAGTAATTATAATTTCTATTAAACATTTTTAGGCTGCCATTCGGCATAATCTCTATTGCAATGATGTTTTTTCTCAAAAACGCATCGTCATAAATTGTGCGAAATAAAGCAGCTAAATCTTCGTTATTTTTTTCATTTATTGCCCCTGAAACAAGAGGAACTCTAGCAGTAAAATTGTCAGACAAAGGCATTTTACCACCCTCATAGTCAATATAAAAAGACTGATCGCCATCATAAACTCTTGCTATGGCTGTCTTCTGTTTTACTACCGCTTTTAGAACACCATCGATACTTACAAAAACATTTGACTTTTCAATCATGTCTTGCGTATCAAGGGTTTTTTCAATCTTATTCAAATCTAACTCATCTTTTCTAATACTGGAAGCGTCTCTTTTATTTTCTATCAACAATTTATTAACCGTTTCCGGCTTCACAAAAAGCGTATTTTCTCCTACAAAAACGACCTCGGATTTCTTTAATTTTCGCTCCCCATTTCGATGTTGTGCGAAAGAATATAAAAAAAGTACCAATCCAAAAATTAGTATTAATCGAATATTTGTCCAATTAAATATTTTCATGCAGCATTTTTTTGATTGACGGCACCATCTCTCCAATATCCCCAGCTCCTATTGTCACAATTATTGGCGCATCACTGGCTTTGATTTCCGCTAATAAATCATTTTTTGCAACAATTTTTTTGTTCGAATTTGTCATTTTACCCAATAACCATTGCGACGTAACCCCTTCCATTGGTAATTCGCGTGCAGGATAAATATCCATTAAAAACACTTCGTCAAACTGAGAAAGACTTTCAGCAAATCCGTCAGCAAAATCTTTTGTTCTGCTAAACAAATGAGGCTGAAAAATCGCCAAAACTTTTCGTCCAGGATACAACTCTCTAACCGCCTGATGAACAGCATTTATTTCAGTTGGATGATGTGCATAATCATCTATATAAACCAACTTATCCGATTTGATCTGATAAGAAAAACGTCTTCTGATTCCGTTAAATGAAGCAATGGCTTTTGCGATAGCACTGGTCGGGGTGCCATAAGTTTTTGCCATCGCAATAGCCATTAACCCATTCATTAAATTGTGTTTACCAGGCAGTCCAAAATGAAGATCTTTCATTATTTCTGATGGTGTCTGCACATCAAAAACATAAGCTCCATCTTCGATTCTAACATTATACGCCTTATATACAGCATCTTCGTTTATAGCACATTGAACTCCTTCAAGAGGTAATTCTTTAGTAATAAACAAATTATTTTTATCTTCTACTTTGTCTGCAAATTCTACAAACGAAGCTTCAATAGCTTCACTTGTTCCATAAATATCCAAATGATCTGCATCCATTGAGGTTATGCAGGCAATATTTGGGTGCAAATGCAAAAACGAACGATCAAATTCGTCTGCTTCAACAACAGTAACTGTTTTTCCAGTTCCGATTAAGTTAGAGTTGTAATTCTCTACAATTCCACCCACAAAAGCTGTTACATCAGCACCGCTTTCATATAGAATATGTCCTAAAATACTAGACGTTGTTGTTTTACCGTGTGTTCCTGCAACTGCAAAACTAAAGGTGTCTTTGGTAATGATTCCTAAAACCTCAGCACGTTTTTTAATTTCGTAATTTCTTTCAATAAAATAATTCCATTCAGAATGCGATTTAGGAACCGCAGGCGTAAAAATCACCAATGTATTTTCTACATGATAATTTGCCGGAATTAAATTAATATTATCTTCAAAATGAATCTCTATACCGCTTTCAATCAATTCACTTGTAAGCATTGACGGCGTTTTATCGTAACCAGAAACCTGTTTCCCTATATATTTGAAATAGCGGGCCAGAGCACTCATTCCGATGCCTCCAATACCAATAAAATAAACGTTTTGTATTTGATTTAAATTCATTTTTTTTTGCTTTAAGCATTAAGCTATAGGCTTTAGGCCTTCAACTTTTATCTTTATTACTCTCTATTATATTCCTTTTACACTTTGCTACTCTGTAGACAGCGCATCAAGCTTAAAGCTTATTGCCTATAGCTTACAGCTTATTGAATTAACTTGACAATTTCAGCAACAATATCTTGTGTTGCTTTTGGCATCGCCAATTTTTTAATATTTGCACTCAATTGTTTTTGCTTTCCTTCATCTTTCAGCAGCGCTTCAAAAACAATGCTAAATTCATTATCCAATTCAGATTCTTTCAACAAAATTGCACCTTTAGCCTCTACAATAGCTTGTGCGTTTTTAGTTTGATGATCCTCAGCTACATTCGGTGACGGAATAAAAATTACCGGCTTCCCGACAATGCACAATTCTGAAACTGATGATGCTCCTGCTCTTGAAATAATCACATCCGCAGCAGCGTATACAAAATCCATTCTTTCAATGAAATCAACCACTTTTACACCCGGCTGATTGTATTTTTTATATTCTTCAAAATATAATTTTCCACACTGCCAAATTACCTGAACATCTTGCAAAAGAAAGTTTGGCAATTCTTTTTCGATCAACTGATTGATTCTTCGCGCACCTAAACTTCCTCCTAGAACCAACAATGTTTTTTTGTTCGGATCTAAACCATAAAATGCAATCGCTTCATCACGCTTACTTTCAATATCAATTAAATCCTGACGAACTGGATTTCCTGTCAAAACAATTTTCTCTTTTGGAAAAAATCTTTCTAAGTTTTGATAGGCTACGCAAATTGCATTTGCTTTTTTGCTCAACAATTTATTGGTAATTCCTGGGAAAGAATTCTGTTCCTGAATTACTGTCGGAATACCAGCTGAACCAGCTGCCTGCAATAATGGACCACTGGCAAAACCACCAGTTCCAATAACTACGTTTGGTTTGAACTTTTTAATAATTCGTCTTGACTCTAATAAACTTGAAGCCAATTTTAAAGGAAACATCATGTTTTGCAATGTTAACTTTCTTTGTAAACCAGCAATCCAAAGACCTTTTATTTCGTAACCTGCCTGCGGTACTTTTTGCATTTCCATTTTATCTTTGGCGCCCACAAAAAGAAATTCAGCATCAGGAAATTGTAATTTTAATTCGTTTGCAATCGCAATTGCAGGATAAATATGTCCTCCTGTTCCTCCTCCGCTTAGTATGAATTTATACTTTGTCATATTTTTAATAGCTATTATTATAAACTATTTTATCCTATTTATTTAAAACTGCATTCATTGGATTTTTTGAACTATCCTCGATTGAATACATTTCTGCATCTTGATAAACTTCTTTTTCATCAACAGCTAAATCTTCTTCAGCTAATTCTTTATCAATTAATCTTTGAAGTGCTTCTTTTCGTCTTTCTTTCTCCTCCATTTCTTCTGCAATCTCTTCATCTTTCTTGGTTACACTTATAATAATTCCAAGTGAAAAACAAGTCATCCAAATCGAACTACCTCCAGAACTTATCAGCGGAAGCGTTTGTCCTGTTACTGGCAGTAATTCTACTGCAACCGCCATATTAATCATTGCCTGAAATATCATGGGGAATCCGAGACCAACGACGACTAATTTTCCGAATAGCGTATTGGCTTTATGCGATGCAATCACAAATCGGAATAATAACAATAAATAAAGAACCAATATCGAAACTCCGCCTACCAAACCATACTCTTCTACTACAATTGCATAAATAAAATCTGAAGATGATTGCGGTAAAAAGTTTTTCTGAACACTTTTCCCAGGACCTAATCCTCCTAATCTTCCAGATGCTATTGCAATTTTTGCTTTCTCAATTTGATAATCATCTTCATCTGGTTTGTCAGTGGTAAAGTTCATAATACGACTTTCCCAAGTTGATACCCTGCTGAAGAATCTAGAATCTGGAAATGCTTTTGCCACCAAAAGGAAAAATGCCAGCATTGCAATTCCTGAACCAATGATAAATCCAATATATTTTAATGGATACTTACCAATAAACGTTAACATCATAACCATCGAAAAAATCAACGCTGTGGTCGAAAAGTTAGCTGGTAATATAAGCGCCAGAGTGATAAAAACCGGAACCCAAAGCTGAATAAACGAGGTTTGAAACGGTTCGTTTTCTTCTTTAGTTTTCGACAAATAACGAGCCACGTAAATAAACAATACGCTTGCCGCTAATGTTGATGTTTGAAATGTAATTCCAATGAACGGCACCTGAATCCAACGACTTGCATTTGCTCCCGCAATTACAGTTCCTTTCAACAAGGTGTATAATAATAACAACCAAACTACTGGAAGCGCCACTTTAGAAATTGCTCTAAAATAATGGTACGGCACTTTGTGAACCCAGTAAATAATCAAAAAACCAATACAAACGTGCGCTAAATGCTTAACCAAATAACCTAATGTATTCCCAGTTCCATGACCTATATATGCTAGATTACTACTCGCACTAAAAACCGGCATAAATGAAAACAACGCCAACAGAGCCACGAATGACCATATTACTCTATCTCCTTTTAGTTTGTTAACTAACTCCTTCATTGTTGTTTTGTTTCAAGTTTCTTTTGTTTCAGGTTTCAATCTCGACAGCTATCAAGACTGAAACATTAAACTATTTTCTACAAGTTATGTACCGCTTGTTTGAATTGCTTTCCACGATCTTCGTAATTTTCGAATAAATCGAAACTTGCGCAAGCTGGAGACAATAAAACAGCATCTCCTTTTTCTGTTAATCTTTGTGCTGTTTTTACAGCGTCGTTCATATTATTTACTTCAACCATAATATCAACAACGTTTCCAAAAGCATCAATAATTTTACGATTATCGATTCCTAAACAAATAATTGCTTTTACTTTCTCACGAACTAATGACATTAATTCGTTGTAATCATTTCCTTTATCAACGCCGCCGACAATCCAAACTGTTGGAACATTCATACTGTCTAAAGCAAAGAAAGTAGCATTTACATTTGTTGCTTTTGAATCATTGATATATTGTACGTTCTGAATTTTTAATACTTTTTCTAAACGGTGCTCAACACCTTGAAAATTAGATAAACTTTCGCGAATTGTTGCATTTCTAATCTGCATCAATTTAGCTACGGAGCTTGCTGCCATTGCGTTTTTCATGTTATGTTTTCCTTCTAACGCAATGTGTTCTGTTTCCATTGTAAACTCTTCTTGGTTGATCTTTATTTCCATTTTGTTGTTATTTATAGAAGCCCCTTCATCAAATTTCTGAGTCAATGAAAAAGGAATTAATTTTGCTTTTGTTTTGTTGTTCTTTAACCATTCTGCACTTGCTTCATCATCCGCATCGTAAATGAGATAATCACTTTCAGTCTGGTTCATTGTTATTCGGAACTTCGAATTGATATAATTTTCATATTTATATTCGTATCGATCTAAATGATCCGGGCTTATATTTGTTATTATCGCAATATCCGGTCTGTAATCTATAATTCCGTCCAGCTGAAAACTGCTTAATTCAAGAACGTATGCATCGTATTTATTTTCGGCAACCTGCCAGGCAAAACTCTTTCCTATATTTCCTCCCAAACCTACATTGAGTCCAGCCGATTTTAGTAAATGATAGGTCAACATTGTTGTCGTTGTTTTACCATTACTTCCCGTGATTCCCACTGTCATTGCTTCTGTAAAAGGAAATGCAAATTCAATTTCCGAAATCACTTTTATTCCTGCCGCGATCAGCTTTTTTACTATCGGAGACTTCTCAGGAATTCCAGGGCTTTTCATTACCACATCAGCATTCAGAATCAAATCTTCAGTGTGCTGTTCTTCTTCCCAAGGAATTTTATTTATGATAAGAACTTCTTTATAACTCTCTTTTATCTTTCCGAAATCAGATACAAAAACATCGTAACCTTTTTTCTTCCCGAGGATCGCGGTTCCAACTCCGCTTTCTCCTCCTCCTAGTACTACCAATCTCATCTATCTTAATTTTAAAGTAATGATTGATAAAATGGCTAACATAATTGCAACGATCCAGAATCTTGTAACGATTTTACTTTCATGGTATCCTTTTTTCTGATAGTGATGATGCAATGGCGACATCAGGAAAATTCTTCGACCTTCTCCAAAACGTCTTTTTGTATATTTAAAATAAGCTACCTGAATAATTACCGAAGCACTTTCTGCAAGGAAAATTCCACAGAACAAAACGATTAATATTTCTTTACGAACTGCAATTGCTAAAACTGCAATGATCCCTCCAATTGTTAAACTTCCTGTGTCTCCCATAAAAACAGATGCCGGATAGGAGTTGTACCAAAGAAAACCAATCAGCGCCCCAACAAAAGCAGAGATAAAGACGGTCATTTCTCCTGAATTGGGGATATACATTATATTCAAATAATTAGAAAAAATAATATTACCCGAAACAAACGTAAAAATTCCGAGGGCGAGGACTGAGATCGCCGAGGTTCCGGCCGCAAGACCATCTATTCCATCTGTTAAATTAGCTCCATTAGAAACTGCAGTGATAATAAAAATTACTACGGGAATAAATACCAACCAAGCCCATTTTTCATATCCATCTCCTAAAAATGATAAAACTTCAGCATAATCAAATTCGTTATTTTTTACAAACGGAATTGTTGTTGCTGTAGATTTTTCTTCAGCGGGAGCTGGCAATATTACAGTGGTGCTTGCATTTACTTTAAAAATATCTGCTCTTCCTGTATCAGTTCTAACGGTAACTGCAGGATTAAAATAAAGAACTGCCCCTACGATTATACCAAGACCAACTTGTCCGATAACTTTGAAGATTCCTTTAAGTCCTTGTTTATCTTTTTTAAATATTTTGATATAATCGTCAACAAAACCAATCGTACCCATCCACAACGTAGTTACAATAAGCAATACGATGTAAATGTTGTGCAGTCTTGCAAATAACAAAACTGGAACTAAGGTTGCAAAAATGATAATCAGACCTCCCATTGTAGGTGTTCCTGCCTTTTCATTTTGCCCCGCAAGACCAAGCTCACGAACTGTTTCTCCTACTTGCTGGTTACGCAAGAAGTTAATAACTCTTTTTCCGTAAATCGTTGATAAAAGCAGCGAAAGCATAAAAGCCAAAGCTGATCTAAAAGTGATGTACTGAAAAACTCCTGTTCCTGGCCAATCCAGTGTTTTGTCAAAATATTCAAATAAATAATATAACATATATCGTGGTTTATTTGTTTAATCGTTGGTTTGTTGATTCGTTAATTGCTCATTTAATAATTACTCCATTAAACGAATAACCAATTAACCGTTTAAACTTTACTTTGCTAATTGATCTAAAATTTCTTTTACGGTTTCCATATCATCAAAATGATGACGAACTCCGTTTATTTCTTGATAGGTTTCATGACCTTTTCCTGCAATTAGGATAATATCATTTGGCTGAGCCAATTGACAAGCTGTTTTTATAGCCTGTTTTCTATCAGTAATTCTTAATATTTTTTTGTAATTATGTGCTTCTACACCTTTTTCCATTTCATCCAAAATCACTTCAGGATCTTCGTTTCTAGGATTATCAGATGTTAAAATTGCTTTATCACTAAGATCTGTAGCAATTTTTGCCATAATTGGTCTTTTTGTCTTATCTCTATTTCCGCCGCAGCCCACAACTGTAATCAATTGCTCGTTTTTAGTACGGATGTCTTCAATTGTTTTTAGAACATTTTCTAAAGCATCTGGTGTGTGTGCATAATCGACAATTGCTGTGATTTTAGAATCAGTAACAATATATTGAAAACGACCTGAAACACTTTCTAAATCAGACAATAAGCGCAACGCTTCAAGACTATCCATACCCAATTCTACAGCTGTTCCATAAATAGCTAAAACATTGTAAGCATTAAAAGTTCCAATTAGTTTTACCCAAACTTCATTGTCATTTACTTTTAATAATAATCCTGATAATTGGCTTTCTAATATTGTTGCTTTAAAATCTGCATATGTTTTTAAAGCATAAGTAAATTTTCTTGCAACCGTATTTTGCAGCATTACAGTTCCATTTTTATCATCAATATTTGATAAAGCAAAAGCTGTTTTTGGCAGAGAATCAAAAAATGATTTTTTCACATCTCTGTATTCTGCAAAAGTTGGATGATAATCCAAGTGATCATGTGAAAGATTCGTAAAAATTCCACCTACAAAATGCAATGCTTCTGTACGTTTTTGATGAATTCCGTGTGAACTTACTTCCATAAAGCAATGCGTTACTCCAGCTTCAATCATCTCATTTAAATAATGATTGATTGTAATTGAATCTGGCGTTGTATGCGTTGCAGGATATTCCGTATCATCCACCATGATTTTTACAGTTGATAATAAACCAACTTTAAATCCTGCTTTTTGAAACAACTGAAATAATAATGATGCAATTGTTGTTTTACCATTTGTTCCTGTTACTCCAACCAATTTTAATTTTGCTGACGGATCTTCAAAATAATTCGCCGCCATAAAAGCTAAAGCCGTATTGGTGTCTTTTACCTGAACATAAGTAATTCCTTTTTGAGTTGTTTCAGGAAGTGTATCGCAAATAATTGCAACCGCTCCTAACTCAATAGCTTTATTGATATAATCGTGACCATCAGAAAGTGTTCCTCGAATTGCCACAAAAACATCATTTGCTTCAACTTTTCGCGAATCAAATTCAATTTTATGGATCGGTGTTTCTGTTGAACCTATAACAGATTCAATCGCCGCTTTGTATAATATGTCTTTTAGTATTTTCACGATAATTCTAATACTATAATTGAGTTTTTACTAATGTTTTGTCCCGCCTGAATCGATTGATTCTTAACCTTTCCTACTCCTGTTACTTTTACTTTTAAACCTAAATTTTCTAGTAAAGCAATTGCATCCATTCCCGGCATTCCTTTTAAATCAGGAATTTGTTTCGATTTTTTATTTGATTCTACATCATATTTATCGTAACTGCTTTCCTGCTTTGCAATTTTAGAATCAAGCTGTTTAATTTTATTTGTTGATGGCGCGTCTGTAAATATTTTTTGAGCAATTCTTTTAAAAACTGGTCCTGCAACGTCTGCTCCGTAATAATTATTTCTAGATGTATTTGGTTTATGAACCACTACAATACATGAATATTTAGGATGATCTGCTGGGAAATATCCAACGAAAGACGACGCATAATACATAGCAGACTTACCTTCTTTTCCGCCATAATTTACCTGAGCTGTCCCTGTTTTTCCTGCCATCGAAAAATCCTTCGAGTACAATTTTGATCCAGTTCCTTTTTTTACCACGTTTGCTAAAACTGCTTTCACCTTTTTTATGGTTTCAGGCGAACAAACTTTTGGGTTTATTACTTCAACATCAAACTTTTTAATCGTTTTATTCCATTCTTTAATTTCCGATACAAATTGCGGCTTTACCATTACACCATTATTTGCAACGGCATTATACAAGGCTAAAGTCTGCATTGGCGTAACTGAAACATTATACCCAAAAGCCATCCACGGAAGCGAAATTCCCGACCAGTGTTTATCTCCAGGTTGTGGAATATAAGGTCTTCCTTCTCCTTTAAAATGCAGTCCTAATGTCTTATTTAAACCATAACTATTAATATGATTTACAAACTTAGATGGGTTGTTTTTGTAATTTTCATAAACAGCCTGAACCATTACTGTATTTGAAGAAAGCTCAAATCCACGTGCCAATGAAATTTTTCCATATCCTCCTCTGTGCGAATCACGAACAGCACGGCCATAATATCTAATTTCACCACCATGACTGTCATAAACCTTACTTGTATCAGCAACTTTATCTTCTAAAATCGCCATTAAATCAACTAGTTTAAAAGTTGATCCTGGCTCTTGAGATTCTGCAATTGCATAATTTGTGGTTTCATAATACGATCCATCTTCAGCTCTTCCTAAGTTCGAAATTGCTTTAACATGTCCCGTTTCTGTTTCCATTACCACCACACAACCATGATCTGCTTCGTAATCTTCTAGCTGTTTTAATAAGGCATGATGCGCAATATCCTGAATAAAAACGTCGATTGTCGAAATAACATCATAACCATCAATAGGATCAACTTCGTTCAAATCACGAATTGGTTTCCATTGTCCTTTTGCGATTTTTTGCTTTAGGATTTTCCCGTCTTTTCCGTTCAAATAATTCTTAAAAGCCCACTCAATTCCTTTTCCAACTTCAACTCCTGTTGCTGGATCAATTCTATCATATCCAATTGTTCTTTCAGCAATTTTCCCTATCGGATGTTTTCTAACTGTTTCTTGCTCAACAATAATCCCACCTTTGAAAGCTCCTAAGTTGAATAATGGAAAACCTTTTATTTTCACATATTCAGTATAACTTAAGTTTCTAGCAATCAAATAATAACGATTTTTATTTGCTCTGGCTTTTCGTAATTCTTTTTCAAAATAACTTCCAGATTTTCCTAAAACCGTTACAAGAGAATCTGATAATGCTTTTACATGTTTCTCAAAAGTTTCTGTTTTTGGAGCTTTAGCATCAAAACGAATCTCGTAATTCGGAATTGAAGTTGCTAATAAACTTCCATCAGCAGAATAAATATTTCCTTTGTTTGCCGGAATTACAAAATTTCTAACGGTACGCTGTTTTGCTAATTTTCGGTAGTAATCTCCTTCAACCCATTGAATATTGGTCAATTTAACAACAATAGCAATTGCCATCAAAAAGATGAAAACTGCTACGAGGTAAATTCTGTAGGATATATGTTTATCGTCTACTGCCATATTCTTTTAAAGAAACTTTTTTCTTCTTCTTTTTCAACTTCTATTTTCACTGGAGGAACTGTCGACGGAAAAATCTGCTTTTCAAGCATCTTGTCCGATATTGTTGACTCCATTTTTAACTTCATCAATTCTGAACGTCGATCTACAAATTCAGATCTTAATTCTTTTACTTCGTTATTTAATTTTGCAATTTCAAAAACCTTTTGCTCGTAACGCTGTGTATTTGCAATCATCAAAATTGCCAGCAGAATTATAAAAACAATGAATCGCCAATTCTTTACCGCATCATCATTTAGCAGAAATCTCGCTTTTAATATTCCAAATACTCCACTCTTCATTTTCTACCTATATATATTATATCTTTTCAGCTATCCTTAATTTCGCACTTCTCGCTCTATTATTGATTTTAATTTCAGCGTCATCAGGAACAATCAATTTTCCGATAGTTTTAAACGGTACTGAAAAATTCCCGTAAAAATCGCGTTCTGGCTCTCCTTCAAACATTCCGTTTTTAATGAATCTTTTTACCAGCCTGTCTTCTAATGAATGGTATGAGATTACTGAAAATCTTCCGCCTGGTTTCAAAATTTCCAAAGACTGCTCAATAAACTCTTTCAAAACATCCATTTCTTGATTTACCTCAATACGAATCGCTTGATAAATCTGAGCCAATATTTTATTCTTAACTCTTTCTGGTAAATATCTCGCAAGAACTTCTTTTAATTCATCGGTTGTCTTGATTGGGTAATCGTGTCTGGCCTCAACAATCGTTCTTGCTAGAACCGGTGCGTTTTTCAACTCGCCATAATCAAAAAAAACACGACGTAAATCCTGTTCTTCATATTCGTTAACCACTCGATAAGCATTTAAATCATTTTTTTGACTCATCCGCATATCTAGTTCGGCATCAAATCTGGTTGAAAAACCTCTCTCTGGAACATCAAATTGATGTGATGAAACTCCTAAATCTGCCAAGATTCCATCTACTGCTTTAACACCATGAAAACGAAGAAATCTTTTTATAAATCTAAAGTTCTCATTAATTAAGGTAAATCTTTCGTCAGGCAATGCATTTGCAAGCGCATCCTCGTCCTGATCAAAAGCAAATAATCTTCCGTTTGGCCCCAATCTTTTCAAAATTTCTTTTGAGTGACCGCCGCCGCCAAACGTTACATCTACATAAATGCCGTCTGGCTTAATATTTAAACCATCAACTGTTGGATGAAGTAAAACTGGATTATGATATTCCATTGTCGTCGTCATTAATATTTCCCATTACTTCTTCGGCTAAATCTGCAAAATCCATATCTTCGCCGCTTATTGATTTTTCGTATAAATCTTTATCCCAAATTTCCACAATATTAACCGCAGATGAAAAAACAACATCTTTAGAAATACCAGAAAACGTCACTAAATCTTTTGGCACCAACAATCTTCCTAATGTATCAATATCTACCACTTTAACTCCGGCAGTAAATCTGCGAATGAAATCATTATTCTTTTTTACAAAACGATTCAGCTTATTAATTTTTGCCATCATTAGATTCCACTCTTCCATCGGATACAATTCTAAACATTGCTGAAAAACAGAACGCTTCAAGACAAAACCGTCCTGAAGAGAAGAAGCCAATTGCTTTTTTAAAGGTGCAGGTATCATTAACCTCCCTTTAGCATCGACTTTACACTCATATGTTCCAACAATTGTATTCAAGAAAAACGTACTAATATGTTACACAGCAAAAATATAAAAAAAAATACCACATATTACCACTATATACCACTTTGTTAATAAGTTTAACCACTTTACTACCACCTCAGCTAAATCATAAGCAATCAATACGTTAGACAAAAATCAGTTTCAAAATCTTTTCATTTAAGAATTACAAAAAATCTGCTTTATTTCTCTTAAAAAAGTAAATATTCTGCAATTATTTTAACAACTCATTTTTTCACAGAACAAACACTAAAAGCTGATTTATAACCACTTAGTAATTGCAACGAAATAATCTAGTTAAAAAAGGGCAGCAAAAATTCATTTTTATTTATTTAACCCTATATTTGTCCCAAATGAAATTGGCATTAGATTAGATGGACAAAAACTACAAAAAAGAAGGCAAATACAGCTATTATGAAGCTGGAGAGGGGACTCCTATCGTTATTTTACACGGGTTAATGGGAGGCCTTAGTAACTTTGATGCTGTAGCGGAATATTTTCCAACGAAAGGATACAAAGTTGTAATCCCAGATTTGCCAATATACACGCAGAGTATTTTAAAAACAAACGTAAAAAGCTTTGCCAAATACGTAAAAGACTTTATTAATTTCAAGGGTTTTGACCAAGTTATTTTACTGGGAAATTCACTTGGAGGACATATTGCACTTTACCACACCAAACTATATCCTGAAAAAGTAGCCGGACTTGTAATTACAGGAAGCTCTGGACTTTACGAAAGCGCCATGGGCGACAGTTACCCTAAAAGAGGCGACTACGAATACATCAAAAAGAAAGCTGAAGATGTATTTTACGATCCAAAAATTGCGACACCAGAATTAATAGATGAAGTTTATGCAACTGTTAATGACCGCATAAAATTAATTAAAACATTAACGATTGCCAAGAGTGCAATTCGTCATAATATGGCCAAAGATTTACCTAAAATGACAGTTGAAACCTGTATTATCTGGGGTAAAAATGACGCCGTAACACCACCTAATGTTGCTGAAGAATTTGACAACTTATTGCCTAATTCAACTTTGTATTGGATAGACAAATGCGGACACGCTGCTATGATGGAACACCCTCAAGAATTCAATAAAATTCTTGAAGAATGGCTTGTTGCAAAGAATTTATAGCATCTAACTTTCGAATTTAAGAAGGTTCTAAAACAAAAAACATGAAAATTAATACCGCCGAATTTATTATCAGTAATTCTGATGCTTCAAAATGCCCGGCCGAATTTCTGCCGGAATACGCTTTTATAGGCCGATCAAACGTTGGTAAATCCTCTTTGATCAACATGATTACCAATCATAAAAATTTAGCAAAAACATCTGGAAGACCAGGAAAAACACAATTAATAAACCACTTTAAGATCAACAATAATTGGTTTTTAGTCGATTTACCTGGATACGGATATGCTAAGGTTTCTAAAAAAACAAAATCTGTTTTCCAACAATTTATCACTGACTACTTTGAAAACAGAGAGCAATTAGTCTGCGCTTTTGTTTTGATTGATATTCGCCATGAAGCTCAAAAAATCGACATTGAGTTTATGTCGTATATGGGTGAAAGCGAAATACCATTTTGTATTATTTTTACCAAAGCCGATAAAATCAGCAAAGTAAAAATCGACTCGCATGTTGCTGCATACAAAAAACAAATGTACGCGAACAACTGGGCCGAAATGCCGCATTACTTTGTAACCTCATCTACAGAATCGATAGGAAAGGAAGAACTTTTAACTTACATCGACGAAGTAAATCAGGAAGTTTTTAAAAACAACAACCAATTTTAAATTCCAAATTTTAATCCTTCGACTTCGCTCAGGAGAACAAAAAAGGTTTACATATAAAAAATCCCAAATTCCATATTTTACAATTGGAATTTGGGACTTTTTTTATTTGGAATTCTGAGACTACTTAGTCAGTTCTAATTTTTCTGCAAAGTAATCACAGAAATCTTTCATCGTGTCCGACATTTTTTCATCATCTGTTGCACGTTTAAAAGTGTCCGCCATTGCCACTAATGTTTGATGAAAGAAAATTTTCATTTCGTCTACAGGCATATCTTTTGTCCACAAATCGATACGCATGGTTTCTTTGGCTTTACTATCCCAAATAGATAACATTATCGCCTTTGCTTCTTCAGCCTGAACACCGCCGTCTTGCGCACTCCACGTTAATTTTTCTGGAACACGGTTTTCATCTAATTCTATATTGAATTTAATCTCTGAGTTTATTGTATTTGACATTATTTCTTAGGTTTATATTTTGACTTTTCAAAAATTTCTTTTGCATTCACTTTTAATAATTCCGACAGCTGTACATTATTGTTCTTCATATAAGAACGAACAATCTGCCAGCCAATCCACGCTCCCACTCTTCCAGGAGAATCGTTATCAATCTCTAAATAAAATTTTGAAAACGGAGCCGGCGCAATAAAACGTGTTGTCAATTTAGGATCTGTACTGTACAACATTTCTTTTTCTAAAAAATAACGCCACATATAGGCTTCATTTTCTTCGCACCATTTAATCTGCTCTGGCGAATAGCCAATTTTTTCAGCATCTGTATATTCGGGCAGCAATAAATCTTTTGCGTACAATTGTTTCCCTTCAAAAATCATTTGAGAAACTAAATTCTTATCAGGATACGCAGGAATGTTTCTATAAGCAAAACTAGAAACAACATCCGGCATAATTTGTTTTTCCTCAAAATTGTATTTTAAATAATTTGGAAATTCATAGAATTTATGTTCTTTTCCTAAATACAATTCTAACGCTACAATAACCAAACTATCTGCATATATTGCTTTTGCATTATAGTCCATTTCTCCAATAACAGTAATTACTTTTGGCGTTTTTGTTTTAGGAAAATAATATTTCACATGTTGAAAAAGTGAATTAAATTCCTGACGAACCGGCTCAAAATTGGCGTATTTTTTTTGCACTTCTTCATAAACTTCACGCCAAATTGGTTCCTGCATTTTCTTTAACCAAACTGAATCGTCATTACCTGCTGGAAAAAAGAAAGGATACTGTTTTTTTACTTTTTCCAGATCTTCTGGTTTAGTTTCAAAAAACGCCTTATCAAAACGTTCTACTTTAATATCAATTGGAATTTCTTCGACTTCTTTTTCAACCTTTGTTTTCTGGCTGCAAGACAAAAAAAACACGCACAGAACCACTGCAAAGCGATATATTTTCATTTTATTTTAATTAGATTTGTGTTGCATAAATTTAAATAATCGCTTACTCAAAAATATTTGTGCAAATATACATCCCTGTATTTTAAAACTTAAACTATTATGGCTAAAAAAAGCACTATTCAAACAGAAAAAGTAAACAAACATATTGTAGAATGGTTAAAAAATTATGCTGAGAATGCAAAAGTAAATGGTTTTGTTATTGGAATTTCGGGCGGAGTCGACTCTGCTGTTACTTCTACATTGTGCGCACAGACCGGCTTACAAGTTTTATGTGTCGAAATGCCAATTCACCAAGCTGAAAGCCAAGTTTCTAGAGGGAGAGAACATATTACACAATTAAAAAAACGTTTTGCAAATGTTTCGAGTGTAGAAACTGACTTGACAGCTGTTTTTGAAGCTTTTAAAGCTGCAGTACCAGAAACTGATGATCTGGCAAAGGTAAATTTATCATTTGCCAACACACGTGCTCGTTTACGAATGACTTCTTTATATTATTTAGCCGGAATTCATGGATTACTGGTTGCCGGTACTGGAAACAAAGTAGAAGATTTTGGCGTAGGATTTTACACAAAATATGGTGACGGAGGTGTCGATTTGAGTCCAATTGCCGACTTAATGAAATCAGATGTATATGCTTTGGGAGAGTTTTTAACAATTCCTGAATCTATTTTAACTGCAGCGCCAACAGATGGTCTTTTTGGAGATAATAGAACCGATGAAGATCAATTAGGAGCCAGTTATGACGAACTTGAATGGGCAATGTTAGCCGCGGAGTCAGGAAATACGGCGGATGACTTTAGTGGGAGAGAAAAATCTGTCTTTGAAATTTATAAAAGATTAAACACCAGCAACAAGCACAAAATGGATGCAATACCCGTTTGTTTGATACCAAAAACGTTAAAATAAAACTTTTAACATTCATCTGCAATTAATTACAGAATTTATTTATTAATTTTACAGTTCCAAAAACATGAACAATTCTAAAAAAGGTAAAAATTATGATTAAAGTATGTCTTGCAGACAATCATCCTGTGACTCACTTTGGCGTTAAGTCTTATTTTAAAGACCACGATCAAATTTCAATTGTTGCCAATGTAGGCAATTTTTCAATGGTTAGAGATATCCTTCAGACGAAGGAAATTGACATTTTAATTCTAGATTTAGAATTAGAAGGTCTCTCTAGCATCTTCGAAGTGAAATCAATCTTGAAAAATTTCCCAAAAACAAAAATTGTAATTTTCAGTGACTTAGCTGAGCAAATGTATGCTCCAAATGCTATTAAAGCTGGAGTATCTGGGTATGTACACAAAACAGAAAAACTTGAAACTTTAGGTCTTTCTATTATTAAAGTACACGAAGGAAAAATTATTATCAACGAAACTGTACGTAAAAACATGGCACTTATTGCTAAACAAAGCAAAAGTGAGCGTTTGTACAGAAAACTTTCTAATCGTGAAATCGAGGTTTTACGTTACTTAAGTGATGGTAAGAAAAACAATGAAATCTCTAAAATCTTAAATCTGAACGAAAAAACGATCAGTACTTACAAATTAAGATTATTGACAAAATTGAATGTTACTAATTTAGTTGACTTAGTAAACAAAGCTAAGACTTTAGAAATTATTTAATTTACAGGCATCTGATTTTGCTTTGGTAAAATCATAAACCTAAAAAAAAGCTCTATAGTGTTTAACATTATAGAGCTTTTTAATTTTTATTGATGATAAGGAACTACTACTCTTCCTAATTTTCGAGAAAAATTATTTAGCAACTTAGAATAATCTATAACCATAGACAACAATTCTGAATTATCGTCTTGCGGATCTGTCAGGAGCGAGTGTTTTAAATCATGAATGATTTTTGAAACCAAATACCATCGCAAAGAAAATATCGTATCAGAAACATTTTGCTCAATAGTCTCATTTTTATGCTTTGGAAAAATATTCTGCCCTTCCCAGTTATGAACAGTTAATCTTTCGTCTTCCATTAAAATATTGGTTACTTCCTGCGCAAATTCTGGCTGTAAATGCATCAAATATTTATCTAAACTAAAAGTCTCATTTTGATTGTAAAAATCAATTAACCCCGTAAAAATATTTTGAAACAATACATTTGAAAGTTCTACCTCATCTTCCTGCAGACTTAAATAGATTTTTTCATATACCTTGTATTTTCGCTTTTCGCTGACTTCTTTTACAACACCTTCTTCATCAGCTTTTAAAAATACATCTTCAAAATCCTCTAGAACACTTCCGTAGAGCAGTAATATTTCAATAATTTTTCTTTCAAAACCGTATAAAATATCTACTTTCTCTGCTTGCTCTTGAGGATAGCTTGGTTCACCTGGATAATAATCATCTGGCGGTCCTGTTCTTGGATCTTCTGGATCTCCTCCTGAAAAACTAGCATTTTTTGGAGGTTGGTTTCTAAAAACTTCAAAAGGTTTTTGTTCCTGTTTTTGTTTTTTAGCCACTTCAGCCAAATCTTTTTGAATCAACTGCGCCAAAGTACTCACTAAGACCTGCTCAGAAATTTCCATAATTCTAGCACATTCCTGAATATAAACTTCACGCTGAATACGATCTGGTATTTTAGAAATACTGGTAACCATATCCCGAATCAGATCGGCTTTTTTAATTGGATCGTTTTTAGCTTCGTTCATCAAAATCGAAGCTTTAAACTGTATAAAGTCTTTACTATTGTTTTCTAAATAGGCAACTAAATCGTCATGCGAATTTTTTCGTGCAAAACTATCTGGATCTTCTCCATCAGGAAAAGAACAAACCCTTACGTTCATCCCTTCCTCCAGAATCAAATCGATTCCTCGAATAGAGGCACGTAAACCTGCGGCATCACCATCAAAAAGCACTGTAATATTTCGAGTCAGACGATTAATCAATCGAATCTGATCTGGCGTTAAAGCTGTTCCAGACGAAGCCACAACATTCTCAATTCCAGCCTGACTAAACTGGATGACATCGGTATAACCTTCGACTAAATAACAGTTATTTTGTTTGGCTATAGATTGTTTGGCATGATAAATTCCGTAAAGGACTTTACTTTTATGGTAGATATCGCTTTCTGGTGAATTTAGATATTTTGCGGCTTTTTTATCATTGGTTAAAATACGCCCTCCAAAACCTAAAACTCGACCCGACATACTTTGAATTGGAAACATTACACGCCCTTTGAATCGGTCAAAAGGACGATCTTCTCTCGCAATGGTTAAACCTGTGCTTTCTAAGAATTCCAATTTATATCCTTTCCCTAATGCTTCTTTAGTCAAAGCATCCCAAGTTTCTGGAGAATATCCTAAATCGAATTTTTTAATGGTTTCATTAGTAAAACCTCTTTCTTTAAAATACGAAAGTCCTATCGCTTTTCCTTCTTCAGAATTTACTAAAACATCTTGAAAATACTTAGCTGCAAATTCAGAAACCAAATACATACTTTCACGAACATCTGTCATCGCTTTTTCAGCATCTGTTTGTTCGGTTTCTTCGATCTCAATATTATATTTTCTAGCTAAATAGCGAATGGCTTCTGGATAAGTAAACTGAGAATGTTCCATTAGGAATTTTACAGAATTCCCTCCTTTTCCTGTACTAAAATCTTTCCAAATTCCTTTTGCAGGCGACACCATAAACGATGGAGAACGCTCATCTGAGAAAGGACTCAGACCTTTGAAATTACTTCCTGCACGTTTTAAATTGACAAAATCACCAATAACCTCCTCAACGCGAGCAGTTTCAAAAACAGTATCTATTGTATTTTGTGAAATCAAAACTTAAATTATTTTTAAAAATGAGAGCTTGTAAAAGTACATAAATCCTACTTGAATTTTTAGAATTTTCGAGCAAAAAAAAGCGCTTCTTTCGAAACGCTTTTCTTCTCAACTAAACTCAATTTTATACTAATTAAAATCAAAACGAATACCTAACGAAACATTATTTTCGTCAACTGTATTATTTTTAAACAAAGGATTCAAATCATATTTTAAGTATAAACTTATTTCCTTGTAACCTACGTAAGAACTCAGTCCGTAAATAAAATTGTTTACATTATAATCTCCTTTTGTTTTTTGTGTTGTTTTATAGTCGTTGTCTTCAAATTTTAAAATCTGTTTCGATTTTACATTGATTCCTACATATCCGCCAAATCCTGCACGAAAACCTTTATGTGTTCTATAATAGGTTTTTCCATTAGAATGACCATCTTTTGAAAAATCGAATTCTAAATGAACAGGAGCTACTAAATACACATTTCTAAAACGAGATTCTTTCAAATTTATCGGGTTTGTAACTAAATTTGTTTGATCTCCATTTACAACAAAACTGCGATTATCTGTCGGACGAAGGTTGTTATACATTAACGAAAGTCCATATTTTGCATGCAATAAATTATTGTCTTTCAATATTCTCGAATTAAACGTAAGACCCCATTCGTAAAAATGCGACCCAATAAAATCATAATTTGAATCCTGAAGCTTACCATCGACCATTGTGCTATTTAAACCAGCAGCAAATACAAATTGCGAAGTCGTTCTTTTTTCGCCTCGAATTGAATCTTTGGTTTTTTTATTATTCCAGTCATTCTTATTCCAGTAAATAACAATCTTGCCTTTCTTTGTTGAATCCTGCTCTTTCAGTTTTCCGTCTACTTTTTGCTGAACCAAGTCATTGAGTTCATTTTGCGCCAAAGTCACTTTTTCTTCAATAATTACGGCTCTGGCTTCTGCCAATTCTTTTTTGCGTTTGTCTGCCTGCTCTTGTGTAATTTTCCCTTCAGACAATTGCACATTTACTGCTTCAACTTCCTCTTTCAGTTTTTCTTTTTCTTCTTTGGTCACTTTTTCTATTTGATTTGCAATTTTCTTTGCTTTTGATTCGAAAGTTTCCTGACCAAAAACTTTACTGACAAATAAGAAAATTAGAACTACTAGATAAATGGTAAAATTTTTCATGATTGATTTTTTAATTTGATTGTTGATTGATGACGATTCTTTAATTATTAATTGTTAATTCTCTACTCCATATTCATCATCGGGTTAAAACCCGACGCTGCAATATGAATCGTTCCTTCGGAACTAAAAAACTATATTCTTGCTTCTTTCCTTTCTGTCCCATCAGGTTAAAACCCGACGCTACAATATGGATCGTTCCTATGGAACTGAAAACCTATATCTTCTTGCTTCTTCATTCTTTGTCCCATCGGGTTAAAACCCGACGTTACGATATGAATCGTTCCTTTGGAACTGAAAATCTATATCTTTTCTTGCTTCTTCATTCTCTGTCCCATCGGGTTAAAACCCGACGCTACAATATGGATCGTTCCTATGGAACTGAAAACCTATATATTCTCTTGCTTCTTTGCTCTTTCTTCTCTATTCGTTCTTTATTCTTGTTGATTTCGGTTTGCCAAAGCTACTTTTACCGATTGATAATTTTTGTTGACTTTTGTCACTACCTTTTCTCTAAAGGAAAGCTCCAATTCGCCATCGACCTGATTAAGTAAATCAACAGCATTTACTTTTACTTTTGATTTTGGCTTAGCCGAATTTTCTGCTATAATTGTTTTTTCTGCTGAATCTAATAATTGATCTACGCTCTCTTTTTTTGTAGTATCAGCAATTTTAGTTTGATTTGTTTTTGATTGTTTTTCTTGATTGTTTTTGATGATGATTGAAGACTCCGCTACTTGATTTGATTTATTTTTATTTGATTTTTGACCCGAAACTTCTAAATATTTATCTTTTAGTATTTCTTTTTTCTCAATAGATTCTTTTTCTGAAACTACAACTTCCTGCTTTACTGAATCTATGGCATTTAAAACGGGTTGAACAATTGTATCTTTCTCAACATTCTCTTCTATTACAACATTCTTCTTTGGAGTTTCAACTAAAGCTTCCTTTTGATTAAAAAAGAAAGTTCCAACTAGCAAAAACCCGACGATACTTGCAGCTATGTAAAGCCATTTTCTTTTTGAATCTTTTTTTGAGCGAGGTAAAACTATTGTTTTCTCTTCTTCAGCTACACTCAACATTGCATCCAATCGATCCCAAGCTTTATTACTTGGCTCAATTTTGCGTTGATTTAGTTTGTCACGGAAATCCTTTTCAAAATTATTCGGTGCCATTATCTTGTTTTTTTAAAATAGTAATTTGTGTTTGCAGCATTTTTCTAGCGTGCGATAACTGCGATTTTGATGTTCCTTCATTAATTCCTAACATCTTGGCAATTTCATTGTGTTTATAACCTTCGATTGCATATAAATTGAAAACCATTTTATAACCATCGGGCAAAGCATCAATTAAAAACTGAATCTGATCTACAGTAAATTGACTGTCGATTGCATTGAAACTTTCTTCAACAAAAAATTCATCTTCGGCAAATTTTACTTTTTTCTGAACTCTTAAATACGAAATGCATTCGTTAACCATGATTCTACGAATCCAACCTTCAAAACTTCCTTTATTTTCAAATTTGTTTAAATTGGTAAACACTTTCATAAAGGCCGTTATCATTACATCTTCTGCCAGCTGAATATCTTTTATATATTGACGGCAAACGCTGAGCATTTTTGAAGAAAACCTGCTGTAAATCTGTTGTTGTGCCTGCCGATTATTTTCGACTGCCAACTTTATGATTTCGGTTTCTTCTTGATGTAACGGAATAATTTTCATTAATAAGCTTTCGGTTTTTGGTTGTAGAAACAGTCTTCTATTAGCATAGACGATTGTCGATTTAAAATGGTTGCATCAGAGATAATAAAAATTTAAAAAAAAAATTAAAAAACTCCAATATACACAAAACAAACAACTGATTTACAATAAAGTAAACCAATTATCTAATTAACAAATTTTCTAATTTTCTAATTATTTTTTTCTTTCAATAACGTAGTTTACCATTAAAGTAAGTGCTGCTTTGAAATCAGAATCAGGGTAATTCTCTAAAAGTGAAAGTGCTTCTTGCTGAAATTGCACCATTTTATTTTCGGCGTAAGCCAAACCATTATTATTTTTCACAAAGGCAATAACTTCTTTTACGCGTTTTTTGTCTTTGTTGTGGTTTTTGATGGAGTTTATCAGCCACTTTTTTTCTTGCGGAGTACAAGTATTTAAAACATGAATTAAAGGCAAAGTCATTTTTTGCTCTTTAATATCGATTCCCGTTGGTTTACCTATTGCTTCTTCACTGTAATCAAACAAATCGTCTTTGATTTGAAAAGCCATTCCGATAAGCTCTCCAAATTTTCGCATATTCTCAACTTGAATATCATCTTCAATTACAGATTTTGCGCCAAGCGCACAACAAGCTGCAATAAGTGTAGCAGTCTTTTTTCGGATAATTTCGTAATAAACATCTTCAGTAATATCGAGTCTGCGGGCTTTTTCTATTTGAAGTAATTCACCTTCGCTCATTTCGCGAACGGCAACAGAAATAATTCGAAGTAAATCAAAATCTCCGTTATCAATAGAAAGCAGCAACCCTTTTGAAAGTAAATAATCTCCAACCAGAACAGCAATTTTGTTTTTCCAAAGTGCATTGATCGAGAAAAATCCGCGACGGCGATTACTGTCGTCTACAACGTCATCATGTACCAAAGTTGCTGTATGAATTAATTCAATTACGGAAGCTCCTCTATACGTTCTCTCATTTACAACACCTCCAGAGACCATTTTTGCGGTTAAAAACACAAACATTGGACGCATTTGCTTACCTTTGCGGTTGACAATGTAATAGGTAATTCTGTTCAGTAACGCCACTTTTGAAGTCATCGATTCATGAAACTTTTTTTCAAAAAGTTCCATTTCGTTAAAAATGGGCAGTTTTATTTGTGAGGTAATATTCATTTCGATTCCAAATATACTATTTTAAATAAAAAAACGTTGTGTATTTTATGTTAGTATATCAACATTTTTCTCTACTCGCCTAAAAAAAACACCAAAAACACATTCTAGTTAAAGCCTAATTTGTATTCATTAATTAAAATCAAGAAAACTATTTATTATGAAAACAAAATTTTTATTTATTGGAACATTAGTCGCTTTATCTTTTTTTATCAGCTGTAATTCTGATGAAAAAACAAATGACGGATCATCTGACGCAATTACAAACACTGAAATAGTTACAAATTCTAAAATTGATGCCTCGATTCAAGATGTAACTGCTATTGCTGAAGATCAATTTAATGCACAGCAAAATTCAACTGCAAAACCAAGCGGTCCGGTAAAAAATTTCCTTCCGAGCTGTGCTACTATTACAACTGCATTAACTAATAACACCTGGACAATTACTATTGATTTTGGTGTAGAAGGCTGTACTCTGGAAAACGGAAATACGGTGAAAGGAAAAATGGTTATTTCTTTCTCTAATGATTTTTCAACGTCAACTCAAACCATTAGTTATACTTTTGATGGATTTTATCACAATGGCAAAAAACTTCAAGGAAGCAAAAGCATAGTTCGATCTGTAAAATCAACAGATTTACTTGCAGAAGCACATCCGGTTTCAACAGCTGCAATAGATATGACTATTACTTTTGATGATGGAAGTGTTTACACCAGAAAAGGCACTTTGGTTAAAGAAATGACTGCTGGTTATAAAACTTGGTCTGATTGGGAAGATAATGTTTATGTGGTAACCGGAAGCGGTACAACTACTTTCCCAAATGGAGATACTTTTTCGGCAGAAATTACAACCCCTCTAGAATTTAAAGCTTCATGCAAAAACCCATTCCCTGTAAAAGGTATTGTATCAATAACTAAAAATGATGCAAAAGCAATTATTGATTATGGCAACGGAGACTGTGATACACTTGCTAAAGTAACAAAAGATGGAGTAACGGAAGAAATCGATTTGAAAAAATAAGAATCCTTTTTGCCCAGAAAAAAAGCATTAAAAACAAGACTATTTTTGTTTTTAATGCTTTTTTTATATTTTAAGATAAATTCTATCCTTCTTTGTTTGCCAATTGACCGCAGGCAGCATCGATATCTTTTCCGCGGCTGCGACGAACTTTTACCACAACTCCAATGTTTTCTAAAGCTTTAATATAAGCTAAAATTGACTCTTCTGAAGCTTGTTGAAACTCACCGTCATCAATTGGGTTATATTCTATTAAATTAACCTTACAAGGCACATATTTGCAAAATTTAACCAATGCATCAATAGAAGCTTTGTCGTCGTTAATTCCTTTCCAAACCACATATTCATACGAGATTTTACTTTTTGTCTTTCTGTACCAATATTCTAATGCTTCTCGTAAGTCTTTTAAAGGAAAGTTTTTACTGAAAGGCATAATTTTAGCTCGGGTTTCGTCTATTGCCGAGTGCAATGAAACTGCTAATTTGAATTTCACTTCATCATCTGCCATCTTTTTAATCATCTTTGGAATTCCAGATGTCGAAAGCATAATACGTTTTGGCGACATTCCTAAACCTTCGGGCGATGTAACCATATCTATTGCTTTAATGACATTATTATAATTCATTAAAGGCTCTCCCATTCCCATAAAAACAATATTCGAAAGCGGATGATTGTGATACAAACGACTTTCTTTATCAATCGCCATGATTTGATCGTAAATCTCTCCCGGCTCAAGATTTCGCATTCTCTTTAATCTAGCAGTAGCACAAAAGTTACAATCTAAACTGCAGCCAACTTGGCTGGATACACAAGCGGTGGTTCTAGTTTCTGTAGGAATCAAAACAGATTCAACAACAAGTCCGTCATGAAGTCTAACCGCATTTTTTACAGTTCCATCTGTACTGCGTTGCATTGTATCAACCTTAATATGGTTGATTACAAAATTGTCTTCAAGCATAGATCGTGTTGCTTTGGCAACATTTGTCATATCTTCAAAACTATGAGCTCCTTTGCTCCATAACCATTCATAGACTTGATTTCCGCGAAAAGCTTTGTCATTATTTGCGACAAAAAAATCTCGTAATTGCTCTTTTGATAAGGCTCGTATGTCTTTTTTCTCCATTTGCATGCTGCAAAGTTAATCACTTTTGTCCTTTTTTTTGATTTTTAAACGTATTCTTAGTTAAATCAAAAAAATCATCTAACATAAAAAGAGTTTTGCACCTTTCGCAAAAAACGAAATAATTCACTAAGAAACAAATACTTACTATTATAACCACTTTGTTTCAAACCTATAATTAAGTTCAATTTGTTTCCCTATTATTTACTATAACAATTTATATCACTTTTGCCCTGATTTTTATCATTCTATTTTTTGCGGATGCCTGATAATTTTGACCTAAGAAATTCAAGGAAAGCTTTAAACTCTTTAACCACTGCAAATGTTTTAAGCTTTCTAAGTTAAAAGATCAACCTAAAATTCTCAAAAATGAAAACAATTAAATCAATTTTATTTACAGTGATTTTTACAACAATCTCATTACAATTAAGTGCACAAAAAAACTATTCTGTAGTAGAGGCAAAATCAACTTTTGAAGTCGCGGGAACTTCTACCGTGCATGATTGGGTTATGAGATCTACAGAAGGAACAGGTGTTGCTAATTTAACGGTTAAAGAATCTAAACTAGCTGGCATAAACAGTTTATCAATTTCAATACTAGCCGAAAGCTTAAAAAGCAGTAAAACCAGTATGGACAGAGTAGCATATGAAGCCCTAGATACAGAGAAAAATAAGAACATTGAATATGTTTTAAAATCTGCAGAAAAAATAAACGAAACAACTTGGATTCTAACAGGAACTTATACCATTGCAGGTGTCAGCAAAGAATACCAAACTCAAGTAAAAATAACGGCTAATAACGGCACTTTTATTCTGCAAGGCTCCAACCAAATTACTTTTGGCGATTTTGAAATGGCACCTCCAAAAGCAGCTCTTGGAGTTGTAAAAACGGGAAAAGATTTAACTGTGATTTTCAATATTATTTTAAGCTGAAACAATTTTCACGAGATAAATGCAACTTCTCTTCTAATACAAAAACAACCATTCGCTCCAAAAGTTATTAAGTCAGACTTTAAAAACTGCCAATTTGATAAAAACTCAAACTCTTTTTTAATATCAGCATTGATTTTATCAAAAATGAAAACGTTGTAGTTATTAAATACCAATTTAATAAAATTTTAACAATGATTTTTATCATGTCTCATACTGATTTATAAGGAGATCTTTGGTACAAGTTAAAACAACATTCTTAATACTAGTATAGAAAACGGCCGACTGATTAACTTATTTTTTACACTAAAAACATGACAAAATGAAGATCAACAAAATAAAACTTTTTGCATCTGTAATTGTACTCTTTGGAGTTACCACATTTGCTTCAGCACAAAAATCATACACATTAGATACTAAATCAACTTTTTCTGTTGCAGGTACTTCAACTCTTCATGATTGGGAAATGAAATCAGATTCAGGGACTGGAACGGCAACTTTAACGATTGCCAATTCAAAACTAACAGATATTGAAGCTTTGTCTGTAACACTATTAGCAGAGAGCATTAAAAGTGAGAAAAAAAGTATGGACAAGGTTGCTTATACAACTTTAAAGACAGATAAAAACAAAAACATTAAATATGTTTTAAAATCTGCAGAAAAGGTAAATGAGACCACTTGGGAATTAACTGGAACTTATACCATTGCTGGAGTAAGTAAAGTTTATAAAACTACAGTTAAAACAACTATTACGAAAGATGGATTAAACATGCAGGGATCGAACAAAATCACTTTTGCTGATTTTGGAATGAAATCTCCAACTGCAATGCTTGGAACCATTAAAACGGGACAAGATTTAACAATAAAATTCAATTTAAACTTTAATTTATAAACGCCATGAAGAAAATTTATATACTCGCAATAACATTAGTCAGCACATTTGCTGTTAATGCACAGGTAAGTTTTGGAAACATGCAAAACCAAATTTCTAGAGGAAAAGATGGTATTAATGTTTTCGACGTACAGAAAGACACTAGAGAATTTAAAGGTCTTAGTATTGACCTTGGTGGTGCTTTCAACATGGATTTTCAAGCAACAAATTCATTCAACAACCAACCTAATAACATTACGACTACAACTAATACAGCTACTGGTACTACCACTAGAACAATTTCAGGATATCGCTTAATGAATAACGAAAACAACTTTACGCTTCCTGCTGCTGACATGTATATTGGTGCTCAATTGTTTGATGGAGTAAGAGTAAATTTAGATGTTTATTTAGCTTCAAGACATCACAATGATTCTTATGTAAAAGGTGGATACTTACAAATTGACAAGTTAGACTTCATCAAAAAAGACTTTTTAGCTGATGTAATGAAATATACTACAATTAAAATTGGGCAGATGGAGAACAATTTTGGTGATGCTCACTTCAGAGGTTCTGATAATGGTAATACAATCAGAAATGCATTTGTTGGAAACAACATTATGTATTCTTTCACTACAGAAATGGGTATGGAGGTTTACTATAACAGAAAAGGATTAGTTAGTATGTTAGGTGTTACAAATGGTAATTTAAATCAAAGTAACGAAGAAGTTTTTTATCCTTCTGGTCCAAATGCTAATACAACGCACAGCCCTTCAATCTTAGCTAAACTTGGTTATGATAAACAGCTTAATAAAGATTTAAGAGTAAGACTAACGGGTTCTTATTACCATAATGCAAATCTTGGTAACGCAAACATATATTCTGCAAATAGATCAGGATTTGGTTATTGGGGTATATTGAATAATAACCCTTATAAAAACACCATTACTAAGACCGATGCAAATGGTAATGTTATTTCTACAACTAATACTGATGTTGCTAGTAGTTTTAGTAAAACATCTACTCCAGAAGCAACGTTCAATCCTAATTTCAAAAATTGGGCTACGACATACATGATTAATCCTTTTGTAAAATATAAAGGACTTGAATTCTTTGGAACAATCGAATTAGCTTCAGGAGGTGATAAAGCCGGCACTGACGACAAGCGTACAGCTAATCAATATGCTTCAGAACTTATTTACAGATTTGGAGAAACTGAACAATTCTACATCGGAGGAAAATACAATACCGTATCTGGAAAATTATCTAATGCTGATGCTAAAAAGGTTAGTGTAGATAAATTTGAAGCAAGTGCTGGTTGGTTTATGACTAAAAACATTTTAGCTAAATTAAACTACGTTAATCAAAAATATAAAGATTATTCACAATTTACAGGAGATCCTGCTACTGGAAATCTGAACAACTTTTATGGTGGTAAATTTGAAGGTTTAGTATTCGAAGCTGTAATTGCATTCTAATATAACAAAAATGCTTAATAGATTTATTTTTTTAATTCTGGGTTTAGTAATTTTCTTTTTCTTAGGAAGTGCTAAGCCCACTTTTTTAGCAGATGATACAACTTTAGTAATAAACAAAATAAAAATAGAAATTACAGGACTATCATCTGTTGGCAAGTACAACTGTTCAAATACTTTTTCGATAAAAGATACAGTGTACTTAAACTCAAACAAAAAAAATACTTTTAATACCGCTATCAAAATGACAAACTTTGATTGCGGCAATAAGATAATGACGAAAGATTTACAAGGAACTGTTAAGGCTAAAATATTCCCTAATAGTACTGTTTGCCTTACGGATATAAAGCCTAATGGTAAAAATTACAAATGCAACCTGAGCTTTTTTATCACCAATAAAACATTAAAATATAAAGACTTTGTTTTATACAATGTCGATGATAAAATTCAAGGCACACTTTCTTTAAAGTTCTCTGATCTTGAATTAGAACCTCCAGTAAAAATGGCTGGGCTTATTAAAGTTAAAGATGACATTGTGATAAACTTTAGTTTGTACAAAAACTAACTCGCAATTGTCATTAAAAAAAATTGCATCGGCTGATCAAAATTTAAAAATTTGGCACGAGAATTGTCTTGCACTCAAAAGAAAATATAATCTTACAAAGCGCGCAATCATTTTAAAATTTGTATTTTTATTATTCCACTTTATGACGTTTTAAAATTTTTAACCTAAAAAGACAATTTATTATGAAAAAACAAATTTTAACTTTAGCTGTAATTGCATTACTAACATTCGCGGTACAATCATGCGAAAAGAAAGAGCCAAAACCAGCAGAAGATGAATTAACTCTTGGAAACAAAGTTGACTCTTTAACAACTGATATTAAAGAAGTAAAAGACAGCGCTGTTACTAAAACAGAAAAAGCAGCTGAAGATGTAAAAGATGCAACTAAAAAGGCGGCTGATGATGTTGAAACTGCGGCTAAAAAAACAGCTGCTGATGTAAAAGACGCCACTAAAAAAGGTGCTGAAAAAGTAGAAAACGCAGCTAAAGCTGCTAAAGACGGAACTGTAAAAACAGCTAAAGAAGTAAATGACGCTTTGAAAAAATAATTTTCATCTCGAAATTAATACTGAAACCATTCGTTTACACGAATGGTTTTTTTATGCAAAATAGTAAGCCGATATTTTTTGTATTTTTGCTTTAAATTAGAACAAATACAATGCATTTTATATCACAAGATCTAGAAGATTATATCGAACAACATTCTGAAAACGAACCAGAATTACTGGCGAAACTCAATAAAGAAACGTACCAGAAAATACTTTTACCGCGAATGCTGAGCGGACATTTTCAAGGTCGTGTTTTGAGTATGCTCTCTAAATTGATCCGCCCGGTTAATATTCTTGAAATTGGAACTTACACGGGTTATGCCGCTTTATGCTTGTGTGAAGGAATGCAGGAAAACGGACAATTGCACACCATTGATATTAAAGAAGAATTAATCGATTTTCAGCGTAAGTATTTTGATGCGTCGCCGTGGGGAAATCAAATTTTTCAGCACTTAGGAGAAGCAATTGATATTATCCCCACTTTAGATGTAAAATTTGATTTAGTTTTTATTGATGCAGATAAGGAAAACTATCTTAATTACTGGGAAATGATAGTACCAAAAATGAACAAAGGCGGTATTATTTTATCTGATAATGTTTTATGGAGCGGTAAAGTACTAGAACCCGTTCATCCTAATGATGTGAGTACAAAAGTGCTTTTAGAATATAATCTGCACTTAAAAAATGATCCAAGAGTAGAAACGGTTTTACTACCAATTCGGGATGGATTGACAGTGAGCAGGGTATTATAATTTTAAGATGCTAAGAAACTGAGGTCCTAAGGTTCTAAGTTTTTTTCTTTTCCCATTTTAAACCTATTCAGAATGAATACTTTAAATCAGATAAACAATGAAGGTTTTTCAATAATAAACAATGTTTATACTACTAATGAAGTTGAAAAATTGATTTCATTAATTGAAAATGTTACCAAAAATGATTTTAATGTTTCAACTTTTAGAAAATCGCAAGATTTATTCGCGATCAGACAATTCCACAAAGAAATTCCAGAAACTTTAGACTTAATTTTCAATCAAAATCTAAAAGAAATTATTAAATCTAATTTTGGAACAGGATACTTCATAACCAAATCAATTTATTTTGACAAACCTGAAAAATCAAATTGGTTTGTGGCTTACCATCAAGATTTAACAATTTCTGTGAATAAGAAAATTGATGTTGAAAATTTTGAAAATTGGACTGTAAAACAAAATCAATATGCAGTTCAACCTCCAAAAGAAATTTTAGAAAACAATTTCACAATCAGAATCCATATTGATAAAACCACAAAAGACAATGGCGCTTTAAAAGTCATCAATAATTCACATTCCAAAGGAATTTTAAGAATTGAAAATCTGGATTTTGAAAATGAAAAAGAAACAATCTGCGAAGTTGAAAAAGGTGGTATTATGATAATGAAACCTCTGTTATTTCATGCTTCAAACAAAACTACTAACAACGAAAGAAGAAGGGTTATTCATATTGAATTTAGCAAACACGAGCTTCCTGCAGAATTACAATGGAGCGAAAGAACTGTTCTCAAAAACAATTAAGGTTCTAAGATTATGAAAACTTAGAACCTTAGTATCTTAGAAACTCAGAACCTTAAAAAAACTATCCTGGAAAATATTGCGGTTTTAATCTTCGGTAAGCTAAATAAATCAAGAACCCAAAAAGAGCTCCGAAGAAATACCCTGTTAGAATATCACCTGGATAATGCAATCCTAAATAAATTCTGCTGTAAGCAAAAACTAATGGCCATAAGAACAAGAAGCCCAAATACTTGAAATGGCGTTTTAAAACCAAAAACAAGAAAGTAGCAACTGCCATTGTATTTGCTGCGTGTCCTGAGAAAAAGCTGAATGATTTTCTAACCTGAACAACTCTAATAATCGAATTGATATCAGGATTATTACAAGGACGTAAACGCTGAAATGTATGTTTGAATAAATTGGTAGTTTGATCTGTAAATGCAATTAAAACTGCAATAAAAAGCAGTAAATACAAGGTTTGCTTTCCTCCTATTTTTTTATAAATAAGATAAAACATTAATAAAAATAATGGAGTCCAATACAATTGATTGGTAATAATCAGCCAAAGTTTATCGTAAGTTTCAGAACCCAGTCCGTTTAGATATACTAATAAATTTACATCTAATTCTTGTATTTTTTCAAGCATATTATCTTTGACGTTTTACTGGTCCTGAAATTGAATCTATATCTTCTTTTACCTTATCGATTTCTGTTGCTGTATCTCCAAGCAGATTACCAGTATCTCCTAATATATTTGATTTCGCATCATTTATCTGCGCATTGATATTACCTGTTATATCAGTCAAAGACTTCGCATCAAGTCCATTAGCTTCAGCTCCTTTTTGAATTTCACTTTTAATATCGTTGGTTGCATTTTTTAACTGAGCCATTGCTTTACCCATAGTACGAGCAATTTCAGGCACTTTATCAGAACCAAAAAGCATTAAAACTATAAACAGTATGAAAATTAATTCTCCTCCTCCTATACCAAACATAACTTTTATTTTTGTGTGCCACAAAGATATTAAATTTTGCAGCTTGCCGTTTTAAAATTTCCTTAAAAAAAAAGACTCTTTTCAGAGTCTTTTAGCTTTATTCTTAGTCAAATTTTGACTTTTGTTCTACTTTTGGCCAAGAATTATTAGTTACATCGATATCAGCAGTTAATAATTTTGGGTCTATCTGAATACTTTTTATTGCTTTTGAAACTGCATATACTTTCTTAGCTGTATCATTGTTTTTTCTCCAAATTTGTGCAGGATATTTGTAATTGTCTTTTGTACCATCTTCATAAGTTATTTCAACAAGAATTGGCATAATCATACCTCCCGGTTTATTAAACTCTACTTCATAAAAATACTTAGGCGATTTTATGCTTGCTTTTTCTTCGGCAGTAAATGTTTGATCAACATAATCAGCCAGAGGCTTAATATCTTCAACATCTAATGCTTTTTTCTTAGAAGAACTTACTTCTGCATTATCTCCAGAAACTAAGTATACGAAAGGACCTTTTTCAAAACCAAAACGACCTTTTCTAACTTTTACATCTTTAATATCTGCCGTTGGAGTATCAGAAACGTAATATTGCTTAACATCTTTAATTCCGATGTCTACAAAATCCGTTGAATAAAACCAACCTCTAAAGAACCAATCTAAATCTACAGCCGAAGCATCTTCCATTGTTCTAAAGAAATCTTCAGGAGTTGGGTGCTTAAATTTCCATCTGTTTGCATATGTTTTAAAAGCATAATCAAACAACTCTCTTCCCATAACAACTTCTCTTAAAATATTAAGACCCGTTGCAGGTTTTCCGTAAGCATTATTTCCAAACTGGTGAATTGTTTCAGAGTTAGACATAATTGGCTCTAAAAACTTTTGATCACCGCTCATGTAAGGAACAATATTTTTTGCAGGTCCACGTCTTGATGGAAAGTTTGGATCTAATTCCTGTTCAGCCAAATATTCTAAAAACGAGTTTAAACCTTCATCCATCCAAGTCCATTGACGCTCATCTGAGTTTACAATCATTGGAAAAAAGTTGTGGCCAACTTCATGAATAACCACACCAATCATTCCGTTTTTAACCTCTTTACTAGTCACCCCGTTTTCATCAGGGCGTCCGTAATTCCAGCAAATCATCGGATACTCCATACCTTGATCCTCTGCAGAAACTGATACTGCTTTTGGATAAGGATAGTCAAAAGTATGTGATGAATAACTTCTTAAAGTATGTGCAACTGTCATTGTAGAAGTTTCTCCCCAAAGCGGATTTGATTCTTTTGGATAAACAGACTCTGCCATTACAATTTTATTGTTCAATTTTACAGCCATCGCATCATAAATGAATTTTCTTGAAGATGCAATTCCGAAATCACGAACATTTTTAGCGCTGAATTTCCATGTTTTTTTCTTTTCAGAAAAACCTTTTTCAGCGGCTTCAGCTTCTGCTTGCGTAACAATTACAACAGGTTTGTCAAATGATTTTTGAGCCTGTTCGTAACGTTTAACTTGTTCTGCTGTAAAAACTTCACTTCTATTTGTTAGCTCTCCAGTTGCATCAATTACGTGATCTGCAGGAACTGTAATATTTACATCAAAATTCCCAAAAGGCAGCGCAAATTCTCCGCTTCCCCAAAACTGCATATTCTGCCAGCCTTCAACATCATTATATACCGCCATTCTTGGGTAAAACTGTGCGATTACATATAGTTTATTACCATCTTTTTCAAACAATTCATAACCTGAACGTCCGCCTTCTTTTCTGTAATTATTAATGTTGTACCACCATTTTACTGAAAACACAATTTTCTCTCCTGGTTTTAAAGGCGAAACCAGATTAATTCGCATCATAGTTTCATTGATCGTATAAGACATTGCATTTCCTTTTGCATCTTTTACTTGTTCAATATTAAAACCACGTTCTAAATTTTTCTTTAAATATTTAGTAGAAAAACCTTCAAGCGGTAAAACTTGATTAATTTTTTCACCTTCAGCCAATGAAGTCTGCGTGTTAGCTTTAGCTTGATTTTGATCTAACTGCACCCATAAATACTCTAAACTATCTGGTGAATTGTTAGAATAAGTAATGGTTTCATAACCACTTAATTTTGAATTTTTATCATCTAATTCAATATCAATTTTATAATCTGCCTGCTGCTGATAATATGCTGGTCCGGGCGCACCAGATGCTGTACGAAACATATTGGGTGTTGCCAGCAAATCGTACATCTGGCTAAACTTATTTGTATCGTATTTGCCTTGCTGTTTAGGCGCTGTTCCTTTTTCCTGAGCAATTAACATGGCAGGAAAAATTAATAATAATGAAAGTTTTTTCATAAAAATTTAATGGTAATTTTATCTGGGTGTGAAAATAATAATTAATATACTCATTTAACTTATAAATTAGTATTTTAACAATTCTTTCCTTGAAGATCCTGTAAAAAGCACACTCCTTTTAGTTCCAAATGCTGTAACATGTGTAATATTCTGCTGCTCAGCATTCCAGTCGACCAAAATGGTATTTACAATTTCGATTGTCTTAAACTTTTCAACATCTTTTATTCTCGAATAACACACCAAAACATCACCTTCAACCTCTTTAGATAAAAAGGCAACTGGTTTTGTTTGTCCATTTATTTTAATCGTAAAATTTTCAGAAAGATATTTTTTAAGCAAATCAACATCGGCAGGAGTTTCTCGCTCTGTGCCTACAAATGTCTTTTTATGGTACTTTTTCTCCATACCATTATTCAAATCATCAATAAAAATTCGAGACGTAATTTGAATCATTTTCTTTTCAGCAGCATATTCCACCTGAAAAACACCTACATAAAACTTATGAAAGGCAAAAGCGGAAAGCGAGAGAAACAATAATCCAAGTAAAAGATAAACAAACCTTTTTTTCATTACTGCGGAGAATTCACCTTTTTAAACTCCTTATTTTTATTAATCATAAAATCGATTAATTCAAATTTTTCTTCAGGCTTAAGATGCCTTTTAGATTCAGGATCATTAGAACAATACATTAAAAACAAATCAATTTCATCTTCTTTCAAACCTAAGGTTTTTGTATAAAAATCTGATTTAAAATTGGCTTTAGAATATTCCACAAAAGCAATATCAGATATTACTTCTTCTTTTACTTCTTTATTTTTCGAAAGAAGTTTTTTAACATCCTTAAATATTCTAACGAAATCAGTTCCGTATTTAATTGTTTGATCAGAATACATTACGGTATTTTTTGCTGTAGACTGTTTATCATCTTCAAACTGCATATCAACAAGAGCTTGCGAGTTTCCGCCTTGAAAAGCTTTAACTTTTAAATCTTTTCGAACTAAAACTTCTTTCAATTCATTACTTACTAAATCTAAAGGCACTGAAAAAAGAATTTGAGCACAGTCTTTCTCCGTTAAAACAATTTTCTTTGACTGAAAAGCTAAACCTGTAAACAACAGCGTATCTTTAGGTCTTGCCATAATATCAAACAACCCGCCAGAACCAATAAATGTTCTAATTTTAGCATTTACATTCATAACATAACCGCTTTCTATGGCAAGCGATCCGTTAACAACCTGACCATGCAAAGAGGTTCTTGAATTATTTTGACCAAACATTACTTGACAAAACAAGCAGATAACAACAATTGTAATTTTATTTTTCATTTTCAAGGATTATAAGATATTTACGAGCCAAATCAGTAATTAAAAACATGCTCATTGTTTTATTCTTAGTATTCAAAGATACAGCAAATTCAGTATCATCTACACAAAATAATTGAAATCCTTTAATATCATTAACTGGAATTTTTAATCTCTCAGTATAATAGTTCTCCTCAAAAAGATACTCTATTTTTCTAAAAAGCATCTCTTTTTTCTCAACATTTATCTCCTTTTTCAGCATTGCAGTCCGCCCCGAAATACTGTTTAATATCTTATCTACCGATGTAGAGGTTGCAGTATACACTTTTCTTTCGGCAGGCGTGTACGTTTTTTGCCCATGCGGCACGATTCCTAAATTTTCAGCCGTAATACCGTAATTATCATTAACCACAACTTCTTTTAACTCAATTTCTTTCGCAGTCATTTTAATCGAAAGCAAACTCAAACCAAGATCACCATTTGTAATTCGACGTTTTACAGGGTCTAAATTTACTGCCGAAAACACCAAAACATCTCCTTCTTTTACCGAAATTGAAAAACGCCCATCATCGTCAGAAACAGTCGCAATCTGTGTATCATTATTGATAACATTCACGCCCCCGATTGGAGTAGACTGCTCAAATATTTGCCCCGAAATTACTTTTCCATTGCTGTTTTGTCCAAAACAAATTTGAACAAAGCACATAAAAAAGCTTATATATAAAGTATTACTTAAGTTCACTTGAAATTATTTCTTTGTATTTTAATGCCAGCTCGTTTATCAAAAACTCCAGCTTAGACTTCTCTTTGTTTCTCAAAAGAGAAACGACTTCCTCATTTTCGACAAGGTAATATTTAAAACCAAGAACATATTCAGAAGAAACACCTAAACGATCCACAAAATAAGCCTTCTCAAATATATATCCCAATTGCACAATACTAGCCTCCTTCTTCTCGACCTCAATATTCTTTTTCAGATTTTTAGTCCGTCCATTTATCTTATTTAAAATAGGATCAAGAGGCATCGAACCACCTAATAATCCTAAAAGAGAAATAGGTTTAAAATCGCCGGCAACAGCCAATTTTCTCTCAGCAGCCGTATATTTCTTTTGATTTTTTGAAACTATCCCAAGATTCACAGCATTTATATGAGCATATTCATCCACAATAACCTCACTCAATTCTGTTTGTCTTGTTTTCATTTTAATCCGTACCGAAGCCAAACTAAAATCGGCACTTGTAATTAGGTATTTTAGAGACTCCAAATTTACAGCAGAAAAAATCAAAACATCTCCTTCTTTTACTCTTATAGAAAATTTTCCATCGGCATTAGAAACGGACGTTATCTGAGTTGCGCTATTAATAATATTTACTCCTTCAATCGAAATAGACGGCTCTAAAATTTGTCCCGAAATTTCTTTTGAAACTGTCTCTTGTCCAAAACCTATTTGAACAAACAAAACAAGAAGCAAACTACTATTTGTTTTCACCCGCAATTATCTCTTTATATTTTACTGCCAGCTCTCCTAACAAAAACTCAGTAGAAGTTTTATTTTTCGAATTCAAAATAGCTGTAAACCTATCATTATCGACAACATAATATTCAAATCCTTTTACATAGTCTAGCGGAATCTTCAATCTGTTAACGAAATGATCCATACTAAACATATTCTCCAAAAGCCTCATAAAAGCTTCTTTCTTCTCGACAGCGACTTCTTTTTTAAGCATTGCTGTGCGGCCCGAAAGAAAATTCATTAAAGGATCTGCAGTCAAACCACCTCCTGGAGCTTTTAAATCCGTTGCTGTATGCAATTTCCTTTCGGCTGCTGTATATCTTTTTTGCCCTTCTGGAACAATTCCTAAAGAAACAGCATTTATTCTGTCGTATCTCTTTACAATTACCTCCTGCAATTGATTCATAAGTAAACTCATTTTTACAATAAAATTCAGCTCAGTAAAATCAGCAGCAGACAATAAAACTCTATTTTCTTTGAATTGTATAGATGAAAAAACAAGCGTATCATCAGCTTTTGCCATAATCGAAAAAGCACCAGAAGCATCTGTAGTAGTCATTGTTTCTGTTTGTGCGTTTACAACATAAACACCTTCTAAATCATTGGTATTAGCCATAATTTTGCCATTCAAAACAGAGCGCTCTTGATTTTGAGACCATACGTTTTGACTCATAACAGCAACAAAAAAACAGACAACTTTTGTAATCAAAATAAAAAATCTTAGAATTTTATTAAAAAGGTAAAAATATCCTAATGTATTCCAAATTTAATATTAATGAGTTGGTAAAAATATGTTAATTAACCAAAGTTAAACACACTCAGAAAGCTAGATTTTTAATACCTTTAACATACAAAATCAGAGTTTAAAAATTATGAAAAGCATTATCATTGCAAGCACCTCTACTTTACACGAAGGCAGCTATTTAGAATACTTATTACCTACATTACAAGTACATTTTAAAAATTGTAAAAGCATTTTATTTATTCCGTACGCACGTCCCGGCGGAATTTCTCATGACGAATACACACAAAAAGCCGCACAGGCTTTTGCATCAATCAATATAAAACTGCAAGGAATTCATGAATTTGAAAGTCCTGAAAGTGCCCTAAAAAATGCCGAAGGAATCTTTACAGGCGGGGGAAATACTTTTTTACTTGTTACTCAATTGTACAAAAACAACATTATGCAATTACTTGCTGAAACAGTAAAAAACGGAACTCCATACCTTGGAACAAGTGCTGGAAGCAATATTTGCGGATTGTCTATGCAGACAACTAATGACATGCCAATTATTTATCCACCAAGCTTTCAAACTTTAGGACTAATTCCATTCAACTTAAATCCGCATTATTTAGATCCCGATTTAAACTCTAAACATATGGGAGAAACGCGTGAAACAAGAATCAAGGAGTTTCATGCTTTTAATTCAATTCCAGTTTTAGGCTTAAGAGAAGGCAGCTGGCTGGAAGTAAAAGGCGAAAAAATAACTTTAAAAGGAAACTTGCAAGCTCGTTTATTTTTACAAAACGAAACGCCGACAGAGCTAGAAACTGAAAGCGATTTGAGTAATTTAAAATAATCTTTTGAACCATATAAGTTAAATAAACCCATTTAAATAAAGCTTTCCAAAAAAAACTTATTTTACTTATATAACTTATATGGTTCAAAAAAACAAAAAAAAAAGCCTCAAACAATGTTTGAGGCTTTTAAAGAGCGAAAGACGAGGCTCGAACTCGCGACAACCAGCTTGGAAGGCTGGAGCTCTACCAACTGAGCTACTTTCGCATTAACAGGGTGCAAATATAAACAATTAAATCATTCTAAAAAATAAAAATCAAAAAATTATTTAATTTTGGTAAAAAAACCGAAACGATTAAATTTCGGTTTTTTAGAGCGAAAGACGAGGCTCGAACTCGCGACAACCAGCTTGGAAGGCTGGAGCTCTACCAACTGAGCTACTTTCGCATTACTGTGGTGCAAATATAGAAAATAAGTTAAGTTCAAAACAAGCTTTTTCGCAAAAAAAATCAACTAAAATCAACATTTAATTATAACACATTTAAAATTAAAAAGTTATAAAAACAATTATTTTTCAAAAATCATGAATATCATCAAAGAAATCCCATCAAAAGAAACCTATATTGTACGCCAACCAGTTTTAAGAAAAGGAAAACCTATAGAAAGCTGCGTCTTTGAGGGAGACGATTTAGAAACGACTCATCATTTTGGTTTGTTTCAAAACGAAAATTTAACAGGAATTATTTCATTATTCACTAAATCCAACCCTATATTTGCCGAAAATTTACAGGGTCAAATTCGCGGCATGGCAATTTTAGAGAATCACCAAAAAAAGGGATTTGGAGAAGCTTTAGTAAAACACTGCGAAGACTATTGTAAACAAAACAAAGTCGATTTAATTTGGTTTAACGCCAGAACCGCAGCAGTAGGTTTTTACAGAAGAATGAACTATGAAGTTCTTGGCGAACCATTTGAAATAAAAGACGTTGGAGAACATTATTTGATGTTTAAAAAAATATAGAATGAAAAAATTTTACCTTTTATTAGTATTATGCAGTTTGATTAGTTGTAAAAAAGATACTCCTAAAACCGCACCTGCTGTTGTAAAAAAAGCTCCAGCAATCATACTTACTGATGAAAGAACGGTTCAAATTGACACTGCATTAATTGGTACTTTTAAAAGCGAAACTTTAAAACAATTCTACAACTCTTCTGAAAACAAAACGGTTTGGGGAAATTTAAAAAAGAGAAATTACGTCCTATCACAGTTAGAAAAATCAGATGAATTAGGGTTAAACCCCGAAGATTACAAAGCATCTAAATTAAAAAAGTTCGAAAGTAAAATAAGCTCTCTGAGCGATTCTGACTTGGCTGCGTATGACATATTACTGACTTATAATTTTGAAAAATACCTAAATCATCTTTATAAAGGCAAACTTGATCCTAAAAAAATATATACAGACTGGGATTTAGAAGAGAAAACATTTGATGTAAACAATGTTTTAATTAAAGCTTTTAACAAAGACAAATTAGATAGCATTGTTGACAATATCCAACCTAAATCGCAAACTTATAAACAGCTGTTAAAAGCATTGGAAATCATTAAAACTTTTCCAGATGACGAAATAAAAAGCATACAATCTCTCGAAAAAATCACTTTAAACGACACCAATTCTGCTTTAATAAACATAAAAAAAAGGCTTTTGTTCTGGAATGATATGTCAGGAAAGGACAGCCTGACAAACATTTACAATCAAAAAACATTTGAATCAGTTAAAAAATTTCAAGAAAGACACGGTCTTGCTCCTGACGGAGTTATAGGACAAGGAACTATAAATGCTTTAAACTATTCCAAAGAAAAAAGGAAACAGCAAATTATTGTCAATTTAGAACGATGGAGATGGTTTCCTACTGATTTAGCCGAAGAATACTTCATCATCAACATTCCGAATTACAGCTTAGATGTTGTCGAGAATCAAGACACTATTTTATCTAGAAATATTGTTGTTGGAACCAGCAAAAGAAAAACGCCAATTATTACATCGGTACTAAAAACTGTTGTTTTCAACCCAACTTGGACAGTTCCTCCTACAATTTTAAAGGAAGATGTGGTTCCCGCTATGAAACGAAATCGAAATTATTTAGCTAACAAAAGCATCACTATTTACGATACTGCTGGAAACAAAGTGGAACCAATGGCATGGAACGAAAACAAACCCAACAATTATCGCTACGTACAAAGCCCAGGCTATAATAACTCATTAGGATTAATGAAAATTTTATTCCCAAACCGCCACAGTGTGTACCTTCATGATACAAATCACCGAAATTATTTTGGAAGAAATAATCGTTCTCTAAGCTCTGGCTGCGTTCGTGTTGAAAATCCGCTGGAATTAGCAGAGCATATTTTGGATGATTCTGAAAAGTTTTCAAAAGAAAAAATTGACACTATAATCGCTACCAAAAAAACAACGAGCGCAAAAATTACCAAAAAATATGCTTTATACCAATGGTATTGGACTGCTTGGAGCAAAAAAAATCAGCTCATTTTTAGAGCTGATATTTATAATCTAGATTCAGATTTGTATACTAAACTAAGAAATTAGCCTCTCCTCCATCGTAAAACTTCTTGATGGATGATAAATATACAAACATGATTTATCTTTTATCGTTTCAATTATTTCATCTGTCAATTCAACCGGAAGCGCAGGGCAACCTTGGCTTCTGCCTAATCTTTTATGATCTCTAATAAAAGATTCAGACACATAATCAGCACCATGCATTACAACTCCTCTTTCACGAGCATTGTCATTCAAACCTCTTTCTAAACCATCTAAACGCAATGAAGCTCCATGTTTTCCTTTGTAAATTTCACCTGTAGCATAAAAACCTAAGCTGCTTTTAAACGATGAATTCATATTAGAAAATGCCGATGCAAATTCTTCTCCTGTATTTCTACCATGAGCAACTAGTGAATTGAACAAAATTTTATTTGTTGTCATATCAATTACCCATAAACGTTTGGTATTTGACGACAAACTAAAATCAATTAATGTTAAAATGTTTTTTTGAACAATCCCTCTTTCTTTTAAAAGATAAAAACCTTTTAAAGCTTCAGTAAAAGTTTTAAGTTCAGGAACATTAAAATTATTAGTATCTAATGTTTTATAAATACTTTCGATTTTTGCCTCAACCGTAAGATTCTTTTCAACCTTAGCAATGTTTTCAGTCGTTGCATTTTTCAGTTCGGGTGTGTTTTTTGAATCTTCTCCAAAAGATAACAGCAAAAACACAAGCAGTGGATAAATTTTGTAAATCATTGAATTTCTTTAGGTTAATAAAAAATTTGGGTATGGCAAAAATATAAATTATTTACAGCCGTCAAAATAGAAGCCTGAAAATCAGGCCTTTTTTGTTTAAATTTTAACATAATTAACATAAAAAAAGGTATTCCTGTAAGATATTTACTTCCTTCTAAAACACCAAGATTTCCGCATAAATTCTTAAAGAAAATACAATTAGACTTTTTCTTCTAGTTATCAGAAATAAAATTCTCAAAACAAATTACAAGTAATCAGCAAATAGATTTTGCAAAAAATCATGATATTAACTCCCCTCTAAAAGCCTGCATACAATTTCTACACTTCGACGCCGTCAAAAATAGGTTCAGAAAAAGAGCTTAGCGTGAATTAATTTTAAAAAATAAAGACTTCTATAATTAAATTATTATTTTTTAATACGCTTCTTTTTATTAACCATAAATGTGACAATGCTTTCACGCAAATTTTAGAAATGACTTATCTTTGTAAAAAACAAAAAGTAATGAACAAAAAAGTTATCCTTATGATTTTAGATGGTTGGGGAAAATCTCCTGACCCTAAAGTATCTGCAATAGACAATGCAAATGTTCCTTTTATAAACAGCCTTTATAAAGATTACCCAAACGCACAACTTCGTACTGACGGTTTAAACGTTGGTTTACCTGAAGGCCAAATGGGAAACAGTGAGGTTGGACATATGAATCTTGGTGCCGGAAGAATTGTGTATCAGGATTTAGCCAAAATAAATTTAGCAGTAGCCCACAAAACACTTGCTAAAGAACAGGTTTTAATTGACGCTTTTACTTACGCTAAAGAAAACAATAAAAAAGTACACTTTTTAGGATTAGTTTCTGACGGAGGTGTTCACTCTCATACCTCTCATTTACGCGGTTTAATCGATGCTTCGCAAGAATATAGCTTAGACAAAGTTTACATACACGCTTTTACTGACGGACGCGATGTTGACCCGAAATCTGGAGCTAAATACATTCATGATTTAGAGGATTATATTAAAGATACTCCTGTAAAAATCGCTTCAATCATTGGCCGTTACTACGCAATGGATCGTGATAAAAGATGGGAACGTGTAAAATTAGCTTACGACCTAGTTGTTAATGCAGTTGGAACTCCATCAAAAAATGCAGTTGCAAGCGTTCTTGAAAGTTATGAAAAAAACATCACAGACGAGTTTATCGAGCCGGTTGTTATGGTTGATGAAAACGAAAAACCTCTTGCTACAATTGTAGAAGGCGATGTTGTTATTTTCTTCAATTTTAGAACTGACAGAGGGCGCGAACTAACTGAAGCGCTTTCACAACAAGACTTTCACGAGCAAAACATGCACAAACTAAACTTGTATTATGTTACGCTTACAAATTACGACGAAACATACCAAAATGTAAAAGTCGTTTACAACAAAGATAATATTACTGAAACTCTTGGTGAAGTTTTAGAAAAAGCAGGTAAAAAGCAAATTCGTATTGCTGAAACTGAAAAATATCCTCACGTAACATTTTTCTTCTCTGGCGGAAGAGAAACTCCTTTTGAAGGCGAATCTCGTATTTTAAGAAATTCACCAAAAGTAGCTACTTACGATTTACAGCCAGAAATGAGCGCTTATGAACTTACAGATGCACTTGTTCCTGAATTAAATAACGGTGAAGTAGATTTTGTTTGTTTGAATTTTGCAAACGGTGATATGGTTGGTCATACGGGAATTATGAGCGCCGCTATCAAAGCTTGCGAGGCTGTTGATGCTTGCGTAAAACAAGTTATCGAAGCTGCTCTTGCAAACAATTACACTACGATTGTAATTGCCGATCACGGAAATTGCGAAACAATGATTAATCCTGACGGAAGTCCAAATACTGCACACACAACAAATCCAGTGCCGATTATTTTAGTTGATAAGGATTTAAAAAACATTCAAAATGGTGTTTTAGGAGATATTGCCCCTACTATTTTAGAATTAATGGGAGTACAACAGCCAAATGCAATGACCAGTCATTCATTACTATAAACTCCGTTTAAATAATTTTTAAAAGCTGCTCTTGATTTAGAGCAGCTTTTTTTTTGCAAAAATAAAAGCTAAATATTCTTTATTAATAGTAATACTATTATCTTTGCATTTAAAATAATTTTTATGGAAATTATACTATCGAATCTAAAAATCCAAATAAACGAAAAGATCTATGTAAAAGATCCCGAAACATCCGCACTGGGAAAAAAAATAATCGAACAGAGTATTCTTCTTATCGACACCATTGGTTTTGATAACTTTACATTTAAAAAATTAGGAGAAAAAATAGGATCAAACGAAAGTTCGATTTATCGTTATTTTGAGAACAAGCATAAACTCTTAGTTTATTTATCTTCTTGGTATTGGAGCTGGATCGAATACAAATTAGTATTTACTACGACCAACATTATAGATAAAAATGAAAAACTGAGAAAAGCCATCACATTAGTTACTGAAAAAATAACAGATGACATTGCAACAGATCATATAAATGAAGCTGTTTTAAACAAGATAATAATTGCTGAATTTACAAAAACACTTCATACTAAAGAAGTTGACCAGGAAAACAAAGAAGGTTTTTTCTTAATTTACAAAAGGGTTATCAATAGAATTGTTGCCATTGTAAAAGAAGTAAATCCCGATTATCCATATGCAAAATCACTGGTTTCAACAATTGTTGAAGGAAGTTTGCATCAGCACTTTTTAACAGATCATTTAAAAACAATTACGAATTGTAATGAAACAGTAACAACCACAGAGTTTTACATCAATCTTGCAGAAAACGTTTTACGCTAACCATAAAAAAATCAACATGACACCTTTAAAACGATTTTACAATTTACTTCAATTAGACAAAAAAGATATATACCAAATCTTTTTCTACGCCATTTTTGCTGGTTTAGTTAGTTTGTCGCTTCCTTTAGGAATCCAGGCTATTATAGCGTTTATACAATCTGGAAGAGTAAGTGCATCTTGGATTGTACTTATTATTCTGGTTGTTGCCGGAGTTGCACTTGTTGGACTTTTATCATTAATGCAATTGCGAATTACTGAAAATTTACAGCAAAAAATATTTGTTCGTTCTTCCTTTGAGTTTGCGGCTCGCTTGCCAAAAATAAAACCTGAGGAATTATACGGCACTTATCCGCCGGAGTTAACAAATCGTTTTTTTGACACTTTAAGCATTCAAAAAGGTACATCAAAATTACTGATTGATTTTTCGGCAGCTTTACTCCAAATTACATTTGGATTAATTTTACTGTCTTTATATCATCCGTCCTTTATTGTATTTGGCTTATTGTTATTCTTGCTTTTGTTTTTCATTTTTAAATTTTCATACAAATCTGGTTTAGAAACAAGTTTAAAAGAATCTAAATTCAAATATAAAGTAGCTGGCTGGCTGCAAGAAATGGCGCGTAATAATTACAGTTTTAGAAATGAATTAAACTATGATTTTGCGCTTCAAAAAAACAACAAGATCGTAAACAACTATATCAACTATCGCGAGAAACATTTTAATGTGATCAAAAAACAATTTACCCAATTGATTGTTTTTAAAATCATTATTACGGCAAGTTTGCTTTCTATTGGCGGATATTTAGTACTAAGTCAGGAAATGAATATTGGGCAATTTGTGGCGGCAGAGATCATTATTTTATTAGTAATTACCTCTGTTGAAAAAATCATTCTTGGACTTGAAACTTTTTATGACGTTTTGACTTCTGTTGAAAAAATTGGACAGGTAACTGATTTGGAATTAGAAGAATATATTGAGTCTAAAAACGACACATGTTACACGAATATCACCTTAGAGACTGAAAACTTAAAATTTAAATTTCCAGATTCTCCAATATATGCTCTAGATTCTATATCTCTTAAAATAGAGCAAGGTGAAAAAATTGTAATTGACGGTGAAAACGGTTCTGGAAAAACAACTCTTATTAGATTGTTATCTGGTTTATTAAAACAAAGTTCCGGTGCGTTTTACATCAATGACGATACATTCAAAAAAATAGATATTAAACAATATCGCTCACAAATTGGAACAATTATCCATAACGAAACACCATTTGAAGGAACCATTTTTGAAAACATAACTTTTAATGACCCCACAATAAGTTCCGAAGATTTAAAATGGGCACTTGACGGAGTACAGCTGAGTTCGTTTATAAAACAACTGCCAAAAGGTTTAGATACACATATTTATCCTGAAGGAAGACAACTATCATCCTCAAATGCACAGAAAATATTATTAGCTAGAAGCATCATTCATAAACCAAAAATACTTTTTTATGAAGATCCAACTGATATTATGGATGAAAATGTAGCTAACGAAATCATAGACTTTCTTACTTCAGATAAAAACAAGTGGACCATTATTGTTTCATCCAAAAATCCGCATTGGAAAACAAAATCAACACGAAAAATAACAATGCAAAACGGTCTTATTCTACTTGATCAAAAAAACGATATGCCATGCTAAACATTTCTGACAATAAAACCAGACTGCAGTCTCTTGAACGATACGAGACTGTAAAAAACCTAAACAATAGAAGTCATTATAAAATTTTAAATAAGATTATAATAGGTACTTCAATTTTAGGAATAATTGCTCTTTTTCTGCCATGGACACAAAATGTTTCGGGATCAGGATCTGTAACCACTTTAAAACCTAATCAAAGACCACAATCAATTCAGAGTGTTATTTCTGGTCGAATTGAAAAATGGTATGTACAAGAAGGTGATTTTGTAAAAAAGGGAGATACCATTTTATTTATTTCTGAAATAAAGGAGGATTATATGGATCCTAATTTGGTCGAAAATACCAAAAATCAGGTAGAAGCAAAGAAAAACTCTCTAGAATCATATGACGAGAAAGTACAAACTCTTTCTACTCAAATTCAAGCTATTGAAAGCGAAAAAAGGCTAAAACTGGAACAAGCAAAAAACAAAGTCAGACAATCGCTTTTAAAAATAAAAAGCGACAGTATTGATCTTGTTGCCGCAAGAACACAACTGCGAATCGCAAATACACAATACAATCGTTCTGTTCAATTAAACAAAGAAGGATTGAAACCGCTTACAGATGTTGAAGAGAAACGTTTAAAATTACAAGATGTTGATGCAAAAATCATAACACAAGAAAACAAATTCTTATCCAGTAAAAATGAATACATAAACGCTAAAGTTGAAGTTAACCGAATTTCGGCTGAATATGCTGAAAAAGCAGCCAAAGCAAAAAGCGATCAATTTACTACTCTAAGCAACAAGTTTGATACTGAAGCTCAAGTAAGCAAATTAGAAAACCAATACACGAATTACAGCTTAAGAAATGGCATGTATTATATTAAAGCTGCGCAAGACGGCTATATCAACCGAGCTTTGCAAGCAGGATTGGGCGAAACGGTAAAAGAAGGGACTCCAATTGTAACGATAATGCCATCTCATTATGATATTGCGGTTGAAACGTATGTAAACCCAATAGATTTGCCTTTAATCAAAAAAGGCGAAAAAGTCCGCGTTTGGTTTGACGGCTGGCCAACAATTGTATTTGCAGGATGGCCGGATATATCGTACGGAACTTTTGGAGGAAAAGTTGTGGCGATAGAAAATTTTATCAGTACAAATGGCAAATACAGAGTTTTAATTGCTCCAGATCCTGAAGAAGCACATTGGCCTAAGCAATTGAGCATTGGTTCTGGCGCCCAAACAATTGCTTTACTAGACACAGTACCAATTTGGTTCGAAATCTGGAGAACTTTAAATGGTTTCCCTCCTAATTATTACAAAACTGGCGAAAAAGAAACTAAAGAGAAAAAATAATGAAACGGATACTTATAGCTTTTCTATTTTTGAGCTGTACGGTTTTTGGCCAGCAGCCCATATCTAAAGAACTTACTTACGATGAGTTTCTTGGATATGTAAAAAAATATCATCCTTTGGTAAAAAATGCCAATTTAGAAATCAGCAAAGCACAAGCCAATTTAATGATGGCAAGAGGTGGTTTTGATCCAAAAATTGAAGTAGATTTTAGTCAAAAACAATTTAAAGACAAAGAATATTATTCTATTTTAAACAGCAGTTTTAAAATCCCAACTTGGTACGGAATCGAGTTAAAAGCTGGATTTGACAACAATGAAGGTGTTTATCTTAATCCTGAAAACACAACACCTAATCAAGGTTTAACTTCGTTTGGAATCAGTGTTCCTGTTGGACAAGGATTATTTATTAATCAACGAATGGCGGATGTTCGCAAGGCAAAAATTCAGATAAAACTAAGTGAATCTGAACGAAAACTTGAAGCTGTCAGCGTTTTATACGATGCTTCTCTTGCTTATTTCAATTGGAAAAAGAATTTTGAAGAAATGAAACTGTATGAGACTTATAATAAAAATGCCGAAATACGTTTGGAAGGAATTAAATCTTTAATCAATCAAGGCGACAAACCCGCGATTGACAGTATTGAAGCAGGAATTATTGTAAAAAACAGAACCCTGAGCCTTGAAGATTCTAAATTAAAATTAGCTAAAGCAAAACTGGAATTATCAAATTTTATGTGGCTTGACAACAATATTCCTCTTGAAATTTCAGATGAACTTATCCCAGAAAGCACCCTAGAAAGTACACTGCAGGAAACGTTAAAAACAAACGATCTTTTGCAAAAAGATTTCAGCTTAGAAACGCATCCTAAACTAAATGCGATGCAGAACAAAATAGACATCTTGAATGTAGAAAAAGATCTAAAACAAAATATGCTGCTGCCAAAAATAAACATTGCTTACGCCTATTTATCTGAACCAAATTACATCGACAATTATAAATTTGACGATTACAAAATTGGTCTGGAATTTTACTTTCCTTTATTTCTGCGAAAAGAAAGAGGAAGTTTAAAACTAGCAAAATACAAACTTCAAGAAAACGAATTTGCATTAGCATTAGAAAAAACACAATTGACTAACAAAATCAGTGCTCAAAAATTAGAAATCAATTCGCTTATAAAACAAAAAAAACTAGCCAAAGATTTAGTCGAAAACAACTTGACAATGCTAAATTCTGAAGAACGTTTATTCTCATTTGGAGAAAGCTCTTTGTTCTTAATCAACACACGCGAGAACAATTTAGTAAGTGCAAAATTGGCCTCAATTGCATTGGAAAACCGTTTTTATATCTCTAATTCTGACTTGTTCAAAATCATGGCAAATCCTGATTGATTTTAAACCATATAAGTGATATAAGTTATTTAAGTTACTAGCTTTTGCGCTATTTTTTTAAATGAACTTATATCATTTATATGGTTAAACTATAAAATAATGGTACGTCCATTCGACAGCATAAATTACGAGACCGATAAGTCCGCCAACTAAAGTTCCGTTAATTCTAATATATTGAAGATCTTTACCAATTTCTAATTCTAGTTTTTCAGAAACCTCTTTTCCATCCCAGCTTTTTACGGTCGAAGAGATCAAATCGCCAATAACTTTTTTATTATTCAAAAGAACAGACAAAAGATCATTTTTAATAAAATTATTGATCTTATCAATCATATGCGAATCTTCCTTTATGCCGTTCCCAAAACTTTGAATTAATCCAGCGATACTATTTTTAATAGACGAATCTTCCCCTTTATTTAAATCATTAGAAATCGAAAGTTTTATTTCATCCCAAATTCCATTGATATAGTCTTGAACTTCTTTTTTTCCAACAAAACTTAAAATCATATTATTGATCTTAACTCTCATTTCTTCAGAGTTTTTTACCTTTTCTAAAAAATTATAAACGTATTCATCAATTTTAATTCGTACCGCACTTCCTGGATTTTTGGCTTCATTCAAGAAATCCTGCAATCCATTAAAAACACCTTCTGTAATACTTTTATCAGCAAGACCAAAACTCAAAAACGGAGTTGATGCTTTTACTTTTTTCCGAATCAAGTCTTTATTATTCGTCAGTTCCTCACTCATAACCGTCAAAAGATTCGTCAATAATTGATCTTTTACATTTCCTTTTTGCAAAGGCTCCAAAGCCAAAGCCACCCAATCTCCAAAATTAATTCCTTCAAGTTTTGCCGCAAATTGAACTTGAATAAATCGCTTTACATCCTCATCTTTTATCGTTCTTAAAACTCCCGGAATAATATTTATGGCAACAACATTTGCAATTTTATCTGCATTTTCCTGTTGCGAAAGCCAATCTGATGCTTTTGCTGCAAAATTGAACTCATCCAATTTAATTTCCAGTTTTTCACGATTTAGAAATTCTTCTGAAACAAAATTCCCAAGATTTTCTCCAATCTCATTTTTCTTCGTCGGTATAATAGCAGTATGCCAAATTGGTATTCCCAGCGGATGACGAAACAAAGCCACAACTGCAAACCAATCGGCAATTCCGCCAACCATCGCTGCCTCGCTGAAAGCCTGAAGCATTGGGATTTTAAAATAAATTGCCACTACAAACAGCAAAACGGCAATACCCAAAAGCAACAAAGCATTTCTCTTCATTTTCTTTAATGCTTTTACTTTTGCAATATCCTGATCAGTCGAAATTTCCATGATTATTGACATTTTACTACTAATTTAGGGTTTTTTCTGGGATATTGAATTAAAAAAGTCTGTCACAAATTTTACAAATTAGCACGAATTACAATCTACTTCGTTTGAATTAGTGTGAATTCGTAAAATTCGTGGCGAAAAAAATAATATAAAATTGTACTTTTGCGAACTGAAAATGGGAAAAATATGATTATCCAAAAAACTAGAGAGGAAATTGAATTAATGCGCGAAAGTGCTTTAATCGTATCAAAAACATTAGGAATGATTGCTTCTGAAATTAAAGAAGGAGTTACAACATTATATCTTGACAAATTAGCCGAAGAATTTATCCGTGATCACGGTGCCGTTCCAAGCTTTTTAGGATTATATGATTTTCCTAATTCACTTTGTATGAGTCCAAATTCTCAGGTTGTTCACGGAATTCCAAATAACACTCCTCTAAAAAGCGGTGATGTCATTTCGGTAGATTGTGGAGCATTTAAAAATGGATATCACGGAGATCATGCGTATAGTTTCGAAATTGGAGAAGTTGCACCTGAAGTTAAAAAACTTTTGCAGGTAACTAAGGAATCTCTTTATGTTGGAATTAGAGAATTTAAAGCAGGAAATCGCGTTGAAGATGTTGGAAATGCGATTCAAAAATACACAGAAGCACATGGTTACGGAGTTGTTCGTGAACTAGTTGGACACGGTGTTGGGCAAAAAATGCACGAAGAACCAGAAATGCCAAACTACGGAAAACGCGGACGCGGAAAACTATTCGTTGAAGGAATGGTAGTTGCAATTGAACCAATGATTAACCTTGGAACCAGAAACATTAAGCAACATAAGGACGGCTGGACCATTACAACTGCAGATGGAAAAGCAAGTGCACATTTCGAACATGACGTAGCACTAGTTGATGGTAAACCTGAATTATTATCTACTTTTCAATACATCTACAAAGCTTTAGGAATCGAAAGCAATGAAGAAGACGAATTTAGAAAAGTGCCATTAGTACTATAATACAACCCGAATCAAACCTGTGAAAAAACTTTTCAAATTAGTTTTAAATACTATTCCAAGACCGATATTAATTCGTTTGAGTTACGTGGCACGTCCAATTTTAGCTTTATCGCTGAAAGGAAGCAAATTTACTGATCCTATTGACGGAAAAAGTTTCAAATCGTTTTTGCCTTACGGATATGGAAAACAGCGTAATAATGTACTTTCACCAAGTACACTTTCTTTAGAAAGACACCGTTTGCTTTGGTTGTACTTAAATGACCAAACTGATTTTTTTACAGCACCTAAAAAAGTACTTCATTTTGCTCCGGAACAAGCTTTCTATAAACTTTTCCGTAAGCAGAAAAATCTTGATTATACAACAACCGATTTGTTTTCGCCTTTGGCAGATGTAAAAGCAGATATCTGCAATTTACCTTTCAAAGACAACGAATACGATGTGATTTTATGTAATCACGTTTTAGAACATATTCCAGACGACACAAAAGCAATGCAGGAATTATTTAGAGTTTTAAAACCTGGCGGAATGGCGATTCTTCAAATTCCACAAGATTTATCTCGTGAAGTTACATTTGCTGATGATTCGATTACAGATCAAAAAGAACGTGCTAGAATTTTTGGACAATACGATCATGTTCGCATTTACGGACGTGATTATTTCGACAAATTAAGAAGTATTGGCTTTATTGTAATTGAAGAAGATTATACTAATAAAATTGCACCAGAACTGGTAGAAAAATATTGTTTAGCAAAAGGAGAAATCATCCCGCTTTGCTTTAAACCAGAGAACTAATTTTTCTCCCAATATAGTAACATAAGTTCATTTAAAAAGTTTTCAAAATAGCGATAATTTGAAAACTTTTTAATTTTTATACGCCTTATCAAATCAAACCAAATCTTAAATCTTGGAACCTGCAAAATCATATCAATTTTGTTTTGACATCAGTTTTGAAAAAAACCTAAACACTCACATCCCGACCGCATACATTGTTGAGAACACTGATGAAATTAAATACTTAAACAAAAAAGCAAGCGCTGAAGTACTTGAAAGTTTTGGAATCGCATTTGAAAGCTTGGATTCTAACACAAAAAAAATATTGACTGCCTGCGAATCTTTAAAATTGGAGTTCATTTTTAAAAAATTCAGTGCAAAAGTAAAATCGGCAAAAACCATTGCTGATTTGCAAAAAGATTCCAAAATTGATTTTGCTATTCGTCAATATTTAAACTTTAATTTAAGTTCATTTTATAATCTAATTGTAAAAAAACAATTTCCGCTGTCTATTGACATTGGTCCTGAGAAGGATTTTTATCATTCCAGAGTTGATGTAAATCCGCTGCATTTTGAACCGCTTATTCAGTTCGACAAACATTCTGAAGGAATCACTTATACCCTTTCTTTAAAAGAAAATGAAACTGTTTTTCTACCGATGAACAGTAAAATTGATATTCTTTTAAATGAACCAGGCTGGCTGATTATCAATAAAAAATTAGGACAGCTAAAAGATCTTAACACTAAAAAGTTACAGCCCTTTTTAACTAAAAAATCAATAGAAATACCTTCAAAATTAGTCGATAATTTTTTCAAAAATTTCATTCCTGAAATAGCTAAAAAAATTGACATAGAAGCAACTGGTTTTGAGGTTGAAAATCGTGACAAGATTATTTCCTGTACGATTCAGCCCGTTTATGATTTCTTTAAAAACTGTTATTACCTCAACCTTTATTTTGACTACAATGGTTATACATTTGATTCAGGTAAAACAAAAAAAACACATTCATTTGTAGATTTCAACGCTGCAGGCGAACCTAAAATTATTCAGTTCAAACGAAGTTCTGATGAAACTTTATATACAGAAAAACTGCTTGAAATTGGTTTAATAAAAATCAAAAACGAATTATTTGGATTAAATGCCTCAGTAGAAACTCCAGATCCTTATCTCAATATTCAATTCATTATTGATCACAAAGAAGAACTTGAAAGTTTGGGTTTTACAATTGAAAATCTAAAACTAGAAAGCAAAGAAATTATTACCGAAAACCATTCTGTTTTAACATCAAAAGAAACCGCTGGAGACTGGTTTGACATCAAAATAATCATCACGATTGGGTCGTATACGATCAATTTCAGTGAAATTATTCCCAATATAAAAAGCAAAGAAAGACTCTTTTTACTGCCTGACGGAAACTATTTTTTGATTCCGTTAGAATGGTTCAGCAAATACAGTTCGCTGGCAAAACTAGCTAAAACAGAAAATGGAAATCTGCTTTTGCGTAAAAGTAATTTTGCTGCCTTAGACACCATTACAGAAATCAAAAACGAAGTTATTCAAAAAGCTGAATATACCTTTTCTGAGTTACTGAAAGCAACTTTAAGACCTTATCAAATTGACGGCGTAAAATGGCTTTTAGGTCATCACAACTCCAATTTGGGCGCTTGTCTTGCGGATGATATGGGACTTGGAAAAACTTTGCAAACGCTCGCAGTTCTTGTTGCCGTTCAGGAACAATTAGGTTTTACAACAAAAACTACAAATTTTGATTTGTTTGCCAATGAAACTACGATAGAAAGAGAACCGCTTAAAGCTTTGATTGTTTTACCTTCTTCATTGGTTTTTAACTGGTATAACGAATCTGCAAAATTTACTCCGCACTTTTCAAAAATGCAATATGTAGGCAATGACCGAAAGCAATTAGCGAGCAGACTAGCCTCAACTGATTTAATTTTTACGAGCTACAGCATTATTCATCGTGATATTTCGATTTTAGAAAAATATGATTTCCGTTATTTGATTTTAGACGAAAGTCAATACATAAAAAACAAAGATTCTAAGATTTTCAAAGCTATTAACAAAATTGACACGGCTCATAAAATTGCGCTGAGCGGTACTCCAATTGAAAACTCTTTGGACGATTTATGGTCGCAGATGCAATTTATAAATCCAGATATTTTGGGTAGTTACAATTTCTTTGCCACCAATTTTAAAATTCCGATAGAAAAAAAACAAGATGAAAATATTTTGTTTGAACTAAAAAATCTTGTTCAGCCTTATATTCTAAGAAGAACTAAAGAACAGGTTTTAAAAGATTTACCTGAGTTATCGGAGCAGATTTATTACTGTACTATGGATCCTGAACAGGAGAAATTATACGAAAAAGAAAAATCAAAAGCGCGTAATTTTTTACTTAAAACGGATGGTTCTAGTCCTGATAAAATCAGTATTATCAATACGTTGATGAAGCTGCGACAATTAAGTAATCACCCAAAAATGGTAGATCAAGATTCAGAAATCGATTCTGGAAAATATATCGCCGTTACAAATTATTTAGAAACTTTAGTAAAAGGAAAACAAAAGGCGATCATTTTTAGTTCATTTGTTACTAATCTAAGTTTCTACACTGATTGGTGTAAAGAAAATAAAATAGAGTATTGCGAAATTACGGGCGAAACTCCTGCTCATAAAAGAGAACAGCAGGTAAAACTGTTTCAGGAAAAAGAAAATCCTTTGTTGTTTTTTATTTCACTTAAAGCCGGCGGCGTTGGATTGAATATTACCAAAGCTTCTTATGTTTTGTTTTTAGATCCGTGGTGGAATCCTTTTGCAGAAAAACAAGGAGTTGGCCGCGCGCATCGAATTGGACAACTTAACAAAGTCAATGTTATACGATTTATTTCGAAAAATACGGTTGAAGAAAAAATAATCAAACTGCAGGAAAACAAAAAACTGTTATCTGATTCGCTTTTAGAAGAAAGTTATATCAATGACGAAATCGAAGCTAATTTAGAGTACATTTTGAATTCTTAATACGTTAAACCAATAAAACAGTCTATTTTTCGTTACATAAAATTGTTATATTTACAATCTTACAACGTAATAAGATGCCAAAATTTTTATATACAAGCTTATTTTTTATTCTAATTTTCACTTTGGCGAAAGCCCAAAATGTTCAAAAAGAAATTGATCCGCCTTACAATATCAAAACTGTTTCGTTTGTACAAAATGGCAGTAATGTTGTTCCTATTTTTGAATTAGGATCAACATTTGAATTTCAATTTGATGATTTATTTGGAAGCGAAGCCAATTATTACTTCGAAATTACTCATTGCGATTACAATTGGATTCCGTCAGACATTCCAAAAACAGATTTTTTACGTGGTTTTGATGGTCAGCGAATAACTGATTATTCTAATTCTTTTAATACGCTTCAAATATATTCACATTATAGACTTCCGTTTCCAAATCAGTTTACTACGCAGCTGCGAATTTCTGGAAACTACATTTTAAAAATTTTAAATGAAGATAAAGAAGTTGTACTTGCAAGAAAGTTTATTTTGTTTGAGAATCATTGTACCGTTGCAGCTCAAGTAAAAAGAAGCCGTAACCTCAGCAACATTGATTTTAAACAGAATCTTGATTTTGCAATAGTTTCAAATGATATTGTTTTTCAAACGCCGACGCAAAATGTAAAAGTTCTTTTATTGCAAAACGGAAATTTCAATACTGCAATAAAAAATGTTCCACCACAATATACAATTGGAAATCAACTTGTTTACAAATACGATGCTGAAACTCAGTTTTGGGGCGGGAATGAATTTTTATATTTTGAAAACAAAGACATTCGAGCTGCCAATAATAATGTTGGAAAAGTGGGAACCAGCAACGATGTTTACAATTCATATTTGTACACGAATCGCGCTCGAGGCAATCAGATCTATACTTTATACCAAGACGTTAACGGTAATTTTGTAGTTAAGAACATAAACGGATCAAATAACGATATTGAGGCTGATTATGCGTGGGTTTACTTTTCGCTTTCGGCTCCTGCCTTTAGACTTAACAAAGATATTTATATAACAGGAATGTTTAATAATTACAGTTTATCACCAGAATACAAAATGGATTATAATACGGAAAAAGGCATCTATGAAAAGGCTGTAATGATAAAACAAGGTTTTACTAATTTTCAATATACGGTAGCTGATAAAAAAGGAAACATCGATAATGAAAATGCTATTGATGGCAATTTTTATCAAACAGAAAACGAATACACAATTTTGGTTTATTATAAAGAAAGCATAGATCGTTATCAAAGAGTTATAGGAAAAGGAAATGCAAACTCAATAAATATCGTAAATTAAAACATTGTTAAGGTTTTAGGACAAAAGATTTTTTTTTGTAGATTTGCATATATAATATACACATATTTACTACGTTAGTATGGTTTCTCAAATTACAAGAGGCATAAAAATATCTGTTTTGACTAGTTTTGAAGGAACTTACTTCAAAAACTACAAAATTCACTTTGCTTTTAGTTACGTAGTTACAATCGAAAATCATAGTAAAGATTCTGTTCAGTTAACTTCTCGTCATTGGGAAATTTTTGACTCTCTAAATGATTTGGAAGTTGTTGACGGTGAAGGTGTAATTGGTAAAAAACCAGTTTTAAAACCGGGAGAAAATCACACTTATAGTTCAGGCTGTTTATTATCATCGCCATATGGTGCTATGAAAGGTCATTTTAATATGATCAATTTTACTACAACAAAAACATTCAAGGTTATTGTACCTACTTTTAGAATGTGTGCTCCTTTTGCTTTAAACTAAATCATAGTTTAAAGGCTGTCTTCTTTTTATCGTTATCTAAATCATAAATTTATCAAATTATTAATTTATCCTTTGTACTTTTGTGCAACGTTAGATTATTCGTAACAATCAAATCATCTAACCTGTAAATTGTCTAATTATCTAATTTTAAATAACATGCTAAAAGGATTCTTTCATGTACCAAAAGCGGTAAACGAACCCGTAAAAGGCTACGCACCTAACTCTCCAGAAAAAGCAGCTGTTCAAGCGGCTTACACTACAATGTGGAACTCTCAAATTGATGTTCCTTTATATATTGGAAGTGAAGAAATCAAAACTGGAAACACTAGAAACATTACAGCTCCTCATGATCACAAACATATCGTTGGAAAATATCATTTAGCTGAAAAACAACATATCGAAAAAGCGATTGCAAATGCTCTTGAATCAAGAACGGCATGGGCAAACATGGCATGGGAACAACGTGCTGCTATTTTCTTAAAAGCTGCTGAACTTATCGCAGGGCCATACAGAGCACGCATTAATGCTGCTACTATGATTGGTCAATCTAAAAATATTCACCAAGCAGAAATTGATGCTTCTTGCGAATTAATTGACTTTTTACGTTACAACGTAGAGTTCATGACTCAAATTTATAACGATCAGCCAAAATCAGATTCTTCTGTTTGGAACCGTTTAGAATACAGACCTCTTGAAGGATTTGTTTACGCAATTACTCCTTTTAACTTTACTGCTATTGCTGCAAACTTGCCTGCAAGTGCTGCAATGATGGGTAACGTTGTGGTTTGGAAACCAAGTGACAGCCAAGTATTCTCTACAAAAATTATTCTTGAAGTTTTCAAAGAAGCTGGAGTTCCTGACGGTGTTATCAACGTAGTTTTTGGAGATGCTTTAATGATTACTGATACTGTTTTAGCAAGCCGCGATTTTGCAGGTGTTCACTTTACAGGTTCAACTCACGTATTTAAAGATATTTGGGCAAAAATTGGAGCAAACATCCATAATTATAAAACTTACCCAAGAATCGTTGGAGAAACTGGTGGTAAAGATTTTATCATTGCACACCCAAGCGCAAACGTAAAACAAGTGGTTACAGGAATTACTCGTGGTGCATTTGAATTTCAAGGGCAAAAATGTTCTGCAGCTTCAAGAGCTTATATCCCGCAAAGTTTATGGCCGGCTGTAAAAGAGCAATTAATTGCTGATGTAAAATCTATGAAAATGGGTTCTCCAGAAGATTTCGGAAACTTTATTACTGCAGTTATCCACGAAGGTTCTTTTGATAAATTAGCAAGTTATATTGACCAAGCGAAAAAAGATGCTGACGCAGAAATCATCGTTGGTGGAAATTACGATAAATCTGTTGGATACTTTGTTGAGCCAACGGTTATTGTAACTACAAATCCAAAATATACTACAATGGAAACTGAGTTATTTGGACCAGTTATCACAATTTATGTTTACGAAGATGCTAAGTGGGAAGAGACTTTAGAATTAGTTGACACTACTTCTGAGTACGCTTTAACTGGAGCTGTTTTCAGCCAAGATCGTTATGCTATTGAAGTAGCTACTACTAAATTGCAAAATGCAGCTGGTAACTTCTATATTAACGATAAACCAACTGGAGCAGTTGTAGGAATGCAGCCTTTTGGTGGAGCAAGAGCTTCTGGAACTAACGATAAAGCAGGTTCTGCATTGAACTTATTGCGTTGGGCTTCTCCTAGAACTATCAAAGAAACTTTTGTAACTCCAGAAGATTACAGATATCCTTTCTTAGGTTAATATTTCTGATTTTAGATTTTAGAAATCAGATTTTAGATTATATAAAAAAAGCCTCAATTTTCAATTGAAAATTGAGGCTTTTGCTTTTTGTGTTATTTTATTTCCAAATTGGAATTTTTACAAAACTGTCATTGTACCATTTTACTTTTAATGGTTCTTTTGCATCTTGAATTGTTTCATTGCTGACTTCTTTTCCTGTTCCATAATTTAATTGAGAAAACGGATTTTTATTGACATTAATAACTACCAGCAAACGACTTCCTTTACTTAATTGTTTGCTTACTAAATGCGTATTTGAAAAAGGAATTGACTCAATTTCATTTGGTTTCAGTAAATTTCTTTTAGTAATATCTTTAGCATAACTCACACGTCCTAAAAAGTATGAAAGATGAAAATATTCCCCATTTGGCATTACTTCATACAAAGTAACTCCTATATCCATATCTTTCTTATTGATACTGGCTTTTATTTCGCCTAAAAACGAACCATTAATCAAGATCGGCTCTTTCAACGGTTCGCTTACAAAAGCAAAGCCATTTGTTGTGTCAATTTCTTTTCTGATAATAGGATCTGGATAATAGTCATTATTTTGGATTTGTCGGTCAGCAAAATCAACTTCTTGGTACAGATACTTTTTTTGAGCTGCTTTTTTTTCTTTTAAAGAATAGAATTTTCCTCTTTTACTATCTGACAAATACAATTTAAGAAAACCATTAGCCATCTTATCGAGAGAAGGAGCGCTTCGCCACTCATTTGCACCCATTACTTCATAATTAATCTTGTCTTTGAGTATTTCTGGTTTTGCACCATTTTTCAAAATGTAATCAAACCATTGGTAGGTTATTTTTTTAATATTGATTATCGACACTGAATCAACTTTGTAATCATACAATTCTTTTTCACCTCCAACCTGAGTCCCAAAATGATCGTAGGGTCCAATAACTACGTAGACTGGAGCTTTGGGATTGTATTTTTGAAGTTCTCTTATGTAATATAAACTTGAATTTTGAGAATCATTATAATAACCATCAAATACTAATACGGGAATATTTATTTGGGCAAAATCATTTTTATAGGGTGCCATTTTTTGCCAATATTCATCAAATGAAGGATGCTTAATCCATCGCTGAAAAAGTCGATTCGGGCTTCCATCGAGACTGTCTAGTTTTTTGTAAGCTTCGCCTGTTTCCCACCATTTCCATTGCATTTTTCTAAAACGCTGCCTGTCATTTCCCGCAATTGTATCCAGATATTTATTATTACCAACATAAAACGACCATTCATAATTAGGATTTATAAATACATTGTTTTCCATTGGCAAGCCCATTCCGGGTCTGTTAGCAACATACGGAACTATCGTCTTAAGTGCTGGATGCATTTTTTTACAAGCCGCCCATTGTGTAAATCCGTTGTAACTGCCGCCATACATTCCTACGCTTCCGTTACACCATTTTTGTTTACTGATCCAATCAATAATATCATAAGCATCATTGCCGTCATTTTCATAAGGAAGTATATCGCTTTGACTAAATCGCTTTCCTCTTGTATAGGCAATTACACCTACATAGCCATTATCAACAGCTTCTTTTAAGGATTTAATGTCTCTTCCTTTATCTCTAACATAAATCGTAAACTGAAGTATTACTGGTTTTGGACTAGAAACTTCTTTTTTCCGAACAACTATTGCCGAAATATAAGCGCCATCTCGTGTTTTAATCATTACACTGTCTTGAATATCATAAGCACTTTTTAAATCTTCAGATTTTATTCTGTTGGTTTGTTGTGAAAATGTATTTGAGACTATTAAAATAAGAAATACAAAATTTAAAATTGTTTTCATTGAATAGCTTTATTAAATCCCATTGCTTTTTTTAAATTTTGCAGATTGACGTTTAGACACCTTTAATAATTCTCCTGTTTTAAGTTTTACTTCAAGTCCGCCATCGATTGTACTATTAACTTGTTGTATGTATTTAATATTTACAATTTCGGTTCTGTTTATTCTAAAAAAAACAGTTCTATCCAGCATCTCTTCCCATTGTCGGAGTGATCGCCTTTGCATCGCTTTTTTGTCTTGAAAATAAAGTCTCGTATAATTCTCTAGAGATTCAATTAAATAAATTTCATCTAATGGAATGAAAAACCTTTTTTCGCCATCTTTAATAAAAATCCTTCGGTCTTGTTCTGTCGCACTGCTCAAAACAGATTTCATGCCTATGGTATTTCTTATTTTTTCAATTGCTTTCGAAAAACGTTCATCTCTTATGGGCTTCAGCAAATAATCTAATGCATTTACCTCAAATGCTTGTACTGCAAATTGATTATGGGCTGTAATAAATAATACCTCCGGAACATTCTTTAAGGATTCTAATAAATCAAATCCAGATTTTTCAGGCATTTCAATATCTAAAAAAATCAAATCAGGCATTTTCTTTTCAATCAGATCTTTGGCATCATACGCATTTTCAGCCTCACCAATTAGAATAAAATCTTCATACAATAATAAAGCTCTTTTAAGTTCTTCTCTCGACAAACGTTCGTCATCAACTATTACAACTTTTATCTTTTTCATTTCGATGGTATTAAAATGGTTGCCAAAACTGTTTCATCCTGCATCTCTTTAATTTCAAAAAAAGCTTGCCCATTATATTGCAGCAGCAATCGCTCTTTTAGATTTTTTAGTCCAATGCCCGAATCCTTTATTTCTTTGTTGAATTTGCCTGAATTTTGAACCGTAATTTTAATTAAATCAATTTCGGCTTTTACTTTTACTTCTATAAATCCGCCGTTTTTTCTTTTTTCAATTCCATGTTTAACAGCGTTTTCAACCAATGACTGAATACTAAAAGGCAGAATCAAATGCGTTAATTCTTTTTCATTTGCTTCAATTTTGACTTGCAAGCGTTCTTCAAAACGCATTTTTTCTAATTCGAGATAATCTCTAACAAGATTAATTTCATCACTTAAAAGAATTAATTTCTCAACATTACTGCTTAAAGAATTCCTTAACAATTCAGACAAAAGGTCAATTGCTCTTCTGGCTAAATGTGGATTCTCTAATACTAAAAATTTTATATTATTTAATGAATTAAAAAAGAAATGCGGATTAAGTTGCGCACTCAAATTATTAAGTTGTGCTTCTTTTACAATAATAGACAGTCTAGCGTTTTCTTTTACTGTTTGCAATTCAAGTCTTGAATAGTGATAAAGGTGATACGCTAATACCCAAATCGACATTAGCCTGGTTCCTGTAATAAAAATTTGTAATTGCATCGACTTAAAAAATACCGTAAAAGGTAAAAGACCGCCTTTTAGTATAAAGAGACGAACCAGATATAATTTACCAGCAATCAAAACGGTGTATACCAAAGAAAGAATCAAAACACCTATTATCATTTTTGGAATTAATTTTTTTAGATTTAATTTATTCCATCCCTTTTTTAAAACAAAATTTCGGTAAAGATGTGTTAGTCCAATGCCAATCGAGACATCTAGCATTAAATCGGCAACACCAATTTTCCAGATAAAATTACCGCTGAAAAAAGCCTGAAATCCCCAGTATAAAGATGCTGTAAGCCATCCCGCCAGTTGAATTTTCCAATAAGTCGATATTGTTTTATTCATTTTCAAAGTAAAAGGTATTTATTACATCGTAAAGGTATTTCTCTAATATAGAGCGAACAAATAAAAGTACATGAAAGAAAAATAATAGGTGATAAATGAAATTTTCTTACTTAGAATTTTATCTGCATGAAAAAAGCCGAATCTATTTTCAAGATTCGGCTTTTATTTTTAATGTTTATAGAATTAAAGAAAAACAACTTCTCCAGAATGTAAATCATAATAAGCTCCTACGATTTTGATTTCGCCTTTATCTGCCATTTCTTTTAAAATAGGACTTTTTGCTTTGATATCTTCAATTGTTTCAAGCACATTCGTTTTTGCAACATGCTCTACAAATTCATCATTTTTAGAAGTTTTGTCTCCTTTAAAATCTTGAGATTTTGCTATTGCCGGTTTTATTTTAGCAAGCATCGCCGTGATATTTCCTAATTCTACATTGTCAATCGCTGATTTTATAGCTCCGCAGGATTCATGTCCTAAAACCAAAATGAGTTTTGCTCCAGAAACTTTACAGCCAAATTCCATACTGCCTAATAAATCTTCATTAACAAAATTCCCAGCGACTCTTCCAACAAAAAGATCTCCAATTCCTTTATCAAAAACATCTTCTACAGGAATTCTGCTGTCAACACAAGAAAGAATAACTGCTTTTGGGTATTGCCCTTCAACGGCATCACGAACCAATGCTGAATGATCTCTTAAAGTTAAGTCGTTATTCATATACCGCTTATTTCCCTCTTTCAATCTCTGAATAACCAAATCGGGTGTAAGTGCTTTTTGTTGTTCTGCAGTTAGAACTTTTTCTTTTAATGGAACTAATTTTGAAGCTGTTTCGATCATTACATTTTCATGTAATTCTTCAGGCTCTTGCGCTTCTTTTGTTTGTTTTTTCTCGCAAGAAGCTACGAAAAACATCATTAAACCAATCGTACAAAGTATTTTATTCATCATACATATTTTTAAATTAAATAATAAAAAAGGTTCAAATAATCAATCAAAGTAAAATAGAATTTCTTACAATTTTTACCAAATTAAATTTACACAAATTAACATTACTTTAACTGGCATTTTTTGAATAATTATTGTAATACTTTTCTTATTTTACTGATTGTCAATATTATACACTTTGTTAAAAAACTTATTTTGTTGTTTTAAAAACTTCTAATAACATTTCGTAAAAAAACATCACTTTAAATTTGTCTAAAATAATTTAACACATTAATCAAATGAGGAATTTAAACAATGTCCCTAAAATAATTTTAGAATCAAAAAGTATTGGTCATTCAATTGATTTTACGTGGACTCGGAAGAAAATAAACAAATTTTTAGATCCTCTTGAACAAAATCAAGAGTTGGAAAATGCGTTAACCCATATTAACCATAAAGGCTCTATTGGTCTAACTGCGGCATTATTAGAATGGATTTATTGGCGCTTTACAGGATTCACACAAACAACAAATGACACCCAAAAACGAATTGAAGCTCTTTGGTGCTCTATTAATAACCGAGAGCAGACAAATCCTTTATTGTTTGATACAGAACTTGAAATTCCTGCCGCAGGTCCTGTTGACGGTGCATTATGGATTGCTTTAATGAACGTGACTATGATTGATGTTAGATATAGAAAAGGATCTTATTTTTTACAAAATGAACTTTTAGGATTAGCATTGTTAGCGCGTCATATTACTCCAAAAAAGAAAACTTTTGACAAATGGCTTAGCAGCACAATTGCTAACTTAGTTTCACTTTATCCTTGTACTTATAGTTATATTGATTTAAACGAATCTGATGAGGCAGTTTACAATTCATCAAATGAGCCTGTAATATGCCGCGATTTTTTCTTTGATCCTGAGTTTAAATACAGTCTTGAAGCGTCAGAAAATGCAATTCAAAATTTTATTGATAATTTAAATCTTAAAGCAAATCCTTTTTTGAATTCTGCTAAAAAGGCATCCTAGCCAACCTAATATTAATTCAAAAAATAACCCGAAAGAAAATTCATTCGGGTTATTTTTTATGTTTAATTTAAGCTTTAAATTTTAAAGGCAGATGAACCACTTTTTTAGTTTCAAAAAATTCATCGTCAAATATTTCTGATAAGTCATACAGAGTTGTATTTGGAAAATCTTTTAATTCTTCTGTCAGATCTCCTCCTTTCAAATACAAAATTCCGTTTTTCAAAGTATGCTTGTGCTGCTTTTTAATTTTATCTTTTATCCAAGAAACAAAATCTGGCATATTGGTTACGGCACGGCTGACAATAAAGTCAAAATCACCTTTTACTAATTCGGCACGCTTTTGTTCCGCTTTTACGTTCTTTAATTCTAATGCATCAACAACACCTTGAACAACTTTTATTTTTTTTGCGATTACATCAATTAAATAAAAACGTGTTTCAGGAAAAAGAATCGCCAACGGAATTCCAGGAAAGCCACCTCCAGTTCCAACATCAAGAACTGTTGCTCCCGGCTCAAATTTCATGATTTTAGCAATTCCTAAAGAATGCAAGATGTGTTTTGTATATAAGGCATCAATATCTTTTCTAGAAATCACATTGATTTTTTCATTCCAATCGTGGTATAAAAAGTCTAATTTTTGAAATTGTTCGATTTGAAGATCGGTCAAATCAGGAAAATATTTCAATATCTCATCCATTGCTCTAAATTTTTAACAAAAGTACTACTTTACGATTGAAATATTTAACTCAATTTTGCAAATTGAAAATTTATAATAATTACCTTTGAAAACTATTTAAATTAATTATGAATAACACTGCTCCAACTTTTGCAAGGCAAGACAATCTGAAGTTTTTCAGAACACTTAACTCTCGGGTAAACAATTACTTTAAAGAGAACAACATTCAGAAGACCGGAAACTGGAAGCTGCACTTAAAAGCTGTTATTCTGTTCGCGGTTTTTCTTACTCCGTATTTTTTAATCCTTACACTTAATATGCCTTTTTGGGTAATGCTTCTTTTATCGATCGTAATTGGTATTGGTATGGCTGGTGTTGGAATGAATGTAATGCATGATGGAAATCATGGTTCGTATTCTAATATAAACTGGATTAACAAATTTATGGGAGGTACTATTTATGTACTGGCGGGAAATGTTTACAACTGGCAGGTACAGCATAATGTGCTTCATCATACATATACCAACATTCCAGGACATGACGAAGATTTAGACGCTGGAAGAATTATCCGTTTTACTCAAGATGCAAAATGGCATAGTTTTCACCGTTTTCAACATTATTATTCTGTTTTCTTATATGGATTATTGACTTTTAATTGGGCCATTACTACCGATTTTAAGCAAATGAGAAACTACCTTAAAAGAAAATTATCTTATGGTGAACCAAAAAGCCCAAAAATTCTTTGGACAACTTTAATCATCACCAAAATTATATATGTTTCTATTTGGATTGTTTTACCAATTGTGATAGGAATTACATGGTGGAAAGTTCTTCTTGGCTTTTTCGTAATGCACTACACTGCAGGATTAATCTTAAGTGTTGTTTTTCAGTTGGCTCACGTTGTAGAACATACTACAAATCCAACCCCAAATGAATTAGGAGAAATGGACAATACTTGGGCAATTCACCAATTGTTTACTACAACAAATTTTGCTCCAAAAAATGCAATTGTTAACTGGTACACAGGAGGATTGAATCATCAAATCGAACATCATATTTTTCCAAATATAAGTCACATTCATTACGGTAAAATTGCAAAAATTGTAAAAGAAACTGCAAAGGAGTGCAACTTGCCTTATTATGAATACAAAACAATGCGAAGTGCTATTGTTGCACACTTTAAGCATTTACGCGATTTAGGAATGAAACCTGAATTATCAGTTTAAGCTAAAAAAATCTATTAATAATAACCTTCCTTAATTAAAAGTTGAAAATTAAGGACATTCAAAATTTTTATAATGAACCATATTCTTTCAGACAGAATCAACAACCTTGCGACTTCACAAACATTGGCAATGGCGGCATTAGCTCGCGAATTAAAAGCACAAGGAAAAGACATTATCAGTTTAAGTTTAGGTGAGCCTGACTTTAATACACCTGACTTTATTAAAGAAGCTGTTAAAAAAGCAGTAGACGAAAATTATAGCACATATTCTCCAGTAGAAGGTTACCTTGAATTAAGAGAAGCAATCTGCAGAAAATTTAAAAGAGACAACGGATTAGAGTACAAACCAACTCAAATCGTAGTTTCTACAGGAGCAAAACAATCTTTATACAACATTGCACAAGTAATGTTAAATGATGGTGACGAGGTTATTTTACCAGCGCCATACTGGGTTTCATATTTCGAAATTGTAAAACTTTCAGGAGGAGTTCCCGTTGAAGTTCCAACTTCTGTAGATACAGATTTTAAAATTACTCCAGAACAATTAGAAGCTGCCATCACACCAAAAACAAAAATGATGTGGTTTTCTTCTCCTTGCAACCCTTCAGGTTCTGTTTACAGCAGAGAAGAATTAACAGCACTTGCTAAAGTTTTAGAAAAACACCCAAATATTTACGTAGTTGCAGATGAGATCTATGAGCACATTAATTTCTCAGGAACTTTCTGCAGTATCGGTTCAATCCCAGGAATGTTAGAAAGAACAATCACTGTAAACGGAGTTGCAAAAGCTTTCGCCATGACAGGATACAGAATTGGTTATATTGGAGCACCAGAATTTATTGCAAAAGCATGTACAAAAATTCAAGGACAAGTAACATCTGGAGCAAATTCTGTGGCGCAACGTGCTACAATTACAGCAGTAGATGCAGATCCAAGTGTATTAAACCACATGGTTCAGGCGTTCCACACACGTAGAGATTTAGTGGTTGGATTATTAAAAGAAATTCCTGGAGTAAAAATCAACGTTCCAGAAGGAGCATTTTACGTTTTCCCAGACGTTTCTTCTTTCTTCGGAAAAACTTTAAAAGGAACTGAAATTAAAGATGCAAACGACGTTTCGATGTATCTTTTAGCTGAAGCTAACGTTGCAACTGTAACCGGAGACGCTTTCGGAAATCCAAATTGTATTCGTTTCTCTTACGCAACAAGCGACGATATTTTAAAAGAAGCATTACGCAGAATCAAAGAAGCTTTGACTGCATAACAACATAAATAAGTTTTATTAAAACGGCTTAAGGTTCAAAAGTTTCATCACTTTTATACTTTAAGCTGTTTTTTTGTCTTTGTTTAAACATGTAAATAAATTCTTATATTCGCCTCACTATTTAATAATCTAAAAAAAAAAAATCAATGACCTTAACTCTACGCTATTTTACTGCTATAATGTTTACACTATTATTTTCGTCTCATTCAAAAGCCCAGACTATGGGTAATTTTATTAAAGCATCCATAGGTTATGGATCGAGCAGTTCATATTACATCGAAGATTATGGAAGTCAGGAAGAAGTAGATGTTATGGGAGGCGGACTTTATCTTCAAGCAGAATATGTTTTAGGAGTAAGATCATGGCTAAGTATAAGACCTTATGCTGGCGCCATTTTTGAATCTGTAGATAAAGATCAAAATATACAAAACCAACCTCAATATAAAGTAACAACTAATGCTTTTTTAATGGGAGGAAAAGTTCGTATTTGCGCACCAATTCCATGGGTAGCACCATTTATCGAAGGTGGTATAGGAACTTCGATAGGTAAATTCGAAACCTTTACACCAAACATTAATTTTAACAAAAGTGATGTTTTACTGCATATCCCATTTAGTATTGGATTAGCGCTGGGCAGAAAAAACAGCCTGGAAATTGGTATTTCTGGATATTTTCATCCTGCTGCAAAACAGTCAACCGGTGTATTTGCTATTGGATATTCTATCCCTCTAGATTAGGTTTTATTCAAATTAAAAACTATCTTTTATTAAATTGTAACAAGCATAAAAATTTCACAAATGAAAAAAGTAATTCTAGATTTAGCTGTAACCTTAGATGGTTTTATTGAAGGTCCAAACAGAGAAATTGATTGGTGTATTATGGATGATGAAATAGATTTTGATGGATTTTTGTCAGGCATAGATACCATTTTTTATGGTCGGGTAAGTTATGATTCTTGGGGCAATTATCAGCCAGAAACAAATGCAAGTAATGCAGAACTAATGCTTTGGAAAGGAGTACATTCAAAAAAGAAATATGTTTTTTCAAGTCAAAGCAGACAAGACAACAAAGCAACATTTATAAACTCAGATATTGTAACAAAAGTAAATGAGATTAAAAAACAACCCGGAGGTGACATTTGGCTCTATGGTGGAGCAAGTCTTATTAAAACCTTTATTCAATTAAATCTTATTGACATATACAGAATATCAGTTCATCCAATAGCTCTAGGAAGCGGTAAGCCATTATTTGAAGACTTAAAAGAACGACTAGAATTAACCTTACTTAAAACCAATATTTTCAAATCTGGAGTAGTACAGCTTATTTACGAACCTATCAAATAAAAGATTATTTTTATCAGGAATAATCACAACCAAAAACCACCAACTAAAATGAAGAAAACACTACTCGCAATTATAATAACCATTATTGTAATTAGTTGTGCAAGCGAAGAAACTCCTACTCCTACTGTACCAGAAGGCAATGTTCCAACTGAGCCAATTACACCGACAGTACCACCGGTTGTTAAAGTCGTACTTAAACCTGCGATTACTAACAACATTCTTAAATCACTAACCGCTAAAAATACCGCCGAAAGTGATTCTTTAAAATTAGTCAAGAAAGTATACTACTATAGAGATGTACTGCATTTTGCACAAGAAGCCGCTATTAAAGATTCACTAAACAAATTTAGAGATACTATAAAGCGCTGGTGGGGAAGTAGAACTGATTTTGAATATGACGCAAGAAAACAATTAAAATCTACCAAAAAATATGCAGCAGGTTACAACGGTAATCAGGCAAGTAGTAATATTGATTTTATGGATACTTTTTCTTATTCTAACGGCAAAGTAAGCACCACCACAGAAAATAGATATCTATATGATACAAGAGGTAATATCACCGAATTAAAAACAAATGACGACATAACTGTTCAATATACTTATGATGATCAAGACCGTTTAACTCAGGCAAAAAAATATGTAGCCTACAATAATTCATTCTTTCCAAATATCTCTGGGCACAGATATATAATTGACTTTGTTTACATGGATATGGGCGATAACAAAGTAAAAGTATCCGCCTATTACTGGATGCAAACCTATGATAAAAGTGGCCATATTGTACCAGGACAAGAGCATTACAGCCTTAACGAAGATGTTTATAATATTGATACTTCTAAACCGGGAATTTATGCTAATGAAGCTTGGTATAAAGTAACAGGCTATCCTATTCTATTTTATATGCAAACTCAAGGCAGCGATTATGTTACTTTTTCTCCTACACCAACTACGCATATTACAGACTGGCTTTGGTACGCTAATAGACCAATTAAAGAACATTACATTTACAATAAACAAGGTTACCTAATTAAAAAAATTACAACAACCGAATACACAAATGGAATAGCATCGTCTATAACTTTGTTTGAATATTAGTTAACAGATAAAATTGAGAACAGATTTATTTTATTAATTTCCAACTAATTAACTTAACAATATTTTATAAAAAGTAAAAAACAGATAAACAATCATTTTCTTGATTCTTCGAAAATGATTGTTTATCTGTTTTTTTTTATTCAACACTATTTTAAGCCCCCCAATCAATTCAAACCCAAATCTTAACCATCATCATCCCATATTAAGTTAACAATTTCAAAAAAATCCCTCTATCATTAGCAAACTCGAATATTTTATAAGACCTTTGCACACTTTTTTTCGGGAATACCACAAAAGTCTAAAGTTTTAGAAATGAAGAAGAAAATCGAAATATTAGCACCTGCTAAAGATTTAATTGGAGGAATGGCCGCAATAAACAGTGGCGCCGATGCAGTATATATTGGAGCACCACAATTTGGTGCACGTTCTAACGCCAACAACTCTATTGAAGATGTTGCTGCTTTAGTACAATATGCGCATTTATTTAATGCTCAGGTTTTTGTTGTTATGAATACCATTTTATACGATAACGAACTTGAAACGTGTCGTTCAATGATCTGGGAGTTATACGATATTGGTGTTGATGCCTTGATCATTCAAGATATGGCGATTATGGAAATGGATTTACCTCCTATCGTACTTCACGCCAGCACACAAGCCAACAATCGTGATGCCGATAAAATAAAATTCTTAAAAGATGCTGGAATCAAACGTGTCGTTTTAGCACGTGAGTTGAACTTGCATCAAATTAAAACGATTTACGACGAAGCTGATGTTGAATTAGAGTTTTTCGTAACTGGAGCATTATGTGTTTCTTTCAGCGGAAACTGTTACATGAGTGTAGCAAACGGAGAACGCAGCGCCAATCGTGGTTCTTGCGCTCAAAACTGCCGTTTGCCTTATAACTTAATCGACGGAAACGGAGAAACTTTAATCAGAAACAGCCACTTGCTTTCGATAAAAGATTTAGATATTTCAGAACAAATTCCGAATTTAATTGAAGCCGGAATCGTTTCTTTTAAAATCGAAGGACGATTGAAAGATGTAGTTTACGTTAAAAACAACGTTTCTTATTTACGTCAAAAACTAGACAGTTATTTAGAAGGCGAAGGAAGCGAAAAATACATGAAAGCTTCTTCTGGAACTTGCACGTATACTTTTGATTCTTCTTTAAGCAGAACCTTCAATCGTGGTTATACCGATTATTTCGTTAACGAAAGACACAGCTCTATCGGTTCTTGGGAAAGCCCAAAATCAAAAGGTCAATATATTGGTAAATTAATCCGAACTATTGGAAACGCTTATGAAATCGAAAACGGCGAATTATTAAACAACGGTGACGGACTTTGCTTCATCAACGAAAATAATGAAGCTGACGGAATCTATGTAAACAAAGCCGAAAACGGCAAAATTTATCCAAACGTTTTAAAAGAAGTAAAAGACGGAACTTTCATCTACAGAAATAATGACGCCGCTTTCATCAAAATTGTTGAAAGAGAAGATAGCGCCGTTCGTAAATTAAGCACCACTTTATTACTTACAGAAACTGAAACTGGTTTTGAATTAATCGCAACCGATGAAGACGGAAATGTAAGCATCGTTAATTTAGATCACGCAAAAGAGCAAACAAAAACGGGCGAATCAATCGAAGAAAATATCAAAACACAATTAGCTAAAACAGGTTTTACGCCTTATACTGCTAATGAAATCAACATTATGTTTTCTCAAAACTGGTTCCTTCCTATTTCAAAAATCAACGAAATGCGAAGAACTGTTTACGATCAATTAACTGAAATTCGTTTGGCAAATTACAAACGCGAAGAACACCAATTAGTAAAAACGTCACATCCGTATCCTGAAACCAAATTGGATTTCATGTACAATGTTTCGAACAAAACGGCTCGTAAATTTTACGAACGTCATGGTGTGACTGAAATCGAAAAAGCATTCGAATTACAATGGGATCCAGGAAAATCTCGTGTAATGACAACAAAATATTGCATCAAATACGAATTAAAAAAATGCCCAATACACCAAAAAGATATAGTTGGTGTTAAGGTAAAAGAACCATTAGTATTGAAACAGGGAGAATTAGAATACAAACTAAAATTCAACTGCAAACCCTGCGAAATGGAAATCTGGGAAAAAGATGCCGAATTTGAGATTGAAGAAGATCATTTTCATTAATATTACTATTTAACCGCAAAGTTCGCAAAGGTATACGCAAGGTTCGCAAAGATTTTAAAACAATCTTTGCGAACCTTTTTTACTTAAAGTTAAAACCTTGAGTTCTTTTCGTAATTTTTTGCGCTCTTTGCGGTTAAATTTTCACTATCATTTCCTCAATATTGTCATTTCGACGTAAGGAGAAATCGCACGCGGGATTCCAAAAAGTGAATCACAAATCTTTGTCGAGCTTCTAGTGTGATTTCTCGTTCCTCTAAATGACAAACTGCGTGATTACTTTGTCAGAACTAAAATCTAAAACAAAATTAAATCTGCTCGATCTGCAAAATCTACGTGAGAATTTCTTTTCGCTCTTTGCGGTTAAAAAAAGCTTTTTCTGTACTTTTACTACTCAAACATTACAACACTCCAAAATGAAAATACTACTCCTAGGTTCAGGCGAATTAGGCAAAGAATTTGTCATTGCCGCGCAACGAATCGGACAAACCATAATTGCAGTTGACAGTTACGAAAATGCACCGGCCATGCAGGTCGCTCACAGTTTTGAAGTGATCAATATGCTAGACGGCGAAGCACTGGACCGAATCGTAGCCAAACATAAACCCGATTTTATAGTTCCAGAAATAGAAGCCATTCGCACTGAACGCTTTTATGATTACGAAAAACAAGGAATCACGGTTGTTCCTTCAGCGAAAGCGGCTAATTTCACCATGAACCGTAAAGCAATTCGTGATTTAGCAGCAAAAGAACTCGGACTAAGAACAGCAAAATATCAATACGCGACTTCAGCCGAAGAATTACAAAAAGCCGTTCAAGAAGTTGGAATTCCATGTGTCGTAAAACCTTTAATGTCTTCATCAGGAAAAGGGCAATCAACTATAAAAACAGAAAGCGATATCGAAAAGGCATGGCAATATGCTGTTGCAGGTTCGCGTGGCGATGTTATCGAAGTTATTGTAGAAGCCTTTGTTGATTTTCATTCGGAAATTACGCTTTTAACAATTACTCAAAATAACAATCCAACTTTGTTTTGTGCGCCAATTGGCCACAGACAAGAACGCGGTGATTATCAAGAAAGCTGGCAACCAGCTTTAGTTTCAGAAAAAGATTTGTACGAAGCTCAGGATATGGCCGAAAAAATTACCGAAGCACTTGGAGGTGCCGGACTTTTTGGTGTTGAATTTTTCCTTACTAAAGAAGGCGTTTACTTCTCTGAACTTTCTCCTCGTCCGCACGATACCGGAATGGTAACTTTGGCTGGAACGCAAAATTTCAACGAATTTGAACTTCATTTAAGAGCTATTTTAAGTCTTCCAATTTTTGAAATCACTTTAGAAAAAGCTGGAGCAAGCGCTGTAATTTTAGCATCAGAAGATTCTACAAATCCAACGTTTAACGGAATCGAAAAAGTAGCAGCATTATCAAAAACTGATTTCAGGATTTTTGGAAAACCGACTTCGAGACCCTATCGCCGAATGGGAGTTGTTTTAAGCCACGATTCACTTGCAACTCCAATAATTGAAGTAATAGAACGTGCCAAAGAAACGGCAAAATTAATAACTGTAAACTCTTAAAAAATGAAAAAACTTATATTCGTAATTTTCCTATTTGTTGGTATTTCAACTCAGGCTCAAAGTAAAAAAGTAATTGACAAACCAACAGTTGTAGAAGCTGCTTGTGGAGAATGTCAATTTGGAATGAAAGGCAAAAGCTGTGATTTGGCCGTTCGTATTGATGGAAAAACCTATTTCGTTGACGGAACAAAAATCGATGATCATGGTGATGCTCATGCTGAAGACGGATTTTGCAATGCAGTCAAAAAAGCAACAGTAACCGGAACAATCGAAAAAAATCGTTTTAAAGCTACTTCATTCACTTTAGTAAACGAAAAATAATGGCATTAATTCTTGAAAATATTGCCAAGCACGTTTCATTAACACTCGAAGAACAAGCTCTTTTTTTGTCTAAAATAGAAACTAAGACTTATAAAGCCAAAACTATTTTATTAAGTGCAGGAGAAGTTTGCAAACATTCGTATTTTGTAAACTCTGGAATTTTAAGAAGTTTCAATATCAACGATAATATTGTGGAGCACGTTCTTTCTTTTGCCTGCGAAGGCTGGTGGATGAGTGATATGTACAGTTACTTTTCGCAAAAACCGGGACAGCTTTTTATTGAAGTTTTAGAAGATGCAGAAGTTGTTTCTTTATCCAAAGAAAATCAGGAACAATTATTTCTTGAGATTCCAAAATTGGAACGCTTTTTTAGAATTCTGATCGAAAATTCACTCGTTGCGAATCAACAAAGATTAATGGACAACTTGAGTTTACCTGCAGAAGAGCGTTTTGAAAAATTCTGCAAAAAGTACGGAACGTTAGTTCATAAAGTTCCTCAAAAACAAATCGCATCTTTTATAGGAGTAACTCCAGAATTTTTCAGCAAAATGAAAGCTCGCCTTTTAAAGAAATAGTTTTTTCGCCACAGATTTCACAGATTAAAGTGATTTTTTTTAGCCACGAATTACACAAATTAATTGATTTAAAAATTAAAATAAAATTCGCAAAAATTTGTGTAATTCGTGGCAACCTTTTTTAATCCTTTTAATCTGTGAAATCTGTGGCAAAAAAAAACAAAGCCAGTTCGATGAACTGGCTTTTCTTTTGAATTAAAATTGCTCAACCTCTGTAGAATGTTCCATCGCTGTTATCGTTGATTTTCCAATCATAACGGTATTTTGAACGGCATCAAAATAAGAAGTTCCCACAAAAGCTTGGTGTTTTACAGCTCTGAATCCGTTTTTCTGTAAAGCAAATTCTCGTTCCTGCAATTCAGAATAACCTGCCATTCCGCGTTCTTTATACGCTCTTGACAATTCAAACATACTTGTATTTAAGGCATGGAAACCTGCCAAAGTGATGAATTGAAATTTATATCCCATTGCAGCTAAATCTTCTCTAAACGTTTCCATTTCGGCAACCGTCAATTTTGCTGCCCAATTAAATGACGGAGAACAATTGTATGCTAACATTTTATCCGGGAATTCTTTTTTCATAGCTGTTGCAAACTTTCTTGCGAATTCTAAATCTGGGTTACTGGTTTCCATCCAAATTAAATCGGCATAAGGCGCATAGCTCAACCCTCTTGCAATTCCCTGCTCGATTCCGTTTTTCACATAGAAGAAACCTTCAGCCGTTTTTTCCCCAGTTAGGAATTTACGATCTCTCGGATCTGCATCGCTCGTTAATAAATTAGCTGCTTCTGCATCTGTTCTAGCAACAATTAACGTCGAAACGCCCATAACGTCTGAAGCCAGTCGTGCTGCAATTAATTTGTTAATCGCTTCCTGAGTTGGAACCAAAACCTTTCCGCCTAAGTGTCCGCATTTTTTAGCAGAACTCAGCTGATCTTCAAAATGAACTCCAGAAGCTCCAGATTCAATCATAGATTTCATTAATTCGAAAGCATTTAGGTTTCCCCCAAAACCAGCTTCGGCATCAGCCACAATCGGAACCAAATAATCTTTTTTATCTTCAATATTATTTACTGTCTGAATCTGATCAGCACGTAACAACGCATTATTGATCTTTTTTACCACCATCGGAACGCTGTTTACTGGATAAAGTGATTGATCAGGATACATTTCTCCCGCCAGATTTGCATCTGCAGCAACTTGCCATCCGCTTAAATAAATCGCTTCTAAACCCGCATCGACTTCTTGAATCGCCTGATTTCCAGTCAACGCCCCCAAACCAGCGACAAAATCCTGACTTTTTAACTTTCTCCATAATTTTTGCGCTCCCATTTTTGCAATAGAATGCTCAATATGATAGGATCCTTGAAGTGTAACTACTTCACTCGCAGTGTAAGGACGTTCAACACCTTTCCATCTCGGGTTCGTTATCCAATCGTTAATCAATTCCTGAATTCTGTCTTCTGTTGTTTTCATAAATAGTATAGTTAAAGTGGTTAGTAAGTATATAGTGTTCAGTTTAACTGGATATTTTTTTTAACACATAGAAACATAGTTATACTTTGTGGTAAAAGGCGTTTCACTTGTTTCAATACACATAGCTATGTGTGAAAAACTTGTTTTTTTCTTCTTCCTTTTTATTTAAAACCTAAAATCTATGTTTCTATGTGTTAGATAATTTAAGCCAAAGTTTCATTCTCATTTTATCTCCCTGATCTGCAAAATCTGCGTGAAAAAATTATTCGCCCGCAGATTTCACAGATTAAGCGGATTTTTTTCTTATAAATATTTGTAACACGGGATTGTCAAGAAATCAACGAAATCAGGATTAACTACTAATCTTTCCAGCACTTTTTCAGCTAACGGAAATTGTTGTTTTTCGTGATTTTCTTCTCCTAATTCTTCCTTAATTTTTCTGAATTCATCTAAAGCCAATTCATGATAATAAGCCAAATCTAATTTTCGTCCATTATCCAAAATCACTTTGTTCTGAAGCCATTGCCACAATTGCGATCTCGAAATTTCGGCTGTTGCGGCATCTTCCATCAAATTATGTAATGCAGCAGCTCCTTGTCCGTTTAGCCATGAAGCTAAATACAAAACTCCAACATTAATATTTTTTCGAACGCCGTTTTCAGTTATGATTCCTATTGGTGGTTCAATTAAATCTTCTTCTGTAATTTTTCGATGTTCTCTTTTAATGTGAATCTGATTTGGAGTTGGCATTCCTTTATCAAAAATTTCTTTTGCCAGTGCAACTAAATCTGGATGAGCCACCCAAGTTCCGTCGTGTCCGTTTCGAACTTCTCGTTCTTTATCGGTTTTTACTTTTGAGAAAGCTATGGCATTGGCTTCTTCATTATTCCGAATCGGAATTTGAGCTGCCATTCCGCCAATCGCATGAATTCCTCTTTTATGACATCTTTGAATAACTAAATTCGAATAAGCATTCATAAAAGGCGAAGTCATAGTTACTTGATCACGATCTGGAACTATGAATTTTGGATTTTTTCTAAACTTTTTAATGTAAGAGAAAATATAATCCCAACGTCCGCAGTTCAATCCCACGATATGTTCTTTCAATTCGTAAATAATTTCGTCCAATTGAAAACTTGCTGTTATGGTTTCAATTAAAACCGTCACTTTTATTGTTCCTCGTTTTAGTTTCAGATAATCCTCGGTAAAATCAATTACATTATTCCACCAGCGAGCTTCCAGATAATGTTCTAATTTCGGAATGTAGAAATACGGTCCAGAATTATTTTCTAAAAGTCGTTTATGATTATGAAAAACATACAAACCAAAATCTACCAACGAACCCGAAACTTCATTTCCTTCAATCAAAACATGCTTTTCTGGCAAATGCAAACCTCTTGGGCGAACAATTAAGGTTGCTATTTTTTCATTTAAATGATAGGATTTTTGTTTTACCAAATCGGTATAGGTAATTGTTTTGTTAACCGCATCAATTAAATTCACTTGTCCGTCCATCAAATTTTGCCAAGTCGGCGAAGTACTGTCTTCAAAATCGGCCATAAAAGTTTTAGCTCCTGAGTTCAACGCATTGATAATCATTTTGCGATCAACTGGTCCGGTAATCTCCACTCTTCGGTCTAATAAATCTTTTGGGATTTCACCAGCTGTCCAATTGCCTTCTCTTACGCTTTTGGTTTCCGGAATAAAAACTGGCAGGACTCCCTGATCAAAAGTGACTTGTTTTTGTTCTCGCTGCAAAAGCAATAATTTTCGTTGCGATTCGAATTTTCGATGCAATTCGGTTATAAAAACAATCGCTTCTTCTGTCCAGATTTTTGGATAACGAAGCTTCTTTTCGGCTAAAAATTCCATTGCCGTTTCGGTAATTTCTAATTGGTTTTTCATAGCTATGGTTTTATTTTTTTATTAAAAAAAAATCTTTTCGTTAGATTATCATTTATTCATTTCAGAATATAAAAATCATAACGTTTTGATTTTTAATAATTTCTACATGACAATATTAGAAAAAAGTTTTTTACAAAACAAGCGAACGTTCGCTAAATATTAAAAATAATTTTTTGGCGATTATTTTTATAATGGTTATATTTGGTTCATGGATATCGAAAAAGACTATATAAAGCTGATCTTCGGACTAAAATTGAAGCAAGTTCGTACTCAAAAAAATCTGTCACTTTTTGGCTTAGCCAAACTGACAAATCTTTCAAAATCGTATTTAAATGAAATTGAAAAGGGGAAAAAATATCCAAAAACAGATAAAATTTTGCTTCTCTGCGAACATTTAGATGTTACTTATGACCAAATGGTGTCATTAAAACTCGATAATAATCTCGCTCCAATTGGCGAAATTTTGAAATCCGGAATTTTAAAAGAGATTCCGTTAGAGCTTTTTGGCATTCAGGAAGCTGATTTAATTGATATTATTGCTAATGCTCCTGCAAAAGTCAATGCGTTTATTAGTACTATTATCGAAATCGCTCAGCATTATAATTTAAGTCGCGAAAGTTTCTTTTTAGCAGCTTTACGTTCGTATCAGGAAGCACACAGTAATTATTTTGAAGATTTAGAAGAAAAAGTAATTACGTTTTCTAAATCATTTCAGATAAATCTGGATTCTAAAATCACAATTGAAGAATTAGAGGCAATTTTAAAAGAAGAATACGAATACAAAATTCAAGAAATCGCTTTTACAGATCAAGAAGCTTTGGGCGATTTGCGTTCTATTTATGTTCCGAAAAGCAAAACTTTATTGCTTTCAACAGAAATCGATGCACCACAAAGAGCTTTTATTTTAGCTAAAGAGATCGCTTATAACTACTTGAAAATTTCGGATCGCTTACTAACTTTCAGTTGGATTAAATTTGAAAATTTTGATCAGGTCTTAAATAATTTTTATGCTTCTTATTTCGCTGGTGCTTTATTATTACCTAGACAATTGGTTGTAGACAAAGTGAATGCTTTTTTAATCAATGAAAAACCAAATCCAGAAGAATTTGTAGCGTTGATTGAAAGTTTTGAAGTTTCTCCAGAATCGTTTTACCAACGATTAACGAATTTGTTGCCGAAAGATTTTCAGCTTAAAAATTTATTCTTTTTAAGAATGTCTCATAAAATTGGTTCAGATGTTTATCATATTAAAAAAGAACTACACATAACGAACCAACAAGAACCACATGCCAACGAAACGAACGAACATTATTGCAGAAGATGGGTTTCAGTAAAAACCATCGACGAAGCCATCAAACAAAATAAACCACATTTTTTTGATGCGCAAATTTCGAGTTACGTTCATAGCGGAAATGAATATCTGGTTTTCTCATCGGCAACTAAAGATCCTTTTTTACATGATACCATTCGAAGTATTTCTGTTGGAATTTTAATTAATCCGACCATGAAAAAGAAATTCAAATTCATTGAAGGAAAACCTTTAGTCAAGAGAATTGTTGGTGTTACTTGTGAGACTTGCGATGTAAAAGATTGTTTGGAACGCGCTTCTCCGCCAATCGAATTGGAAAAGAAAAAACGTCATGAAAATACTGATGCTGTTGTGCAGCAGTTTATAAGTCAATATAGTTGATCTTAGATATTATACGCAATCTTGTCATCTCGACGAAGGAGAGATCTCTGTAAGTAACTTAACAAAGCATTAAAATCCCAAAACCGTAAGCAATGAAATTATTCAACTCCATTTTTCTCTTACTTCTAATGACTTTTTCAAGTTGCTTAGGCCAAGTTAGTTCAAACAAAGAGAAAACTAATATTTCAAAACCGACAGCTAATATTGAAGAATTAGAAATGGAAGTAAATAATGGAGGATTTAATCAATACTTTTTTAATTCAAGTGGTCAAAATTGTTTTGAAACATTAAAATCATTAAAGAAAAATAAAAAGTTTAAAACCGCAAAAATTCTTGAATCGGCAATTAATTTAATTAATCCAAAAAAACTATCCAATGAAGATTTGATTAAAAAACTCCGAAATCGAGAAGTTGAAGAACTTAACAATGAAAAAATAAATACACAATTAGAACTCTTGGATTTAGAGTTTTATAAATACCCTGATGGAAATTTACAAGAATAATCTACACCAATCTTTGTAGAGCTTCATGCGTAGAATGGATTAAAATCCATCCCTAGAATATATTTTGTTCCTTCGGAACGTTTTCCCTTTACGTCTATTCAACTTCTGAAAACAAAAACTTCTAAATTAGCCCCGATAAAAGTGGAAATCCTTTTATGGTGGGGTTCACCGTAAAAGATTGAAACGGATAGCGGGACTAAACGTCTTTTGAAAACCCAAACTTCTGCTTCAAAAAATAATTAGATAATTTTACTGAATCGCAAAAATTTCAAAAAACCTTAGCTTCTCAGAACCTCAGAATCTTTCTTAATCTACATTAAGTGCTTTTCCTTTACCTTGATAGTATCTTTGTACTATAAAATTAACAAAACATACAAAATCATGGAAAATATAGTATTGCACAAAGCAGAAACAAGAGGAAACGCAAATCACGGATGGTTGAACGCTTATCACAGCTTTAGTTTTGCGAGCTGGTACAATCCGGACAGAATTCAGTTTGGAGCGCTTCGTGTTTTGAACGATGATACAATTGCAGGCGGAATGGGTTTTGGAACGCATCCTCACGATAACATGGAAATTATTACAATTCCATTAGAAGGTGATTTGGCTCATAAAGACAGCATGGGAAATACTGAAATTATCAAAAATGGTGATATTCAAGTAATGAGTGCCGGAACCGGAATTCAACATAGTGAGTTTAACCCAAATGCAGATCAGCAGACTAAATTATTGCAAATTTGGCTGTTTCCGAATAAAAGAAATGTTACGCCACGTTACCAACAAATTACTTTAGATGTTGCTGACAGACACAATAAATTAGCTCAGGTTTTATCACCAAATGCTGATGATGAAGGTGTTTGGATTCATCAAGATGCTTGGTTTAATATGGGAAATTTTGATGCAGGAATTGCAACGGAATATAAAATCAAAAAAGAAGGAAACGGAGTTTATGCTTTTGTTTTGAAAGGAAATGTTACCATCAACGGTCAGGAATTGAACACTCGCGATGCGGTTGGAATTTCAGGAACAGATGTTTTAAACATTAAAGCCAACACAGACGCTGAATTTTTATTGATGGACATCCCGATGAACTATTAATTCAAAGATTACAATTAATATTTTTTTTAGAAACGATATTTAAGTTGATTTTCAGCTTATTATCGTTTCTTTTTTTGCTAAAATTCCATCAAAACTCAAAAAGAAAACGTAATTTTATTAGATAGAAACCGGTCTTAATTTACTTAAAACTAACTGTTTAAAATTTTCAATCATGAATCCAAATAACCTAACTAAAGAATATACAAATGGCGAAGTAACGATTGTTTGGCAATCTGGAAAATGCATACATTCGACCAATTGTGTAAAAAACAATCCAGATGTTTTTCGTCCAAAAGAAAAACCATGGATTGTAGCCGAAGCTTCGACTTCTGATAAAATTATAGAAACTGTAAAAAAATGTCCATCTGGAGCTTTGACATTTTATATGAATAAGAAAAGCTAAACTTTACGCATTAGTTTTTTCGCCACAGATTACACAGATTAAAGTGATTCTTAGTCGCCACGAATTACACAAATTTTCACTAATTAAATTGGGTTAAAAATTTGTGTAATTCGTGGCGACATATTTTTTTTAATCTTTTTAATATGTGTAATCTGCGACAAAAAACATCACATTTTTTATTTCTTAATCTAGATTAAGTGCGTTACGCTTACTCCCACCGTAACTTTGTCCTATCAAAATGAAATTAATTATTTAAAAATAAATTATGGCAACTACAAAATGGTCAATTGACCCAACACACTCAGAAATTGGTTTTAAAGTTAAACACATGATGTTTACAAATGTTTCAGGCAAATTTAGAACTTATGATGCAACAATTACTTCAGACGAAGATAATTTCGAAAATGCAGATATCCAGTTTTCTGGCGATATCGCTTCAATCGATACTGCAAATGCAGACAGAGATGGTCACTTAAGAAGCGGGGATTTCTTTGATGCTGAAAATCATCCAAAATTAGCATTCAAAGCTTCCTCTTTCAAAAAAGTAAATGATGGAGAATATGAATTAACTGGAGATTTAGATATTAAGGGGATTTCTAAAACTGTAAAATTTCCTGTAGAATTTAGCGGAACTATGACTGATCCTTGGGGAAACACAAAAGTAGGTCTTAACATAGAAGGAAAAATTAATCGTAAAGATTGGGGTTTAAACTGGAACTCAGCTCTTGAAACTGGAGGTGTTTTAGTAGGAGAAGAAGTGAAATTAAACATTGAATTACAATTTGTAAAACAAGCTTAATACTTTATAATAGGTTTTAATTTGGTTGGTTAATAAGCCTGCACTTTTTTAGGAAGTGCAGGCTTATTTTTTGGGGTTTGCCACGAATTACACTAATTTTCACTAATTTTTTCTTTCTAAACTGAAAATGTTTTCTGCCACAGATTAAAAGGATTAAAAAGATTTTTTTCCTGCTTTGTGAGAATAAATAATCTGTGAAAATCCTTTAATCTGTGACAAAAACTAAAATAATAATTCGTGGAAATTAGTGCAATTGCTTCGCCTGTTCGCTATCGCTCGAGTCGTGGCTAAAAAAAATTATCGCACAGTATTTCGAAATTCTGTTGGCGAAACTCCTGTTTGTTTTTTGAAGAATCTGGAGAAGTATGAATAATCTTCGTAGCCTACCTTGAACGCCACTTCATTTACAGCTAATTGCTTATCGATTAACATTCTTTTTATTTCAAGGATTACGCGGTCTGTAATTACTTCTGTGGCGGTTTTTTGCAGGATTTCATTGCAGATTCTGTTTAAATGCTTCAAAGTAATATTTAGTTTTTCGGCATAAAAAGAGGGTAGCTTTTCAGTTCTGAAATATTCCTCTAAAAGTGATTCAAACTTGTTGATTTTAATATTATATGAATGTGTTTGATGTGAATAGGTTTCACTGTATTTACGAGCAATTTCAATATGAATTGAATCTAATAAATTCAGCATTTTATCTAATTGATATTTCGCATTTTCATTACTTTCTTGAATCAGTAAATTAAAATACGAAAGAATTCTGGGAATTTCTTTTTCTTCAAAAACCATTTCAGGACGATTATGAATGGAATGATAAAAATTGTAATCGTTGATATTTTTTTGTCCGAAATATAAATTATACAATTCCTGAGAAAAAATAATTACAAAACCCTCGACATCTTCAGACAAACTCCAATGATGCATTTGCCCAGGTTGCAGCACAAACAAGCTGCCTTTTTTTATTTCGAATTGATCAAAATCGACTTCATGCAATCCAGAACCTTTTGTAAAAAACACCATTAAATACGAATCATGACGATGCGGTTCTTCGACAAAGCTGTGGCTTTTTAGATGTTCTTTAAAGGTATTCACATAAAAATCACGATGAATATCATTGCAGTTAAAATTTTGAACACTATAAACGGGATATTTCTTCATAAAAATGTCTTTATTGTGCTATAATCAGCGAAGATATAAAAAAGCCTTTTATAATACTCTGAATTACCTTTGTATAAATAAAAAACAACAAGATCATGTCAAGCGCATTAACTCATATATTAAGCAACGAATGTCCTATTTGTCATAAAGGAAAAGTATTTACAGACAAAAATATTTTTTTGACTTTCGGACTTCCAAAAATGAATGAATACTGCAGTCATTGTAATTACAAATTTCAAAAAGAACCTGGTTATTTCTTTGGGGCTATGTATGTAAACTACGGATTAACAGTGGCTCAAGGAATTGCCACCTATTGTATTGCACAGTTTTTCTTTGAGAAAAATTTCGATTTAAGAATCATTCCAATCATTGCTGTTGTTATTACTTTACTAACTTCTTTCAACTTGAGATTCTCTAGGTTAGCATGGATTTATATGTTTAAAGATTATACGAAATAAAAAAGTGTTATTTTTGCCTTTCAATTGAAGCTAATTTTCAATTCCAAAAAAAATAAAAAACAAATTAGACAAATGAAAGCATACGTATTTCCAGGTCAAGGCGCACAGTTTACAGGAATGGGCAAAGACTTATATGAAAACTCGGCTTTAGCCAAAGAATTATTCGAAAAAGCTAATGAGATTTTAGGTTTTAGAATTACAGATATTATGTTTGAAGGCACTGCCGAAGAACTAAAAGAAACTAAGGTTACACAGCCTGCTGTATTTTTACATTCAGTTATTTTAGCTAAAACTTTGGGCGAAGATTTTAAACCAGAAATGGTTGCAGGACATTCTTTAGGAGAATTCTCTGCATTAGTTGCCAACGGAACTTTGTCTTTTGAAGACGGATTAAAATTGGTTTCTCAACGTGCTTTAGCAATGCAAAAAGCATGCGAAATCACTCCATCTACAATGGCCGCGGTTTTAGGTTTAGCGGATAATATTGTTGAAGAAGTTTGTGCTTCTATCGATGGAATTGTGGTTGCCGCAAATTATAACTGCCCAGGACAATTGGTAATTTCAGGAGAAACTTCAGCAGTTGAAAAAGCTTGTGAAGCGATGAAAGCTGCAGGAGCAAAACGTGCTTTAATTTTACCTGTTGGAGGAGCTTTTCACTCACCAATGATGGAACCAGCAAGAGAAGAATTGGCTGCCGCAATTGAAGCAACTACTTTCTCTACTCCTATTTGCCCAGTGTATCAAAACGTAACGGCAAATGCGGTTTCTGACGCAAACGAAATTAAAAAGAACCTAATCATTCAACTAACAGCTCCTGTAAAATGGACACAATCTGTACAACAAATGATCGCTGACGGCGCTACTTTATTTACAGAAGTTGGACCAGGAAAAGTATTAGCTGGTTTGATTAATAAAATTGATAAAGAAGCGGTTACTGCGAATGCTTAATTTTTAAGCCGTCAGTATTCAGTTTTTAGTAATCAGTTAAAAACTTTACATACAAAAAATCCTCATAGACTTTTCAGTTTATGAGGATTTTGTTTTTATAATTCTTTTATTTCTTCACTATAATTATTTATAATTCCAGTAATTAGATAATTTTGATTTCTTTTTTCAAAAAACACGTACCAAGTTGTTCTGGCATTTGATTTATAAAAAATATAATACGAACCTAAATATTGAAGTGATTTTGGGGTTTTCTTGTGAGGGAAATTCGAAATACTTAAAATGACAAAATCTACTATTTTATCAACATAATTTTGAGCCGATTCAGCAAAACCAAAATATTCGTCCTTAAAAAGAATATAAACTAAATCATCAAAATACTCCAGAACAGCATTTTTAAAAATTACTTTTTCCAAGGATATGCCTTTATTCTTTTAGACATTTCAGCTTTAAACTCCTCAGGGGTCAATCCTTTTGCAAACTCAGCATCAAAATCAAAAGTTTCGGGATCTATCCCTTTAAATTTTGGCTTTTGAACTTCGTATTCTACTCTTGGTTCTTCAACCTTATCTTTCTTTTTATTTTCTTTATCGGAATCCATTATTCTTACACTTTTAATTCTTACAAATTTACGAAATAAAATGAATCAAAATTTATACAACTTTCTTTTCCTTCTTTTTATAATTCACAATAAAAACTCCAAGTATAATCAACGCTGTAGCAATAATAAAATCAATTGTAATAACTTCATCTAAAAGCAACCATCCAAGAAAAACTGCAATTATCGTATTTATGTACGCCAAAATAGAAACTTGAACCGCTGTAACATGTTTTAAAGCATAACTATAACTAAAAAAAGCAATTACAGATCCAAAAATTGACAAATACAAAGCCGCAAAAACACTTCTTGAACTCCACGAACTGAAATCTGGATTTGGCGAAAAAATAGATGCCAACACCAGCTGAATACAAGAAGCCATCGTAAATTGATAAAACAAATTGAGCGTAATATTATTAGATTTTACGGCATGTGTTTTTGTATAAATTGTTCCCGCTGCCCAAGCTAGAATTGCAAATCCCATGAACATCATTCCCGTTTTGTAATTTGCATCTAAAAAGGATCCGAGTCCGTCTTTAAAAATAAAAACGACTCCAGAGAACCCAATAATCACACCAACAAATCCTCTTAAACTCATTTTTTGCAATCCGAATAAAATACTTCCTAAAAAAATAAGTATCGGAGACAACGCACTTATTACAGAAGCCAATCCGCTAGGGAGTGTTTGCTCTGCAATTGTCGTAAAACCATTTGCAATTACAATCATTAAAACTGACGGAATAAGTTGTTGTTTTAAATTTTTCCAGCCAATCCATGTTAGTTGTTTTTTAAGTAACAAAATAGCCATCATTACAAATCCTGCTAGTCCTTGACGAATTGAAGTTACAAACCAAGGCGGAATGGTTTCAACGGCAACACGGATTCCTAAAAATGTTGTCCCCCAAATAATTCCAACCGCCGCAAGAGCAAAAATCAATTTATAATCTAAACTTTGTTTCATAAATGTGAAATACCATTTAAAAAAAATACCAAATAATCAAAAATCGATTATCTGGTATTTTTTATTAATTAAAACACACTGTTGTGCGTCTCGACAATATATATCTTTCTTATAGTTCTTTCTTTAAGAACGAACTTTTTGTTCCCATTTCCAAGCACTTGCCATTGCTTCGTCTAGACTTAATTCAGCTTTCCAGCCTAAAACATTGTTTGCTTTATCTGTATTTGCATAAGCTTCGGTAATATCACCCTCACGACGCGGCATAATTTTATAAGGCAGTTTTTTATCGCTTACTTTTTCGAAACTATGAATAACTTCTAGAACCGAACTTCCTTTTCCTGTTCCTAAGTTGAAGGTTTCTACTTTTGCCAAATTCTTTTTATTCAACAAACGCTGTAATGCAATTACGTGTGCTTTTGCTAAATCTACCACGTGAATGTAATCACGAACGGCAGTTCCGTCAGGAGTTGGATAATCATCTCCAAAAACAGACAATTCTTTGCGAAGTCCTATTCCAGTTTGTGTAATAAACGGCACTAAATTTTGAGGAACACCAATTGGTAATTCGCCAATTTCATTTGTAGAATGTGCCCCAACTGGATTAAAATAACGTAATAAAATAGCATTGATATTAGTTACTTTGGCTGTATCTGTAATAATTTCTTCTCCAATTTGCTTAGTATTTCCATAAGGAGACATCGCGGTTTGCACTGGAGCATCTTCTGTAATTGGCATTTTTTCGGCTTGACCGTAAACTGTACAAGACGAACTAAAAATAAAACTCGCTTCTGGTTTTTGCTGCAATTCTTGTAAAAGATAAACTAAAGTGTTAATGTTGTTTTCATAATACAGTAATGGGTTTTCGACACTTTCTCCAACTGCTTTTGACGCTGCAAAATGAATTACTCCTGTAACATCGTTGTGTTTTTTAAAGAAATCCTGAACGGCACTTTTTTCTCTTAAATCAATTTTTTCGAATAAAGGCGTTTTTCCTGTAATTGTCGTAATTCCTTTTAAAACATCTTCGGTAGAGTTTGAAAGATTATCAATTATCACAACTTCAAAGCCCTCATTTTGCAATTCGACTACGGTATGAGAACCAATAAATCCTAATCCTCCTGTTACTAATACTTTCATTTTGTGGTTGTTTTGTGCTGTTGTTTATTTGGTTTAATTATTTTATTTATTCAAAAATTCTAAAACAGAATCTGTGATAAATTTAATTTGTTCGTCATCAAGTTCTGTATGCATTGGCAAAGCAATAACTTCTTTTACTAATTGATTGGTAACTGGAAATTGCTCTTCTTTATAACGAGAATCTACATATGCTTTTTGAGAGTGCAGCGGAATTGGATAATAAATTGCACATGGAATTCCTTTATCTAATAAGTGCTGCATCAAAGCATTTCTATCAGCATCTAAAATCCTTAATACATATTGATGAAAAACGTGATCGTTTTCGTTTGCATCAAAATCTGGCGTAATAATATGTGCATTTCCAGCAAAAGCTGCATTGTATTTTGTTGCCGCTAAACGACGTGCTTTATTATACTCGTCCAACAAAGGCAGTTTTGCATTTAAAACTCCAGCTTGAATACTGTCTAAACGTGAATTTACCCCCACAACATCATGGTGATAACGCTCATACATTCCGTGATTTACAATTCCGCGGATTATGTGTGCTAATTTATCATCGTTTGTAAAGATTGCTCCACCGTCTCCATAACAACCTAAGTTTTTAGACGGAAAAAATGAAGTTGCGGCAACGTGACCAATTACTCCAACTTTACTTTTTGTTCCTGATTTAGAAATGTAATCAGCTCCAATCGCCTGAGCATTATCTTCAATTACATATAAATTATGCTCAGCTGCAATTTCCATAATCGCATCCATATTAGCTGCGCGTCCAAATAAATGTACTGGAACAATTGCTTTTGTTTTTGGCGTAATTGCTTTTTTAATTGCTTCAATATCGATGTTCATATTTACCATATCAACATCAACCAAAACTGGTGTTAATTGCAAAAGTGCAATAACCTCAACAGTTGCTGCAAAAGTAAAATCAGCAGTAATAACTTCGTCTCCTGGCTGTAGACCTAATCCCATCATAGCGATTTGCAAAGCATCAGTTCCATTTGCACACGGAATTACGTGTTTTGCCCCTAAATAATCTTCAAGATTTTTTTGAAATTGATGTACTAAAGGTCCGTTTATATAAGTATTAGTATCTAAAACTTCTTGAATCGAAGCATCAACAGTAGTTTTTATTTTTTCATATTGACTCTTTAAGTCAACCATTTGAATTTTTTTCATTTTCAATATATTTTAAAATTAAAGATCTATTTTACTATCAGATTCTCTAAAAGGAGGAACAAAAATAGTTATTTAATAACTTCAAACCATGAAAATAGTCGAAAGAAATGTATTTTAGCCACAAAAATAAACAGATGCTTTTTCTATATAATTTAGTTATTTCTATTGTGGGCTTTTTTCTGAAAATTGTCGCCCTTTTTAGTCCGAAAATTAAGCTTTTCATTGAGGGACGAAAAAACGTTTTTTCAATTTTAGAAGAAAAAATAAAACCTTCAGACAAAACTATTTGGTTCCATTCTGCATCACTTGGCGAATACGAACAAGGTCTGCCTGTAATTGAAAAAATCAAAGAAAAATATCCATCTCACAAAATTGTTGTAACCTTTTTTTCGCCTTCAGGATACGAAGTGCGTAAAAACAACACTGTTGCCGATGTTACTGTTTATTTGCCATTAGACTCTAAAAGCAATGCAAAACGTTTTCTAAAACTCGTTCATCCTGAATTTGTCTTTTTCATTAAATATGAATTCTGGCTGAACTATTTAAAAGAACTGGAGAAAAGCAAAATACCAACTTATTTGATTTCGGGAATTTTCAGAGACAGTCAGATGTTCTTTAAATGGTATGGAGGTTTTTATAGAAATGCTCTCAAAGCTTTTGCCTACTTTTTTGTTCAAAACGAAAGTTCAAAACAAAAAATCGAAACAATTGGTTTTAAAAATGTAATTATCTCCGGCGATACTCGTTTTGACAGAGTCGCAGCAATTTTAGAAAGAGATAATACACTTGATTATATCGAAAATTTCAAAAACAATCAGCCAACGATAGTTATAGGCAGTTCTTGGCCAAAAGACGAAGCTTTAATAGCCGAATATATCAATCAAGCACCAGACAATATAAAATTCATTATTGCTCCTCATAATATTAAGACCGATCAAATTAATGCATTGAAATCGCTCCTTACAAAATCTACTATTTTGTATTCTGAAAAAGAAGAGAAAGACCTATCAAATTACAATGTCTTTATAATAGATACTATTGGACTTCTAACAAAGATTTATAGTTATGCTACAATTGCATATGTGGGCGGCGGTTTTGGAAATCCAGGAATTCATAATATTCTAGAACCAGCCACATTTGGAATTCCAATTGTGATTGGACCAAATTTTGCAAATTTTGCAGAAGCTGTTTCTTTAGTAGAACTTGAAGGATGCATATCTGTATCTACTTTTAACGAATTGAAGACTGTTTTTGATCGTTTATTAAATGATGATATCTTTTATAAAGAAAAAAGCAAAATCTGCAAGTCGTTTATTCAAGAAAACAAAGGCGCAACTGATACTATAATGAGGATCGTTTCATAAAAAATCTTTTCCCTTACTCATTATTATGGCTATTATTTTCACATCATACACCAATTTACCCATTTTGTTCTTTTTTACCATCTTATAAATTCACTAAGAAAACAAAATAAACTTTAACCAAGAGGATCAAAACCACCTATTTCCATAAAGAATATTCAGCAAATAATAATTTGCACAGAAAAATAAACAATTTAAGATAACTTTATCATTCTGGCACATTATTTGTTAACTAAGATAAACGTGAGCGATGAAAATATTTTAAAAAAAAAATAAAAAAATATTTTACATATTAAAAAATTTATATCTTTGCCACGAATTAATAATTAACCTTTTATAATAAAGTAAGATGAAAAAAGTATTTTTAAGTTTAGCTGTTGTTGCTGTTTTAACTGTTGTATCTTGTAAAAAAGCTGACGCTGCAGCTACTGAAGCTGTAGATTCTACTGCTGTTGCTGTTGATTCTGCTGCTACTGTAGTTGATTCTGCTGCTGCAACTGTTGATTCTGCTGCTGCTAAAGTTGATTCTGCTGCTACTAAAGTAGAAGAAGCTGCTAAAGAAGTAAAAAAATAATTAGAACCTAAATTCTAAAAATTTTAAAACCATCGATTCGATGGTTTTTTTTTGACCAAAATTCAACCTTTGGATTTTACAACTAAAAAAAAAAGCGCTCACCTTGGTGAACGCTTTTTTTTATTCTTCTACTTCTTCCTCAACCGGAATCTCTTCATCCCCAAAAATAGATTCGCCCGATGAGAAATCTAAAATCTCCGATCTCGAAGCATAAGTCACAATTTCCTTAATTCCTTTTTGAAGAAGCAATTCCGTAGTGTATTTTCGACTTGTTGCAAAGTGAACATCACCCAGCATCAATTTAAAAAAATACTTCCCTCCCGAGCCTTTAAATTTTAAAAACCTCGAAAGCTCAATTGTCTTTTTAAACTTCTCAATATCTTCTTCACACTCAAACCTCAACTCATAACTCAAACTCGTAAAAATAACCTTTCCCTTCCTAGATGTAAACACAAACTTATACTCATCATTAAACCGCTTGCTAATTACAAAAGCCCCCATATTTTGATTGTTGATTTTAGATTTTAAATTATTGATTTTAGATTTCCTTAGAATCTTCAAAATCAATCTACTCTGTAAATTGATTTTATCACTGAGTTTACACCACAAAAAAAGCCCCTTCAAAAGAAGAGGCTTTAGTACTCAGAGCGGGACTTGAACCCGCACGAACATTGCTGTTCACTGGATTTTAAGTCCAGCGTGTCTACCAATTTCACCATCCGAGCATTGTATGGTTTTGAGCGAAAAACGGGGCTCGAACCCGCGACCTCGACCTTGGCAAGGTCGCGCTCTACCAACTGAGCTATTTTCGCATTTCAAATTCTAATTAAGAACCGCAACACTTGACTTGTCTTGCATTGCGAGTGCAAATTTAGGACATTTATTCAATTACACAAGCGTTTTTTCAAAAAAAAATCAACTTATTTTATAACTTTCTGATAACCTAAACTTTAAATATGAAATTATTTTTTAACCAACATTCTTTTTATCTCGTTAAGCTTCATCAGTGCTTCAACAGGTGTAATCGCGTTTATATCAAGCCCCAGAATCTCCTCTTTTATCTCTTCTAACAAAGGATCATCTAAATTAAAGAAACTCATCTGCATTTCATCATTAACCTCTTTCACTCCATTTAAAGCTTCATTAGAATGATTTTTTTCTAACTTCTTTAAAAGCTTCTGTGCTTTTAAAATTACAATTTGAGGCATTCCCGCCATTTTTGCTACGTGAATTCCAAAACTATGTGCGCTTCCTCCTTTTACAAGCTTACGAACAAAAAGAACAGTATCTTTTAGCTCTTTTACAGCAACATTATAATTCTGAATCCTAGACAAAGATTCTGTCATTTCATTCAATTCATGGTAATGCGTTGCAAACAAAGTCTTCGCTCTACCAGGATGTTCATGTAAAAATTCAGCAATCGCCCACGCAATCGAAATTCCGTCATAAGTACTGGTTCCTCTTCCAATTTCATCTAAAAGCACTAAACTTCTATCTGATAAATTATTCAAAATCGAAGCTGTTTCATTCATTTCTACCATAAAAGTAGATTCTCCCATCGAAATGTTATCAGAAGCTCCAACTCTAGTAAAAATCTTATCTACAATTCCCATTCTTACGCTGTCTGCAGGAACAAAACTTCCCATTTGAGCAAGTAAAACAATTAAAGCGGTTTGTCTTAAAATAGCCGATTTACCAGACATATTAGGACCAGTAATCATAATAATCTGCTGCGTTTCTCTATCTAAGAAAACATCGTTTGCAATATAAGGTGTTCCAACCGGTAATTGTTTCTCGATTACAGGATGTCTTCCGTTTTTTATATCAAGTTCAAAAGTTTCATCAATTTCTGGACACACATATTGATTTTCTACAGCTAACTGAGTGAACGAACATAAACAATCTAGTTGCGCCACCAAATTTGCATTCATTTGAACAGGCTTAATATAAGTTGCAATCCAAGCGATTAATTGCTCAAAAAGCTCTGTTTCAATTTTATGAATTTTCTCTTCTGCACCTAATATTTTTGTTTCATATTCTTTTAATTCCTCTGTAATATAACGTTCCGCATTTACAAGTGTCTGCTTACGAATCCATTCTTCTGGAACTTTATCTTTATGCGTATTTCTAACTTCGATATAATACCCAAAAACATTATTGAATGAAATTTTTAAAGAAGAAATCCCTGTTCTTTCTGACTCTCTTCTTTCAATTCCTTCTAAGTATTCTTTTCCTGAAGTTGATATAGCACGTAAATCATCTAATTCTTCACTTATACCTTTGGCAATTGCATTTCCTTTTGCAATCGCAACTGGCGCATCTTGATTTAAAGTTATTTTTATTTTCTCTCGCAGTAAATCACAAGCATGCAGACTATCTCCGATAATTTTTACCGCTTCTTGTTTACTTTCCAGCGCTAATGTTTTAATTGGGATAATCGCATCTAAAGATTCTTTTAAATAAACAATTTCGCGAGGAGAAACTTTTCCTACTGCGATTTTAGAAATCAAACGCTCTAAATCTGAAATCTGTTTAATTTGATATTGAATATTATGTAAGACTTCTGGATTTGATTTCAAATATGAAACCACATCATGCCGTGCTTTTATTTTTTTACTGTCCTTAAGAGGCAAAGCCAGCCAACGCTTCAACAATCTCCCTCCCATTGGAGAAAGTGTCCTGTCTATAACATCTAAAAGCGTAACAGCATTTGGATTATAACTATGATACAATTCTAAATTACGAATTGTAAAACGATCCATCCAAACATATGCATCTTCTGCAATTCGCTGAATAGCCGTTATGTGCTGCACACGATTATGCTGCGTTTCGGACAAGTAATACAAAATCGCTCCAGAAGCAATAATTCCTTCTTTTAATTCTTCTACTCCAAAACCTTTTAAAGAGTTGGTTTGAAAATGTTTGGTAAGCGTTTCGAGTGCATAATCTTCTTTATAAATCCAATCTTCTAAGTAAAAACTGTGAAAATCATCGCCAAATGCATCTCTAAAATCGCTTTTATTATTTTTAGGAACTAGAACTTCACTCGGATTAAAATTCTGCAATAACTTATCAATATATTCTGCATTTCCTTGAGCCGTTAAAAACTCTCCTGTTGAAACATCCAAAAAAGAGATTCCGATATTTTTATTAGCAAAATAAACTGATGCTAAAAAGTTATTTGTTTTAGAATGCAAAACCTCATCGTTTAAAGAAACTCCCGGCGTTACAAGCTCTGTAACACCTCGTTTCACGATAGTTTTAGTCATCTTAGGATCTTCCAGCTGATCGCAGATGGCAACACGAAGTCCTGCTTTTACCAATTTTGGCAAATAGGTGTTAACAGAATGATGAGGAAAACCTGCCAGCGCTGTTTCTGTATCTGAACCCGCGCCTCTTTTTGTTAAAGTAATGCCAAGAATTTTTGAAGCTCTAATGGCATCTTCTCCAAATGTTTCATAAAAATCTCCTACTCTGAAAAGCAGACATGCATCAGGATATTTTCTCTTGATTTCGTTGTACTGTTTCATTAAAGGTGTTTCCTTCACTACTTTTTCTTTAGCTGCCAAAATTGATATATTTTAAATGAAAATTAAGACAGCGAATTTATAATTTTTTAACGGCATATTGAAGGCTTCAAAAATTAAAATATTTTAAGCTATTTTTAAGCTCACTTTTAAGAATTTTATATAGATTTGTTCAATCATTTAAACTAAGAATCTAAAAAGATGAAAAAAATAATTTTATTCGCTATGTTAGCAGTTGTTGGTATTACAGCTTCTAACGCTCAAAGCACTAAAAAAGCTGCTGCTAAAGCTGCCAAAGTAGCTAAAATTGAAGGAGCTGGAATGGCTTTTGAAACTGAAACTATTGATTACGGAACTATCGCTCACAATGCTGATGGAAAACGTGAGTTTGTTTTTGTTAACAACGGAACAAAACCGTTAATCATTACAAACACAACAGGATCTTGTGGATGTACTGTACCAACAACTCCAAAAGAGCCAATTGCTCCTGGTGCTAAAGGTATTATTGGTGTAAAATATGCTACTGATAGAGTTGGTGCTTTTACAAAAACAGTAACTGTTACTTCTAACGCTGAAGGACAACCAACAAAAGTACTTACTATTAAAGGTACAGTTTTACCAGATCCAGTAAAAAGCTAATCTGAAAAACAATAAAATAATCGAAAAAGCTTCCTTATCTTTGGAAGCTTTTTTTATGACCTGAATTTATACAAATGAGAAAACTAGAAAACAGCGAACTAGAGCGCAAATCAATTGAAGATTTTAAAAAATCAGACAAGACTCCTTTAATATTAGTTTTGGATGATATTCGCAGTTTGCACAATATTGGATCTGTTTTTAGAACTTCGGATGCTTTTTTGATCGAAAAAATAATTCTATGCGGTATCACTGCAACACCTCCAAATAAAGAGATTCATAAAACCGCTCTTGGCGCTACCGAAACAGTCGCCTGGGAACACCACGAAAATGTATTAGAAGTTATCGAGAATCTTAAAAAAGAAAATGTAATGACACTAGCCATTGAACAAGTGGAAAGCTCTATTTTTCTTCAAGATTTTAAAGTGGAAAAAAATCAAAAATATGCTTTGGTTTTTGGGAATGAAGTATACGGTGTTGCACAAGAAGCTGTAGCTATTTGCGACGGCTGTATCGAAATTCCTCAATTAGGCACAAAACATTCTTTGAATATAGCAGTTAGCGCAGGAATTGTAGTCTGGGATTTGTTTCAAAAACTAAACTGGCCAAATAACAATTAAGAAATTATTCTTTCACAAAAAACTGTGATTTTAAATCGAAAAGCAGCTGTAAATGTTAGATTTTTAAATATATTTTTTTATTCTTATAAAATTGATACTTTTATAAAATGAAAAATGTTAATTTCTTCAAAATAACGCTTTTACTACTTCTTTTAAATGTGGTAAAAACTCATGCAAATGAGAATTTTAAAACTAAAAATAAGTATGCAGACATATGCTTACATGACAGTCTTAAAACGAATAAAAAAAGAAATACAGCCTTAGATTTTGCTATCACACCTCCCGTTATAACTGCAACTGGAAATCAATTTTACTGTCCGCAAAGCACTATAAAAATTGTTGAGACTATTAGCATAACTCACGATCCTGCTGAACCATCAACTCAGGCAGTTTACATTCAAATTTCATCTGGTTATTCAAGTGGTCTTGACAAACTAGAACTTTTAAACCCAGCTTCTCATCCTGCAATTACAACAAGCTGGGATGTAACCGCTGGAAAATTACGATTATACAGTTCAACAGGAGCGAATATCTTATACTCTGATTTTGTTAATGCAATTAAGGATGTTGTATATTCTAATTCCTCAGCTACAGCCTCAGGCACTAGAACTTTTTCTATAACGATTGGTCAAGCCAATTACCTTCCTTCAACACAACATTTTTATTTATTCGTACCAAGTATTGGCATCACGTGGTCGAGTGCAAAAACAGCAGCCGAATCAAGTACTTATTATGGATTACAAGGTTATCTTGCAACTATTTTATCTGCTGACGAAGCTAAATTAATTGGTGAACAAGCCTCTGGAACGGGATGGATTGGAGGAAGCGATGCAGAAACAGAAGGTGTTTGGAAATGGGTTACCGGCCCTGAGGCAGGCACTGTTTTCTGGAACGGAACTGCAAATGGCTCAACACCAAATTTTGCTTTTTGGAACACTGGTGAACCAAACAATCAAGGAAATGAAGATTATGCTCATATTACGCAGCCTGGCGTAGGCATAAGAGGTTCTTGGAACGATTTATCAAATACGGGATCATTAACCACAGGTGATGCTTATCAACCTAAAGGCTATGTTGTTGAATATGGCGGAATGCCTGGAGAGGCTCCTTTACAAATTGCCTCAAGCACAAAAATCACAATTCCTCAAATCACAAGTTTACCTACTCCAAGTCCAGTTTGTGACTCAGGAAACTTTACTTTTAACGCGACTGCAACTGCCGGCGCCACTATTAGCTGGTACGATTCAGCTACAGGTGGAACTTTATTAGGAACAGGAAACAGTTATACAACTCCATCACCAATAACAGTAACTACAACTTATTATGCCGATGCGGGCTGTGAAATAAATAGAAAATCGGTAATTGCAACGGTTAATCAAACTCCAAATATTCCAACTGCTGTTTCTTCGAATGTTTCAAGATGCGGTGTTGGAAGTGTAACTTTGCAAGCCAGTTCAAATATTGGGCTTATTAATTGGTATGCAAACTCAACTGGCGGCACAAGTATTTTTACAGGCAATAGTTTTCAAACTCCTGCTATTTCTACAAATACAACGTATTACGCAGAAGCTTCAAATAACGGTTGCATTAACACGAATCGTATTCCAGTTGCCATTACTATCTACACTCCTCCTGTTGTTACAGATGAAACTTTGCCTTTATGCCAATTTCAAACTATAACATTAGATGCTGGAATTACAGGAATGAGTTATTTATGGTCTAATGGAGCAACAACGCAGACTACGGACATTACTCAAGGCGGTATTTACACTGTTGATGTAAGCAGTCCCGCTCCTGAAAATTGTACAAGCCGAAAGACAATTACGGTTGAAGAACATGAGATTCCACAAATAGATCGAATTGGCGTCAGTGGAACAAAAGTTGTGATTTATCTTAAAAAAGAAACTGCTTATTTTGAATATTCTGTTGATGGAATAAACTTTCAGGACTCAAATACTTTTTATGATGTTCCGGGCGGATTGCAAACGGCGTATACTCGAGATAAAAATAGTTGTGGATTGGATATGCAAAATTTTGTTGTTCTTATTTTTCCAGCATTTTTCACTCCGAACAATGATTCTTATAATGACACTTGGGAAGTTACCGGAATGGAAAATTATCCTGAGGCACAGGTTACTATTTTTGATCGATACGGAAAGTTGATTGCGCAGCTAAATGCATCTAAAATGAGCTGGGACGGAACATTCGACAAAACTCTTTTGCCTGCTTCTGACTATTGGTATGCTTTAAAAATAGATAATACACAACCTATTTTAAGAGGTCATTTTTCGCTGAAAAGATAATTTACTAATTAGAGAATGTGCTAATTAGAAAATTATCTTAATTCAATTTCTTTCTAATTTCGTCTAAAACAAAAAGATAATCTTCTTGTTTTTTTACAAAATCACGATTAGAAACATCAATAATCAAAACATTCAAATCAAACTGGGATTTAATATATTCTAAATAACCATTGTTGATTTTATCTAAATATTCAGCTTCTATATTTTGTTCGTAGCTTCTGCCTCGTTTTTTTATATTTTGAAGAAGTCGTTCTGTATTTTGATATAAATAAACATACAAATCCGGCTTAGGCATTTCTTTGTAGATAATATCAAACAAGTTTCGGTACAAGCGATATTCATCTTCTGCCAATGTAATTTTAGCAAAAATCAGCGATTTAAAAATATGATAATCGGCTACGATAAAGTCTTTGAACAAATCAAACTGTGCCAAATCATCTGACAATTGCTGATAACGATCGGCTAGAAAAGACATTTCGAGCGGGAACGCATATCTGTTTTGGTCTTTATAAAACTTGGGTAAAAACGGATTATCCGCAAAACGCTCTAAAACTGTTTTTGCGTTAAAATCGTCGGCAATTTTATGCACCAAAGTAGTTTTACCTGCACCAATATTACCTTCGAAAGCAATATAATTATAGTTTTCAAGTGCAATTTCCTGCAAAGGATTTTTTAGATCTTGAACTACTGTACAAACGCTGTCATCTGGAGAAACTGCAATTAACTCCGAAATTGATTTCTGAAAAACCGGATGTTTCCAATCCAATTTTAAATCTGATATTGGTAATAAAACAAAATTTCTGTTCTGCATTAATGGGTGCGGAACCTGAAGTTTTTCAGATTCGATAATTTCATCATCATAAATAATCAAATCAACGTCAATAATTCTAGATTGATATCCGTCTTTATTAGATCGAATTCTGCCTAATTGTTTTTCGACTTTTAAAACTTGATTTAATATTTTTTGTGCAGATGAAGCCGTATGCAAAAGTAAAGCGCAATTATAAAAAGCATCGCTCTCAAAACCCCAGGCAGGTGTTTCATACAATTTTGAAACCTTGATTACTGTTCCCACTTCTTGATGTATCAAATTGATACAGCTTTCGATGTTTTCTAACCTGTTTCCTTGATTGCTGCCTATAGATAAAACGACTTGATGCTGTGACTTCATAATAAATGCAAATTAACTAAAACTATTTTAGAATTAACCACATTATTTGTTTCAAGAATTAGAAGTTTCCAACCACTTCAAACTCTTTCTTATTGTCTTTATTTTCTGAAACACGTTTTAAAAATGCATTTAAATCGCTCGTTAGAGGTAATTGGTTTTGACTTTTCCAAAATTGTTCTGAATATGGATATTTTACTTTAAAAATATCTTTATCCATAGATAAATTTGATTTTGCTTTCTCGGCAATAAAACTATTCGTTACAAAAAAATTGGTCGAATAATCATAAAAAGCTTTTGGAACCTTTTCGTTACCAAGCAGCTCTACTCTAACATCTGATTTTGCATTATTTAAATAATATTTATTGGTACTGCTGCTCTTTCTATAATTTGATGTCGTTTTAAAAATCGTTGTTCGATATTCGACATTACCCTTTTTTTGAAACGGCACTTTTTCTCCATCATCATAAAGATCAAAGTGTGTTTCGACAATTGCATAATCTTCCTTATTAATTATAAAATAACCGCTTGTTTTTTGCCCGACAGAATTATCTATTTTTTTACTAAAACTAATTTTAAAAAAATTATTCGCTGCATTTTTTTCCTGTGTAAGTTCGAAGTCTTCCAACTTTATAGATATCATCGCATTGATATCAAATAATTTTTCAAAGCTTTGAAATTCAAAATAAATAAAATCTTCTTTATCCTTAATTCCAACTTTTCTCATATTCAAAATCTCAACTTCACATTTATTATCCGGCTGAGTTTTGGTTTTAAAAATACTTTTTCTTGATACTTTTCCATAAATATCCTGCAGCCTGACTAATTCGTCATTTCTTTTCAAAACACATCGCAGAAAGAAATTTTCATTATAAGGTTCGAGTATATAATTTTCCTTCATTTTAGCATATGCCTTTTTCATTATAGCCATTTCGCCGCCTACTACTACTTCTTCAAGCTCAATTGTTTTGCTTTGTAAAAAAATTGTATCTCGTTTATTTACTTCCTCAAAACTAAGTTTTAGATTTTCATAACCAATCAAGCTAAAATTCAATTCATTATAATCTGTAATAAAAGAAAAATAACCTTCTTCATTTGTTATAGAGTTATCTTTTTGATTATAAACATTTACTTTTTCCAATGGCAGTTTTGTCATTTTATCAACCACCACTTTTTTAGTTTGTACTTTTTGTGCTTCGGCATAAAAACCAACGAGAAAAAAAAGGCTCAACAAGGCAATTTTATCTTTCATATTGCAGTATTTATTTTTATCAAATATAAAATATTCCAACTTCAAACCATACTTATCTTACAAATTATGCTATCTTTAATTAGACGATTAAAAATGTAAAAACTACAAATATTTCGCTGATGCGGATACAAAAGTTAAATCGATTTTAGATTATATTTGTAACAAATCCGTCTTTTTGCTACTTATTAAAAAAATATACATATGAAATTTTTAGGAAATGTAATCGCCACTGTTATTGGTATTTTTGTATTTATTATGATCTTCTTTTTTGGAGTTATTCTAATTGGAGCCATTTTTGGAGGAGAAGACAAGGTTTCTGTAAAAAATGATTCAGTTATAGAATTAAATCTAAAACAAATCAATAATGATTATGCAGGTAAGTATAAAGATCCGTGGGTAACTGTTTTTTCAGAAAAAAAAGGAATTGGTTTAACGGATGTTATTAATGCTATTGAAGCAGCAAAAACAGACAGTAATATTAAGGGAATTTCGATTTTAAATGATGAATCATCTTTAGGATTGGCTCAATATAAAGATTTGAGAAATGCTCTTGAAAGCTTCAAAAAATCAGGAAAATTTGTGTGGGCTTATGCTAATACTTATTCTCAAAAAGAATATTATTTAAATTCTGTTGCCAATACTGTTTATTTGAATCCAGCTGGAGATTTAGATTTTAAAGGACTTTCGTCTGAAGTTATGTTCTTTAAAGATTTTCAGGAAAAATCAGGGATTCATATGGAAGTTATCCGTCACGGAAAATACAAAAGTGCTGTTGAGCCATTTTTAGAAAATAAAATGAGCGATGCAAATAGAGAACAAGTTACTGCACTTTTAAATTCTATTTGGACAACGGTTTGCAGCGATATTTCGAAAAGCAGAAATATTCCTGTTGCGAAATTAAATGAAATAGCAAATGGTTTATTAGCCAGAACTCCTGCAATGGCAAAAGCAGAACGTTTAGTAGACATTGTTGCTTATGAAGATGTTTATCATAATGCCATCAAAAAAGCTTTGAAAGTGACTGGTGATGATGACTATAACAAAATTTCTATTCTAGATTATACTCAAAACAATATTACTACTGCATTAACAAATACTGCTGATAATCAAATTGCGATTATCTATGCTCAAGGCGAAATTATTGGCGGCGAAGGTGATGTCACTGTAATTGGCGAAGGCTCAATGCGTCGTTCGCTGCAAGAAGCTCGAAAAAATGATGATGTAAAAGCTATTGTTCTTAGAATTGACAGTCCGGGCGGAAGCGCTTTAACTTCAGATTTAATTTGGAGAGAAATTGAAATCACTAAAAAGGTAAAACCAGTTGTGGTTTCAATGGGAAATTATGCAGCTTCTGGAGGTTATTATATTGCTTGTAATGCTAATAAGATTTTTGCCGAAAGTAATACGATTACGGGTTCTATAGGTGTTTTTGGAGTATTGCCAAATTTCACGCCGCTGGCTACTAAATTAGGAATTTATACAGAACAGGTTAAAACCCACGAAAATTCAGCAAATTACAGTCCGTTTGTGCCGCTTGATGAAAAATTTAAAGCGTTTACACTTGAAGGAGTTGAACAGATCTACAAAAATTTTGTTACGCATGTTGCCGAAGGTCGAAAAATGACTTTTGCACAAGTTGATTCTATTGCTCAAGGAAGAGTTTGGTCTGGATCTGAGGCTGTAAAAATTGGATTAGTAGACAAAATTGGCGGTCTTAATGACGCAATTGCTGAAGCTGCTAAAATTGCTAAGATCAAAGATTACAGCACACAAAATTATCCTGAGTACGAAAAAACTTTTAGCGATTTAATGGCTAATCTTCCTTTTGCACAATCGAAAGAGGCGTTTATAAAAGAAGAAATTGGAGAAGAAAATTATCTGCTTATTGAGCAAGTTAAAAGGTTTCAAAGACAAAAAGGTGTACAGGCAATGATGCCGTTTGGAATAAACATTAAGTAATACTATTTAAAAAAATGAAAACTATATTTCTCTTTTTTTCCGTTTTATTCTTGACAATTACTAATGCACAAAGTACAAAGCAGCATACTTTTAAAGAAACTAATGTAACTTTAAAAATAAATGTTGATCAGCTGTACGGAACGCTTACTGTTCCTGATGAAGTCAAAAAATGTCAGGTTGCTTTGATAATTGCAGGTTCAGGGCCAACTGACCGAAATGGGAACAATCCGATGATGAAAAATAATTCCTTAAAAATGCTGGCAGAAGCTTTGGCAAAAAACGGAATTGCATCATTACGATTTGACAAAAGAGGAATTGGAGAAAGTAAAGCTTCTGCAATAACAGAATCGAGCTTGGTTTTTGAAAACTATACTGAAGATGTAAAAAGCTGGATTAACTTTTTGAAACTTGACAAACGTTTTACACAACTTACTGTTATTGGTCACAGCGAAGGTTCCTTAATTGGAATGATTGCGGGAGCAAAAGCGAATAAATTTGTTTCTATTGCAGGCGCAGGAGAATCTGCAGATAAACTTATAAAATCTCAAATAGCTTCTAAATCAAATAAGCAATTGGAGGATATGACGTTTCCTATTATTGACAGTTTAAAAAGCGGCAATAAAGTAAATAAAGTTGATCCGCTTCTAAATTCTCTTTTTAGACCAAGCATTCAGCCTTACTTAATTTCATGGTTTAAATATGATCCTCAAACTGAGATTAAAAAATTAACCGTTCCTGTTTTAGTTTTACAAGGAAACAACGATATGCAAGTAGGCGTTAAAGATGCCGAAAGTTTGGCTCAAGCCAATAAAAACTCGCAATTGGCAATCATTGATAAAATGAATCATGTTATGAAAATTATTGACGGCGATAAGCAGGCAAATATGGACAGTTATAATAATGAAACCCTGCCAATTTCGGAGGTGTTGATTGAAAAAATAGTCTCCTTTATTAAAAAATAAATGCAATATCATAAATTTAAATCCGTTTGAAAATTATCAGACGGATTTTTTTTATTTCCGTTTTACAGCTATTTCTTACAGTTTTTAAGAAAACTTTATCGTCTGTCTCATTCAAAAAAACTATTTTTGCAAGAGTCCTAATTTCAAATTAAATCTCAAATCTATAAATATGTTAAAGAAAATTTTAAAAATAAGCGCCATTGTAATTGTGGTTTTTGTTGCCGCATTATTCGCCATTCCTTATTTCTTTAAAGATCAAATCAAAGCAAAAATTGCCGATGCTATAAATGAAAGTGTAGATGCTAAAGTAAGTTTTGCTGATGCTGATTTGAGTTTGTTTAAAAACTTTCCAAATGCAGCGGTAGGAATTGAAAAACTAGTAATCATTAACAAAGCTCCTTTTGAAGGTGATACGCTTGTTTCGCTAGGCGAGTTGAATTTAAAAATGAGCATTAAAGAACTTTTTAAAGGAAAAGATGAACCATTGAACATTCAGGGAATTACTTCTGAAAATGGTTTAGTAAATATCATCTTTAATAAAGACGGCGTAGGAAACTTTGATATTGCTTTGAAAGACAAGAAAGAAACTACTAAGGATAATGCAAGCAAACCACTTTCGTTAAAAATTCAAAATTATAAAATCGAAAATTTCACGTTCAGATACATTGATCAAGGATCAAAAATAAAAATGGTTATTGATAGCTTAAATCATGAAGGAACAGGAGATTTTACCAATTCCAAATTGGATTTAACAACAAAATCAACTGCTAAAGTATCTTTAGATATGGACAAGATCAATTACATGAAAAATGTAAAATTGACTTTAGACGCAGTTTTAGGAATCGATTTAGATCAAAGCAAATACACTTTTAAAGAAAACAAAGCTTTAATTAATCAATTGCCATTAGAGTTTGACGGTTTTATACAAATGGTTGAAGCGGGACAGATTTATGATTTAAAATTTAAAACACCAACCTCATCGTTTACTAATTTCTTAGGTTTAATCCCGTCAGCCTATTCATCAAGTCTTGATGGTGTAAAAACAACGGGAGACTTTACGGTTGCAGGTTTTGCAAAAGGGCAATTAACAGATACTACTGTACCAAAATTTAATATTGCGATCGCGTCAAATAATGCTTCATTTCAATATCCTAACTTGCCAAAATCAGTTCAAAATATTGTAATCGATACTAAAATTATAAATGAAACTGGGATTTTAAATGATACTTATGTTAATCTAGACAAACTATCGTTTAGAATTGATCAGGATGTTTTTAACGCTAAAGCAAATATCAGAAACATTACTGTAAATCCTTTTGTTAATGCGGCTTTAAAAGGAACAATCAACTTGGCTAATCTATCAAAAGCATATCCTATTAAGATGGATAAACCTTTGGCTGGTATTTTAAAAGCGGATGTTACTACACAATTTGATATGGCTTCTGTAGAAAAAAGTCAGTATCAAAACATTAAAAATGCTGGAACAATGAGTTTATCAGGATTTAAATATACTGATGAAAACAATAAATCGATGAATATCAGCACAGCATTAGTTGAGTTCAATCCAAGTACGATTAATTTGAAACAATTTAATGCAACTACTGGAAAAAGTGATCTTGCAATAAATGGTGTTCTTGAAAACTTCTATGGTTTTATGTTCAAAAAACAGGAATTAAAAGGAAACTTTAATATGAGTTCAAATCAATTGGCTGTTGATGATTTTATGACTGCGGGCGAACCTGCAAAAGCAGAAACAAAAACTGCAGCAAAACCAGCAGAGGCAATGAAAATTCCAGCTTTTTTAAACTGTACTTTGAATGCAAAAGCAACAACTGTTTTATACGACAATTTGAAGCTTAAAGATGTTTCTGGAAAATTAATCATCAAAGATGAAAAAGCTTTATTGGAAAACTTTAAAACATCAATTTTTGGCGGAACAATTGGTTTAACCGGTGCTGTTTCGACTAAAACTAAAGTTCCCACATTTGATATGAATTTAGGCTTTAACCAAGTTGATATTGCGCAGACTTTTACGCAATTGGACATGATGAAAAAAATTGCTCCAATTGCAGGAATCATAAATGGAAAATTAAATTCGACTGTAAAACTAAACGGTAATCTTGATGCCAATGAACTTACTCCAGATCTAAAATCAATTTCAGGCGATTTATTAGGGCAGCTGCTTTCGACTACTGTAAACTCTAAAAACTCTACTTTATTGAATGCTTTAGGTTCAAACATCAAATTTATTGACATGAATAAAGTCAATTTGAATGATATTAAAGCGGCTTTGACTTTTGATAATGGAAAAGTAAACGTAAAACCGTTTGATATTAAATATCAAGACATAAAAATTACGGTTGGCGGAACTCATGGTTTTGATCAAACGATGAACTACAATTTAAAACTTGATGTTCCTGCTAAATATTTAGGAAATGAAGCAAATGCTTTTATTGCTAAAATGTCTCCTGCAGATGCTGCAAAACTGCAAAACATACCAATAAACGCAATAATTACTGGTAATTTTTCTAATCCAAAAATTACTACTGATATGAAAACTGCGGTTTCTAGTTTAGCCACACAAGTAGCAAATCAGCAGAAAGAAAAGCTGACGCAAAAGGGTACTGCTGCTTTGACTGATTTAATCAATAAAAACACGAAAGCAAAAGATACGACTCAGGCTGCGAAAACTGAAAAAGAACAAAAAACTCAAGAGGTTACTAAAAAAGCCAGCGACTTATTGAATGGATTATTTAAGAAGAAAAATTAAACCCAAAAAAAAAGCATCCTGTTAAACGGATGCTTTTTTTTGATCTATAGTTTTTAAATAGCTTTCGAAAAGATATTTAATTTACCATTGTTTAGAATTGAATTAATGGTTTTTATATAATCCTTTTTAGAATACAAATTGACATCTATGCCTACACTGCAATTATCATAAGGCTCGTATTTTTGTATGTTTGAAACAGAAAATAAACCAATTGTAGGTGTTTGAACTGCACTTGCTAAATGCATAATTCCGCTGTCAGCACCAATAAACAAATCCGCATTTGCAATAACCGAGCCTATTTCGCGAATATCTTTACTATAAAATGTCGGCGCTTTAAAATCAATCTGCGAAACGTTTTCTACTGGCAGAATTTCAACAATATTATAGTCTTTATATTCTGCGGTAAGCTGCGAATAAAAAGATTCCCACCACTCTACAGATAAACATTTTGCACCAGTTGCATAAGTAAATATGCAAATTGTTCTTTTGGCATTAGAAACTAAATCATTTAGAATTTCTTTGCCTTCAGCAATTTCAGGAGAAGATAATTTAAGGTCTATTGGAGCTATTATTTTGTTGCTTTTTGCAAATCCTAGTTTTGTTAGATAATATCGGAAATTATAAACAGGATATTTTGCAATATGATTGTAGTCGCTTTTTACAAGTTGAGATTCTTCTAATAAATCTCCAAAGAATTTGTATTTAGCATTTGAGAACTGGACCGCTAAACGTCCTGAAGAAGAATTTTGATCGACGTTGATCGCAATATCGTATTTTCGTCTTTTTATCGAAATCCAAACATTTAGGTATTTCAACAAACTTTTGAATGGCTTTTTGGGTAAATCAATAACTTTATCGATACAGTCATAATTCTCAAAAATTACCGGAGCTAAAGTTCCCTTAACAAACAAATCGACTTTACAATTTGGAAACATTTCGCTTACTTCTTGAACAAGCGGAGTAATCAATAAAAGGTTTCCTAATCTGGCATTTGGTCTGCAGACTAAAACCCTTTTTATCTCCATTTTGTCTACTAAAACAAAACCGGGATCTTCCTTTGGTTTTCCAATATTTTTAGTCAGACCTCGCATTATACTACGCCTGTATTGATTTACTTTTGTTAGAACACTCATCTGTATCGAATAATTTATGAATTATTAAATCGCTCTTAATTTTAGAATAAAACCTCTAATGACTTGTTTCCAAATCTAGGTTCTTTATTTTTCTAAAAATAAATTCTTTCAATAAGCATTTATTACAAAATTGTAACCAAATGTATCAATATTTGCATCTTTATGTCTTTGGAAAGAGACATAAAAATACAATATTAATTTCATAAACGACAAAATACTAGATAGTTACGCAATAAAAATCGACAGATAGGTAAATTCCCTAGACGTTTATATTGACCACATATCCTTCAGAACTGCGGATATTAAAGACAGTTCCGTTTTCAAAAATTAAATACTGACCTTTAATTCCAATTAGTTTTCCTTGAAATGAAGGTGTTTTATCCAGATTCAAACTTGCTACTTTTGATGGGTAATTTAAAACGGGATAGTTTAACTCATAAACATCGTTTTTCTCGCTGTAAAAGTAATCTTTAACCTCAGCAGGGATTAGGTTTTCTACTTTTGCTTTTTCAAGAATCAAATCACAAGATTCTGCGGTACTCTGCAGCATCTTTCTCCAATTTGTTTTATCAGCATAATGATCTTTTAATGCAACCTCAGTAATTCCTGCCAAATAACGATTTGGAACTTCAACAATTGTAATTGCCTGCGTTGCTCCTTGATCAATCCATCGGGTAGGAACTTGCGTTTTACGCGTTACTCCTACTTTTATCTCGCTCGACAATGCCAGATAAACAATATGCGGCTGCAATTGTACTTTTTGTTCGTATTCTAAATCTCGATCAGCAACTCCTAAATGCGCCGTACTCAATTCTGGTCTCATGATCCAGTCGCCCACAGCTGGACTTGAATAAAAACACTCGTAACAAAAACCCTGTCTGTAGATTTTTTTCTTTTTATGGCAATTCAAACATTCATAACCTGCAAAATTAATCTCAATCTCTTTATTCAATAACTGATTAACGTTGATAAAACTGTCCTCAAAAACCAAATAATATTGAATTGGGTTTCCTAGTTCAGTCTGCATTTTTGTAAGTACGCCTTGATATTGCATTTAATTTTAGGTTTTAGATTGCTGATTTAAAAATTTTAGATTCAGTTCTGAGAAGTTCGGCTTTTGAAGTAGAATCTTTGCCTTAAATAGAATTGTTTTTTGCAAAAAAACACTATTTTTGATACAACGGCAAAGTTAATATTTGTCTGTCGATATTCAAATTTTAAGTTTCGTGTTTTTTACGTCAATCTGTAAAGACTAACATCTAAAATCTAAAATTCACTCATGCCCTTATCCATTATAAATTCTTTCGCTTCTTGGGTCCTGAAACAAAGGATACATCAAATAGAACTTTTTCTAAAATATCCAAATGAAGTTCAAGAAGAACTCTTGCATAATTTATTGACAGCATCAGAAAATACAGTTGTAGGAAGACAGTATGACTTTGCTTCTATAAATTCTTATCAAACTTTTGCAGAAAGGGTTCCTATTTCAAGTTACGAAGAGCTGCAGCCTTTGATTGAACGCACACGTCAGGGTGAACAAGGTGTTTTTTGGGAATCACCGATTAAATGGTTTGCCAAATCGAGTGGCACTACTAATGCGAAAAGTAAATTTATCCCTGTTAGTAATGAAGCTTTAGAAGATTGTCATTATAAAGGGAGCAAAGATTTACTTTGTTTGTATTTGAATAATAATGAGGATTCTGAATTGTTTCTTGGAAAAAGTCTTCGCTTAGGCGGAAGTTCTCAGATTTATGAAAACAACAATACTTTCTTTGGAGATTTATCGGCCATTTTGATCGAGAATATGCCTATTTGGGCAGAATTCAGCAGTACACCAAGCAGTAAAACTTCGTTAATGAGCGAATGGGAAACTAAAATCGCTGCGATTATAAATGAAACGAAAAATGAAAATGTAACGAGTTTTGCTGGAGTTCCTTCGTGGATGCTGGTTTTAATGAACAAAGTTTTAGAAAATACGGGCAAGCAAAGTTTATTAGAACTTTGGCCGAATCTTGAGGTATATTTTCACGGAGGCGTAAGTTTCTCTCCTTACAGAGAACAATACAAGAAAATTTTGCCGAGTAAAGATTTTAAATATTACGAAATTTACAATGCTTCTGAAGGCTTTTTTGCGATTCAGGATTTAAACAATTCCAGCGATTTATTATTGATGCTCGATTACGGAATTTTCTACGAGTTTATTCCAATGGAGACTTTTGGAACTCCAAATCAAAAAGTAATTCGTTTAGCTGATGTGGAATTGAATAAAAACTACGCTATTGTTATTACAACCAATTCTGGTTTATGGCGCTATTTAATTGGTGATACGGTTCGTTTTACTTCTTTAAATCCTTATAGAATAAGAGTTACTGGAAGAACAAAACATCATATTAATGTTTTTGGCGAAGAATTAATGGTCGAAAACACAGATCAAGCGATTGCAAAAGCCTGTCAAATTACACATACTGAAGTTATCGATTATACGGTTGCTCCTATTTTTATGCAAGACAAAGAAAAAGGCGCACATGAATGGATGATCGAATTCAAGAAAAAACCTGCTGATGTTGGTCTTTTCCAAAAAGTGCTGGATGAAACGCTGCAAACTTTAAACTCTGATTACGAAGCGAAACGCTACAATAATATGACATTAAATCCTTTGGTGATTAATGTAGCTCGCGAAAACTTATTTTATGACTGGCTAAAGGAACGTGATAAACTTGGCGGGCAGCATAAGATTCCGAGACTTTCAAATCAGAGAGATTATTTGGAGCAGTTGAAGGAGATGTAGGATTTAAGGCTTGCCACGAATTTCACTAATTAGCACGAATTTTAATATCTATTTTTCCATAGCCACTAGCTTTAGCTAGTGGTATAAATGCATCTTTTCTTGGCTTTAGCCAAAAATCTATTCCAATCAATACTCCTCCAGCTAAAGCAGGAGGCAATTCATAATAAAAATACTTTTTAAAACTTGTCTTTTCTCTTAAAGATTAATTCCACTAAGTCGCATGAGGACTATCCGTTCCAGAGGGACTTGCCCATAAAAAAACCTTAGCTTTTATTGAAAAACTAAGGTTTGTTTGTTTGTTTTATTTAGGTTCTATTTGTCATTTCGACGTAAGGAGAAATCACACACAATAATCGACAAAGATTGACAATTCACTTTATGGAGTTTCGATTGTAATTTCTCCTTACGTCGAAATGACAAACTGTTTTATTTACATCATATCAATATATCGATCATGGTATCCTAAAAGATATAAAACTCCGTCAAGTCCTAAACTTGAAATTGATGTTGAAGCGCTTTCTTTTACTTTTGGTTTTGCGTGAAAAGCAATTCCTAAACCAGCTAAATTAAGCATTGGTAAATCGTTTGCTCCGTCTCCAACCGCAATGGTTTGGTTGATGTGAATGCCTTCTTTTTCGGCAATTGCTTTTAGGTATTCCGCTTTCTTTTGTCCGTCTACAATATCGCCTAAATATTTACCGGTTAATTTACCGTCTTTAATCTCTAATTGATTGGCATGAACATAATCGATTCCGAGTTCTTTTTGAAGATAATCTCCAAAATAGGTGAATCCTCCAGAAAGAATTGCGGTTTTATAGCCGTAATATTTTAGGGCTTTCATCAAACGATGTGCTCCTTGTGTAATTGGTAAATTTACAGCAACATTATGCAAAACTTCTTCGCTCAAACCTTCTAACAAAGCCATGCGTTGTTTGAAGCTTTCGTTGAAATCAATTTCGCCATTCATTGCCGATTCTGTGATTGCTCTTACTTGAGGCCCTACTCCATTCAACTCTGCCAATTCGTCAATAACTTCTGTCTGAATTAAAGTTGAATCCATATCAAAGCAAACTAAACGACGGTTTCGTCTGTAAATATTATCTTCTTGAAAAGATATGTCTACGTTTAAGGTTCTGGAAATTTCCATGAAACTTGCTGTCATGGCAATCTTATCGACAATATCTCCTGTTAGGGACAATTGTATACAAGATCTTGGGTATTCTTCTTTTTCGACAACAGAAGTTCTTCCTGTTAATCTTATTATAGAAACGATATTTAAATTTTGATCGGATAAAAGTTTTGCTACGGCAGCCAATTGCGACGCAGCCAATTTTTCTCCTAAAATATTAATGATATAACGCTGTTTTGATTGTGTTTTTACCCACTTTTCGTAATCTTCAAGTGAAATTGGAATAAACTTTACTTTCACTTCTAATTCATAAGCTTTAAACAGCAAATCTTTCAAAACTGGGCCAGAAGTAGAACCTGCTTCGATCTCAAACAAAATTCCTAAAGAAAGCGTATCATGAATATCGGCTTGCCCAATATCTAGAATAACAGCATCATAAGCCGCTAATACCGCTGTTAAACCAGCTGTAACTCCTGGTTTATCATGTCCTGAAACTTTTAATAAAATAATTTCTTTATTCTCTATTGCCATGTTATCTGAATTGATTTTACGAAGCGACAAAAATCGACAATCTCTTGATGATAAAAAAGAATAACAGTTATTTTTTTACAGCAAAAAAGCACATAATAATGTGCTTTTTTGAGTAATTTAACAATTATGTTCCGCTATTAAAATAACGTAACATAATTTAAATTTGATTTTTTTTCAGCTTCGAATTCGTATTTTTTTAAGCACTATGCTTACACAATTCGTGAATTCACAGTGATAAAAATTATTTTGGACTTTGGTCGAAGTTTACCATCCAATTGATGCCAAATTTGTCCGTGAACATTCCGAAATAAGCGCCCCAAAATGTTTTATCCATTGGCATAAAAACGTTCCCGCCTTCTGAAAGTCCGTTAAAAATTCGATCTGCTTCTTCTGTACTTTCGACATTAACCGAAACAGAAAAATTTCCTCCAAATTTCACATCGCCTGATTGTTCAGTGCTGTCGCTTCCCATTAAGATGGTATTCCCAATAGGCAGTGAAACGTGCATGATACGGTTGGCTTCTTTTTCTGAAACTTGAGTACAGCCGCCATCTTCAGCAGCAGGCATGTCTTTAAATTTTCCAATGTATGGAAATTCTCCGCCAAATACGGATTTGTAATGTAGAAATGCTTCTTCGCAATTTCCATTAAAAACTAAATAAGGATTTACTGTTGTCATGATTTTTTTTTGTTTTTTGTTTGTTACTATTCTTTGTTCTAATTGATTTTGTTATTGTAATTTATATCTCCGAAATTTCTTTAACGACTTCTAAACCTCTTGGAAAAACTTCTTTAAAATAATCGACAAATTTTTCGCCCGAGTCGACCTGCGCAATCAAATCTGTAAATTCATCATCTTGAATTAATCTGTAAGTTTCCATTGCCCCGCTCCATTTTTTGGTTTCTTCATTGAGAGGCTGTTCTTTAAAATCTTTTATTTCGCCTATATGCTTAAAAGCCATATATTCGTTTGGTGTTTTTGTTTCGATTATACTATACATTCCTTCTCCGTTTGGTGACATAAAATGTATTTTGTCCCCTTCGTTCCAGTCGCTTATAGTATGAGATCCTTCGCAAAAAACACTAGTCCATTTTTTATACGTTTCTTCATCCCATAAAACACTCCAAACCTTTTCGGCTGGAGCTTTAATTCGTATTTTAAATTCTAAGGTTTCCATAATTAAGATAATTTAGCAAAATCCATAAATAAAACATTCCATCGATGACCGTCTGTATCAGCAAAACCGAAGCCATACATCCAACCTTGACTTTCAGCGGGCGGAGCAAAAATAGTACCGCCGGCATCTTGCACTTTTTGGGCTAGTTCATCGACTTCTTCTTTGCTTTCGGCATCAATCGAAATCAAAACTTCTGAGCTTAATTTTGTATCTGTTAAACTGTTCTGAGAAAAACTCGCAAAAAGCGATTCTTCAAAAAGCATTACCACAAATTTCCCTTCACCAACAACCATACAGGTCGAACTTGGCGTATCATGTTCTTCATTAAAAGAGAATCCTATTTTCGAAAAAAAAGCTTTTGAAACTGCCACCTCTTTCACTGGCAGATTCAGCCATATTTGCTTTGTCATTTTTTGATGTTTTTCGTTAAACTTATTTTTTAAGATGCTAAGTTTTTCTTTGAACCTTTGCTTCTCTGCAACTTTGTTCCTTAAAAAAAATTAATTGTTCTCTACATATCTTTTAAAGTTATCCAAAATGGCCTGCCACCCGCCACGCTGCATTTCTTCTGGATTTTGAGTTTCTGGATCAAAACTTTCAATTATTTCTACCCCATTCTCCGTTTCCTTAAAAGTAATTTCAACTTTTCTGCCGTCAGCCATTATGTATTCAATATTTTTATTTGGCTGCACCAATGTATATTCACCTTCAAAATCAAAACTCATACTGCCATCTTTTGCTGCCATAGTCGATTTGAACTTTCCTCCTTCTTGCAAATCATTTTCGGCATAAGGCGTATGCCAATCTGGAGAGGCAAAACTCCATTTTGTAATATGTTCCGGCAAAGTCCAAAAATCCCAAACCTTGTTTATTGATGCATTGACTGTATTTTGTACTGTTATCATTATTTATATTTTTTAAGATTATTGTTGTTCAATGTTTTCTACATATTTTTTAAAATTGTTAATTACAGCCTGACACCATTGTTTCTGCATGCTTTCAGAATCTTCTTTTGCGGGCTCAAATACTTCTGTTAATTTTACCCTGCCGCCATAATCTTCAAAATGAACGCTTCCTGTTCTGTTATCTAAAAGCTTATATTCTATTAATCTAAATTTTTCTATTTTGGTATATTCACCTTCAAAATCAAAACCTGCGCTTTTATCTTTAGCCTCCATTTTATATTTAAATTTACCTTTTACCTCTAAATCATTTTCTGCTTGAGGTGTATGCCAGCTGTCAAAAGCATAATTCCAGTTTTGTATGTGTTTTGGAGAAATCCAAAAATCCCATACTTTCTCTATAGATGCATTAATTGTATTTTGAACTGTGATCATTTTTTTCCTTTTAAAAATTACATCTGCTCTGGAATTTGAGTTTCATCCATAAAGAAAACTTCCCAATGATGTCCGTCTAAATCTAAAAAAGTTCTTTGATACATCCATCCATAATCGCTTGCTTTTTGATAATCTGTTCCTCCGGCTTTAACTGCTTTGTCTATTATTTCGTCGACCTCCATACGTGTTTCAACAGAAATAGAAATAAGAACTTCGCTGGTTGTATTTGAATCACAAATCTGTTTATCGGTAAACGTTTTATAAAACTCCTCAAGCAAAAGCATTACATTTATGTTTTTACCAATAACAATACAGGCTCCCTTTTCATTTGTAAATTTCAAATTGGTAGAAAACCCCAATTCATTAAAAAATGAAATTGCTCTTTTTAAATCTTTTACAGCAAGATTTATATAAATTTTTGTCTCCATAATATCTAAAGTTACAAATTATTTAAAGCAAATTTAGAATATTACTATCGGCTTTAGGATACAATAAAAGTCAACTTTAGGGGCATTTGAGACATTTTACTTACATTTGTTACATCATTAATCTTCCAAAAAACCACAGAATCATGAGCACAAGAGTAGGTTTAATCGTTCCTCACGAGTATAAATTGTTGAGTATTGCTGCAATTTTAGAAGTATTTGAAACGGCAAATAAATTAAGTAAGGAAACCGAAAAACCATTTGACATTATGGTTTTTCAATCAGCAGAACAAATTAATCAAGGTGTTTTGTTTGGATATGAAACCAACTCGATTGAAACTTCAAACAAAGTTTTAGATTTGATTTTGATTCCCGCTTTCACTACTGATGATATGAGCGGAATGATCGCAAAAAACAAAAACTTTATTCCATGGTTAAAAAAACAGCATCAATCTGGAGCTGAACTGGCGAGCTTTTGCACAGGAGCATTTTTGTTTGCTGCATCAGGATTATTAAACGAAAAACTGGCTACTACTCATGTTGATGCCTGCAGTGCTTTTACAAAAGCTTTTCCGATGGTAAAATTAAAACCAGAAGAAACTTTAACTGCTGATGGCAGTTTGTATACAAGCGGCGGTTCGACCTCAACATTTCATTTGCTGATTCTTTTAGTTCAGAAATATTGCGGCAATGAAATTGCGGTACAAATTGCCAAGATTTTCTCGATTGATTTAAATCGATATAAACAAAGTTATTTCAGCACTTTTAGGCCGAATCATTTGCATAATGATACTTTGGTTGCCATGTTACAACATAAAATTGAAAGCCAATACCACAGCATAGAAAAACTGGAAGAAATCACAAAAGACATTCCCACGAGTGCCAGAAACATGACGCGTCGTTTTAAACAAGTTACCGGAATTCCGCCAATTGAGTATCTACAAAACATTCGAGTTGAAAGCTCTAAAAAATATCTTGAACAAACGCAGCTTTCTATTTCAGAAATTATAGAAAAAACAGGGTATAATGACCCGAAAGCCTTTAGAAAGGTATTTTATAAAATGGTTGGAATGAAACCTATTGAATATCGAGAAAAGTTTAGGGTGCAATAGTTTTTAAAAGCAGAATTGAAGAACTCTTAATTACCATGTTCATCTCGATGAATAATGTGATTATTGAAAAAAGCATTAAACATTTTAAATTCACCTAAATATGAATCTTGAAAACTAATATCTTCAAATTTAGTGTTTAATATTTCATTTGGAAATTTTGAATAAAATAACTTTTTTTCAACTATATTTTCTACTTCTAAAACCAAATCCTTAATTTTTCTTGGATCTAAATTTTCCTTTTCCAATTCTTCAATTTTAGATCTTGGTATGATCATTTGTTTTTTATGAACCAAAACATTAATTACGTAATAAGGAATCAATATACTCAAATATAAGGTAATAGAACACAATTCTCCTCCCTCAACGACATTCAAAAAAAAAGTATAACATCGATCCTGATTATCAAGTCTAGAAAAATCTTGAAAATCTTTTAGAACAGAATCTTTAGCAAATTCAGCTTTAATATTGTTTCGAATTTCCCGATTGCTATCTGAATCAAAAAAATCAATTAACGACTGTAATCTTTTATACTCTACAGTTTCAAAATATAACTCTTTTTGAGTCCAAGGACATATGTTTTTAGGATAATATAGATGAGCTAACTTTTTCAAAACTTCAGTTATCATAATTTACGGTAAAAGATTAAGTATCAAATATATTATTTTAAGTAAAGAAAGAAAAATATGACTTAAGAATATTCAACAAAAAAACTGTTCAAATAAATGAACAGGTGTAGTAACTAATTTTTGTAGGAGTAACATTAAATCCCGAAGAAACTTAAGTACACCACAAATTCAATCCTACAAACATCCACTGCAACTATAATCAGTTATTTTTTCAACTAGTATCCATTTATTTCCCTCTTTTTTCATTACAACAACAATTTGAGGTTTACTACTATATAAAGAGTTATCAATATGATAAAAGAACATTACATATCTTTTTTTATAATAATAAATTGGTTCAGATAAAACAATTACATTTTCGACATCTTTTAGATCTGGATATTTTTTTGAAAAAACATTCGTAAAAAGCTGACTTCGATTTCCTTCTACAAATCTAAATTCAGGAAAGTCATCATTTTTCCAATATTTTTTAATAGTATCTGGAGAATATTTCGAATATAGTTTCCGCCAATGTTTTTCATTAAATAATTTACTTGTATAATCTGTTTTATTTGGATATACATTATGTTTATCCCCTTCTCCTCTATTAAAAATTCTTAAAATCTGACTACTACTTTCCTTCATCCTTAGTATATAGTTTTTCTTACTAGAAACATTCTCTAATTCTAAAAAAGTATTTATCGGTTCATTACTTTTAAAATGTAAGGAGGCACAGGATAGAAGAAAAAACGAAAAAACTAGAAACATTATTTTTTTTAAATTTTCCATAAAACTTTTATTTTACGCATGGGATTCCTGTCGGAGTTAAAACACCTCTTAATTCAGCATTTTTTTCTGAATAAAATCTATTTATTATTCTCTCTCTATCATTATAACATACTGAACTCGGATCATTTGGATATAATCTATTAAACTCACTAGTGCCAAAAAGACCAGACCACGCCAAATCTGTATATATCTCAGAGGCAAAACCTAAAGGCACACTTTTTTTTGTATGAAATTCTTGAATCGTTGCTGCTATTACTGCTACATATTTTTTCGCAATTACTTCATGATGCTCACTTGGCATTTTGCTTTTATCTTTATCAATTTCCATGCTTTTCATTAATCATAAAAATGAATATTTCACCTCCTTTTCTTTTTTATTAACACAATTACACAAATTGACGATATTATAAAAGTCAAAAAAAGAAATAAAAACAAAAAATCGATTCTTTTATAATTAGTTATTAAACTAGGTATCTGTGTTATTAATAAACCTAAAAAGCAAAAAGACAAAATTTTATTGACTTTGCTAATAAGAAAAACAATTAAAGTTGCCAATATAGGCAAAACAAGAAATCCTTGCCAAAATATCGAATCTGAATTACCAGATAGACTAGTAATAAATTGACGTAAGCAGAATAATAAAAAGGCAAAATATGGAATTCCATTTTCACTAAGCCCTGGTAGCATTAAAAATGAAATTATTGCTACGGTTTTTAAAATTTTAATCGTTAAGGACATGTTCTTTTTGTTTTTGGTGCATAACTTGGATTAGAAGTGTGATTTGGTACTTTTTGCAATGTGTTTGCAACTTTATTAGGAGTCTCGAACGAATTATTACTTGCAACTCCCACAATATTCAATACATCAGCTGTAAAATCTGAACAATTATTAGCATCTAAATCGTACCAACTATTTTGATATTTTACTGACAAAGAAATAATTTTCTGCAATTGCTGCGGAGAAATTTGTCCTATGTGTCCGGATACATTACAAATATGGCCTCCATTTTTTTACTTGATTGAATCCTCCTGATTTTTATCATATCTAAACCTCTCAAGTATTAAAAGTTCTTGAGGGGTTTAAATAAAAATTATTGTTTAATCAGCATCAAACCATCTTTAGGAAAAGTTAATTCTGCTGGTTTTAATCCTGGGCAGGTATCCTCTGAAATCATAATTTTATCGGGTTCAAAACCAAATGACAATAGTGTATTTGCTACATTTTTCATACGTATAAACACCGTTCCCGCATTTCCACACATCGAATTATTGCCAGAAAAATCTAATGCATAAACAGCCAAGTCCTTGCCAAAATAAGATCCTTCAATAATATATGGGCTATTATCAGAAAGATTTTGAGTGCTTGATATTAAAGCACCATTACTTGATGTGATTAAATAGCGCATCAGTAATTTATCACTAGTTATTGTTCCATATTTAGAGGTAGTTTTACTAATAAATAGAATATAATTTTTGTCTTGATAAGATCCCTTCCAAGTGCCTACATATTTGGCAAGCAAATTATTCACATCTTTCAGGTAAGTGTTTTCTGGGATACCATCTCCAGCATCAATATAATCACCCATTTTTTCTACAGGAACAATTGTTTGTGCCTTACATGATATAGCTGACAGGATTATAAATCCTAATATTAATATTTTTTTCATATTTATTTTACTGAAAACCGACAAAGTAATATTCATTAGATCCTGCCTTTTGAAATCCAAAAAAGGATACAATTTTATTGTTTTCTAATAAAACATACTGAGGAATGGTATTTTTTAAAGTAACTTTATAAATATTATTCCTCTTCTCTTTAGCAACTTCAGTAAATTTTACTTTGTCACTTTCATCAAAATAACTGTAAGCAGAAATAGAAAAATTATTTTCCTTAATATCTTTTTTTAGCAAACCAAAATGCTCATTTTCTTCAATAGCAAGGTTACGAAAGTCTAATACCATATCAATAGCTTTCTTATATTGACTTGCATCCGAATAAAGAATATACTCTGAAACTATTTCTTCTGGAGTAATATTATCAGCATAGAGATCAAAATAAAATTCTTTTAAAATTTGGCTGTGATCAGTCACTTCCTGTCCATTAATACTAAAAGAGTTAACTACTAATAAAGTCAAAATTACATATTTCATTTTTTTTATTTTAAATTTCTATTTGCAATCCCCTTTTCTCGCTGGAGCAGTACTTTTAATTATTGTTTTTGTAGTATTTGGGAAATTACCACTCTTAATATCTTCTCCTAAATTCCCAGGCGAGGTTCCGCTAAATGTTATGGCTGAAACTTTTGTTGATGGCAAATTAATACCTCCGAGTCTACCTATAACGATTCCAAAATCTGTACACGCATAACTATTTACGTTGTAAGTTCCAGGAGGATTATTAGCATAATTTACTATTAAACTTAACTGGCTGGATGAAATTAATTTGGATATACTGACATGATACATTTCTTTACTATTATCTCTTAATTCAGAAACATAATTTTTACCTACACCAACCAAAGCACTATTAGCTCCAGACTCAGGATAGAAGCCATAATAACGCTCTATTCCATCTTGTCTTATACCAATAAAAACATGACCAACTTCATTTGGACCTATTAATTCTCTCGTTCCTTCCTTACCCTGTTGCACATAAATAGTTAATTCTGCCGATTTAGATAAATTAAAACACTTATTTTCCTTTTTAGGATCTATTTTAGGCCCTGATGCTAAAATAGTAAAAGCTGTTAAACTATTACCTGCATTACTACCACTGCCTCCTCCTGCATAACCAGAAGTATAATCAGCTGAATCTCCTCCTGTAATATCTGAACCTCTTGGGTTGTAATAGATTGTATTGTTTTTGTAATCATTTTGCACAACTACAGGTCTTAATGGTGTTGGATTATTACATCCAGTCTGCGCACAACCATACTCATAGTCATCCGATTCCATTGGTACCTTTGCTGCACTGCTATTTGGATTTTTGCTAGACAATATTTCAACATTCCCTGCACAGACCATGACATCATTTTCAAAACGAGCGGCTTTTATAAAACCTGATTTTAGATCCCAAGCAACAATATATCCGTTAAAACCATTTGATTCTACACTTACAATATCTTCAGTATCTTTATCAGGATAAAACTCATATAATAGTGCTTTATACTCATTCCCATTTAATTTATAAATGTAAAGCCTTTGTTCCCAAGTTTCGCTTTCGTCTTTTTTTGCCTCTGCAATTGGAACGACAATTAATTGAGCACCATCTTTGGTTTCTTTAATCTCGGCATTTTCCCATTCGTAATTTAAATTTCGAAACAAATCAAGATTATCTCCATTTCCTTCATATTTTTTAAACCATTCTTTGGCAAGTGAGACATTCTTAATTTCTGGACTTAATAAATCCTCATCTTTTTGACACCTCAAAAAAGTGACTGAAATTATCATTACAGTACTTAAAATAATAATTTTTTGAATTTTTTGCTTCATAATTTATAATATTTAAGATTAAAACTACAAATCAAATATATAGAATAAATTCTTACAACAAACTCATTTTGTACGAATTTATTTAAACTACCCGAAAATAGGTTGAAATTCTAAAAAAGCATAAAAAAAAACCTGTTCAAATAAGTGAACAGGTTTATAAAAAAAACTTTGTCAAAGTTTTGAACTTTGACAAAGTAATATCAAGATTTAAGAAGCAATTTCCATACGCTTCAATAAGTTTTTACTCAAAGTATGTTCTGCATAATCTTTATCGATCGATAAAACTTTATCATCAGAACTTGGCAGTTCGTACATTGCATCTGTTAGGATTGCTTCGCAAAGCGAACGTAATCCACGAGCTCCTAATTTATATTCTAATGCTTTATCAACAATAAAATCTAATGCTTCATCTGTAATTGTAAATTCAACCTCATCCATTAAAAATAATTTCTGATATTGTTTTACTAATGCATTTTTAGGCTGTGTTAAAATCGCACGAAGTGTTTCGCGATCTAACGGATCCATATGTGTTAAAACTGGCAGACGACCAATAATCTCTGGAATCAATCCAAAATCCTTAATATCTTTAGGAATAATATATTGCAGTAAATTGTCTTTGTCAATATTATCAACATTTTTAGAAGTTGAATATCCAACTGCTTGACGGTTTAAACGTTTTGAAATAATACGCTCCACTCCATCAAAAGCTCCTCCAGCAATAAACAGAATGTTTTGAGTATTTACCTCAACAAATTTTTGATCTGGATGTTTACGTCCTCCTTTTGGCGGTACGTTTACAACTGTTCCTTCTAATAGTTTTAATAATGCCTGTTGAACACCTTCTCCAGAAACGTCACGTGTTATTGATGGATTATCGCTCTTACGGGCAATTTTATCAATTTCATCAATAAATACAATTCCTCTTTCGGCTTTGGTTACATCATAATCCGCAGCTTGCAGTAAACGTGTCAAAATACTTTCAACATCTTCTCCTACATAACCTGCCTCTGTTAATACAGTCGCATCAACAATAGCCAAAGGAACGTCTAACATTTTTGCAATTGTTTTAGCAACTAATGTTTTTCCTGTTCCGGTTTGACCAACCATGATAATGTTACTTTTTTCAATCTCTACTTCGTCGTCTAATTGCTCCTGCATTAAACGTTTGTAGTGATTGTAAACAGCAACCGACATTACTTTTTTAGTTTGGTCTTGCCCGATAACGTATTGATCTAAGAATGCTCTAATTTCTTTTGGTTTCTTTAAAATTAAGTCGCCAACAAGTTTTGAGCTTCCGCTTGATTTTAATTCTTCTAATACAATTCCGTGTGCTTGTTCAATACACTTATCACAGATATGTGCATTGATACCCGCGATTAATAAATTAGTTTCTGGCTTTTTTCTTCCACAAAACGAACATTCTAATACTACTTTTGCCATTCTTTATTTAAGTTACTAAGCTGCAAAGATACTAAGTTTCTAAGCTTTTTAATTTAAAACTTAAAAACTTAACTTCTTTACAGCTTAATCTTTATTTTTTATTTCAAGTTTAATTTTGTTTCAGGTTTCATGTCAATCTTAGTCCCGAGGAATCGGGATAGTTCCTGCAACTTTCAACCTTTAAGAAAATTATCCTCTTCTTAATACTTCATCAATCATTCCGTATTCTTTTGCTTCGTCAGCAATCATCCAGTAATCACGCTCACTGTCTTTGTGTACTTTATCAAAAGTTTGTCCTGAATGATGCGAGATGATATTGTATAATTCATCTTTCAATTTCAACATTTCACGTAAGTTGATTTCCATATCAGTTGCAACTCCTTGTGCTCCTCCTGACGGCTGGTGAATCATAACTCTTGAATGTGGTAAAGCCGAACGTTTTCCTGCCGCTCCTGCACATAATAAAACTGCTCCCATAGAAGCTGCCATTCCTGTACAAATCGTTGCTACGTCTGGTTTGATGTATTGCATTGTATCGTAAATTCCTAATCCTGCATAAACGCTTCCACCTGGAGAGTTTAAGTAAATTTGGATATCTTTTGAAGCATCAGCACTTTCTAAAAATAGTAATTGAGCCTGAACGATGTTTGCAATTTGATCATCGATACCTGTTCCTAAAAAAATAATTCTATCCATCATCAATCTTGAAAACACATCTAATTGAGAAATATTCAACTGACGCTCTTCGATAATATATGGAGTCATATTAGTTGGATTCATCGCTGCTATGATTTTGTCATAGTACATCGCGTTTACTCCTTGGTGCTTTGTAGCAAATTTTTTGAATTCTTTACCGTAGTTCATATGTATCTGTTCTAAGTTTTACTTTATTTAATGTATATATTCTTTTATCAAAGGTTGTACCTCTTTCTAAAGGATGTCAATTTGTCTTCTTTTTTAAGATACTAAGATTCTAAGCTGCTAAGATTCTAAGTTTTTTTTAAAACTAAGAAACGTTCACCAACTGAAACCGGAAACAAAAAAAGAACGTCAATAGAAGAAAAACTTCCATTGACGTTCAAATATAATTATTTTTATCTTTCAGTTTCTGTAATAAAATCTTAATTTTTAGAATCAAGTTAATGAAGTCTGCTTCTTAACTTTTGACTTTACAACTCTCGACTTTCAGACTAAAATTTATTCTCCGTAAGAAGCAGCAATAAATTCTTCGTAAGTTACTTCTTTAGTTGTTGGATTTGCTTTTTCTTTAAACAATTCTAACAATTTCTCAGCTACAACTTGCTCAGAAAGTCTTTTCACCTCTTCTTGGTTAGATAAAACTCTAGCTACAATTCCTTGAACTTCTTCGTCAGTTGGGTTAGTTTGACCAAATTGAGCCATTTGTTGTTTGATAGCATTTGTTGTAAAAGCTTTCAAATCATCAAATGTAATTTGAATATTACTTTGAGCCATAGCTTTTCCTTCAATTAATTGAAAACGTAAACCTTTTTCAGATCTTGCGTATTCAACTTCAGCTTCTTCTGCAGAAAGTTTTTTCTCTCCAACAGTTTGTAACCATTTTTTAAGGAACTCAGCTGGTAAATCAAATTTTGTGCTTTCGATCAAGAAATCTTGAACGTCTAATAATAATTTTTGATCTGCTTGTTGTGCAAATTGAGCTTCAGCGTCTTCTTTAATTTTAGATTTTAAATCTTCTAAAGAAGCTACTTTTCCTTCTCCAAAAAGTTTATCAAATAACTCTTGGTTTAATTCAGCTAATTCAGCTCCGTTGATTGCTTCGATTGTAAAGTTTACTTCGATATCTAAACCGTGAACATCATCATGAGATACTTTTAAGTAATCCATTAATTGGTGATCGTCTTCAAATAAACCTTTTGTGCTTACTGCAACAACATCTCCAACTTTTTTACCGATGAATTTGTCTCCAGCAGCTTTATTGAAAGTAGATAATGAAATTGTAGTTGTATTATTGATCCCTTTTTCTTCGTTTGAGAAAGTTCCAGTTAAATCAGAATCTGCAGACACCACTTCTTGCGGGATTGCTTTTCCGAATTGTTTTTGAATACGCTCTACTTGACCGTCGATTAATTTATCATCAGCCGTTACGATATATTTTACGATATTATTTTTTGCTTCTAAATCAATTTCGAAGTTAGGAACTAAACCAATTTCATATTCGAAAGTTAGTTCTTCAGCATCCCAATCAAAGTTTTCGTTTTCTTTAGCAAGAGGAGTTCCTAAAAGATTTAATCTTTCAGATTGAACAAAACGCTCTAAAGCTAAATCAACTACTTTTTTAACTTCTTCTTGCTTGATCGCTTTTCCGTATTGTTTTTCAACAAGGTCTTTAGGAACTTGTCCTTTTCTAAAACCTTTAACGGTAGCCAATGGCATTTTTTCGTTTATTCTTTTTGCTACTTGACCTTTATAATCCATGTGAACAACGTTTAATACAATCGTTTCATTCACAGCGTCTATTGCTACTCTTTTAATATCCATCTTCTTCTTTAATTTACATAATAAAATTGGGTTGCAAAATTATAAAATTTTTGCAACCCAACCAAGTTTTTAATATATTGTATTTGAAGTGGTTTTTAAGTCACTTTAATACCTTTTATTTATCGTCTCCTACTATTTTATATGCAATAGATTGCAGAATAGATAATATAACACTAAACAATAAAGCTGTCCAGAGTGAATCAACTGCAAATCCTCCTACAATATTAGTGCACAACAAAATGATGACGGCATTAATAACCAATAAAAACAATCCCAAAGTAATCACTGTTACCGGCAATGTCAAAATAACCAATATTGGTTTTATAAAAAGATTCAATAATCCTAAAACCACTGCAACGATAATTGCTGTAGTAAAACTGGCCACATGCACACCCGGCAAAAAGTTAGCTATTAACAAAACTAAAGCAGCCGTAACAAGAAGTCTAAGTAATAATTTCATGTCTTTTTCTTTTTAAATTTTAATAAAAGTAATACTTTTTTTTATCAAAAAATTACTCTTTTAAAAACGTTGTTGTCAATTCAAAAAACATTTTTGGATTTTCAGCATGAAGCCAATGTCCCGCATTTGGTATGGTTTCTAATTTTAAATTTGGAAAATGTTTTCGAATATCTTCAAGATCTGAATCCTGAATATAGCCTGAATTTCCACCTCTTATAAATAATGTCGGCTTAGCAAAAACCAAATTGTCTGCCAGCGGTTTTCCAATTGCATCCAAATTATTATTAAAAACAGCGAGATTAAATCTAAACGCTAACTGTCCAGGTTCCTTCCAATATAAATTTTTTAATAAGAACTGACGAGTTCCAAAGTCAGGCACATATTGCGCTACTATTTCCTCAACATCATTTCGACTTGGCTTTACAGAAAAATCAACCGCATTCAACCCCGCCAAAATATCTTGATGGTGCTGTTTGTAGAATTTAGGCCCAATATCTGCAACGATTAATTTATCTACAATCTCAGGATGTGTTGCCGCAAAAAGCATAGCTACTTTTCCACCCATTGAATGCCCGAGAATATCAATTCTGGTCAAATTATTCGCATTACAATATTCAAATACATCCTGAACCATTGCTTCATAACTCCATTCATCAGAATGAAAACTACGCCCATGATTACGTAAATCTAAAATATGAACCTGAAATCCTGCTTCTACATATTGTCCTGCAAGTGTTTTCCAATTGTCAGACATACCAAGAAATCCATGCATGATAATAAATGGTTTTCCTTCGCCTTCTATTTTTGAGTATAACATTTATTTTTACATTAAATATTTTTTTATCCTTTCTAAGAGTCTTTTAGGAAACTTATTTCAATTTATTCAAATACATATTTACAACATTATCCAAACCAAGATAAAGCGCTTCTGAAATCAAGGCGTGACCAATAGAAACCTCTAATAATCCTGGAATGTTTTGTTTGAAAAACTGAATGTTATCTAAGCTCAAATCATGTCCGGCATTTATTCCTAAACCTAATTCATTTGCCAGTTTTGCAGCTTCAACATAAGGATCTATTCCGTTTTTATTTCCCAAATCATATTGATGTGCAAAAGCTTCAGTGTACAATTCAATTCGATCTGTTCCTGTTTTTTTCGCTCCCTCAATAACCTCCAAAACCGGATCTACAAAAATAGAAGTCCTAATTCCGTTTCGTTGAAACTCTTGAATAACTTCTGTTAAATAAGATTGATTTGCAATCGTATCCCAACCTGCAGAAGAGGTAATTGCTCCAATTGCATCAGGAACTAATGTTACCTGATCTGGCTTACACTCAAGAACTAAATCAATAAAATTATGCTGCGGATTGCCTTCGATATTATATTCTGTAGTAACAATTGCTTTTAAATCACGCGCATCTTGATAGCGAATATGTCGTTCGTCTGGACGTGGATGAATCGTGATTCCTTGTCCTCCAAAACGTTGAATATCGACAGCAACTTTTAATAAATCAGGAACATTTCCGCCGCGAGCATTTCTAAGCGTTGCGATTTTATTGATATTTACACTTAACTTTGTCATATAAATAGATAATTAATTCTAGTAACACTATATTTGTTACGACAAAAATACAAAGTAAAACGCAGCAGTTTTTGGTATTTTTTGATTATTTTGCATGAAATATCTCCAATTGATTTATGACAGAAATTACAAACTATATCACCAATGATTTCGGACCAATTGATGGTCAGGAAACTATAGCATCGGTTCAAGACTTTTTTGCCGAGGTAAATTTTTCTCATTTCCCTGTTTTGGAGGAAGGAATTTTCATTGGAAGTATTTCTTCTGATGATGTTGAAACTTTTGATTCAGATAAAAAAATAATTGATTACAAATATACTTTAGAACGTTTTTTTGCCAGAAAATCAATGATTTGGCTGGATGTCCTGGAAGTTTTTGCAAAAAACCATACTAATACTATTCCCGTTCTTGACGAAAACAACTCCTATGTCGGCTATTATGAAATAGAAGATATAATGAAGTTCTTTCAAGAAACTCCTTTTATAAAAGAGCAAGGCGGAATTATTATTGTTCAAAAAAGCCTTTTAGATTATTCGATGAGTGAGGTAACGCAAATCGTTGAAAGTAATAACGGAAAAATATTAGGATGCTTTGTCTCTGAAGCTGATTTAGAAAATGTTCAAATTACCATAAAAATAGGATTAGGTGCAATGAATGAGATAATTCAAACTTACAGAAGATATGGTTACGAAATAATCTCGGAACATCAAGAAGACACTTATATCAACAGCTTAAAAGAACGCTCTGATTATTTAGACAAATATCTCAATATTTAAATTAGAAAATTGGTCAATGAGAAAATTAGAAAATGTTCTCAACTAAATAAATTATCAAATTAACACATTTCCTCATTATCTAATTAAGACGAATGAAAATAGCCATTTACGGACAATACTATCAAAACAGCACTGAACCAATTATAAAAGACATTTTCTTGTTTCTTACTTCAAATCATGTCGAAATTGTAATTGAAGAAAACTTTTTGGAAATGCTCTATGAAAAGCAGCTTGTCAAAAAAGAATATGCTACTTTTTCATCAAGTACAATTTTAGATGATAGCTTTGAGATGTTGATTAGTATTGGAGGCGACGGAACAATGTTAAGAGCTGCAGCTTTAGTTCGCAGTTCAGGCGTTCCGCTTTTAGGCATAAACGCTGGCAGATTAGGTTTCTTGGCGAAAGTTCAAAAAGAAAATATCGACAGCTTACTACAGTATGTTATCGATCAAAACTACACCACATCTGAACGAACTTTACTTGGTTTAACGTGCGAACCTAAAAATGATGCCTTTGCAGAACTTAATTTCGCAATGAATGAAGTTACAGTAAGCAGAAAAGATACTACTTCGATGATTACTGTTGAAACTCACCTAAACAACGAATACTTAAGTTCGTATTGGGCAGACGGCTTAATCATTTCTACCCCTACCGGCTCTACAGGATATTCATTAAGTTGCGGCGGACCAATTTTAACGCCGGATGTAAAAAGTCTAGTCATTACTCCTATTGCGCCGCATAACTTAACCGCAAGACCACTTGTTATACCAGACGACACAGAAATTACATTGCGTGTTTCAGGCAGAGAAGATCAATATTTGGTTTCATTAGACTCTAGAACTTCTTCTGTAAAAAATGAATCGATTTTAAAGATCAAAAAAACTGATTACAAAATAAAAATGGTCGAAATACCAGGCGAAACTTTCTTAAAAACATTAAGAAACAAACTACTCTGGGGCGAAGACAAGAGAAATTAACCCTATTTCTTACTTAACACTATACGATAATAGAACATTTTCTCGTTCTGCCTGTAGTGAATCATCATTAAATGTCTCAAATTCATATTGTAAATTGAAAAAAAAGCACATTTATGTAAAGGAACGTTGATTCGTATCGATAATTATTATATTTGCACGCAATTCTGAATTAAATGAAGAAAATTTTTAATTTATTGTTATGTTTTTTTCCCTTTATTACACTAAATGCTCAAATCAATGAGATTGGTGTTTTTCTTGGCGGAAGCAACTTTGTAGGCGATGTGGGAAGCACAACTTACATAAATCCAGATAAGCTGGCTTTTGGCGTTTTGTATAAATGGAACAAAAGCCCTCGTCACTCTTATCGAATTTCTTACACTCAATCTACAATCTCGGGAAATGATTTAGACTCAGATGAAACAGGAAGAAGCGGAAGAGGATATCGCTTTGAAAATAATGTAAAAGAAATCTCTGCGGGTTTGGAGTTTAATTTTTTTGATTTTAATTTGCATGATTATCACAGAAAAATTACACCTTATATATATTCTGGATTAAGTTTTTTTATTTATGACGGATTGTATCGCTATAAGACAACCCAAAATATTACACAAAGTACAAACTCAAGCTCATTTGCAATACCAATGACACTGGGTATAAAATCTAATATAACATCTCGCTTTGTCCTAGCGGCCGAAGTTGGAGCACGATATACATTTACAGATAACATTGATGGCAGCAATCCAAACACCAGCAATGCAAACATTTTAAAATTTGGAAATTTAAACAACAATGATTGGTATGTTTTCTCAGGTTTAACGCTAACGTATACCTTTGGACAAAAACCTTGCTATTGCGCACAATAATACAATGAATTTAATAGACTCTATAGATCAATCAAACTTACCAAAACATCTGGCCATTATTATGGACGGAAACGGACGCTGGGCTAAACAACAAGGCTTCCTAAGAGCATTTGGACATGAAAATGGCACAAAATCTGTAAAAAAAACAATTACAACTTGTGCTAAGCTTGGTATCGAGTACTTAACCTTATATGCTTTTTCTACAGAAAACTGGAACCGTCCTAAACTAGAGGTTGAAGCATTAATGAAAATTTTAATCAATTCATTAAAAAAAGAGCTAGTTACACTTCAGGAAAACAACATCAGACTTAATGCAATTGGGAATCTTGAAAAATTACCAAAATCTGCACAAAGAGAACTGCTTGATGTAATTGATAAAACTAAAAACAACACTCGTCTTACTCTTACGCTAGCTTTAAGTTACGGATCAAGAGAAGAATTGGTAAATGCCGTTAGAATCATCAGTGATAAAGTTAAAAATAATATAATTTCAATAGACGCTATTGACGATTCAATTATAAATGAGCATCTTTACACGCAAAATTTACCTGATGTAGATTTGTTAATACGAACAAGTGGAGAACATAGAATAAGTAATTTTTTGCTATGGCAGATCGCTTATGCAGAATTGTATTTTACTAATGTCTTGTGGCCAGACTTTAAAGATCAAGATTTATATGAGGCTATTATTAGTTATCAAAAAAGAGAACGTAGATTTGGAAAAACCAGTGAACAAATTAAATAATTTTTTAGTGTTACAAAAAAGAATACAAATAGTCTTTACCCTTTTACTTTTGGGTAGTTTTTCACAAATTAAAGCACAAGAAAGAGTTCCTTTTGATCAAGGAAAAAAGTATATACTAGCCAAAGTTTCTGTAGTTGGTAAAATTAGCTTTAACGAACAAACTGTAGTAACGTTTTCTGGACTTCAAACAGGTCAAGAAATAACTGTACCGGGAGAAGAAATCACTGGTGCAATTAAGAAATTAGGTAAACTTGGTCTTTTTGATGAAATCGCTTTTTACATTAATAAGGTTCAAAATGACAGTATTTATTTAGACTTAAATATTGTTGAACTCCCGAAACTTAATGAAGTTAAAATCACTGGTGTAAAGAAAAGCAAAATCGAAGCTTTAATTAAGGATAACAATTTAACCAAAAACAAAATTGTAAACGAGAACTTAATTACTACCACGAAAAACTACATCGAAAACAAATACAAAAAAGACGGTTTTTACAATACTAAAGTTACCATTACAACGACACCAGATACAATTGCCGGTAATCAGGTTAATATGTTGGTGCGTATAGATAAAGGTGACAAAGTAAAAATCAGCAACATTGATTTCACTGGAAATAAACAACTTACAGAAACTCAATTAAGAGCAGCGATGAAAGACACGAAACAGAAAAATGTTTTCCGTGTTTTAAAAGCCTCTAAATTTATTCCCGAAAAATACAAAACCGACTTAGAAAAAGTTATCTCGGCATACAAAGAAAAAGGATATCGTGATGCACGTATTATTTACGACTCTGTTAAATATAACAAAGACAAAAATATGCTTGGTATTAAAATCAATGTCGAAGAAGGAAACAAGTATTACTTTGGAAATATCAAATTCTTAGGAAACACAGTTTACTCAGATCAGCAGTTAAATCGTTATTTAGGAATCAAAAAAGGAGAAGTTTATAATGGTGTAATGCTTGAAAAAAGAATTGCAGATAATTCAAAACCTGACGGGGAAGACATTACAAACTTATACCAAAACAATGGTTATTTATTCTCAAAAATCAATGCTGTAGAGGTAAAAACTGTAAATGATACTATTGATTTTGAAATTAGAATTACTGAAGGTCCAATTGCCTATTTCAACAAAATATACGTTACTGGTAACGACAAAACAAATGACCACGTAATTTATCGTGAGTTAAGAACTAAACCAGGAAACAAATACAGCAAAGAAGAACTAGTTAGAACAATTCGTGAAATTGGACAATTAGGATTCTTTGACCCTGAATCTATCAAGCCTGAATTTAGAAATGTTGATCCAGGAGCAGGAACAGTAGATATCGAATACCAATTAGTAGAAAAAGGATCTAGCCAGGTTGAACTTCAAGGAGGTTACGGCGGCGGCGGTTTCATTGGAACATTAGGATTATCATTCAACAACTTTTCGGCTCGTAAATTATTTGACAAAGATGCTTACAAACCGCTTCCAATGGGAGATGGACAAAAAGTATCATTACGTTTACAAGGAAGTACTTATTTCCAAACTTACAGTTTATCATTTTCTGAACCTTGGTTTGGAGGAAAAAAACCAGTACAATTTAGCTCGTCTATCTCGTACAGTAAACAGTTTAATAATAATTATGTTACAAGAACTGTTGATAGAAGCCAAAGTTTTAATATTTTTACAGTACAAGTTGGTTTAGCAAAACGTCTTACTGTGCCAGATGATTATTTCGTATTATCACAATCGGTAAGTTACCAGCACTATGATTTGAATAATTACTTTACTGGTTTATTTACCTTTGGTAATGGAGCATCACGAAACTTAGCTTACACTATTGGAATTTCAAGAAGTAATAAAGGGGTTAACCCAATATTCCCAACTTATGGTTCTGAGTTTAGTGTCTCTGCTAAAGTAACACCTCCATATTCTTTATTTAATGGTGTAGATTATGGAAATTTAGCTAATGAAAAAGAATACAAAACAAGATATACTGGTACAACTACTATGACAGGAGCTGACGGGCAACCAATAAATCCTGGAGATTACACAAAAAGTGAATCTATAAATGGTAGTAATCAAACAGTAAGTGTGGGATCTGACTATGCAAATGCAGATACAGATCAAGCAAAAGTGGATCAGAAAAAATACAACTGGTTAGAATATTATAAGGTTAAATTTAAAGCAGACTGGTATACTAAGGTATATGGAAAATTAGTTTTAAGAACATTAACAGAATTTGGTTTCTTAGGTGCTTACGATCAATCTAGAGGTGTTGTACCGTTTGAACGTTTTTATTTAGGAGGAGACGGAATGGCACAGTATTCTATGGATGGTAGAGAGACTATACAGTTAAGAGGATATCCAAACAACTCATTGACGCCAATTATTGAAGACAAAACAAGTTCTAGATATGGGCAGCAAATTGGAGCAACTATTTACAACAAATTCTCAATGGAGTTACGTTATCCAATAACATTAAAACCATCTGCATCGATCTATGCATTAACGTTTTTAGAAGCAGGTTCTTCATATCCAACATTCAGGGATTACAACCCGTTCGATTTATATCGTTCTGCTGGAGCTGGTTTACGTGTATTCATGCCTGCGTTTGGATTATTAGGTATCGATTTTGGTTATGGTTTCGATGCTCTGCCAGGATCTGTTACAAACAAAGCAAATGGCTGGGAAACTCACTTTATAATTGGACAACAATTTTAGGAATAATACGTTTGGTTAAAAATCATCGAATAAAGTAATGTTATGAGAAAACAATTTTTATTTATATTTTTAGCCTTGATTGTAGCTAATACAAGTCAGGCACAAGGCAAGACAACAAGAATTGGTTACATAGATATGGAATATATCTTGGAGAATGTTTCTGATTATAAAGAAGCAAAATCACAATTAGAGTTGAAAGCTCAAAAGTGGAAACAAGAAATAGAAACAAAAAAAACAAACATCAATACGCTTAAAGAAAATCTTAAAGCAGAAAAAGCTTTGTTAACCAAAGAATTAATTGATGAAAAAGAAACTGAAATTAAGTTCTTAGAAAACGAAATGCTGGATTATCAGCAAAAACAATTTGGAGCTGACGGAAATTTAATTCGACAAAAAGCTGCTTTGGCAAAGCCTATTCAAGATCAGGTATTTACTGCCGTTCAAGATATTGCAGAAGCTAAAAATTATGATTTTATTTTTGATAAATCATCAGATTTGACAATGCTTTTCAGCAACAAAAGATTTGATATCAGCGATCAGGTTATACGCATCTTGAACAGAACTGACAAAAGAGAACAGTTGACGAAAAAACAATTGAAGGATCAGGAAGTACAAGAAAGTAAAGAAAATGCCATCGATGAGAATCCTGCTATGGCTGATCGACAAAAAGTTCTAGATGAAAGAAAAGCAGCTAGAGAAAAGCTTATTGAAGACAGAAGACTAGAGCAGGAAGCTAAGAAAAAAGAGTATGATGACAGGCGAAAAGCGATACTAGAAGAAAGAGAAGCTAAAAAAAATGGCACGGTTTCTGAACCAGCAAAATCAACTCAGGCAGCAAAAACAACTGAAGCAGTTAAAACTGATGGTACGACAGCAAAACCTGCAGCAGCAACTGAAACAACAACAGCTGCACCTGCCGTAGATAAAGCTGCCGAAAGACAAAAACTTTACGAACAACGTAAAAAAGAATTAGAAGAAAGAAGAAAAAAAATATTAGAAGAAAGAGAAGCGGCTAAAAAAGCAAGAGAAGCCGAAACACAAAAAACTAATACGACCAATAATTAATTAATATTTTAAAAATGATGAAACAAATCAAAACTTTACTAATTGCTGCAATACTAATTTTAGGAGCAAGTAACACAATGAACGCACAGGCGAAGGTTGCCCATGTTGATGTAAGCGACATTATGTCGAAAATGCCTGCTATGCTTGATGCTCAAAATCAACTGCAAAAATTAAGTGGTACGTATGATGCTGAATACAAAAAAATGGTTGATGAATATCAAACTAAAATCAAAAAGTACGAAGCTGAAGCTGCAACTGTAACAGAAGCTGTTAATGGAGATCGTTCTAAAGAAGTTCAAGACATGCAAAAAAGAATTGTTGACTATAGAGACAATGCTCAAAAAGAATTGCAACAAAAAGAAACTGACATTGTAAAACCATTAATGGAAAAAGTAAGAGCTTCTATCCAAAAAATTGGAAAAGCTAAAGGTTTCCAATATGTTTTAGATGGTTCTACTCTTTTATTAGCTGATGGTCCAAACATTACTGCTGACGTAAAAAAAGATTTAGGATTCTAATAAAACCGAATTCTTGAATTAAAACTGTTCAAATTTTTTAAAAAATTTGAACAGTTTTTTTTTACATTTATTTAAAATAAAAAAGACGTATCATTCGCAAATTACAATTAATTTCAACTATCATTTTGTTTCAAAAAATACTAAATTTGTACTATGACAAACGATAATCCTATAGGTGTTTTTGATTCTGGAATTGGAGGAACTTCAATTTGGAGCGCTATTCATAACTTACTTCCAAATGAAAAAACAATTTATCTAGCCGATAGTAAAAATGCTCCGTATGGTCAAAAAACCAAAGAGCAGATTGTTGCTTTAAGCAAAAAAAATGTTGATTTTTTACTGGAAATGAAATGCAAATTAATTGTTGTAGCCTGCAATACAGCGACAACTAATGCTATTCGTGAACTCCGTAACGATTATGACATTCCGTTTATTGGAATTGAACCTGCAATAAAACCTGCAGCCAATAACTCTAAAACACAAGTTATTGGTATCCTGGCTACAAAAGGAACATTAAACAGTGAGTTGTTTAATAAGACTGCAGAAATGTTTCAAAATACAACCATTATTGAACAGGTTGGTTATGGACTTGTTCAGTTAATTGAAGATGGAAATTTGTATTCTCCAGAAATGACACAGCTTTTAGAATCATACTTGCAGCCTATGATAGATGCAAACATTGACTATCTAGTTTTAGGATGCAGCCACTACCCCTATTTAATTCCTCAGATTAAAAAAATACTTCCTGAACATATTCAGATTATAGATTCTGGAGAAGCAGTAGCAAGACAAACTCAAAATATTTTACGCGATAAAGTTGGTTTTACAACAGCTCAAAAAAGCGAACCTATATTTTACGTTAATTCAAATCCAGTTGTTTTAGATTCCATTTTAGAACATAAATACAACGTAGTCCAAAAAGATTTCTAATTTTATTCTATTTTTCTCTTAACAAACCAAATACCATCTAAAGATAAGTTTACAGACAATTTATGATAATTTTCTTTAATTAAATTGTTTGAAATACTTCCTTTTTGCCCGTACGAATATGAAATATTTAAGGCCGAAAAAGTATTTTCGATAGGCAGATTAACTCCAATTGAAATTGAAGCATTGTTGATTCTTTTTCCATCTATCTCAAGATATCCCGTATCAAAATTTGCACCTGCAGAATATTTGACCCTGTCCCAATATTTTCTGTAATTTCGTTTTTCGTTAAAATAAGTAAAACCTAACGCAAATCTGTCTTGATTTACATAATCTCCATAGAAATCAGATTGTTTTGTATCATTCCATAAACTTTTTTCATAATCAAAAGTCATATTCAAGACTTTTTTGAATCGCTTACTAATACCAATTCCAATTTCTAAAGGCATATAATAATCCTCTACATCAGAAACTGTTTCAGGTTGAATATCACTCACCACCTCATCATTTATCGACTCAACTGACTGTACTTTTGAGCCTTTAATTTGTGCCGGTAATTTAACTGTTGCACCAATAGTAAACGTAGAATCAATTTTATACTGAGTTCCCAATGTTGCACGAAGTCCGTTATAATCTGTTTTTTTATGTATAGTAGTGACCGAATTGAGAATTGTAAAAACTCTGTCATCAACTGTGTTTCCAAACAACAAAGCTGCAGACGCTCCTACTGTAAGTTTTTTACCAAATCGATAGCCATAAGAAAAATCAAAATTATTTAATCCTCCTGAACCTGTTGCTGATAAACTATAGGTCTCCTGACTATCTGAGATTGGCAGAATAAGATTAGAAATTTTAAATGCCGAGCTAGAATACGGACGTAATGCCACGCTAAAACCAGAATTTTTAGTAACTGGAAAAGCAAAAGCAATATGAGAAAATTGAAAATTGTTGCGATTCTCCTTTTTTGAATTGTTTTGATAGGTTGTCGCAATAGCTTTACCACCAACATCGAACATAAAATGATTTAATGGCAGCAAGCCTAAAGAAGCTGGATTAAGGTTATTAATAAAACTATCTGATGGCAGTGCAATTCCTGCAGATCCTATTGAAGGAAGCAATCCAAAATCAGCATCATACAAACTGCCTACTCCATACAATGAATACGGCGAGCTTGAAATACTTTGAGAAAATGATGAAAACGATATTAAAATGGCGCAGTAAAAAAAAACTATTTTATTTTTCATTTAATAAGAGATGTAGTAGATTTTTAGTTGAATTTTATTGTTTAAATGCTTTTGATCTCCTAAAACAATTCGATCTACGGTTTTAGAAATACCTGGAAGCGTAAGGATTAAAGAAGATTTAGAATCAGAAGCACGAAGCATTTCCTTTTGTAAAAAGTTACCTAACGGAATTGTATATCCGATGTTTTCATTAAACTCATCACTTTTCTTATTCAAAATACCATACACTTGCACTCCCGCAGAATTTAGCAACGAACTGCTGATTCTATTTAAATTGTCGCCTACATATATCTTTAAGGAATCAGCCAGCGGATATTTTTCAGAATAAGAATTATTGACTGGTTTTAAAATCAATTGTGCATCGACAATGGCGCCATTATCTGAGATATATTTCAACTGTCTTAAGTTTGGAAAATCGATCCGACAAGCCACTCCTGTTCCAGACTGAATAAATCCCTGTCCGTTAGTCGCTGTGCTCAAAAGTTTACTGCTCGATATAGGCAGGTTTTGAATTAAAGTTCCTGTTTTATCTAAAGAAATAGAATTAAACTGCTTTGTGGCATCTAAAATAGAAAAATCGATCACAAAGGGAACCTCATCAACGCCCGCTCGATATTTGGAGTAATACAACCGTACTAAACTCTTAGAAGTATTAAACCCAATAACACTTGACGAGTTAGATGATGATGGTACAATTACAAGCCCTTTTAGATACTCTGTAAAAGTGTCAAAATCTGTAATATCTCTTTTCTTTATTTTTTGAAAAAGAGCTTCTCCAAATTCATTACTCATTTTTATATTAATCGAATCTTTTCCAACTGGGCGCGGCTTGTATGAGAATGTTCCCAAACTTTCCTCATCGTAACTCAAACTAGAATTATTATAAAAACTTCCAGAATCAGTATTTGGTTTAACTTTTTGCGTTAAGCGATGAATATTAAATGTTTGAATTTTAGTTGTATCGCCATAAAAATAGTTATCATACTTTAATACCATGGAAATAGAATCAAAAACGTAATTAACATTCTCGGTATCGGAACCTTCATTATTTAAAGCATAATTACTTGATGACAATTGAAAATAACTACTCGATTTTATCTTCCCAAAAATGGGATCATCGTAGTTTCCAACCAAGATTCGACTCTGGTTTGAAGTCACCAGCGAATCAAAATTTATGGTAGACATTTCGACCGTTACAGTATCAATCATAACAACCTTATTGTTCAAAGCCAAATAATCAGATCCAACTACAAACTCTCCTGCATCAGTATCTGTTCCGCATGAAAATAATGTAAAAGCAAAAAACAACACAAACAATAACTTACGCATAATCAATTTTTTGCGCAAATATATAATGGCGTGGTTTAGACGGCATCATAACATATACAGTCTTACATTTTTGCTCTATAAAAGGCAAAAAAGCATCTATAATAGATAAAGTAACGTCAAGAACTCATTCGCCTTTAAAAAGCCTGATTTAGTCTATTAAAATAGGCAATACATATATCTTCTTTTTTTTAAATCCTTCCCCTGCCTACTTTTGAACCAATAAATAAATTTTAATACACTATGAATAATTTTAAAAAAGGAATATTATTCGCTTCATTACTTTCTAGTCTCTTCTTTATAAGCTGCAGCAATGACAACGAGGATGATGAATTAATGGGAAACTGGGTAAAGAAATCGGCTTTTGATGGGCCGGCAAGGTCTAGCGCCACAAGTTTTGTAATTGGTGATTATGCATATGTTGCAGCTGGTTATACTGGCGACGTATACTTGAAAGATTTATGGGCTTACAACTCAAATGGAGATTATTGGGAGCAAAAAGCAGACTTTATTGGTGTAGGAAGAAGTTCTGCCTCTAGCTTTGCATTAAACAATAAAGGCTATATTGGACTTGGTTATGACGGAACTAATAAACTGAAGGATTTTTATCAATACGATCCTTCCAACAACAGCTGGACTCAAAAAACAGATTTTGCAGGAACAGCTCGTTATGCTGCTGTAGGTTTTCAGGCTGGAGGTAAAGCTTATTTTGGAACTGGTTATGATGGAAATTATCTAAAAGATTTTTATCAATATGATGATCAAGCAAACACCTGGACACTTGTAAATGGTTTTAGCGGTAATAAAAGACGTAATGCAACCGTATTTGTAATTGCTGATAAAGCGTATCTGGCAACAGGAATTAATAATAGTGTTTATCAGGGAGATTTTTGGGAATTTGATCCTGCAACTGATACTTGGACAAGAAAAAGAGATATTGACAAAAATACTACTGATGATTATTCGTATAATGACGAATATGCAATTGTACGTGCCAATGCATCAAGTTTTAGCATGAATGGACTAGGATATGTAGTTGGAGGCGAAAACATAAAAACAATTTGGGAATATAACCCAACTACCGATCTTTGGGTTGAAAGAACACCGCTTGAAGGCGCTACAAGAACTGATGCTGTAGGTTTTGCTATAAATAATCGCGGTTTTTATATGCTAGGAAGAATTGGCTCTTCATACTTTGATGATGCTTGGGAATTTAAACCTTTAGAGGAACAAAATGACAATGATAATTAATAATAAACGATTCTTCTGGAGTAATATCCAGAAGAATTTGTTGCTTTTGTGTCTTGTTTTACAAATGGTTTCTTGCGGGAAAAAAGAGATTTATAGAACAGAGACATTTCAAACCAATTCTGGCTGGGGATACTCGATTTCATATAAAGATAAAATTATCATTAAACAATCGATTATACCCGTAATAAGTGACAACAAAAGTTTTTCGACAGAAGAAGATGCTTTAAAAACTGCCCATTTAGTGGTTGAAAAACTCAGCCAAAACTTATCGCCAACAATAGCTAAAAATGAATTAATTTTATTAAAAATAAAATTATAAATGAAAATCGGAGCCATCAAAAATACTAACTCAAACAAAATTCTATTCCATTGTATTATATGGGTTTTCTTTATTCTGACTTCTTTAATTCAGTTTTATGAAAGTCCGTTTAGAATCAATAATGATTTTTATGTTCAGTGGGCATCAGGAATAATGTTGTTTTACCTCAACTATTATTATATGGTTCCGTCTCTTCTTTTACAAAAAAAGTACTGGCAGTATTTTTTATTTGCATTTATAATCATTGCCGTTTTCATGATTATCAGAATTAATTATTTTATTCCTGAATTCAGACATTTACCTCCTTCAAATATTGCTCGTCCGCATTTCATGCCAAATGACACTATTCTTTTACGAAAAACTGACAACTTAAAAATTGAGATGAAACGTCCGCTTTTCTTTAAAATCGGCCCCTCCTTTTTCTATATTTTAATTCTTACTATAAGTGCAATTATTAGAACCTTGGCAGAGTTTTACAGTAACGAACAAAACAAATTAATTGCCGAAACTCATCGAACAAATACGGAACTGACTTATTTACGCAAACAAACCAATCCGCATTTTTTATTCAATTCTTTAAACAGTATTTATTCTCTAGCACATAAAAAATCTGATTTGGTGCCTGACGCCATCGTGACATTATCTGAGTTAATGCGCTATATGTTGTACGAAACAGACAATAAAACGGTGGCTTTAGAAAAGGAAATAAATTACATTCAGAATTATATTGAACTGCAAAAACTACGACTTAACAACATTGAAGATATTGTAATTAATGTTCATGGCGACACTAAAAACAAGTTTATTGAACCTTTGCTGCTGATATCGTTTGTTGAGAATGCCTTTAAATACGGAACAGATTATAAAGGTGCGGCGCATATCAAAATAAAAATTTTCATTTCAGAAAACAACCTTGATTTTTGGATTGAAAATACAATTGAGAATTATACAAAAGACCCTGAAAATTCAGGTATTGGACTAGTAAACATTCAAAACAGATTGGATTTACTTTATCCAAATGCTCATGAACTGACTATAAACCAGGATAACCAATTTTACCGCGTGCATTTAAATCTAAAATTAGATGAAATTAAAACTACTGTAAATTAAACATTGAAATTATGGACAGAAAAAAATTCATCCGAAATGGTCTTTTGGGCATCACAGCTTTGGCTGGTGCTTCAAAATTATTAGAGTCATGCTCTAAAAGTGATAATGATGATTCTGGCACTGATTCATCTGAATACGGAAGCTGCACAGTTTCGCCATCTGAAACTAAAGGTCCTTTTCCTATCAAAACACCAAGTCAATTAGTTTTAGAAAATATAAAATCTGATCGAGTTGGAGTTGCTCTATTAATCAATTTAATTATTGAAAATAAAAACAATAACTGCCTGCCGCTCTCGAATGTTTTAGTTGATGTATGGCATTGCGACAAAGACGGCAATTATTCTGAATACGGCGGAACTCAAATGCAGCAGACAGATTATACTTCTGTTCATTTTTTAAGAGGAAGACAAGCAACAAATGATAAAGGAGAAGTTTCATTTATTTCTATCTATCCAGGATGGTACCAAGGCAGAGCTCCGCATGTACATGTTGAAGTTTTATCAAGCAGCGGATCTTCATTATTAGTTACTCAAATTGCTTTTCCTGAAAGTACTTCGAGTACTGTTTACTCAAGTACTAATTATGCTGCTCACGGACAAGCTGACACTTCTAATACGAGAGATAATGTTTTTGCAGACAGTCTTGCCAGCGAACTGGCAGTTTTAACAGGTAATTTGACTGATGGTTATACTTTGACCAAAACAATTACTGTAAACGGATAATTGACATCAAAACCAGTATTTTATGATAATTTTAAAACTTAATTTACTGGTTTAAAACTACTTTTGAATTCCAAACCAAATAAATTTAAACTCCTGCAGATGAAATGTGTAATTATAGATGACGAACCATTAGCTGTTGAATTACTGGAAGATTTTGTACAAAAAGTCGATTCACTTGAATTGATCAGTACTTTTAATAATGCTATTGATGCCGTTTCATTTATCAATCAAAATAATGTTGATTTGATTTTTTTAGACATTCAAATGCCGCATTTTTCTGGGATAGATTTTTTAAATACTATCGAGAAAAAACCGCTTGTTATTTTTACAACTGCTTATTCTGATTATGCTGTAGAAGGATTTAATCTTGGTGCTGTCGATTATTTAGTAAAACCAATTCCTTTTCACCGTTTTCTAAAATCAGTAGTACGCGCACAGCAAATTGTTAATCCTGCTGCAGCTGTTTCTTCAATTGCTGAAAATACGCTTACTCCAGAACTTGAGCAGGATTTTATGTTTGTAAGAGCTGAATACGAAAATGTTAAAATGAATTTTGCTGATATCTTATTCATCGAAGGTTTAAAGGATTATGTAAAAATTTATACAACCGATAATAAATATACACTAACATTAATCAGCTTAATAAAACTTGAAAATTTACTCTCAAGCAAAGGATTCTCCAGAATTCACAGATCTTATATCATTAACATAAAACATGTGAAATCAATACAAAAAAATAAGGTTTTGATTAGTGATAAACGGATTCCTATTAGTGAAAGCTACAAGAATGCTTTCTTTGAAAAAATCAATTTATAATTCGATTAAATAAAAAAATCCAAATTCAAAGGTTTGACTCTTTTGGAATTTGGATTTTATATTTTTTGTAATTTTTTATAATTTATTCTTCATTTTTAAACCATCCAGAATACATCACATAATTGTTTGAAATACGTTCGATTTCACCTGCAAAATCAGACTGGTCAATATCTTTTACTTTTTTCGCAGGAACACCCGCAAAAATAGTTCCTGACGGAACAACTGTATTTTGTGTTAAAACCGCTCCAGCGGCAACAATCGAGTTACTTTCTACAATACAATTATCCATTACAATTGCTCCCATTCCAATTAATACATTATCCTGTATTGTACAGCCGTGAACAATGGCATTATGTCCAATCGAAACATTATTCCCTATAATTGTTGGATGTTTTTGATACGTGCAGTGAATTATCGCTCCATCTTGAATGTTTACTTTATTTCCAATTTTTATAAAATGAACATCTCCTCTAATAACGGCGTTGAACCAAACACTGCAAGAGTCACCAAATGTAACATCTCCAACAATTGTAGCATTTTCAGCAACATAGCAATCTTCTGGAATCAAAGGCGATTTCCCATTTACAGATTTAATAAGCATGATATTTTTTTAATTAATTGCAGGACAGTTACAATCGTAACGCTCCTTTTTACAAAATAAATTAATTCCTAAAGTTATTTGATGATATCCTCCAGTATCAAATTTTACATCACCCATAACTTGAGAATAGGTATAAGCAAACATAAAATTTTTATAGTTTACTCCAATAATAGGAGTGAAATATTGCAATTTTTGAGATGAAACACCACCTCCCGAAGTAAATTGTGCACCATCAAAACTTCTTCGATAAGACAAAGCTGCCCACAAACTTCCAAAATCCATGTTTTTGTAAGCTTTCATGTTTAGATCGATTGACTTTTCTTTCGTTTGATCAAACAATTGAAACAAAATTGAAGGCTCCCAAGTGATCTTGTCTCTTTTGCCAAATACATATCCGGCACTTAAAAGAAACTTTCTTAAATTATTACTTTCGTAATCTGTATACAACTCTCGTCGTGTTTCAATCAGACCCTGAATTGTAGCGTGTGCATAAAAATCAAGAAAATTATACGAAGCACCAATGTCTACATTAAAATAAGAGTCTTTTTGAATTGAACCAAAAACAATAGGATCAAAAGTACCTCCAAATTTAGTTTCATCCAACTGGCTTTGAATCAATCCGCCGCTGATACCAAATGAAAGCTGATTTAAGTCGATTTCATCTCTTGAAAACATAAGATGATGTGCATATGTAACTTTTACGCCTTTTTGAGAATGATACCCATTTTTATCATTAAAAACAATAATACCTGCTCCTGATCGCTCGCCTACTCTGCCATTAAAACTTAAAGTTTGAAGCGAAGGTGCATCTTCCTGACCAAACCATTGTTTCCTAGCTGTCAATCTAATTTTTGCACAATTTGCTGCTCCAGCCATTGATGGATGAATCAAGTAATAATTATCTGATAAATAATCTGAATAAACTGGAATTCCTTCTTGAGAATAAGAAAAAAAAGTCGTGATTAAAAAAATAAATAAAAACCTGATTCTTAACATCATAATAACCGATGAGTTTACAAATATTTTATACTCTTAATAATTAAGTACGAATTTCTTGAAAAGAGTCATAATTATTTTATTAAAAAATCAAATATAGGTATTAGTAGAAAATAACTTTAGTAAATTTGCAAAAAATTACTGCCATGACAAAAATCACTATAAAAGAAACACAAAATCCTACTATATTAAAGTTCGAATTTGAAGACTTCATTACTCAAAATCAAAACTTTGAGTTCAAAAATATCGACGAAGCACAAGCTTCTCCTTTAGCACAGCAATTGTTTTATTTACCATTTGTAAAAACGGTTTATATCTCAGGAAATTTTATTGCTATCGAAAGATACAGTATTGTTGAATGGGATGATGTAAAAGATGCTGTTGCAGAACAAATTGCAGCATTTGTAGACAAAGGCGGTGTTATTATAACAATCGATGAAAATAAGACTAAAAAGCAGCCTATTACGGTTTACGGAGAAACAACTCCAAACCCGGCAGCTTTAAAGTTTGTGGTAAGCAGAATGCTGACTAGAAATGCAATTGAGTATAAAAACATCGATCAAACGGCTTCGTCTCCGTTAGCACAAGAGTTATTTAAATTCCCTTACGTAAAAGAGGTTTTTATTGATGAGAACTATATTTCTGTTACTAAGTATGAAATCAACGACTGGGCAGAAATCACTTTGGAATTAAGAACTTTTATCAAACAATTTATCGAAAACGGAGGAACTGTTTTAGATGAAAGCTTAGTTCAAACAGCCACTAAAAATGACGTTACAAAAGATGAAGCATTTGACAAACTAGATGTTACGTCTCAGCAGATTATTAATATTCTTGAAGAGTACGTAAAACCTGCAGTTGCTGCAGATGGTGGAAATATCGCTTTTGATTCTTATAATGAAGATGATAAAACGGTAAAAGTGATTTTGCAAGGAGCTTGCAGCGGATGCCCATCATCTACTTTTACTTTAAAAAGTGGTATCGAAAACATGTTGAAAAGCATGCTTAATGATGAAGCTATTAAAGTTGAAGCAGTAAACGCATAACAATAGTTTTGCTTTAAATAAAGAAAAGCGTTCGATAATCTCGGACGCTTTTTTTATATCTCATTGTTTTTCAATAAATTATTACGTGATCAGATTACTATTTCACGAAAAATTCGTTAATATTGTATTATAAACCAATCAATTAGAAAATTATGGGATTAAATTCATTCTTTAAAAATTTATTTGGCACTGCCAAAGAAACTGTGGTTGATCTGGCTGACCAAGCCGAAAGTACTTTTGAACAAGCTAAAGAAGCCGCTGCTCCTTATATTGATAAGGCAGAAACCTTTGCTGATGAAACTATTTCGAAAGTCAAAGAAGCTTCTGAACCTATAATCGCTAATGCGGCTGATTATGCGCATCAGGCAAAAGACATTGTAAGCGAATATGCTGATAAAGCATCTGACGCATTAGACAATGTAGTTGAATCTGTAAAAGAAAAAACAAACGAATTTACCAACAATACTAAAACAATTGCATCAGAAACCGTTGCCGATGCAAGCGAAGCCAGTGCCGCAGAAATAGACAAAATTTCTGATAAAACAGACAAAGATTAAGAATACATGGCTTTTCTATAAAAAGAAATATTTTTATATTTGTACCACTAATATACCTTCTCTGAGAGAAGGTTTTTTTATTCAAAAAAAAGATGAACATGAGTCCAGAACAACTGAGTAATTACGCAGCAAAATTTTTTGACATTCTAATCGATTATTCGCCAAAGCTAATCTCAGCCTTTTTAATCTTATTTGTAGGTTTATATGCAATACGATTAATCAATAGAGTTATTAGAAAAATAATGGTTAAGAGAAATCTTGATCCTACTTTAACTAAATTCCTTGCCGACATTTTGTTGTGGGCACTTAGAATTTTATTATTCGTTACTTTTATTTCAAAACTAGGAATTGAAACTTCTTCGTTTGTAGCTATTTTAGGAGCAATGGGACTTGCTGTTGGTTTATCATTGCAAGGATCACTTTCTAATTTTGCAGGCGGTATGCTGATTATTGTTTTCAAACCTTTTAAAGTAGGCGATACTATCGAAGCACAAGGTGTTATTGCAACTGTTTTAGAAATTCAAATTTTTGTTACCAAAATGCTTACAGGAAATAACCAAACGGTTTTTGTTCCAAATGGGGCGTTATCAAACGGAACAATTATTAACTACTCAATGCAGGGAGAAAGAAGAGCCGATTTGACATTTTCAATTTCATATGATTCTGATATTAAAAAGGCAAAAGATATTCTTTTAGATGTTTTAAATAAAAATCCAAATGTACTTAAAGCGCCGGCACCAGAAGTTTTTGTAAAAAATCTGTCTGCCAGCTCTGTTGATTTTGCAGTACGCCCGTGGGCAAAAAATGCTAATTATGGTACTGTTTTTTCTGAAACATTAGAGAATTGCAAAACAGCTCTAGATGAAGCAGGAATTTCTATTCAGCCATTTACAATTCAAAAATAAAATAAGTGTTATTTTTTTGATGGCAGTGTCATCATAAAATCTTTTAGATAATACGGTTCAAAATAAGCGACATCTACAGTGTCGCTTTTTTGATACTTATCATAACTGATTTTACTCATTTCTCTAGCCGAAGGATATTTAACTTCTTCTAAAAAGATAAAATTTTCTTTTGTTAAAACAGCTTTGCATTTATCAGCACAATCTCCAACAAAATAAATAGTATCTGTATATTCAGCAAAAGAATCTTCGTTTATAATCTCTGCTTGAATTGGTCTTTCTATTTCAATTTTTGCATTAAAAACAGCGCTGTAAACTTCCATTCTTCTAGCATCAAGCATTGGAATAATTTTTCCTTCAGAAACAGAAACCTGCGAAGCTAAAGTTTGCAAAGTATCAACTGCAATTAGCGGAATATTTAACGCATAGCACAATCCTTTTGCAGCCGAAACTCCAATTCTCAAACCTGTATAAGATCCCGGCCCTTGACTTACTGCGATTGCATTTAAATCTTGAACTGAAACTCCAGATTCAGCAATAACCTCTTCAATGAAAACGTGCAGTTTTTCAGCATGTGAGTAACCTTCTTCAGCGATCTCTTTACATAAAATAGTTTCCCCGTTTTTTGCAATGGATACTGAACAATTCTTGGTTGCTGTTTCGATATTTAAAATAAAAGACAAAATATTAATTTTAAAAATTTGTATTATTTAGAAACTACTTTTTAGGTGCTTCTTCTTTTTTAAGCTTCACTTTATCTCCAGAATTTAAATCTTTAGATACTGTTGTATAAGGACCTGTAATTACAACATCCCCTGCTTTTAAACCAGACATTACTTCGATATTCGTATCATCCTGAATTCCCGTTTTAATGATTCTGATTTTTGCTTTATCTCCTACTTTTACAAAAACACACTCAAACTTTTTATCGCTTTTTGGAGCTGCTTTTTTGTCTTCATTTGGATCTTCAACTTTAAAGTCTTTTACAGCAGTAGTATCTGATTTTACAACTACAGAACTAATTGGCACGGCTAAAACATTAGTTTTAGTTGTTGTAATAATATCAACTGTAGCAGTCATTCCAGGTCTAAAAGGAGAATACGTACTAGGTTTTCCTTCTAATAAATCTTGGTAAGATTCTTTTAAAATGCGAACCTTAACTTTAAAATTTGTTACTTGGTCTGACGTCAAAGTTGTACTTGCTGAGTTTGAAATACTGGTTACAATACCTTTAAATTTCTTTTTCAAGTAAGCATCTACTTCAACATTAGCTTCGTCTCCAATTTTTACTTTTACAATATCATTTTCGTTTACATCAACTTCAACTTCCATATTGTTTAGGTTTGCCACTCTCAAAAGCTCTGTACCAGCCATTTGTTGCGTCCCTAAAACACGTTCTCCTAACTCAACATTTAAAACTGAAATCGTTCCGTCTGCAGGAGCATAAATTGTTGTACGGCCTAAGTTATCACGTGCTTCTGTTACCGATGCTGATGCACTTTGAACATTGTAATAAGCATTTTGCTTTGTCGCTTTTGCAACTTCGTAGGTTGAAATAGCCTTATCCCAATCTGATTTTGAAATTACACCTTTATCGTACAACGTTTTATTACGTTCGTAACTTGCTTTGGCTTCTTTAAAACTCGCTTCAGATTGCGTTAAACCTGCTTTTGTTCCAGATAAATTGGCAACCGAACGCTCTAAACCAGAAGTATACAAATCAGGATTTATCTTAACTAGTAAATCTCCCTTTTTTACAACTTGACCTTCTTTTACATTTAAAGCAATAATTTCACCTGAAACCATTGATGATAATTTTACTTCTATTTCAGGCTGAATTTTACCAGTTGCTGAAACTGTTTCAACAATTGTTGATGATGCTACTTTAGAAATTTCAACTTCTTTTCCTTCATCTTTACTTCCTATTACTCCTGCTTTGGAAAGACCAACTAATGCGAAAATAAGTACAACAGCTCCGCCGAGTAAGAAGTAAATTGTTTTTTTTGACATAATAAATTATTTTGAAATAATTGGAACAATTGGAATTCCGAAATAGAATTCGATTATTTTAATCTTAAACATATAATCGTATTTCGATCTAATAACATTTGACTGTGCATTTGTCAGCAAAGTTTGTGCTTGTGTAAAATCGAATGAATTCATTAAACCAACATCATACTTTTCTTTAGCATAATTATATGCCTGCTGTCTCGCTTCTAACGTTACTACTGTTGACTCATAAGTATTTAAAGCGCCTTTTGCATCTGTAAAAGCAGTATAAACGTTACGTTGCAAATCTAAACTTTTTTGCTCTAAATCTATTTTAGATTTCTCTAAAGTTACTTTGTTTCTTTCAACATTATTTCTAGTAGCAAAACCATTAAATATAGGAACATTCAATTGAAAACCAAAGTTATGTCCTTTATTCTTACTAAACTGATCAAAAATAGGATCAGGTCCTACTGTATAAGGTTTATCATTTGCATCTAGTTTAATCTGATCGCTGTAACTTGCTCTCGTATTAAACCCATAAAAACCTGTAAGTGTCGGCTGATAAGCTCCTTTTGCGATTGCTACATTTTTCTCAGCAATCTCAAGATTAGTTTGAGCCAATTTTAACTCTGTTCTAGTCTCTTTTGCTTTATTGTAAATATCAATAGGATTTTGCGCCATGATGTTATTTTCATCTTTTGCATTCGTGTCATCAACAACATCAAAATCTGTAAATTCTTTAAGCTGTAAAAGCTGTGCTAAACTTAGTTTCGAAATCAATAAATTATTCTCTGAAACGGTAATATTTTGCTGATCAGTAGCAACTGTAGCTTTTAAATCATATAAATCGCCACGCGGAATTGTTCCTGCATTTACCATTTCTTCAGAACGTTTTAAACGTTTTTCATCAATAATAAGCTGCTCTTTTTTAATTTTCAAATCTTCTTTATTCGATAAAATTTGAAGAAAAGCATTTGCCACATTCAGCGAAATATCTTCCTGCATTTTTAACAATTGATACTTTGAAGCTACAATCGCTAATTTAGCTTTTCGATATGCGTTTTGATTTTGCAGACCTTTGTAAATATCAACACCAGCATTAAGTCCTACAGAAGAATATTGCGTGGTTTGATTACGCAAAAGTCCTGTTGTAACATCCTGATTCAAACCAATATTCCAAGAATGCGAAGCATTTCCGCTTACTGATGGTAAGTAGTTGCCAAATGCTCCTTTTTTATCAATATCAGCTGTTTTAACATCTAGTTCTGTCTGCTTTATAGTTATATTATTATCTAATGCATATCGTACACATTCCTCTAGTGTCCACTGTTTTGTTTGAGCATGCCCTGATAATCCTAAACCGAACAACATGGCGAAAACAAGACTATTATATTTATTTATTTTCATATATTTTGAGTGAAAGTACAGCGGCCAAGCTGCACAAATTTAACATTTTTTAAAACCAAAAAACTTCTTACAATTTCAATCTATTTTTTCTCGCCTTCGTTGATTAAACCTTGGTTCCAGATTTTAATATTATCGGTGTTTTTAATACCGCTTTTAACCTGAACATAAATTCCATCGCTTACTCCTAAAACTAAATCTCTTCTTTCGAATTTCTTAGGAGCTGTTTCGACTTCAACATATGGTTTTTGTGTTTTTTTGTCAAACTGAACCAATGACTCTTTTATAGCCATTACTTTATCCGCTTTTTCAAGAATAATAGATGCATTTGCACTTAAACCAGCTCTGATAAAAGTACCGTCATTATTTTCTAATTTGGCTTTAATTTCAAACTGAATTGCTCCATTTTCTGTTACTCCTTTTGGCGCTATATCAGTAAGTACGGCTTCAAATTTTTTGTTTTCAATTGCTCCAACTGTAATTTCGATAGGCATTTTCTCTTTAATTTTACCTACTTCAGATTCATCAATTTTTCCAATAAAAATCATTCTTCCAACATCGGCAACGCTGGCAATAGTAGTACCTTCATTAAAGTTATTACTTTCAATAACTTGATTTCCTACTTTTACAGGAACTGCTAAAACCATTCCGTTTACAGTTGAACGAATTAAGGTATTTGCGTAATTTCCTAATGATGTTGTTGTTCCTGTTTTAACAATATCTAAGCTTTGTTTTGCAGCTAAATAATTTTGCTTCGCTTGTTTGTAAGCCAATTGTGCTGCATCAAAATCATTAGCAGAGATTACATCTTTATCAAAAAGTGTTTTTTGTCTTTGATAAATTTTCTCTTGATTATCTAAAGCAATTTTTGCTGTTTGCACTTGATTTTGAGTACTGCTTACATTAGATACATTGGCAACGACTCTAATTTTTGCAATCATGTCGCCTGCTTTAATTTTTTCTCCTGCTTTGATATAAACTTCTTCAATAATACCTGAAATGTTTGGTTTGATTAAGACTTCTTCATCAGGTTGAATATTCCCAGTCGCAATTGTATTTTTTACAATTGTTTTAATTTCTGCTTTCTCAGTTTTAAATACTATAGGCGGCTCTTGATTCTTTGCGTACAAATAGTAAAGTGCGCCAAAAAAAACTACGGCAATTAAAATTAAAATGGTTACAGTAAATCCTTTTTTCATTTTGTTTTTGGTTTAATCGATTATTTTTGATTGATAATTTTATTCTGTTCGTAAAGCATCTACCGGCTTAACATTAATGGCAGTTTGTGCAGGAATAAAACCTGCCAGCAAACCTGACCCTACTAGTATAAGTAAGGCAACAAATACAACTCCTAAATCTACACTTGGATTTGCAAACATAGTATTACTACCCGGAGGCATAGAATCTAAAACCATATTTAAAATCGCAATAATTCCAGTTGCGACAGCTATTCCTAACATACCTGAAATAATAGTTAAAAATATAGATTCAGCTAAAATTTGTCCGCGAATAGCGGCAGGTGTTGCACCCAACGCTCTTCTAATTCCAATTTCTTTAGTTCGTTCTTTAACCACAATAAGCATAATATTTGAAATTCCGATAACACCAGAAATCAAAACCAGCGTTCCAACAAAATAAGCAATGATTTTCAAAATATTAAACAAACTTTGTACTTTATTAAATTGCTCATACAAATCAAAATTCCCCACTGCTCTATCATCAGTTGGATTTACAGAATGAAGCGCTTTAATTAATTCTAGAATTTTTGGTTTTAATGACGTAATCGAAGTTTCATCTTTTGCAGTAATAGCCATCCAGCCTACTTTGTCTCCAAAATTAAAAGCCTGCTGAAAAGTGGTAAAAGGAATAAAGATATTTTTTTGCTCTTGCTCTGCATTTCCACCTTGCTGTTTAGAATTATAAACTCCAACAACCATAAAGTTTATACCATTAATTTTTACATAGGTTCCAATACATTCCTCTTCTTTACCATAAAGTTCGCTGATAACTCCTTTACCAATTACTGCAACCTTTCTTCTTTCTTGAATATCCTGCTGATTTACAAATCTACCTTTTATGATATCCATCGGCTGCTGTTTTATCAGCTCTGGATAATCTCCGTATACCGTAAATGCAGATGTTTTTGTACCACGAACCACGTTATTTGTCCCGTTAAAATCTCCTAACTGATTCCTTGGCGAAACATATAATAAGTCTGGCAATGCCGCTTTTAAGGCTGCAACATCACTATTTCTAAAATCGTAACGACGTATTTTAGGAAGTCCTTTATAGGCTTTTGAAGTCGTCTGACTCCACATAAACATGGTATTAGTAGCAATTCCGTCAAATCCTTTTTTAATTCCATTTTCCAAGCCATTACCTGCCGCAAGTAGAATTACAAGAATGAAAATTCCCCAAAAAACACCAAAAGCAGTCAGAATCGTTCTGAAAGGATTTGCCGTTAAGGCCTGTAAAATCTCGTCCCAATTATCTTTCTTAAACATAATTATTCGTCTCTAAGTGCTACAATAGGTTTAATTTTGGCTGCTCTGTATGCTGGAAAAAATCCAGCAAGTGCTCCTGCAAATACAAGCAATGCAAGCGTTGTTAAGGCTACACTGAAATCTACCTCAGGATTCTGAAAATATTCACTCTGTACCATCGGTCCAACAAATTCCAACAATAACAAACTGGCAAGCAGTCCTACAAAACCAGCAATTGTGGTAATAAATATAGATTCATGAAGAATCATTGTAATAATAGAAAATGGAGATGCACCTAAGGCTTTTCTAATTCCAATTTCTTTTGTTCTTTCTTTTACAATAATCAACATAATATTACTAACACCAACAACCCCGGCAATAATAGTACAGATACCAACCCACCAAAAAAACAATCTGATGTATAAATTTAGATCATAAAACTGCTTGGCATCTTTAACCGAATTGTAAACTCCTACTCCACCATCATCATCTGGAGCAACTATATTTTTACTCTTCAATAAATCTTTTAAATCCTGAGTAAATTTTTCAGATTGCGCCAAAGCTTCATCATAATCATTTGTCTTTTTTAAAGTAAAAAACAAATTACTGATTTTATCTCCGGCACCAAAAGTTCTTTGTACAGTACTCAATGGCAGATATGCTCTTGTTTCTTCTCTTTCTCCTCCAGGATCAGAAAAAATTCCAACTACTTTAAAATTAATTTTATTAATTGAAATTTCTTTCCCAAGAGCCTCTTTGTCTTTAAACAAATCCGTTTTTAATTTCATTCCGATAACAGCAACTTTTTCATTATTCTGTAAATCTTTAGCATTTACATATCGCCCCTGAACTATCGTAAGATTTTCAACAGCGCCATAATCTGGATCAACTCCTCTGTACTGATAATTCCCTGATTCCTTTCCGTATGCAAAAGGTGCTCCCCAATAATTCTGTGTTGAAGCTCTCAAATCTAGTTTGTCTTCAAACTTTTGAACTGCTTGATTAAAATCACTGTTTCGATACTGAATTCGTCTTCCTGGGTTAAGTCCTTTGTACTCCTTTGTTGTTGTACCAGACCAAACCTCAATTAGACCAGCAGCATCACGTTCAAATTGTTTTTCAATACCATTTTGAAGACCTTTACCAGCTCCTAGTAAAATCACCAAAATAAAAATCCCAGAAGCAACGGAAACACCTGTTAAGAAGGTTCGCAGCCGATTTTTGGAAATTGCCTCAAATATTTCTTGCCAACGCTCAATATTAAACATAAGATGAAGCTCTAACTTGTTCTACTAATTTATCATCGATAATTAATCCGTCTTTCAGGACAACATTTCTTTTGCACATTGCGGCAATATCTGGTTCGTGCGTAACGATTAAAATAGTCTTTCCTTCATCGTTAATTCCTTGAATAAGCTCCATAACTTCGTATGAAGTCTTCGTATCTAATGCACCTGTTGGTTCATCAGCCAATAAAACTTTAGGATTTGATGCTAATGCTCTTGCAATCGCAACACGTTGTTTTTGTCCTCCTGAAAGTTCATTAGGTAAATGATGTGAATGCGAGCCCAAACCTACTTTTTCAAGATACTTTAACGCAATATCATAACGCTCTTTTCTTTTTATTCCTTGGTAGTATAAAGGCATTGCAACATTATCAAGAGCTGATTTGTAGTTTATCAAATTAAAGGATTGAAATACAAAACCTAAAAACTTATTGCGATATTTTGAAGCCAAAGTTTCGTTTAACTTCTTAATTGGGGTTTTGTCTAAAATATAACTTCCCGAATCGGCCTCATCTAAAATTCCCAAAATATTAAGAAGCGTAGATTTACCAGATCCAGACGAACCCATAATCGCAACTAATTCTCCTTCGGCTATATTAAAATTTATCCCTTTTAACACATGTAATTCCGAACTTCCCATTTTATAGGATTTGTGTAAATCTTTGATCTCGATCATGGTATTGTTAAATTTTTAAACAATAATAATATTTTTTATAAGTAATTTATGATAACAAAACGTTAATAATTTCGTTTCCATATCTAAATAAGACGGCGATCTTAACCAATTGTTACACTTTTTTAAGATAATTTAATTGTTTTCTTAATTTTGTTGCACTTTAAAAATTTAATACAAATGAAATTTCTTTTAAGGTTATCATTATTTACTGCATTTACAGTAATTTCCAGCTGTTCAACAACTCAAAAACTTGAAACGCTAAAGCCTGAGCCAGATGACGCAAGCCCGTTGGTTTATGATGCAAATCCATCTTTTATAAATTTGCCAATAACCGTAAAACTTACCGATATTGAAAGCCAGACAAACGCTTTATTAACGGGATTAATTTATGAGGATAATGATATCGAAGATGACGACATTCAAATGAAAATTTGGAAACAGGCTCCTATAAAAATTCAAAATGACCCTGCCAATCCGGATAAAAAAATAAAAACAATCCTGCCATTAAAAGCCAATATAAAATACAGAATAGGAACCAAGAAACTAGGAGTGGATCTTTACGATATACGCGAATTTAATTTAAACGGCGTAATTACTTTATCCAGTGAAGCTGCTTTGACAAATTGGAAATTAAACACCAAAACAGAATTTAAATCACTTGATTGGAACGAAAGTCCTACAATGAGTGTTTTTGGAAAAAATATGCCTATTACTTATTTAATAAATCCTGCTATCTCCATTTTCAAATCTAAATTGGAGCGCAAAATAGATGACGCAATTGAAAAGTCTATGGATTTTAAACCTAATGTTTTATCTGCTTTAGAAAAAATCTGTACACCATTTCAAATGAGTGACACTTATGAAAGCTGGCTTCGAATTGTTCCTGTCGAAATTTACTCGACTAATGCAAAGCTGAAAAACGATTCTTTTTTAATGGATATGGGTATGAAATGCAATATGGAAACTATTGTAGGCAAACAACCAGAATCTAAATTTAATGCTAATAAAATAGTTTTAAAGCCCGTTACAAAAATTCCGAACCAGATTTCAGCAAATATTGCTGCAATTTCGAGTTATGTAGATGCTTCAAAAATTATGACTAAAAATTTTGCCGGACAAGAGTTTGGCTCTGGAAGCAAAAAAATAACGGTTAAAAATGTTACTATTTGGCATAAAGATGGGAAAATGGTAATCGCTCTAGATGTTTTAGGTTCTATAAATGGAACGCTTTATTTAAACGGATTTCCGCAATACAATCCACAAACTAAAGAAATCTATTTTGACAAACTTGATTACGTTCTAGACACTAAAAGCAAGCTAATGAGAACTGCAAGCTGGCTTGCGCAAGGATATGTAATTCGAAAAATGGAACAAAGCTGTCGTTATTCTATACAGCCTAATTTAGAAGAAGGCAAAAAAAACATGGCTGCTTATCTTAAAAACTACTCGCCAATGCCTGGAGTTTTTGTAAATGGAAAAATGGAAGATATTCAGTTTGACAAAATACAGCTGACGAATCAAGCGATCATTGCTTTTATAAAAATCAACGGAACGGTTAATGTATCGGTTAACGGATTGAAATAAAAAGAAAAAGGCAGAATAATTATTCCGCCTTTTTCTTTTTAGATTGGTACATCTTATAAATAAGATACCCAATTATACCTACAAGTAAATATGGAATAACCATTAAATAAACGATTCCATCATTTACTGCTTCCGCTTTTTTTACATTTGAATCACCGCCAAGTGCTGCTCGACACATTGCACATTGGGCATTTGCAACAACTCCAATAAAGAATAATAAGACAACAAAAGATATTCTCTGCATCCTGAAACTTGAAACTTGAAACTTATTTTTGTTTTTAATTAGCATAATAAGGAGAAATCATTAAGTAAACTACAACACCTGTAACCGCAACATACAACCAAAGCGGAAAAGTAATTTTAGCTATTTTTTTGTGTTTGTCAAATCGTTTTGCGAGTGCTCTTACATACGTGATTAGCACTAATGGAATTATCGCAATTGACAACAAAATATGGGTTAATAAAATAAAGAAGTATACATAACGTACAATACCTTCGCCTCCAAACTTAGTAGAGTCTGCAGTCATATGATAAGCCACATACATCACTAAAAAGGCTACTGACAAACCAATTGCTAGTGTCATTAATCTTTCATGCAGCTTTCGTTTTCCGTTTTTAACAGCGATTACTGCCCAAACCAAAACAATTGCTGTAATACCATTTGTTGTAGCGTATATAGGAGGTAAAAAAGAAAGCGGCTCTACATTAATTCCAAAATCTTTTAATTTGATTCCGAATAAAATTGCAACAACCACAGGTATCACAATCGAAACGGCAATAATAAATTTGCTGAACTTTTTTTCTAAAGACTGATCTTCCATTTTTATTCTTCTAATAATATTTTAATATCTTGTTGAATTTCTCTAACTCCTTTTTTATCTAACCCATCATAATAAATACTTGGATTACCATATTCGTCTTTTCTGCAGCGAATGTTTCCGTCTTTATCTATTAAAGCAAATAAACCTGAGTGCTCAAAACCACCGCTTACTTTTTCATTTTCCCCTGCATAAAGATTAAACCCTTTATTTGATAAATCCATAATTGTAGTTTTATCTCCAGTTAGAAAATTCCAAGTTGATGATTTCACTCCTAATAACTTTGCATGATCTTTTAACACTTGCGGTGTATCGTGAGCTGGATCAATGGTTATAGAAACAATTCCGAAGTTTGGATTACCAAAGAACGTTTTCTCAATCTCCAACATGCTTAAATTCATTTTTGGACAGATTGACGGGCAAGTAGTAAAGAAAAATTCTAATACATAAACTTTCCCTTTGTAATCAGCGTTAGACACTTTAACGTTGTCTTGATTAGTCAATTCGAATTTTGGAGCTGGACCTATTGTTATTAATTTTCCATCTGCTTTAGAATTTTTCAACCCTACGTTATCCAAACGGTTTCCTTTTACAACTTCACCATTCTTTATTCTATCTACTATTTTAGGTACTGCATAAATTCCAAAAATTAGAATAATAAATGAAATTCCTATGTATGATTTGTTTTTGAACATTATATATGAGTTTAAAGTTGTTTAGTAGCGTTATGATTCTTTTTTAATGCTGCACGGTATTCATACAAAATAATTTTAAAATCATCGAGCATTTCATTACTCAATTCTGACGGATGAAAAGTATTGTACCCTTCTTTGTATTCGTCTTTTTTATCATTATCTCCGCCTTTACGACCTCTTAAGTTTCTTTCTTTATCTATGATATAAACATTTGGAGTTCCAAGGTTTTTATCTAGTTTTCCTTTTAAATGCAATTGATTGTAAAAAGTTTCTATTTCAGCAGGTGGAGCAAAAATAAAATTCCATCCTTTAACATCTGTAAAAGGCTTAAGTGCGTCAAGTACTTTTTGAGCTTCTTCTTCTGTACCTTCTGGACAGACTACTACGAATTGAAGGTCTTCAAAACCATAATAACGTTTGTATATTTTTTCGTTGAGATTAAAATAATTTCCTCTGTTACTTAAAATATCAGAACCCGAAAATCCTAAAACCGTAATTTTTTTATCGAGAGAAACTTTTTTGCCATCTAAAGATTTCCAATCTCCAAAATCAGCAATCTTTGGTGTAATTACCGGAAGTGTTGTAAAACTATTTACGCCTGAAGCAAAAAACAAATAGGCTACAATTGGCAAAACAAAAAGTACAAAAAGAACTATATTTTTTTTCATTGTATTAACAGAAGTTATTGAGGTACAAAAATAAAAAAAGCTCCGCAAAACGGAGCTTCTTTTCGAATTAATATCATGTTAAAAATTCCATTTAATAGTAGAATCTTTAAAAACCCCATAAATATAATGTCCTTCTGTCAATAGAATAAACAATAAATATAAAACTAGGAATATAACAGGCGACACAACAGACCATCTAAGGTTGCTTTTTTCACCTTCCATGTGCATAAATGCCCATACTATATAATATGCTTTGAAAATAGTTAAGATATAAAATATCCAGTTTAATAAATTCAAACCAACAAAATGAGTAAGTTCTAATGATTCTGGTTTAAGAATACCTAAAATAACTTCTACTGTAGTTACTACTGATAGTAAAGCGAAAACAAACCAGATTCTTTTTGTATTTGATACGTGCTCGTGTGACATAATAATTAAAATCTAAAATTAAACTAAGTAGAAAACTGTAAATACAAATACCCAAACTAAATCTACAAAGTGCCAGTATAAACCAACTTTCTCTACCATTTCGTAGCTTTTTCTTTTCTCGTAAGTTCCTAATAACACATTAAAGAAAATAATGATATTAATAATTACTCCAGAAAATACGTGGAATCCGTGGAAACCTGTAATAAAGAAGAAGAAATCAGCGAACAATTTGTTTCCGTACTCATTTCTAATCAAGTTTGCACCTTCTACTACATATTTTGCAGTTGCTAAATGAGCTTCAGATTCTGCTCTATCAAGAACAGTTTTCTTCTTTTTCTCAGTAAGCTTTTCTGTTCTGATCAATAATTCAGGGTGTGCTTTAAATCCTGCTTGAACTTCGGCAACTGTGTAAGATGGCAATGCATGAGCATCTTCCATGAACCAAGTTGTTTTATTTCTTGTCAAAGCTTCTCTTTGTTCTGGTAATTTTACAGCAAAATCTGCAAGAGCAACTCTTTTACCGTCTTTGTCAACAAATTGTAACAAACTACCTCCTACTGTTTCAACTGCACCGTACTCACCTTTAATGAAGTTTTTCCACTCCCAAGCTTGCGAGCCCACGAAGATTAAACCTCCAATAATTGTTAAGAACATGTAAATTGCAACTTTTGTTTTCTTTAATTGATGCCCTGCATCAACAGCCAAAACCATTGTTACAGATGAAAAAATCAAAATAAAAGTCATTAAGGCTACATAATACATAGGAGCCGAAACACCATGCATAAAAGGAAAGTGTGTAAACACATCATCAGCCAATGGCCAAGTTTCAATAAATTTAAATCTAGAAAAACCATAGGCTCCTAAAAATCCAGAAAAAGTCAAGGCATCTGATACGATAAAAAACCACATCATCATTTTACCATAACTTGCTCCTAGTGGCTGAATCTCATGACCGCCTCCCCAAGTTTTTTCGTCGTTGTTTGCAGTAGTAACTGTCGCTCCCATAAAAGATATTCGTTAAAAAGTTCCCAAATTTACGTTTTTTTCTTATTTAAAGAAATATAAAAATAAAAATAAATATAACCATAATAAATCCAAAAAGTGCCAATACATCGCACCTAGTTCTATTCCAAGAGTTTGAGTCGAATTGTATTTTTGTTTAAAATGATTATAAATTATAATTAAAAGTGAAATTAACCCTCCAGCCAAGTGCAATAAGTGCGTAACGGTTACTACATACAAGAAAGTTGTAGTAATTGAGCTACCTTCTCCAGTAAAATAATACCCGCTTTGAACGATTTGTCCAAAACCAGCAAACTGCAGCACAACAAACAAGATTCCTAAGGCTAATGTTCCTAATAAAAAAGCAGTAGTAGCGCTTCTATTTCCTTTTTGAATGGCTTTTTTAGCCAAATAAAAAGTAACACTGCACCCAATAATAACTGCTGTACTATAATAAAACGCTGTTGGCAATTCAAAATTCTTCAACCAGTCAGCTCTTGACTTACTCACCACAAATGCACTTGTAAGTCCAGCAAACATCATGGTCATACTTACCATTGCGAACAACAAAATCAACTTAGCTGATTTTGATTTTCTTACTTGCTCTTCACTTTTTGTCATTGTCATTTCCATAAATAACTATCTTAAAAATTTATCTACTATATATACTATCTGCAACAGCGAAATATAAGACACACTAACTAACATTAATTTTCTTGCTGCTTTTGCAGTTCGAAGCTGATACAAACGAACAGCAAAAAATAACATCCATAAACCTAATAAAAACACTAGAACTGCAGCTATTGGCGAAATAAACAATTGCCCTGTATACCCTAAAACCGGCAGTAATGAAGCAATAATAAGCCAAACTGTATATAAAATAACCTGCAGAGCTGTCCCTTTATCTTTTTTTCCGGTTGGAAGCATAAAGATTCCTGCTTTTTCGTAATCTTCATATAAAAACCAGCCAATTGCCCAAAAATGAGGAAACTGCCAGAAAAATTGAATTAAAAATAATGTACCTGCTTCTATGCCAAATTCTCCTGTCGCAGCAACCCAGCCCAACATAAAAGGAATTGCTCCAGGAAATGCACCTACAAATACAGACAATGAAGTTACTGTTTTTAATGGTGTATAAATACTTGTGTATAGAAATATTGAAATTGCAGCAAACATTGCTGATTTCGCATTTATTGTATAAAGCAATGAAATACCAATAATGGTAAGTAAACTAGCAACAATTAACGCTGTTGTTGGCGACATACGTCCTGAAGAAACTGGACGGTTTTTTGTACGATCCATTAAAGAATCGATGTCTTTTTCGATTACTTGGTTAAAAGCATTTGATGCTCCAACCATACAATAACCTCCAACTGCCAAAACCGCCAAAACACTCCATTTAAAAGGATGCTCATCATTTACACCTAATAAATATCCAGCAATTGAAGAAAACAAAACACTAATAGCTAAACCTGCTTTAGTAATCTCTTTGAAATCCTGAAATATTGCTTTTATTGAAAATGTTTTTTTTGAAGCGTTCAATACCGTAGTGTTTGTATTTTTTTTGAGTGGTGCAAATGTACAAATTTGATTGTAGAATTTAGAACTATAAATTTAGATTTTTTTCAATAAAACTGTCCCAAATCGAGAAGTTTCAATTCTTTAACACAATTACTTCGAAAAATCTTATTAAAAATTTCAATAATCGAAGTACCAATTAAAAATATCAGAGCGCAATCCTACCGTAAACCAAGTGGTATTTTGTTTAAAAGTTGACGTAGTTTCTTTTGTTGGATCAAAATTTCTATAAATAAAATTCCCAAAAAGTTTTAAATTAGTAATTGGGTTTATTAAATAACCGCCTTGAATATCGCTAATAAAAATACTTGTTTTATTTCCCTGTCCTACTTTTACGCCAGTATTATAAGGTCTTTTTTCATCATAACCTTTATAAATATTTCCACCATAATTGTAATTGTCTTCTGCAGTGTCAAAATCTAATCCTCTTGTACCGGTTGTAATTTTGGCATCTGCAAAAATACGCCCTTTATGATAACGTGCAATTGCCGCTAGTTCTTCAAAATTACCTCCCCATTGATGCCCAATACTTTGATTATTGTGTCCGTAGTTTGTAATTACAGCACTGTGCGAGTACACATAAGGTCGAACGTGATTGTATTCTAACTGCAAAAACAGATTTTTTACTTGAAATGCATTATAATATTTGGCTCCAATTTGACTTCCAAATTTATTCTTCCAACTTTTATTTGCTGCTTTTACATCTGATACGGAAAATTCATCTATTAAAAACTGTCCGTATAAATTGATCTGATTATTCCATTTGAACTTTGACGTTATCCCTAAAAGTGCATTTCCGCTTTTTGAGGAAGATGTAAATTCAACTGTGCGATAAAAAATAATTGGGTTTACAAAATTAACATCAAATCCTCTATTATTAGAATCCGTCCAAACCACAGATTCAAAAAAGCCAAAATTTAATTTGTTTGAAACATTCCAGCTTAAGTAATGATTTGCCATAAACTTTGACGCATATGTTTTCTCGATTGTCACATCTGGGCGAACATCCTTAAGCCACATATAAGTATTGGTGTATTTTATCTTCCAAAAAGTGGTATTAATTTTAAAATAAGGATATGGACTGGCTCCATCACTTTCGAGCAAAGAACGATATCCGTCTCCAATAAAATTTCTTCCATAACCCAATTGAAAATCGAAAACTTTACTTGGTACAAAAGTTATATCAGCTTCTGCTAAAGGAAAATCGTACGCATCAGTTTTAAATCGCTTGGCAATTCCAACTCCTGGAATAATTGCAGGATTTCCTCCAGACGGTTTTATCGATTCGGCATAATCATTAAAATAACCTGCAAAACGACCTTGACTTTCAAAAACTGTTGTAGTGAAATTAATTTGCTTTCCTAATCCTCCTCTAAAATTCAACGCGCGAGTATTTACATAAGTATATGAAGCATCAATATCTGAGGCCTTTCCCATTTGCAAATCGACAATTGGATTTAATGCCAGCCAATAATCCTCTCCTTGAATCTGAACCATATTTTCATTCCAAAATTTTCTTCCTAACCAAGTCGAACCTTTTTTTTGAAGTGATTGATTTACCGCTATCAGATTATAATATTTAGACACTTCTGTATAAGTATAGGGTTTTGAAGCTGTATGATTATTAATTCCAACTTGATTGAGAGCTCCATCAAACTGCGCATAATAACTGTGTGAAAAAGGTACATTTAAATGACTTTCAAATTCAGGCATTTTGTACTTTTTATAGACTATACTATCTAATTCTGTTGTAGGTTTTTCGACTGGTCTTAAAATTTCGGCGGCAGCCAAAGCTTCTTGGGCTATTTGATCTGCATTTTTTAAAGGTATGTCAACGGAAATGGTATATTGGGAGTAAGTTGGTTTTCCGCTGTAAGTTGAAGGTTTTACTTTAGGAAATTTACTAAAAACGCGTTTGACTTCATCAGACAATAACTCATTTGCCGCATTGACATAAATTACTTTAAAACTGCCATTGGCATCAACTTCAAAAAGCACTTTAACTTCTCCTTTATAATTGTTGTGCCGAAGATTTTCGGGAACTTTAAAATTATTAAATACAAAATCCTGAACTTCTTTATAAAAGCAGTTTTCAAGATTTTTAGATTGAAGATTTTCACAATTTGAAAAAACTGGAAATTGCTCTGTGGAAAAACCGAGCTTTATTTTTGTTTCTTGTGAAAAGAGAAAATAAGGATATAAAAGAGCTACAACAAGTAAAAAAATCTTGTTCACGTAAATTTAGACTTATAATTAATACTGATTTGTAGTATTGCCACCGTCTGAAATTACTTTTGCTGCTGAAGTTCCAATACGTTTAACTCCTAAACGAATCATTTCTACTGCATCTTCATACGAACGAACGCCGCCTGCAGCTTTTACAGACAAAGGAGATGCATTTTCTAACATTATAATTACAGCAGGAATTGTTGCACCGTTTGGCAGATCATTTTCGGTTTTATAAAATCCTGTTGAAGATTTCACAAAAACGGACGCGTAATCTTCTTCATTAAAATTGGATACAACTACATTTTTTATAAGTGACGAAAGCTGAATAATTTCTTTTTCATTCAAAGCTGCGACTTCTATAATCCATTTTACGGTTTTATTATTTGCCAGCCCAATCTGAGTTCCTATTAGAACTTCTTGTTTCACTAATTCAGTATTACCATTTTTGAAAGCTTCATAATTACAAACAAAATCCAAATCGTCGGCTCCATTTTCAATTGCTTCATTGGCTTCTTTTATCTTAATTTCTAAACTTGATTTTCCTTCTGGAAAATCTATTACGGTACCAACAAGTAAAGCTGAGTTTGCTTTTACGATCATTTCTTTGGCCATACTCACAAAATTTGGCCTAATCATAATTAATTTAAACTTCTCCTGAATCGCTTCTTCAATTGCTTTTTTTACGACAATAGTATTCTCTTCTTCTGTAAGTCCGGCTTGAGAAGCTGTTTTTAAATATGTTGAATCTAAATATTGGTTAACATTCATAATTTTGAAATTAGATCGAATTCTACAAAAATACATTAAAATTCTGACAAAATAAGTTTTTACAAACCTTTATTTTAAATCATAAAAAAACCCACCGAAGTGGGTTATTATATTCTTATATTTTACTAATCTGTTTTTTAAAAGCTATCGCAGAAAAAACTGCTACGACTGCACCTAATGCATTTGCTAAAATATCTGTTACATCTGAAGCTCTGGTAACTGTTAGAATACTTTGCAAAATTTCGATTGTAATTCCGAAAAAAACGGAAAATATAAACGAAATCAAATAGGCTTTATAATCATCTGCTTCTTTGCCTTTAAGTTCCTTTTTGAAAAACAAGATCCATGAAATTGTAAATCCAAAATGAAAACAAAAGTGCACGATTTTATCTATACTCGGAAAATTGACTACAGGTATTTTGCTCGAATCTACCAAACAAAAGTATGCAATGATTCCCGAGCAAATAATCGCCCAGATTAAAAGGATTTGTTTAGGCACCTATTAATTGTTTGTATGCTTCATCAGACAATAATGATTCTATTTCCGAAGCATCTGCAATTTTTATCTTAATCATCCATCCTGCTCCGTAAGGATCAGAGTTTACTGTTTCTGGAGCGCTTTCTAAACTATCATTAAAAGCAATAATTTCTCCTGTTAAAGGCAAAAACAAATCTGAAACTGTTTTTACAGCTTCAACTGTTCCAAAAACCTCGTCTTTATCAAGTGTTTGATCTAAAGTTTCTACTTCAACATACACAATATCTCCTAACTCTTTCTGTGCGAAATGAGTAATTCCTACTGTTGCAACATCTCCTTCGATGCTAACCCATTCGTGATCTTTTGTGTACTTTAAATTTGCTGGTATGCTCATAATTGTGTGTTTGAAAATTGATAATTTAATAATTCTGCAACAAATGTAATAATCTTCTAAGAAATTCCTGTTTAGAAACCCAAATTTAATTTCCGAAATTATATCGAAGCGTGAACCCGGATCTAATATTTGTTAAAGGAAACGATGTTGAAATAACAGCCTTTGAAAATGAATGATCGTAATAAAATATTGCTGTCAAGTTTTTACTAAAAGAATAATCTGCTGTTAATTTTAACGACCAGATATTTTGTCCTGCCGCAAGCTGATTATTATCGTAATCTAAATATCGTACTAATGTTTCATTATTTCTAAATGAGAAATCGACCTTAATATTTATATCACTCTTAATAATTCCTGTTGGAGAATCTGCTAATCTTGACGAAAAAATAACGTCTTTAAAACGATATCCTAATCCAACTATATATTCTACTCCTCTAACTTCTGTCAATAAATTATTATCAAAACTCATTGATAATGCTCTGTCTTTTTTAATCTCAGAAAGCACTCGTAAAGAACTCTTCAATTCAAAATCCATTCGAATTAATGGACTAAACTGCTCAACTAAGTTAACGTTAGACATAATAATTTGATTATAGAAATTAGTATTAACGTCTTGCGTCTTAGCAGGATCATTAAAATCAAAGTTAGATCTAAACTGATTCACAGTATAAGATGCTCTATAATTATGCTGTAATGAGAAACGCTTAAACTTATCTTTAAAATACTTATAGCGCATTAATCCATTATATTTAATACTCCAGTTTGGAATTGGAAAGCTTCTAAAAATATCTGTAGATGAGCCCGAAGCGTCTCCACCTGTATATGCGGCTAAGAATGATGGCAGCAGAACGGCTTGATTGCTTTTTGTATATCCAATAGGGTATCCTTGATTGGAAACATATATTTTATAATTAGGATCTGTTTCTGCTGGAATTGGATTATTTGCATCTCCATATCTAGGAATTTCAACTCCTGCGCCATAATGTTCTTCTGCCAAACGGTTTGCAATTATTAAGCGATTATTTCTAAAATCATCAAATGCTGCAGATTGTGTTTCATTACTAGTTGAAAAAGCTGTTTTAATCAAAACTGTCGAAATAGAAAACATTCCATAAGTATAAGGCGACAACGGCAAATATTCTCTCGTTGCTGGATCAACACTAAACTGTTCTGATGAGTTTTCAGAATAGGCGCGATCCATTGCCAAATCAATTTTTAAGTCGGGAAGCAAATCAATGTTTGCTGTAACTTTTAAAAGCTTATTTGAAACTTGTGTAAAACTTTGATTGAAATCTTGGTAAGTTGTCAGCCATCCATTTTTTGCAGCTTCGTAACGAACGTCATCTTGACTACCAAATACAAAGCCTAAACTTGGTTTTGATGTTCCTAAGAAACCAATACTTGGCGTATATCCAGGTAAAACGGTACCGCTGTTTTTGGTGTAATTAATTTGAACATTTTTCACACTGGTCAACACTCCAATTAAACCATCATAAAAAGGACTGCTGCTTACAACTGGTTTTGCCGTATTAACAATTTTCTCACCTGGTTTTGGCGGTGCTGCTGTTTTAGGTTTTGCAGGAGATTTTGCACCCGGCGTTAATCCTAAATACTTATACAACATATTCATGTTTAAGGTTGTAGTAAGTGTATTAGAATTTGCGTTTTGAATTGTATTTCCTAAATCGTATATATTACCATTGGTATCTTCGTATTGCGTAAATGCTGTTGAAGCACGATTCCAACTGTAGTCTGCTGTATAAGAATAACTCGCTTTTACAAAACTAAAGATTGGAATTTTATTGATTGGAATATCATAATTCAATATTAACTGTTGAACGTGCTGATTTGGCGTACCAATGTCCCAATAATCATCCCAAATATTAAAATCTTCTTTTGGAGAGTTATCATCGTTTAAGAAATTTCGAACTATATTATTTGATGCTGCTGAGTAATTTAGTTTTAATGATTTAGTTAAGTTGAAACCAAAACCATATTGATAATTAAAGGCAAAATTTCTTCTGTATAACGGATCAAGTCCAATACCTTCAACTTCAACTAGTCTATACTGCTGACGGTTGCTTTGTCTTAAAATATTAGTATTAAAAGATATGTTTGACGGCAGATAATTAAAATTGATGTCGCTTAACATTTTCCAATAATCGCTTTTCTTCATAAACTTTGTAGTCTTGAACGGAACTACTTCTTTGGGCTGAAATGTATAAGCATAATTTACTGCTGTACTAGACTGCTCGTCTTCATAACTTTCAACTTCATAATCGTGTCTTTCGACCTGATTGTATGATTGTGAAAATGTAAAATTCTCTACATCATAAACATGAGGTTTCTGCTCTGGAGCTCTATCTTTTCTAACACCTATAAAGTTGATGCTTTTACGTTTCGTATAGTCTACAGCACGAGTTCTAATATTGTCTTTTTCAGCCTCGTTTGTCGTTTCTCTTATTAACTGATCTAACTTAATATCCTGATTAAAAGGGTCATATTCTGGCGTAATTACTTCTTCACCGATTGCATAATTAAACGGCAGGTTGATTCCCCATTTTGGAGGCAATAATTTTCCTAAATTCAAATTCGTTACAATGTTGTATTGCTGTACATCTTCACGACTGCGTTCGTTTGCTCCTTGCTCTAAAGATCCAAAACCTATTGTACTTTTTCTACCAGTTGCAGAAACAGTTGCAAAATCGGCCATATTAGTATCAACATTTAATATTGCTGCCATTCCGCCTTTATTCTCTAAATCTGCTAATCGAAGTTCATTAAACCAAACTTCTCCTTTTATATCTTTATGATCGGCCCTGCTTTTTACTCCAACCATTAAGTTTCGCACTAAACCAAAATTAGGATTTCCTTTTATACCTAACTTTAACTTGCTGTCACCATCTCCTCCACTTGATAAATCATCATCTGGATAATAAATTCCGTTAATATCACGCTTATCAGAATTGATATCAATAGACATGGCTTTAATTTTCATACTGGTCAATAAATCAAGAGCTAAGTCTATGTTATTCTCTTCCATCCAAACCAAATCTGGACTTATAGTACACGAACCTCCCGTTCTGGTAACTTTTAATGGAATTTCTACTTGATAGAAGTTTTGTGTAAAGTCATTTCCAAAACGAATGAAACCAACCATTTCATCATCTTCAAGTGTATTTTCATTTGGCAGAGATTCAGCATGTAAAAACATTTTAAGTTTTTTGTATTGACGCATATCAACACTTACGTTTTTAAAAACTGCTCTTGAATCTTGATACTGTAAACCTACACCGCCAATTCGCACTGCCAAAGATTGCTCGTTTTGATTGATAACAGTATTGTTATTATACAACTGCTCTCTTCGAACTCCGGGTGGAATTACATAATTTACTGGACACTTGGTTCCGTTTTCTTGAATATTTACTGCTGCTACATCAAACTCTACTCCATCATCGTCTGGATTTGGGTCATTTGCATCAAGGGTTCCTGTATATCTTCTCCATTCTCCTCTCACTAAATCTAAGGCTCCAAAACGCACGGTAGTCTGATTATTAAATCCAGTCATGAACATACGCATGAAACGAATAGATCTAAAATCTGTAATATTACCAATCGTGTTTTGTGGCTGAGAAACTGGAATTTTAAACTGAATCCATCTTGCTGTTGTTGTTCCTCCGTTTGGCAGCTCGACATTACTTACTTCTCTAATATCTGTAACATAATTTTGCCCTACCTGCATTCCCGGCTTTACATCAATACTATATTCATAATAAGCATTAATGGTACTCATTGTATTATCGCGATTAATATCTTCAACATCTGGAAGAGTCGTTGAACCACGATTTGGATCATTAATACTTACCGCTGAGTTTCCTTCAACTCCGTTATAGTTTTTATAACGTTCAAGAACCCCGCCATCAGTATTTAAATAATAGGTATAATCGTCTGCTGCAGGGTCAGCTTCTCCTGCATAATTTGTATAAATTGCTCCTTCTTTTGAACTTGGCAGACCGTCTAAACCAACATCTTGATTTCTTCGGTTATCTGGATTGGTGTCAAAAGCATAGATTAAAGATTGTGATGCAGGGACATCTCCCCAAAGCGGCTGCGGATTAACCATAATTTGATCTGGCCCCAATCCGTTTTCATATTGTTTTCTTCCGTCTTTCAAAACGTCTTCGGAGATTTCTCCTAAGTTGAAATATATTTTACCTGTATTAGTTCCCGGTGTTTCTCCATTTCCAACATAAGGATCCAGCACCCAAAACTGAATATACTCAACGTTTCCTTGCTCAAAATTTGTTGAATTTAAAGCTCGCATGATTCCACCAAAATTTGACGATGGATTACTTGAACTAAAATTTGGGTTATTATTATAAGGTCCTCTATCTGATGGATAGTATGTTAAATCAAGTGTATTAACTACCTGAATCTGTCCTTGAGCAATATCGGTATTTGGATATAATTCTCGGCTGTAAATTCTTCTTGTTGTATTTAAAGACAAATCATCATTTGAAATTCCTGATGGTTTTGAGGAATAAAAAATTGGATCAATGGTATACCAAGATAGTTTTGCTCTTTTATAACCGTATTCTAAAGTGTTTGAATTGGCATTAAATGTATTATCATTTATAGAATTTACAAATGGTGTTGATGCTAAACTCCATGCATAAGCAGATCGCATATCGATTGTAGTCTGTGAACCTTCAAAATCATCAACATAAATGGTTGCTTCTCCTTCAAAATCACTTGCTTTTGGTGCGTCTGGTCTTAAAAATGCAACTTCACCTCGTATAGATAAATTCGATGGCACATCCGTATCAATATTAGGCAATTTGTTTGCTAATCTTGTCAAAAAGGGAACTTCTGTTGAGTAATTTCCATTAAAACCAAAAATGGTATTATTTACTGACTCTTGACCATAACTTGATTTTTGAGTAAATGGTCTTTCGGTCATTTTTAAGTAAGTTCCTCCAACAACAAATTTATCTGAAATTTTATGCTCGACATTGAACCCCATAAATCTTCTAGTCTGCTGTCCGAAGATTGAATTGTTTTCTAATGAAACTTCTATTGGTGTGTTTGATGCCTGAAGTGAAGGATCTAAAATTTGCACTCTTCCTAGTTGGTAATCGACACTATAATCGATCCCTTCAACTAGTCTTCGTCCGGCTGCAGTAACCACAACAGATCCTTGAGGTACATTAAATGCTCCAATAGGTATTCCGTTGCTTCCTGATGATTTGTATTTTCCTCTTAATAAGAATTTATTTTTATCACTGTCTTGCAATGCTCCTGCCTGAGTGTTTTTATACATATTTCTAAAAACATACTTTTGCTGATTGGCATTATAAGTTGTTGGATCGTTATATGTTTCTCCTGCGCTGTTTTGTAATTTTTTAAAGATAAGCTCTCCAAAAGGTTCTTTTGTTGTAAAAATTACACGTCCGTTCTGAACATCGACTGTTATTCCAGGAATGTAATCAAAAAATCCATCTCCACCTGTTTGCGGATCATTATTGTAGTTTAAGCGATCTAAGTTGAAAACGTTTAATAATGGCGTTTGTTCCACTTTACTATCTGGCGCTGGATTTGGAGGAAAAGTAGTTCCTTGAACTGGTGTAATGTAGTTTATAGGCGATGGATCTGTGTAAAGGATATTTAACCTAAAATCATCTTGTTTAATTTGATAGGCCTGTGGAATCTGATAAACGTTTTTCATCATCAAATTCCAAACTGGATTTTTAACGTTTGTCAAATTACTTTTCAGCATTTTTAAAACTAAACTTTGTGTAATAATTGCCTGATTGCCATTATTGTTTCCAGTAACTACTGTTCCGTCAATACCATCACTTCCAAATTCTCCTACTTGGTACACTTTTCCACCCACTGTGTATTCAAAAGCTACTGCTAGAATTTCATCGTTTGCTAAACGCTGTTGCAACGATAAATATCCTAATTGAGGGTTAAATGTATATTCTGCCGCTGTTAATTTTCGAGCATTTTCTAATACAGAATAATCAGTGGCTTCGCTTACATTGGTGTTGTTGAATCCTGATTTTGCAGTTACGATTTCTCTAATATTAGAATTTAAATATGCTCCTGCTTGACCAATGGTCGCTGGATCATATTTATTATTGGTATTATTTGTTGGTGTATCTACAGGATTATTAAAAAATCCAGTGCTAGAACTTATTACAACAACTTCGTTATCTGGAATACCACTAATCTGGCCTTCACCTAAATCCTGAAGCGCTATAATGTTTCTTAAGTTATTATTGTTTGTGCTTATACGATTTTGTTTGTTGGTTACCCAAACTTCTAATCTTGTTATCTGTACACGACTATCAATAATTGGATAATTCCTTAGAGACGCGTCATACTTATTTCTAAAATATTGAGATAAGAAAAAGTGTCGATCGTTATCATAATCTAAAGCATATAGATCAAAGTTTTGAACTGTTCCTCCGTTTTCGGCAACGACGCTTTTTGTTTGTGATTTTTGTTCTGAAAAAACGCCTGTAATGGTTGTTTTTCCAAATTGCAACTGCGTTTTAACTCCAAACAAACTCTGCGCTCCACGAATTAAGGTACTATTTAGCGGCATGCTGACATTACCTACTTCTACTTTTTGGATGATATCATCTTCTGACGGCGTGTATGCCAGTTTAAACAAGTTTTGAAATGCAAATGTCGATTGTGTATCGTAGTTTGCATTTACCTCCAATCTAGTTCCTACTTTACCCATTAAACTCATACTGATTCGCTGATCGAAATCAAACGTAAGACTTGATCTATTACGAGGTGAGAATGAAGGATTGTCTTGTTTTGTATAACGCATACCTAAATCCATCTCAACAGATCCAGTAGGTTTTACGTCGATAGTATTACTTCCAAATACACTTTCAAAAAGGCTTGAATTAATATAGTAACGTGGCAGTAAATCTTTTTTGGCAGCTTCGCTGTTTGCTTTCTTGCCATCGATTGCATCGGATTTCTTTCTAAAATAATCTCTTCTGGATTCTTTTAAAACTAAATCTTCGTATTCTTTGGGTGTTAAAATAAGGGGATAATCAATGGAAAAACCATCGACTGATTTTGTATAAATGTAACGATCTGTAATTGGATCATATCGATAAGCTGAGAGTATACTAGGCGGATTTTCTAACTCTAATTTTCCAACAGAAAACTGAGTTTTGGTTGTATCTTGAGCCGCCGGATTTACTTGTGATCGCAAAACGTTACCACATAATAAAACCAGCAAAAAAATACAAATTTTACGCATACAATTCGTTTATCAAGATTGGGTTTACAAGCTTTTTAATGCTTTTTTAATAATCGTTTCTACGGTAGCTTCCGGATCTTCTTTTACAATCTTTTCAACTACTTTTTCTGAAGTTTTTCTAACAAATCCTAAAACTTCCAAAGCAGATAACGCTTCATCTCTATTTGTATTGTTTTGAACTACGGAAACTTCATCTAAATCGTACAACTTTAACACTTTTTCTTTTAAATCAAGTATTACTCGCTGTGCTGTTTTGTTTCCAATTCCTTTTATAGACTGGATAACACCAACGTCACCCGATGCTATGGCATTAATAATTTGTCTTGGTTCAATAGAAGACAACATTGTTCTTGCAATATTGGCTCCAATTCCTGAAACAGACAAAAGCATTCTAAATATTTCTCGCTCTGATTTTTCGACAAAACCAAATAAAGTATGCGCATCTTCTTTGATTTGAAGATGCGTATACAATTTTATAAAATCAGCATTAGGAATTAATGAAAAGGTATGCAACGATATGTTTACATGGTATCCCACTCCACCACAATCAATTACAACTTCTGTGGGATTTTTTTCAACTAATTTCCCTTGCAAATGTGCTATCATAGTATTATTTATAAGTATCAAATATAACAAAAATGCAATAAAATTAAGACAATATTATTTGACCCTTACTTTATTGTACTACTCTGCTAATTTGTTTTTTTTACTTTCTTTTTGCTGCGCGTCAATTACCGCAATTGCTGCCATGTTGACCATTTCTTCAACACTTGCTCCTAATTGAAAAATGTGAACTGGTTTACCCATTCCCATCATAATTGGCCCAATAGAGTTAACTTTATATAACTCTTTCAACAATTTGTATGTAATATTTGCTGACTCTAAGTTAGGAAAGATTAATGTATTAACTTTTTTACCTGCTAATTTAGAGAAAGGAAATTTTTCTTTAAGCATATCTGGATTTAAAGCAAAATCTGCTTGAATTTCACCATCAACAATCATGTCTGGATGATTTTTATGCAAGTAAGCAACTGCTTCTCTTACTTTTGAAGCACTTTGACTTGTTGATGATCCAAAATTCGAATAAGAAACCATTGCAATAACAGGCTCAACACCAAACATTTTTGCTGTTTTTGCTGTCATGATGGCGATGTTTACTAAATCTTCTGAACTTGGGTTGATATTTATTGCTGTATCTGACAAGAACATTGGTCCACGAGATGTAAGCATCATGTTTGCAGTCGCAACAAGTGATGCACCTGGCGCTTTTTCGATTAGCTGAAGCATTGGTTTTACAACACTTGGATAACTTCTTGAGTAACCTGTAACTACAGCATCAGCTTCTCCTTCATTAACCATCATTGCTGCAAAATAATTTCTTTCGCGCATAAACTTCTGAGCATCAAGCAATGAAACTCCTCTTCGCTCTCTTGTTTCCCAATAAGAATTTGCAAATCGATTTCGTCTTGCTTCTTCTTCATTCGTTTTAGGGTCAATAATTTCAAGATCAGCATCAAAACCTAATTCAGCTTTTAATTCTAAAATTAATTCTCTATTTCCTAATAATACTGGCGAACCAATACCGTCTTCATAAACAATTTGAGCTGCTTTTAAAACATTTAAATGATCTGCTTCTGCAAAAACAACTCGTTTAGGATTTAATTTAGCACGATTGGTAATTAAACGCACCATTTTGTTATCGTTACCCATACGTTCACGAAGCACATCTTCATAAGCTGCCCAATCTGTAATAGGTTTTTTTGCTACGCCAGATTCCATTGCTGCCTTAGCAACTGCAGGCGCTACAATAGTAATTAATCGAGGATCAAAAGGCTTAGGAATGATATATTCTTGACCAAAACCAAGCTTTGTTGCACCATAAGCTACGTTAACTTGTTCTGGAACTGGTTCTTTTGCTAAAATAGCTAAAGCTTTTACAGCCGCCATTTTCATTTCTTCATTAATTTTAGTAGCACGTACATCTAACGCTCCTCTAAAAATATATGGAAAACCTAAAACATTATTTACTTGGTTAGGAAAGTCTGAACGTCCTGTAGCCATAATAACGTCTTTTCGCGTTTGAACAGCCAAATTATAATCGATTTCCGGATTTGGATTTGCCATTGCAAACACAATCGGATTTTCTTTCATTGTCAATAACATTTCTGGTGACAGAATATCTCCTGATGATAATCCGATGAAAACATCTGCTCCATTTACTGCATCTGCTAAATCAATTTTAGGACCGTTAACTGCGTATTTTAATTGTAATTCTGAAAGTGAAGGATTGTCTTTTGTTAAAAGTCCTTTACTATTATACATTAAAATATTTTCGACTTTTACTCCTAGTAAAACATATAGATCAGTACAAGCAATTGCTGCTGATCCTGCTCCTGAAACAACCACTTTTACATCTTCGGCTTTTTTGCCTGCTAATTCAAGTGCATTGATTAAGGCTGCAGAAGAAATAATCGCAGTTCCGTGCTGATCATCATGCATTACTGGAATGTCTAATTCTTCTATTAATCTTCTTTCAATTTCGAAAGATTCTGGTGCTTTGATATCTTCAAGATTGATACCTCCAAAGGTTGGAGCAATATTTTTTACCGTTTGAATAAATTCTTCAACATTTTCGGTATCGATTTCTATATCAAAAACGTCTATATCTGAGAATATTTTAAACAATAGACCTTTCCCCTCCATTACTGGTTTTCCTGCCTCAGGGCCTATATTTCCAAGACCTAAAACAGCTGTACCATTTGAAATTACAGCTACTAAATTTCCTTTTGCGGTGTATTTATAAACGTCTTCTTTGTTTGCTGCGATTTCTAAACATGGTTCAGCAACTCCCGGCGAATAAGCCAGTGATAAGTCTCTTTGGGTTGCATATTTTTTTGTTGGAACTACTTGAATTTTTCCTGGAGTTGGCTCTGCGTGGTACAGTAATGCCTCTCTTTTTTTACTCTCTTTGTTCATTATTTTTAGCTTTTATTCTAGCTTACAAAGATATAAGTCTTAGCTTAAAAAGGTATGTTTTTACTACTTTCTTTTGTTAAAATGTTAAATTAATAACGTCAAAAAAATAGCCCATGACAAAATGGACTATTTAAAAAGTTATATTTCATAAAATTTATTTACTGTGAGATATAGGAATTTAAGTGATTAATGGTATCTTTTTGAATTTCGATAACAGCTTTTACCACATCACTGATCGAAATTATTCCTACTACAATTTCGTTTTCTAAAACTGGGAGATGCCTGATTCTCTTTGAGCTCATCAACTCCATACAATCCTCGATATTATTAGATAATTTAACCGAAAAAACATTGCTTTCCATGATTTCATGCACAAGGGTTTCTTTGGAAGATTTATCTTTTAAAACTATTTTTCGAGCATAATCCCTTTCAGATAAAATTCCTTTTAAGTCATTTCCGTCAATAACTAGGATTGCTCCTATGTTTTTTTCGCCCATTACTTTCAAAGCTTCATAAACTGTTGTTGTTGAATGTACCGAATAAACATTTTTACCTTTTGCGTTTAGTATTTGATCTACAGTCATATCTGAAAAATTTTAGATTTATAAAGTTAAAAAAAAATCGCACACTATTTACTTCTAACACTATATTTTAAAAACACAACATACTCATTTTAAACATTATACATTGTTTTATAACTTTTTAAAACTATACACTAAAGAACAAAAACATTTACGGCTCTTTTTTGCCAAAAATCAGCTTTTTTAACTTTTAAAGTATTCTCAAGAAAAAAGCCCTTTTCTAGATTTAGAAAAGGGCTTATTATATTTTAAAGAAACTTATATTTACATAGCAACTACAATAAATTCGCTGCGTCGGTTTAACTGGTGCTGTTGTTCGGTACATTTTACACCGTCTGCACATTTATTAACTAACTGTGTTTCACCATATCCTTTTGCTGTTAATCTACTGGCATCAACTCCTTTACTTATTAACCAGTCTCTTGTTGACTGGGCTCTTTTATCAGATAAAATCTGATTACTTTCAGATGAAGATCGGCTGTCTGTGTGCGATCGAATATCTAATTTTAAATTCGGATACTGATTTAAGGCTTGTACAACTTTAATTAGTGAAGCTTCGGATGATTTTTTAATTGTAGCTTTTCCTAAATCAAAAAAGTTCATCGGAATGTGAAGTAATTTTACCAAATCTGACCCGACGTTAATAGTCCCTATTTTCAAAGGTTTAATAGCCAATTTATTTACCGCTATTTTCTTAATTTCGGCTGGCTGCACATTTTTATGCAATCCAATTGGTAATTCAGTTTTACCATTTTCTTTCTTTAAAGCAATTGAAACATCTTTTCTGTTAAAACCGTCTTTGACAACTCTGATAGAATATTTCTTTCCGCATTTTACGTTTTCAAAAGCATAATTCCCTTTTTCATCTGATTCAACATTTTGCAGCGTATTGAAATTTTCATCAAACAAAATAAGAGAAGCATTTGCTAAAATTTCATTTGATTCAGCATCTGTAATTATTCCTGACAGTCCTTGTTCGCATACCAATTTTTTTATTTCTGTAAATCGATAGATATTATCTGAATCATTCATATTTTCGCGATTTGACGAAAAGAATCCATTTCTCTTTTTACTGTCGATTACAAAAGCAAAATCATCTTGTTTACTGTTTACTGGCTGTCCAACATTTTGAACTTCGTCCAGCGTTCCGTCTTCATTCATTTTTACAACATACACATCAAGACCTCCTAGTCCTGGACGTCCGTCTGAAGAAAAATACAATTCATTATCACCTGAGACAAATGGGAATGTTTCTCTTCCTTCTGTATTTATATGTGCTCCTAAATTTTCAGGTGCTCCAAAAGTTCCATCAGTATTTATGGTTACTTTGTACAAATCAGATTCTCCAAGAGTTCCAGGCATGTCTGAAGCAAAATACAACGTTTTCTCGTCTATGCTTAGAGCAGGATGTGCGGTGCTGTATTGATCACTTGTGAAAGGCAACTCCTTTATATTACCCCATTTATCACCAACCAATTCTGCTTTATAAAGTTTAAGAAGCGTTACATTCTTATTATTTTCTCCTCTTTTACCATCAATAAAGTTATTTCGGGTAAAATACATTGTGCGCCCATCTTTTGTAAACACTGGAGAAGATTCATTAAAATTTCCATGGTCTTTTTTATAGAAAAGTTTCACTTTTCCAACACTTCCATCTGGTAATAAATCTGCTGTAAAAAAAGTAGAAAAGGATTTATTTGTCCATTTAAAGTTTTTTCTAGCTATTCCGCCAGTATCCCTTGCAGAAGTAAAAACAATCTTGTTATCATAAACTACTCCTCCGTAATCTGAAAATTCAGAATTAACTCCAGCATCGGCGATTACAAAACGTCCCGAATTGGATTTAATTTCGTCTAAATAATTTTTCTCATTTCTAACTAAAGCAGCTCTATTTTGTGACGCAGCTCTGGTGTTAAATATTTCTAAGATTTGATCTGCTCTTTGATAATGTCCTACTGATTTTAGGGATTGTGCATACTTGTATAAATATTCTGGTAACTGATTTTTATTGATTCTGTAAAGTTCTCCATACCATTTTTCTGCATTTCTTAAATCGGCTGTAAAATAATAAGAGTCTGCAAGTCTTTGAAGCAGTTTTTCGTCATAATCTCCTTTTGCCATTACGCTTTTGTAGGCCTTTATAGCGTCTACATATTCATAATTGTCATATTTTTTATCTGCTTTACTTACTAGTTTTGCATATTCTTTTTTTGCTTTCTCCTCTTTTTTGGCAAGTTTAACTTCCTTGCTGCTTTTAGTTTTATTTTCTTTACTTATAAGTTTTGTCTGCGCATTTATTTGGAAAAAGAAGCATAGTAATAGAACTGAATAACCTATTTTTTTAATTTTCATTATGGCATATATTAGAAGAATCTTGGAGATATCATTTTATTATAATTATTAAAAAACTCAAAACGAAGGAATATTTCGTGAGAACCTGAATTATAGTTGTTTAACTTAGTCGTTTCACGATCATAAGCGTAACCTATATACATTCCTTCTGAGACTTGAAAACCTGCCATTGCGCTTAATGAAGCACTCCATCTATAAGCCAATCCTACGACAAACTTTTCATTAAACATAAAATTTCCTGATAAATCAACTTGTAAAGGGGCTCCTTGCACCATTTTTGTTAGAACAGCTGGTTTAAATTTGACATAATAATTAAGATCAAATACATAACCTGCCATTAAGTAATAGTTGATTTTATCTTTAAAAATTGCGACATCATTGTCATCATATCTATTTGTTTCTATGAAGTTTGGAATAGAAAAACCAACATAAGCTTTGTCTGAGTGCCAATAAACTCCTGCTCCAATATTTGGTGAGAACTTATTATTTAAGTCTTGAAACTGTGGATCTCCCTGATCTTCGGGATTAAGTTTATTTATGTCTAAATTGAATAAATTAGCTGTTGCTTTAATTCCAAACGAAAGTTTGAAGGTTTCGGATGTTGGTATTGAATATGATATATCTGTAGATAAGGTATTTTCATTTGTAGGTCCAATTTTGTCATTTACAAGCGAAACACCTATTCCGATATCGCTGTTATTTATCGGTGTGTTTAATGAAAAACTGCTGGTTTTTGGCGCACCGTCAAGCCCTATCCATTGGGTACGATATAATCCAAAAACACTCATTACTCCTCGTGAACCAGCATATGCAGGATTTACATTTATAGTATTGTACATGTATTGTGTATACTGAGCATCTTGCTGCGCAAAGCCTACAATGGAAAAGAATATAAAAATTAAGCTTAATTTTTTCATTTAAAAGAATTTAAAAAAACGGCTTAGCTCAATACTAAGCCGTTTGTAATTTTTATTTATTTAGATATAAATAACCTGAAAGTTCGTGAGGATTAGAATCGCTATCAGTATACTTAATAATATAAAAATAGGTTCCTACAGGTAATCCAGCAGTTTCACTAATGGTTGTACGTCCTTGTGAAAATCCTGTAAACACTCGATCTTCATTATTGTAACGATCAACATCAAAAACTAATACTCCCCAACGATTGTAAATCTCTACTGTATTGTTTGGATAACATTCTAATCCTTGAATGTAGAATCTTGAATTTTTAGCATCTCCATTTGGAGAGAAAGCATTAAAGACTTTTATCACACATCCTTTTAGACCTAAAACAGTTGGTTTATCATCTGTAAGGCTTGCATCATCAGAAATATCTTCAACTACAACTCCTTTTGCACTGCTTCCTTTTACACTAGCTTGATTACTCACGCTTCCGAAATTAATATCACTTTGTGTGATCTTATATTCTGCAGTAAAATTAGTGTCATTAGATTCGTTAACATCTAGATCAATTGCTTGACCAAAGACTTTAACTCCAACTAAAGGATCTGTAATCATAATTCCTTTTAATGGAACATTTCCTGTATTTGTTACCACAAATCTATATGTAATTGTTTCGCCTGCATTAGCAACTCCGTTACCATTTTCATCATTGAATACCGCTGTTTTTACAAGTGCAATTTCTGGAACTTCAACAAAAACATTTAACATTCCGGTACTACAATTAGATGAATCTGCTTTTTCGCAAACTTGATATGCAATTGCATAATTTCCTCCCGGCGTATTTGGTTTCACATTTACTGTTCCATCTGAATTAAATTCGAAATATGGACTTCTTGATATATTAGTAATTACAATATCTAGAGAACTAATTGGCTTGTCATTCAAGAAATCATTGTCTAAAACATTGATGAATTCAAGTGAACCATTTATTCCATCTGCAACACCTTGATCGTTTCCAAGAACAATTTTTGAAATTGGCGGTTCAGGATCAACGCTGTTTTCAACTGAAACTTTCACTTTTGCCTGACTGCAATTATCTGTATTTAAGACTTCACAAATTTGGTATGTCAATTCATAATCCCCAACTGGAGTTCCATCTTTTACTTCTATTGACCCATCCGCTTTTAAAATTAAATTAGGATTTGAAACTACTGTTGTTAAAATAACAGTTGAAGGATCTAATGGCAAACCATTATAAGTGTCATTTTTAAAGACATTTACGTTTGGTTTTTCTCCTTTATTAGTATCTATAGTTCCTCCATTGTCTTCATTTGCTTTTAATAACCCTGCACTAGGAGCTGAACCTGTAACAAGAACATAACTTTTGACAGTTGCACAATTTGTCGTTGGATTTAAAAATTCGCAAATTGTATATTCAACCTCATAAAGTCCTACTGGCGTTCCCGCATCTACTTTCACAGTTCCGTCCGCATTTAAAGTTAATCCTGCTGGTACACTTACACTTGTCAAGATTACTCCTCCATTACTATTTTTAATAACAACTGCAACTCCGTTTAAAAGATCATTTTTAACTAATGAATATGTCGTTCCACCAACTCTTCCATTGATTGCATCTGTAGTCTCAGTCAATGCAATGATAATTGATTTACCTACTACTATAGTTGAAGTTACTTCATCACAGTTTCCTGGATTGGTTACTTCGCAGATTTTGTACGTTACATCATAATTTCCTGCTGGAGTGTTTGCTGCAACTGTTACTGTTCCGTCTGTATTTAATGTTAAGTCTGTTGGTACTGTTACCGGGGTTACTTTTACCTCACCTGGGTTAGTACCCACTACTACTGCTGCTCCGTTTAATTTATCATTTAACGTTAAGGCTGGTGTTGTTCCGCCTGTGTAACCATTGATCGAAGCTGTCGTTTCTGCTACTGCATCGATTGTAGGCTGGCTAACTACTATAACTGAAGTTACTTCATCACAGTTTCCTGGATTGGTTACTTCGCAGATTTTGTATGTTACATCATAATTTCCTGCTGGAGTGTTTGCTGCAACTGTTACTGTTCCGTCTGTATTTAATGTTAAGCCTGTTGGTACTGTTACCGGGGTTACTTTTACCTCACCTGGGTTAGTACCCACTACTACTGCTGCTCCGTTTAATTTATCATTTAACGTTAAGGCTGGAGTTGTTCCTCCTGTGTAACCATTGATCGAAGCTGTCGTTTCTGCTACTGCATCGATTATTGGCTGGCCTACAACTACAGTAGCTGTAGCTGTATCACAGTTTGAAGGATTGGCTCCTACTTCACATAATTGGTACGTGATGCTGTAGCTTCCTGATACTGTATTTGCATCAAGAGTCAAGACTCCTTCTGAATCA